>NZ_LQPM01000030.1 GCF_002101815.1 Mycobacterium paraense | reverse complement strand
GGCCGGGCCGCCGGTGCTGATCCGCTCGGTGGGCCGCTCGGTCGGGGGCTGGCCGAAGGGCTGGTTGCCGGGGCGGGCCCAGGTGGACGGGCCCTCGTTTGGTGGTCCCTGGGGGCCTTGTGGGTTCGTCACCCAACCGATTCTGCCCTATCCATCCGAGCAAAGTCGGAGCGGTTTCGCAGCACCGCGATGGTTTCGCGGGCCTTGGCCACCTTGTCGACGTCGATGTCGGCCACCACGAGCTGCGGGTTCGCGCCGGCGGAGGCGACCACCTCGCCCAGCGGCGACACCACCAGGCTGCCGCCCACACCTGTGGGTGCGCCCGCGCCGGAGCCCGACGTGGACAGGGTGTCGCCGGGGTCGGCCTGACCGACGGCGGCGACGTAGCTCATCGAATCCAGCGCCCGGGCCCGGGCCAGCAGCGTCCACTGCTCGAGCTTGCCCGGCCCCGAGCCCCAGGACGCGCAGACGACGATCAGCTGGGCGCCGCGCGCGGCCAGCTCGGTGTAGAGCGCCGGAAAGCGGATGTCGTAGCAAACGCTCAGTCCCACCCGCACCCCGTCGACGTCCACCACCACCGGCTCGCGGCCGGGCGCGACGGTGCGCGACTCGGCGAAGCCGAACGCGTCGTAGAGGTGGATCTTGTCGTAGTGGGCGTCCGGCCGGTTGGGGGCGCCGGGCCCGGCCGCGATCAGCGTGTTCGTCACCCGCCCGTCGCCGGCCGGGGTGAACATGCCGGCGATCACGGTGATCCCGGCGTCCGCCGCGATCCCGCGCACGCCGTCCGCCCACGGCCCGTCGATCGGCTCGGCGACCGGTGCCAGCGGAACGCCGAACCGGCACATGGTCGCCTCCGGGAAGACCACCAGCGCGGCGCCGGCGTCGGCGGCGCGGCGCGCGTACTCGCCCACCAGCTGCAGGTTCGCCGCCGGATCGCTGCCGCTGAGGATCTGCGCCAAGGCGATTCGCATGGGCGCCAGCCTAGGCGTTGTCCGCGATCCACTCCGCGGTCAGGCGCTGTTCGCGGCTCACCAGTTCGGCCAGGTGGGTGCCGATGAGCCGCTCCACCTTGCCGCCGATGAGCGGCACCCGGACCTTGACGGCGATCCGGTAGGTGAGCCGCGCGCCGCCGGACTCCGCGATGGGCGACAGTTCGCCGGTGCCCGACACGTGCACCGGGGTGCCCTCGATCGAGCCGGCGATGGCCGCCGTCGCGGAGCCGTCGCGCAGCGGCCCCCAGGATTCCTCGCGCCGCACGCACAGGTCGCCCCGGTGCAGTTGCTTGACGAGGGCGTGCAGGTTGTGGCTGCGCACCACCTGCACGGTCACCACCTCGACGCTGCCGGCGTCCCCGGACTCACCGCCGCGCCGCATCGACTCCAGCCGGGCCTCGTCGACGGGGATGTCGGCCAGCCGGGCCTCCCAATAGCCCTCCACCTGGAAAGCCCGGTGAATCTCCTCGACGGTCTGCTCGTAGTCGGCCGACAAGTCGAATGAACGCGGCATAGCTGGCCAGGCTACCGTTACGGGCCATGAAACCGACCGGTGCCGGTTCGCTCTTCGCCGGTGCGCATGTCGCCGAGGCGGTGCCGCTGGCGCCGTTGACGACCTTGCGGGTCGGGCCCGTCGCGCGGCGCCTGATCACCTGCACCAGCACCGAGCAGGTGGTTGCCGTGCTGGGCCAGCTGGACGCCGAATCCGGCGGTGGGCCGGTGCTGGTGTTTGCCGGCGGCTCCAACCTCGTGGTCGCCGACACGCTGACCGAGCTGACCGCGGTGCGCCTCGCCAACGACGCGATCACCGTCGACGGCAACGTGGTGCGCGCCGAGGCGGGCGCCGTCTGGGACGACGTGGTGCTCACGGCGATCGAGCGCGGTCTGGGCGGGCTGGAATGCCTGTCCGGCATCCCCGGGTCGGCCGGCGCCACCCCGGTGCAGAACGTCGGGGCCTACGGGGCGGAGGTCTCCGACACCATCACCCGGGTGCGGGTGCTGGACCGCGCCAGCGGGGCGGTGCGCTGGGTGCCCGGCGAGGAACTCGGGTTCGGCTACCGCACCAGCGCGTTCAAGCGGGCCAACCGGTCGGGACGCGAAATCCCTTCCGTGGTACTCGAAGTCGAGTTCGCCCTGGACGCCTCGGGCCGCAGCGCGCCGTTGCGCTACGGCGAGCTGACCGGCGCGCTGAACGCGACCAGCGGCGAGCGCGCCGACCCGAAAGCCGTCCGCGAGGCGGTGCTGAGGCTGCGGGGCCGCAAGGGCATGGTGCTCGACGCCGCGGACCACGACACCTGGAGCGTGGGCTCGTTCTTCACCAACCCGGTGGTCTCCCCGCAGGAGTACGAGCGGCTGGCCGGTCGCGTCGAGGGACCGGTTCCGCACTACCCGGCGCCGGACGGTATCAAGCTGGCGGCGGGCTGGCTGGTGGAGCGGGCGGGCTTCGGGAAGGGGTATCCGCAGCCCGATCCGGGCGGCACCCAAGCGCCCTGCCGGCTGTCGACCAAGCACGCGCTCGCGCTCACCAACCGCGGCGACGCCACCGCCGGGGACGTCATCGCGCTGGCCCGCACGGTACGTGACGGAGTCCGCGCTGTGTTTGGTATCACACTGGAACCGGAGCCTGTCCTGCTCGGTTGCAGGCTGTAGCCGCAAATCCCGTGAGTCGGCGCCCCGGGCGCGAATTGTCATGGCGGGGTTGGGGTGTTCTCTCACGGTATCTTTAATTGTCGTGAGCACATCCAGTTCCCCTCCGCCGGTCAACCGGCGCCTGGCCTTGGCGGCCCTGGGACTCGGCGTGTTTGCCCCCAGCGTATTGGCCGCCTGCGCCAGCACCGTGGCCAACAAAGAGGCCGAGAAGAAGAAGGAGCCGCCGGCGCCGCAGCTGAAGTTCGCGCCGGCCGACGCCGCGGCCGACGTCGTCCCGATCGCGCCGATCAGCGTCCAGGTGACCGACGGCTGGTTCCAGAAGGTCGCACTGACCAACTCGTCGGGCAAGGTGGTCGCCGGCGCCTTCAACTCCGACCGCACCGTCTACACCACCACCGAGCCGCTGGGCTATGACGCCACCTACACGTGGAGCGGGTCGGCCGTCGGCCACAACGGCAAGGCGATCCCGGTGACCGGCAAGTTCACCACCGTGTCGCCGACCAAGAAGATCAGCGGGGCGTTCCAGCTGGCCGACGGGCAGACCGTCGGCGTCGCCGCGCCGATCATCATCCAGTTCGATTCGCCCATCAGCGACAAGGCCGCCGTCGAGAAGGCGCTCACGGTCACCACCGACCCGCCCGTCGAGGGCAGCTGGGCCTGGCTGCCCGACGAGGCGCAGGGCGCGCGCGTGCACTACCGGACCCGCGAGTACTACCCGGCCGGCACCACGGTGAACGTCGACGCCAAGTTCTACGGGCGCCCGTTCGGTGACGGCGCCTTCGGCGCCGACGACATCTCCCTGCACATCCAGATCGGCCGCCGGCAGGTGGTCAAGGCCGAGGTCTCCTCGCACCGCATCCAGGTCGTCACCGACGCCGGCGTCATCATGGACTTCCCGTGCAGCTACGGCGAGGCCGACAAGGCGCGCAACGTCACCCGCAACGGCATCCACGTGGTCACCGAGAAGTACGCCGACTTCTACATGTCGAACCCGGCCGCCGGCTACACCAACGCCCACGAGCGGTGGGCGGTGCGGATCTCCAATAACGGCGAGTTCATCCACGCCAACCCGGCCAGCTCGGGGGCGCAGGGCAACAGCAACGTCACCAACGGCTGCATCAACCTGTCGACGTCCGACGCCGAGCAGTACTACCGCACCGCGATGTACGGCGACCCGGTCGAGGTGACCGGCAGCTCGATCCAGCTGTCGTACTCCGACGGCGACATCTGGGACTGGGCCGTGGACTGGGACACCTGGGTGGCGATGTCGGCGCTGCCGCCCCCGACGGCGCACCCGCCGGCGTCGCAGATACCCGTCACCGCGCCGGTCACGCCGACAGACGCCCCGACCCTGTCGGGCACGCCCACGACCACCACCACGACGACGACTACTCGTCCCGGCGGTTGAACCGCGTCGCGCTGGCCTGATCGCGCGGCTTGATGACGATCAGGTCCAGGTCCACGTGGGACGGCCGCGAGGCCACGAACCCGATCACCTCGGCGACGTCCGCCGCCACCAACGGCGTCAGCCCGCGGTAGACGGCGTCGGCGCGCTGTTGGTCGCCGTCGAAGCGCACCAGCGAGAACTCGGTTTCGACGGCCCCCGGCGCAATCTCGGTGAGCCGCACGGGTTTTCCCAATAGCTCGCCGCGCAGCGTGCGGTGCAGCGCGCCCTGCGCGTGCTTGGCCGCCGTGTACCCGGCGCCGCCATCGTAGGTCTCCAGGGCCGCGACCGAGGTGACGGTGACGATGAGGCCGTCGCCGGATTCGATCAGCTTGGGCAGCAGCGCGCGGGTGACCCGCAGCGTGCCCACCACGTTCGTCTCCCACATCCATTGCCAGTGCTCGAGGTCGGCGTCGGCGACGGATTCCAGCCCCCAGGCGCCACCGGCGTTGTTCACCAGCACGTCGACCCGGCTCAACTCGGCGGCCAGCGCGGCCACCGCGCGGTCGTCTGTGACGTCGGCCACAATTGCGGTGCCGCCGATCTCGTCGGCCAGCGCCTGGAGCCGGTCCGCGCGACGCGCCACCACGACCACGTGAAAGCCCTGTGCCGCAAGGGTTTTCGCGGTCGCCGCACCGATGCCCGAACTGGCGCCGGTAACCACCGCGACCCGTTGTTGTCCCCCAGCTGCGTTCACACGGAACAACTCTAGTGAACGTGCTAAGTTCTCGGGGTGCTCCTTGGCGCCCTGATCAACAACACCGCCGCGTGTCTGTGCGCGGCGGGTGCGTGTTGTTGCCGCGCACTCTGCCGCTCCTGACTTTCAGGTGTGGCCGCAGCCGGCCATCAGGAACTCGCACAAAAGGACACCCATGCGCACTACCCTTACCCGTAGCCACCATTCCCTCAGCCGCAAAGGCCTTCCGCGGATGCACCGCCAGATCCTGCCTCCGGCGCTACACATCTCGGATTCGGCGGCGGCCTCCGTCTTCCGCGCGGTCCGGCTGCGCGGCCCCGTCGGCCGCGACGTCATCGCGGCCGTCACCTCGCTGAGCATCGCCACGGTCAACCGGCAGGTCATCGCGCTGCTGGACGCGGGCCTGCTGCGGGAACGCGCCGACCTGGCCGTTTCCGGCGCCATCGGGCGTCCGCGGGTGCCGGTGGAGATCAACCACGAACCGTTCGTCACGCTCGGCATCCACATCGGTGCGCGCACCACCAGCATCGTGGCCACCGACCTGTTCGGCCGCACGCTGGACACCGTCGAGACCCCGACGCCGCTGTCCCCCGCCGGGCCGGCGCTGGCGTCGCTGGCCGAGAGCGCCTCGCGGTACCTGCAGCGCTGGCACCGGCGCCGCCCGCTGTGGGTCGGGGTGGCGATCGGCGGCACCGTCGACGGCGCCACCGGCCTCGTCGACCACCCCCGGCTCGGCTGGCGGCAGGCGCCCGTCGGCCCGGTGCTGGCCGACGCGCTGGGCCTGCCGCTGTCGGTGGCCTCGCACGTCGACGCGATGGCCGGCGCCGAGCTGCTGCTCGGCCTGCGCCGGTTCGCGCCGAGCTCGCCGACCAGCCTGTACGTCTACGCCCGCGAGACCGTGGGCTACGCGCTGGTGATCGGCGGGCGGGTGCACTGCCCGGCCAGCGGGCCGGGCACCATCGCGGCGCTGCCCGCCCACTCCGAGCTGCTCGGCGGCACCGGCCAGCTGGAGTCCACCGTCAGCGACGAAGCGGTGCTGGCCGCCGCGCGGCGACTGAAGATCCTGCCCGACGTCGCCGCCGCGACCCGCACCGCCGGGGCCACCACCGCGATGACCGACCTGCTGCGGGGCGCCCGGGCCGGCAATCAGCCGGCCAAGGACTTGCTCGCCGAGCGGGCCCGGGTGCTCGGCGAGGCGGTCGCCTTGCTGCGCGACATGCTCAACCCCGACGAGCTGGTGGTCGGCGGCCAGGCCTTCACCGAATACCCCGAGGCGATGGGCCAGGTGGAGGAGGCGTTCGCCGGGCGCTCGGTGCTGCCCCCGCGCGATATCCGCGTCACCGCCTTCGGCAACCGGGTCCAGGAGGCCGGTGCCGGGACGGTGTCGCTGGGCGGGCTGTACGCGGACCCGCTGGGCGCGATGCGTCGCGCCGGGGCGCTGCAGTCCCGGCTGCGGGAGGTCGCGGCCGACGAGTCGTCCGCTTAGCGCGAACAGCGCCCGTCGTCCGGGCCGCGGCCGGTCCTGTAAAGATGAAGGAGTGCGGCACGACGACCTTCTCCGGCGCAGCGACCCGCGCCGGGTAGCGGTCCTGGCGGTGCACACCTCGCCGTTGGCCCAGCCGGGAACGGGCGACGCCGGAGGCATGAACGTCTACGTGCTGCAAACCGCGTTGCACCTGGCGCGGCGGGGCATCGAGGTGGAGATCTTCACCCGGGCCACCGCGTCGGCCGATCCGCCGGTGGCCAACGTGGCGCCGGGCGTGCTGGTCCGCAACGTGGTGGCGGGGCCCTTCGAGGGTCTGGACAAATACGACCTGCCCACGCAGCTGTGCGCGTTCGCGGCCGCGGTGCTGCGCGCCGAGGCGTCGCACGAGCCGGGCCACTACGACATCGTGCACTCCCACTACTGGCTGTCCGGGCAGGTCGGCTGGCTGGCCCGGGACCGCTGGGCGGTGCCGTTGGTGCACACCGCCCACACCCTCGCGGCGGTGAAGAACGCGGCCCTGGCCGACGGGGACGCGCCCGAGCCGCCGCTGCGCACGGTGGGGGAGCAGCAGGTCGTCGACGAAGCGGACCGGCTGATCGTCAACACCGATGACGAAGCCACGCAACTGATTTCGCTGCACCACGCCGACCCGGCGCGCATCGATGTGGTCCACCCGGGGGTGGACCTGGACGTGTTCTCGCCGGGCGATCGCCGGGCGGCCCGGGCCGCGCTGGGGCTGCCGCTCGACGGCGACCTGGTGGCCTTCGTCGGGCGGATCCAGCCGCTGAAGGCCCCCGACATCGTCCTGCGCGCCGCGGCGAAACTGCCCGGGCTGCGCATCGTGGTGGCCGGCGGCCCGTCGGGCAGCGGCCTGGCCTCGCCGGACGGATTGGTAAGGCTGGCAGCCGAACTCGGCATCGCCGACCGGGTGACGTTCCTGCCGCCGCAGTCCCGCCCGGACCTGGCCACCCTGTTCCAGGCCGCCAATCTTGTTGCGGTGCCCAGCTATTCGGAGTCGTTCGGGCTCGTCGCCGTCGAGGCGCAGGCGTGCGGCACCCCCGTGGTGGCCGCGTCGGTCGGTGGCCTGCCGGTGGCGGTGCGCGACGGGGTCTCGGGCAGCTTGGTGTCCGGGCACGACGTCGGCGACTGGGCGGACGCCCTGGATCGGTTGCTGCGCCTACCCCCGCCGCAGGCCGACGCGATGAGCCGCGCGGCCGCCGCGCACGCGGCCACCTTCTCGTGGGACAACACCACCGACGCGCTGCTGGCCAGCTACCGGCGCGCGATCGGCGACTTCACCGCCCTGCGCCAGCGCCGGTACGGCATGAAATCGGACCGGGCCGCGATGCGCAAGCCGCGCCGCTGGACCACCCGTCGCGGGGTGGGCGCGTGAATACGACCGTGCAGGCCGTGATCGAGCACACGCTGCAGGCCAGCGGGCTGACCTACTCGGAATTCCCCGGGGCGCACGGCGGGCTGCCCGGCCTGGTGGTGGAACTGCCCGGCGAGCGCAAGCTCAAGACCAACACCATCCTGAGCATCGGCGAGCATTCGGTGCGGGTGGAGGCGTTCGTGTGCCGCAAGCCCGACGAGAACCACGAGGGCGTCTACCGGTTCCTGCTCAGGCGCAACCGCCGGCTGTACGGGGTGGCCTACACGCTGGACAACGTCGGCGACATCTACCTCGTGGGCCGCATGTCGCTGGCGTCGGTCGACGCCGACGAGATCGACCGGGTGCTCGGGCAGGTGCTCGAAGCGGTGGATTCCGACTTTAATACGTTGCTGGAGTTGGGCTTTCGGTCGTCGATTCAGAAAGAGTGGGAGTGGCGGGTGTCCCGCGGCGAGTCGCTGAAGAACCTGCAGGCGTTCGCGCATCTGATCGACGACGATGACGACGAGCCTGCGTGAGAGACTGACCGGCATGGGTGAAACGGCCACGCTGGTGCTGCTGCGCCACGGCGAGAGCGACTGGAATGCCCTCAACCTGTTCACGGGCTGGGTCGACGTGGGGCTGACCGAAAAGGGACGGGCCGAGGCGGTGCGCAGCGGCGAGCTGATGACCGAACACGGCCTGCTGCCCGACGTCCTCTACACCTCGCTGCTGCGCCGGGCGATCACCACCGCGCACCTGGCGCTGGACACCGCCGACCGGTTGTGGATCCCGGTGCGGCGCAGCTGGCGGCTCAACGAACGCCACTACGGCGCCCTGCAGGGCCTCAACAAGGCCGAAACGAAGGAGCGCTACGGCGAGGAGCAGTTCATGGCCTGGCGGCGCAGCTACGACACGCCGCCGCCCCCGATCGAGCGGGGCAGCGAGTACAGCCAGGACACCGATCCCCGCTACGCCAACATCGGCGGCGGCCCGCTGACCGAATGCCTGGCCGACGTGGTGGTGCGGTTCCTGCCGTATTTCACCGACGTCATCGTCCCGGACCTGCGGGCCGGCAAGACCGTGCTGATCGTCGCGCACGGCAACTCGCTGCGCGCCCTGGTCAAGCACCTGGACGGGATGTCCGACGACGAGGTCGTCGGCCTCAACATCCCGACCGGCATTCCGCTGCGCTACGACCTGGACGCCGACCTGCGGCCGGTGCTGCCGGGCGGCACCTACCTCGACCCGGAGGCCGCCGCGGCGGGCGCCGCGGCCGTTGCCAGCCAGGGCAGGGCCTGAGCCCGGTCCAGGTCCAAGACCGCTTTTAAAGGCCCGTTCGCCAAACATCGAGTGAACGGGAGCGGAACACCTGCTGCGTAAGGTGTGACTTGTCCGATTTTGGCCGCGCTCCGCTAGGGCGGCGTTCACCAAATTTGTAGGATTTTGTTGTGACTGTGTTCTCGGCGCTGTTGCTGGCCGGGGTCTTGTCAGTGCTGGCGTTGGCCGCAGGGGTTGCGGTCGGGGCCCGGCTGGCGCCGCGGGCGGTCGAACGCCGCCAGCAATCCACCACCGAATGGACGGGGATCACCGTCGCGCAGATGCTGCAACGCATCGTCGCGCTGATGCCGCTGGGCGCCGCGGTGGTGGATTCCCACCGCGATGTCGTCTACCTCAACGAACGGGCCAAGGAACTGGGCCTGGTCCGCGACCGCCAGCTCGACAACCAGGCCTGGCAGGCCGCCCAGCAGGCGCTCACCGGCGTCGACGTCGAGTTCGACCTGCGGCCGTCCAAGCGCGGACCCGGCCGGTCGGGGCTGTCGGTGCACGGCCAGGCGCGGCTGCTGAGCGAGGAGGACCGCCGGTTCGCGGTGGTGTTCGTCCACGACCAGTCCGACTACGCCCGCATGGAGGCGACCCGCCGCGACTTCGTCGCCAACGTCAGCCACGAGCTCAAGACCCCGGTGGGGGCGATGGCCCTGCTGGCCGAGGCGCTGCTGGCGTCGGCCGATGACTCCGAAACCGTGCGCCGGTTCGCCGAAAAGGTTCTCGTCGAGGCCAACCGGCTGGGGGACATGGTCGCCGAGCTGATCGAGCTGTCCCGGCTGCAGGGCGCCGACCCGTTGCCCAACGTGACCGAGGTCGAGGTGGACACCGTTGTGTCCGAAGCGATCGCGCGGCACAAGGTGGCGGCCGACAACGCCGACATCGAGGTCCGCACCGACGCCCCCAGCGGCCTGCGAGTGCTGGGCGACGAAACGCTGCTGGTGACCGCGCTGGCAAACCTGGTGTCCAACGCGATCGCGTATTCCCCTCCGGGATCGCCGGTTTCGATCAGCCGCCGCCGCCGCGGCGACAACATCGAGATCGCCGTGACCGACCGCGGCATCGGCATCCCCCTGGAAGACCAGGAGCGCGTCTTCGAGCGGTTCTTCCGCGGGGACAAGGCGCGTTCGCGGGCCACCGGCGGCAGCGGGTTGGGCCTGGCCATCGTCAAACACGTTGCGGCCAACCACAACGGCAGCATCGGCGTGTGGAGCAAGCCGGGCACCGGGTCGACGTTCACGCTGTCGATCCCGGCCTACAAGGACAACGACGAACAACCCGACCAACCGCTGGGCCGTGAGGTGCGGCCCAACAGGTCACAACGAGAGGAAGAACTAAGTCGATGACCAGTGTCTTGATCGTGGAAGACGAGGAGTCGCTGGCCGATCCGCTGGCATTCCTGTTGCGCAAGGAGGGCTTTGAGGCCACGGTGATGACCGACGGCCCCGCGGCGCTTGCCGAATTCGATCGCGCCGGCGCGGACATCGTGCTCCTGGACTTGATGCTGCCGGGCATGTCCGGCACCGACGTGTGCAAGCAGCTGCGCGCCCGCTCCAGCGTGCCGGTGATCATGGTGACCGCGCGCGACAGCGAGATCGACAAGGTGGTCGGCCTCGAGCTGGGCGCGGATGACTATGTCACGAAGCCGTATTCGGCGCGCGAGTTGATCGCCCGCATCCGCGCGGTGCTGCGCCGGGGCGGCGACGACGACTCCGAGATCAGCGACGGCGTCCTGGAGTCCGGCCCGGTCCGGATGGACGTCGAGCGCCACGTCGTCTCGGTCAACGGCGACACGATCACGTTGCCGCTCAAGGAATTCGACCTGCTCGAGTACCTGATGCGCAACAGTGGGCGGGTGCTGACGCGCGGGCAGCTGATCGACCGGGTCTGGGGTGCCGATTACGTCGGTGACACCAAGACGCTGGACGTTCACGTCAAGCGGCTGCGCTCCAAGATCGAGGCGGACCCGGCCAACCCGGTGCACCTGGTGACGGTGCGGGGGCTGGGCTACAAGCTCGAGGGTTAGTCGCTCGCGTCGAAGACGGTCCGGGCGTCGTCGCTCGCGCTGAGCGCGATGCGCCGGCGCATGTTTTCCGTCATCGGCGGCAGCTCGTCGAGGCCGAACCACGCCGCCTCCGTGCATTCGTCGTCGGCCGCGAAAGGCTCGCCGGCCAGCCACTGCATGCGGAAGACGTGATCGAGATACTGGGCCCGATCGCCGTTGGCGTGCACGGTCGGGTGGGTCACGTGCACCCACGCCAGGCGGGTGGCCCGCGCGTCGACCCCGGTTTCTTCGCGCACTTCGCGCGCCGCGCAATCCGCCGGATTCTCGCCGGGCTCGACGATCCCCGTCACCGCCGTCCAGGCGCCGTTATCGGCGCGCTTGACCAGCAACACTTCCCGGTCGCGGATCGTGACCGCCGTGACGCCGGGCAGCCATAACGGCGCGGTGCCAACGGCACGACGAAGCTCAACGATGAAGTCGGGGATCGGCACGCATCGAGTGTGCGTTGCGGGCCTCGAGTGTGCACTGACGGCCGCCCCCACCGGCGTGTCGCCGCCCTGGACGCACACTGGGCGCCGGGGATTCACAGTCAATGTCCGCGGGCGCCGACGATCTCGTCGGCCACGCCCAGCGCCATCGCCATGATCGACAGCTGCGGGTTCACCTCCGGGCAGCTCGGCAGGATCGACGCGTCGGCCACCCACACGCCGTCGGCGCCGCGCAGCCGCCCGGTTTCGTCGACCGGACAAAGCTGCTCGTCGGCGCCCGCCGCCGCGGTGCCGGTGGGGTGGAAGGCGGCCAGGTGCAGGCTGCGCGCGTCGCTGCGGCTCAGCGCATCCCGCAGCGCGGGCAGCGACGTCACCGTCATCGCGCCGGGCAGACCGGTGAGCACCTCCACGGCGCCCGCGGCGAACAGCAGCCGGCCCATGGCCTCGATCGCGACCCGCAGCCTGGCGACGTCGGCCCGCGCGATGTCGTACCGCACCAGCGTCTCGCCGCGCACCGACGACACCGAGCCGACGCCGCGGTCGGCCACCATGGCGCCGAACGTCGCGACCCGGTGCGCGCCGTCGAGCCAGCCGAGCAGCTCGGCGCCGTAGCCGGGAAAGACCATCGACCCCATCCCCGGCGGCGTGGAGGTCGCTTCGATCAGCACACCGTCGGACTCGTGGAACTCGTGCACGGCCGCGCTTTGCAGCACGCCGTGCCAAGCAACCACGTCCTCGTCGAACCGGCCGGCCAGCATCGTCGCCGGGTGCAGCGCGAGGTTTCGGCCGAGGCGCGGGTGCTCGCCAAAACCGCTGCGCCGCAACAGCCCCGGCGTCTCGGTGGCGCCGGCCGCGACGACGACGGTGTCGGCGAGGACGTCGAGCGCGGTGCCGTCCGGCCGGCGGGCGCGCACCCCGCGAGCGCGCCCTTGCCGGTGCAGCACCCGCTCGACGCGGGCCTCCGAGATGATCCGCGCGCCCGCCTCGCACGCCTGCGGCAACGCGTTGAGGTGCACGCCGAACTTGGCGTTGCGCGGGCAGCCGATCGCGCACTGGCAGCAACCCCGACAACCCGGCGCGTTGCGCGGGATGGGCGCCGCCCGCCAGCCCAGCGTCGCGGCGGCATCCAGCAGCAGCCGCCCGTTGCGGCCCATGATCTGCAGCGGGACCGGCGCCACCCGCAGGGTGCGCTCCACGTCGTCGAGGCGCTCGTTCAGCCGGTCCGGATCGGCCAGGGCGAGGCCGAAATCGTCGCGCCAGCGCCGCATCACGGCGGGCGGAGGCCGGTAGCAGGTGCCGGAGTTCACCACGGTGGTGCCGCCGACCGCTCGACCGATGGGCAGCACCACCGACGGGCGGCCCAGCGCCACGGTGGCCCCCGCGCCGCGGTACAGCCCGGCGTAGCGGTCGATGGGGTGGGTGCTGCGGAATTCGCCGACCGTCCAGCGCCGGCCCTCCTCGATCACGACGGTGTCCAGGCCGGCCCGCGCCAGCGTGCGGGCCACCATCGCCCCGCCGGCGCCGGACCCCACGACGACCGCGTCGGCGGTGACGACCGAGCCGCTCTCGGCGGCGGGCGTGACGGTCAGGGGCGCATCCGGGCGCGCCATGTCCGCTGCCCGCGCGCGCGAAAGCAGCTCCGGCGCATAGGATTCGGCGCCGTTGGCCAGCAACACGATGGCCTTCATGGCCTCGACGGCCGCGCCGGCGTCGGGCCCGAGCGCGGCGACGCGTCGCAGCACCCGCTCCCGTTCGCCAGGTTCGAGCCGCGCCAGCGAGCGGCCGGTGGTGAGGTAGCTCGCCGCGGCCAGCGACAGTAACCCGGCGCGCAGGGCCGTCCGCGATACCGGGGGCAGCCGCTTGACGTAGCGGTCGACGCGCGCGGCGAGCTGGGCCGGCGCCGGGCCGCCGCACTCCTCGGGCAGCAGCGCGGCGCCGAACGACGCGGCGAGACGGCTCATCCGCGGCGTCCGAGCCGGCGTCCCAGTTTGATGAAGAACGGATACGTCGCGAAGATGGCGCCCGCCGCGGCGTGCAGCCGCGGGCCCGCCTCCGCGGTGTCGACGCCGAAAACGCCGCTGTTCCACATGAAGTCGCGCCCGTTGGCGGCGCGGAAGGGCCGCCACAGCACGCCCAGGCCGGGCACGTTGTTGTAGAGACCGAACGAACCGCCGAAGAAGACGCCGAGCGTGGCGGCCTCGGCGACGTCCCGCTGGTCCGCGGGCAGCCGGCGCTCGATCAGCACGCCGGCGGCGAACAGCAGCGGTGGGTCGAGAACGAAGCTCACGACGGGATCCTTTCGTTGATGTCGGGCGCGTCGGCACCGCGCAGGCCGACCTCGGCATGCCCGGTCCCCAGCACCGACCAGTGCCGGTCGTCGATGTCGATGTGGACGTCGGCCTGTTCGGTGTTGGTGCACACCGCGCGGCCGCCGTCGGGGTCGGTGTACCCGAGGCTCACGCACCGCTCCGGCGGCTGGTCGACCCGGATGAGCACCCGGCGACCGCCGATACGGCCCTCCAGCTGCCAGTGCCGCAGGCCCAGCGTCGTTTTCATCCGCACCGACGGCAACGGGCTTGCGGGCCAGTCCCTTCCGTCGATGCGGAACCGCACGAACGCCAGCGGTGCCAGCCGGCGCAGGCCCGGCTTGTTGGAGACCGCCGCGACGACTTCCGCGACGTCGCCGTCGCCGAGGTCGGCGTGGACCCAGGCCCAGCGCCTGGCGTTGCCGTGCCCGTAGATGTGCGCGACCCCGCCGCGCCACCCGTCGACGCGGACCGCCGCGTCGGCGACGGTCAGTGCGCCGGTGAAATCCGCGGTGGGCGCCAGCACCACCTGGGCGCCCGGCAACAGCTCGCGTTCCCACGCCGCCCGGGGGAACGTCCACAGCGGCGTGCCGGCGTCCTTCCAGGACAGGTCCCACGCGAACGGTCCGGCGCGCCCGGCCAGCTTTTCCGGCGCCACCCGCACCCCCGCCGCGTCGAACCAGGCGGTTCCCGACGCCGGCCCGGCCGGTTCGGGGCCGAACCGCTCGGTGCGTGGCGGGCCGTCGGGCGCGAACCAGGTCGCCCAGCCGTGGGCGTAGGGGGAGTCGGCCGCGTGCTCGGGGGCCACCGTCTCGCAGTGGATCCACAGCCCGGCGCGGGTCAGCGGATCCGACAAGGTGGCGTACCAGACCTCCAGGCGGCCGGCCTTGCCGCGCCAGCGCGGGGCGGCGGCCGAGCGCAGCTCGTCGTCCATGTGCTCACCTCCGGTCGCGACACGGCCGCGCGATGCTGCGCGGTGCCCGGTCGGTCCACTATATTGGTTGAGCCAATGAACCAGTCAAGTGCGCTGCAGCCGCCGGATCGCCAACGGGTCGACGAGCAGATCGCCGCGTCGATCGCCGACGCCATCCTCGACGGCGCCTTTCCGCCCGGGTCGACCCTGCCGCCCGAGCGGGAGCTGGCCGAGCACCTCGGCGTGAACCGCACGTCGCTGCGCCAGGGGCTGGCCCGCCTGCAGCAGATGGGCCTCATCGAGGCCCGCCACGGCAGCGGCAACGTGGTCCGCGACCCCGAGGCGCTCACCCACCCCGCCGTCGTCGAGGCGCTGGTTCGCAAGCTCGGACCGGAGTTCCTGGCCGAGCTGCTGGAGATCCGGGCGGCGCTGGGCCCGTTGATCGGCCGGCTGGCGGCCGTGCGCAGCACGCCGGAGGACGCCGAGTCGTTGCGCGCGGCGCTGCAGGCCGTGCGCGAGGCCGACGGCGCGTCGGCACGCCAGGCCGCCGACCTCGCCTACTTCCGGGTGCTCATCCACGCCACCCGCAACCGGGCGCTGGGGTTGCTGTACCGCTGGGTCGAGCACGCCTTCGGCGGGCGGGAGCACGAACTCACCGGGGCCTACGACGACGCCGCCCCGGTGGTGGCCGACCTGCAGGCCATCACCGACGCCGTGCTGGCGCGCGAGACGGAGCCGGCCGCCACCGCGGTCGAGTACTACCTCAACGCCAGCGCGCTGCGAATGGTGTTGTCCTACAAGAAGACTCAGGGAACGTGATTACTCGGCGACCCGGGTGGCCGGGTGCACGGCGATCAGCCCTAACTTGCTGCGCCGCTTGCACATTGCCGCCAGCTCGGCGTAGGCCTTCGCGCCGAGCAACTCGGTCAGCTCGTCCGCCATGCTCTCCCAGACCTGCTTGGCGCCGACGTGCGCGGCCGGGTCGCCGGTGCAATACCAGTGCAGGTCCGCGCCGCCGGAACCCCAGCCGCGGCGATCGAATTCGGTGACCCACGTCTTGAGTATTTCGGTGCCGTCGGGCCGGGTCACCCACTCCTGGCTGCGCCGAATCGGCAGCTGCCAGCAGACGTCGGGCTTCATGGTCAGCGGCGGCACGCCCAGCTTGAGGGCCTTGGTGTGCAAGGCGCACCCGGCGCCGCCGGCAAAGCCCGGCCGGTTGAGAAAGATGCAGGCGTCCTTGTACTTGCGCGTGCGGTGTTGCGGTTGGCCGTCGTGCTCGTCGAGCTCCAGGTAACCCTTGCGGCCCAAGCCTTTTTCGCGGAACTGCCAATCCTCGTCGGTCAGCTTCGTGACCGCGTCGTCCAGCCGGGCCCGGTCGTCGTCGTCGGACAGGAACGCGCCGTGCGAGCAGCACCCGTCGTCCGGCCGGCCCTCGACCGTGCCGCGGCAGGCGGGAGTGCCGAACACGCAGGTCCAGCGGGACAGCAGCCAGGTGAGGTCGGCCGCGATCAGGTGCTCCGGGTTGTCCGGGTCGTAGAACTCCACCCACTCGCGGGCGAAGTCCAACTCGACCTCTTGACCCGGTTCCGGGTGTGAATCCGCCACGTCGCCAACGTTAGACCACGATTTCGCTTGCCTGGCACTTTGACGCGACGCGACTGCCGCTGGGTTGATTGCCGGCCTTCTCCTCGCGCCGCTGCGCGGCGCGCATCGTCACCCGGCTGGGTTGATTGCCGGCCTTCTCCTCGCGCCGCTGCGCGGCGCGCATCGTCACCCGGCTAGGTTGATTGCTGTGCGGTTAGGCGTGCTCGACGTGGGTAGCAACACGGTCCACCTGTTGGTGGTCGATGCCCACCGCGGTGGGCACCCGACGCCGATGAGTTCGACGAAGGCCACGCTGCGGCTCTCCGAGTCGATCGACAGCTCCGGCAAGATCACCAAGCGCGGCGCCGACAAGTTGGTTTCGACGATCGACGAGTTCGCCAAGATCGCGGACAGCTCCGGCTGCAAGGAGCTGATGGCCTTCGCCACCTCGGCCGTCCGCGACGCCGAGAATTCCGACGACGTGTTGTCCCGGGTGCGAAAAGAAGCCGGCGTCGAGCTGCAGGTGCTGACCGGGGTCGACGAGTCGCGGCTGACCTTCCTCGCGGTGCGCCGCTGGTACGGGTGGAGTGCCGGGCGGATCATCAACCTGGACATCGGCGGCGGCTCGCTGGAATTGTCCAGCGGCGTCGACGAGGAGCCCGAGGTCGCGTTGTCGTTGCCGCTGGGTGCGGGGCGATTGACCCGCGAATGGCTGCCCGACGACCCGCCCGGGCGGCGACGGGTGGCGATGCTGCGCGACTGGCTGGACGCCGAGCTGGCGGAATCGGCCGTGGCGGTCCTGGAAGCCGGCGCCCCCGACCTCGCGGTCGCCACGTCCAAGACGTTCCGTTCGCTGGCACGGCTCACCGGAGCTGCGCCCTCGGCGGCGGGGCCGCGGGTCAAGAGGACGCTGACCGAAAACGGCCTCAGGCAACTCATAGCTTTCATCTCTAGGATGACCACCGCTGACCGGGCAGAACTGGAAGGAGTGAGCGCCGAACGGGCACCGCAGATCGTGGCGGGCGCCCTGGTGGCCGAGGCAAGCATGCGAGCGCTGTCGATCGAAGCCGTGGATATCTGCCCGTGGGCGTTACGGGAAGGTCTCATCTTGCGCAAACTCGACAGCGAAGCCGATGGAACCGCGCTCTTCGGGAGCTCGGTGCGCGATGCTGGAGGCCAGAAAGCTGATCGGAACGCCAACCGATCGAGAGGCGACAAATCATGACCGGACCACACGAGACCGAGAGCCCCGGCACCCGGCCCATCTCGGTGGCCGAATTGCTGGCCAGGAACGGAACCATCGGCGCCCCCGCAGTCACCCGGCGGCGCCGCCGGCGGCGCGGCGACAGCGACGCCGTCACGGTCGCCGAGCTCACCGGTGAGATTCCGGTCATCCGCGACGAGGACGACCACGACGCCGAAGAGGCGGCCAGCGGGCCGGTCCGGGTCGCCGAGCCGGCCCCCGAGCAGGCGCCCGAGGACCGGTCCGCGTCCGCGTACTGGTCCGAACCCGAGCCGCGTTGGCCCAAGTCGCCGCCCCAACCCCAACGTCTGTCCGGCCCGGAGCGCAGCGCCTACCCACGGCCGCTGCCGCACGCCGACGCCGCCGTAGACGCAGCCCAGTCCGGCGCCGAGGACATGAGCCCGGACCCGCTGGACCATTACGCCGACCTCCCGGTGGACGTCACGGACTCGGAGGTGCGCGAAGCCGAACCCGCGTCCGAGGATTCCGCCTTCGTGCGGTCCTTCCTACAGTCGGATTCCACGCTGTTCGGCGGCCAGACGCTCGCCGACGAGGTGGCCCGGCGGCGCGGCGCGGAGCGGTCCGCGGTGGAGGAGCTCGACGACGACCACCCCGCCGCGGTGGCCGAGCGCACCGGCGAGGCGCCGCACGAGGCGCCCGGCCGGCTCGGCGGGCTGTGGCGCGGCTGCCTGGTCGTGTTCCAGTCGATCCTGGCGGTCGCGTTCGGTGCCGGCCTGTTCGTCGCGTTCGACGAGCTGTGGCGCTGGAACAGCATCGTGGCACTGGTGCTCACGGTGCTGGTCATCCTCGGGCTGGTGGTGGGGGTGCGCGTGGTGCGCAAAACCGAGGACATCGCCAGCACGTTGATCGCCGTCGCGGTGGGGGCGCTGATCACCCTGGGGCCGCTGGTCCTGTCGCTACAGTCGGGCTAGCCGAATCCACCGAAGAGCCCCCACAGACCATTGCGCCCAGCAATCAAAGTCGGCCTGTCGACCGCCTCCGTGTACCCGTTGCGCGCCGAGGCCGCCTTCGAGTACGCGGACCGGCTCGGTTACGACGGCGTCGAGCTGATGGTGTGGAGCGAGTCGGTCAGCCAGGACATCGACGCCGTCAAGAAGCTGTCCCGGCGCTATCGCGTCCCGGTGCTCTCCGTGCACGCGCCCTGCCTGCTGATCTCGCAGCGGGTGTGGGGCGCCAACCCGATTCTCAAGCTGGACCGCAGCGTGCGGGCCGCCGAACAGCTCGACGCGCAGACCGTCGTGGTGCATCCGCCGTTTCGCTGGCAGCGGCGCTACGCCGACGGGTTCAGCGACCAGGTCGCGGCCTTGGAGGCCTCCAGCGAAGTGAAGGTCGCCGTGGAGAACATGTTCCCGTTCCGGGCCGACCGGTTCTTCGGCGCGGGCCAGTCCCGGGAGCGAATGCGCAAGCGCGGCGGCGGGCCGGGCCCGGCGATCTCGGCGTTCGCGCCGTCCTATGACCCGCTGGACGGCAACCACGCGAACTACACGCTGGATCTGTCCCACACCGCGACCGCGGGCTCCGACTCCCTGGACATGGCCGAGCGGATGGGCGAGGGCCTGACCCACCTGCACCTGTGCGACGGCAGCGGCCTGCCCGCCGACGAGCACCTGGTGCCCGGGCGCGGCAACCAGCCCACCGCCGAGGTGTGCCAGATGCTGGCCGGCGGCCGCTTCTCCGGGCATGTGATCTTGGAGGTGTCCACGTCGAGCGCGCGCAGCGCCAGCGAGCGCGAAAGCATGCTCGCCGAATCGCTGCAGTTCGCGCGCACCCACCTGCTGCGCTGAGCGGCCACCAACACCAACTTGGGGAGAACCTTGAACGCGTTATTCACCACCGCGATGGCCCTGCGGGAGGTCGGCCCGGGCGTCTACGAGGGCGAGCTCGACAAGCGCTGGACCATCGGAGCGAAGGTGCACGGTGGCGCGATGCTGGCGCTGTGCGCCAACGCCGCGCGCACCGCCTGCGGCGCGCAGCCGGGCGGACCCGAGCCGGTGGCCGTGTCGGCGAGCTTCCTGTCGGCGCCCGACCCGGGGCCGATGCGGCTGCTGACCTCGTTCCGCAAGCGCGGCCGCCGGATCAGTGTCGTCGACGTCGAACTCATGCAGGGCGAGCGCACGGCGGTGCACGCCGTGGTCAACCTCGGTCGGCCGGAGCACTTCCCGCCCGACGGCTCGCACGCGCCGCTGCTGTCGGCGAACCCGGTGCTGGACCTGATGGCCCCCGAACCGCCCGACGACGTCGAGCCGATCGGGCCCGGCCACCCCATGGCCGGCCTGGTGCACCTGGGCGAGGGATGCGACGTCCGGCCGCTGCTGTCGACGATGCGGCCCCGCGACGGGCACCCGCCCATGATCCAGATGTGGGCGCGCCCCCGCGGCGTGGCACCCGACGCGCTGTTCGCGCTCATGTGCGGCGATCTGTCGGCGCCGGTGACCTTCGCCGTGGACCGCACCGGCTGGGCGCCCACCATCCAGCTGACGGCGTTCCTGCGCGCCCTGCCCGCCGACGGCTGGCTGCGGATCATCGCGACCTGCGTGGAGATCGGTCACGACTGGTTCGACGAGGATCACATCGTCGTCGATCACCTCGGCCGCCTGGTGGTGCAGGCGCGGCAGCTGGCGATGGTGCCCGCCGCCCGCTAGCGGGGGGTGTCTGGAATGCTTTCCGCCATGGCAAGAATCGCGATCATCGGCGGCGGCAGCATCGGCGAGGCATTGCTGTCGGGCCTGCTGCGCGCGGGCCGGCAGGTCAAAGACCTGGTGGTGGCCGAACGGATGCCCGAGCGCGCCGAGTACCTGGCCGAGACCTACTCGGTGCGCGTGGCATCGGTGAGCGACGCGGTGGACAACGCGACCTTCGTCGTCGTCGCGGTCAAGCCGGCCGACGTCGACGCCGTGATGGGCGAACTCGCCCGCGCGGCCACCGAAGCCGAAACCGACAGCGCCGAGCAGGTTTTCGTCACCGTCGCGGCGGGCATCACGATCGGCTACTTCGAATCGAAGCTGCCGGCCGGAACGCCGGTGGTCCGGGCGATGCCCAACGCAGCGGCGTTGGTGGGCGCCGGGGTGACCGCGCTGGCCAGGGGCCGCTTCGTGACCGAACCGCAGCTGGAAGAGGTGTCGGCCCTGTTCGACTCCGTCGGCGGCGTGCTGACCGTCCCCGAATCCCAAATGGACGCGGTGACCGCGCTGTCGGGCTCCGGTCCGGCCTATTTCTTCCTGATGGTCGAGGCCCTGGTCGACGCCGGCGTGGCGGCGGGGCTGAGCCGCTCGGTCGCCACCGACCTGACGGCGCAGACGATGGCCGGCTCGGCGGCGATGCTGCTCGAGCGCCTGGATGCCGATTCGTCGGCCGAGCGGGAGGCGCTGGGCGCGCGCCCGGACGCCACGGCGGCGCAGCTGCGCGCCACGGTCACGTCGCCCGGGGGGACCACCGCCGCTGCGCTGCGCGAACTGGAACGGGGCGGATTGCGGGTGGCCGTCGACGCGGCCGTTCAGGCCGCAAAAAGGCGCTCTGAGCAGCTAAGAATTACATCGGAATAATTCACGATTTCCGGACTGATTGTCCCTCACCAGTACCATTAACCCCACTAGTCCCGCTATTCTCCTCTTTGTATGCACGTGTGGGTGCCAGCGGAGGGGAAGCCGCTGGCATTGCGCGGGCCTGACACGATTGGGTTGCGATGACGTCTACGAACGGGCCATCGGCACGAGATTCCGCTGGTAAGGGGCGGGACTCCGGTTCCGGCGATGGCCAGCAGGCCAGGACACAATTTTTGACCGTCGCGGAGGTGGCAGCACTGATGCGGGTCTCCAAGATGACGGTCTACCGGTTGGTGCACAACGGCGAGCTGCCAGCGGTTCGCGTTGGGCGGTCCTTCCGGGTGCACGCCAAGGCCGTCCACGACATGCTGGAGACGTCGTACTTCGACGCCGGCTGACCTGCCGCCCTGCGCCACCGGTTTGGTGTTCCGAGCTGACGGCCGGGTAAAGTATCCGGGTCAAGTAGGAGCAGGTCACCGGTCAGATAGCGGAGTTCATGGGTTCAGTAATCAAGAAGCGGCGCAAGCGCATGTCGAAGAAGAAGCACCGCAAGCTGCTGCGTCGCACCCGGGTGCAGCGCAGAAAACTTGGCAAGTAAGCCCAAGTAAGCCCAGCCGACCGTCGCGTCGCCGTAACGCCGCCGTCTCGCCCGCCCGTTAGGCTGTTTGGGTGGATCAGTCGAGTGGGGAAGGTGCCGGAACTTCCGGCACCGTGCACTACCCCAAAGTTGTGCTCGTCACCGGTGCGTGCCGGTTTCTGGGCGGCTACCTGACTGCCCGGCTCGCGCAGAACCCCTTGATCAAGGGGGTCATCGCGGTGGACGCGATCGCCCCGAGCAAGGACATGCTGCGCCGCATGGGGCGCGCCGAGTTCGTCCGCGCCGACATCCGGAATCCCTTCATCGCCAAGGTGATTCGCAACGGCGAGGTCGACACCGTGGTGCACGCCGCCGCGGCGTCCTACGCCCCGCGATCCGGCGGCAGCGCGGCGTTGAAGGAAATCAACGTGATGGGCGCGATGCAGCTGTTCGCGGCCTGCCAGAAGGCGCCCTCGGTGCGCCGGGTCATCCTCAAGTCGACGTCCGAGGTGTACGGGTCCAGCGCGCACGATCCCGTCATGTTCACCGAGGACAGCAGCAGCCGCCGGCCCTTCCGCGACGGGTTCGCCAAGGACAGCCTCGACATCGAGGGCTACGCGCGCGGGCTGGGGCGGCGCCGCCCCGACATCGCGGTGACGATCCTGCGGCTGGCCAACATGATCGGCCCGGCGATGGACACCTCGCTGTCGCGGTATCTGGCCGGCCCGCTGGTGCCGACCATGTTCGGCCGCGACGCGCGGTTGCAGCTGCTGCACGAGCAGGACGCGCTGGGCGCCCTGGAGCGCGCGGCGATGGCGGGCAAGGCCGGCACGTTCAACATCGGCGCCGACGGGATCATCATGCTGTCGCAGGCGATCCGGCGGGCGGGCCGAATCCCGGTGCCGGTGCCCGGTTTTGGCGTGTGGGCGCTCGATTCGCTGAGACGGGCTAACCGCTATACCGAAATCACTCGCGATCAGTTCGAGTATTTGAGTTACGGGCGCGTCATGGACACCACCAGGATGCGGACGGAGCTCGGCTACCAGCCGAAATGGACGACGGCCGAGGCGTTCGACGACTACGTCCGCGGCCGTGGCCTGACTCCCATAATCGACCCTGATCGGGTACGCTCCCTGGAGGGTCGCGCCATAGCGTTAGCGCAGCGCTGGGGAAGCCGAAATGCAATTCCATGGGGTGGGGGCAGGTAGGTATCGTGGCTGGCGAAACCAGAGCGAACGTCATTCCACTGCATACGAATCGGGGTCGGGTAGCAGCGCGGCGCAGAGCCGATCAGCGGGCTGAGTCGTCCCGTCAACATCCCTCCCTCCTCTCGGATCCGCGCGGTCGGGCGTCGGCCGAACAGATCGCCGCGGTCGTTCGCGAAATCGACGAACACCGCCGCGCCGCCGGCGCGACGGCCACGCCCGAGGCGCCGCTCAACGATCTCGCGCAGAAGGTCGCCGCGGTCGCGGGCTTCCTGCGGCAGCGGTTCATGGGCGACTACACCGTCGACGAGTTCGGCTTCGATCCGCACTTCAACAGCGCGATCGTTCGGCCTTTGCTGCGTTTCTTCTTCCGGTCGTGGTTCCGGGTCGAGGTCAGCGGCATCGAGAACCTGCCGAGCGACGGCGCCGCGCTGGTGGTGGCCAACCACGCCGGGGTGCTGCCGTTCGACGGGCTGATGCTGTCGGTCGCGGTGCACGACGAACACCCCGCGCAGCGCGACCTGCGACTGCTGGCCGCCGACATGGTTTTCGACCTGCCCGTGGTGGGCGAGGCCGCCCGCAAGGCGGGCCACACCATGGCCTGCACGACGGACGCGCATCGCCTGCTGGCCGCGGGCGAGCTCACCGCCGTGTTCCCCGAGGGCTACAAAGGGCTGGGCAAGCGCTTCGAGGACCGCTACCGGTTGCAGCGGTTCGGGCGCGGCGGGTTTGTGACGGCGGCGCTGCGCACCAAGGCCCCGATCGTGCCGTGCTCGATCGTCGGTTCCGAAGAGATCTACCCGATGCTCACCGACGTCAAGCTGCTGGCGCGGCTGTTCGGTCTGCCGTACTTCCCGGTCACCCCGCTGTTCCCGCTGGCCGGGCCCGCGGGGCTGGTGCCGCTTCCGTCGAAGTGGCGCATCGCTTTTGGTGAGCCGATCTACACGAATGACTACGCCGCGTCCGACGCCGAGGACCCGATGGTCACCTTCGAGCTGACCGATCAGGTCCGCGAGACGATCCAGCAGACGCTGTACCGGCTGCTGGCCGGGCGCCGCAACATCTTCTTCGGCTAGCAAAACGCCCCGGCGCCGATGGCATCCGGGGCGCTTTGCGTGTGTGCGGCTTACTTGACGAGCGTGAACTGGCACACGCCGGTGTAGCGGTCGCGGAACAGGTCCGAGCAGCCACGCAGGTAGTGCATGTAGATGTCGTAAGTGTCCTGCCCCTTCAGGGCGATCGCCTCGTCCTTGTGCGCCTCCAGCGCGTCGGCCCAGGCGTTCAGGGTGGGAACGTAGTTGTGGCCGATCTTGTGGTAACGCTCGACCTTCCAGCCCGCCTCCGACGAGTAGTGGTCGACCTGCGAGATCCGCGGCAACCGACCGCCGGGGAAGATCTCGGTCAGGATGAACTTGATGAACCGAAGCAGGCTCATCGGCGACGTCAGGCCCCACTCCTTGGCCTCTTCGGGCTCGGGGATGGTGATGGTGTGCAGCAGCATCCGGCCGTCTTCGGGCGTCAGGTCGTAGAACTTCTTGAAGAAGGTGGCGTAGCGCTCGAACCCGGCGTCGCCCGCGCCGTCGGCGAAGTGCTCGAAGGCGCCGAGTGACACGATGCGGTCGATCGGCTCGTCGAACTCCTCCCAGCCCTGGATCCGCACCTCTTTGCGGCGGGGGCTGTCGACCTCCTTGAACTTCTCGACGTCGTGGGCGTACTGGTTTTCGCTCAGCGTCAGGCCGATCACGTTGACGTCGTACTCCTGCACGGCGTGCCGCATGGTCGCACCCCAGCCGCAGCCGATGTCGAGCAGCGTCATGCCCGGCTCGAGGTTGAGCTTGTCCAGGGCGAGCTTGCGCTTGGCGTACTGGGCCTCTTCCAGCGTCTTGGCGCCGTCTTCCCAGTACGCGCAGCTGTAGGTCATCGACGGGTCGAGCCACAGCTTGAAGAACTCGTTGGATTTGTCGTAGTGGGATCGGACCGCCTCGACCGGCGGCTTCAGCTGGGTACCACCCGATTCGCCCTGTGACATTGGAATCGCCCCTACTTTCCGGCTGATATTGATGCGACCGCGGCGACGGTTTCTTCAGCGCCAGCGTCCTGGTGTGCGGCTTCCCCCAGCATCGTAACGACGCTGGTGACCACCGGCTTGCCCTCGGCGTCTGTGACTTCGCTGCGGATTTCGACGATCACCGCGCCGTGGGATTCGATCACCGAGTCTAAATACGTGTCGAAGTACAGCTTATCGTGGGCCAGGATCGGGCGGTGATACTGAAACTTCTGGTCGCGGTGCATGATCCGCGCGATGTTGATCGGAATGCTGAACTTGGTGAAAATCTCCAATTGCACTTTTCGGCCCGCGATGGCCAGGAAGGTCAGCGGCGCCACCAGCGCGGGATAGCCGGCGGCGGCGGCGTCGGCCTCGTTGTAATGCGTCGGGTGCTCGTCCTTGATCGACTGTGCGAACTCCCGAATCTTTTCGCGCCCGACCTGGAAATAATCCGGCGCCCGGTAATGGCTGCCGATGAGTCCTTGCGCTGATTCTGGGACTGTCATGCCGCTGTGCTCCCCGCTCGAATACGTCTCAGCGGCGCAGCCTATCAGCGCGATTGCCGCCGTGACGCCAGCGCCGCCAGCGCGCCACCGGCCGCGCCCAGGGCCAGGGCCGACGGCACCCCGATCCGCGCGGCCTTGCGGGCGGTGCGAAAGTCGCGGATCTCCCAACCACGTTCGCGGGCCAGGGCCCGCAGGCGTGCGTCGGGGTTGATCGCGACGGCCGTGCCGACCAGCGACAGCATGGGCACGTCGTTGTAGCTGTCCGAATAGGCGGTGCAGCGCTTGAGGTTGAGGCCCTCGCGGATGGCCAGCGACCGCACGGCGTGGGCCTTGCCGGGGCCGTGCAGGATCTCGCCGACCAGCCTGCCCGTGAAAACGCCGTCGACGGACTCGGCGACCGTGCCCAGCGCGCCGGTCAGCCCCAGCCGCCGCGCGATCGTCGCCGCCAGCTCGTACGGCGTGGCGGTGATCAGCCACACCTGCTGGCCGGCGTCGAGGTGCATCTGCGTCAGCGCGCGGGTGCCGGCCCAGATCTTGTCGGCGATGATCTCGTCGTAGATCTCCTCGCCGAGGGCCACCAGTTGCTCGACCGAGCGGCCCTCGATGAACGCGAGCGCCTTGCGCCGGCCGGCGGCGACGTCGTCGCTGTTCTCGGTGCCCAGCAGCTGGAACTTGGCCTGCGCGTAGATGAATCCGAGCACGTCGCGATAGGTGAAGTAGTTGCGCGCGGCCAGCCCCCGCCCGAAGTGCACCGCCGAGGAGCCCTGCACCAGCGTGTTGTCCACGTCGAAGAACGCGGCCGCGGTGAGGTCGACCGGCGGCTGCGGGTGACCTTCTTCGGGGGCGCTGGCCTGCAAGTCCTCCAGCGCGCGTTCGGCGCTCGCGTTGTCGACCAGCGCGTCCAGGTCGGCGCGGCCGGCGTCGGCGCCGCCCGACTCAGAGGAAGCCGATGAAACCAAGGCCCAACCTCCTAGCTCGCCGTGCCGCCCGGTAATCCGTGGGATGACCGTTATCAACCCTATCCGGCGGATGCCCGGGACGGTCTGCGCGGCTGAGGCGTCAGGTCAGGGCCACATGGCCACATTCGTCGACATCGCGCCGGTGTAGTTGCCGTGGGTCGTCTCACCCGCGGCCCGCAATTGGGCCAGGGCCTCGCGCATCATCGCCTCGCCGCGGGCCCAGTGCCGATGCGCCTCGGCGTGCGCCGCCGCGCCGCTTCCGGTCCATGTCGAGTGCAAAGTCCCTACCAGGGAATCGATTTCGGCCAGCGTGCTTTCGGCGTAGCGGGCGAACTCCGCCATCCGTCGCACCGCATCGGCCAGCGCCTGCGGATCCACCCGAAACGCCTCAGCCACGGTGCACCCCGCGCAGCGCGTGGGCGGATGCCGCCTCGTTGTGCTGGTAGAGCCCGCCGGCCTGGCCCACCAGCCGCGCCAGCATCGACAGCCCGACCTCGACCTCGCCGGCGCCGCGGTGCCACAGCTCCCAGGCGGCGGCGTAGGCGCTGCCCGACGTTCCGCGCCAGCCGCCCAGCATGTCGCCGACCGAAGCGTTGAGCTCCGCGAACTGGTGCCGCAGCTCCTCGGCGCGACCGGACAGCGCCTCGGCGAAGCCCCGCATCACCTCCGGGTCGACCCGCACCGCGTTCTCGGCAGCCACAGCGGCAACGTAACCGCCGCGGCGCGGCCCCACAATTCAGTCTGGGGTCACCCGCTGCGACACTGGTCGCCATGACCCAGGGCGCACGCCGACCGCGGGTGGAGCTGCTGACCCGCGACGGCTGCACGATCTGCGAGCGGGTCCACGCCCGGCTGGTCGAACTGGCCGACGAGCTGGGCTTCGAGCTGGCCACGACCGACGTCGACGCCGCCGCGGCGGCGGGCGACCCGGCACTGCGGGCGGAGTTCGGCGATCGCCTCCCGGTGGTGCTGCTGGACGGCCGGGAGCACAGTTACTGGGAGGTGGACGAGCCGCGGCTGCGCGCCGACCTCGCCCGGTAGCCCGCGACCACTTATTTGGTAGCCCAGCTGATTAACGATTACCGTGGACACCAGTTCAGTTACTGGGGAAGCAAGGGAGCTGGCCAGGTGATGCTGCCGTGAGCGTCCTGCTCTTCGGGGTTTCGCACCGCAGTGCGCCGGTCTCCGTCTTGGAGCAACTCAGCATCGACGAGTCCGATCAGGTCAAGATCGTCGATCGGGTGTTGCAGTCGCCGCTGGTGACCGAGGCGATGGTGCTCTCGACCTGCAACCGGGTCGAGGTCTACGCCGTCGTCGAGGCGTTCCACGGCGGGTTGGCGGTGGTCGGGCAGGTGCTGTCGGAGCACTCCGGCATGTCGATGGGCGACCTGACCAAGTACGCCTACGTGCGCTACAGCGAGGCCGCCGTCGAGCACCTGTTCGCGGTGGCCAGCGGCCTGGATTCCGCGGTGATCGGCGAGCAGCAGGTGCTGGGCCAGGTGCGCCGCGCCTACGGGACCGCCGAGGCCAACCGCACCGTCGGCCGGGTGCTGCACGAGTTGGCCCAGCGGGCGCTGTCGGTGGGCAAGCGGGTGCACTCCGAAACCGCCATCGACGCCGCCGGCGCCTCGGTGGTGTCGGTCGCACTCGGCATGGCCGAGCGCAGGCTGGGCGGGCTGGCGGGCAAGACCGCCGTGGTCATCGGCGCCGGGGCGATGGGCGCGCTGTCCTCGGCGCACCTCATCCGGGCCGGCATCGACCACGTCGTGGTGGTCAACCGGTCGGCGTCCCGCGCGCAGCGGCTGGCCCGCAAGATCCGCGAATCCGGCGTGCGGGCCGAGGCGCTCACCCTGGACCGGCTGCCCGACGCGCTGGCGGACGCCGACGTCGTGGTCAGCTGCACGGGCGCGGTCAGGCCCGTCGTCTCGCTGGCCGACGTGCACCACGCGCTGGCGGCGGCCCGCCGTGACGAGGCGACCCACCCGCTGGTGATCTGCGACCTGGGCATGCCGCGCGACGTCGACCCGGCGGTGGCCGGGCTGCCCGGGGTTTGGGTCGTCGACGTGGACCGCGTGCAACGCGAGCCGTCGGCCCACGCCGCGGCCGCCGACGTCGACGCCGCGCGCCACATCGTGGCGGCCGAGGTCGCCACCTACCTGGCGGGGCAGCGGATGGCCGAGGTCACCCCGACGGTGACGGCGCTGCGCCAGCGCGCCGCCGACGTCGTCGAGGCCGAGCTGCTGCGCCTCGACAACCGGCTGCCGGGCCTGGAAAGCGCCCACCGCGAGGAGGTGGCGCGCACCGTGCGCCGCGTCGTCGACAAGCTGCTGCACGCCCCCACCGTGCGGATCAAACAGCTCGCCAGCGCCCCGGGCGGCGACAGCTACGCCGAGGCGCTGCGCGAACTCTTCGAACTTGACCAGACCGCCGTCGATGCCGTCGCCGCTGGCGAATTGCCAGTCGCGCCAAGCGGATTCGATGCCGGCACACCTCAACAGTCCGGCGAGTAGCCGATTGCCGCACGTGATCCGGATAGGCACCCGGGGCAGCCTGTTGGCCACCACCCAGGCCGGTGTCGTCAGAGACGCCTTGATCGCCAACGGCCATCCGGCCGAACTGGTGACCATCAGCACGGCCGGCGACCGGTCGTCGGCGCCCATCCAGAGCCTGGGCGTGGGCGCCTTCACCACCGCGCTGCGGGAGGCCATCGTCGACGGCCGCGTCGACGCCGCCGTGCACTCGCACAAGGATTTGCCCACGGCCGACGACCCGCGGTTCACCATCGCCGCGATACCGCCGCGCAACGACCCCCGGGACGCGCTGGTCGCCCGCGACGGGCTGGTGCTGGGGGAGTTGCCGGCAGGTTCGCTGGTGGGGACGTCATCGCCGCGGCGGGCGGCACAGCTTAGAGCATTGGGTCTCGGTTTGGAAATCCGCCCCCTACGAGGCAACCTAGATACCAGGTTGAACAGGGTAAGCAGTGGTGATCTTGACGCGATCGTGGTGGCCAGGGCCGGTCTCGCCCGGCTGGGCCGCCTCGACGACGTCACCGAGACGCTAGAGCCGGTGCAGATGTTGCCAGCACCGGCTCAGGGCGCGCTCGCCGTCGAGTGCCGCGCCGGCGCCGAGCTGGTTTCGGTGCTGGCGGAGTTGGACGACGCCGACACGCGCGCGGCGGTCACCGCGGAGCGGGCTCTGCTGGCCGAACTGGAGGCCGGTTGCTCGGCACCGGTGGGCGCGATCGCCGAGGTGGTCGAGTCCATCGATGAGGAGGGCCGGGTCTTCGAAGAACTGTCGCTGCGCGGCTGCGTGGCGGCGCTGGACGGGTCTGACGTGATCCGCGCGTCCGGCATCGGCACCCCCGGTCGGGCACGGGAGCTGGGGCTCTCGGTCGCCGCCGAGCTGCTCGAGCTGGGGGCCGGAGAGCTGATCGGGGGAGCGCGGCAAGACCCCGCGCGAGGAAACTGAAGAGAGTCACTTGGGAGCGACAATGACGACGCGAGGGCGTAAGCCGAGACCGGGCCACATCACGTTCGTGGGCTCGGGCCCCGGCGACCCGGGACTGTTGACGACGCGGGCGGCCACGGTGCTGGCCAACGCCGCCCTGGTGTTCACCGACCCCGACGTGCCCGAACCCGTGCTCGCGCTGATCGGCAAGGACCTGCCGCCGGTCTCCGGACCCGCGCCCGCCGGCCCGGACGGCACCGCCGACGGCAGCCCCGAAGCCGACAACGGCCAGGCCGCACCGGCGGTCATCTCCGGTGGCCCGGACATCCGCCCGGCGCTGGGCGAGCCCGCCGAGGTCGCGAAAACGCTTGTCGCCGAGGCCCGTTCGGGGGTCGACGTGGTGCGCCTGGTGGCCGGCGACCCGCTGACGCTGGACGCGGTCATTACCGAGGTGAACGCCGTCGCGCGCAGCCACCTGCACATCGAGATCGTGCCCGGGCTGGCCGCCACCAGTGCCGTCCCGACCTACGCGGGGCTGCCGCTGGGCTCGTCGCACACGGTCGCCGACGTCCGCGGCGACGTCGACTGGGAGGCGCTGGCCGCGGCCCCCGGCCCGCTGATCCTGCAGGCCACCGCCTCGCACCTGGCCGACGCGGCCCGCGCCCTGATCGAGCACGAGCTGGCCGAGACCACGCCCTGCGTGGTGACCGCGCAGGGCACCACCTGCCAGCAGCGCTCGGTCGAGACCACGCTGGGCGGCCTGACCGACTCGGCCGTCCTGGGCGGCAACGACCCGGCCGGCCCCCTGACCGGGCCGCTGGTGGTGACGATCGGCAAGACGGTCGCCAGCCGGGCGAAGCTGAACTGGTGGGAGAGCCGCGCGCTCTACGGCTGGACCGTGTTGGTGCCCCGCACCAAGGACCAGGCCGGCGAGATGAGCGAGCGGTTGACGTCGTACGGCGCGCTGCCGATCGAGGTGCCGACCATCGCCGTCGAGCCGCCGCGCAGCCCCGCCCAGATGGAGCGGGCGGTCAAGGGCCTGGTGGACGGCCGCTTCCAGTGGGTGGTGTTCACCTCCACCAACGCGGTGCGCGCCGTGTGGGAGAAGTTCGGCGAGTTCGGCCTGGACGCCCGCGCGTTCTCCGGGGTGAAGATCGCCTGCGTCGGCGAGTCGACGGCCGACCGGGTCCGCGCCTTCGGGATCAGCCCCGAGCTGGTGCCGGCCGGCGAGCAGTCCTCGCTCGGCCTGCTCGACGACTTCCCGCCCTACGACAGCATTTTCGACCCGGTCAACCGGGTCCTGCTGCCCCGGGCCGACATCGCCACCGAGACGTTGGCCGAGGGGCTGCGCGAGCGCGGCTGGGAGATCGAGGACGTCACCGCCTACCGGACCGTGCGCGCCGCGCCGCCGCCGGCGGCCACCCGCGAGATGATCAAGACGGGCGGCTTCGACGCGGTGTGCTTCACCTCCAGCTCGACCGTGCGCAACCTGGTCGGCATCGCCGGCAAGCCGCACGCGCGGACGATCATCGCCTGCATCGGCCCCAAGACCGCCGAGACCGCCGCGGAATTCGGCCTGCGGGTGGACGTCCAGCCCGACACCGCCGCCGTCGGCCCGCTGGTCGACGCGTTGGCCGAGCACGCCGCGCGGCTGCGCGCCGAGGGTGCGCTGCCGCCGCCGCGTAAGAAGAGCCGCAGGCGATGACTCATCTCGCGTTGACTCTGCGCCAGTGGCGCAAAAGTGCGAGTAAGCTCCGCCCTCACCGCAGAGTCAACGAACGAGAATGAGGCAGCGCCCGCGCCGGCTCCGCTCGACCCCCGCGTTGCGCCGATTGGTCGCGCAAACGTCTTTGGAGCCAAGGCATTTGGTGCTGCCGATGTTTGTCGCCGACGGCATCGACGAACCGCGGCCGATCGCGTCGATGCCCAACGTGGTTCAGCACACCCGGGATTCGCTGCGCCGGGCCGCCGAAGAGGCCGTCGCCGCCGGGGTCGGCGGGGTGATGCTGTTCGGCGTGCCCCGCGAGCCGGACAAGGACGCGACCGGCTCGGCCGGCACCGACCCGGACGGCATCCTCAACGTCGCGCTGCGCGACCTGGCCAAAGATCTCGGTGACGCCACGGTGTTGATGGCCGACACCTGCCTGGACGAATTCACCGACCACGGGCACTGCGGGGTCCTGGACGCCCGGGGCCGGGTGGACAACGACGCCACCCTGGCCCGCTACGTCGAACTGGCTGTGGCGCAGGCGGAATCGGGCGCCCACGTGGTCGGGCCGAGCGGCATGATGGACGGCCAGGTGGCCGCGATCCGAGACGGCCTGGACGCGGCCGGCCACACCGACGCGGTGATCCTGGCCTACGCCGCCAAGTTCGCCTCGGCGTTCTACGGCCCGTTCCGCGAGGCGGTGAGCTCGAGCCTGTCCGGGGACCGGCGCACCTACCAGCAGGAGCCCGGCAACTTCCGGGAGGCGCTGCGCGAGGTCCGGCTGGACCTGGACGAGGGCGCCGACATCGTGATGGTCAAGCCCGCCCTGGGTTACCTCGACGTGCTGGCGGCCGCGGCGGAGATCTCGCCGGTGCCGGTCGCCGCGTACCAGGTGTCGGGGGAGTACGCGATGATCTGCGCCGCCGCCGCGAACAACTGGATCGACGAGCGCGCCGCGGCGCTGGAATCGTTGACGAGCATCCGGCGCGCCGGGGCCGACATCGTGCTCACCTATTGGGCCGTGGATGCGGCAGGCTGGCTGTCGTGACAGCCGAACCGAAGCCGTTGTTCTACGAGCCTGGCGCCAGCTGGTGGTGGGTGGCGCTGGGCCCGGCGTCGGCGGTGGCCATGGTCCTCATCGAAATCTGGAGCGGGGCCCCGGTGTCGCTCGTCGTCCCGGCGATCTTCCTGGTGCTGGTGTCGGCCTTCGTGGCGCTGCAGGTGCACGCGGCGCGGATCCACGTCTCGGTCGAGTTGACCGAGGACGCGCTGCGGCAGGGCACCGAGACCGTCCTGGTGCGCGAGATCGTCAAGGTGTACCCCGAGCCCGAGCACCACGAGGCGTCGGGCAAGGAGCTGGCGAAATGGCAGTCGTCGCGGGCGCTCGGCGAGCTGGTCGGGGTGCCGCGCCGCCGGATAGGCATCGGCCTCAAGCTCACCGGCGACCGCACCGCCCAGGCGTGGGCCCGTCGTCACCGCCACCTTCGGGCGGCGCTGACCCCGCTGGTCCAGGAGCGGGTGGAGCCCGCCGGATCCGACGTCGCCGACGACTTTGACGACTTCGGCGACGGGCGGCTGCCGTGATCGGCCGGTACCGGGCGTTCGTGGAGCTGGTCCTGGCCTGCGCCGCGCTGGTGGGCGCGGGCTTCACCTGGGTGCAAGCGCGCCACACAGTCAGTGTCGCGCCGATCGCCGACGGGCAGCCCGTCACCACGTCGCTGGTGTACGAGCCTCAGCTGCTGTTGCTGACGCTGGTGCTGGTGACGGCCGCCGGCGTGCTCGCGGTGGTCGGAATCGCCCGGCTGTTACGCGTCCGGGGCGCCGAAAAAGCTACGCCGTCTTCTTGATCAGCGGCAGCACGAGCTGACGGCGGCTCACGATGGCCTCGGCCAGGTTGCGGAGCGCCTCGCGCACCGAGCGGGCGACCGGAAGCTCGCCGTCGCCCCCCAGCAGGCCCAGCACCGCGGGGCTGGCTACCAAGGTCCATTCCACCCCGGCGGCGCGGCAGTCCTCGTCGAGCCGCTGCACGAGCGAGACGCCCGCCGCAGCAAAGTGGGTCACCTCGGTGAGGTCGAGGACCACCGGGTTGCTCCCCAGGGTGAGACGCCAGAGGTGCTCGCTGACCCGGTCGACGTTGGCGGCGTTGATGTCGCCACGGACGGTCACCACGGTCGCCAGGTGACGGCAGTGGGCGCGGATCTGAGCACCATCGCAGTCGAAGGTGCCGTAACCGTGCCGAGTCGCGACGGCCGTGATTGTCATAGCGTCCCCATTCCTTCGACCTGTCCTCTAAAGGTGCCCGCCAAAAGTAAGGGGACCGAAAGCCGCCTCTAACTCTTTGCTAAGAAGCGGATTTCGGGGGGTTCGGCGGGGTTTCAAGCAACGTCGTTGCCGATTTGTGCCCGGGCCACGCCACGGCCCATCACGCCATCGCGAGCCTTTCGCTGCTAGGCTTCGTGGGCTGCCGGTTGCCAGTCGGGGGGCTTGTGATCGCCCGGTCAGCCGGACCTATCGGATACGAAACGTGAGTCCAGACGGAAAGAGCATCGTGCGCGGCGCAGAGATCAGGGGAGAGATCAAGGCCCTGACGGGACTCCGCATCATCGCCGCGGTGTGGGTGGTGCTGTTTCACTTCCGCCCGATGGTGAGCGACGTTTCGCCGGACTTCCGCGACGCCCTCGCGCCGGTGCTGAACTGCGGGGCCCAAGGCGTCGACCTGTTCTTCATCCTCAGCGGATTCGTGCTGACCTGGAACTATCTCGACCGGATGGGGCGCTCGTGGTCGACGCGCGCCACGTTGCACTTCCTGTGGCTGCGGCTGGCCAGGGTGTGGCCGGTGTACCTGGTCACCCTGCACCTGGCCGCGCTGTGGGTGATCTTCACCCTGCACGTCGGTCACGTGCCGTCGCCCGACGCCGGTCAGCTCACCGCGATCAGCTACGTGCGCCAGATCCTGCTGGTGCAGCTGTGGTTCGTGCCGTTCTTCGACGACTCCAGCTGGGACGGCCCGGCCTGGTCGATCAGCGCCGAATGGCTGGCCTACCTGCTGTTCGGCGTCCTGGTGCTGGTGATCCTGCGGATGAAGCAGGCCACGAGGGCGCGCAGCCTGATGTTGCTGGCGTTCGCGGCGTCGCTGCCGCCCGTGGCGATGCTGCTGACCAGCGGCCACTTCTACACGCCGTGGAGCTGGCTGCCGCGGATCGTCACGCAGTTCACCGCCGGCGCCCTGGCCTGCGCCGCCGTGCGCAGGCTGCGGCTGACCGATCGTGGCCGCCGCGTCGCGGGGTACGTCTCCCTGCTGCTGCTGGCCGCGATGGTGGGCGTCCTGTACTGGTTTCACGCGCACCCGATATCCGGAATCGTCGAGAACGACAGCGGCGGGGTGGTCGACGTGCTCTTCGTTCCGCTGGTGATCACCCTCGCGATCGGCGTGGGCAGCCTGCCGCGGGTGCTGTCCACCCGGGTGATGGTCTACGGGGGGCAGATCTCGTTCTGCCTGTACATGGTTCACGAGCTGGTGCACACGTCGTGGGGCTGGGCCGTGACCCAGTTCGAGCTCACCCCATGGCAGCAGGACAACCCGTGGAAATGGAACATCATCGGACTGCTCGCGATCGCCGTCGGCCTTTCGGCCCTGATGTACCACTTCGTCGAAGAGCCCGCCCGCCGCTGGATGCGCCGGATGGTCGACGTCCGGCCCGCCGACACGCGGACGGCGGACGACGAGCCGGCGGGCACCAAGCTGCACCCCATCGACGGTGGGCTGGAAGCGGTTTCGGCCCGCGCGGTGTGAGATTCGCCTCCCCGCGGGATTGGTGCGGCGGGCCGCATTCCTCGAATAGCATGGCCGGAGCGGCTAGCCGCGATTTGACGCCAGTTCACGCCGTTTCCCCGTACGATTCCGTTGATTTGGATGCGGCGCGTGACGATGCGATTCCCGGGGGAGGTACCAGTGAGCCGTCTGTCCACGGCCATCGTCGGCCTCGCCCTCGTGCTGGGTCTGTTCTACGGCGCCTTGGCGCACCCGGTGCGGGCCTACGAACCGCTGACGGTGGACTCGCGCGTCAACCACGTCGCCGTCGTGGGCGACTCGTACACCACCGGCACCGACGAGGGCGGCCTCGGGCCGAACTCCTGGACCGCGCTGGCCTGGCACGCGCTCGCCCAGCGCGGGGTGCGGATCGCCGGCGACGTGGCGGCCGAGGGCAGGGCGGGCTACGTCGTCCCCGGCGACCACGGCAGCATCTTCGAGGATTTGACCGCCAGGGCCGTCAAGCAGGGCGACGCGCTGGTGGTGTTCTTCGGCTCGCGCAACGACCAGGGCGTGGATCCCGTGCTGGTCGGCGAAAAGGCGCGCGAGGCCTTCAGCTTGGCGCGCAGGTTCGCACCCTCCGCCAGGTTCCTGGTGATCGGCCCGCCGTGGCCGACCGCCGACGTGCCCGAGTCGATCCTGCAGATTCGCGACGCGCTCAACGCGGCCGCGCGGGCCGCCGGGGCGGCGTTCGTCGATCCGCTGGGCGACCGCTGGTTCGTCGACAGGCCCGACCTGATCGGCCCCGACGGCGTGCATCCCAACGACGCGGGGCATCAGTATCTCGCGGACAGGATCGCGCCCCTGATCGGCATGCAGTTGTCTCGGTGATCTCGGAGATGAGCCCAGTGCTCAGCGGCACAAGGCTTTAGCGCGCTCAGTCCTCGGCGTGCCGCTCGTAGTCCCACCGCTCCAGGCGGGCCTGCAACTGCATCAGGCCGATGCCGGCGACGGGTGCGATGGCTGCAATGCAAACCAGCAGCAGCGAAGTCATCTCACAACCTCCAAAACCCTTTCAATCATTAGACGTTCGTCCACGGGAAGAAGTTCATTGCGGGTCAACCGCCCGCCAGCGCGCGGTCGGCCAGCGCCCCCATGACGGGCGCCAGCAGTTGCGCGTACTCGGTCGTCACGTGGTTGTCGTCGCGAAAAATTAGGGTGTTGCCGACGATCACCGGGCAGCGGTCGGGGGTGCAGAACAAATCGGTGAGGTCGGCGTACTGCCCGCCGCCGCCGGCGCTCACCGCCCGCTCGGCGCCGATACCGTCGCCGTCGAGCGCGGCCGACCGCGCCTGTGCGCACGCGGTGGCGTCGTCGAGGTGCGCCGACAGGCAGGCGGGCACCGATCCGTGTGGGTCCGGGGCGGGCCCCAGGACCAGGACGGTCGCGCCGGTGCCCCGCAGCGTCGCCACGGTGCGGCCCAGGGTGTCGATCCACGCCGGGTCGTAGGACGTGAAGCCGAAATCCGCGCCGTAACGCCGGCTCATGTCGAGCACCACCAGGCGCGGGCGCTCGGCCTTCAGCCGGTCGGAGATCTGGGCGCGCCACTGCACGCACTCCGTGTAGTCGCGGCCCAGATACGGGCTGCGGATGGGAAGGTCCTGCAGCGGGCACGTCACCTTGGCCAGCGTCTCCAGCCGCCAGTGGCGCTGCTCGGCGACCCGGCGGAACGCCGGCTCCCACATGGCGGCGTGCGAGTCGCCGACCAGGGCCACCGTCGTCGGCGACGCGGTATCGCCCGTCGCGCACTCGCTTTGACCGACATCGCGCCACGAGCGCACGCAACCGTTGACGAACACGGGCGCCTTGTCGGCCGGCGCCTGCGCGAGCGGCGGGTCCAGGTTGGACGGGACGGCGCGCAGGCCGGCCGACGCCGCGAGGGCGTCGCGCACCTGGGCGAACGTCTCGCGGACCGTCGCCTCCTCGGGGCTGACGGCGGGCACGCTCGCCGGCGGCAGCGCGACGATGTTGGCCTTGGGTGCCGCGACTCCGTGGCCCGCGGGCGCCGGTATCACCGTCAGCAACACCACGCATGCGCACGCCGCCACGGCGCTGGCGCCGGCGGCCACCGCGAGGCTGGCCTTCACCGATCGGCGCAGCGCGGCCGCGAACCGGCCCGGGTTCTCGACGAGGTGCAAGGTGATCACCGCGAGGCCGCCGGACACGGCGGTGGCGGTCAGCCTGGCCGGCAGCCCCGCCGGCTCCCCCAGCAGCAGCGGCATGAGCAGCAGCACCGGCCAGTGCCACAGGTACCACGAGTAGGAGACCCGACCGATCGCCCGCATCGCCGGCAGGCACAGCACGCGGCCGACGCCCAGCCCGCCCGTCACGCAGCCGCCGCCGATCACCAGCGCGGTGCCCAGCACCGGCAGCAACGCCGCGGTGCCGGGGTAGGGGGTGGCGGCGCCCAGCTGGGTGGTGGTGAGCACGATCAGCGCCAGGCCGCCCCATCCGACGACCGCCGCGGGCCGCAGCGGCAGCCGGCGCCAGTGCTGAATCGACAGGGCCACCAGGCCGCCGGCCGCCAGCTCCCACGCCCGGGTGGGCAGCGAGAAGAACGCCCAGGCGGGCGACGTGCGGGTCCACACCACGTCCGACGCCAGCGACGCGGCCGCCACCACCGCCAGGACCACCGCGTACGGCCGCGCGCCTCCGGCGGCGCCGCGGCGCACCCGCCCGATCAGCCACGCCGTGCCGATGATCAGCAGCGGCCACACCAGGTAGAACTGCTCCTCCACGCCCAGCGACCAGTAATGCTGGAACGGCGACGGGGCGTCGGCGGCCAGGTAGTCGGTGCCCTGCGCGGCGAACCGGTAATTGCCCACGTACAGCGCGCTGGCGATGCCGTCGACGAAGACGCTGCGCGCCTGCAGCGGCGGCAGTGCGACGGCCGCAACGGCGGCGGTGACGACGCCGACCGTCGCCGCCGCCGGCAGCAGGCGCCGGGCCCTTGCGCCGTAGAAGCGACCCAGCCGAACGGTGTTGGTGGCGGTGGCCTCGCGCCAGAGCAGCCCGGTGATGAGGAAGCCGGAGATGACGAAGAAGACGTCCACCCCGATGAAACCGCCGGTGACGCCGGGTATGCCCGCGTGGTAGAGCACGACCGCGATGACCGCGACCGCGCGCAGGCCCTCGATGTCCGGTCGGAAACCCGTCCCCTTCATGCGCCGCCCCACTTTACGGGGCGGGCTGGCGGTGTCTTCCGGCCGGAGCGTCATCTGGTCCTCGCTAGGTCGCCATCCAGGCCAGCTCGCCCGGCAATTGCGTCCGCCAGTAGCCGATGTCGTGTCCGCCCAGGGAGAAGCTGCCCGCCGGCTTGGTCTTCAGCTGGCTGACGAATTGCCTTGTGGCGAAATAGAAGCGGTCGAAGGTACCGCAGTCCACCCGCAGCGGAATCGAATTCAGCGCCGGCAGCCCCACCACGCTGTTCTGCACCCAGTCGTCGTAGCTGTCGAACGCCCCCTGCTCGCTGGCGGTGAAGGAGGTGTACAGCGCCGGGCTGATCGCGCAGATCCCGGCGGTGCGCGACGGGCCCAGCTTGGCGCCCAGGTGCAGCGCCCCGTAGCCGCCCATCGACCACCCCATGAAGCCGACCCGCGAGGTGTCGAAACCCATCGTCGAGAGCATCGGCAGCAGCTCTTCGAGCACCATCGCGCCGGGGTCCTCGCCCGACGCCCTGCGGTGCCAGTAGCTGTTGGCGCCGCCGTCGACGCCCACCACCGCGAACGGCGGCTTGCCCTGCTTGACCAGTTGGGCCAGCCCGTTTTCGACGCCGCAGTCGAGCATCATGTTCGCGTCGCCGTCCTTGCCGTGCAGCGCGATGACCGGGCGCAGCGTCCCGGATTCGGCCTTCTGCCCGGGAGGCAGGGCGATCACCCAGTTGGTCTTGACGCCGCCGCGCGCCTTGGACACGAAGGATCCGGTCAACCTGTTCGGCAGGGTGCTGCCGGCCGCCGACGGCTCGAACGGCGCGGGGGCCGCGTGCGTGGTAACGGGGTCCAGCAGGGCGCCTAAGGCGAACACGCCAGCGGCTCCCAGGCTGGCACCGGCGCCCATCCGGAGCACCGCCCGGCGTGTCAGGTCAGGCATGATCGCAATGATGCCGTGCTGAGCGCGTGTCACCTGCCGAGCCACGCCGTATTGGAAGCATTGCGTGATCTGGCGTGATCTCTCGGTCACGAAGAGGTGACCTTCGGCACCTGACGCCCGGATGCAATCTCGAGAATTTCAACCCTCGCGACCCCCGCCGATCTCGGGGACGATGCAGGTTTGGTCGACGAGGGGCCTACAAGGGGAGATTGAATGAGCCTGGCGTTTCATTGGTTTTTGCCGACGTACGGGGACTCGCGAAACCTGGTCGCGGGCGGGCACGGCACGGCGATGCACGGCGACCGGCCCGCGAGTTTGCGCTACCTGCACCAGATCTGCGCGGCCGCCGAGGACAACGGCTTCGAGGCGGTGCTCACACCGACCGGGCTGTGGTGTGAGGACGCGTGGCTGACGACGGCGATGCTGATCGAGGGCACCGAGACGCTGAAGTTCCTCGTCGCGTTCCGGCCCGGGCTGCTCAGCCCCACCCTGGCGGCGCAGATGGCCGGGACCTTCCAGCGGCACTCGGGCGGCCGGCTGCTGCTCAACGTCGTCACCGGCGGGGAGCCGCACGAGCAACGGGCCTACGGGGATTTTCTGGACAAGGAGTCGCGGTACGCCCGCACCGCCGAGTTCCTGCACGTGGTGCGCCAGCTGTGGACGTCCCGGGAGCCGGTCACCTTCGCCGGGGACCACATCCGCATCGAGGGCGCGCAGCTGAACAACCCGCCCGACCCCACACCTGCGGTGTTCTTCGGCGGTTCGTCGGCGGCCGCCGGCCCGGTCGCGGCCAGCCACTCCGACGTCTACCTCACCTGGGGTGAGCCGCCGGCGGCGGTCGCCAAGAAGCTCGACTGGGTTCGCGGCCTGGCCGTCGACAGGGGGCGGATCCTGCAGTACGGCTTGCGGATTCACGTGATCAGCCGGGATACCTCCGAGCAGGCATGGGCCGAGGCCGACCGGTTGCTCGCGGCCGTCGACCCGGCCGATGTCGAGCGCGTGCAGGCCAGCCTGGCGCGCAGCGAGTCGGAGGGCCAGCGCCGCATGCTGCAGCTGCACGGCGGCGACAGCGGCCGACTGTTGGTCGGTCCCAACCTGTGGGCCGGGGTCGGCCTGGTGCGCGGCGGGGCGGGCACCGCGCTGGTCGGCTCGCACGCCGAGGTGGCCGAACGGTTGGCCGAGTATTCGCGGCTGGGCATCAGCCACTTCATCCTGTCGGGCTATCCGCACCTGGAGGAGGCCTACTGGTTCGGTGAAGGCGTGCTGCCGCTGCTCGAGCGAAAGGGGTTGTGGCAGCACCCCAACCGCCAGACGCAGCCGGCACCGGCGACGCCGTTCGCGATCTCGTCCGCGCACTAGCTGTGGCGACGACGCTGCCGGCCGCGGCCCCCGCCGCGCCGGAAGATCACCGCGAATCCGGCGCCGAACGCCGTCGGCGCCTGCGCGTCGTGGTGGCGGCCAGCCTGCTCGGCACCACCGTGGAGTGGTACGACTTCTTCCTGTACGCCACCGCGGCCGGCCTGGTGTTCCACCGGGTCTTCTTCCCGAGCGAAAGCTCCTTGGTGGGAACGCTATTGGCGTTCGCGACGTTTGCCGTCGGCTTTCTCATGCGGCCCATCGGCGGGCTGGTGTTCGGCCACATCGGGGACCGGATCGGCCGCAAGCGCAGCCTGGCCCTGACGATGCTGATCATGGGCGTCGCCACGGCGCTGATCGGTGTGCTGCCGACCGCCGCCCAGATCGGAGTGTGGGCGCCCGTGCTGCTGCTGACGCTGCGCATCCTGCAGGGGTTCGCGCTCGGCGGCGAGTGGGCCGGCGCGGTGCTGCTGGCCGTCGAACACAGCCCCGTGGACCGGCGCGGCCGCTTCGGGGCGATCCCGCAGGTCGGGCTGGCGCTCGGATTGGCCTTGGGCACAGGCATATTCGCGGGCTTGCAGGTCGCGCTGGGCCAGGCCCGGTTCCTGGCCTACGGCTGGCGGATCGGGTTCCTGCTCAGCCTGGTGCTCGTTGCGATCGGCATCGTGGTGCGGTTGCGGGTCGACGAGACGCCGGCTTTCCGGGAGCTGGCGGAGCTTCGGGCCACCGCCACGGTGCCCATCCGCGACATCGTGGGCGAGCCCCGGTCCCGGCGCAACACCGTGCTGGGGCTGCTGTCGCGCTGGGCCGAGGGCTCGGCGTTCAACACCTGGGGCGTCTTCGCGATCAGCTACGCCACCGGCGCACTGGGATTCAGCAAGGTGTCGGTGCTCCTGGTGGTGACCGTCGCCGCCCTGCTGATGGCCGCGCTGCTGCCGGTGTCCGGAATCCTGGCCGACCGCTTCGGCGCGCGGCGGGTGTATCTGGCCGGCGTGGCCTGCTACGGCCTCGCGGCGTTCCCCGCCTTCGCGTTGTTCGGCACCCGCAACCTCGTCTGGTTCGGGCTGGCCATGGTCGTCGTCTTCGGCGTCGTGCACGCCGTGCTCTACGGCGCGCAGGGCACGCTGTACTCCGCGCTGTATCCCACCGGAACCCGTTACACCGGTTTGTCGTTCGTCTACCAGTTCTCCGGGGTGTACGCCTCCGGGGTCACCCCGATGATCCTGACCGCGCTGATCGCCGCCGTCGGGGGAGCGCCGTGGCTGGCGTGCGGCTACTTGGTGGCGACGGCGGTGATCAGCGTGTTCGCCACGGCGCTGATCCGCGATCAAGACCTGCACCTCTAGGACGCCCGCCCGCGGCGCAGTCATCGAGACTGCGCTCAGCGCGTGATTTCCGCTCGATTCGCGCGCTGTGCGCAGTCTCGGCGCGCCAACCGGTCGCGTCGCGCCTGCCGTTGTGCTGTGGTTAGGCATGGCCGCCACCACCCAACTGCGCCAGGGACTGTCGCAGCGGCAGCTCAGCATGATCGCCCTGGGCGGGGTGATCGGCGCCGGCCTGTTCGTCGGTTCCGGTGTGGTGATCAAGGACACCGGGCCGGCCGCGTTCCTGACGTACGCCCTGTGCGGCCTGCTGATCGTGTTGGTGATGCGGATGCTGGGCGAGATGGCGGCCGCCAACCCCTCGACGGGGTCGTTCGCCGATTACGCGGCGCGGGCGCTGGGCGACTGGGCGGGATTCTCGGTCGCCTGGCTGTATTGGTACTTCTGGGTGATCGTGGTCGGGTTCGAGGCCGTCGCCGGGGGCAAGGTCCTGGGCTACTGGTTCCATGCGCCGCTGTGGCTGCTGTCGCTGTGCCTGATGGTGCTGATGACCGCGACGAATCTGTTCTCGGTGTCATCCTTCGGCGAATTCGAATTCTGGTTCGCCGGAATCAAAGTCGCCACCATCGCCGTCTTCCTCGTCGTCGGCTCGTTGTTCGCGCTGGGGCTGTGGCCCGGCCGGCACGCGGATTTCTCGAACCTCACGGCGCACGGCGGCTTCTTCCCGAAGGGCGTGGGGGCGGTCTTCGCCGCCATCGTCGTGGTGATCTTCTCGATGGTCGGCGCGGAGATCGTCACCGTGGCCGCTGCCGAAAGCCGGGATCCCGAACTCGCCGTGCAGCGCGCGACGCGATCGGTCGTCGCGCGCATCGGGATCTTTTTCGTCGGGTCGGTGTTTTTGCTCGTGGTGATCCAGCCGTGGAATTCGGTCGAACTGGGCGCCTCGCCCTACGTCGCCGCGCTGAGGCACATGGGCCTGCGCGGCGCCGATCAGGTGATGAATGCCGTCGTGCTCACCGCGGTGCTGTCCTGCCTCAACTCGGGCCTGTACACGGCGTCGCGCATGCTGTTCGTGCTCGCCGACCGACACGAGGCCCCGGCCCGGCTGGTCACGCTCAGCCGGCGCGGCGTCCCCCATCTGGCCATCCTGTGCTCGTCGGCGGTCGGCTTCGGTTGCGTCATCATGGCGTGGGTCGCCCCCGGCTCCGTGTTCCTCTTCCTGCTCAACTCGTCGGGTGCGGTCATCTTGTTCGTCTACTGGTTGATCGCGCTGTCGCAGATCGTCCTGCGCAGGCGCACGCCCGAGGAAAAGCTCCGGGTCAAGATGTGGTTCTTCCCCGTGCTGTCGATCCTCACCCTCGCCGGAATCACCGTCGTGCTCGTGCAGATGGCGTTCGACCGCTCCGCGCGCAGCCAGCTCTGGCTCAGCTTGTTGTCCTGGGCGGTGGTGATCGGGCTCTACTTCATCGCCCGGGCCCGGCGCGAGGTCAGTCGGTCTTGCTGAGCAGCACGGCTTGCTCGAAGGGCAGCCTGGCGAAGATCGGCCGCCATCGGCGCGCGACGTGGACCGCCGCGTCGGCCTTGCTGACCACCCGCGGGTTGGTGACGCCGAATGTCTTGCCGTAGCGGCGCATCCGCCCGCCGCCGGCCGCGGTGAGGTTCTTCAGCCAGTCGCGGTCCGGGCCATAGGTCAGCAGGATCGCCACCCCCGGTTTGCCGTCGACCTCGGCGGTGAACACGGTCACCGGTGTGCGGTATGGCTTTCCGGAGCGCCGCCCGACGTGTTCGAGAATGCAGAAGGTCGGGGCCCAGCCTGCCCACAGCCGCTGGACCGGATTGGTGACGTGCCGATTGAACCGTGCGAGCCCCTGCGGAAGTTCCATGCCTCCCATCCAACGCGTCCGGGCCACCCGCCATCAAGATGCCCCGCCGATCGGGCGCAACCGGCGTACTGTCACTTCATGGCCGTTTCGCCAGGTGAAGAGGCCGCCCAGCGGGCGCAGGAGCTGCTGCTTCGGGGGGCGGAACTCGCCGCCGGGAAGGCCGTCACGGAGGAGGACGTCAAGCGTGCCGCCGAGCGCAGCGACCGCGCGCACGTGCGCGACCAGGCGGCCCGTGACCGCGCGGTGTATCGGCACTACGAGGCCGGCGCCGCCCACGAGAGGGCGGCGGAAATCGAGGAACTCGCGGTCGTCGAGGGCCTCGGCGACGTGGACGCGCACCGGCGGGCCGCCGAACGGGAGCGCGATGCCGCGCGGCGTGACCTGCGGGCCGCCCAGGAAGCCGACCAGCAAGACGCCTGATAAGCAGGTCTGCTACACCCTGTAGTTGAAGGATTCGCGGAGGCTGGGACACTGGTCGGCATGGGTAGCAGTGACCAGGCGACCGCGCCTGCCCCGGCCGCGACCGGGGTCACGGCGGCGTCGGCGCGGTTGTTCGAGGACGCCTGCGCGGTGATTCCCGGCGGGGTGAACTCTCCGGTGCGCGCGTTTACGGCGGTCGGAGGCACCCCGCGGTTCATCACCGAGGCGCGCGGGTGCTGGCTGACCGACGCCGACGGCAACCGCTACGTCGACCTGGTCTGCTCCTGGGGGCCGATGATCCTGGGCCATGCCCACCCGGCCGTCGTCGACGCCGTCGCCACGGCCGCCGCGTCCGGGCTGTCCTTCGGGGCGCCGACGCCGGCGGAGAGCGAACTCGCCCACGAAATCATCGGGCGCATGCCCCCGGTCGAGCGGATCCGGCTGGTGAACTCCGGCACCGAGGCCACCATGAGCGCGGTCCGGCTGGCCCGCGGGTTCACCGGCAGGGCCAAGATCGTCAAGTTCTCCGGCTGCTACCACGGCCACGCCGACGCGTTGCTCGCCGACGCGGGCTCCGGCGTGGCGACCCTGGGCCTGCCGTCCTCGCCGGGCGTGACCGGTGCGGCCGCGGCGGACACGATCGTGTTGCCCTACAACGACATCGAGGCCGTGCGCCAGACGTTCGCGAGCCTCGGCGACCAGATCGCCGCGGTGATCACCGAGGCCAGCCCGGGCAACATGGGCGTCGTCCCGCCCGCGCCCGGCTACAACGCGGCGCTGCGCGCGATCACCGCCGAGCACGGCGCGCTGCTGATCGTCGACGAGGTGATGACGGGCTTCCGCGTCAGCCGAAGTGGTTGGTACGGAATCGATCCCGTCGCCGCCGACCTGTTCACCTTCGGCAAGGTGATGAGCGGCGGGCTGCCGGCCGCCGCGTTCGGCGGGCGGGCCGAGGTGATGGAGCGGCTGGCGCCGCTGGGCCCGGTGTATCAGGCCGGCACGTTGTCGGGGAACCCCGTGGCGATGGCCGCCGGGCTGGCCACGCTGCGCGCCGCCGACGACGCGGCCTACGCCACGCTGGACGCCAACGCGGACCGGCTGGCCGGGCTGCTGTCTGAGGAGCTCACCAAAGCCGGTGTGCCCCATCAGATTCCGCGCGGCGGCAACATGCTCAGCGTGTTCTTCTCGGAAACGCCGGTGACCGATTTCGCGTCCGCGCGGGCCAGTCAGACGTGGCGCTACCCGCCCTTCTTCCACGCCCTGTTGGACGCGGGCGTGTACCCGCCGTGCAGCGCCTTCGAGGCGTGGTTCGTCTCGACCGCCCTGGACGACGCCGCATTCGACCGGATCGCGGCGGCGCTGCTGGACGCGGCCCGCCGCGCCGCCCAAGCCGTCGCGGAGGGCAAGCGCTGATGGCCGACGAGACCAGGGTGCACGTCGTGCGCCACGGCGAGGTGCACAACCCGAGCGGCGTCCTCTACGGGCGGCTGCCCGGGTTCCACCTGTCCGAGAAGGGCAGGGCGCAGGCCGACGCGGTCGCCGAGGCGCTCGCCGGGCGCGACATCGTCGCCGTCGTCGCGTCCCCGCTGCAGCGGGCCCAGGAGACCGCCGGGCCCATCGCCGCCAGGCACGGCCTCGCAGTCGACACCGACCCCGACCTGATCGAATCGGCCAACTTCTTCGAGGGTCGCCGCGTGGGGCCCGGCGACGGCGCGTGGCGCGACCCGCGGTTCTGGTGGCAGCTGCGCAACCCGTTCACCCCGTCGTGGGGCGAGCCCTACGCCGACATCGCGAACCGGATGACCACCGCGGTCGACAAGGCGCGCGCCCGCGCCACCGGCCAGGAGGCGGTGTGCGTCAGCCACCAACTGCCGGTGTGGACGCTGCGGCTGCACCTGAGCGGCAAGCGGCTCTGGCACGACCCGCGGCGGCGCGAATGCGGGCTCTGCTCGATCACCACGCTGATCTACGACGGCGACCGGCTGGTCGACATCGAGTACTCCGAACCCGCGCCATGACGGCGCCGCGACGATGCAGTGGGGGCACCCCCAGCCGCGCAGCGGCGAGGGGGACGAAGCGATGAGGAGCGGCGCAGGAACCGGGTGGCGGCTGGCGATGGCCGGGGTCGTGCTGACGACCCTGGTGGCCGGCTGCACCGGTCGCGACGCCGTGGCCCAGGGCGGCACCTTCGAATTCGTGTCGCCGGGCGGCAAGACCGACATCTACTACGACCCGCCCGCCAGCCGCGGGCGCCCGGGACCGCTGTCGGGACCCGACCTGGCCGATCCGGCGCACACGCGATCGCTCGACGACTTCGCCGGCCAGGTCGTCGTCATCAACGTCTGGGGGCAGTGGTGCGGGCCGTGCCGCGCCGAGGTCAGCCAGCTGCAGCAGGTGTATGACGCCACCCGCGCCGCCGGGGTGGCGTTTTTGGGCATCGACGTCCGGGACAACAACCGCCAGGCCGCCCTGGACTTCGTCGACGACCACCACGTCAGCTACCCGTCCCTCTACGACCCGGCGATGCGGACCCTGATCGCGTTCGGCGGCAAGTACCCCACCACCGTCATCCCGTCCACGCTGGTGCTGGACCGCCAGCACCGGGTCGCGGCGGTGTTCCTGCGCGAGCTGCTCGCCTCTGACCTGCAGCCCGTGGTGCAACGGGTGGCCAAGGAGTGAACGGCTTCACCCACATCGCCGCCGCCGGCCCGCTGCTGTTGGCGCTGGGGGCGTGCCTGCTGGCGGGCCTGGTGTCGTTCGCCTCGCCGTGCGTGGTGCCGCTGGTGCCGGGCTACCTGTCGTATCTGGCGGCGGTCGTCGGGGTCGACGAGCAGCCGCCCCCCGGCGCGCACTCCGCCTTTTGGCGCCCCGCGAGGTCGGCCCGGTGGCGGGTGGCCGGGTCGGCGGCCTTGTTCGTCGCCGGGTTCACCGCGGTGTTCGTGCTCGGCACCGTCGCGGTGCTCGGCATGACCACCACGCTGATCACCAACCAGCTGGCCCTGCAGCGGGCCGGCGGCGTGCTGACCATCGTGATGGGGCTGGTGTTCGTGGGCCTGATTCCGGCGCTGCAGCGCCAGGCCCGGTTCAGCCCGCGGCAGCTGACGACGGTCGCCGGCGCGCCGGTGCTGGGCGCGGTGTTCGCGCTGGGCTGGACCCCGTGCCTGGGGCCGACGCTGACCGGGGTGATCACCGTCGCCTCGGCCACCGACGGCGCGAACGTCGCGCGCGGCGTCGCGTTGGTGATCGCCTACTGCCTGGGGCTGGGCATCCCGTTCGTGCTGCTGGCGTTCGGCTCGGCGGGGGCGGTGGGGGCGCTGGGCTGGCTGCGGCGGCACACCCGGGCCATCCAGGTCTTCGGCGGCGCGCTGCTGATCGCCGTCGGCGCCCTGCTGGTGACCGGCGTGTGGAACGACTTCATCTCCTGGCTGCGCGACGCGTTCGTGTCCGACGTGAGGCTGCCGATTTGATCGCGAAGGCCACCGCCTGGGCCCGCAACACCTGGCGCGCGCTGACCTCGATGGGCACCGCGCTGGTGCTGCTGTTCCTGCTCGCGCTGGGCGCGATACCGGGCGCGCTGCTGCCGCAGCGCAGCCTCAACGCCGGCAAGGTGGACGAGTACCTGGCGACCCATCGGGTGATCGGACCCTGGCTGAACCGGCTGCAGGCCTTCGACGTGTTCTCCAGCTTCTGGTTCACCGCCATCTACGTGCTGCTGTTCGTCTCGCTGGTCGGCTGCCTGACCCCGCGGATGATCGAGCACGCGCGCAGCCTGCGCGCCACCCCGGTGCCCGCCCCGCGCAACCTGTCCCGGCTGCCCAAGCACGCCAGCGCCGAGGTGGCCGGCGACCCGGCCGACCTCAACGCCCTGGCGAACACGATCACCGGCCGACTGCGTGGCTGGCGCACGGCCATCCGGCACGAGGGCGAAGTCGTCGAGGTCTCGGCGGAGAAGGGCTACCTGCGCGAGTTCGGCAACATCGTCTTCCACTTCTCGTTGCTGGGCCTGCTGGTCGCCGTGGCCGTCGGCAAGCTCTTCGGCTACGAGGGCAACGTCATCGTCATCGCCGACGGCGGCCCCGGCTTCTGCTCGGCCTCGCCGGCCGCCTTCGACTCGTTCCGCGCCGGCAACACCGTCGACGGCACGTCGCTGCACCCGATCTGCATCCGCGTCAACGACTTCCAGGCCCACTACCTGCCGTCCGGGCAGGCCACCTCGTTCGCCGCCGACATCGACTACCAGGCCGGCAGGGACCTGGCCGCGAACAGCTGGCGGCATTACCTGCTCGAGGTCAACCACCCGCTGCGCGTCGGCGGCGACCGGGTGTACCTGCAGGGCCACGGCTATGCGCCCACGTTCACCGTGACCTTCCCGGACGGCCAGACGCGCACGTCGACCGTGCAATGGCGGCCCGACAACCCGCAGACGCTGCTCAGCTCGGGGGTGGCGCGGATCGACCCGCCCGCCGGCAGCTATCCCAACGCGGCGGAGCGCCGCCAGCACGAGATCGCGATCCAGGGCCTGCTGGCGCCCACCGAGCAACTCGACGGGACGCTGCTGTCGTCGCGCTTCCCGGCGCTGAACGCCCCCGCGGTGGCCGTCGACATCTACCGCGGCGACACCGGCCTGGACACCGGGCGGCCCCAGTCGTTGTTCTCGCTGGATCACCGGCTGATCGAGCAGGGCCGGCTGACCAAGGAGAAGCGGGTCAACCTGCGCGCCGGCCAGGAGGTCCGGCTCGACCAGGGGCCGGCCGCCGGCACGGTCGTGCGCTTCGACGGGGCGGTGCCGTTCGTCAACCTGCAGGTCTCCCACGACCCGGGCCAGACGTGGGTGCTGGTCTTCGCCGCCACGATGATGGCGGGGCTGGTGGTGTCGCTGCTGGTGCGCCGCCGGCGGGTGTGGGTCAGGCTCACCGCGGCCGGCGGCGAGGTGGCCGGTACGGTGAACGTCGAACTGGGCGGGCTGGCGCGCACCGACAACTCCGGGTGGGGCGACGAGTTCGAGCGGTTGACCGGGCAAACACTGGACGGGCTGGGCGAGTCCGCCGCGTCCAGAAGGAGTTCTCAGGTGGACGTCACATGAACACCCTGCACGTCAACATCGGGCTGGCGCGCTACTCCGACTGGGCGTTCACCTCGGCGGTGGTGGCCCTGGTGGTCGCCATGATGCTGCTGGCGTTCGAGTTGGCCTACGCCGGCAGCCGCCGCGTGGACCGGCGCGTGTTGGCCGGCTCGGTGGCCGCCGACAGCGCGGTGCCCGGCATCGTGGCCGACGCCGACGAGCGCCCGTTCGACGAGCGCGTCGGGCGGGCCGGGCTGGCGGTGGTCTACCTCGGCATCGGCCTGCTGCTGGTCTGCATCGCGCTGCGCGGCCTGGCGACCATGCGGCCGCCGTGGGGCAACATGTACGAGTTCATCAACCTGACGTGCTGCTGCGGCCTGGTCGCCGGCGCGATCGTGCTGCGCCGCCCGCAGTACCGCCCGCTGTGGGTGTTCTTGCTGGTGCCGGTGCTGATCCTGCTGACCGTCTCCGGCCGCTGGCTCTACACCAACGCCGCGCCGGTGATGCCCGCGCTGCAGTCCTACTGGCTGCCCATCCACGTGTCGGTGGTCAGCCTGGGTTCCGGGGTGTTCATGGTCGCCGGCATTTCCAGCATCCTGTTCCTGCTGCGCACGTCGCGGCTAGGGGCGGACCCAGACCCGGAAGGCACTGATAGCGCGCTGGCCCGGATGGTGCAGCGCCTGCCCGACGCGCAGACCCTGGACCGCGTCGCCTACCGCACCACGATCTTCGCGTTTCCGGTGTTCGGGTTCGGGGTCATCTTCGGCGCCATCTGGGCCGAGGAAGCCTGGGGCCGGTACTGGGGCTGGGATCCCAAGGAGACGGTTTCGTTTATCGCGTGGGTGGTATACGCCGCGTATCTGCATGCCAGGTCGACGGCGGGATGGCGCGATAGGAAGGCGGCGTGGATCAACGTCGTGGGTTTCGTCGCCATGGTCTTCAATCTGTTCTTCGTTAACCTGGTCACCGTGGGCCTGCATTCGTATGCGGGCGTGGGCTGACAGACAGCAACCGACCCAGATAATCGCAACAAGGGGGAGTGCAGGTGTCCGACCATCCAACGACGGGCGTGGGCGCGCCCGAGCCGCAGACGACGGAGCTGCCCCCGGCGCAGCAATCCACTGAACCGGCGGCGGACTCGGGCGACGCGCCCACCCGCGCCTTCGCCGGGTTCCGCACCGAGCGGCGGGTCCCCCCGGCCGAGCGGCGGGAGGCGGCCTCCACGGCAGCGGGGCCCGCGCCCGCCCGCGGCGGGATGCCGCCCTGGGATTCCACACCGGTCACCGGCATCCCGCGCGTCGACCCGACCGCCTACGGCGCCTACTACAACGGGCCCGCCGAGGCGCCGCCGGCGGAGGCCCAGGCGCCTCCGTACCGGCCCGAGCACCTGCCGCACACGCCGTACCCGGAGCTGTCCACCGGGATGCTGTTGCGGCCGGTCAAGCCGCCGCCGTCGGAGGGCTGGCGCCGGCTGGTCTACGACCTGTCCGGTCACCTGATCAACCTCGGCGAGAGCCCGCGCGCCCTGCGCCATAACAACCTGGTGGCCCAGGTCAACCGGCCCCTGCGGGGCTGCTACCGGGTGGCGCTGCTGTCGCTGAAGGGCGGCGTCGGCAAGACCACGATCACCGCGACGCTGGGGTCGACGTTCGCCTCCATCCGCGGCGACCGGGTGGTGGCCGTCGACGCCAACCCCGACCGCGGCACCCTGAGCCAGAAGATCCCGCTGGAGACGGCGGCGACGGTGCGTCAGCTGCTGCACGACGCCGGGACCGTCGAGCGCTACAGCGACGTGCGCCGCTACACGTCGAAGGGCCCGAGCGGGCTGGAGGTGCTGGCGTCGGAAACCGACCCGGCCATCTCCGAGGCCTTCAGCGCCGACGACTACGCCCGCGTCCTGGACATCCTGGAGCGGTTCTACGGCCTGGTGCTCACGGACTGCGGCCCGGGGCTGCTGCACTCGGTGATGTCGTCGGTGCTGGACAAGGCCGACGTGTTGCTGGTGGTGGCGTCGGGGTCCATCGACGGCGCGCGCAGCGCCTCGGCCACGCTGGACTGGCTGGACGCGCACGGGCACCAGGAGCTGGTCCGCAACTCGATCGCGGTCATCAACGCCGTGCGGCCGCGCACCGGCAAGGTCGACATGAACAAGGTGATCGATCACTTCTCGCGGCGCTGCCGCGCGGTGCGGCTGATCCCGTTCGACCCGCACCTGGAAGAGGGCGCCGAGATCGAGCTGGACCGGTTGCGGCGCGGAACCCGCGAGGCGCTCGCCGAGCTGGCGGCCGTCGTGGCCGATGGGTTCCCCGGCGATCAGCGCAACCCCGGAGTGGCTTAGCGGGGGTTGTTGTCCCCGTGACCTAGCCGCCGCAAAAAGTCCGGATCGTCGTCGGGTCCGATGACGCGCGTCTTGGGTCGGTGGGCCTGTGACCGCGCCGCGCGCCAGCCAACGTAGATCAGCGTCCCCAGGATCAGGACGAGCAGCAGGTAGAGCACTCAACACCTCCTTGGAGCGAATATACCCGCGCCGTAGGCTCGAGCTTGTGTCAGAAGGGCCTAGCGACAACAGCACTGGGGAGCGGTCACGCAATCGCGTATGGGCCGACGTGTTGCTGTACGCGGTGGCGCGGTTGGCGCTCGTCGCCGCGCTCAGCGGCGCGATCTACGGGATCGCGCGGTTGCTGGGGGTCACCCAGTTCCCCGTCGTGGTCGCGGTGCTGTTCGCTCTGATCATCGGGATGCCGCTGGGCATCTGGCTGTTCGGCCCGCTGCGCCGGCGCGCCACCGCCGGGCTGGCGGTCGCCGGCGAGCGCCGGCGCCGGGAACGCGAACAGCTGCAGGCCCGGCTGCGCGGGGAGCCCGTACCGGAAGACGGACCGGAGCAGCCCGAGGCCTAGCTTCGCCGCGTGCGGTCAGCGGGCCAGCGCCAGCGCCGCCGCCACCGCGATCGCCCACACGACCATCGCCAGCCCGGTGTCGCGCAGCACGGGGATCAGGTCGCGCCCGCCGCGGCGCGAGCGCACCGGCGCCACCGCGCGCAACGCCAGCGGCGTCGCCAGGAATCCCACGGCGCACCAGGGGGTCGCCGCCATGAGCGCCAGGGTCGCGACCGCGCCGGTGGCCAGCAGCGCCTGGTAGAGGACCCGGGTGCGGGCGTCGCCCAGCCGCACCGCCAGGGTCATCTTCCGGGACTGCGCGTCGGTCGGGATGTCGCGCAGGTTGTTGGCCACCAGCACCGACGACGACAGCGCCCCGATCGACACCGCCGACACCAGCCCGACCCAGTCCACCCGCAGCGCCTGGGTGTACTGGGTGCCCAGCACGGCGACCAGCCCGAAGAACACGAACACCGCGACCTCGCCAAAACCCGCGTAGCCGTAGGGTTTTGACCCGCCGGTGTAGAGCCACGCCCCGGCGATACAGGCGGCGCCGACGGCGATCAGCCACGGCGCGCTCAGCAGTGCCAGCACCAGCCCGGCCGCCGCGCCCACCGACAGGCTCGTGACGGCCGCGGCCAGCACCGAGCGCGGGGTGGCCAGCCGCGAGCCCACCAGCCGCACCGGGCCGGCCCGGTCGTCGTCGGTGCCGCGGATCCCGTCGGAGTAGTCGTTGGCGTAGTTGACGCCGACGATCAGTGCCAGCGCGACGACCAGCGCCAGCAGCGCCTTCCACCACACCGCGGAGCCCAGCCAGGCGGCCGCGCCCGTGCCCGCCACCACCGGCGCCACCGCGTTGGGCAGCGTCCGGGGCCGGGCGCCTTCGACCCACTGCGCGAAACTGGCCACCAGGGCATCCTGCCCTATGCACCACAATGGGCGGATGCTCGGAGTCATCGGCGGCAGCGGCTTCTACACGTTCTTCGAATCGTCGGTCCGCACCATCGACGTCGACACGCCCTACGGCCCGCCGAGCGCGCCGGTCACGGTGGGCGCCATCGGCGACCACGAGGTCGCCTTTCTGCCCCGGCACGGCGCGACGCACCAATTCTCGGCGCACACCGTGCCCTACCGGGCGAACATGTGGGCGCTGCGCAAGCTCGGCGTGCGGCGGGTCTTCGGCCCGTGCGCCGTCGGCAGCCTGAACCCCGACAACGGCCCGGGCGCGGTGGTGGTGCCCGACCAGCTGGTCGATCGCACCAGCGGCCGGGCCGACACCTACTTCGACTCGGGCGCCGTCCACGTCGACTTCGCCGATCCGTACTGCCCGATCCTGCGGGCCGCGGCCACCGGCCTGCCCGACGTGGTCGACGGCGGCACCATGGTGGTGATCCAGGGCCCGCGATTTTCCACCCGGGCCGAAAGCCGGTGGTTCGCCTCGGCCGGGTTCAGCCTGGTCAACATGACCGGCTACCCGGAGGCGGTGCTGGCCCGCGAACTCGAAATATGTTACGCGGCAATCGCTTTGGTGACCGACCTGGACGCCGGGATCACGGCCGGCGAGGGGGTGAAGGCCGTCGACGTGTTCGCCCAATTCGAACGGAACATGGGGCTTTTCAAGGAGCTGGTGCGCGCGGCCATCCACCGGGTCGCCGTCGAGCAGACCTGCACCCACTGCCAGCCGCACACCGGCGTCACCCTGCCGGTGGAGCTGCCATGAGGGTGCTGCTGACCGGTGCGGCCGGCTTCATCGGGTCGCGGGTGGACGCGGCGCTGCGCGCGGCGGGCCACGATGTGGTCGCCGTCGACGTCCTGCTGCCCGCCGCGCACGGCCCGAATGCCGTGCTGCCCCAGGGCTGCCGGCGGGTGGACGTCCGCGACGGCGACGCGCTGGCCCCGCTGTTGGACGGGGTGGACCTCGTCTGCCATCAGGCGGCGATGGTGGGCGCCGGCGTCGACGCCGCCGACGCGCCGGCCTACGGCGGCCACAACGACTTCGCGACCACGGTGTTGCTGGCGCGGATGTTCGCCGCCGGGGTGCGCCGGTTGGTGCTGGCGTCGTCGATGGTCGTCTACGGGCCGGGCCAGTACGCCTGCCCGGACCATGGGCTCGTCGACCCGCCGCCGCGGCGGCGCGCGGACCTCGACGCCGGGGTCTTCGAAAACCGCTGTCCCGTTTGCGGACTCGACGCGACGTGGCGGCTGGTCGGCGAGGACGCCGCCCTGCGGCCGCGCAGCCTGTACGCGGCCAGCAAGACCGCGCAGGAGCATTACGCCCTGGCGTGGGCGGAGGCGACGGGCGGCTCGGTGGTGGCGCTGCGCTACCACAACGTCTACGGCCCCGGCATGCCGCGCGACACCCCGTATTCCGGCGTGGCCGCGATCTTCCGCTCATCGCTGGAAAAGGGCGAGCCGCCAAGGGTTTTCGAGGACGGCGGCCAGATGCGCGATTTCGTGCACGTCGACGACGTCGCCGCCGCCAACCTCGCCGCGGCGGCCTGCAACGCCGAGGGCTTCTCGGCGTTCAATGTCTGCTCCGGGCGGCCGATCTCGATCCTCGAGGTCGCCAGCGCGCTGTGTGACGCCCGGGACGGCTCGGTGTCCCCGGTGGTCACCGGGCAGTACCGCAGCGGGGACGTGCGCCACATCGTCGCCGATCCCACCCGCGCCGCCGAGGTGCTGGGCTTCCGGGCCGCCGTCGACCCGCTGGAGGGATTGCGCGAGTTCGCCTACGCGCCTTTGCGTTAACCCGAGGGTGGCCGGAAGATCCGCGGCTTCTGAACGGGGATCTGCCGCGTCGCGGAGTCGTCGCCCCGGAAGATTCGCGGCGAACCGGCCAGCTGCGGCGCACCGCCGGTCGGAATGCGCGTCGTCGCCGCCGCCGACGGCGGGGCCCCGCGGCCGACGGGGATGCGGGTCGTCGGCGCGGCGGGGCCCGGGTGGGTGCCCGCCGGGCCGCCGCGCGCGTGGCCGGGACGGCGCCGCCGGCGTCGCGCCCGCCGCGCACCGAGTTGCCCGGTGATGACCGCGGCGGCGAGGATGCACAGGGCCAGCACGCACAGCGCGACGTCGAAGGTGCTGGTGATCTGCTGGGCAAGGTTGTTGCCGTACACCGGGTTTGGCGCCGGCGCGTTGGGCGACTCCTCGAAGCGCGGCGCCAGCGCGACGCCCACGACGACGCGGGTGATGCTCAGGGTGGCCACGAGCCCGCACAGCGACGAGATCAGCCGGGGGGAGACCGCGTCGTTGGCCAGGTTGATCCGCAGCCACACCGCCAACAGGGCGGTGGTCAGGTCGAATGCGGCCAGCACCATGCTGTCGTAGCGCGAGAAGGGGTAGTTCAGCGCCACGCCGACGGCGAGGTCGGTGATCCGCATGACCATCGACCCCAGGCACCAGACGATGATGAGCAGCAAGCCGTTTCGGGCCGCCGCGCGCCAGGCGTTCTCCTCGGTCGCCGACGGATCCCGCCGGGCCAGCAGGGCGGGCGGCGCGAAGATCGCGGCGGCGGCCGCCCACGCCAGGTAGCCCTCGAACCCGACGCCCGCGGTCGAGGTGTTCTGCGCGATGCCGTGGAACGCGTCGATGTCCCGGCCCACCGGAAGGATCCACACGACGATCCCGGCGATCAGCGTCGACACACCGAGCGCCACCGTCGCCAGCCGCGAGGCCCTGGTGCTGCGCAGCAGCCACCTCGAACCAACCACGACGGCGACCAACGCCACCACGCCGTACACCAGCGCCGTCGCGATGACCGCGATGTTCTGCTTGCCGAAATCCGAACCGCCCGCGCTCTGCAGCGCGTATCGCACCCGCCAGAACAGGTTGAAGCCGAAGCTCAGCGCCGCGCCCACCATCGACGCGTAGCCGATGATCCGGACGGACCTGCCGTTGTCGCCTCCGTCGTCGGCGGCCCGGACCACCGGTCGCGCGCTCAGCAGGGCGCCGGCGATGCCCAGCCACGCCCCGGGTCCGACGCCGCCCGGGACGTTCACGGTGCCCCCGAAGCGGATGGTCTCGAACACATCGAAGGCGATGAAGCCGAGGACCAGCAGCGCGTAGGGGGCGTTGAGCGCCAACCGGAGCCGCCCGGCCAGCGCGGGGTTGAACCGGGCGCTGGAGGCCCGCCAGGAGCCGGCCAGGGCGATCGAAAGCAGGGCCAGCAGGGTCACCACGTACAGCGCCGCCAGCAGCGCCTTGTTGCTGCCGGGGATTCCCATCCCGAAGTACAAGTTCCACGGCAACAGCAGCGCCAGCACGAGCAAGGCGGCCGCGGTCAGGTCACCCGCGATGTTCCGCCGCCGCGTCGGAGCCTGGACGCTGCCGGCCGCGGCTGGGCGGCGGCCCGGGGGCGGCCCCGGCCGGCGGATCGGGCCGGTTGGGGCGTCGTCGGCGGTCTGACTCACGGTTCCCCCCGGGGGTCGAGGACGGTCACTTGCCGCGCAACGCAGTTTGCGGGGCGGGGGAACCCCCTGCCGCGCCGACTTCGTTGCTTACTTGGAAACATAATCTCCGTTCGGACGACGCCCGTCGCGGTTTGCCAACCCGGTTACGCTGCGCTCACAGGCGAACGTGTCGCCCGAATGACTGTTACTGCCGACGGTATCGCAGTGTAATGATGCCGGGACATGCTGGTTGTGGGGTAGCCGGCCGAAGGAGAGCCTGGATGGACGTGGTTTTGGGGGTCGCGGTCACGGGTCCCGTTGCCCGCCTGGCGCTGGTCGGGTCGGGCGCGCACGGTTCGGACGTGCTCGACCAATCCGTCGTCGACCTGGCCGGCCACCCGGTCGAGACGCTGACCCAGACCGTAGCCGGGACGAGTCGGCTGCTGTCCGACGAGAACCACCGGCTGGTGGCCACCCGGCTGTGCTGGCCCGACGCCGCCAAGGCCGACCAGCTGCGCCGGGCGCTCGAGGACTCCGGCGTCCACGACGTCGCGGTGCTCTCCGAGTCGCAGGCGGTGACGGCGCTGATGCGCGCGGCCGGGCGCGCCGGCGGCGTGCTCGTGGTCGACGACGAGACGGCGACGCTGTCGTTCGTCGACTCGCACGGCGACTCCGACCAGCCGCCCACCATGCTGGCGCGCCAGCCCCTGGCGGGCGCGTCGGGCCCCGAGGCCACCGCCGCGCTCGACACGATGATGGCCCGGCTCACCGACCAGCCCGGCGCCCCCACCGAGCTCTATCTCGTCGGCGCGTCGTCGAACCTGGCCGGGGTCGCCGACCAGCTTCGCGACGCGTCGACCATGCGCGTGGAAGTTCCCGAGGATCCGACGTTCGCGCTCGCGCGCGGCGCGGCGCTGGCCGCCCTGCCGGTGGCGGGCGCGGCGGCCGGGGACGCCACGGCGATGGCGCCCGCGGCCGCGCTCACCGGCGACGAGACCGCCTTCGCGCCGGCCGCCGGGGCGGCCGCCGAGGAGCCGCAGCTGGCGTACTCGATGGCCGACGAGGGTGCACCGCTCGGCGCGGACGAATTCGGGCCCGAATACGACGACTTCGGCGAATTCGGCGACGCCGAGGAGGAGGGCGCGACCGGCCGGGTGCCGTTGAGCAGGCGATCCCTGGTGCTGGGCAACGCCGTCATCGCCTTCGCCGTCATCGGATTCGCCTCGCTGGCCGCCGCGGTGGCCATCGCGATCCGGCCGACCGCGAGCCAGCAGCCGGTGGTGGGCCACCAGAACGCCGCCCCGGGCAAGTTCATGCCGCTGCTGCCCACGCAGCAGCAGGCCCCGGTGCCGCCGCCGCCGCTCGGTGCGCCCAACGCCGGGTTCCAGGGCGGCGTCATCCCGGACGCCAACGGCTACATCCCGCCGCAACTGGTTTCGCCCGGCGCGCCGGTCAACCCGGCGCCCGACGTCCCCGCGTTCGTGCCGAATCCGAATCCGGCGGTGCCGATGCCGGTCATCGTTCCCTACCCGGGCTATCGCCCCCCGTACAACCCCTATCCGCCGTACAACCCCTATCCGCCGTACACGCCGCCGACCACGCCTCCCACGACCCCACCGTCGACGCCGCCCACGACTCCACCGACCACCCCGCCGACGACGCCGCCGACGACGCCGCCGACGACGCCCCCGACGACCCCGCCGACGACGACCCAGGCGCCGGTCACCACGACCCAGGCGCCGGTCACGACCACGCAGGCCCCGGTCACCACCACCCAGGCACCGATCACCACCCAAGCGCCGCCGACGACGCAGGCCCCGCCGCCGACGACGCAGGCGCCGCATACGCAGACCGTTCCGACGCAAACGGTTCCGACGCAGCCGCACACGCAGCAGCCGGTGACCCCGCAGCAACCGGTGACCCCGCAGCAACCGGTGACCCCGCAGCAACCGGTGAAACCGCTGCTGCCGCATACGCAGCACTGATCGTGGCCTGACCCGATGCCCCAGGACGCGGTCACGGTCGTGCTGCCGTGTCTCAACGAGGAAGAGTCGCTGCCGGGGGTGCTGGCGGCCATCCCGCCCGGCTATCGGGCGCTGGTGGTGGACAACAACAGCACCGACGGCACCGCGGCGGTCGCGGCCCGGCACGGCGCCGAGGTCGTCGCCGAACCGCGGCCGGGGTACGGCTCCGCGGTGCACGCGGGCGTCGTCGCCGCGACCACCCCGATCGTCGCGGTCATCGACGCCGACGGCTCGATGGACCCCGGCGACCTGCCCCGGCTGGTGGACGCGCTCGACGGCGGCGCCGACCTGGTGACCGGCCGGCGCCGCCCGGTGCCCGGCCTGCACTGGCCGTGGGTCGCCCGCGTCGGGACCGTCGTGATGAGCTGGCGGCTGCGCACCCGCCACGGCCTGCCGGTGCACGACATCGCGCCGATGCGGGTCGCCCGCCGGGACGCGCTGCTGAATCTCGCTGTCGCCGACCGGCGTTCGGGTTACCCCCTGGAACTGCTGGTCCGGGCGGCGGCCGCGGGCTGGCGGGTGGTCGAGCTCGACGTCAGCTACGGCCCGCGCACGGGCGGCAAGTCGAAGGTCAGCGGCTCGCTGCGGGGCAGCGTCACCGCGATCCTGGACTTCTGGAAGGTGATTTCGTGAGCGACCTGCCGGTGACCGTGCTCGTGGTCGCCAAGGCGCCGGAGCCCGGCCGGGCCAAGACGCGGCTGGCGGCGACGGTGGGGGACCGCGTCGCCGCCGACATCGCCGCGGCCGCGCTGCTGGACACGCTGGACGCGGTGGCCGCCGCGCCGGTCGTGGCGCGGGTGGTGGCCCTCACCGGCGATCTGGACGCCGCGGCCCGCGCCGCCGAGCTCCGGCAGCGGCTCGAGGCCTTCGCCGTGATCCCGCAGCGCGGCAACGACTTTGCCGACCGGCTCGCGAACGCCCACGCCGACTCGGCCGACGGGTATCCGGTCCTGCAGATCGGGATGGACACCCCGCAGGTCACCGCCGGGCTGTTGGCCGACTGCGCGGGCCGGCTGCTGGACGCGCCGGCGATCCTCGGCCTGGCCCTCGACGGCGGCTGGTGGGTGCTCGGGGTGGGGGCGCCGACGATGGCGGAGTGCCTGCGCGGCGTGCCGATGTCCCAGCCCGACACGGGTGAGCTCACGCTGCGGGCGTTGCGCGACAACGGCATCGGCGTGGCCGAGGTGCAGCGCCTGGCCGACGTCGACGTCGTCGACGACATCGCGGTGGTCCGCGACGCGTGCGGGCCGGCGAGCCGCTTCGCTCGGGTCACCCGCGCCGCCGGCCTCTGAGCCGCCGAGCCTGAAAATCCGCAGACAAAATGCGAGTGAAGGCCTGCGAAATTACCGTCTCGGTGGCACAGCCCGGCTCACCAGTTGGTGACCATGACGGTGTTGATCAGCAGGGCGCCGACGGCGTTGACCGCCAACCACAACCGATGTGAGCGGACCGGCAGCAGAGCCGGCGCCGCGGTGAGCCAGACGGTGAACGGCAGCCAGATCCGTTCGACCTCGGCCTTGCTCAGCATGCTGAGGTCGGCGAACACGATGGCGGCCAGCATCGCCAGCAGCACCAGGTGGAAACCGGAACGCCGCCGGACGGCGGCCGCGTCGAACAACCGGCTGATCCCGGCGACGCTGCCCAGCCCGATCGCGCACACCACGCAGGCCAGGTTGGCCCAGCTCCAGTACTGAAACGGCCGGTCCTTGGCGATGCCCTGCCAATAGCGTTGCTGCACAAGGGTATAGCCGTCGAACCAGTAGAACCCCGCCACGGCGAACGCCACCGCCACCGCCAGCGAGGTCAGCGCCGCGGGGCCCAGCGCGCGCAGCACCGCTCGCCAATCGGACGCCGAGACCAGCACCGCCAAGGCCGGCAGGCCCAGCAGCACCAGGCCGTAGCTCAGAAACACGCTCCAGCCCAGTAGCAGGCCGGCCGCCGCCGCGAGCAGCGCGGGAAACCGGACGCGGCGGTGTACCGCCACGGCCAACAGCGCCAGCCCCCAGGCCGCGACGCCGGCGAAGTACCCGTCGGCCGAGACGGCCACCCAGATCGCCGTCGGCGCGACCGCGACGAACGGCGCCGCCAGGCGCGCCGTGCGTTCGTCGGCGAGCGCGCGCACGGCGATCACCACGGCCGCGGCCGCGCTGGAACCCACCAGCAGGCACAGCAGCCCCGCCCACGCGCCGCCGTGCAGCCCGATCCGGTCCAGCCACACGAACGTCAAGAGCGCGCCCGGCGGGTGCCCCGAGACGTGGGTGGTCCACGAGTTCGGCTGGTAGTCCACGATGCGGCTGGAGAAGGTGCGGACGGCGGCCGGTATGTCGGTGATCGTCGGCACCTGCGACAGGTACTCGTCGCGGGTGGTCAACCGCCCGGCGAAGCCGCGCTGCCAGCCGTCGATCATCGCCAGCGCGAACGCCCACGCGCAGGCGGTGGCCCAGGTCCCCAGCGTCAGCGCACGCCACGAAAGGCGTTGCGCCACAGCAGATCCCCACACCACCGCGGCCACGGCGATCAGAATCGCCGGGCCGGTGCCCCAGCTGGCGTGGATCTCCCACGCCCCGAAGATCGGCGAGGCCCCGGCATGCGTGCCGAACCGCTCCTGGCCCACGTCCAGCCGCGGCCGCACGCCCCAGTGCAGGCGCGGCAGGACGAACGCCGCCGCCACCAGGACGACCCCGACCGCGACGGCTGCCCACTCCCGTCGCGCGACCCTCACGATCGACCAGCCTATTGATCGCCCGCGCCGGCGAACCGGCGCACCAGCGCGGCCCGGTCCACCTTGCCGATCCCGCGGCGAGGCAGCGCCTCGACGACGTGCAGCTCGCGCGGCGCGGCGGTGGCGTCCAGCGTGCCCGCCAGGTGCGTCCGCAGCGCCTGCAGGGTCGGCGCGTCGCTGCCGTCGCGCACCACGATCGCGGCGACCACCCGCTGACCCAGCCGGTCGTCGGGGACACCGAACACCGCGCAGTCGCCGACCGCGGGATGGGTGCCCAGCGCGGCCTCGACCGGCTGCGGGAGCACGGTCAACCCGCCGGTGCTGATCGCGTCGTCGGCGCGGCCCAGCACGGTCAGGACGCCCGACTCGGACACGGCGCCCAGGTCGTCGGTGTAAAACCAGCCCGGCTCGGCGAACGGGTCGGGGTCGACCGGGTTGCGATAGCCCTTGGCCAGCGTCGCGCCACCGATGACGATGCGCCCGTCGGCGCCGACGCGCACGCGCACCCCGTCCAGCGGGACACCGTCGTAGACGCAGCCGCCGGCGGTCTCGCTCATGCCGTAGGTGCGCACCACCGCGATGCCCGCCGCCGCGGCGGCGTCCAGGATCGGCCGGGGCGCCGGCCCGCCGCCGAGGAGCACGGCGTCCAGTTCGGCCAGCGCGGCCGCGGCCGCCGGGTCGGCCAGCGCCTTGGCCAGCTGCGCGGCGACCAGCGAGGTGTAGCGCCGGCCGGAGCCCAATCGCCTTACCGCAGCGGGCAATTCGCCGACGTCGAAGCCGCCCGACACGTCCAGCTCGACGGGCGCCGAGCCGGCCAGCACGCTGCGCACCAGCACCTGCAGCCCGGCGATGTGGTGCGGCGGCAGGGCCAGCAGCCAGGCGCCGGGCCCGCCGAGGCGCTGGTGGGTCGCGGTAGCGCTGGCCGTCAGCGCCGCCGCGGTCAGCAGCGCACCCTTGGGCGCGCCGGTGGTTCCCGACGTTGCCACCACCAGGGCCACGTCGTCGTCGATCGCCTCGCCGGCCCGCAGGGCGCGCTGCGTGCCGTCGTCGCCGGGCGGCACCGCCACCAGGGCGGGCTCACGGCCGTCCAGCACACCTTCCAGGGCGGGCAGCAGCACCGCGGCGGCGGAACCCGGTGGGACGCCCAGCGCGCGCAGGACGGCTATGCGGGGTCCTGGGCGTCCTGGGGCTCGTCGAACGGCCAGCCGTGGGCGGCCAGCCGGGCCCGCACCCGCTCGACGTCTTCCTGCGACGGCAGCTCGTCGGTGATCTGGGTGATCGCCACACCGATGTCGATGTCGTCGAAGCAGCCGCGCTCCATGAGCTCGTGCGCCACCGCGATCACCTCGTCGTGGCCCAACCGGCGGGTCAGCAGGGCCAGCACCGGGAAGGTGTCGGTCGGCGGGACGCCCTCCGGATAGCCCGCGCGCAGCCACGACACAATCGAATTCAGGAATCCGTTCACTTCGCTATCCCTCCGCGCGGGGGCTCGGCTGGGTGGACGATTCGATGCTACTTGTGGGGTGGCTTGGCCCCGAGAAAGGGCTGGCCCAGCTGGTGGGCGATGAAGTCGCGGGAGATGTACAGCAGCGCGAACGCGATCACCGCCAGCACCACCGCGTAGATCAGCCAGGCGATCCCCAGCAGCACCGGATTCTTGTGCGGTGAGCTGCCGTCGGTGCTGACCTGCCCGCCGCCGACGGCGTGGAACCGCAGGCCCAGGGCGAACAGCCCGGGCAGTGCGGCACCGGCCAGCATGCTGAACACGAGGATCTTCATCGAGGCCTCGTAGTTGAACCAGTCGCCGAAGTGGCTCATGAGGGGCTCCCCGCGCTCACCGTGTCGTCGTCGGAGCCGGACCGGGCCGAGGCCCCGGTGCCGACTTTGGGCCCGGTATCGGAGGGCGGATGTTCGTCCGAGCCTTCGAGACCGGCCGTGAGGCTGCCTTCCCATTCGGCGTTGACGTTCTTGTGGTCGACCTTGACCCGCCGCGACCGGATGTAGATCACCGTCGAGACGGCGACCAGCAGGCCGAAGCCGATGATCGCGCCGGGGTACCCGCCGATGACGTGCACGATCCAGTAGGTGATCGCCCCGACCAGCCCGGCCGACGGAAGCGTGATCAGCCACGCGACGACCATCCGGCCGGCCACGCCCCAGCGCACCTCGCCGCCGGGCTTGCCCAGCCCGCTGCCCAGCACCGAACCGGTGCAGACCTGCGTCGTCGACAGCGCGTAGCCGAAGTGGGTGGACAGCAAAATGACCGCCGCCGAAGAGGATTCGGCCGCCATGCCCTGCGGGGACTTGATCTCGACCAGGCCCTTGCCCAGGGTGCGGATGATGCGCCAGCCGCCGAGGTAGGTGCCCGCCGCCATGGCCAGGGCGCAGCACACGATCACCCACAGCGGCGGCGCGGACTCGGTCTTGCTGACCGCGCCGTAGGACATCAGCCCCAGGAAGATGATGCCCATCGTCTTCTGGGCGTCACCGGTGCCGTGCGCCAGCGAGACCAGCGAGGCCGAGCCCCACTGGCCGTACCGGAACCCGGCCTCCGTGCGCTTGGTCGGGATGCCGCGGGTGATCCGGTAGACCAGCCAGGTCGCGATCGCCCCGACCACGATGGCCAGGATCGCGGCGACGACGGCCGGGATGAGGACCTTGGACACCAGGCCCTTCCAGATCACCCCGTGCGCGCCGACCGCGGCGAGCGTGGCGCCGACGATGCCGCCGATCAGCGCGTGCGACGAGCTCGAGGGGATGCCGAGGAGCCAGGTGAGCAGGTTCCAGACGATGCCGCCGACGAGGCCGGCAAACACCAATTCCAGCGTCACGATGTGCCCGTCGATGAGGCCCTTGGCGATCGTGGCCGCGACGGCGGTCGACATGAACGCGCCGACCAGGTTCAGCACCGCCGACAGCGCGACGGCGGCCTTGGGCGCCAGCGCGCCGCTGGCAATGGACGTTGCCATCGCGTTGCCGGTGTCGTGGAAGCCGTTGGTGAAATCGAAAGCGAGTGCCGTGATTACGACAATGATGAGGAGGAACAAATCGATGTTCACAGCGCCTGATTCTCGTAGTAGGGGGCTTAAATTGTCGAACGGAGAAAGAGCCGAAACGCAGGTGTACCTTGACTTGTCGTCAGATGTTAGCCGCTCGTTAACCCGGTGTTCCCCTCAATCGCCGCGGGTGTCGCGGCGCAGCGGATGATCCCCCGGAACCTCGATGAAAATCAGTGTGATGCCGTCCGGATCGGTCACGTGCATCTCGTGTAGGCCCCACGGTTCGCGGCGCGCCTCGCGGGCGATCGGCACCCCCCGGCCCTGCAGCTCGGCCTGGGTCGCGGCGATGTCGCGGACCTGCAGCCACAGCGCACCGGGGAAGGGCCCGCGGGAGTGGTCCGGCGAGCCGTAACCGGCCAACTCCAGCAAAGACTGCCCCGCGAAAAACACGGTGCCCGCGCCGTACTCGCGGGCGATCGCCAGCCCGATCTCGTCGCGGTAGAACCTCAACGACCGCTGATAGTCCGCCGGCCGGAGCAGCATCCGGCTGGCCAGGATCTCCATACCGTCGTGTCTATCACGCGCGGCGGCCGCGACGGTGTCCCGGCGGTCAGGCCTCGTGGTTGGGCTGGATGCTCTGCCGCTGCATCAGCGTGTTGACCCAGCGGGGGCCGAACGTGTCCAGCGCCTTGGCCGCGATGGCCATCCGGGGGGCGATGCGCACCGGCCGGGTACGCGCCGCGGTGACCATCCACTCGGCGGCCTCCTCGGACGTCAGCGCGGGCATCCCGTCGTAGGCCTTGGTCGGCGCGATCATCGGCGTGGCCACCAGCGGGTAGTACAGCGTGGTGGAGTGCACGCCCTTGCGGCCCCACTCGGTTTCCACGACCCGGCTCACCGTCGACAGTGCGGCCTTCGACGCGTTGTAGACCGAGAACAGCGGCGACGCCTCCGACAGCACGCCCCACGTCGAGACGTTGATGATGTGTCCGTCGCCGCGCTCCAGCATCCCCGGCGCCAGCCCGCGGATCAGCCGCAGCGGCGCGTAGTAGTTGAGCACCATGGTCCGCTCGACGTCGTGCCAGCGTTCCAGCGACTCGGCCAGCGGCCTCCGGATGGACCGGCCGGCGTTGTTGATCAGGATGTCGATGCCGCCGAGGCGCTTCTCGACGTCGGCCACCAGCGCGTCGACGGCGTCCATGTCGGAGACGTCGCACGGGATGGCGACGGCGGCCCCGCCGGCCTTGGTGATGCGGTCCGCCACGGAGTCGAGCAGGTCCTGGCGGCGCGCGACCACGACCACCGTCGCGCCTTCGCGGGCCAGCTGTTCGGCCCCGGCCTCGCCGATTCCCGACGAAGCCCCGGTCAGCAGGATCCGCTTGCCGTCGAGGTCGACCGGTTTGATCGCGGGACGGTTGACCAGGATTTGCGGCGCCGCGGGCGGTCGCATGGTCGCCAGCACCAGCTGGTCTCGGAACCTGCCAAGGGGACTCTTGCTCACGCGAGGAGTCTAGGCGGGGGCGCGAAGCCGCCTCAGAAGTAGCGCGGGAACGAGCTCCAGTCCGGCGGCCTCTTCTCCAGGAAGGCGTCGCGGCCCTCCACGGCCTCGTCGGTCATGTACGCCAGCCGGGTGGCCTCCCCGGCGAACAGCTGCTGGCCCACCAGCCCGTCGTCGAGCAGGTTGAACGCGAACTTCAGCATGCGTTGCGCCTGAGGGGATTTCGCGTTGATCTCCGCGGCCCACTGCACGCCGACCCGCTCCAGGTCCGCGTGCGCCACGACCTCGTTGACCGCGCCCATGTGGCGCATCTGCTCGGCGGTGTACTCCCGGCCCAGGAAGAAGATCTCGCGGGCGAACTTCTGGCCCACCTGCCGGGCCAGATACGCGCTGCCGTAACCGCCGTCGAAGCTGCCCACGTCGGCGTCGGTCTGCTTGAACCGGGCGTGCTCCCGGCTGGCCAGTGTGAGGTCGCACACCACGTGCAGGCTGTGGCCGCCGCCGGCGGCCCAGCCGTTGACCAGACAGATCACCACCTTGGGCATGAACCGGATCAGCCGCTGCACCTCGAGGATGTGCAGCCGCCCGGCGCGCGCGGCGTCAACGGTGTCCGCGGTTTCGCCGCTGGCGTATTGGTAGCCGGACCGGCCGCGGATGCGCTGATCGCCGCCGGAGCAGAACGCCCAACCGCCGTCCTTGGGCGACGGGCCGTTGCCGGTCAGCAGCACCACGCCGACGTCGGGTGACATCCGGGCGTGATCCAGCGCGCGGTACAGCTCGTCGACGGTGTGCGGCCGGAACGCGTTGCGCACTTCGGGACGGTTGAACGCCACCCGCACGGTGGCGTCGTCGACGTGGCGGTGGTAGGTGATGTCGGTCAGGTCGTCGAATCCGTCGACGGGCCGCCACGCCTGCGCATCAAAGGGGTTGGCACTCAAGGCTGTCGAACTCCGTCCTTGCTCATGGTGAGGTCGCCGCAGGTGATCGTCTGCGCGGCGACCACCGCCGGGTCCTGCGCGGACGTGGCCGTCAGGGTGTCGGACGCTCCGATGGTAGCCAGGGTGCCGTTGAGGTCGATCTCGGTGCGGCGCACCGTCCACTGGCCGTCCTGGTTGGACGCGCGCAACCCGACCAGGTGACGGCCGGGCAGCGGCGGCCCGAGGTTGGTGCATCCGATCCCGGTGCCGTTCTCGCGCAGGTCCTGCAGGTCGAACAGGAACGGTGCGCCCTGGTTGTCGGAGACGGTCTGCAGCCGGCAGTCGGCGAACACGTACAGGTGCGCGCCGCGGCCGTCGCTGACGATGACCTGGTGCTGCCCATCCTGCTGGGCATCGATTGCCATGGCGCTCAAGGGGATTGGGCTGGCCGACTGCACCTGCACGGCGGAGTTGGCGCCGCTGGCCGTCGTGATCCCGACGACCCGCACGGTCCGGCCCGAGCCGTCGCGAAACTGCCCGACCCACAGCGTGTCCGGCTGGCCGTCCCAGTCCAGATCGCTGACGGTGCGCTGGGCGGCGCCGGCCGGGGGAGGCGCCCCGCCGGGCGCGCAGCCCGTGGTGGCCGACGACCGCGGTGCGGGCACCCCCAGGCAGGCGGCCACGAGCAGGGTCACCACCAGCACGGCACGCGGCATCGCGGCTACACCGGGTCCAGTCGGAATACCGCGCAGCGGCCGGCCAGGGCTTCGAATTCCTCGGGCCGGCCGTCGGTGACCAGTCCGGCCCGCTTCATGAAGCCGACGCCGGTGGGCACCTCGGTCGGGAAGGCCCGCAGGATCGGCCGCGCGTCGTCGGGCGGCAGCTCCACCATCCGCACGGTGTGGGTGTGGCGGCCGCGGGCCACCGTCGCCTGCCCGGCGGCGCGCACATTGGCCACCCAGTCGGCGCCGGGAAACCCGGCGACCACGAACTGTTTGCCGTCGACGGTCATCGGGGTCACCGGCGTCGATCGCTCGCGTCCGGACTTGCGCCCCTTGACCGTCAGCACGACGGGGCTCTCGCCGCCGAAACTCATTCCGAGCCGCGACATCTGGATGAAGACCCTGTTCGCCGGCTTGAGCCACCACGGCGGCCGGACGGATTTGGCGCTGCCCACGGCAGCGACGTTACCTCTGCAGGCGCTCCACGCGATGGGCCTGGGGTTCGAACGAACCGATGCCGTCCAGCCGTTCCAGCGCTTCGGCATCGAGGGTGACCTCCGCGGCGCCGAGGTTTTCCTCGAGGTGCCCGACGGATCGCGTGCCCGGAATCAGCAACGTGTTCGGCGAGTGCGCCAGCAGCCAGGCCAGGCCGACCTGGGCGCCCGTGACGCCGAGCGCGCCGGCGATTTCGGCCACCACCGGATGCTCGGCGACCTTCGGAAAGCCCGGGAACGACGAGCCCAGCGGGAAGTAGGGCACCCAGGCGATGCCCTCGGCGGCGCACAGGTCCAGGGTGGCTTCCTGCGAGCGGTCCAGCACGCTGTAGGCGTTCTGCACGCAGGCGATCCCCGCGGGCAACGCCCGCCGCACCACGTCGACCGGCACGGAGCTGATGCCGATCGCCCCGATCTTGCCCTCGTCGCGCAGCGCGATCATCTCGGCGAGCTGGTCGTCGACGTCGACGTCCTGGCCCTCCTCGACCTCCGCGGACGGACCGATGTCCATGCGCCGCAGGTTCACCACCGGAACGCGGTCCAGGCCGAGCTGGCGCAGGTCGTCTTCCACCGCGGCGCGCAGCTCCGCGGGCTTCTGCGCGGCGGTCAGCGGCATGGGTTCCGCACCGGTGTAGCGCGCGCCGATCTTGCTGACGATGACGAGGTCGTCGGGGTAGGGGGCCAGCGCCTCCCTGATCCGCCGGTTGACCTCGCCGGGTCCGTAGAACGACGCGGTGTCGATGTGGTTGACGCCGAGCTCGACCGCGCGCCGCAGCACGCGGGTCGCGTCCTCGCGGGCTGCGCCGAACAGCTGCATCGCGCCGTAGCCGACCCGCGCGACCGTGGGAAAGGTTGTCATCATGCTCCCGTCTGACACACTGATAGAAATGCGGAGGCACCTCCGCTTGTCCGCAGCCTAGCAGAAACGGAGGATCCTCCGCTTGGCGCAACCCAGCCGGTCCGATGCGCGCCGCAACCGCGAGAAGCTGCTCGAGGTGGCCACGGCGGCGTTCGCCGGCGCGCAGGGGCGACCGGTGTCGCTGGAGTCGATCGCGCGCGACGCCGGCGTCGGCATCGGCACGCTGTACCGCCACTTCCCGAACCGGGAGGCGCTCGTGGAGGCGATCTATCGCGCCGAGCTCGCCGAGGTGGCCGCGACCGCCGAACAACTGCTCACGCGGCATCCTCCCCGGGTGGCCCTGCGGCGCTGGATGGACCGGTACGCGAGCTTCGTGGCCGCCAAGCGCGGGATGGCCGAGTCGTTGCACGCGATCTTCGACTCCGGCGCGATGCAGCCGAGCCAGACGCGCGACAGCATCGTCGGCGCCGTCGACATCCTGCTGCGGGCCGGGGCCGAGGACGGCAGCTTGCGCGCCGACGTGCGGGCCGACGACGTGGTGTCCAGCCTGATCGGCATCTTCGTGGCCAGCGGTTCGCCGGAGCAGACGGGCCGCATGCTGGATCTCTTGGTGGCCGGCATCGCGGCCAAGCGCTAGCCGACCGCGCGGCCGGCGCCCTCCCAGAACTGCGCCCGGACGGACTTCTTGTCCGGCTTGCCGAGCCCGGTCAACGGCAGCGCGTCGACGACCACCACCCGCTTGGGCGACTGCACCGAGCCCTTGCGCTCCTTGACCGCGGCCTGGATCTCGGCGGTCATCGTCTCGATCGCGGCGTCGTCGCGGGCCGCGTCGCCGCGCAGCACCACCACCGCGGTGACGGCCTCGCCCCACTTCTCGTCGGGCGTGCCGACCACGCAGACCTGCGCGACGGCGGGATGCTCGGCGATCACGTCCTCGACCTCGCGGGGGAACACGTTGAACCCGCCGGTGACGATCATGTCCTTGACCCGGTCGACGATGAAGTAGAAGCCGTCCTCGTCCTCGCGGGCCATGTCGCCGGTGTGCAGCCAGCCGTCTTTAAAAGTCTTCGACGTCTCGTCGGGTAAATTCCAGTAGCCGCCGGCCAAAAGCGGTCCGCTGACGCAGATCTCGCCCGGCTCGCCCTGCGGCACCGGCTTGCCGTCGGGGCCCAGCAGCGCCACGCGGGCGAACAGCGTCGGGCGCCCGCAGGAGGTCAGCCGCTTCTCGTCGTGGTCGGCCTTGGCCAGGTAGGTGATCACCATCGGGGCCTCGGACTGCCCGTAGTACTGGGCGAAGATCGGGCCGAACCGGCGGATCGCCTCGGCCAGCCGGACCGGGTTGATCGCCGAGGCGCCGTAGTAGACGGTCTCCAGCGACGACAGGTCGCGGGTGTGCGAATCGGGGTGGTCCATCAGCGCGTAGAGCATCGACGGCACCAGCATGGTGGCCGTAATCTTCTGCTCCTCAATGACTCTCAGCACCTCGGCCGGGTCGAACTTGCTCAGCACCACCATCTCGCCGCCCTTGACCACGGTGGGCGTGAAGAACGCCGCGCCGGCGTGCGACAGCGGCGTGCACATCAAAAACCGCGGGTGCTCCGGCCACTCCCACTCGGCGAGCTGGATCGCGGTCATGGCGGCGATGTTTCCGGTCGTCCCGATCACGCCCTTGGGCTTGCCGGTCGTCCCGCCGGTGTAGGTCAGGCCGCCGATGTTGTCCGGCGGCAGGTCGGCGACCACCAGCGGCTTGGGCTCGTACTTCGCCGCCTCGGCCGACAGGTCGACGGCCACGCCGCGCAGCGCCTCGGGCACCGGGCCGATCGTCAGGATCTGCTGGAGCGACGGCACCTTCTCCAGCAGCCCCAGCGCCCGCTCCACGAACATCGGGTTGGGGTCGATGATCAGCGAGCTGACCCCGGCATCGGAGAGCACGTAGGCGTGGTCGTCGAGCGAGCCGAGCGGGTGCAGCGCGGTGCGCCGGTAGCCCTGGGTCTGGCTGGCGCCCAGGATCATCAGCACCTCGGGGCGGTTGAGGGACAGCAGCCCGACCGTGACGCCGGTGCCGGCGCCCAGCGCCTCGAACGCCTGCGTGTACTGGCTGATCCGCTCGGCCAACTGACCACCGGTCAGCGTGGTGTCGCCGAGAAACAGCACCGGCCGGTTCTTGTGGCGCTTGAGCGCCCCCACCAACAGGTGGCCGTTATGGGTCGGGTTGCGCAGCAGGTCGTCCGTCATGTGGCAAGACTAGAACGTGTTGCAATTCGGGTCGGCCGCACCCTGCACGCACTAGCATCCGTGCACATGGGGCAGGCAGACCTGGTCGTCACCGGGACCGTACTGACCGTCGACGAGGCGCGCCCCACCGCCGAGGCGCTCGCGGTGGCCGACCGCCGCATCGTCGCCGTCGGCACCCGCTCCGACGTCGCCGACCTCATCGGCGAAGGCACCCGGACCATCGACGTGGGCGACGGCTGCGTCATGCCGGGATTCGTTGAGGCGCACGGTCATCCGCTGATGGAGGCCATGGCGCTGTCGGACCGGATCGTCGACATCCGCCCGGTCACGCTGCCCCGCGCCGACGACGTCGTCGCGGCGGTGGGTCGCGAGGTCACAGCGCGCGGGGCCGCCGGCGCCTACCTCAACGGCTGGGATCCGCTGCTGCAGAACGGGCTTCCCGACGCCACGCTGGGCTGGCTGGACGAGATCGCGCCCGACTACCCGCTGGTGATCATTCACAACTCCGGACACAAGGCGTATTTCAATGCACACGCCGCCCGGCGCGCCGGCCTGACCCGGGACACCCCCGACCCCAAGGGCGCCCGGTTCGGCCGCGACGCGCACGGCGATCTCGACGGCACCGCCGAGGAGACCGGCGCGGTGTTTCCACTGCTCGCCGGGGCCATCGAGCCCGGCGACTACCCGGCGATGCTGCGCGCCGAATGCGCCCGGCTCAACCGCGCGGGGCTGACCACCTGCTCGGAAATGGCCTTCGACCCGGCGTTCGGGCCGCTGGTCGAGCAGCTGCGCGACGACCTGACCGTCCGGCTGCGCACCTACGAGATCTCCAACCCGCAGATGCGCACCGACGCCACCCCCGGCCAGGGCGACGACATGCTGCGCCAGGTCGGCATCAAGATCTGGGTGGACGGCTCGCCGTGGGTCGGCAACATCGCGCTGTCGTTCCCGTACCTGGACACCGAGGCCACCCGCGCCATCGGCGTGCCGCCCGGCTCCTGCGGCCACGCCAACTACACCCGCGAGCAGCTGGCCGAGATCGTCGGCGCCTACTTCCCGCTGGGCTGGCCGATGGCCTGCCACGTGCAGGGCGACGCCGGCGTGGACACGATCCTGGACGTCTACGAGGAGGCGCTCGCGCGGCACCCCCGCCCCGACCACCGGCTGCGCCTCGAGCACGTCGGCGCCATCCGGCCCGAGCAGCTGCAGCGGGCCGCCGACCTCGGCGTGACCTGCAGCATCTTCGTCGACCAGATCCACTACTGGGGCGACATCCTCGTCGACGGCCTGTTCGGGCCCGAGCGCGGTTCCCGTTGGATGCCGGCGGGTTCCGCGGTGGCCACCGGCATGCGGATCTCGTTGCACAACGACCCGCCGGTCACGCCCGAGGAGCCGCTGCGCAACATCAGCGTGGCCGTCACGCGCACGGCGCCCAGCGGCCGGGTGCTGGCGCCCGAGGAGCGGCTGACCGTCGACCAGGCGATCCGCGCGCAGACCATCGACGCCGCCTGGCAGCTGTTCTCCGACGACGCGATCGGCTCGCTGGAGGTCGGCAAGTACGCGGACCTGGTGGTGCTGTCGGCCGACCCCCGGACCGTCCCGCCGGAGCGGATCGCCGACCTCGAGGTGCGCGCGACGTTTCTGGCGGGCCGCCAGGTATACGGCGCGTGACGCCCGAACTCGCGGACCTGCTGGACCGCCTGCACGTGGTGGCGCTGCCGATGCGGGTGCGCTTCCGCGGCATCACCACCCGCGAGGTCGCGCTGATCGAGGGCCCCGCGGGCTGGGGCGAGTTCGGGGCCTTCCTGGAATACGCGCCGCCGGAGGCCGCGCACTGGCTGGCCGCCGCCATCGAGGGCGCCTACCGGCCGCCGCCGACCGTCCTGCGCCAGCGCGTCCCGATCAACGCGACCGTGCCGGCCGTGCCCGCCGCCCAGGTGGGCGAGGTGCTGTCCCGATTCCCCGGGGCCGGCACCGCCAAGGTGAAGGTCGCCGAGCCGGGCCAGACGCTGGCCGACGACGTGGCGCGGGTCGACGCCGTGCGCGCGCTCGTGCCGACCGTGCGGGCGGACGCCAACGGCGGCTGGACCGTCGAGCAGGCGGTCCGGGCCGCCGCCGCCCTGACCGCCGACGGCCCGCTGGAGTACCTCGAACAGCCCTGCGCGAGCGTCGACGAACTCGCCGCGTTGCGGGCGCGGATCGACGTGCCGATCGCCGCCGACGAAAGCATCCGCAAGGCCGACGACCCGCTCGCGGTGGTCCGCGCCGGCGCCGCCGACATCGCGGTGCTGAAGGTCGCCCCGCTGGGCGGGGTCGCGGTCCTGCTCGCCATCGCCGCCCAGATCGACATCCCCGTCGTGGTCTCCAGCGCGCTGGACTCGGCGGTCGGCATCAGCCACGGGTTGACCGCCGCTGCGGCCCTGCCGCACCTGCGCCACGCCTGCGGGCTGGGTACCGGCGGCCTGTTCACCGAAGACGTGGTGGACGTCGCCGCCCCGGTCGACGGCTGCCTGCCGGTCGGGCCGGTGACGCCCGACCCGGCCCGGCTGCGGGCGCTGGCCGCGCCGCCCGAGCGGCGCCGGTGGTGGATCGACCGGATCAAGGCCTGCCATCCGCTCCTTGTACCGTCGTCCGGGTGATCAACCTGGCATACGACGATCGCGGGTCCGGTGAGCCCGTCGTTTTCATCGCCGGCCGCGGCGGCGCCGGGCGTACCTGGCATCCCCATCAGGTCCCGGCCTTCCTGGCCGCCGGGTACCGCTGCATCACGTTCGACAACCGCGGCGTCGGCGATACGGAAAACGCCGAGGGCTTCACCACGCAGACGATGGTCGCCGACACCGCCGCGCTGATCGAGTCGCTGGGCGCCGCCCCGGCGCGGCTCGTCGGGGTGTCCATGGGCGCGTTCATCGCGCAGGAACTCATGGTGGCGCGGCCCGAGCTGGTCCGCTCGGCGGTGCTGATGGCCACCCGCGGCCGCCTGGACCGCGCCCGCCAGTTCTTCCACGAGGCCGAGGTCGAGCTGCACGCCTCCGGGATTCAGCTGCCGCCCGGGCTCGACGCCAGAAACCGGCTGCTGGAGAGCTTTTCCCGCAAGACGATCAACGATGAGGCGGCGGTCGCCGACTGGATCGCGATGTTCACCACTTGGCCGGTCAAGCAGACCCCTGGCCTGCGCGCCCAGATGTATGTCTCTCCGCAGACCAACCGGTTGTCGGCCTACCGCAGCATCGCCGCGCCGGTGCTGGTGCTCGGCTTCTCCGAGGACATCGTCACCCCGCCGTATCTGGGCCGGGAGGTCGCCGACGCGATGCCCAACGGGCGATACCTGCAGATACCCGACGCCGGTCATCTCGGGTTCCTGGAGCGGCCCGAGGCGGTCAACGCCGCGGCGCTGCAGTTCTTCGCCGGCGCCTGAAGCCCCTGCGCCGCCCAGCGTCGACTTGTTGCGGGAAATCACGCCATTTGGCGCAACAACTCCACGTTCGGCGGCCTGTTAGCGGGTTGTGACACGCTGTAGTGGTGAACCCCTCGACGACACAGGCTCGCGTCGTCGTCGACGAGCTGATCCGCGGCGGCGTCCGCGATGTGGTCTTGTGTCCGGGGTCGCGGAACGCGCCGCTGGCCTTCGCGCTGCAGGACGCCGACCGGTCCGGCCGGATCCGGCTGCACGTCCGCATCGACGAGCGCACGGCCGGCTACCTGGCGATCGGGCTGGCGATCGGCGCCGGCGCGCCCGTCTGTGTAGCGATGACGTCGGGGACCGCCGTGGCCAACCTCGGCCCGGCGGTGGTCGAGGCCAACTACGCGCGGGTGCCGCTGATCGTGCTGTCGGCCAACCGGCCGTATGAGCTGCTGGGCACCGGGGCCAACCAGACCATGGAGCAGCTGGGCTACTTCGGTACCCAGGTCCGCGCCACCATCAGCCTGGGCCTGGCCGAGGACGCGCCCGAGCGGCTGGATTCGCTCAACGCCACCTGGCGATCGGCCACCTGCCGCGTGCTGGCGGCCGCCACGGGATCGCGCACCGCCAACGCCGGCCCCGTGCAGTTCGACATCCCGCTGCGCGAACCGTTGGTGCCCGATCGCGAACCGCGCGGCGCCGCGACCCCGCCGGGCCGCCCCGGCGGCAAGCCGTGGACGTACACGCCGCCGGTCACCTTCGACCAGCCGCTGGACATCGACCTGACGGCCGACACGGTCGTCATCGCCGGGCACGGCGCGGGAACCCACCCCAACCTGGAGCAACTGCCCACGGTCGCCGAGCCGACGGCACCCGCCCCGGCCAACCCGCTGCACCCGCTCGCCCTGCCGCTGCTGCGCCCCAGGCAGGTGATCATGCTGGGCCGCCCGACGCTGCACCGCCCGGTGTCGGCGCTGCTGGCCGACCCGAAGGTGCCGGTGTACGCGCTGACCACCGGGCCGCGCTGGCCCGACGTCTCGGGCAACTCGCAGGCCACCGGCACCCGGGCGGTGACCACCGGGACGCCGCACCCCGCGTGGCTGCACCGCTGCGCGGAAATGAACCGGCACGCGATCTCCGCGGTGCGCGGCCAGCTGGCGGTGCACCCGCTGACCACCGGGCTGCACGTCGCCGCCGCCGTGGCCGACGCGCTGCGCCCGGGCGACCAGCTGGTGCTCGGTGCGTCCAACCCGGTGCGCGACGCCGCGCTGGTGGGTTTGGACGCCCACGAAATCAAAGTCAGGTCCAACCGCGGGGTCGCCGGCATCGACGGCACCGTGTCCACAGCGATCGGCGCCGCCCTGGCGCACGAGGGCCGCACCGTCGCGCTGATCGGCGACCTGACGTTCGTGCACGACAGCTCCGGGCTGCTGATCGGCCCCACCGAACCGACGCCGCAGCGGCTGACGATCGTGGTGTCCAACGACAACGGCGGCGGCATCTTCGAACTGCTCGAGCAGGGCGACCCCCGGTTCTCCGACGTGTCCTCGCGGATCTTCGGCACCCCGCACGACGTCGACGTCGGCGCGCTGTGCCGCGCGTACCACGTGGAGAGCCGGCAGATCGAGGTCGACGAACTGAACGCGGCCCTCGACGAACCGGGGGGCGGCATGCGCGTGCTGGAGGTCAAGGCCGACCGTTCCTCGCTGCGCCAGCTGCACGCCGCCATCAAGGCCGCCTTGTGACATCGCCAAAGGCGTTGCTGCGCATCCTCATTCATGGTCGCAGCGATGAACCGCCGACGACGCCGGCCAGGATTACGTTGCGGTGGTTGCGGATTGCGGTGTTGATCCTCGCGGGACTCGTGACGCTGCAGTCGGTGCTGCTGGTGGCGGGAGCCTGGCGCGACGATCTCGCGATTCGGCATCACATGGGCGTGGCGCAGGCCGAGGTGCTCAGCGCCGGGCCGCGGCGCTCCACCATCGAATTCGTCACACCCGAGCGCGTTACCTACCGCCCCGAACTGGGCGTGCTGTATCCCTCCGAGTTGGCGACGGGGATGCGGATCTACGTCGAATACAACAAGAACGACCCGAACCTGGTTCGGGTGCAGCACCGCAACGCGGGGCTGGCGATCATTCCGGCGGGGTCCATCGCGGTGGTGGCCTGGCTGGCGGCGGCGGTGGCGCTGGCGGGCCTGGCGTTGCTGGACCGGTGGCTGGACCGCCGCGCCACGGCGCGCGACCAGCAGATTTCGCACGACGTATGCCCGTAGGCAACCTTTCCGACAGCCGGCGCTGACATGGTGGTCTTGTGCGCGTAGCCATCGTCGCCGAATCCTTCCTCCCCAATGTCAACGGTGTCAGCAACTCGGTGCTGCGCGTCCTGGAGCACCTGCGTCGCACCGGGCACGAAGCCCTCGTCATCGCCCCCGACAACCCGCCGGGCCAGCCCCGGGCGGACCGGGTGCACGACGGCATCCGGGTGCATCGGGTGCCGTCGCGGATGTTCCCCAAGGTGACCACGCTGCCGCTCGGGCTTCCGATGCCCCGAATGGTGGGCGTGCTGCGCGGATTCGACCCCGACGTGGTGCACCTGGCGTCGCCGGCGCTGCTCGGCTACGGCGGCGTGAAGGCGGCGCGCTGGCTCGGGGTGCCGACCGTTGCGGTGTATCAAACCGACGTCCCGGGCTTCGCGGCGAGCTACGGCATTCCGATGACGACGCGCGCGGCGTGGGCGTGGTTCCGCCATCTGCACAGCCTGGCCGACCGGACGCTGGCGCCGTCCAGCGTCACGATGGACTCCCTTGTCTCCCACCGGTTCCCGCGGGTGCACCGGTGGGCGCGCGGGGTCGACGTGCTGCGGTTCGCGCCGTCGGCCCGCAGCGAGGAGCTCAGGCGGCGGTGGTCGCCGGCCGGCAAGCCGATCGTGGGGTTCGTGGGCCGGCTCGCGCCGGAGAAGCACGTCGAACGGCTGATCGCGCTGACCGCCAACGACGCCGTGCAGCTCGTCATCGTCGGCGACGGCGTCGACCAACGCAAGCTGCAATCGGCAATGCCCACAGCGGTTTTCACCGGAGCCCTGTACGGCGAGGAGCTCGCCGCGGCGTACGCCAGCATGGACGTCTTCGTCCATCCCGGCGAGCACGAGACGTTTTGCCAAGTGGTGCAGGAGGCGCTGGCGTCGGGGTTGCCGGTGATCGCCCCCGACGCCGGCGGCCCGCGCGATCTGGTGGCCCCGTACCGCACCGGACTGTTGTTGGAAGTCAACGAGTTCGAGGCGCGGCTGCCCGAAGCCGTGGCGCATCTGCTCGCGGAGCGCCACCGCTATGCCCTCGCCGCCCGGCGCAGCGTGCTGGGCCGCAGCTGGCCGGTCATCTGCGACGAGTTGCTCGGCCACTACGAGGCCGTGCTGTCGCCCTTTTCGCGGCGGCGAATGTTCGCCAAGCGCTACGCGCAGGGCGAGTGACGGGTCAGCCCTGCGCCAACTCCGCGACGGGCTGCCATTCCTCCCAGGTGCGTAGCCGGTTCTCGTAGTCGGCCTTGGCCGTCTGCAGCGGGGAAGCGCCGAAGAACACGCGCAGCGGCGGCTGTTTCGCGTCCACCACTTTCAGCAGTGCGGCCGCCGACGCCGCGGGGTCGCCCGGGCTGGCCCAGCGCTTGCTGCGCTCGGCCTGGACCGCGGCGCGGACCTCGTCGTACGCCGGCAGGGGATCGGAGTGCCGGGCCGACGCGCCACTCCAGTCGGTGTCGAAGCCGCCGGGTTCGATCAGCGTGACGTGCACGCCGAAGGGCGCGACCTCCTGCGCCAAGGCCTGCGAAAAGCCCTCCAGCGCCCACTTTGACGCGTGGTACATGCCGACCAATGGAAACGCGGTGATGCCGCCGATCGAGGACACCTGGATGATGTGGCCGCTGCCCTGCTCGCGCAGGTATGGCAACGCGGCTTGGGTAATCCACAGCGCCCCAAACACGTTCGTCTCGATCTGATCGCGCGCATCTTGCTCGCTGAGCTCCTCGACGAACCCGAAGTGCCCGTAACCGGCGTTGTTCACCACGATGTCCAGGCGACCGAAATGGTCATGCGCCTGCTTGACCGCCGCGAAGTCGGCCGCACGGTCGGTGACATCCAACCGAATCGGCAGCAGCGCGTCGCCATACTTTCCGACCAGGTCGTCCAGCGATGCCGTGTTGCGTGCCGTCGCGGCGACCTTGTCGCCGCGCTCCAGCGCGGCAATCGCCCATTCGCGCCCGAATCCGCGCGAGGTACCGGTGATAAACCAAACTTTTTCGCTCACGCAGTGATGCAACGCAGCCGTCGGCGCATCATTCCCGGCGGATCAAGAGATCGGCGTCCATTGCGTGTCGTTGAGGAATCTCTTGAGGAGTCGGTCGAGCTGGTGCAGGTCGGCCGCCGACCATTCCGACAGCGCCCGGGTGAGATGATTCCGGCGCACCTCGTGGAGTGCCCCCGCGGCGCGTTCGCCCGGCGCCGTCGCCTCGATGACCGACACCCGCCCATCGCGCGGATCGGCCCGGCGCGCGGCGAGTCCGGCGTCGACCAGCGCTTGCACCCGACGCGTGGCCATCCCGACGTCCATGTGCGCCATACTCGCCAGCCGGCCCATCGGCTGCGGCCCCTCATCGATCAACACGCGGAGCAGAATGTAGGACGGCTGCGACAGTTCGGTGTCGGCCGCCGAGGCCTGACGAGCGAACGCCGAACGGCTGGCACTGAGCCGCACGATCCGCGCCAGGGTGGCGCTGATCGAGTCCACCGAATCCAGCTTGCGCGCCGCCGTCACACGCGCACGGTAGCCGGATACCCTTGACATAGTCAAATAAATGCGGATAGGTTGACCCCGCTGGCCCGGACCGAGGGAGAGGTCATGCACGCAGCGCCTTTCTACTTCGACTGGGCGAACTATCGGACGATGCTGCGGCTGCTGCGTCGCGACCCGCCGGCGTCCAGGCCGTGGCTGCGCTATGTCGCGTTCCTGGTCGGCGTTCCCGCCGTCGCGGCCATGCACGCGGTGTGCTTCGCTCTCGACCCGATCCTGTTTCCGTCGCTGCGTTGCACCCGGGTGACGGCGCCCGTTTTCTGCATCGGGCATGCCCGCAGCGGCACCACGTATCTGCACCGGCTGATGGCCGCGGACCCGCAGTTCAGCTACGCGTTGATGTACGAGCTGTTCTTCCCGTCGCTGTTGCAAAAGCGCCTGCTGCGCCTGCTGTTTCGGCTCGACGTCGCGGTTTTCGGTGGGCGCCTGCGGCGCCGCCTCGACGCGGCCGAGGAGCAGCGGTTCGCGCCGACCGACGACATGCACAAGACGGGTTTCTTCGTCCCGGAGGAAGACGACTTCTTCCTGACCTGGTCGCTGTGCTCCGGCTTCTGGATCGTCATGTTTCCCTTCATGGGCGAGCTGGACTTCTACCACGTCGACCAGTGGCCGGACCGCAAGCGCCGGCGGGCGATGGGCTTCTACTCCGAATGCGTCCGGCGGCAGATCGCGCTGAACCGCGGTGGGACGCACCTGAGCAAGAACCCGACCTTCTGCGGCCGCGTCGAGGCGCTGATCGAGACGTTTCCCGACGCGAGATTCATTGTGCCGCTCCGCAATCCCAACGAGACGATTCCCAGCCTGCTCAAGCTGCTGAAGAACGAGTGGGACCTGCGCGGCCGCGACGAGCAGCTGATCGCGAAATCGCTGCGCGTGCTGGCCGATCAGTCGTTCGACGCGTACCTCCGCCCGCTCGACGTCCTGGCCGAGCACCCCGAGGTCCGATCGGTCGTCGTCGACTACCGGGAGCTGGTGGCGCATCCCGAGGCCACCATGCGCCGGATCTACCGCGCGCTGGAGCTCGACCTGGGGCCGGTGGCCGCCAAGGCCTTCGAGGCGGCCGGAGCCGGCGGCGGGCACGAGACGGCGCATCGCTACAGCCTCGAGGAGTTCGGACTCGATCCGCAGGAGATCCACACGCGCCTGGCCGAGCTGTTCGAGCAATACCGGTGGGATACCGAAGGGGAGGGCGCACATGTCCACTGAGTCAAGCCAACTCGCCCTGCGGGGCGCTTGGACCGACTTGATCGACGCCCTGAACCGGGCCCGCGACGCCGTCGACTCCACCGAGCTGCACGCCCCGCCGGTCACCGAACAAAGCCTGGCGGAGGGATACCGCTACCTGCTGGGCTTCGCGTTCAGCGCCGTCGAGCGCGGCCTCTGCGAAGATTCCGATTTCCCGTATTTCCGGCGCGCCATCCAACCCGTGGACAAGGCCACCATCGACAACGCCGACGCGTTGTACCTCTCGGCGTCCATCGACGGCACCAAGAGCTACCGGGTACGCGGCCGGCTCGTCCCGAAAGCGCCGCAGTACATCATCTTTGAGGCTCACAGCAGCTACGCCGGCGACACCGGCAGCCTCGCCGAACTCGCTCCCGGCGGGCGCGCCATCACCGGTGCGTTGGACATTTCGGATCTGCTGGTGGACGACGACGGCCGGTTCGAGATCCTGCTGGCGCCGCAGCGGCCCGCCGATCACTCGGGAAACTTCATCGCGACGGTGACCGCCGACGGGACCGCCTCGGCGCGATACCTGATCGCGCGCATGCTCTTTCACGACTGGGAGCACGAGGCAGCGCCGGACCTGCATATCGCGCAGATCGGCAAGGAGGGGGGCCAGCCCGCGCGGCTGGACCCGGACGCCATGGCGCGCAACGTCCGTCGCATCGGAAGCATCGTCGAGAAACAGATGACGTTCTGGAACCAGTTCTATGACCTGGTGCTGGAGGCGCACGGCGACAAGAACGGCGACGGGTTGACCCTCATGCCGCGCAACGACCTGAACGAGCCGGCATTGGCCAACCTCGCGATGGGCGGCGGGCAGAGCACCAACGTCTACTCCGGTGGCGTCTACGACCTCGGCGACGACGAAGCGCTCCTGGTGGAAGTCGTCGTGCCGGTGCCGCCCGCGTACATGGGCTTTCACCTGTCCAACCTGTGGGGCGAATCGCTCGACTACGCCAACCACACCAGCAGCCTCAACGGATTTCAGTCCGAACCGGATCCCGACGGAACCATCCGCTACGTCGTCGCCGGGAGTGACCCCGGGGTGCCGAACTGGCTCGACACCGTAGGCCACCCGGTTGGGTTCCTGGCCCTGCGGTGGACGTACTCCACGCCGCCGCCCGAATTGCCGAAGGCCTCGGTCACCAAGGTGCCGCTCGCCCGCGTGCGCGAACACCTCCCCGCCGACACCCGCGTGGTGTCCGCCGAGGAGCGCCGTGAGCAGATCAGGGTGCGCCAGGAACACGTCCAACGGCGTTACCGGCAATACTGACCCGCCCCGGCCCCGGTAGCGTCGACGGCGTGAGTCGCGCGGCGTTGGACAAGAACCCCCGGGACGTCGCGTCGATGTTCGACGGCGTCGCCCGCCGGTATGACGTGACCAACACCGTGCTCTCGCTGGGACAGGACCGGTATTGGCGGCGGGCCACCCGCTCGGCGCTGCGCATCGGGCCGGGCCACAAGGTGCTGGACCTGGCGGCGGGCACCGCGGTGTCGACCGTGGAGCTGCGCAAGTCGGGGGCGTGGTGCGTGGCCGCCGATTTTTCGGTCGGGATGCTGGCGGCCGGCGCCGGTCGCGACGTGCCGAAGGTCGCGGGGGACGCCACCAAGCTGCCCTTCGGCGACGCCGTGTTCGACGCGGTCACGATCAGCTTCGGGCTGCGCAACGTCGCCGACCAGCAGGCGGCGCTGACCGAGATGTTCCGCGTCACCCGGCCGGGCGGCCGGTTGGTGGTGTGCGAATTCTCCACGCCCACCAGCGGGGTTTTCGCGACTGTCTATAAGGAGTACCTGATGCGGGCGCTGCCGCGGGTGGCGCGGGCGGTGTCGTCCAACCCGGACGCCTACGTCTACCTGGCCGAGTCGATCAGGGCCTGGCCGGACCAGCCGACGCTGGCGCACCGGATTTCAGCGGCCGGGTGGTCGGCGGTGCGCTGGCGCAACCTGACCGGCGGCATCGTGGCGCTGCACGCCGGATACAAGCCGGTTTAGTGGCCTAACACGCCGCCGTCCGTCCGCGAAAGTGCAACTGCCTACGCATCGCCCGAGAGAGGGTGTCGGTACTTGCACTCTCGCGGCGGCCACGAAATGACTCAGTGGCCGGCGCGTTGGATGAAGCCGACCTGGTCGGGGCAGTAGTGGTCGATCGCGGCGCCCAGGAACTGGAACGCCTGGCCCTGGGTGGTGCCCAGCGCCAGGTTGCGCTGGAGGAACGTGGCCGACTTGTAGGGGTCGCCGTCCACGCCCCTGCCGATCCGGTCACAGGCGATCTTGCCCAGCCACGCGAGCTGGTCCTGCGGGCCGTACACGCCGAAGTGGTTGACGGTCTGCTTGAACACGTAGTCGTAATCGTCGGCCTGCGCGGGCGCCGCCAGTGCGACAGCGGCGCCCGCCATGGCGATCAGAGAACCCAGCCTCAAAGCCTTCATTAGCCGGACTATACACCCGGTTGTTTTTATACGCCCAGGTGCGCGGATAGCAGCCAGGCGCCGACCGACTTGCGGCCGTCGGGCTCGTCGCGGACGTCGACGATCGGCAGGTTGTCGGCGTTGTCGGGCAGGTTGGCGTAGATGCGGGCCGGCGTGATGTCGTCGACGACCCAGTACTTGGACACCACCGCGCGCAGTTCGCCCGCGGTGACCGCGTTGATCGGGCCCTCGGGCACCGCCGCCTTGTCGAAGACCAGGGCGTAATAGGAGGCGCCGGGCGCGGCGGCCCGCACGATCGATTGCTGGTAGCCCTCGCGAAGCTCAACGGGAATTGAGTGGAAGAGCGTCGAGTCGACGATGGTGCCGAACCGGCCGTCATAGCCGGTGAACGAGCTGATGTCGGCCACCTCGAAGGTGGCGTTGGTCAGGCCCCGCTTCTCGGCCTCGAGCCGGGCCAGGTCGATCGCGGTGGGCGATGCGTCCAGGCCGACGGTCGTGTAGCCGCGCTCGGCCAGCGCCAACGAAATGGCGGCTTCACCGCACCCCGCGTCCAAGACGTCGCCGTGGAACTTGCCCTGCTCGATCAGGGCGGCCAACTCCGGCTGCGGGGCGCCGATGCTCCAGGGCGGGCGCACGCCCGCACCAAATGACGATTCACCGCGGTAGGCGGATTCGAATTCGAAATCAACTGGTTGAGTCATGTCCCAGGTATATCAACGGGTCTGATATATGTCAAGAAGATTGATATAATAGGCGGAAGGGGTCGCCCGCGGTTGGAAACTTGGCTCAGCTGAAGGGCGTTCGGCGATCGATCAGCCGCGACAGGCGCCCACCGCCCCGCCAGGCCCGCGCCACCCAGTCGGCGTCGTCGTCGGTGACCAGGTTGGCCATCACCCGCACGGCGATCGTCATCAACCGCGTCGAGCGCATCGCGACGGGGCCCGTCGCGGGGAGGAAGCGCTGAAAGGTCAGCAGCAAGGCGAGCCGGCGTGCGACCGAAAATCCGCGGCTGTAGTGCTCCTGCAACACCGATGGCCACACGTGGGACAGGTCGCGGCCGTCCAGCAGTTCGACGGCCAGCCGCCCCGTCTCCAGGCCGTAGTCGATGCCCTCGCCGTTGAGCGGGTTGACGCAGGCCGCGGCGTCCCCGATCAGCATCCAGTTGGGCCCGGCCACCCCGGAGACCGCGCCGCCCATCGGGAGCAGGGCCGACCACACCGCCCGCGGCCCCCCGGAAAAGCCCCACTCCTCGCGGCGCAGGTCGGTGTAGTACGAGATCAGCGGCCGCAGCGCCAGGTCCGCCGGCCGCTTCGACGTCGACAACGCCCCGACACCGATGTTCACCTCGCCGTTGCCCAGCGGGAAGATCCAGCCGTAACCCGGCAGCACGGCGCCGTCGGGGGAGCGCAGCTCCAGGTGCGAGGTCAACCAGGGGTCGTCGGCCCGGGGGGTGGCCAGATAACCGCGCGCGGCCACGCCGTACACCGTTTCCTGATGCCAGCGCCGGCCCAGCTTGCGGCCCAGCGACGAGCGGGCCCCGTCGGCGACGATCAACCGGTCACACCGCACGTCGGTGCCGTCGGCCAGCGTCAGCGACACCACGCGTCGCGACGAGTCATGATGCGCGCCAACCACTTTGGTTCCGAGCAGCATCCGGGCCCCGGCGTCCTCCGCGCACTTGCGGACGCGGTCGTCCAGCTCGACTCGGGCCACCGCGCTGCTGGTCGACGGGAACGACGGGCCCGGCCACTCGATCTGGACCTCGCCGCCGAATCCGCTCATCCGGAGCCCGCGGTGCCGGATGCGCGTGTCGAGCCAGCCACCCAGCCCCAGCCGTTCGAGCTCGGCGACGGCGCGCGGGGTCAGGCCGTCCCCGCAGGGCTTGTCGCGGGGGAAGCCGGCGGAGTCGATGACCAGGACGTCGCGACCGGCGCGGGCGGCCCAGGCGGCCGCCGCCGAACCGGCGGGTCCGGCGCCCACGACCACCAGGTCGGCTCCGACGTTCACGCCCACCAGTATGTTGGTCGCGTGAGTACTCCGGCGACGGTGGTGGCGGGCATCGACTTCGGGGATGCCGCCTTCGCCGCGACCGTGCGCGACGGCGTCGGCCGGATCGAGCAGCTCATGGACGACGAGCTGCGCAGCGCCGACGCGGTGATGACCGACTCGCTGACGTACCTATTCAAGGCCGGTGGCAAGCGGTTCCGGCCGCTGTTCACCGTGTTGTCCGCGCAGATCGGGCCCAACCCGGACGCGGGGGAGGTGACGATCGCCGGCGCCGTCATCGAGCTGGTGCACCTGGCCACGCTGTATCACGACGACGTGATGGACGAGGCGGAGGTCCGCCGCGGCACGCCCACCGCCAACGTGCGCTGGGGCAACAACGTCGCGATCCTCGCCGGCGACTACCTGTTCGCGACGGCGTCGCGGCTGGTGTCGCGGCTCGGGCCGGAGGCGGTGCGGCTGATCGCCGAGACGTTCGCGCAGCTGGTGACCGGGCAGATGCGCGAAACCCGGGGCCTGAAAGAGGTGGCCGACGGCGCGGATCCGGTCGAGCACTACCTGAAGGTGGTGTACGAGAAGACGGCGTGCCTGATCTCCGCGGCGGGCCGGTTCGGCGCGATGTTCTCGGGCGCCGACGGCGAGCAGGTGGAGCGGCTGAGCCGCGTGGGCGGCATCGTGGGCACCGCGTTCCAGATTTCCGACGACATCATCGACATCGACAGCGACTCGCACGAGTCCGGCAAGCTGCCCGGGACCGATATCCGCGAAGGGGTGCACACCCTGCCGATGGTCTACGCGCTGCGGGAGGCCGGGCCGGAGGCGGCGCGGCTGCGCGAGCTGCTGTCCGGCCCCGTCACCGACGACGAGGCGGTGGCCGAGGCGTTGACGCTGTTGCGTGCGTCACCCGGGATGGCCCGGGCCAAGGACTTCCTGGCGCAGTATGCGGCCCAGGCGCGCCAGGAGCTGGCCCTTTTGCCCGAGGTCGCGGGCCGGCGCGCGATGGAAACGCTGATCGACTACACGGTGAGCCGGCACGGTTAACGCCTGACCGACCCTGCGGAACCTCCACCGCCGTTTCAGGCGTTCAATGAGCAGTAGTAATGCTCCAAGGAGGACGTTGATGACCTGGCATCCGCATGCCAACTGGCTGAAGACCTTCGCCCTGTTGGTCGGTATGTCCGCGTTGATCGTGTTTGTCGGCTCGCTGTTCGGCAGGACCGCGATGTGGCTGGCGGTGCTGTTCGCCATCGGCATGAACGCCTACACGTACTTCAACAGCGACAAGCTGGCGCTGCGGGCGATGCACGCGCAGCCCGTTTCCGAGCTGCAGGCGCCGGTGATGTACCGGATCGTGCGCGAGCTGGCCACCTCGGCGCACCAGCCGATGCCCCGGCTGTACATCAGCGACACCAACGCGCCCAACGCGTTCGCCACCGGACGCAACCCGCGCAATGCCGCGGTGTGCTGCACCACGGGCATTTTGGGGATCCTCAACGAGCGCGAGCTGCGCGCCGTGCTGGGCCATGAGCTTTCGCACGTCTACAACCGCGACATCCTGATCTCCTGCATCGCCGGTGCGATGGCGTCGGTGATCACCGCGCTGTCCTACATGGCGATGTTCTTCGGCGGCGGAAACCGCGAGGGCGGCAATCCCTTTGCGATGCTGATGGTTTCGTTGTTGGGGCCGATCGCCGCGACGGTGGTCCGGCTGGCCGTGTCCCGGTCCCGCGAGTACCAGGCGGACGAGTCGGGCGCCGTGCTGACCGGCGACCCGCTGGCCTTGGCGTCGGCGCTGCGCAAGATCTCCGGCGGGGTTCAGGTGGCGCCACTGCCGCCGGAGCCGCAGCTGGCCAGCCAGGCGCACCTGATGATCGCCAACCCGTTCCGCGCGGGCGAGCGGATCGGGTCGCTGTTCTCGACGCACCCGCCGATCGAGGACCGCATCCGCCGGCTGGAGGAGATGGCGCGCGGCTGAGACCGTACGTACCCTCGAAGGTGATGGACATTCACGAGGCCGGACTCTCACTCGACCTGCCCGATCTGATCTTCGAGACGCGGGCCGGCGCGGGGATGAATCAGGAGCAACTGGCCGAAGCGCTCGGCGTCAGCCGGGAAACGGTCGCGGCCTGGGAGAGCGGGGCCGACGTGCCGCGCGTCGACATGCTGGAGCGTGTGGCGCAGGTCTGCGGCAAGCGGCTGCACATCAGGATCGACGTCGACTGACGGCTTGGCCGGCGTCGACTAGGCCGCCCGTCGATCGTCCATACCGCCCACCCGACCGGCGAGGTGCCCCGTCTCGAGCATGCCGCGGATCCGGACCGTGCCGCCGTTCGCCTCGAACTGCCGCTGCCAGTCGTCGATCGCCTGGTGCGCGGCGTGGTCGAGGTAGTTGACCGAAAGATCAACCGTCACAACGGATCCGGCGGGGACCGACGCCAGCACGCGCGTCAGCCGGGGCAGGGCGAGGAAGGTACATGCCGGCCCCTCGATCAGCACCTGCCATTCCTGCCCGACCGGCTTGGCTTCGACCCTGGCGCGGATCACCCGCCACCCGGTCAAGGCGATGGCCAGGGCCAGCCCGATCAGCACGCCATGCAGCAGGTTCAGGAAGACGACGCTGACGGCGGTCACGACGTAAACGGCGAGATCCCCGTGCTTCATTGCCGTTTCGATGTGCGCCGGCTTCAGCAGCTGAACGCCGATCACGATCAGCAGCCCCGCCAGCGCCGCGGTCGGGATCTCTTCCACCAGCTCCGCAAAGGGCACCGTGAACAACAGGATCCAGAAACCGTGCATGATCGACGAGGCGCGCGACTTCGCGCCGGCGTTGACATTGGTTGAGCTGCGCACGATGACACCGGTGATCGGCAGCCCGCCGATGGTCCCCGACACGATGTTTGCGGTGCCCTGCCCGATCAACTCGCGGTTGAAATCAGTGCGCGGGCCGTTGTGCATCCTGTCGACCGACACCGCCGACAGCAGGCTTTCGACGCTGGCGATGAGGGTGATGGTGATGACCCCGATTGCCACCGCGCCCCAGCTGCCGTGCGGGAGATCGGGCAGCCGCAGCGCGTTCAGCGGCGACGAGTCGATTTCGATCCGTCGCACGTGGAACGGGAAGACCAACGAGATGACCGTCACCGTCACGATGGCGACCAGCGGACCGGGGATGAAGCGGAACCGGGCCGGAACCCAGCGCCAGGCGACGAGGATGGCGATCACCAGCGCGCCCAGCAGCACGCCGGGCCGATGCGAGTCGATGATCTGACCCGGCAGACCGATGAGGTTATGCCAGGCAGAGCTTTTGGATTTCCCGCCCAACAACACGTGCGCCTGCTGCAACGCGATCGTGATCCCGATGCCGGCCAGCATGGCGTGCACGACGACCGGTGAGATCGCCAGAGCTGCCCGGGCAATACGGCTCAGCCCCAACAGAACTTGCAGCACGCCCGCCAAGGCGGTGATCAAACAGGTTATCCCCCAACCGAAGTCGGAGATGAGGTCGGCGACGACGACCGTCAGCCCGGCCGCGGGACCGCTGACCTGCAACGGTGATCCGCCGATGGCTCCGGCGATGATCCCGCCGACGATGGCGGCGATCAGGCCCGCGAGCACCGGGGCGTTCGACGCGATCGCGATGCCCAGTGACAGTGGGAGTGCGACCAGGAAAACCACCAGCGAAGACGGCAGGTCGTGGCGGACAATCGATCTGATCCGGTCCCGCCGTGATTCGTTGGGGGCCTGCTGAATTGCTTGATCGCCGAGCTGTTCGATGTGTTGCATCGGTCGCTTCCGTCGTTAAGTGTGAGCGGGGGACTTCGCTACGTCGGCGTAGCTCATTGGCGCACAATCAATTACGACTGCGCCAACCGGCAGGCAACAGCCTGGCTACCTCGTTCGACGGTATGGGGCGGTCAAACCGCAGGTCAACCCAACGGGCCGGCCCCATATCGAATGCAAATATTTTCGTTACGAGTTGTTTGGTTGACTCAGAACCCCGAGCCGTGCACCTCGTGCCCCGGAACCTCGACCATCAGGCCGCGGTAGGCCTCCTCGACGGTGGAGCCGTGATTGATCACGGCGTCGACCTCGCGGGCGATGGGCATATTCAGGCCAAATTCATTGGCAAACTCCATGATCACGCTGGCGGCCTTGACGCCCTCGGCGACCTGGTTCATCGAGGCGATGATCTCGTCGATCGGCTTGCCGGCACCCAGTTGTTCACCGACGTGGCGGTTGCGGCTGCGCTGGCTGGTGCAGGTCACGATCAGGTCACCCAGGCCGGCCAGCCCGGGGAAGGTGTCCGGGTTACCGCCCATCGCCACGCCGAGCTTCGTCATCTCCCGCAAGGCGCGCGCGATCACCAGCGCGCGGGTGTTTTCCCCGATGCCCAGCGAGTAGCCCATCCCGACCGAGATGGCGTAGACGTTCTTCAGCGCGCCGGCCATCTCGACGCCGACGACGTCGTCGGTGGTGTACACGCGGAAGCGCCGGGTCCGGAACAACCCCGACAGCCGGGTCGCCAGGTGTTGGTCGGGCATGGCCAGCACGGCCGCGGCGGCGTAGCCCTCGCCCACCTCGCGCGCGATGTTCGGGCCGGCCAGGATGCCCGCCGGGTGACCCGGCAGCACCTCCTCGATGATCTGCGACATCCGCATGTTGGTGCCCTGCTCGAGGCCCTTGACCAGCGACACCACCGGCACCCACGGCCGCAGCTCCCGGGCCAGCTCGGTCAGCACCCCGCGGAAGCCATGCGAGGGCACGCCCATCACCACGACGTCGGCGCAACTGGCCGCCTCCGCGAAGTCGGTGGTGGCGCGCAGGGTGTCGCTCAGGATGACGTCGTTGCCGAGATAGCGGCTGTTGCGGTGGTCCTCGTTGATGTCCTTGGCGGTGGCTTCCGAGCGCACCCACTGCAACGTCGGCCCGCGCCGCGCGCAGATGGACGCCACGGTGGTTCCCCAGGAACCTCCGCCGAGGACAACGACTCGGGGTTCGCGCTTGTCAGCTGCCATGGCGACCAGCGTATTGCCGACATCCGAGATTTAGAAGCAGTTCACCTCAGTCCAACCCAAGGGCCTCAGCGCAGGTGACTTCGGTCCCTACCTCGCCGGCCGGATCTGTCGGATCGTCAAAGGACAGGTCCGCCACGAGGGAGGTTTCATGCCCGGACACGCTCGACGGGGCCGCGTGTTCGCGTCGCTGGCCGCGGCCGCCATCGCGGTTTCGGTCGGCTTTCCGGGCGTTGCGGCCGCCGACGGCGGTCGCCCGCAGGCCAACCCGGAGGAGAAGGCGGCGGCGATGATACGGCCGGCCGTCATGTATCTGGCCGGCCAGAGTTACGGCGCGGTGCGGCTGCCCGACGGCCAGATCCTGTCCCAGTTCGGGCCGGGCACGACGATGCCGTTCATCGCGGCCTGGGCGTGCACCGCGTTCGTCATCAACCCCGACGGCTGGGTGGCCACGGCGGGTCACTGCGTCGATCCCGACAGCGCGAAGTTGTTGATCCTCAAACGGGCGGCCAAGGAATACATCACGCAGTTCCCCGACGCCCCCGAAGCGCGGAATCCGGCCGCGGCGCTGGAGTGGCTGCAAAAGAACGCGAAGGTCGAGGGCGACACCCCCGACCGGGGCCCCGAAGTCAGCCTCGCGCTGACGTACGGCACCGGCGCCAGGGTCGCGGGTAAGGCCGCGGCCAACGTCGTGGATTTCCGGCCGCTCTTCAAGGGCGACGTCGCGCTGCTCAAGGTGGACAAGCACAACCTGCCGTCGTCGGAGCTGGCCGCCGACGCCGACGTCAGCATCGGCACCGCGGTTCTGGCGGTGGGTTTCTCGCAAAGCACCGAGAACGTCACCGGCCCATCGCTGGATCCGACCAACAAGAGCGGCAAGGTCAGCAAGAAGTCGACGATGGGATCCGCCGCGGAGTATGAGATCGACGCCGCGGTGTCCGAGGGTATGAGCGGCGGTCCGACCGTCGCGCTCAACGGCAAGGTGATCGGGGTGAACAGCTTCGCGCCCCTCGGCGAATCGCAACCGTTCAACTTCGTCGCGCCCGCCGACGGCCTGGCCGCGATCCTGGCGAGCAGGGGTGTCAAGGCGACGCTGGGACCGGCCGACGCGTATTACCGCAAGGGGCTCACGCATTACTACGCCGGCCAATACACCGAGGCGATCGGCGATTTCGACCAGACCCTGTCGATGTCACCCGACTTTCCCGGGCTGGCCGACCTCAGGACGAGCGCGGCCAACCTTCGCCAGCAGCGCGGCGATTTCTCGGTGCTCAGCGGTTCAAACCTGGTGTGGTACATCGCCGGTGGCGTCGCCCTGGCGCTTGCGGTGGCCGCCGGTGTGACGTTCCTGGCGGTGCGAAGCCGTTGGCGCCTCGACACCCCGGCGAAAGCGCCTGGGTTGCGGCTGGTTTCGGGGAGGCGTCCCGGTGCCGGGAAACGGGTTTCCGCGCGGGCGGGCATCAAAGTCGGCGCCGCAGGGCTCATCGGCGTCGCGCCGCCACACGAGCCGGCGGAACCTCATTTCTGTTCGGGTTGCGGAGCCGAACACCACCCCGCCGAAAGGTTCTGCCCGAACTGCGGCAAAGAGGTACTCGGGGACGAATCCGCTCAGGGAGCCAACCGCTAACCCGCCAGCTGTGCGCGGTCGGCGGCCCGGCCGAACACCATCGCCTCCTCGATCCGGTCGAACCGGTAATCGATGGCGTCGGCGAGGTAGTTCTGGCGCACATTCCACGGCCGCCTGGTGCCCGACTTGGGCAGCGCGTGCACCGACCGCTTGACGTAGTTGGCCTGAATGTCCCAGGACGGCTTGACGTCCATCGGCTCGTCGCCCAGGTGCGGATAGGCGTGCGTGTAGCCGTGGGCGGCCATGTGCGCCAGCAGCTTTGCCGTCGCCCGCGCGGTGATGTCGGCCCGCAGCGTCCACGACGCGTTCGTGTAACCCACGCACCAGAACAGGTTGGGCACGTCCTCGAGCATGTGGGCCTTGTAGACGAAGCGGTCGCGGTGATCGATCGCGACGCCGTCCATGCTGATCGTGGCCCCGCCCAGCGCCTGCAGCTGCAGGCCGGTCGCGGTGACGATGATGTCGGCGTCGAGGTGCTTGCCGGATTCGAGCGCGATGCCGCTGGCGTCGAAGCCCTCGATGTGGTCGGTGACCACCTCGGCGCGGCCGCCGCTGACGGCGTTATAGAGGTCGGCGTCGGGGATCAGGCACATCCGCTGGTCCCACGGGTTGTACCGCGGCTTGAAGTGGAGGTCGACGTCGTAGCCGGCGGGGAGGTTCTTGATCGCGACCTGGCGCAGGAGCCGCTTCACCAAACCCGGCGCCTTGCGGGACAACAAGAAGAACACCGCCTCGGTCAGCGCGCTGTACATCCGGATCACCAAATGGGCGGCCTTGCGGGGCAACAGCCTCCGGGCGACGGCGGCGACCTTGCCGTACTTGGACGCCGAAATCAGATACGTCGGCGAGCGCTGCAGCATGGTCACCTTTGCGGCGCGTTCCGCCAGCGACGGGATCAGCGTGACGGCGGTGGCGCCGCTGCCGATCACGACGATCCTCTTGCCGGAGTAGTCCAGGTCCTCGGGCCAGTGCTGGGGGTGCACGACCGTGCCCGCGAACCGTTCGATGCCGGGGAAGTCGGGGGTATACCCCTCGTCGTAGTTGTAGTAGCCGCTGCCGAAGAACAGGAACCGCGCGCGGTATTGCCTCTCGCCGCCTTCTTGCTCGACGGTGACCGTCCACGTGTCGGTGGACGAATCCCAATTTGCCGACCGCACATGGCTGTTGAAGCGGATGTGGCGGTCGATGCCGTACTTGCGCGCGGTGGCGGCCAGGTATTCGCGGATGTGCCCGCCGTCGGCCACGCCCTCTTTCCGGGTCCACGGCTCGAACGGGAACGACAGCGTGAAGATGCTGCTGTCGGAACGAACGCCGGGATAGCGGAACAGGTCCCACGTGCCGCCGATCTGCGCGCGCCGCTCGAGGATGGTGTACGTCAGGCCCGGGTTGCGCTCGGCGATCCGGTAGGCCGCGTCGATGCCGGAGATGCCCGCGCCGACGATGATGACGTCGAAGCGGTCGTCTCGCTGCGGAGTCACGGTCATCGAAGAACCTCGCTTCCCGCTACCGATAGTTGACGAATTGCAGCGCCACGTCCAGATCGGCCTGCTTCAGCATCGCGATGACGGCCTGCAGGTCGTCCCGCTTCTTGCTCGAGACGCGGATCTCGTCGCCCTGGATCTGGCTCTTGACGGTCTTGGGCCCCTCGTCGCGGATGAGCTTGGTGATCTTCTTGGCGTTCTCGCTGCTGATGCCCTGCTTGAGGGTGCCGCTGACCTTGTAGGTCTTGCCGGAGGCCTGCGGCTCGCCCGCGTCGAAGGCCTTCATCGAGATGTCGCGGCGGATCAGCTTCTCCTTGAACACGTCGACCGCGGCCTTGACCCGCTCCTCGGTGGAGGACGTCAGCTCGATGGCCTCGTCGCCCTTCCACTCGATCTTGGTGTCGGTGCCGCGAAAGTCGAAACGCGTGGCCAGCTCCTTGGCCGCCTGGTTGAGCGCGTTGTCGACCTCCTGGCGGTCCACCTTGCTGACGATGTCGAACGATGAGTCAGCCATCCGATCCGTCCCTTCCTCGGGTGCTAGCCGTTTGTGCCTTGTCTACCCGTTCGTTGTAACCTGTCTGGCGGCAGGTTGCCCGAGCGGCCAATGGGAGCGGACTGTAAATCCGTCGGCTTACGCCTACACAGGTTCGAATCCTGTACCTGCCACCAAGGTTTGTGCAGCTCAGAATTTCGGTTTGCCCGGCTTATCAGTGGCCGGCGCGCGGTGACGGACGCGCCGCCATTCGCCCAGTTGCGCTGCGAGGAGACATGGCCCTGGTGCTTTTAGTTGTCAAGGTGGCGTTGGTCGTCTTTATCGTCGCAGGCACCGTCGCGTTGATCACCCGTGGAATTCGGCGCTCACGCGCCAACCGGTCAGATCCGCGATGGAAGGGCCCAAGCGGCCAACCCGGTTATGAGGCGTCCGCTTTCGGCGCTATGCCGAATACACCACTTCCCGAATGGGCGTACCGGGACGACGAGGGCGACGAGGATCGCGACAACGGCGCCGCGCGCTGAGAAATCGCGCCGTGAAATGGGTCACCATCGCCGCAAATCGGGCAGCTCTCACGACGCGCCGGCGTTCTAGGTGACTACTATCCCTACTCCCCCGGGAGGCAGCCATGCGGCATCTCACGATCGGCGGCCACAACGGCACTCATGACGTGGAAGCCATCGCCTTCTGGGTCTTCGGCGGCATCATCATGCTGATCGCCTTCGGGGAGGCCCTGGCGGTTCTGGCCGGCGTCTTCGCGGTCGTGGCCGCGATTGCCTGGATCTACCGCAAGGTCGAGCGCCGCTTCGAGCGAAGCGACGAGCGTGACGCCGTCGTGCCGGCGACCGTGACCCCGTTGCGCCTGACCGGCCACGGCGACGCGACGTGGACTTCGGCGGACCCGCGCTGGCACGGACCCCGCGCCGCGTAAGCGGTTACGCGGAAAACGCGCTTTGCAAGAAAAAGCCACGAAAATCCGATTATTCAGCTTTCGATAATCTGGTTTTTCCCCGCGCTCTCTATTCTTCCTGGTTCATCGTGAACGCCGGGAAGAAAGGAAGCGCATCAAATGCCCTCACCTCGTTGGCTGGCCCTGCTGTCCATCCCCGTCATGGCCGGCGCTGCCTTGGTTTCCAGCGCTGCGATTGCGACCGCCGATCCCGCCGACGACGCATACCTGGCCCAACTCCGCGGCGCGGGCTTCAGTTGGCCGCCGGACCACGACGACGCCCTCACCGCGACCGGGCGCCTCATCTGCGACGACATCATGTGGGGCTGGACGTACGAGCAGATCGCGCAGAACATCCACGCCACCCTGGACCCGCGAAACATCACGTTCGGCGACGTTCACTCGATGGTGGGCCTCGCGCATTCGTCCTATTGCCCGAACTTCCGGTGCTGGTCCACTCACTGCTGAGCAGGTTTTCCCCCGACGGCGCCGCGCCTACGCCTCGGGAGTAGAGAAGAGCGATTTCGGCACAACCTCCTGCACAGCAGCGGGGTCCAGGCGATCGATTGCGCTTTGAAACGACGAGCCCGGTGACTGTTCGACTAGTGGCCCCGGCCTGAGGACGTCTGTGGCAACGGGCGTGCCAAGCAGAAACGGAGGGGGCGGGGGCATGAAAGTCCCCAAATCGTTGCCCGGTGGAGTCAGCATCTGTGGTTCGTTCGGTCCCTGTTGCATCGAACCCCCGAGGTCCAGGCCCGGGCCGGAGATTTGGCTCGTGGGATAGCCGGTGGGCGCTAGTGCGATCAGCGGCCCTGTCTGGCCGGATGGGGCGAGGGGGTTGGTCCCCCCGAAGTCGTCGGCCGTGATTTGGCTGCCCCCGAGGTTGGTGGGCGGGAGGTCCAACAGTTTCGGAGGCGGCGTGGGCCCCGATCCCCCACCGGCTTCGCCGCGCGAGGTGTCACCGCCCCCGGCACCGTTGCCCGGCGCACTGGTTCCATTCGGCGGGTTCGCGGGCTTACCACCACCGCCGAGGGGTCCGCTGCCCGGACCGGTCGCCGCCACCTGCTCGAGGTACTGCCGCCACGCCTGCAGGTAGCCGAACAGCTGTTGGGCGTAATCGCCGGGCGCAGGCGGTGTCGGTGGCGCCGGTGAAGTCGATGGGGGCGCGGGCGGCATCGTTGGCATCGTGGGCGGCATGAACTGGCCTCCCGGCGCCATGAACGGCGCGGGCGGCATTGCAAACGGTGGGGCCGGGAACGCCGCTCCGGCCGTCGCCATCGCCATCACCTGGTCCAGAAGTTGTCGCAACATCTGCAGATAGGCGAGCAACTGCTGGTTGTAATCCGTTGCGGGCATGAACATTTACTTACCTCCGGCGAATGGGGGAACGAGCGACTTGAGGACGCCGAACGCGATTTCGGCCGGCGCGTCCAGCGGATGGGGCAGCGACCGCTCGCAGAACATCGAGTCCAGCGTGCGTAGCAGACGGGTGTCCGCCGGCTCCCGGTTTTCGATGTCGAAGACGTAGCAGTAGTCACCCGCGGGTGTCGGCATTCGGATCGGGCTGGACATGCCCTGGTCCAGGAATCCGAAGGGAAACTTCCAGTCGAGCGTGGTCTTCTTCCGGCGATCGAGACCTCCCGATGCAACCCAGATGTAGTGGTCGAGGATCGCGTTGACGGCATGCCGTGCCGACTCGCACGCCGCCTCCATCGACGTCAGCCGTGTGAACGTCTTATTCCACGTACCCGCGAAAACCACCGAATTGTTGTGCACCTGGTAGCCGCCGTGGCGGGCCTGCCAGACGTTCCGCTGCTCGAGGTCTGCCAGCCACCAGTCGTCGGGCGGTGCGCTGCTCCACGACGTTCCGTGCGGATTCCACGGGTCGCTGCTGGGCCGATTGTCCCAGTCGCCGACGATGGGAACGAGGTACGGCGCCTCATTGCGAACCATGCGCCCCTGGCCCTGTCCCGGTCCGCCGGCCATGGTCAGGTTGCGATCGAGCGCATACCACGCGGGCCACGGCATGACCTCCTGCCCGACGGATCCGGCGTCGCTCGTGAGCGCGGAAATCATTTGGCGCCATACCTCCGCGGCGATCTCGTCGGGAGTGCAGTCGCGCGCCGCCTTGCCCAGGTGACTGGACGGGGCATTGAAATCCCCGATGTCGACCGACAGCACCGAGACGTGGCCATCGAGGTCCAGAATCGGTCGCTTCTCCCACAACCCGGCCTGGTTGATCGACGACAGCGCCCACTCCGTGCCCGCGTACAACATGTGCCCTCGGAGAAGCTGAAATTCGGTGTCGAAGTAGTACTGGATGCCGCACAGCGTTTGGAAGCGATCCCACGGCACCCGTCCCAGCTCATCCATCGAGTAGGGATTTCGCCGCCCCTGGGGCCGGGTCGTGTAGGGCTGCAGGGGGCCACCGGGCGGAGGAGGGATGGTGGTGAACCCGTCCAGCCTGGCCACCGTGCCGCCGGTGCCCGCCGCGCGCAGCGCGGCCGTGAGGTATTCGGCCCCGGGGGCGTCGACGGCAACGACCGTGTAGTCCGGGGACACCCGCGTGCCGTCGGCCAGCGTGATCCGCACCCGGGGGCGCAGATGCGGCGGCTGAGTCGGGTCGAAGGGCGGAGGGTCGAGCCGTGTCGCGGCATTGCGGACGAACACCACCCCGAGCGCGACGAGGTGGTGGTACCAATGGTCGAACCAGGATTCGGTGGTGGGACCGTTGAGCACCCCATCGGCCTTATTGTCGTCGCGGTCCATGTTCAGGTACAGCTGCAGATAGGTGCTGATGTTGGTGCGCGCGTCACCCCAGTGCGAGTCGAAGGCGACCAGAACCTTTGGCATCCGGCGCAATAGCGCTTCGCAACCCGGCGAGTAAGAAAACTGGTTGGTTCCGGTCTTGCTGTCGTGTCCGACGAAGAAGTCGTAGGCGGACACGTTCTGCAGTTCGCGCGCGCGACGCAGCGGACTGGTGACGAGGTAGCGCAGCATCCTGCCCTGGAAGGTGGTGGCGTCGCTCGCGGTGAGGCCCACCATCCCGAGTTGGCCGAGGATGCCCAAAAACTCGGCGCCGCTTCGCGGGAATTCGCGGGGAAAGACCAGGGACGGCTTACCGTCGATCGTGACGCCCTGGGTGATCACCCGCCGGACGTTGTCGTAGACGGTCCGGGAGGTCGGTATCCAGCCGGCGGTCCCGCTGAGCTGATAGATCGGGATGCGCTGAAACAGGTCCCAGATGTGGAGGTAGTACGCCGGGAAGAAGCGGAAGCCGTGTTCACCCGCCACCGCTCGCCCGGGGGCGAGTGGCTGGCCCCGCCGGCCCGGGAAGGGACGCAGTTCGGCTTGGCTCCCGCCCTCGGCGCCCACCGTCGAGTACTGAGATGCCGCGAGGCCGCCGAGCTTGACGGGCGGGTAGGTCCCGGCCGGCTCGGGCCCCAAGCCGTTGCGCTCGTCCTGCCGCGCCTCGTACACCGTGACCACGAAACCGCGTTCGGCCAATTCCTGCGCGGCGGTGAGGCCCGCGATGCCCGCCCCGAGCACCGCCACCGTCGGACGCCTTGCGCAGGACGCCGGCGCGCAGATTTGCTCGCTCATGCGCCCTCCCGCAGTTCGGATAGCAGGCCCGGCTGCGTGGGCGCGCGGACCGCGGCGTGCACGTACGCCAGCAGCGAGTCGTGCGCGCGCTGGACGTCATCGAGGGAACCGCCAACCCACACCGTGCCCGCCTCCACGGCCTCGTCAAGCCCCACCCGGGCGTCGAGGAGATCGAGAATGCCGGCCCGCGAGGTGACGATCCGGACGGAGGGGGTCTGCGCCGCGCCGTCGGACACCTGAAGTCGCTGACCACCGCTCAGCGAAAACACCTCGCCGTCGACGTTGAGTTCGACCACCATCGGGCCGACGCGGGATACCAGCAATCGGTAACTGTCGGGCACCTCGTCCTCCAGGTGCCCGACCGAACGCCGCAATAGCGACGAAACCCGTTCAGCCATGGAGGAACTCGAATACACCGGTTCCGACGAAGTCGAAGTCGTCGCCGTTCACTGTGCCGCTCGCCCGGACGTCGCCGTCGGCTTCGCAGAGCACGGTCGATCCGTCGAGGCGTACCTCACTCGGTTGGGCCAGGCGGGCATACGAACGCGAGCGGAACTCGGCGCGCACCTTGTCGCCGGCCCGCGTCGCGGTGATCTCGATCCGCTCCGGAACGCCCGGCACCTCACCGTCCATCAGTAGCCGCATCGGGGGCGGCAAGGTGCAATCCGCCGCGCGGTCGAGCAAGCCGTGCGCGCTCGCCTGCACCGCCGCGTGTCGGAATATCGCCGCGGGTTCGTCGTGGTGCCACACGTACAGCGATCGGGACAGAGAGCGCAGCCGCCGCCGGTCGGTGATGTGCACCGACACCATCGACCACGGGTCGCCGGCTCTGCTCGGCAAGATGGTGCCCCACGTCCAACCGAAGTCGTCGCCCCAGCGGAACCGGCCCCAGTTGTGGTCGTGATAGGCCAGGTCGTTCTCCACGCGATATTCCCGGTCACCGATGCGGAGCCATCCGTCGGCGCGCAGCCTCGGTACGAAGAGCCAACTGACGCGGCCTGCACCCGCCGGTTCGTTGCGGACCACAAACGGCCGGCTTGCCGAGGTGAAGTGCAATTCGCCCCGAATGCCGTTGCCGGGCAGGTCGATTGCCACGCGGTAGCCGTCGGGCAGGATGGTCATCCGGTTGCCGCCGATGGTCAATTCACCCAGGTCGGCCGAAACGTTCAGATCGCGCTCGGCGAACCGCTCGATGGCGCCGGTCCAGTTCTCGTCGTGAGCGATCACGATGACGCGTGGCGCCGGCCGGGTTTCGCCTCCGGCGAGCACTTCATTGTTGAGGCTGAAGTTGATCAAGAGCCGCGCGCCCCGCCCGTGCACCACGAAGTGCTGCCACTCCTTGAAACCCGCGGGCCGGGCGGTGGCCAGCACCGGGGCGCGGAGGAAGTCGCTGCGGGCGAGGAGCGCGCTCATCGGAGCCACCGCGTGATCGGGGCCGCCGGCGGGGGAGCCGCAGCCGGTTTCTGTTGTGCGACGGCCGAACCGGCGAATCCCTCGATCGCCGCGCCGAGGCTGGCAAACCCGAGCAGCAGGTAGACGAAGTCGTCCGGGTCGCGGGGGTGCTCGGCTCGGCCCTGGCCGTCCGAGGCCAGGCCGTGCACCACCCGAGCGATGCGGGCAAGGCCAACCAGATAGCCGATGAAATCGCTCTGGTCTGCGAGCGCTTCGCGGGGATCGGTGAGCGTCATGCGAACCCCTCGGGCCGCAGGCGATCCAGAAGGGCATCGTCGAGACCGCGCCCGATGACGGCGTCGGCCATCAGATCCGCCCAGGCGTCGGGAACGGCGCCGGGCGCGGCGGGGCCGCCGAGAACGTTGAGGCTCACCATCTCCCAGACGCGCCGCAGATTCTCCACGGCTTCCGATGCGGCCAACGCGTCGCGCAGCCGCGCCCCGCGGGGTGTGTTTGCGTAACGGCGGCCCTCGGCGACGAGCAGCTCGTGTAGCCGCCGGGCGGCCGCGGGATTGCCGAGGACCGCACGGCGCGCGCCGAGGAGTAGGTCGAACACCGTGCGCTGCATATCGCCGGCCTCGCCCGGCGGGGGCGGCTGCAACTGCGGGGCCTGTTGTTCGACGAGGTCGAGAGTGAGCTCGCGGATCCGCTCGAGCTCCGCCAGCATGCCGAGCACGCCTTCGGGGTTCATCGCGTCCGCCCGTGTACGTAGTCCACCAGGTCGGCCAGCATGTCGCGGTGCCGGCTGCGTGGCAGCCAGTCGAGCCTGGCAAGCACGATGGCGGCTTCGCGGGCCTGCTGCGCGGCGATCTCCCGGGCGTGCTTCAACGATCCGACACGGTGCATCAATTCGTAGAGCCAGCGAATGTCGTTGAGGCTCTTCGACTCCGAGGGCTGCCGTCCGCGCAGCCGAGTCTCGATCTCGGCCCTGCCGGGTTGGGACAACTGGCCGTGGGCGGTGAGCCGGTCCAGCAGCTGGATAAGACCCAATTCGCCGTCCGTGCTCGGGCGGCGCCTGGCGAGAACCTGCACCGCGCGTTCCCGGTCCTTCGGTTCGGCGCTGCGCAAGGTGTGCAACAGCATCAGGGTGCGCTTGCCCTCCCAGAGGTCGCCGCCGATCTCCTTGCCGTACTCCTCGGGGTCCGCCCGCAAGTTCAGCAGGTCGTCGGTGATCTGGAAGGCCGCGCCCAGGTGCCGGCCGAGCGCCTCCAGCGGCGCCAACCGCTCGGGTCCGGCGCCGGCCGCGATCGCGCCGGCCTGCAGGGGGGTGATGAACGAGTACCAACTGGTCTTGAGCTCCACCATCTTGAGGTAGTCGGCATCACCGAGCCACCAGGTGTTGGACCGGACCCACTCCAGCTCCAACGCCTGTCCGTCGACGGTCAGCCGGGTCATCTTGGCGACGGCGCGCAGGATCCGCAGGGCGGGCCCGAGCCCGACCCGCTCGACGTTGTCGAGCAGCGGCTGCAGCGAGAGCGACAGCATGGCGTCGCCGACGTTGACGGCGATCGGCACGCCGTGGTCGATGTGCAGCGTGGGTTTGCCGCGCCGCCACCATGATTCGTCTTCGATGTCGTCGTGAATGAGGAACGCGTTGTGGTAGAGCTCGAGCGTCGCGGCGGTCGGCAGTATCGCCTCGAGGTGGCCGCCGAGGCCGAGGCAGGTGGCGATGCTCAGTGCGGGCCGAAGCGCCTTCCCGCCGCGCATCGGGTAGTCGAGGATCAGGTCGTAGAGGCCGTTCGACCCGCGCGCGTCCGCGCCGTACAGCCGGTCGATCTCGCCGTCGCAGGCGTCCTTGCACAGGGCGAGGTAGTCGTCGAGCGGGTTGCAGGCTATCGGGTTCGGACCGCCGTCACGCGATTCACTCCTTGAGAGCGACGAGGCCTGTGGCATCGGTGATCCTTGTCGCAAAACGGATCCGGGGGGAGAGCTGGATTGTGCCCGTGTTGGTTTCGCCGTCGACCTCCAGGCTTGGGAGGACGCTGACCGCAAGGTCCACCGGCTCCTCACCGGGTGATGCATCCGGCGCCGCGCCTTGGGCGATCCGCCGGCGACGGCCTATCAAGAGCATCCTGGCCTTCGTCGTGGTATTGGCGGCGTCGATCTCAAATCGGTAGAGCGAGTTGATGTTTGCCGCAGCGAGCGTCTGCTGAAGGATGTTGTAATAGCCGTTGGCCAGCTGGTTCAGATATATGAGCCCCGTCGTGTTTGTCACCAGACAGGACGGCGCCCGATATCCGGCATTCTCGACCATCACCCGGGAGGTGATAAGCACCTTTTGCAAGTCCTGAGGAGTGTTGCTGGCGCTGGCCGGGATGGGGAGTTGGGGTGTTGGGGGCTGGCAGCACGCATTGAGGACGACGGTGTCAAAGTTGTTGGCGAGGGTTTTGGTCCCCGCCATGGCTCCGGTCAGCAGTGCATCCGGGGTCGGCGCGATCGCCTCCGCGACCGTCAGCTGGAACGCTGACGGCGGAGGAGGCGGCGGAGCGAGGGGTAGGAATCCCGCGGACCCGCCCAGCAGGCCGTTCGCGACAGTGAGCTGGCCGGGGTCGCCGGTGTCCCAATGCGGGATGGCCTGCCAGGCAACGCTGCACTGCCCGAATGTTTCGCGAAGGGCCTGATTGGCAAGGGCCAAATGCTCAGCGCTGAAGTACACCATGGGTGCGACCCTCCTGACTGTCGAGCAAATCATGGCAGACAAGTTCGGTAATCGAAAAGCACTTTTATGCGGTTTTTTTAAAGTCGGGTAGTGCATTACTTATTCAGCAGGGCTATCTCCTGACCCGGGGTCATCTCACCACGCGCCATCGCGTCGCAGTGCGCTATGTGCAACGGCGCAATGGGGTCCTCGGGCAGCAGGGCGCGGCAGCGTTCGAAGGCGGCGCGCGCACGGTCGACATCGCCGGCGTCGAACAGCGCGAAGGCCTCGTCGAACGCGGGCTGCGCCGCCCGCTTGGCGGCCCGGACCGGAGCCGAATCCTCGTCGTAGACCTCGTAAATCGTTACCGGGCGGCGCCGGTTGACCACCATGACGCGCTCCATGCGACGGACGTCGAACTGCTCGGAATGAGCGAGGCGCTTATACGTACGATCGGAAATCAGCAATGCGGAGCCGTAGCGCTTGTTGGTGCTCTCGATGCGGGCGGCCAGGTTCACCGCATCGCCAATGATGGTGAGCACCATGCGGTTCACCCCGCCCACCAGCCCGACCCCGACCGCGCCGGTGTTGATGCCGATGCCGGCGCGCAATTCCTCGGAGCCCAGTGCCGTCCGCTCCCGGTTGTGCTCCCGCAGCGACCGCAGCATCGCCAGCCCCGCCCGGACGGCGTCGGGTTCGGAGTCGAAGACGGCGACGATCTCGTCCCCGCGCACGTCTTGGATCATGCCGTTGTAACTGATGATCGGGAGCTCGACGGCCCGCAGGAACCCCATCGCCAGGTTGCTGGCCTCGGCGACGTCCATGTCCTCGAGCATGGTCGTGTAGCCGCGGATATCGCTGATGAGAACGGTCATTTCGCGTTCGACGCGGTAGCCGCTGCGGACGCGGCGAAGGTCGTCGATGTCCAGGATGCGCAGCAGTTCGTTGGGAACGAACCTCGATTGCACGTCCATGAGCGACTGCCGGTACTCGTCGGCGGCGCGCAGTCGCGCCTCCAGCTGGAAGTTCCACAGCGGCGCGGCGGCCTGGGCGCACACGAAGGCGACCGCCTCTTCGTGCTCGGAGCCGAAATGCCTGCCGGGCTTGTCCTGCTCGGCGTAGATGACACCAATTGTGCTGTCGTGCAACCGGATCGGAACCGCCAGGATCGCCGGCGCCTGGTCGGCGGGCACCACGACGGCGGAGCCGCCGTCGATCACGCGGCGCACGATGTCCCGGTCGTAGGCCACCTCGGTCCACGGCCCGTCCACGATCGAGATGCGGCCGTGGTCGTTGATCGCCCGGACCGACAGATTGTCCGCCTCACCGGTGATGAACAGGACGCGGCGCGCATCGGTCGTGTCCGCGACGGAGCCCAGGATGATGTTGGCCAGGCCGTCCGCGGTGCGCGCTCCCGACAGAGTGCGCAGCAGCTCGTGCGCGCCGACCGGATCGATCCCGGCCGAACCCGTCTTGAGATCGCGCCGCAGCAGCCAGGAGTGCTCCCGCGCGAGCCAGTCCGTGCGCACCGTGAAACCCAGGCTCAGCCAACGCTGGTACGCCGACCGCAGCATGTGTTCGTGAAGCGTCTTCCGCCCGGTGTCGGCGTAGAGGGCGGCGGCCTCCTCGTGGGCGCGCGCGCTGATCGTGGGTAGCCGGTTCTCCTCTGCGAGCTCGATCGCCTGGTGTAGATAGCGCTCAGCCTTGGCGTGTTGCCCGCGCGCTCGCGCCCATGTCCCCTGGATCAGCGCATACGGCGCCGCATAGTTTTCCGGGGCGCCGGCCGCCCACTTGCGGTGCGACGCCAGGGACTGCCGCACGAAGCGGGCGGTGGCGGGGTCGCGCGGCGCGCACTGGATCATGCTGAGGGCGCCGAGCAGGTAGACGAGTTGGGAGGCCGCGATGCCGGCCAGGCCGCCGAGATGCTCGATCGCCTCCGACGTGGCGGCGACCGCGCCGTCGTGGTCACCGCACCAGAAGTGCAGGCCCTGCTTCATGGCCGCGGCCACGCCCAGCGCCACCTCGTCGCCCTCACTGCGCGCCGCGGGCAGCACTTCCCGCTCGTCGTAACCGCTCTCGCCGGCGAGCAGAAGGGGATCCGCGGTGCGGCCCATCAGGTTGAGGCAAAGCTGTTGCATGGCCTGGCAAAGCGCGGTGGGCACGGGCTGCGAACGGATGTGGGGGATCAGGGAGCTGGCGAGGGCGTCGATCTCCGCGAGCGGCCGACCCACCCAGAACATCTGGGAGAGCAGGACCGCGACCAGCAAGCCGGCGTTCTCCTGGTCGCCCTGGTCGAGCGCCTCCTCGACGGCGTCGCGAAGCTCGCCCAAGCCATCGCGGATCGGGTGGCGCCAGTGGTGGATGTAGTCCAGGTGCATGAACACCGTCTGCGGCCGGGCCTCCCGGAATTCCGGGCGTTCCGCGAGCTGCATGGCTACCTCGCCGAAGCGCTGGCCGCCGTCGTGGTCACCGAGCAGCACGAGGACGATTCCGTAACCGGCAATGACCAGCGGCGAGGACGGCGTGTGACCGTGGGCCAGCGTGAGATCGAGTTGTTTGCGGACGAGCAGGGGCAGGAGGTTCGGCCGGACCAGAACCGCCATGTTGCACAGCTCGGCAAGAATCCGGTGCAGTGCGATGACCCGCTCGTCATCGCACTGCGGCAGCGCAAGCAGCCGCTCGTTGCTCCAGCGGCGCATCATCAGCCGCATCCGAACCAGGGCGTTGCCCATCCGCGGCTTGCCCGCCTCGGTCGGCACTTTCTCGCCCAGCTCGTCGAGCGCCCGCAGCCCGGTTTCGAGCGCCTCCTGGAGACGATTCTGTGCGACCCGCCCCTTGACCCGCAGGTAGGCGAGTCGCGCACGGTCGGGCGGCTCGGGCAGAAACGCCTCGGCTTCGTCGAGCAGCGCATGCAGCGTCGCCACGTCACCGACCAGCAGGGCGGCTTCCGCGGCGTCGAGCTGCAGCTCGCGGGTCAGGGCGCCGTGCGTGGACCAACGCTGTTCGCCGAGCAGGTCCAGGGCGTCGCGCGAGTATTCCAGCGCCAGCGGGAACGAGGCCTGCGCCTTGGCCTTTCGCGCCGCGCGCCGCGGGACGTCGACGAATCGGACGCGCTCGGCGTCGTCGGCGAGCCCGCGTCCGCCGATGCCGACGTGGCGCGCGGCCTCGAACAACCGGCCGTCCCCCTGCTCGACCAGGCGCCGGCCGATCCGCAGGTGGGTCTCCCGTGCGGCGTCGTCGGACAGGCCGTCGCGGGCCGCCTCGACCACCCGGTCGTGGCTGAAGCGGTAGCGGGCGTCGCGGCTGATCGCGTTCGCGATCCGCCTGCCGCCGCTGTCGACGGCCTCGATCAGGCGAAGCTCGAGGCAGGCCCAGAGCGCCTGCGCGACGACGTCGGGCGGCTGCGCGGCGGCCGCCGTGGCGTCGTCGAGGTCGAACTCGCCGCCCATGCACGACAGCGATCGGAGCACCGCGCGGTCGCTCGGGCGCAGCTGCTCGAGATAGCGGCCGAGGAATTCGGCGGCCGTGGCGGTGACCTCCATCGACGCGAGGACGCGCAGGTCCCAACTCGGACGCCCGCCGGCGCCGACCGGGGTGAGCGCCCCTTCGCGTTGCGCGCGGTACAGCAGCTGACGAACCTGCAGCGGATTGCCGCCGGTCCGGTGCTGGAACTCGGCGGCCACGTCACCGAGCTCCACACCCTGACCGGCCACCGCGGCGAGGAGCTCCTCGACGTCGTCCCGGGACAGCGGTTTCAGTTCGATGCTGCGCACACCTTCCGAGGTGAGTCCGGCCGAGCCCGGGTCGAATCCGCCCGCGCGGTGCGCACCGAGTACCAAGACGTTGCGCAGGGACACCGTCAGGACTTCGGACAACAGCAGCAGCGTGTCCCGATCGGCCCACTGCAGGTCGTCGATCGCCAACACCACGGGTCGATAGGTCGCGGTGGCGGACAGCAGCCGAGCGACCGCCCGATGCAGCCGCCGGCGGGCGTCCGCCGCGTCGAGGTCGGGCACCTGCGACGCCCCGCCGAGCACCCGGGCCAGGTCCGGCACAAGCTCCCCGAGGATGCCGGCGATCGACGCCATCCCGCTGACGATGTCCTCGCGCCAGCGGTCATGCTCGGCGGGCCCGGTGGCCTCCATGATGCGGACGAGGGCGCCCAGCGCATCCCCCACCGCCGAGTACGGCGCCGGCGCCCCGTCCCGGCACCGTCCGTACGCGAAGACGCAGTCGCGCCCGGACACCTCGGCGCCGAAGGCCTGGACGAGCGTCGACTTGCCCACCCCCGACACGCCGCTCAGCAGGATGCACCCGCCGCCCGCGCGCCCGGCGGCGTCCACCGCGTCGCGGAGTTCGGCGAGTTCTTGGCGTCGGTCGACCATGCGGCCGTCGAAGTCGAGCACCGGGGCGGTCACGTGGCGCTCATCTGCATCCTCGGTGTTCCTTTGCTGAGGCTGTCGAAATCATCGTAGTGACCAGGTCGCCCGCTGTGAAACCCTTTGCTGCTCCGCTCGGCGTGTTGTCGGAGAGTTGTCTACAAAAAAGTACGGAACTCCGGAGGAGTGACTTCCGCCCGGCGAAAACGCGGGGCCGGTGGCGACGGCTAGTTAGGCGAGGCTTAGTTTGTTGTCCACCGCTATCGCACGAAGGAGCTTGTCGAGGGTGACCGAAACAACCGCACCGGTGGCGGACGCGTCGGGCGAGTCGTCCGCCGCGACGTCCCGTCGTGGACGGTGGCTGCGGTGGGGCCTGCTGACAGTCTGGGGCCCCGGCCTGGTCGTGATGCTGGCCGACACCGACGCGGGCTCGCTGATCACCGCGTCGCAGTCCGGCGCCCAGTGGGGCTACCGGATGGTGCTGCCGCAGCTGATCTTGATGCCGATCCTGTACGTCGTGCAGGAGATGACCGTGCGGCTGGGGATCGTCACCAAGAAGGGGCACGGCGCGCTGATCCGGGAGCGCTTCGGCCGGTTCTGGGCGTGGATCTCGGCGTTCACGCTGTTCGCCTCGGCGATCGGTGCGCTGCTCACCGAGTTCGCCGGCGTCGCCGGCGTGGGTGAGCTGTTCGGGGTTTCGCGGTGGGTGAGCATCCCGGTCGCGACGGCCGCGTTGCTGGCGCTGGCGCTGACCGGCAGCTACCGGCGCGTGGAACGGATCGGCCTCGTCATCGGTGCGGCCGAACTGGCCTTTCTGGTCGCCATGGTGATGGCGCGCCCCGAGCCGAAAGCCCTTGTGGAGGGCCTGAAGTCGATGCCGCTGGGCAACTCGTCGTACCTGCTGCTGGTCGCGGCCAACGTCGGCGCGGTCATCATGCCCTGGATGGTCTTCTACCAACAGGGCGCCGTGGTCGACAAGCACCTGTCGGTGGCCACCATCCGCCAGGCCCGGCACGACACCGCCGCCGGCGCGGTGCTGACCCAGCTGATCATGATCTCGGTCGTCATCACCGTGGCCTCGACCATCGGGGCCCACGGCGGCGAGGGCGCGCTGAACACCGTCGGCGACATCGCCAATGCCCTGACGCCCTACCTGGGCCGCGTCGGCGGCACCGTGCTGTTCGGGCTGGGCATGCTGGGCGCGGCGCTGGTCGCCGCCATCGTGTCGTCGCTGGCCGGGGCGTGGGGGCTCTCCGAGGTGTTCGGGTGGAAGCACACGCTGAACCAGCGGCCCAACCGGGCGACCGCCAAGTTCTACATCACCTATGCGCTGGCCCACCTCGTCGGCGCCGTGCTCGTGCTGGCCAGCGTCGACCTGGTCAACCTCGCCGTCGACGTCGAGGTGATGAACGCGTTGCTGCTGCCCATCGTGCTGGGCCTGCTGCTGGCGCTGGAAGCGCGCGCGCTGCCCGAGGAGTGGCGCATGCGCGGGCCGCGCAAATACATCGCCTGGGCCCTGTGCCTGGTGGTGATGGGCTTCGGGCTCTACATGGTGCCGCAGGCCCTCGGCTGGAGCTAGGCGGTGTGTGCCGGGTAGGCGTGCACCAGCGCGCTGTCGAGCCGCGGCACGGCGTGGGTGAGTTCGTGTTCGGCGTCGTGGGCGATGCGGTGGGCGTCCTCGAGGCTGGTGGACGGATCGATGTCGAGTTCGGCGTCGGCGTGCAGGCGGTGCCCGATCCAGCGCATCCGGACGCTGCGCACGCTGCGGACGCCGGGCCGCGCGGCGAGCGCGGCTTCGGCGACGTCGACGAGTTCGGGGTCGACCGCGTCCATCAGCCGGCGGAAGATGTCGCGCACGGCGCGGCCCAACACCGCCACGATCGCCACGGTGATGATCAGTCCGACGATCGGGTCGGCCAACGGGTAGCCGAACGCGACGCCGAAGGCGCCGAAAAGCACTGCCAGTGAGGTGAATCCGTCGGTGCGGGCGTGCAGGCCGTCGGCGACCAGGGCCGCCGACCCGATGCGGCGCCCGATGCGGATCCGGTACAGGGCGACGAGTTCGTTGCCGAGGAAGCCGATCACGCCGGCGCCGGCGACCCAGCCGACATGCTCGATGGCGACGGGGTGGATCAGCCGCACCACGGCCTCGTAGCCCGCGATGAGTGCCGACAGCGCGATCATCGCGATGACGAACAGGCCGGCGATGTCTTCGGCGCGCCCGTAGCCGTAGGTGTAGCGCCGGGTCGCCGGGCGGTTGCCCACCGCGAACGCGATCCACAGCGGGACCGCCGTCAGGGCGTCGGAGAAGTTGTGGATGGTGTCGGCGGCCAGGGCGATCGATCCGGAGGCGACGGCGATGACGACCTGTACGGCCGCGGTGGCGCCGAGCCCGACCAGGCTGACCTTGACCGCGCGGATGCCGACGGCGCTGGATTCCAGTGCGGTGTCGACGCTTTCGGCGGCGTCGTGGCTGTGCGGGACCAGGAGGTGCGCCAGGACGCCACGAATCCCGGGCCGGTGCTCATGGGCGTGGCCGTGCTCGTGGTGGACATGGCGGTGGCCATGAGATGCTCGACTATCTGCATCCATGCGTAGATACTAGATTACATCGCGCGCGCGTGCGGGTCGCCGCCGCCTTCTACAGCAGCGCGCCGAACATCAGGGCCGTGCCGGCCGCGGTGAACGCGTGATAAACCGGCTCCGGGCTCACGCGGCGCTTGGCGAGGCAGCGGCACGGCCAATACAGCGCCACGACCGCGAACCCGAGTGTCACGATCCAGTTCACCGCGGTGATCCAGGCGGGTCTGGCCGGGGCCCAGTGCATCTCGTGCGACGACATGTCCATTCCGGCGGCCATCGAACTCGACGGCGCGTGCCGGCCGCCATTCATCACCGCGTACATCCAGGCCATGGCCGCCATCATCGCGGCGTAGTAGTAGTTGGTCGTTCGGTCACGGGCGACGCGGGTGGCCAGGCACACGAACCAGGCCCCCGCCAGGACGAAGAAGGCGATCGGCCCGAACGTCGGGATGTCGATTGCGGCGCGCCAGGCCATCGCGATCATGGCCACCGACATCGCCACGTGCAGCAGGTGGTTGACGGTGTTCGTCCATCGGAGGCGTTGGGCGACAAGGGTATACGAGTATGTCGCGATGGTGACGCCGAACAGCGCGGTGACGATCCATCGCAGGGTGGGGTCGCTGATCAAGTTAAGGCCCCGACGAGTGTCGGGGCCTTAACCGTCGTGATCAGTCGTTGCACGTGCAATCGGGGTGACCGCAGGTGCAGCCGGCGCCTTGGGTGCAGGCGGAGTCGCCGCAGCCGCAGCCGGTTGATTTACAGGTGCACTTTCCAATTTCGTTCATGCGAAGAACTGTACCCCCGTAGGGTATATCCGGTCAAGCGTTTCACCGGCCCGGGCGGGTGAGGAAAGTCAGAACCAGGGTCCGGGAAAGTGGCCGTCCTGGTCCTGCACCATCACGATGTCCTTGCAGTCCCCGTTCAAGGCCGCGGCGTTCTCGCCGCGGCAGACAAGCGTCCAGCCCGATATCCGCGCGAACGGGCGGACGGACCACGTCGTCGAGATCGGGTCGGTGCCGGGCAGGGCGAGGACGGCGAACGTATTGCTGACATTGGTGATGTACAGGTGGTTTTCGAAGAACGCCAGTTTGGCGATCGACATCTTCTTGGCGTCGTCCCGCGTCTTCAACAGGTCCCAGTGCTGGGTTCGCAGGTTCCACACCCCGAATCCGAACTGCGAATTGCCCGAGTTGCGGCCGTCGATGAACAACTGTCCGTCGGACAGCGTGGCGGCCAGGCCGCCACCCGAAACCCGGTCGGTATCACCGATTTTGATGGGGGATTTGGTGTTCAGGTCATAGAACATCGTCGAGACCACCGGGGGGTTGGACGAGTCCTGGTGCGTGATCTTCACCAATTTGTCTGGGCCGTCGGACAATTCGCCGTCGACGCTCGAGATGTCGTTGTCCTGGTAGATTGCTTCGCCGCTCGGGCGGCGCAGTTCGGCGCCCGACGCCTTGGTGGGGTCGGTGTTGCGTTGAAACGACAGCACGTCCTGCCACGCGCGGCCCGGCTGGGGGTCGTTCCACGTCATCGACAGGTCGGCGGCGGAAAGGACGACGGTCCGCGGCGGCGACGGGGCGCCGTGCCCGTCGGTGAAGGCGTTCACCCACGCCACCCCGGAGGCCGTCGCGGACAGGCCCCATTGGTTCGGGGCGGTCAGTTTCAGGTCCGGGGTCGGTGGTTGCAGCTCCTTGGTCACCAGCGGTTGGCTGGTCTTCAGGTCGAAGGCGTAGGCCGTGGTCTTGGTGGCGGTCGTCAGCACATAGACGACCCTCATGTCGTCGGCCGTCCCCGCGAGCGCGCAGATGCCGCCGGTCACGTTCTCGCCGGCGGCGAGCGTGGGGGCACCGGGCGCCAGGTACTGCCCGGTCTTGGTGTCGAACACCTTGGGCCGGATGTCCTCGACCACGGACTTGCTCTGGGAGAACTTCTCGGGACAACCGAAGAACGCCGTGCCGCCGTAGCTCTTCCAGTCCTTCTCCAGGGGACCCGTGATCGAGGGCGGCGCGGCAGCCGACGAAGCGGTCGTCCTGGCGGTGGACATCGTGGTCGTCGGCGTGGCGGCGGGCGGACCCACGGTTTCCGAACAGGCTGCGCCGACGACGCACACGGCCGCCGCGATCAGGGCAAACCTGAGTGTGGACACAGTCCGGCCCGTGCACCCACCCATTGACAAAACCCCCGTTAAGTTCGTGTAACCAACGAGCGTAAGGCGGGCCGGGGCCGACCGCGACTTGTGCGCAGCGGTCTTGGTCACACGTGGTACACAACAAAGCCATGAGCAGCCTTGCCGACGAGACCCGCTGGATGGACGCCACGGACCAGGCGGAACTGGTGGCCAGAGGCGAGGTGGCGCCGGGTGAACTGCTCGAGGCGGCGATCGAGCGGATCGAGCGGTTCAACCCGGCGCTGAACGCGGTCGTCATCGAGTGGTTCGACCACGCCCGCTCGGTGGCGGCCGGCCCGGAGCTGCCCGACGGGCCGTTTCGCGGCGTGCCCTTCCTGCTCAAGGACCTCTATACGAGCTTCGCCGGTCAGACCCTGTCCAACGGCAACCGCGCGCTGAAGGAGGCGGCCATCCCCGACAGCGCCGACACGACGCTGGTCGCCCGATTCAAGGCGGCCGGCCTGGTGATCGCCGGGCGGACCAACAGCCCCGAGCTGGGCACCCTGCCCACCACCCAGCCGGTGGCCTGGGGGGCGACCCGCAACCCGTGGGCGCTCGACCGCACGCCGGGCGGGTCCAGCGGCGGCGCCGCGGCCGCGGTGGCCGCCGGCATGGTCCCCTTCGCCAACGCCTCGGACGGCGGCGGCAGCATCAGGATCCCGGCGTCGTGCTGCGGGCTGGTGGGTCTCAAGCCGAGCCAGGGCAGGATCACGGTCGGGCCGGCCCGCAGCGAGTCCGGGCTGGGCGTCGAACTGTGCGTCAGCCGCACGGTGCGCGACACGGCGCGCCTGCTCGACGCCGTCCGCGGTCCCGGCGTCGGTGACTCCGTCATCGCGCCCGTGCCGCAGCGGCCCTACGCCGAGGACCTCGGCGCCGATCCGGGCCGGCTGCGCATCGGGCTGCTCGACGTGCACCCGCGCGGCGAGTTCTTGCACGACGACTGCGCCGCGGCGGCGCGCGCCGCGGCCTCGATGCTGGAGGGGCTCGGCCACGCCGTCGAGCCGGCCTGGCCGGCGTGCCTCGCCGACACGTCGTTGACTCCCCAGTTCATGGCGATGTGGGCGACGCAGACGGCGATGGCCGCTCGCGGGTTCGGCGAGACGCTCGGACGCGAGCTGACCGAGGACGACCTCGAGCCGGTGAACTGGGCGCTCGTCCGGCACGCCAAGCGGCTGACGGCGCTCGACTACGCGGCGGCCCAGGCGGCGGGCTGGGCCTTCCGCCGGGAGCTACAGGGATGGTGGGCCGACGGCTGGGACCTGCTGCTCACTCCGACCCTGGCCGAACCGCCGCTGCCGCTCACCGAATTCGAGAACGATCCCGGCGATCCGAACGCGCCGATGCGCCGCGCCGGTCAATTCGCCGTGTTCACCCCGCCGTTCAACATGAGCGGACAGCCGGCGATCAGCCTGCCCCTGCACCGCAGCGCCGACGGCCTGCCGATCGGCGTCCAGCTCGTCGCCGCGTACGGGCGCGAGGATGTGCTCATTCGCGTTGCCGCGCAACTGGAATCGGCCCATCCGTGGTCGTCCCAGCGCCCGCCTGTCGCCTGACCGCGTCCCGCACGCGTCCGCGCGCCCGGTCGAGCCGCGCGGCCGCCTCGGCCGCGTCGACGCCCGCGAGCAGCGCGACGATCGCGGTCTTGGCGTGACCGCCCGCGGCGGCCAGCGCGGCGGCCGCGGCCTGCTCGTCGACGCCGGCCGCGTCGCGCACGATCCGCACCGCTCGGCGGCGCAGCTTCGCGTTGGTCGCGCGCACGTCGACCATGCGCGGCCCGTAGGCCCGGCCGAGCGCGATCATCACGCTCGTGGAGAGCGCGTTGAGCACGACCTTCTGGGCGGTGCCCGCCGTCAGCCGGGTGGAGCCGGCGAGCACCTCGGGCCCGGTCAGCAACTCGATCACCACGTCGGCGGACGCCTCGCTGCGCGGGTTGTTGACGATCGCGACGGTCAGCGCGCCCATCGAACGCGCGTGCCGCAGGGCGCCGAGCACGTACGGTGTGCGGCCCGACGCGGTGACCCCGACGAGCGCGTCCGCGGCGGTCAGGTCGGCGAGATCGGTTGGGTCGAAACGGTCTTCGGCGCCCTCGATCGCCTCGGTCAGCGCCGCCGGGCCGCCGGCGATGACGCCGCGCACCAGGTCGGTGCCGAACGTCGGCGCGCATTCGGCGGCGTCGAGCACGCCGAGGCGCCCCGGCGTCCCGGCGCCGGCGTAGATCAGGCGGCCGCCGCGCTGCAGCCGCGCGGCGATCGCCTCGGCCGCGGCCGCGATCCGCGGCACCGCCGCGACCACCGCCCGGTGCGCCTCGCCCTCGGCCGCGACGAGCAGCGCGACGACGTCGCCGATGGGCCGCGCGTCCAGGTCGTCCAGGTCCGGCCGGGACGCCTCGGTGGCCAGCCCGTCGAGGCCGCGTGGGCCAAGGGCTGTTGAGCCGGCCTGCACGCGGATCACGTGCGGCTCGTGGATCGCCCCCAGCCGCAGCGCGCCGTCGAGCGCGTCGCCGGCGGCCGGGACGAGCTCCAGCCGCTCGCGGAGCGCCTCGACTCCCGCCAGCCCGCCGACCATCGCGACCGGGCCGTCACCGGCCGCGCGGGCGGTCGCGGCGAGCGCCGCGGCGGCGGCGTCCACGATCGCCCGCGCCGCGGCGTCACCCGTCGCGGCGAGCACGTCGGGCGCGAACGAGGCGAGCGCGGCGGCGGAGGTGAGCTGTGCGGGCCAGGTCTCCGGCGCGCCGAAGCGGGCCCGGGCGGCGTCGAGCAGGGTGGTGGACGGGCCGCGGCCGTCGCGGGCGCGCAGCGCCGCACGCAGCCCGGCGCCGCCGATCCACGCGCCGCCGCCCTCGTCGCCGAGCCAGGGGCCCCAGCCGTCGGCGGTCCGCAGCGTGCCGTCCGCGCCGATCGACAGCGCGACGACGCCGGTGCCCGCGACCAGCACGATCCCCGGCTGCCCGTCCAGCGCGCCGGCGTGCGCGATGACGGCGTCGCTGGTCACCGCGACGCGCTCGGCGGGCAGCGCGGCCAGCAGAGCAGCGCCCAGCCGGCGCGCCGCGTCGGGCGCCGTCAGCGCCCCGGCGGCGCCCACGATCACCTGGTCGGCGGGAGCGAATTCGCTTGCCACGGCCAGGATCGCCGCCTCCGCGGCCCGCACGCCGCCGGGCGCCGCCAGCCCCGGCGCGCCCGCGCCCTCGGCCCGCCGGCCGCCCGCCGCGGCCCGGCAGGACGTCTTGCCGAGGTCGATGGCGAGGATCACCGCACCATCCTCCCTCGCGCAAGAAATTACGTGTCGAATTCGATGGGCAGGCTCGTCGGGCCGCTCAGGCTCGCCATCGGCTTCCATGGAACCGGTCCGGCGGTGCGCGGGTTCAGCAGCCGGCTCGCGATGACGTTCAGCGCCTCGGCGATCTCGCGCCGCGCCAGGTTCGCGCCCAGGCAGTAGTGCACGCCGCCGCCGAAGGTCAAGATCGGGGGCGCCCCGTCGCGCGTGATGTCGACGCGGTCCGGGTCGTCGTAGACCGACGGATCACGGTTGGCCGCAGCGGTATTCACCAGGACCGTGGTGCCGGCGGGGAAAAGGTAGCCGTCGAGTTCGGCGTCCTCGGCGACCAGGCGCAGCGTCCCGCACGCGATCGGCGAGTGGCGCATGGTCTCCTCGACCGCGCGCATCGCCAGCTCGGGCTGTTCCTTGAGCAACCCCCATTGCTCCGGGTGCTCGCACAGCACATGCACCGACGCGGCCACCTGGTTGCGGGTGGTGTCCGTCCCGGCCAGCAGCAGGCCGCCCGCCATCATGCGCAACTCGACGGCGCTCAGCCGATCGCCGTCGTCCTCCTCGGCGCGGATCAGATCCGACAGCAGGTCGTCGGTGAGGCTGTGCCGGCGCCGGGCCACCATGGCGTCGACGTACTCGTCGAGCTCGCCCCACGCGCGCATGACGACCGGCTCGACGTCGCGAAGGTCGACGGTGAAGCTGAAGGCCTTGAAGATGTCGTCCGCCCACGCGGAAAACCGTTGCCAATCTTCGCGTGGCGCGCCGAGCAGCGCGCAGATGATCGGGACCGGGTAGGGGCGGGCCAGGTCGGTGACGACGTCGCAGCGGCCCGCGTCGGCGACCCGATCGACCAATTCGTTCATCACGGCGACCATGGTGTCGTGCAGGCGCAGGGTCGCCCGGGGCGTGAAGGCCTTCGAGGCCAGGCTGCGCACCCGCTGGTGGGTGGCGCCCTCCATGCCCAGCAGGCTGTTGACCACCTTGTCCCACAGCGGCCCCGAATCGATGCCCTGGCTGAGCAGGTTCAGCCCGGGCGGGATCAGGAACCGGGAGTCGCGCAGCACGGAGCGCACCAGCCGGTAGGAGAGCACTTCGGGGCCGAACGGCCCCATCGCGACGGGAGCCCGGCGTTGCGCCGCCTGCAGGCGGGGATAGACCTCGGCGGGGGTTTCCTCGGGGGCGTACTCCAGCGTCGGCAGGCCGGCATCGAAAACGCTTGTGGGAGCGGCACCGACGGTCATGACGGTCTCCTCGCGACAACTTTCACACACCGTATGGCCAGGCCGGTCGGCTGTCAACGACGTCGGGCCGAACGGCGGGTACCCGCCATACATCAGACAAAAAATGTCTAGCGAGTGCGCCCGTGGCTACCCGCGCCTGGCGCCGCGGACCAGCTGCCCGCCGAGCACCGCCACCGCGAACACGCCGCCCGCGATTCCCGAAATGAGCAGGGGCAGTTGGCCGTTCGAGCCCCACAGGAAGCCCGCCCACAACCCCGCCACGAGCACGGCCAGGCCGGTGCCGCCCTGGAACACGCCCTGCGCGCTGGCCTGATGCTCCCCGTCGACCAGCCCGGAAATCCACGCCTTGCCCACGCCGTCGGTGCACCCGGTGAACAACCCGTACGCGCCGATCAGCAGGCACGCGGTCACCGTGTCGGTGGTCAGCCCCAAGCCCGTGTAGCCGATCGCGAAGAATGCCAGCCCGAGCCCGAACAACGCCGGACGGCCGACGCGGTCCGCGAGCGCCCCGGCCGGGTAGCTGGCCACCGCGTACACCGCGTTGTAGCCGACATACGCCAGAATCACCTGGGCCACCGAGAAGCCGATCTCGTTGAGCCGCAACAGCAACAGCGCGTCGGGGAAGTTCACCACGCTGAAGGCGACCAGGAGCGCGGTCACCCGCCAGTAGGGCCGCGGCAACGCGCGTACCCCGGCCCACATGGATTGCCGCTGGGGCCGCGGACCGCGTCGGCCCCGCTCCCGGGCCAGAAGAACGAGGGCCACGCTGAGGACGGCGGGCACGATCGCGACATACAGCAACGGCGGGATCCGGTGGTCGAGCAGCTCGTAGCCCGCCAGGCCCAGCAGCGGGCCGACGACGGCGCCTAAGGTGTCCATCGCGCGGTGGAAGCCGAATACCCGGCCGCGCACGGCCTCGTCGACGTCGTCGACCAGCAGGGCGTCGCGCGGCGCGCCCCGGATGCCCTTGCCGAGCCGGTCCACGACGCGGCCCACGAGCACCCCCGGCCACGCCGCGGCCACTGCGATGATCACCTTGCCGAGCGCGGCCATGCCGTACCCGGCGGCGATCAACGGGCGCCGCTGGAACCGGTCGCCCAGCGGGCCCGCCGCGAGCTTGGTCAGCGACGCCGCGCCCTCGGCGACGCCCTCGACGGCACCGACCACCGACGCGGGCGCGCCCAGCACGGCCGTGAGGTAGATCGGCAGCAGTGGATACAGCAGTTCGCTGGCGGTGTCCTGCAGGAACGAGACCGCGGACAGCACCCGAACGTTGCGGGTGAGCCAGCGTCCGGGCCGAACGACTTCCTGCGTCACGGTCGTCAGCGTAGGGGAGGCGTTCAGTCCTCCACGCGCAGCCGCACCATGCGGGTCGTCGAGCTTTCGTCCAGCTCGACGACGTCGGACCGCGACCGCAGGAAATCGCTGAATGACTTGAAACCCAACGACTTCTCGCTGAACGACGGGTCCATCCGCTTCATCTGCGCCTTCACCGCCGAGTTGTGCAGCCAGTCGGCGTCGTCCTTCTCCAGACCGATCTGCAGCGCGCGCTTGAGCAGCGCGGTCGCGGTGACCTGCGGATCGGGCGGCTCGTCCGGCTCGTCGCGCTTTTCCGACTTGGCGCGTCCGGTCCGCTTGGTCGGCTTGGCGGCGCCGGCGGCCGCCGGTTCGGGCTGGAGCACCGGAACCCCCGGCAGCGCGTCGTAGATGACGAACTCGTCGCAGGCGGCCGCCAGCGCCCGGCTCGAGGAGCCGGCCACGCCGATGCCCACCACGTAGCGGCCGAGCCGCTTGCAGCGCTGGGCCAGCGGAATGTAGTCCGAGTCGCCCGCCACGATCACCACGTGGGTCAGATCGGGCAGCCGGAACATGTCCTCGACCGCGTCGACGGCCAGCCGGATGTCGGCGCCGTTCTTGCCGTACGCCGCCGCGGGGAACAGCTGCACCAGATCGACCGCGCGGGCCACCAGCTGCCCGCGGTATCCGGCGTTGACGTCGGCCGACCAGTCCGCGTAGGCCCGGGTGAGCACCAGCGTCCCGAACGACGACGCGAAGTCGATGATCGCCCCGACGTCGACGGTGGCCCGGGACTGGCGCTCGGGATGCTTCTCGAGTCCGCCGGCCTTGTCCTTCTGGAACGAGTTGCGCCCGTTGACCTGGTCGTACCGCGAGATCACGATGTTGTCGAAGTCGAGGTAGACCGCCACACGAGCCGCGCCTGGTTCGGTCATGACCTCAATCATCGCTGAGGCGCCCGGCACGACCGGGCCCGGATGCGTTTCTCGTCACGATTTCGGTCGGCGCGGCCGTAAATCCGGCCCGAGCGGGTATCCGGGGCCGATGAGCGAGTTGAAGTTTCTCGAGCTACACGGCGATCGGGTCGCCTACCGCGACGAGGGCGACGGCGAGGCGCTGCTGCTCATCCACGGCATGGCCGGCAGTTCAGAGACGTGGCGGGCGGTGATACCGCCGCTGTCGAAGAAGTTCCGGGTCATCGCCCCGGACCTGCTCGGTCACGGCGAGTCGGCGAAGCCCCGCACGGATTATTCGCTGGGGGCCTTCGCGGTCTGGCTGCGTGATCTGCTCGACGAACTCGGCGTGAGCCAGGCCACCCTGGTCGGCCAATCACTCGGCGGCGGGGTCGCGATGCAGTTCGTGTACCAGCACCCCGACTACGCCAAGCGGCTGATCCTGATCAGCAGCGGCGGCCTTGGTCCCGACGTCGGGTGGGTGCTGCGGTTGCTCTCGGCGCCCGGGGCGGAGCTGGTGTTGCCGATCATCGCGCCCAAGCCGGTGCTGTCCGTCGGCAACCAGCTGAGGTCGTGGCTGCGCAACGCCGGCATTCAATCGCCGCGCGGCGCCGAATTGTGGGCCGCCTACTCGTCCCTGTCGGATCGGGAGACCCGCCAGTCGTTCCTTCGGACGCTGCGCTCGGTGGTCGATTACCGCGGGCAGGCGGTCAGCGCGCTCAGCAGGCTGCGGCTGCGTGAGCACCTCCCGGTGATGGCGATCTGGGGGGAGCGGGACGGCATCATTCCCGTCGATCACGCCTACGCCGCGCACGAGGCCCGCACCGACGCGCGGCTGGAAATCCTGCCCGACGTCGGCCACTTCGCGCAGGTGGAGGCGCCCAGCCAGGTGGTGGAGTTGATCGAGGACTTCATCGCGACCAGCGACCGCGACGATCTGGGCAGCCCCCAGCCGAGCGTCTAGGCCTGGGCCGGCCTGCCCTGGTAGTCGACCTGCCAGTGCTTGATGCCGTTGATGAACGACGACCGCAGCCGCTCGGGCTCGCCGGCGGGCACCAGGTCCGGCAGGTGGTTGGCGATCGCGTTGAACATCAGGTCGATCGTCATGCGCGCCAGGTTGGCGCCGATGCAGTAGTGCGCGCCGGTGCCGCCGAATCCGAGGTGCGGGTTGGGGCTGCGCAGGACGTCGAAGGCGTACGGGTCGTCGAAGACGTCTTCGTCGAAGTTGGCCGACCGGTAGAACAGCGCCACCCGCTGGCCCCTCGTGACCGGCACGCCGCCCAGTTCGGTGTCGACCAGTGCCGTGCGCTGAAACGCCGTGATCGGCGTTGCCCAGCGAATGATCTCGTCGGCGGCGGTCTTCGGCCGGCGGGCCTTGAACAGCTCCCACTGCTCCGGGTGATCGGCGAAGGCCATCATCCCCTGCGTGATCGAATTGCGTGTCGTCTCGTTGCCGGCGATGCCCAGCGTGACGACGAACATGCCGAACTCGGCGTCGGAGAGGCGCTGGCCGTCGGCGTCGGCCTGGACGAGCGCGGTGACGATGTCGTCACCGGGATCTTCGGCCTTGCGGGCCGCCAATTGCATTGCGTACCACATCAACTCGCCGGCGGCGGTCAGGGAATCGTATTCGGCGAATTCCGGGTCGTCGCTGCCGATCATCTTGTTGGACCAGTCGAACAGCTTCTCGTGGTCCTCCTCGGGCACCCCGAGCAGGCGCGCGATGGCCTGCAGGGGCAGCTCGCAGGCCACCTGCCGGACGAAGTCGCCGGACCCCGCAGCGGCGGCCTCGGCGGCGATGCGCGCAGCGCGCTCGCTGAGGTCGGCGCGCAGCCGCTCGATCGCGCGCGGCGTGAAGGCGCGCGAGACGATCTTGCGCAGCCGGTTGTGTTCGGGATCGTCCATCATGATCATCGACGTGCGGCCCGCCTCGATCTGGGCGGCGGCCACGTCGTCGCGGTAGCGCGGCACGATCGACTTCTCGGCCGACGAGAAGACGTCGCTGCGCAGCGAAACCTCGCGGACGTCGCGGTGCTTGCTCACCACCCAGTAGCCGCCGTCGCCGAACCCGCCCTGGCCGGGCGGCTGCTCGTTCCACCAGATCGGGGCCGTCGCGCGCAGCTCGGCCAACTCCTGCACCGGAAGCCGGTGGGCGTAGATGTCGGGGTCGGTGAAGTCGAACCCCGGCGGGAGGTTCGGAGTGCCCATGCGGAGATGCTAGCCGCGCGCGCCCCGCTGTCACGGTGATCCGGCGAACGCAAGAATTTCGCAAGGATTCGGCGAAGATCCGCCAAGCGTTGCGCGGCACCCTGAGCGCATGTACGCCACCGACACCCTCAAGTGGGTCGTCGCCGGCGCCGTGCTCGCGGGCGGGGTCGCGGCGGTTGGCGCGGGGCCGGCCGCTGCGACCGCCCGCGCCGACGACGACCACTGCTCGTCACGAACGGGGTGCTACCACGGGCCCGGAATGCGCTGGTGCCCGGGCGATTACGTGTGGCCCGGGCTAAGGGCCACGGGGTGGGACCTGAACGTGTGCCACGTCTATCACGAGCAGTGCCCGCCCGGCTATTACGGCGGTTGCCCCGACAACATCGTCGAGGGACCGCCGCCGCCTCCGCCACCGCCCATCTTCCGCACGCGGGAGGAATGCGAGCGTGCGCTCGGATTCATCTGCGCGTTCGCGCCCTAGCCCGGAGAACGCCAAATGCCAACCCTTCCAACGAAAATCATGGCAATCATCGAGGCCGGCCTGTTGGGCGCCGCGATCCTGGTAGGGATCCCCGCACGTGCCGGGGCGCCCGCGCAACCGTCGCTGAGCCACTTCCACCCCCTGCAGCCGCCGCCCGCGCCGCCCACCGACGCCAGGTCGGAGGTGCAGGAGTTGCTCCGGCAGACCTCCGAGCTGGATGACCAATGGAACGGCCTGGACCCGGCGCAGCGAAATCAGCGGCTGACGGCGCTGCAGCACCAAGCCACCACCGTGCAAAACGACGTCAACAACCTGCCCCCCGACCAGAAGCCCGAGGTGCAAGGGATGCTGATGCTGGCGGTCATGCGGCTGGCGAACATCCTCGGGAAAATGCGTGCGGCGTCGTGAGGTTCAGCTCGCGACCGCGCTGGGCACGTTCGGGTTGTCCCGGGCGCCGAGGTTGGTGGCCGCGGTGATGATGGCCCGCTCGATCTGGCGAAGCGCGTGCACCGCCGTGAGGAACCGCCGGGTTTCGGGGCGCGGAGCGTCCGCGCCGTCCTGCTGACGGGCCAGGGTTTCGGCGGCGTCGAGGTCGTCGGTCACCGACACGATCGTCGGCGCGTGGACACCGCCGATGGCCGCGATCAGCGCCTCGATGTTGCGCTGCGTCTGCGCGGCGGCCGATTTGAACGCTTCGGCCAGCTCCGGGGCGCAGCCGGCGGTGTCCCGGTATTGCTCGGCGCTGCGCGCCAAGCTTCGCCCGTAACGATCGCACGCGGCGAATATCCGCAAGCCGCGCCGGATGTTTCGCCGGCCGGCGAGCCCGGCCACCCCGGCCAGCAGCGGCTTGGCGCTGATCCGGAACTGCTGCAGCGCCCGGTCGAGTTGGCGGGCCTGTTCGGTCGGGCTCGCCGTCTGCTCCTCGCCGAACATCGAGGCCGTGGAGATCTCGATCAGCGCCGATAAGTCCGTCAGGAAGGCGCGGGTGTCGTTGCGGATGGTGGTCCGTGTGTTGGTGGGCAGCACCAGGATTGCCACGGCCACACCGATGACGGCACCGATCGCGGTCTCTTCGATCCGCAGCATCAGCACGCCGAACGAGAACTGGCCCAGCAGGCCGTACAGCAGCGCCAGCATCGTGGTGATCCAGAAGGTCATCAGGCTGTAGGTGACGGTCATGAAATAGAAGGCGCAGAACAGGCACACGAAGATCGCGGCCAGCGCGGCGCCCGTGTTCCCGGCGAACAGCGTGGCCACCAGCACGCCGCAGGGCACGCCCAGAATGGTGCCCAGCAACCGCTGCCAGCCCTTGGTCAGGGTCTCACCCCAGGAGTTGGTGCCCGCGAAGATCACGAACGCCGCGATCACCGCCCAATACCAGCGCGCCGGCGACACCAGCTCCCCGGTGACGATGGCCAGCGACGCGGCGACGCTCACCTGGATGGCTTGGCGGGTGGTCGGCCGCAGCCCCTCCTCGTCGGCGTTGTCGGGGGCCGCGGCGTCGGGCGCGGGCACGCTCTCGTCGCCGCGCAGGGCGCCGGCCTTCGCGGCGGCCGTGCCCTCGACGATCGCCCGGACCTCCGCGGTCGCCGTCGCGGCGTTGATGATCGCCAGGGCGAGGCGGCGCACCGCGGCCTCGCCGGGGTCGTCGTCGCTTGCGCCCGCCGAAGCCTGCCGGTCGAGGATCCGTTGGGCCCGGTCCGCGGCCTGGCCGAGGCCACCGGCCTGCGCCGTGCGGATCGCCCGCGCGAGCTGGGTGAGCGCCGCGACCAGTTCGGTGCGGACGGCCGGGGGCAAGTCGGCGGACAGCGCGGCCGCTCGCCGGCCCGCGGTCGCGACCCATTCGATGGCCAGCTCGGCGTCGAACAGCCAGGGGGCCAGTTGTTCGCTGCTGACCCCGGGCCACAGCATGGCCGGATCGGCCTTGTCCTCGATCTGGCCCTGCACCATCAGGGCGGTCTCGTTGAGCCGGATGGTGCGGGCGCGCATGCGGCGGCGACGCCGCTCGTCGAGACGGCCGGTGGCCACCGCCTCGGCGGTGGTGTCGACGACGATCGCCATCCGGGCCCGCAACGCCCGAACGGTGGCCCGCAGCACGCCTTCGGGCCGGTCGGGCAGGACGTAGGTGCTCATGACGAACGTGCACAGCGTTCCGACGACCACCGCCCCGATCAGCCAGGGCAACTCCGAAATTCGCGCTCGCAGATACAAAGTGAAGAAGTAGGACATGAAGGCGACCATGCCCAGCGCCCTGCCGCGGGCGCCGAAGCGCCGGATGTACACCGCGGTGAAGACGATGGCGACGAACACCGCGTCGCTGGCGATGGCGTAGGGCGCGAGCAGCGCCGCCGCGCTGATCGACAGCGCGGCGGGCACCGGCAGCAGCGCCATGGTGATGCGCTGCTGGCGAAGGTCCGGCTCGTTGACGGATCGCGACGCGACCATGGTGATGACGACGCCGAGCAGGGCGACGGTCAGGGGTTGTCCCGTCGCCTTGGTCACCAGGTACATGATCAGCAGCGAACAGCCCAGCGCGGCCGTCGTCCGCGTCGCCATCCGCAACCGCAGCAGGCCGGGGTCCGACCCGATCCACCAGTTTCGGGCTTTTTCGTAGAGAACGGTGATCTCCTGACCTCTGGTCTGCGGGACACCCCATGGTTACCCGAACCGCACCGCGCGGGCCAAGCTAGTGTTCGACCTCGTGACAGCGCCGACGCGGGCAAAGCTGGCCGACGGCCGCGACCTCCTGTTTTTCGCGCTGCCCGGCCACCGGCCGGCGCCGGTCGAAGACCGCAGGCCCCTGCCGCCGCGAGATCCGGACCAGTCGCAGCTGCGTTTCGACTTCTCGACGGGGCAGTGGGTGATCGTCGCGGCGCAGCGCCAGGACCGCACCTACAAGCCACCCGCCGATCAGTGCCCGCTGTGCCCGGGCCCGACCGGCCTGACCAGTGAGGTGCCGGCCCCCGACTACGACGTCGTCGTGTTCGAAAACCGTTTCCCGAGCCTCTCGGGCGCCGGCCGGCCGGCGTCGGTGCCCGCCGGCGCCGGGTTCGCGTCCGCCCCCGCGCACGGCCGCTGCGAGGTGGTCTGTTATTCCAGCGACCACAGCGGGTCGTTCGCGGCGTTGCCGCCGGCGCATGCCAGGCTGGTCGTCGAGGCCTGGCGCCAGCGCACCGCCGAACTGATGGCCACGCCTGGCGTCGAGCAGGTGTTCTGCTTCGAAAACCGCGGCGAGGAGATCGGGGTGACGCTGAGCCACCCGCACGGTCAGATCTACGGCTATCCCTTCCTGACGCCGCGCACGGCCACCATGCTGGCCCGGGCCCGGGAGCACCGGATGCGCCACGGCGGCAACCTGTTCGCCGACCTGCTGGCGCGCGAGGTCGCCGACGGCGCTCGCGTCGTCGGGCGCACCGAGCTGTTCACGGCGTTCGTGCCCTTCGCGGCGCGCTGGCCGGTCGAGGTGCACATCTATCCGAACAGGTTCGTGCGCAACCTCGTTGAACTCGACGACGGCGAACTGGACGGGCTGGCGCGCATGTACCTCGACGTGCTGGGGCGGTTCGACCGCATGTATTCGGGCCCGCTGCCCTACATTTCGGCGCTGCACCAGTACGCCGACACCCACGCCCAGGCCGACGGTTACTTCCACATCGAGTTGATGTCGATCCGGCGCAGCGCGACCAAGCTCAAGTACCTGGCGGCCTCCGAATCGGCGATGGACGCGTTCATCAGCGACGTCACGCCCGAGGCCGTGGCCGCGCGGTTGCGGGAGCTGTCATGACGGTCCGCTACGCCGCGCCCGGGCGGGTCAACCTGATCGGTGAGCACACCGACTACAACCTCGGCTTCGCGCTGCCGATCGCGCTGCCGCAGCGCACCGTGGTGACGTTCGCGCCCGACCGCTCCGATGCGATCACCGTGCACAGCCAGCGCGCCCAGGGCGCGGTGCGGTTCCCGCTCGACACCGTTCCCGGCCAGGTGGAGGGCTGGGCCGCCTACGTCGCCGGAGTGGTGTGGGCGCTGCGTCAAACCGGCCAACCGATACCCGGCGGCACGATGTCGATCACCAGCGACGTGGAGATGGGATCGGGGCTGTCCTCCTCGGCCGCGCTGGAATGCGCGGTCCTCGGCGCGATCGCGGCGGCCGCTGGTATGCGCATCGACGAAAAAGAGCAGGCGAGGCTGGCCCAGCGCGCCGAGAACGATTATGTCGGCGCCCCAACGGGTTTGCTCGACCAGCTTGCCTCGCTGTTCGGGGAACCGTCGACCGCGCTGTTGATCGACTTTCGCGACCTCGCCATCACGCCGGTGGCCTTCGACCCCGAAGCGAGCGGTGTCACGCTGTTGCTGATCGACTCCAGGTCCCGGCACGGTCACGCGGGCGGCGAATACGCCGCCCGCCGCAAATCGTGCGAGCGCGCGGCCGCCGACTTGCGGGCGTCGTCGCTGCGGGAAGTCTGGGATCGCGGGCGCGCGGAGCTGGACGCGGTCGGCAACCCGATCGATGCCCGCCGCGCACGCCACGTCCTCACCGAGAATGGCAGGGTGCTGGATTTCGTGGCGGCACTGCGCGATTCGGACTTCGTCGAAGCCGGCCACATCCTGACCTCCTCGCACGTCTCGATGCGCGACGACTTTCAGATCTCCACCGAACACATCGACCTGATCGCCGACACCGCGGTGCAGGCCGGCGCCCTCGGCGCCAGGATGACCGGCGGCGGATTCGGCGGCTGCGTGATCGCGTTGGTGCCCGACCGCCGGGCGGACGCGGTCGCCGATTCGGTGCGGCGGACGGCGCTCGCGGCGGGTCATCCGCGGCCGATCATCACCCGAACCCGCGCGGGCGCGGGCGCGAGCCTCGAGGGGGGCGCGTGAGCCAGCCCCTCGCCTCGGTCGACCGCGACGGCATTCGAGTGCTTACCCTCAACCGGCCCGAGGCGCGTAATGCCTTGAGCCGCAGCCTCGTTGAGTCGCTGTTCGACGCGCTGTGTGCCGCCGACGACGACGAGAGCGTGTCCGTAGTCGTCTTGACGGGCGCCGATCCCGCCTTCTGCGCGGGAGTCGATCTGAAGGAAGCCGCGCGCAGGGGCAGGGACTACTTCGAGGTGTACGAGTCGCACAACTGCGTGACCCGCGTCGGCCAGATGCGCACACCCGTCATCGGCGCCGTCAACGGGCCGGCGTTTACCGGCGGCCTCGAGATCGCGCTCGGCTGCGACTTCCTGATCGCCTCCGAGCGCGCCATCTTCGGCGACACCCACGCGCACGTTGGCATCCTGCCCGGCGGGGGGATGACCGCCCGCCTGCCGCAACTCGTCGGCGCGGCGATGGCGCGACGCATGTCGATGACGGGTGAGATCGTCGACGCCCGCCGGGCCGAACGGATCGGGTTGGTCACCGAGGTCGTCGCTCACGGCGACCTGCTGCCCCGCGCCCTCGAGCTGGCCGCCCAGATCGCCGCCGTGCCGCGGACCACCATGCGAGGGCTCAAGGAGATCTATCGACGCGGATCGGCGGCGGTCATCGACCCCGCGCTCGCCGCCGAACAGGGCATCGCCGGCTCACAGGTTCCCGCTGAGGATCTCGACCAGGCCTATCGCAGGGTGACCGAGCGCAACCGCCGCCAGCGGTGACGCGGGTCGCGGCGTAGCCGTAACGCTTGCCATTAGCTGTAACGTAACGGCTATGGCCATGACCACGTGCTCGATGTGCGGCGGCGCCTTCTCGGCCCGCTCGGACGCGGTTTACTGCTCCCCGGCGTGCCGCCAGAAGGCCCACCGTGCCCGGACCGCCCAGCGGACGGCCGTGCTCCGCGAGGCCCTCAGGCGAAGCTCCGGTGCGGCCGGATCGCTGCGGCCCTCGGTCGCCGGCGCCGTGCAACGCGCGCGGGAGCAGGTCGACCGATCCCGCGAACTGTGTCGCGACACCGAGCGTCGCCTGCGGGAAAGCGACGCGATCCTCCGGAAGCGCCCAGCGTGGCCTGGGAACTAGACGGTCAAACGGAAGCCGTCGAGCAGGCGCTCGCCGGCGGTACACCCCAGCGCGCGGGCTGGTTCCGTTTCTATTTCGAAGACCAACGCTGGGAATGGTCCGAGCAGGTGCAGCGCATGCACGGGTACGAACCCGGAACGGTCACGCCGACCACCGAACTCGTGCTGTCGCACAAGCACCCCGACGATCGCGGCCAGGTGGCCGCGACCATCAACGACATGGTCAATCAGCGCCAGGCGTTCAGCACACGGCATCGCATCGTCGACACCCACGGCGTCGTCCACCACGTGGTCGTGGTGGGCGACCAATTCTGCGACGACAACGACGAGGTGATCGGCACCCACGGCTTCTACATCGACGTCACGCCGACGGCCACCAAGAATGCCGAGGACGCCATCACCGCGAAAGTCGCCGCCATCGCGCAGCGCCGCGGTGTGATCGACCAAGCCAAAGGCATGCTGATGCTGGTGTACGGCGTCGACGAGGACGCCGCTTTCAACCTGCTCAAATCGCTCTCCCAGGTGCGCAACATGAAGCTCTGGCCGCTCGCCCAGCAGATCGTCAAGGACTTCGCCGAGTTGGGCAGGGAGGCGATCACCTCGCGCTCGCGCTTCGATCAGCGCTTGCTCACCGCGCACACGCGCGCGCCGAAGCGCTAGCCGGCCGGAGTCAACCGGACCGCCGCCAGGTGCATCCGGTCGACGGCCTCCGCGAACTCCTCGCGGGTCGGTATGCGCGGGTCGCGGAATTTCAGCCCGATCATGCGCTGTGCGCGTTGCAGCCCGTAGGACTCGGCGCAGCGGTGGTAGAGGTCGGAGACGATTTCGCGGTCGCGGATGAGCTCGCCACGCATCGCCGTCGTCTTGCCGTCGTAGACGACCTGCGCGGGCGCGCCGTTGCGGAAGTTCTGCTTCCACGGGGCGCCGGTCAGCGCGTAGAGCTGGTCATCGATCAGGTGCGCGCTCAGGGGAATCGTGTACGGCCGCCCCGTCTTTCGGCCCGTGAAGCTCAACACCATCAGCTGCTTGCGCGCGGGCCCCGCGAGTGGGGTGCGCAGCAGGAAACCCAGGACGGGGTTGACGAGACGCAGTAGTGCCGACGGGGGGTGCCCCGCGTCTATCGCGTGCGACTGTTCTGCCATGCCAACACCGTAAGGCCAACGGGGCGCCGCGGCGCAGCGATCTCACGGCCGCGGCGCCCCGGAAGGCGCCGGTGGTCAGGGGGTGATGGTCGTCTGGTCGTCGATGATGTTGGTGGCGTCCATCAACGGTCCCTGGTCGCTTTCGAGCGAGTCGGCGTTGAGCTGCAGCACGTACACCGCTCCCTGGCTGGGAATCACCACCGTCTTCTGGGCGACGGCGCGCGTCTTGCCGTCGCGCTGGTAGGTGCCGCCCAGCTGCCAGGCCTGGAACCCGGCCAGCGTGGACGCCTTGCCGTTTCCGCTGCCGCCCTGGTAGCCGGGGAGGCCGAGCAGTTCGTTGGGGGCGTACTGGAGGATTTTCGCGGGGTCGACGTCACCGGTGAGTTTGGAGTAGAGCGCCGAGATGGTGGGCGGATCGGCGGGGTTCGCCGGCTGCGACAGCACGATGCCGCCGTAGGACGTGCCGGAGTTCTGGGTGATCTGCCAGCCGGCGGGCACCGGCAGGTCGACGTTGGGGCCGGGATCGCCGTGGTGGATGGGCGTTTCGGTGATGTGGTTGTCGCGGACGTAGTCGGCGATCGTCGGGCCGCCCTGCGCGCTCGGCGTCGCGGAGGCTTTCGAAGTGGTGGTCGAGGTTGACGTGGATGTCGACGTCGATGTCGATGTCGACGGCGATGACTTGTTGCTAGAGCCGCATGCCACGAGCGCCACACTCAGCGCCACGGTAATGGTTGCTGCGGTCAACTGTTTCATCGATCAAATCTCCCGAATTTTGGGCCGGTACCAGCGCCAGCCACGCGGAATGAGACTAGCGGAAGTGGGCGGGAAAAGTTGCTAGAAAATTGGGGCCCTCCGGCACGCGCGAAAAGCACCGCAACGACGCGGGGATGCAGTAATAGACAGCTATGCGATCACGTGGCCTCCGTCGGGGCCTCATCGCGTTGCTCGCCGCGACCGCCCTCTTGCTGACCTTCATCGCGGCGGCCCCGCCGATCGCCTACGACGGTGAGCCGCAGTTGGTCGCCAACCCCGTCGACCACGTCGACACCCTGATCGGGACCGGGACGGGCGGCGAGACCGTCGGGGAGATCAACAACTTTCCCGGCGCCACGGTGCCGTTCGGGATGGTGCAGTACTCGCCGGACACCGTCGGCAACTACGCCGGCTACAACTACGACAACCCGCGCTCCACCGGGTTCAGCATGACCCACGCCTCGGTGGGCTGCGCCGCGTTCGGTGACATCTCGATGCTGCCGACCACCACGCCGATCGGCGCGCAGCCGTGGAACGCGTGGGAAGGGATCGCGCACGACGACAGCGAGCAAGGCGCGCCGGGCCATTACACCGTGCGGTTTCCGCGCACCGGCGTGACCGCGGAGCTGACCGCCACCACCCGCACCGGTGTCGGCCGGTTCCGCTACCCGCACAACGGTCGGCCCGCCCTGTTGCACGTCCGTTCCGGCGCGTCGCTGGCGGGCAATTCACGCGCGGCCATCCAGATCGGCGACGACAACACCACGATCACCGGATGGGCGACCAGCGGCGGATTTTGCGACAAGCCGAACACCTACACCGTCTATTTCGCGATGAAATTCAGCCGGCCGTTCACCTCCTACGGCTCCTGGGACGGCTATGCCGTGTACCCCGGTGTCCGCGGCGCGGCATCGCCCTACAGCGGGGGGTACGTGGAGTTCCCGCCCGGCTCGGCGCTGGAGGTGCGCACCGCGATCTCCTACGTCGGCATCGACGGGGCGCGGGCGAACCTGGAGGCCGAGGGCGGGATGAGCTTCGACGAAGCGCGCGCCGCCGCCGTATCCGAGTGGAACGCCACGTTGTCGTGTATCTCGGTGGCGGGCCGCAACGTTGGCAACGTGGATACCTTCTACACCGCGCTGTACCACTCGCTGCTGCACCCCAACACGTTCAACGACGCCGACGGGCGCTACATCGGATTCGATGGCGCGATCCATAGGGTGGAAAACGGGCGGACCCAGTACGCGAACTTCTCGGACTGGGACACCTACCGCAGCCTGGCCGCCCTGCAGGGCCTGCTCTTTCCCCAGCGGGCCAGCGACATGGCGCAATCGCTGGTGAACGACGCCGAGCAGAGCGGTTCGCTTCCCCGTTGGGCCCTGGCGAATTCGGCGACCGGCGAGATGAGCGGCGACAACGTGGTCCCGCTGATCGTGAACCTGTACGCCTACGGGGGCAAGGACTTTGACGTCGGCGCGGCGCTGCGCTACATGGTCGACGCGGCGACCAAGGGCGGGGTCGGCCGGGACGGCTACGTGGAGCGGCCGGGCATCGCCACCTACCTGGGGCTGGGCTACGCGCCGCACACCGTCGAGTTCGGCAACGGCGGTTGGATCGCCGACGCGTCGATCACGCTGGAGTGGTCGGTCGACGACTTCTCGATTTCCCGATTCGCCGACGCGCTCGGCGACGCCGGGACCGCGGCCACCTTCCAGACCCGGGCCCAGTACTGGCAGAACCTGTTCAATCCCACCACCCGGTATGTCTCGCCCCGCGGCGCGATGGGGTTCTTCCGCGAGGGCCCCGGATACATCGATTCCCCAAGGGCTTTCGGCCAGGACGGGTACGACGAGGGCAACGCCGAGCAATACGTCTGGTGGGTGCCGCACAACGTCGCCGGTCTGGTCACCGCGCTCGGCGGCCGCGCGGCGGTGGCCGACCGGCTCGACCGGTTCACCACCAAGCTCAACGTCGGCCCCAACGCGCCCTACCTCTGGGCCGGCAACGAGCCCGGGTTCGGGGTGCCGTGGCTGTACAACTACGTCGGCCAACCGTGGAAGACCCAGCTCACCGTCGACCGGGTGCGCGGCCTGTTCGGACCGAAGCCCGACGGCGAGCCGGGCAACGACGACCTCGGGGCGATGTCGAGCTGGTACGTCTGGGCCGCCCTCGGCCTGTACCCGAGCACGCCGGGAACGCCGATCCTGACGGTGGCCGCGCCCCTGTTCGACCGCGTCGTCATCGCCCTTTCCGCAGGGAGATTCATGCGGATCTCCGCCCCGGGCGCGTCGGGGCCGCACCACCTGAGATTCATCGGCGGCCTGAGCGTCGACGGGCGGCCCACGGATCGCACCTGGCTGCCGGAGTCGATCATCCGCACCGGCGGCGAGGTCGCCTACTCCCTGGCCGCCTACCCCAACAAGAGCTGGGGCACCGCCGAGTCCGCCGCGCCCCCGTCGTTCGCCACGGGAAGTTCGGCGGTGACCGTCAACCCTCCCCAGCCCATCGTCCGGCTCCAACCGGGACACGCCGGCACCGTGCAGCTCGACCTGCAACGGATGGCCGACGCCACCGGCGGCTACGAAGTCACCGGCACCTCCACCGATCCCGGGATCACCGTGACACCGGCCTCCGGGCAGTTCGGCGCCGACGGGTCGGCCTCGGCCGACGTCGCGATCACGGCCGCGCAGTCGGTGCCCGGCGAGTACTACGTGGTGTTCCTGACCACCACGGTCGGCGAAACCGCCAGGAAGTCAATCGTTTTCGTCGTCACGTCCGAGCCCGACGAACCCTGACCGCGCTCAGATCATCTCGTTGTCGGTCAACCACCGCATCACCGGCCAGCCGACGAATACGGGCAGCCAGCAGGTGAGCACGCGATACAGCAGCACCGACGGCACGCCGGTGGCCGCGGGTATGCCGAACGCGGCCAGACCACCGATCAGCGCCGCCTCCACGGCGCCCACGCCGCCGGGCGTCGGGGCCGCCGACGCCAGCGTCCCCCCGACCATCGTCACCACGGTGCACGTGACGAACGTCGCGCCGCCGCCGAAGGCCTCCACGCTGGTCCACAGCGCGAGCGCGGCACCGAGAGTCGTTCCGGCGCAACCGAGGATGATCAGCCCCAAGCGTTTCGGTTCCCGGGCGACTTCGACCAGGTCGCCGGTCACCTCCTTCAGCCTCGGCCGCAGATCCGTTGCCAGCCAGCGCCGCAGCCTCGGCACGAGCAGGAAGGTGCCGACGATGCCCAGCGCCACGCCGGCGATCAGGTACAGCACCGTGGCGCTGGGAACATAGTGCGAGAGGTCCATCGACGCACCCGCGACCGTGCTGAACAGGATCAGCAGCACGAGGTGCATGATCACCTGGACCGCTTGCTGCAAGGCGACCGCCGTGGTGGCACGCACCGCGGACAGCCCGCCGCCCTTCTGCAGGTACCGCGTGCTGAGCGCGAGTCCTCCGACGCCGGCCGGTGTGGTGGTCGCGGCAAAGGTGTTGGCCACCTGGGCGATTGACAGCTTCCAGAAGACCACCGACTCGTCGGCGCTCGCCCACAGCGCGGCGGCGGCGCCCACATACGTCAGCGCCGAGATCGCCAAGCCCAGCAGCGCCCACCACCAGTTCGCCTTGCTCACTTGGGCAACGAACGTCGGAACGGTGCTGATGAACGGGTAGGCGACATAGACCAGCGCGACGAGCAGCACCAACTGAATGACCTGCCGGCGGGTGAACCGGGTGATCGTTTCGGTCTTGATCTGGTCGGCGCCGGTCTGCCGCTTCACCTCCGCGCGGGCGCCGGAGATCACCGCCCCGGCATCGGCGACCGAGCGCCGGATGTATTTGGGGACCGCGGATTTGGTGAGCCGGCGCGAGGCGCTCAGGACGGTGTCCGCGCCGAACGCGTCGATGGCGGCGGCCACCGCCGACTTCGCGTCGTACAGCGCCGACGTCGTCACCAGCAGCTGGGCGATGTCGGATTGCAACTGGGTCTCGGTGGCCCCGTACTCGGCGTTGCCGAACCCGCCGAAGAGCACCGTGCCGCCGTCGACCGTGATCTCCCGGGCACGCAGGTCACCGTGGGAGATCTGGTGGTCGTTGAGCTCTCGCAGCGACTTCCACGCGCGGTCGACGGGAGTCGTCTTCGCGCATTGCTCGAGCGGAATGCCCCGGATTGGCCTGTGCGCGTACAGCATCCAACCCCGGTCGAGGCTGGCGACGGCGATCGTCGACGTGTTCGCGAGGCCGACGTCGCCGACGGCGATGGCCAGCAGCGCGCGGTGCTCGACGGCGCGGCGCATCGACGCCACCAGCGGCGCGGTTTCCCTGGCCCGCAGCCGTAGCTTTCGCCAAAGCTGAAGCAGGGCACCGCCGCTGCGCTGATGCGGGCCGTACAACTCGATCAGCGCCGATTCGGAGTCCGCGCCGGAGCCCTCGCACGTGGCCGACAGCACCAGCGGCCCGGGTCCGGCCGGCCGCACCACCTGCAGTCGCGAGACCACGCATCCCCGCTTGGCCAGCGCGCGCACCGTGCCTTCCAGCGGCACCTCGAGCGCGGGAGTGCCGACCACCAGAACCACCAGCGCGCCGACGAGCCAGCCGACCGCCAGCCCCAGCAGGGAGCGTGCCGGGACGATCGCGCTGACGAAGAGGTGGATCGGCACGAAGGCCAGCAGCAGCGTCCACCACCAGTGCCGCCAGCGCGCGGGCAGCCAGGGACCCGACACCGTCAGGACCGCGGCGAGCATCGCGATCCACCGCGGGTCGTCGAGGATCTGCGCCAGCGCGGTCTGCGGCCGGTCCATCAGGTCGAAATGCCAGCGCGGTGCGGAGATGCCGTTGCCGCCGATGGACAGCGAAAGGACCGCGATGAGCCCGGCGGCCGCGTACGCGCCGAGCAGCTTCCATTGCCGCCCGGCGACCAGACCGATGAGGATCGCGAACGGCAGCGCCAGGATCGCGATGCCGTAGGCCAGGTACACGAGATCGGACTGGGTGGGGGTCAGCACCCCGACGATCTCCGAGATCGATCGCTCCAGCGCGAGCCACTGCGGCCGGGTGATCAGCGAACCGGCGATCACGATCGCGAAGAACACCACCGCCGCGGCGAGTCGCAGGATGTCGTTGGTCCGCCGGGTCAGCGGTTGCAGCAAGTTGCCCGAAACGCTGATATCGCGCCCGTCAACTCGCATGTCGAGACCTTAACCGGATACTTCCGGGCCAGGGTGGATCAACGTGACGGACAGCTTGTTCACATCCGGCGCGCGTACGGTCGGGTAGGTAGTCGTGCTAGCGAATTGGAGGGCGTGAGGTGGCCAGAACCGACAACGACACCTGGGAGATCACCGAGAGCGTGGGCGCCACGGCGCTGGGCGTCGCGGCGGCCCGCGCGGCGGAAACCGAGAGCGAAAACCCGCTGATCAGCGATCCTTTCGCCCGGGTGTTCCTCGACGCCGCGGGGGAGGGCATGTGGAACTGGTTCGCGGCGCCGGACCTGCCCGCCGAGATCGCCGAGGCCGAACCCGACCTGAAGCCGCGGATGCAGTCGATGGTCAATTACATGGCCGCCCGGACGTCGTTTTTCGATGGCTTCTTCCTCGACGCGACGCGCGCGGGCGCGCTGCAGGTGGTGATCCTGGCGGCCGGATTGGACTCGCGGGCGTGGCGGCTGCCCTGGCCCGACGGCACCACGGTGTACGAACTCGACCAGCCCCGGGTGCTGGAGTTCAAGTCCTCGACGCTGCGGGACCACGGCGCGGAGCCGACGTGCAACCTGGTGCACGTCCCGGTCGATCTGCGCCACGACTGGCCGGCCGCGTTGCGCGAGGCCGGTTTTGACGCCTCGCTGCCGAGCGCCTGGTCGGCCGAGGGCCTGCTGCCGTTCCTGCCGGCGGCGGCCCAGGAATTGCTGTTCGACCGCGTCGACGCGCTGGGCGCCGCGGGCAGCCGGATCGCGGTGGAGGCCCCCGGCCCCGACTTCCTCGACGAGGCCGCCATCGAAAAGCGGCGCGCGGACATGCAGCGGGTGCGCGACCTGATGGCCAAGCTCCAGCCGGAGCGCGACATCCCCGACGTCCACGACCTGTGGTACTTCGAGGAGCGCGAGGACGTCGGGGACTGGTTGCGCCGGCACGGATGGAAGGTGACGGTGACGCCGGCCGAGGAGTTGATGGCCTCCTACGACCGCCGGCCCCCGCAGGGCGTCGAGGACGCCGCGCCCAAGACGCTGTTCGTGGCCGCCGAGAAGGAGTGACCGTGGTGCGCACCGACAACGACACGTGGGAGATCACCGAAAGCGTGGGCGCGACGGCGCTGGGCGTCGCCTCGGCGCGCGCGGCCGAAACCCGCAGCGAGAATCCGTTGATCTCCGACCCGTACGCCCAGGTCTTCCTCGACGCGGTCGGCGACGGGGTGTGGAACTGGCACTCCGCTCCGCAGCTGCCGCCCGAGCTCGTCGAGGCCGAACCCTCGGTGCCGCTGCAGATGCAGGCGATGGTCGGCTACATGGCTTCGCGGACGGCGTTTTTCGACCAGTTCTTCCTCGACGCGACGAAGGCCGGCATCCGCCAGGCCGTAATCCTGGCCGCGGGGCTGGACGCGCGCTCCTGGCGGCTGCCCTGGCCCGACGGCACCACCGTGTACGAGCTCGACCAGCCCAGGGTGCTGGAGTTCAAGCTCGCGACGCTGACCGAGCACGGCGCCCAGCCCGCCTGCGACCGCGTCGCCGTCGCGGTGGACCTGCGCCAAGACTGGCCGGAGGCGTTGCGGCGGGCGGGATTTGACCCGTCGGCGCCCAGCGTCTGGTCGGCGGAGGGGCTGATGCCCTACCTGCCCGCCGTGGCGCAGGAGTTGCTGTTCGAACGCGTCCAGGAGCTCACCGCGCCCGGTAGCCGGGTCGCCGTCGAGGCGCTGGGACCCAAGTTCCTCGACCCGGAGTTTCGCGCCAGGCGCCGCGAGCGCATGGAGCGGATTCGCGCGCTCATGGCCAAGGTGGACCCCGGACGCGAGATCCCGCGGACCGACGAGCTGTGGTACTTCGAGGAGCGCGAGGACGTCGGCGACTGGTTCCGCCGCCACGGCTGGGACGTGACGGTGACGCCGTCCGACGAGCTGATGGCCGGCTACGGTCGCCGGGCCCCGAAAGAGGTCGAGGACCAAGTTCCCGGCAACCTCTTCGTGGCCGCGTACCGCACCGGGGGCTAGCAGCCCCTGCGCCGAGCGTGAAGCTGCTGCGACACAACGGCTTGAATCTCGCAACAGTTTCACGCTCGGCGCGGCGACACGGGCGGGTGAGTCGTCAGCGCGAGTCGCGGGCGTGCTCGCGCCATCGTCGGTATCCGCGCCGCGCCGCGAACGCGCCGACGATGGCGCTCACGCACCACACCGCGATCGCGGCGTACGCCAACGGCGACGACAGATGCCTGATCGAGGCGCCCAGCGCGGTGTAGGCGAACGCCCTCGGCGCCGAACCGATGAGCGAGCCAATCGCCATCTGCCACAACGGGACTCCGAACGCCCCGAACGTGTAGGACGCCAGCGCGTCGGAGATGCCGGGGACGAACCGCTGGCCCACGACCGCCCACAGTCCGCGCTGCTCGATCAGCGCGTCGATGCGGTCGGCGCGTTGGGCCCCCAGCAGCGCCCGCGCGCTGTCCCGGCCGGCCCGCCGCCCGACGCGGCTGGCGACCATCGCGGTGCCGACCGTCGCGCCCAGCGTCACGAAGACGCCCAGCAGCGGGCCGAACAGCATTCCGCTGCCGGCGGCCAGGATCGAGCCCGGCACGAACAGCGTGCCCAGGACCGCCGACACCACGACGTAGGTCAGGGGCGCCGCCGGGCCCGTCGCCGCGACCGCGCGCCGCACCGCCTCGATGTCGATGACCCGCGCGACGGCCACCAGGTAGAACATCGCGGCCAGGAACGCGGCGAACACCGCGAGCCGCGCGATGTGGCGCCGCCGGGATGCGGGCGCGGGCCCCTCTTCGTCGGCCATGGTGACCGCGATTCTTGCGCACCCGTCGCGGCCACCTTGCGGTGCCCGTCTTGTCGGACCCTCGGAGCACACTCGGCTCAATCGATGCGACGTCGTAGATCGCGTCAAAAGGAAGTGGGCGATATGGGCGGCGTGCGGCCACTACGGACCAGCCAGGCCGAGTCGGCTTGACGCCTCGCCATGGCCAACTGGTGCATCAGAGCATCATGATGCGCTGATGTTAGGATGGGCCGTGCGCACGACCATCGATCTCCCGGACGACCTGCATAAACAGGCCTCCGCGATCGCACGGGACACCCACCGAACACTGAGCGAGACGGTTGCCGATCTCATGCGTCGTGGCCTGGGCGCCGGTAGCGCCGCCGCGGTCTCCAAAGACCGCAGGACAGGGTTGCCGCTGGTTCGTGTTGGGACGGTCGTGACGTCGGAGGACGTCCGATCGCTGGAGGATGAAGAGTGACGGCGCTACTCGACGCGAACGTGCTCATCGCGTTGGTCGTCGCCGAGCATGTGCATCATGACGCCGCAGCGGATTGGCTGGCGGTGGCCGACACAAGGTTCGCGACGTGTCCGATCACGCAGGGAAGTCTTGTCCGCTTCCTGGTGCGAATGGGGCAAACTGCGGCGACCGCGCGAGATGTCGTCACCGCCGTCGAAAATGCCAAAGGCCATGAGTTCTGGCCCGATAATGTCTCTTTCGCAGGTGTGCAGCCTAATGGCGTGGTCGGTCACCGACAGGTGACCGATGCGTACCTCGCCCAGCTGGCACGCGGCAACAGCGGTCAGTTGGCGACGCTCGACAGTGGCCTGGCGCACCTGCACAGCGACGTCGCGGTGCTCGTCCCCACGCGGAGTTGACAGCCGCACGTCGGGCCGCTCATGCGACAGGCGCCGCAGTCTGCAACCGCTGCGCCAGGCCGCTCGCGCGCACCGCGCGCCGCTCGATCGCGGCGCGCACGGACGCCTCCGCGCCGACCACCCGCACCTTCGCCTTGGCCCGGGTCACCGCGGTGTAGAACAGCTCGCGGGTCAGCAGACGCGAATCCTCCGGCGGCATGAGCACGGTCACCTCGGCGGCCTGGCTGCCCTGGCTCTTGTGGATCGTCATCGCGTGCATCGTCTCGATGTCGCTGAGCCGGCTCGTCGCGAAGCTCAACGTCCCGGTCGCGGCGGCGATGACCGCCCGCAAGCCGTCGTCGCCCGCGACGGCCACCCCGGTGTCGCCGTTATAGACCTTGAGCCCATAGTCGTTGGCGGTCACCAACAGTGGCCGACCGACGTACCAATCCGAGAACACCGGCTGCCCCGTCTCCTCGGACAGCCAGCGTTCCACCTGCCGGTTCCACTGCGACACCCCGTACGGTCCGCGCCGGTGCGCGCACAGCAGGCGGTGCTCGTCGAGTGTCGCCAAGGCCGCCTCGGCGGCGCCGAGCACCGCGGCCTCCCGCACCCGCAACGCGTGCCCGGTCAACACCCCACGCAGCCGGTCGGTGGGTCCGTCGGAGTCCACCCACTCGACATGCTCGCCGCCGGCACGCAGCAAGGCCACCACGCGGTCGGCGTCGCCGATCCGGATCGCTTCGGCCAGTGCGCCAATCGATTCGCCGAACCGATGCGGCGTGCGCAGGGCGGCCACCCGCACGTCGTGGCGAGCGGTCAGCCCCTCCACCAGGTCCGCCAACACGGCGCCGGCTTCCACCGAGGCCAGCTGGTCGGGATCGCCCACCAGGATCAGCCGGGTGTCCGGTCGCACCGCTTCCAGCAGCCGGGCCATCATCGTCAACGACACCATCGATGTCTCGTCGACGACGATGACGTCGTGCGGCAGCCGGTTGCCGCGATGGTGCCGAAACCGCACCGAGGTATCCGGCCTGGAGCCCAGCAGCCGGTGCAGCGTCGTCGCCTGCAGGCCGGCCAGCCGCGCCCGGTCCACCGCGTCCAGGTTCTCGACCTCGGCGGCCACGGCCTCGGCCAGCCGCGCCGCCGCCTTGCCGGTCGGCGCGGCCAGGGCGATCCGCGGCCGCGGTGCGCCGGTCAGCTCCGCCCGCTCGACCAGCACGCCCAGCAGCCGCGCCACCGTGGTCGTCTTTCCGGTGCCGGGCCCACCGGTGAGCACCGTAACCGCTTGCGACAGCGCGATTTCGGCGGCCGCCCGCTGTTCGTCATAGCCGGGCGGGAAAAGTCGCTCCAGCGGCGGCGTTCGACCGGTTGCCCCACGCACGGACAGCGCGAGCAGGTCCGCGCACACCTGTTCTTCCTCGAGCCAGTACCGGTCCAGGTACAGCAGCTCGCCGAACAGCCGCAGCACCGGCGGTGAACCGAGCAACCGGCTCGCCCGCACCGCGGCCATCCATTCGTCTGCCCGGGGCCACGGCAGGTCGGCGATGCCGATCTGCGCCGCCACCGCCCGCAGGTCGACGCACACCGAACCCCCGCGCAGCGCCCGCACCGCCAGGGCGATCGCCAGCGCCACCCGCTCATCCGGCTCGCCGGCGAGAACCGTAAGCCGTTGCGCCACATGGACATCCGCGGCCTCGAAGACGCCGGCATCGCTGAATGGCCGCAGCATTCCCGCGGCGCCGATCGCCTCGACCGTCACGCGGCGGCCCTCCCGTCCTCGAGCAGGTCCGACAACGCCGCTACCAGCGACGGGGGCGGGCGCCAGCTGAACACCCCCGACGGGTGCCCGTCGATCACCGGCGTGCCGGCGCCGCACATCCCGCGCACAAACAGGTAGAGGACGCCGCCGAGATGCCGGCCGGGCTGGTAGCCGTGGACCCGCCACCGCAAGAACCGATGCAGCACAACGCTGTACAGCAGCGCCTGCAGGGGATAGTCGGAATGCAGCATCGCCTCGACCAGCCGCGCCCGGTCGTAGTCGGCGGACGTCAGGGGCCGCTCGGGATCGCCGAGCCAGTTGGTCTTGTAGTCCACCACCAGATAGCGATGGCCCGCGCCGTCGGGGATGCGCAGGACGGCATCGACCGATCCGGTGAGGTATCCGCGCAACGGCTGCCCGCCGAGCGCGCGGCCCGCCAGCCGATCGGCGTACGACGCCAGCGCGTCATCGGCGGGAAGATGCTCGCGCAGCAGCGCCCCCACGTCCGCCAGGCGGAGCTCGGGCGCGGCCGAGCGAAGGTCGCCGCCGGCCAGCGGAAACTCGAAGTCGAGCTCCCGCAGCCGATCCGGCAGCCCGATCTGCCGCAGCGTCAGGCCGCCGGCCAACGGACCCAGCGGGGTGTCGTGCATCGGCACCATCGCGTCGGCCAGCAGCTCCGGCGCCACGGCGACCGGCCACCACACCGAGTGCCGCCGAATGTTCGCCGCAAGCTCGGCGGCCAGGTCGGACGCCAACGGGTCGGCGGTCTCCAGCACGGCGTGCACTAGCGAGCCGAACTTCGCGCCCACCGGCAGATCCGCCATCGGGGACGGCACGTCCGGCCCGGATGCCGCCTGGCTCAACGCGATATCGCCGGCCTCGTCGTCCAGCTCGGTGACTTCTGGCTCGCTGCTCACCCCGGTGGCGTCGGAGGTCTCCGCCGCCCGGATGAGGCCGGAGTAGGAGGTGCGCCGCCATCCGGTGTCGATGTCGCGGTGAAAGTGGCGGCTGTCGATGTCCGACGGCACAGGTGCGGGCATCAGCGCCGGGCCCGCCACCACCACCGACTCCTCGATCACCGGACCGCCCAAGGCCTCCCACTCGCGGAACCGGGCCATCGCGTCCTCGTCGGAGATCTTCGCCGGTTCGCATTCGTCGGGCACCGCGGACTCGCCGGGCCGCCGGCCGCGCAGCAGGCGGGACAGGCCGCCATTGGGTTCGTAGTAGGCCGGCGACCACCACGCCACCACCTGCGTCTGCGCCCTCGTCAGCGCGACGTACGTCAACCGGCTGGCGTCGCCGGCATCCTCCTTGCGGCCCAGCGCTTCCACCCTGGGGAAGTCGGGGCTGTCCTTGCCGCCGACATGCAGGCACCGCACCTGGCCGTCATGGAACAGCACGATGTCGCGCTTGGCGACACTGCGGTTGAATGCGAACGGCAGGTACACGATCGGGTACTGCAGGCCCTTGCTGACGTAGACCGTCATGATCTGCACGGCGGCCGCGTCGCTGTCCAGTCGCCGGTTGCGTTCGGGTGCGCCGCCACGCTCGTCGCGTTGCTTGCGCAGCCAGTCGCGAAGTGCCGGCAAGCTGTAGCGGTCGCGGTGCGCGACTTCCTGCAGCAGCTGCGTGACGTGCGCCAGGTCGGTCATGTGCCGCTCGCCGCCCTGGGTGGAGAGCAGGCGGTCACCCATGCCCCGCAATTGGGCGGCCTCGAAGATGGCGGCGACGCCCCGTTCCCGTGCGTGGCCCGCCCACTCCCGCAACGTTTCCGCGACCCGATCGGTCAGCGCGTCGCCGCCGGCGGCCAGCGACGCCGCGGTCTCGCCGAAGAACATCGTCGCGGCCGCGGCGCGCACCATGCCCGGACGGTGCGGCTGGTCGAACGCCTCCAGCAGGCAGAGCCAATCCGCGGCGGCCGCCGACGCGAACACGTCGGTGTTGCCGGTGTACACCGCCGGGACGCCGGCATCGCAGAGCGCCCTGAAGCACGCCGCGGCGTCCTCATGCCTCTCCACGATGACGGCGATGTCGCGGGCGCGCAGCGGCTCGCCGGCGAACGTCGCGCCGCCGGCCAGCAGCGCGCGGATGTCGGCGGCGAGGTCGGCGCCGATGTGCTCGCGCAACTCGTCGATCGGCATGTTCGCCAGGCCCTTGCGCCCCAAGGCCTTTCGCGGCACCACGCGCAACCGGAAGGGATCGTTTCGCGGCGCCCCGGCCAGCCGGTGGCCCCGGTGGTAAGCGTCGACGTCGTTGACCACGATCGTGGGGTCACCGAGTTGCGCACCGCGCAGCACCACCTGCAGCCGCTCGACGAGCGCGGAATCGCTGCGCCAGTTCATGCCCAACGTCTTCTTCTCGCCCGCCGCCTCGGCCGCCTGCAGGTACGTCACGATGTCGCCGCCGCGGAACGCGTAGATCGCCTGCTTCGGATCGCCGATCAGAACGACGGTGGAGCGCCCGCTGAATGCGCGGTCGATGACTTTCCACTGCACGGGATCGGTGTCCTGGAACTCGTCGACCATCACGATCGGCCAGCGTTGGTGCATGCGGACCCGGGCGGGGGATTCGTCGGTGGCCAGCGCGTCGGCGAGTCGGCTCAGCAGGTCGTCGTAGCCCAGGACGCCCAGCCGGTGCTTGCGGGTATTCAGCTCGGCGAGAACCTCTTCCGCGAAGCCGACGCAGACGGCGGCCCGCGAGCCGGGTTCGGGGTCGCGGGGGCGCAGCTGCGTGGCCGGGTTGTTGGCCACCTCGCGCGCCAGCCGCAGCGCGTCCCGGTACTGCAACAGCGGGTCGTCGCGCTCCTGGCCGAAGTGGGCGAGGTACAGATCGTCGACGATCTCGACGATCAGCTCGTCGAGGCTCTCCAGCAGCGTGACACTGCCCGCCGTGTCGCCGGCCACGCCGAGCGAACGCAACACCAGTTGGCAGAACTGGTGGGTGGTGGCGATCGTCGCCGCGTCGAAGCCTGCCAGCGCATCGCGGAGCCGCTGCCTGCGCAGGGCGCGCTGCTGTTCGCCGGCGTCCAGCAGGTAGGCCACCAACTCGTTGTCGCCGACGATCGACGGGTCATCGAAAGACTGCACGGCTTCGACGATTTGGCAGCGGACCCGCTCGCGCAGCTCCTGGCTGGCGGCCCGGCCGAAGGTGATGAGCAACATCTGGTCCAGCGTCGCCTCGCCCTCGGCCAGGTAGCGGGTCACCAGGCCGGCCAGCGCGAACGTCTTGCCCGTGCCGGCGCTGGCCTCCAGCACGGTGGTGGACCGCCGGGCCGGCAGGGGACCCAGCAGGTCGAAACGCTCCGCCGCCCGGCTCATCATGGCTTCCGCTCCGCGCGCAGCATCGGCAGCCACAGCCGGGCGGCGTAGGCGCCGAGCCGGTTGTCCTCGCCGTCGCATTCCTCGCCCGGCCGCAGCGGCTGCATGAGGTCGGCCAGCCGCGCCTTCCTGCCCCAGGCCCGCACGTGCGCCGGCTCCTCGTCCTCGTATTTCCAGCGATATTCCGCCTCGCGTTCGGGGTCGTCGCCGCAGTGCCGCGCGGCCGCCCAGGCGTAGGACGTCTTGATGGGCAACGGAATCGGCTCCCGGCGCCCCGCGTCGTAGATCGCCACCAGATCGCGCAGTATCGCGACGGCGTCGTCGTGGGGGCGCCCCAGCCCTTCCACCCGCGGGCCCGTGCCCCGCTTGCGACGCCCGATGCACACCGTCGACCAGTCGCGGGAAGGGTCGTGGACGATCAACGCCAGCAACGGGATCCACGACTCGAGCAGGTGCTTGCCGTCGAGCTTGGAATAGGTGACCGACACCAGCCGCTCGCCATACACCGGCGACACCGTGCCCGTGAGCCGCCGGCCGGAGCCGAGGTCGATGTCGACGTCATACGCCCGGGCGTCCGCCCGCCGATGCTGCTGGGTGGCCGCGGCCAGCAGCGCGGCCTGATCGCGAACCTCGGCCGCCTTGCGCCAACCCAATTGGCCCGGCGGCAGCGTGCCCCGGCGCCACTCGGCCTGACGCGCGTCGTCCGGTGTCATCCCGAGCAGGATGTCGCCGAGCATGCGGTCGCCGACCGTCCACTCCTCGAGGCTGTTGATGTCGACCGGCATCGCGTCCTGCACGCCGTCGACGTCGCGGGGCAGCGTGAAGTCCAGCGCGCGGAAGAAGCCCTTCACCGGGTCCTTGAAGAAGCCGACGAGGTCGGCGAGGATCACGTCGTCGGGGCGCGGCGGCGGCAGCGGTCCGGAAATGAACGGCGGCGCCTCGCCGCGTTCACCCGCCGCGGCCCGCGCGGCGCGCAGCACCGTCGGGTCGAACGTGAACGGAACGCCCGGCACCAGCCTGCCCGGGATCACGTTGCGAATGTCGAACGGCTGCAACGGATGCTGGACGACGACGCGCCCGCGGATCTCGTCCGGCTTTTCGCTGGGCACGGTCATGTCGAGGGTGTCCAGCAGCTCGGCCAGGGGCACCGCGGGCGGGCGCGGCTGGCCGGAATATTCGTTGGCGCCGGTGTAGGTGATCACCAGGTGTTCGGTGGCCGCGCCGATGGCGTCCAGCAGCAATTGCCGGTCCTCGGAACGGATGTCGCGTTCACCGGTCATCGGGTCGCGGGCCAGCACGTCGTCACCGTCCACGACACCAAGGCGCGGAAACACGCCGTCGTCCAGCCCGACGAGGCAGACCACCCGGTGCGGCACCGAGCGCATCGGCACCATGGTGCACACGGTCAGGGTGCCGGTGCGGAAGTTGGCCCGCGTCGGGCGCCCGGCGAGGTGCCGGTCGAGCAGCGCCCGGATGTCGGGCAGCTGCAGCGTGGTGCCTGCGCGCGGGCCGGCATCGGACAACACCCGCGCGAATTCGCGGTGCAGCTGGCTGGTTTGCCACAGGTCCGCATCGTCGATGTGCGCCAGCACCGCGATGCCGTCGGTCAGGGCCGCCAGCCACTCCCGCAGCGGCCGCGCCCCGCTGAGCGAGTCGACCGCGCGCTGCAGCCGGTCGACGAATTCGGCGAACTGGCCGGCCAATTGGACGCGGTTGCTGCTGACATCGTCGAGGGGCAGGGTGGAATCGATCCAGGCGTGCGAATCGTCGGACATCGCGACCCCGGCCAGCACGCGGTCGATGCCGAAACGCCAAGTGTTGTGCACGAAGTCGACGTGGTACGGCCGCCGATGCTCCTGGTCGAAGCCCCACCGGATGTTCGCCTGCCGGACCCAGCGGGTGATCGCCTCCAGGTCGTCATCGGTGAAGCCGAAGCGGGCGCGCACCGGCGCGGCCTCGGCGAAGTTGAGCACCTCGCTGGCGGTGACCCTGCCGCCGGCCAGCCCCAGCAACTGCGCGGCCAGGCCGAGCAGCGGATTGGTCTGGGTGGGCGACCGGTCCGCGAGCCGCACCCGCAACCGGTGGGCCGGATGCGCGCCGTGCACCACGTCGCCGAGCCCGAAGTCGGCGACGATCAGCGGCGCGTACGTCTCGATGTCCGGACACATGACCAGGATGTCGCGCGGCTCCAGCGTCGGGTCGTCCTGCAGGAGGCCGAGCAGCACCTCGCGCAGCACGTCGACCTGCCGGGCCGGGCCGTGGCAGCTGTGTATCTGGACGGAGCGGTCATCGGCGGCGAGCTTGCGGCCTTGTGGCCGAACGGCATTCGCGGCGATGTCGGACTGCAGCCAGCCGAGCAGCGTGCCGGGGCGTGTCCGGCCGGGGAGGTATTCGTCGGTTCGCGGATCCGCGGGCAGGCTGCGTTGCAACTCGCGGAGGTCCCTGCCGAGCGTCGCCAGCAGCGGGTGCGAGACGTCCCGGTGGCTGACGTCCTCGCGGCGGGGGATGGCGCCGTGGCCGCCGGCCAGCGCCCGCCAGAGCTCGTCGCTGGGGTGGGGCAGCCACAGGTGCAGGTCGTGGTGGGTCGCCAGCGCTTCGAGCAGCTGCACGTCGGTGGCGGCCAGCCGGGTGTGCCCGAACAGCGACAGCCGCGCCGGCAGGTCGCTGGGCCCCTCCCGCAACCGCACGATCGTCTTGTGGTGGCGGACGTGCGGGGGATCGGCGTCGACGCGCTCGACCAACGCCCGCCACAGCTCCGGCTGCCAGCGCAGGTCGGAGGCGACGTCGCCGGCGTCGCCGTCCAACCAGCCGCTGAGCAGTTGCGGACGCTGGCGCGCGTAGGAGGCGAACAGGCCGGCCAGCCGGCGCGCGGTCGCATAGCGCCGGGCCCGGCGCAGCTGCGCCTCCTCGCCCGTGTCGAAATGGCCCAAATGCGTTGCGAGCGTTGCGCACCACGGCTCGTCCAGGCTGCAGTCGATGGCCTCCAGCAGCGGCCACGTCATCGCCTCCGGTGACCAGGGATCGTCGTCGACCGTGCCGGTGATCTCGGCGATCAGCGAGGCCGGGCTGCGGAATGCCACGCCCGCGCACACCCCGTCGCCGGCGCCGGGCCTGCACCCCAGCGCGTGCGACAGCCGCTGGCTGAGCCAGCGTTCCACGCCGCGCGCCGGGACCAGCACCAGCTCCTGGGCGAACGGATCGGTGAGCGGGTCGGCCAACAGGGCGCCCAGACCGTCGGCGAGTGAGTCGGTGCGTTCGGCACGGTGGAGATGGAGGGCCATTGCGCTGCCACCATAGAACGCCGCACCGACGGCCGGGGATGATTCTGCGCCGACATGCCGTTCGACGGTGGTGGCAGCATGGGCAAGGACTGAGAGGAAAGACGATGGAAGCTTGGGACGCGATCTGCGCGCGGCGCAATGTGCGGCAGTACAAGTCGGAACCGGTGCCCGAAGCCGACCTGGACCGCATCGCCGAGGCCGGCTGGCGGGCGCCGTCGGCGAAAAACCGGCAGCCGTGGGACTTCGTGATCGTCACCGATCCGGCTCAGCTGCAAGAGTTGTCCACGGTCTGGCGGGGCGCCGGTCACATCGCCGCGGCCGCGGCCGCGATCGCGATCGTCGTGCCGGTGCCGCCCGATGAGCGCCGGCTCGTCACCGACAACTACGACGTCGGCCAGGCCACGATGGCGATGATGATCGCCGCCACCGACCTGGGCATCGGCACCGGCCACTCGTCGGTGGGGGACCAGGACAAGGCGCGCGCCATCCTCGGGGTGCCCGACGATCACCAGGTGGCCTTCCTGCTGGGCATCGGCTATCCCGCCGACCGTCCGCTCGCCCCGATACGCAAGCCGGATCGACGGCCGTTCGCCGAGGTCGTGCACCACGGGCGGTGGTAAGCGGCGTGCATGACCACCGCGGCGATTACGGAATCGACGGCTCGTTCAAGACGATCTCGGCGCGCGGGCAGGCGATAAGCGTCGTCGCCCAGGCCGCCGCGCTGGCGCTGTGGGCCGGGATCAGCTGGGCGCGCGGCCGCAGGGTGACGGCGGCGCTGGCCGGAACCTGGGCGGTCGCGCTGCTCTCCGCGATGGCGTCGTACGTCTACGCGACTCGCTCGGGCAAATTCGTGGTGTGGGACCGGGTCCTGGACGGGCTGGGGCTGCGCGGCGACGAAACCGTCCTCGACCTCGGCTGCGGACGCGGCGCGGTGTTGCTCGCCGCCGCCAAGCGGCTACCTGCCGGCCGCGCGATAGGCGTCGACCTCTGGCATGCGGACCAGACCGACAACTCGCAGGATGCCACGTCGGCCAACGCGGCCCTGGAGGGCGTCGCCGACCGCGTTGAGGTGCGCACCGCCGACATGACGGCCCTGCCGCTGCCCGACGAGAGCGTCGACGTCATCGTCAGCAACCTGGCGATCCACAACATCCCCACCCGCGCCGGCCGCCGGCAGGCGCTTGCGGAGGCGGTTCGCGTGTTGCGGCCGGGCGGTCGCCTCGCCATCGCCGACCTCTGGGAGACCCGTCAGCACGCCGCCCGCCTGCGCGAGTTGGGATGGCGAAACGTGCGGCGCCGCAACGTCGGATGGCGCATGTGGTACGGCGGCCCGTGGATCTCGACGCGCTTGGTCACCGCGACGAAACCGGGGTGACGCCCACGCCCTGCGACGTCGGTTCGGCGGTGCAATGCTGATACGCATGACGAGAAACGAACTCACCGAACAGATCGTCGTCGCGCGGCTGGCCAAGGGACTGACCTGGCAGGAGCTGGCCGACGCGATCGGCAGGCCGGTGCTGTGGACCACGTCGGCCCTGCTGGGTCAGCATCCGATACCCGCCGAGCTCGGCAAGGTTCTCGTCGAGATGCTCGGTCTCGACGAGTCGGCGGTGCCGGTGCTGGCCGCGGTGCCGGTGCGCGGCGGCCTGCCCACCGCCGTTCCGACCGACCCGACCATCTACCGCTTCTACGAGGCGCTGCAGGTGTACGGCGGCGCCATCAAGGAAGTGATCCACGAGCAGTTCGGCGACGGCATCATGAGCGCGATCAACTTCAGCGTCGACCTGCGGAAGAGGCCGCACGAGTCGGGCGACCGGGTGGTGGTGACGTTCGACGGCAAGTTCCTGCCCTACCAATGGGTCTCGGCCGAAGGGTGAAGTGACGGCGCGCCGCATCCGTGCCACACTGGCCGCGAGGAGGCGAGCAACGCGGTGGCCAGGTCTTTCCCCGGTCACCGCGTTCGCACGCTCAGCTCATCAGCACTTGCGGTGAGAGTTCTTTGAGCATGGCGTTGGCCCAGCGCATCTGGCGCAGCGTCTCGGGATGACAGCGCGACGCCAGGCCCAGCAGCTCGGAGTCCTTGGCCGCCTGCGCGCCCTGGGCCAGCAGCTCCCAGTCCAGCGACGCTCCCGCGGCCAGCCGGTGGACCCGCCGCAGGTCGGCGAGGAGTAGCAACCCGGGTTCGGGCCGGCGCCGCAACAGCCCGCTCATCCGCGACTGGACGGAACCCACGATGGCGCCGGTGCGCGGCTCGGGGGACAGGCTCAGGCCGTAGTGGCGACCGTGCTCGGCCAGCTGGCTCAGGTGCTGCGCCGACCAGCCGGCCATGTCGTGGGCCAGGTGATAGATGTCCTGATCGCTGCGGTGCCGGGCGGCCACCACGTTGAGGGCGTGCGCCAGCTTCCGTTCCGAGCGATGCAGCTCGCGGATGGCCAGTTTGAGCTTCATCGTCGTGCCCCCGCCGGCAGGGCCTCGGTCGCCGCCGCGCGCGCGGCACCGTTTCCGCCGACCGATTGCGCCGGGGCCTTGCGCAGCCGGGCGGCCGCCGTCTTGTAGATCGGCTGCTTGGACACCGGATCCCAGTCGGTCAGCGTGAGCTCGTTGCCCGCCCGGTGGTGGCCGTCGGTGCCGTCGGTGTCCCAGTAGCCGTAGTGGAACGGGACGAACAGCACCCCGTCGCGGATGCCGCAGATCCGGGCGGGGCACCGGACGCACCCGCGCGGCGTGCTCACCTCGACGATGTCGCCCTCCTCGATGCCGAGCCGCTCGGCGTCGCGCGGCGAGACCTCCACCCACACTTCGGGTGCGGCCCGCTGAAGCTGTTGCGCGCGAGCCGTTTTCGTTCGGGTGTGGAAGTGGTACACGGTGCGCCCGGTGATCAAGGCGAACGGGTACTCGGGGCTGGGCCGCTCGTGCGGCGGCATGTATTCGGCCGCCTTGATGATGGCCTTGCCGTAGGGGTTCATCGCGCGGTATTCGGTCGGCTCCAGCGGGGCGCCGGTGATGAGGTCCTTGCCGTACGCCTCGCAGTAGTCCGGTGTCGCCCAGAATTGGGCGTCGGCGTAGAGGCGCTCGGTCCCGTCGGGATGCTCTGCGTTGCAGGGCCATTGCACGCCGCTGCCGCCGCGCAGCTTCGCGTAGCTCAGGCCGGTGTAGTCGCACGGGCGGCCCGCGCTGCACTTCTTCCACGCCTCGAACGCCGACTCCGGATCGGTCCAGGGCGGAAACGAGTGGCCGTCCTTGTCGTGGAAGTCCATCCGCCGCGCGTAGTCGAGGAAGATCTCGAGATCCGAACGCGCGGAACCCGGTGGCTCCACGGCCTTTTCGGACAGGTGCACGGTGCGATCGGCGTTGGTGAACGTGCCGGTCTTCTCGCCCCACGCCGCGGCGGGCAACACGACGTCGGCCAGTGCGGCGGTCTCCGTCATGAAGATGTCCTGCACGACCAGGAACAGCCGGTCCTGGGACAGGATGTCGCGGATCCGCGGCAACTCCGGCAGGGACACCGCGGGATTGGTGGCGGTGACCCACAGCATCCGCAGCGTGCCCTCCTCGGCGAAGCGGAACATCTGCATCGCGTGCGTCGGCGGTGCGTAGTGCGGAATCTGCAGGGGCTCAAGGTTCCACAGCTTCGCCAGCTCGGTGATGTGGGCGTCGTTGGCCCAGTTGCGGAAGCCGGCCAGGTCGCCGTCAGCGCCGCACTCGCGGGTGTTCTCGGCCGTCGGCTGCCCGTTCATCTGCAGCACGCCGCAGCCGGGCTTGCCCAGCATGCCGCGCAGCAGGTGAACGTTGTTGACCTGCACGGCCGCCGCGGTGGCCTGATGCGACTGATAGAAGCCCTGCAGCACGGTCGAGAGCAACCGTTCCGCGGTGCCCAGCAGTCGCGCCGCGTGGCGGACGTCCTCGGCGTCCACGCCGCAGATCTCGGCGACCCGCTCGGGCGGAAACTCCTCGACCCGGCGGCGCAGCTCGTCGAAACCGACGGTGTGCGCGTCGATGTAGTCGCGGTCGATCCAATCGTGGGCGATGATCTCGTGCAGCAGGCCGTTCATCAGCGCCACGTTGGTGCCCGGCAGCGGCGCCAGATGCACGGTGGCGTGCCGGGCCACCGGCGTGAGCCGGGGGTCCACGCACACGATGGCCGGCGGGTTGCTGCCGGCCAGCCGGTCCAGCATCCGAGCCCACAACACCGTCTGCGTCTCCGCGACGTTATGGCCGAACAGCGCGATGACGTCGGCGTGGTCGACGTCGGTGTAGGAGCCCGGTTGCCCGTCGCAGCCGAACGTTTCCTTCAGCGCCTCGGCGGCGGTCGCGGTGCAGAGCCGGGTGTTGCCGTCCACGTGGTTGGTCCCGATCGCCCCGTGCGCGATGGCCCCCTGCGTGTAGTACGCCTCGAGGAACAGCTGCCCGGAGGTGTAGAAGCCGATCGAGCTGGGGCCGAAGTCGTCGAGCAGTTGCCGGCTGCGCAGCACGATGCGGCCCATGGCGGTGTCCCAGTCGCACGGCTGCAGTTCGCCTCCGACCCGGACCAGCGGCGTCGTCAGCCGGTCCGGTGAGGCGTTGGCCTGCCAGCCGAACAGGTCCTTCGGATCGAGCCTGCCGTGGTTGACCCGGTCGACCCCGCGGCCCCGGACCCCGACGATCCGCCCGTCCTTGACGGCGATGTCCAGGCCGTCGCCGTTGGAGTGCAACACCGCCGCCGACTGCACCCACCGGTCGACCGAGTCCGGGGTGACCCCGTCCGCCAGGTAGGTGTCGACCCGCTCCGGCCACGGGGTGCCCGGCTCGTACGGCGTCCGCGGTCCCCAGGGGTCGGCGATGCGGTCTGCTGACACGCCGGAAGGCGTACCCGGCCGGGGGTGGTCAAAACCTCAGGCGGTCAGCGCCTCAGAGCCCGAACTCCGCCTCTAGCCCGTCGATTCCGGCGCGGATCGCCTTCAGCGCGTCGGCGCGGGCGCGCAGCTTGGTTGCGGCGTGGGCGCGCTGGTGCAGGCCGGCGAATTCGCGCGCGGCCTCCTCGGCGCGGTCGACCACCATCTCGGGCAGCACGATTTCGTCGACGAAGCCGGCGGCCAGCGCCGTTTCACCGAAGAAGGTCTTGGCCAGCCCGACGGCCTGCTGGTAGGCCGACTGCGTCAGGCGCAGCTTCATGATCTCCAGGGCCGCATACGGGATGACCATGCCGATCGCCACCTCGTTGGCCTGAATGCTGTACGCGTGGGCGGCCACCCGGTGGTCGCCGGACGACAACAGGAACGCGCCCATCGCGATGGCGTGGCCGGTGCAGGCCATCACCACCGGCTTGGGATGGGACAACAGCCGATACGCCAGCTCGAAGCCGCCCCTGAGCATGTCGATCGCCGGCTGCGCCTCGCCGGAGGTGAGGATCTTCAGGTCGAACCCGCCGCTGAACACCCGCTCGTTGCCGGTGATCACCAGCGCCCCCGCGTTGTCGCTGTCGGCCCGGTCGATCGCCTCGTTCAGGGCCTGCTGCATCGTCGGGCCCAGCGCGTTGACCTTGCCGTCGTCCATCCGGATGACCGCGATGGAATCCTTCTGGCTGTAGTGCACCGGGCCGCTCATGGGTCGCTCCTTGGTCCTCGGTCAGACGTGCTGGCTGCGGTGTTTGGCCAGGTCGGCTTCCGCGTTGCCCCAGCGCAGGCTGACGTCGGTGGGCTGGTCGAGCAGCCGGGTGCGCCAGCGGTCCTGCGTCTCCTGCACGGCGCCGTTGATTCGTTCGATCTCGCTGCGGAACACGTCGGGACGCGTTTCCTTGCTCGCGTAATGGAAGTAGGTCAGCAGCCCCCGCAGCAGCTCCAGCTTCTGCTTTTCCCGCTTCGCCAGGTCGTGGGTGGTCATCAACTCGATGCGCTGCACCGGCGGCAGCGCGTCCCAGTCCAGCACGACGCTGGTCTGCAGCACGGGCCGCTCGGCCTCCCAGAACCGCCAGCCGCGCGGCTTGTCCGGGCGGTCGTAATAGACCACCGAGCCGGCGAAGCGCGACTCGATGCCGGTTCCGATTTCGGCGCGGTCGAGCGCCGAATCCCACACCATGCGCCATTCCTGGCCGGGCGCGAGGACCGGCAACTCGCGCGGCAGTTGCAATTCGACGACATCGGCGTAGCCGTCGGCGGCGTTTTCGTATTCGGCCACCGTCGGTGGGTTGGCAAACTCGAACCGGATGTCATAGGCCGCGGTCTGACCGAAATTCCGGACGACGAGTTCGATCACGTGCCAGTCGGCGGGATGGGGTTCCATGAACATCGCGACCTGCGGCCGGGTCCGCTCCGCCGACTGCCGACGGTTCAGTTTGAGCTGCCGGTTTATGAAGACCAGCGCGACGACACCCAGCAGTATCGCCGCCCACGCCGCCCACGCCAGCCAGGTGCCCGACCCCACCTGGGTGACCCCCTGCCAGGTGCTCCGGATCCACCCCATTCGCCCCACCCTTTCTTTCGCTGGACCGATAGTAAAGGCGTTCGGCGCGCATTGCCGATCCGGGAACTCATCGGGCGCAATCAAAAATGGCCCGCTCAGCCGCCCATCAACATTCGCCACTGGTCGAGATTCGCCGCGCGGTAGACGTAGTTCGAGCGCTTGACCTCCGACAGCGACGCGCTGGGCTCGGCCGAATACCAATGCCCGGGAAACACCGTCGGATCACCCGGCAGGGTGGCGAGCCTTTGCAGGCTGCGATACATCTCGTCGGAGTTGCCGCCGGGAAAGTCGGTGCGCCCGCAGCCGTCGAGGAACAGCGTGTCGCCGGCGACCAGGCGGTCCCCAAGCAGGAAGCACTGGCTGCCGGGTGTGTGACCCGGGGTGTGCAGCAGCTCGATCTCGATGTCCCCGACGCTGACCTTGTCGTGGCCCTCGTGGGTGGTGAGATCGCCGAGGCCGATCCCGGTGACCCGCGAAACCCAAAGGGCCTCATGGGTGTTCACGTGCACGGGGACGGACGCCCGCTCCAGCAGCTCGGCCAGGCCCTTCAGCTCGAAACCCATCATCGAACCGCCCACATGGTCGGGGTGGTGGTGGGTGACCAGCACCCCGGACAGGTGCATGCCGTCGCTCTCGAGCGCGTCGAGCAGGTCGCCGGCCGCGTAGGCGGGGTCGACCACCAGGCAGTCCCCGGTCTGCCGGTCCCCGATCAGGTACGCGAAGTTGCGCATCTGCGTCGCGACCATGTCGCCGGCGGCGAAATCGCGACCCGACAGGAGTTGACGAAAGTACAGCCGGTCCTCTGACACCCGACCAGACTAGTGGCGATCACGAGCGCTCCGCTGGGGGCCTTTCATCGGCGCGCGGTTTGCCGGCACACGCCCGTCGCCCATCGGTTGAGCCCCTGCGCAATGGGTATTGTTGGCGCATGAAGAAGCGGGTCGAGATCGAAATCGACGACGATCTGGTCCAAGAAGTGATTCGTCGGTTCCATGTGGCCGACACCCGTGAGGCCGTCCATCTCGCGTTGCGGACGTTGGTGGGGGAGGCGGACGCGACGGACGACCAGGGGGACGAGTACGACGAATTCAGCGACCTCAGCGCGTGGCAACTGCGCCACGACGCAAACTAGTCGAGGAGCCGCCCCCCAGCCGATCCGTGGTTTGGTGACGTTGCGCGCCAGGCTGTAACCTCTTTTAGGCCCGCGGCACGACTGTCGCTTGGGTGAACGGCCCCCTTAGCTCAGTCGGTAGAGCGTTTCCATGGTAAGGAAAAGGTCAACGGTTCGATTCCGTTAGGGGGCTCGGCGGACGCCGAGCTGGCAGGCGGCGCGTACCAGAGGCGATGTAGCTCAGTCGGTTAGAGCGAACGACTCATAATCGTTAGGTCGCCGGTTCGAGTCCGGCCATCGCTACAACACAACACAGCACAACAACGCGAGTTTTTCACCAGAGCAGAGAGAACGGACATGGCTTCCAGTACCGACGTGCGGCCGAAGATCACCTTGGCGTGTGAGGTGTGCAAGCACCGTAACTACATCACCAAGAAGAACCGCCGCAACGACCCCGACCGGATGGAGCTGAAGAAGTTCTGCCCGAACTGCGGCAAGCACCAGCCACACCGCGAGACGCGCTAGGGGCGGTCCACCGGTGTCGTTGAGCACAAAAATCGTCGGGATGCACTACCGCTACCCCGACCATTACGAGGTGGAGCGGGAGAAGATCCGCGAGTACGCGGTCGCGGTGCAAAACGACGACACGTACTTCTACGAGGAGGACGCAGCGGCCGAGCTCGGCTACAAGGGCCTGCTGGCGCCGCTGACGTTCATCTCCGTCTTCGGCTACCAGGCGCAGTCGGCGTTCTTCAAGCACGCCAAGATCGCCGTCGAGGACGCGCAGATCGTCCAGGTCGACCAGGTGCTGAAATTTGCGAAGCCGATCGTGGCGGGGGACAAGCTGTACTGCGACGTGTGGGTGGACTCGATGCGCGAGTCGCACGGCACCCAGATCATCGTGACCAAGAACATCATCAGCGACGAAGCCGGTGACGTTGTGCAGGAGACCTACACGACCCTGGCGGGGCGTGCCGGCGAGGATGGAGAAAAGGGATTTTCTGATGCCACTGCGTGAGTTCAGTTCGGTCAAGGTGGGCGACAAGCTCCCGGAGAAGACCTATCCGCTGACCCGTCAGGACCTGGTGAACTACGCCGGGGTGTCCGGCGACCTGAACCCGATCCACTGGGACGACGAGATCGCCAAGGTCGTCGGGCTGGACACCGCGATCGCCCACGGCATGCTGACCATGGGGCTGGGCGGCGGCTACGTCACGTCGTGGGTGGGCGACCCCGGCGCGGTGACCGAATACAACGTGCGGTTCACCGCCGTGGTGCCGGTGCCCAACGACGGCAAGGGCGCCGAGCTGGTGTTCAGCGGCCGGGTGAAGTCCGTCGACCCGGAGAGCAAGTCGGTGACGATCGCCCTCACGGCGACCACCGGCGGCAAGAAGATCTTCGGACGGGCCATCGCGTCGGCAAAATTGGCGTAGGCGGGGGCTTGCTTCATGGCTTTGAAAACCGACATCCGCGGGATGATCTGGCGGTATCCGGACTACTTCGTGGTGGGCCGCGAACAGCTCCGTGAGTTCGCCCGCGCCATCAAATGCGACCACCCCGCCTACTTCGACGAGGACGCGGCCGCCGAGCTCGGCTACGACGCGATCGTCGCGCCGCTGACGTTCGTGACGATCCTCGCCAAGTACGTCCAGCTGGACTTCTTCCGGAACGTCGACGTGGGCATGGAAACGATGCAGATCGTCCAGGTCGACCAGCAGTTCCTGTTTTACAAGCCGGTGCTGGCCGGCGACAAGCTGTGGGCCCGGATGGACATCCACTCGGTGAACGAGCGCTTCGGCGCCGACATCGTGGTCACCAAGAACATCTGCCACAACGACGACGGCGAGCTCGTGCTGGAGGCCTACACCACCTTGATGGGCCAGCAGGGCGAGGAATCCGCCCGGCTCAAATGGGACAAAGACTCCGGACAGGTCATCAGAACGTCGTAATTAGTGTCTGACACCCGCCTCGATGTACACTCGGACCTCGGGGTTTTCCCAGCATTAGCGCGCTTTCCGGGATTCGAGCATTCGGGGAGCGCGCGTGTCATGTAAGCCCCGGCAGGTAAGCGCAGGTTGGCCTGCCAACCGCGAAGGGGCGTAGCTCAACTGGCAGAGCAGCGGTCTCCAAAACCGCAGGTTGCAGGTTCAAGTCCTGTCGCCCCTGCTAACGGCCGTCCGGCGACGATGCAGGCCGGGACGGCCTGAGGAGGAGCCGGACAATGGTTCGTGCCGTGCCATGGTGGACACTGGAAGAAAGTGCCCCATGACAATGGGACGGCTCGCGGGATACAGCAAACAAAGGAGCATGCGGTGAGCGACGAGGGCGACGCAGCCAACGACGCCGCACGCGACGGCGGCGACACCGAGGACAGCCGCGACAGCGGCGGCCGGACGGCCGTGGTGACGCGGCCGCAACGGCCGACCGGCAAGCGGTCGCGGCAGCGCGCGGCCGATGCCGACGAAGTCGACGTGGAGTCGCCGGACGAGGCCGAGGACGCCAAGGAGGACAAGGCCAAGAAGGGCCGGGCGGGCAAGAAGGCGAAGGCCTCGAAGAAGCCGCGGAAGCCCGGCGACCGTTCGGTCAATCCGTTCGTGTTCGTCTACAACTACCTCAAGCAGGTCGTTGCGGAGATGCGGAAGGTGATCTGGCCGAACCGCAAGCAAATGCTCACCTACACCTCGGTGGTGTTGGCGTTTCTCGCCTTCATGGTGGCGCTGGTCGGCCTGGCGGATTTCGGCCTGGCCAAGCTCGTGCTGCTGGTGTTCGGCTGAGCTTGAGAAAGACAGAGAGGACTGAAAACCGTGACTACCTTCGACGGTGACACGTCCGCGGGTGAAGCGGTCGACGTGCAAGAGGTCGCTGAGACCCCAGAGGCCACTGAAGCCACGGAAGCGGCCGAAGCCACTGACGCCGCCCCTGAGGCCCCCGAGGCCACCGAGACCACTGAACAGGCCGAGCCGGCCGAAGAGGCCGAGGAGGCCGACCCCGCCGCCGCGCTCAAGGCGGAGCTGCGCAGCAAGCCCGGGGACTGGTACGTCATCCACTCGTACGCGGGATACGAGAACAAGGTGAAAGCCAACCTGGAAACGCGCGTGCAGAACCTGGACGTCGGCGACTACATCTTCCAGGTCGAGGTGCCCACCGAAGAGGTCACCGAGATCAAGAACGGCCAGCGCAAGCAGGTCAACCGCAAGGTGCTGCCCGGCTACATCCTGGTGCGCATGGACCTGACCGACGACTCGTGGGCCGCGGTGCGCAACACCCCGGGGGTCACCGGGTTCGTCGGCGCGACCTCGCGCCCGTCGGCCCTGGCGCTCGACGACGTGGTCAAGTTCCTGCTGCCGCGGGGTGCGGCGAAGAAGGCCGCCAAGGGCGCGGCCAGCACCGCCGCCGTCGCCGAGGCCGGCGGCCTGGAACGTCCCGTCGTCGAGGTCGACTACGAGGTCGGCGAATCGGTCACCGTCATGGACGGGCCGTTCGCGACGTTGCCGGCCACGATCAACGAGGTCAACGCCGAGCAGCAGAAGCTCAAGGTCCTGGTGTCGATCTTCGGCCGCGAAACGCCCGTCGAACTGACGTTCAGCCAAGTCTCCAAGATTTAGTCAGGAAGGAACGAACAACATCTCATGGCCCCGAAGAAGAAAGTCGTCGGGCTGATCAAGCTCCAGATCCAGGCCGGGCAGGCCAACCCCGCCCCGCCGGTCGGTCCCGCGCTCGGCCAGCACGGCGTCAACATCATGGAGTTCTGCAAGGCGTACAACGCCGCCACGGAAAACCAGCGCGGCAACGTCATCCCGGTGGAGATCACGGTCTACGAGGACCGCAGCTTCACCTTCGCGCTCAAGACGCCGCCCGCGGCCAAGCTGCTGCTGAAGGCGGCCGGCGTCGGCAAGGGCTCGGCCGAGCCGCACAAGACCAAGGTCGCCAAGGTCAGCTGGGATCAGGTCAAGGAGATCGCCGAGACCAAGAAGGCCGACCTCAACGCCAACGACATCGACGCCGCCGCCAAGATCATCGCCGGCACCGCCCGGTCGATGGGCATCACCGTCGAGTAGCAAGTCAAGCCGTGGGAGGGCCAGCTTCGGCCCGCTAACCACGACCCAACATCGGATTGGATGAATCAATGAGCAAGAACAGCAAGGCATACCGCGCCGCCGCCGAGAAGGTGGACCGCAACAACCTGTACAGCCCGCTGGAGGCGGCCAAGCTCGCCAAGGAGACGTCGTCGGCCAAGCAGGACGCGACCGTCGAGGTGGCCATCCGGCTCGGCGTCGACCCCCGCAAGGCCGACCAGATGGTCCGCGGCACCGTCAACCTGCCGCACGGCACCGGTAAGACGGCCCGGGTCGCGGTGTTCGCCGTGGGCGACAAGGCCGAGCAGGCGCAGGCCGCCGGCGCCGACATCGTCGGCAGCGACGACCTGATCGAGAAGATCCAGGGCGGATTCCTGGACTTCGATGCGGCGATCGCCACCCCCGACCAGATGGCCAAGGTCGGTCGCATCGCCCGCATCCTGGGCCCGCGCGGCCTGATGCCGAACCCCAAGACCGGCACCGTCACCCCCGACGTCGCCAAGGCCGTGTCCGACATCAAGGGCGGCAAGATCAACTTCCGGGTGGACAAGCAGGCCAACCTGCACTTCGTCATCGGCAAGGCGTCGTTCGACGAGAAGAGCCTGGCGGAGAACTACGGCGCCGCAATCGACGAGGTGCTGCGGCTCAAGCCGTCGTCGTCGAAGGGCCGCTACCTGAAGAAGATCACCGTGTCGACGACCACGGGCCCCGGCATTCCGGTGGACCCGGCCGTCACCCGCAACTTCGCCGAGGCCTAGCCACCGCACTCGGCGATGCGCCGCCGCAAGAAGTCGCGGCCCGGCTCGGAACCGTTGGATTCCAACGCCGTGCGGTACCAGCGCGCGGCCTCGGCGTGCCGCCCGGCGCGCCGCAGCAGATCGGCGCGCACGGTCGCGACGAGGTTCGACCGGGCCAGCCGGGGATCGTGCGCGACGGAGTCCAGCGCGGTCAGGCCGGCCTCGGGCCCGTCGCGGAAACCGATCGCCAGCGCGCGGTTGGCGCGCACCACCGGGGAGTCGGTGATCTGCAGCAGCCGGTCGTAGGCCGCGCAGATGGTGACCCAATCCGTCTGCTCCCAGGACGGTGCCGTCGCGTGCAGCGCGGCGATCACCGCCTGCGGCAGGTACGGGCCGGTCGATCCCTCGGCCTGCCGCAACCGCTCCAGCCCGCGCGCAATGCGCCCGCGGTCCCATCGGCGGCGGTCCTGCTCGTCGAGGGGCACCAGGGCTCCCGCGGAGTCGACCCGGGTCGCCCGCCGCGAATCGTGCAGCAGCACCAGCGCGGCCAGGGCGTGCGCCTCCAGCTCGTGCGGCATCAGCGCGCACAGCTCCCCGGCCAGCCGGACCCCCTCGTCGCACAGTTCGTCCCGAATCGCCGACGGGCCCGCCGTCGACCAATAGCCCTCGGTGAACACCGAGTAGATGCAGGCGAGCACGTGCGGCGTGCGCTCGGGCAGCAGCACGGCGGGCGGCACCCGCAGCGGGATGTTCGCGTGCCGAACCTTGTTCTTGGCGCGCGTGATTCGTTGACCGATCGCCGCTTCGCTCTGCAAAAGCGCGCGGGCGATCTCACCGACGGTCAGCCCGGACACCAGCCGCAGCGTGAGCGCCAGCTGCGACGGCCGGTCCAGCGCCGGGTGCGCGCAGGTGAACATCATCCGCAGCTCGTCGTCGCGGACCGGATGCGGGTCGACGCCGTCGGTGCGCGCGAGGATCTCGTCCATCACCGCCGCCAATTCCTTCCCGGGACGCGTCGATTCGCGGCGCAGCCGATCGCGGGCGCGGTTGCGCGCCACGGTCACCAGCCAGCCGCCGGGACTGTCCGGCATCCCGTCGCGGGGCCAGGCGCGCAGCGCCTCGGCGCAGGCTTCCTGGACGGCGTCCTCCGCGATCGTGAGGTCGCCGGACCACCGCGCGAGCGCGGCGACGGCGGGTCCCCATTCGCGACGGAAGACGCCGTCCAGGTTGGTCATTCGCGCATCTAGAGCCCGGACACCCCGGCCAGCTGCCGCACCTGCACGGTCGAGGCGGGGATCATCGAGGCGATCTTGACGGCCTCCTCGCGATCCGCGGCGCCGAGCAGGTAGATCCCCGTGGCGATTTCGGCGCCCTCCACATACGGGCCGTCGGTGATCAGAACCTCGCCGTTGCGCACCCGCACGGTCGTGGCCGTGGACCGGTCGTGCAGCGCGGCTCCGCCGATGATGTGATCGCCCGCGGCGGCGTGCAGATCGGCGTGCTTGGCCGCGACCGCCTCCCACTCCGGCGTGCCCGGCGTGTGCGCGGATTCGGCCGGCTCCAGCAGCAGCGCGAGCCAGTCGTTGCCGGTGAGCTTGCGGGACAGCTCAATCGAGTGGACCGCGGGCCACACTTCCACGGCGCCGAACTTGGCGAGCGGGATGTCGCGCGCCAGCGCCAGCGCCTCGTCGAGGTTCTCGGCCTCGAACACGTAGTAGCCGCAGGCCACCTCCGCGGCCTCGGCGAAGGGGCCGTCGGTGACCACCGGCGCGTCCGGGCCGCCGGTGATGGCCACCGCCGCGGCGGCGGGGGCCAGCGCGTCCCCGGATTTGATGGCCGGGCCGGCCTTGGCGTGGAAGCTCTCCCATTCCGCCATGGCGGCGGCCGCATCTTCGGGTGCGCGGTCTTGCTCCTGGCTGATCAACAGCGCGAAGTACTGCATGTGTCGTCACCTCCGGTAGTGAGCGAAACCCTGTGTTCCACTCTCTACCTACTCGACGAACGGCGCAGCCCCGATCCGACAGTTAGGCGGCGCCCGGCTTGAGGTAGGTCACCAGGCTGCAGTCGAGCATCTCGTCGGTGAAGTAGTGCTCGCAGCCGCGCAGGTACTTCATGTACCGCTCGTAGACCTCTTCGGAGGTGACCTCGATGGCCTTGTCCTTGTTGGACTCCAGCGTGTCACCCCAGATGCGCAGCGTCTTGATGTAGTGCGGCCGCAGCGAAAGCGGTTCGGGCACAACGAAACCGGCCTTCTGGCCGTGCTCGACCATCATCTCGGTGGACGGCAGCCGGCCGCCCGGGAAGATCTCGGTGATGATGAACTTGATGAAGCGCGCCGTCTCGAAGGTCAGCTTCTTGCCCCGGGCCGCCATCTCGAACGGGTGGTAGCTGACGCTGCTCTGAATCGTCATGCGGCCGTCGTCCGGCATGATGTCGAAACACCGCTTGAAGAAGTCGTCGTAGTTCTCGTGCCCGAAGTGCTCGAAGGCCTCGATCGACACGATCCGGTCGACGGGCTCGTTGAAATCCTCCCAGCCGTGCAGCCGAACGTCGTGCGAGCGGGTCGTGTCGAGTGCACCCAGCACCTGTTCGCAGCGGGCGTGCTGGTTCTTGGACAGCGTCAGGCCGATGACGTTGACGTCGTACTTCTCGATCGCGCGCCTCATGGTGGTGCCCCAGCCGCAGCCGATGTCGAGCAGGGTCATGCCCGGCTTGAGGTCGAGCTTGTCCAGGTTCAGGTCGATCTTGGCGTACTGCGCCTGTTCCAGCGTGATGTCCGGCGGCTCGAAATACGCGCAGCTGTAGATGCGGCTCGGGTCCTGGAACAGGGCGAAGAAGTCGTCGGAGACGTCGTAGTGCGCCTGAATGTCTTCGAAGCGCGTCCGCGTCTTCGTCGGGCTAGTCGGTTGATCAGCCATTATCCGTCTTGTTCTCCTGGGAGTTCACTGCCGAAGACGCGGTGGGGCGCCGTCGAGATTCCTGACGACGATACCGAAGTTCACTTCTCCAACGTGAACTGGTTGCAGTCGATGTAGCCGATGCGGAATGCCTTGGCGGAACCGGTCAGGAACTTCATGTACCGCTCGTAGACCTCTTCGGACTGGATCGCGATGGCCTCGTCGCGGTGGGCCTCGAGGGCCTCGGCCCAAAAGTCCAGGGTCGTGGCGAAGTCCTGTTGCAGCGACTGGCGGCGGGTCACCTTGAAGCCGACCTTCTCGGAGTGCTCCTCGACGGTCTCGATCGTCGGCAGCCGGCCGCCGGGGAAGATCTCGGTCACGATGAACCGGATGAACTTGGCCATCTCCATGGTCAACGGGATGCCACGCTCCATGACCTGCTTCACGTGCAACCCGGTGATGGCGTGCAGCGCCATCACGCCGTCGGCGGGCATGGCCTCGTAGGCGAACTTGAAGAAGTCGTCGTAGCGGTGGAAGCCGAAGTGCTCCAACGCCTCGATGATGATGATGCGGTCCACCGGGTCGCTGAAGTCGGCCCAGTCGCGCAGCAGCACCCGGCGCGAGCGGTCGCTGTCGACGCCGTCGAGCACCTGCTGGCAGTAGGCGTGCTGGTTCCTCGACAGGGTCAGGCCGACGACGTTGACGTCGTACTTTTCGATCGCCCGCTTCATCACGGAGCCCCAGCCGCAGCCGACGTCCAGCAGGGTCATCCCGGGCTGCAGCCCCAGCTTGTCCAGCATCAGGTCGATCTTGGCGATCTGCGCTTCCTGCAGGGTCATGCCCTCGCGCGGGAAGTAGGCGCAGCTGTAGGTGCGGGTCGGATCCACGAACAGCGCGAAGAACTCGTTCGACAGATCGTAATGTGCGCGGACATTGTCGGAATCCGACCGCATCCGCGTCGCCCCCACTCGATTTTCAGACATTTCGTCCTCCCGACCGGACAGGCACCCTATCCAGGTGGCCGTCCTCGGCACCCTACACGCGGCCGCGCGCATCCTTTGCATTTAACAGCGCATGCCCCTGGGTTTTTGGATCCAGTCCGCACCCCAGTGTGACGGGTGCCTCCCCTATTTCTCCAGCGTGAACTGATTGACGTCGATGTAGCCGATCCGGAATGCGTCGGCGCAGCCGGTCAGGTACCGCATGTAGCGCTCGTAGACCTCTTCGGACTGGATCGCGATGGCCTCGTCCCGGTGCGCCTCGAGGGCCTGCGCCCACAGATCCAGCGTCCTGGCGTAGTGCGGCTGCAGCGATTGGCGGCGGGTCAGCGTGAAACCCGCCTTCGCCGAGTGCTCCTCCACCATCTCGATCGACGGCAAGCGGCCCCCGGGGAAGATCTCGGTGACGATGAACTTGATGAACCGGGCCATCTCGAACGTCAGCGGTATGCCGCGCTCGATGCATTGCGGCCCGGTGAGCCCGGTGATCGTGTGCAGCAGCAGCACGCCGTCCTCGGGCAGCACGCGACGGGCCATCGCGAAGAAGTCGTCGTAGCGATCGTGGCCGAAGTGCTCGAACGCGCCGATCGACACGATGCGGTCGACGGGCTCGTCGAACTGTTCCCAGCCGGCCAGCAGCACCCGCTTGGTGCGCGGGTCGTCCATGTCGTCGAAGGACTTCTGCACGTGGACGGCCTGGTTCTTCGACAGCGTCAGGCCGACGACGTTGACGTCGTACTTTTCCACCGCCCGGCGCATGGTGGCGCCCCAGCCGCAGCCGACGTCGAGCAGCGTCATGCCGGCCCGCAAGCCCAGCTTCCCCAGCGCCAGGTCGATCTTGGCGAGCTGCGCCTGCTCGAGCGTCATGTCGTCGCGTTCGAAGTACGCGCAGCTGTAGGTCTGGCTGGGGTCCAAAAACAGGCGGAAGAAGTCGTCGGACAAGTCGTAGTGCGCCTGCACGTCGTCGAAGTGCGGCGTCAGATCCTTGGCCATGGCGCTCGATGCCTCCCTCGGCCCCGTTGGTGCCAGGTCACTTGGTGAGGGTGAACTGCCCGACGTTAATGAGCCCCCTGCGGAACCGTACCGCGCACCCGGTGAGGTAGTGCATGAAGTTGTTGTAGACCTCTTCGGACTGCAGCTCGACGGCGCGGTCGCGGTTGGCCTCCAGGTTGGCGGCCCAGGTGTCCAGGGTTCGCGCGTAGTGCTGCTGCATTAGTTGGGTCTGCTCGAGGGAGAACCCCGCGGCGCGCGCGTTGTCGACGATGTCGGGCTCGGAAGGAAGTTCGCCGCCGGGGAATATCGACTCGCGCAGGAATTTGAGGAAGCGCAGGTCGCTCATCGTCAGCGCGATGCCCTGCTCGTGCAACCAGCGACGGTCGTAGGTGAACAGGCTGTGCAGCAGCATCCGGCCGTCGTCGGGCAGCATCTCGTAGGAGCGTTCAAAGAACGCGCCGTAGCGCTCCTTGTGGAACGCGTCGAACGCCTCGAACGAGACGATCCGGTCGACCTTCTCGTCGAATTCTTCCCAGCCCTGCAGCCGCGCCTCCGCGTGCCGCGTCGTGTCGAGCGCGGCGAGCCTGGCCTTGCTGCGCTCATAGTGGTTGCGGCTCAGCGTAAGTCCGATGACGTTCACGTCGTACTTCTCGACCGCGCGCACCAGCGCGCCGCCCCAGCCGCACCCGACGTCGAGCACCGTCATGCCGGGTTCCAGATTGAGCTTGTCCAGCGCCAGATCCAATTTGGCGAGTTGCGCCTCTTCCAGGGTCATGTCGTCGCGCTCGAAATACGCGCACGTGTAAACCCAGGTGGGGTCGAGAAAGAGGCCGAAGAAGTCGTCCGAAATGTCGTACGCCGCTTGCGAGTCCTCGTAGTAGGGTTTCAGCTCGGCCATTATTAGACATCCTCCCAACGCCAACCGTACAACGCGGTAAGAGCTTCCGTGAAATTCACAGGGCAGTGGCGAAAGCCGCCGATCTCGGCTTCAGCTGGCCTCGGCGAAGTTGCTAGTCAGCACGCTGATCAACCGATCCCACAATTGCTGAGGCAGGTCGTGACCCATGCCGTCGAATAAGAATAGTCGAGCGCCGTCGATGGCGCGTGCGACCGCGCGTCCGCCCGATGGACGCATGAGTTTGTCGGCCCGGCCGTGCAGCACCACGGTCGGTGCGACCGTCCGCCGGTTGTAGCCCAGCAGGCTGCCGCTGGCCATGATCGCGCTGAAGTGCCGCGCCACGCCCCACGGGTAGTAGCTGCGTTCGTAGCCCTCGATCGCCTCGGCCCGGACCTGCTCCTCGGGCGCCTGGTAGCGCGGGCTGCCGGTGATCCTCGTGACGCGCACGACGTTGTCGACGATCACCTCGCGGGGGGAACCGGGCGGCGGCCCTTTGAGGACCGCCAGCAGGGCGCGCGGGGCCGGCGGCGGCAGGAACGGGCGGTTGTTGCTGGAGAAGATGACCGCCAGGCTCTTGGTCCGCTCGGCGAACCGCCCCGCGAAGACCTGCGCGATCATGCCGCCCATCGACGCGCCGACGATGTGGGCGCGCTCGATGCCCAGCTGATCCAGCACGGCCGCGGCGTCGTCGGCCAGGTCTTCCAGCGCGTAGGCCGCCTCGCCCCGCAGCCCGAACCAGAACCGCAGCAGCCGCGGGACCAGGGGCGAGCCGGCGCCCGCCCTCGGCGTCTTGTCGGACAGCCCGACGTCGCGGTTGTCGTAGCGGATGACGCGCAAGCCCTGGGCGACGAGCTTCTCGCAGAACCCGGTTCGCCACAGCAGCAGCTGGGCGCCCAGCCCCATGATCAGCAGGACGGGCGGGTGATCGACGTCGCCCATGTCCTCGTAGTACAGCTTCAGGTCGCCCGAAATGGCATGGCCGGTGCGGATTTCCATCGGGTGGACCCTAGACCTCCACGTCGCTTTGGTGCTCGCGGCTGACCTCGACCATGAAGTTGGCGAAGTAACCCGTCAGCTGCGGGTCGGACATCATCTGCCATTTCGGCGCCAGCAGCTTCATGTACCGCTCGACGTAGAGGAACTGCTTGCCGATCAGCACCAGCTCGCGGGGCAGTTTGACGTCGTAGGCGTCGGCGAGCGCCGACAGCTGCCGCCCGATGTCGGCATACGACATGTCGCCCAGCGTCTGCATGGTCAGCGGGGTGGCGAACTTCTCCAGGTCCTTGGCGGCCTGCGCCTCGGGCTTCATGGTCCCGACGGCGCCCATCAGCACGACGATCTTGCCCGCCGCGGCGTGGTCCTTCTTGACCAGCAGCGCGTACACCAGCTCGCGCAGCAGCCAGCGGGTGCGGGGGTCGATGCGGCCCATGATGCCGAAGTCGAAGAAGACGATGCGGCCCGCCTCGTCGACGTACAGGTTGCCGGCGTGCAGGTCGCCGTGGAACAGGCCGTGCCGCAGCCCGCCCTCGAACAGCGAGAACAGCAGGGCCTTCACCAGCTCCGTGCCGTCGAAGCCCGCCTGCCGGATGGCCTTCACGTCGTCGATGCGGATGCCGTGCACCCGCTCCATGGTCAGCACCCGCTCGGTGGTGAAGTCCCAGTGCACCTGCGGCACCCGGATGTTCTTGCCCAGCGGCGAGGCGTGCAGGTGCGAGACCCACGCGTCCATCGACTGGGCCTCGAGGCGGAAGTTCAGCTCCTCGGCCAGGTTGTCGGAGAAGTCGGCGACCACGTCCTGCGCCGACAGGCGCCGGCCCAGCTTGGCCAGCTCGACGGCCTGGGCGAACCGCTTCAGGATCTGCAGGTCGGCCGCGACACGGCGCCGGATGCCCGGGCGCTGAATCTTGACGACGACCTCCTCGCCGCTGTGCAGGGTCGCGTAGTGCACCTGGGCGATCGACGCCGACGCGAACGGCGTCTCGTCCCACTTGGCGAACAGCTCGGCGGGGTCACCGCCGAGTTCCTCGACGAAGAGCTTGTGCACCTCTTTGGGGTCGGCGGGCGGCACCTTGTCGAGCAGCCCGCGGAATTCGCGGGACAGCGACTCGCCGAACGCGCCGGGGCTGGACGCGATGATCTGCCCGAACTTCACGTACGTCGGCCCGAGGTCGGCGAACGTGTTCGGGAGCTGCTTGATCACTTTCTGTTGCCACGGCCCCCGGCCGGGCAGCTTGGCGACGACGCGGGCGGCGGTGCGGGTGACCTGCCAACCGGTGGCTGCTACCCGGGCCGCTTCGACCGGCAGCGGCACCCGGTCGAGCTTGGCCACCTCGCGGTGTTTGGTAGTAGTCATTCCAGCAGTCTGCCAAATCGGGGCTGTCAAGTCCCAATTGCCGTGAGCGCGCTCACCCGGCCCCGGCGAGCGCGAAGTGCTCGGTGAGCGTCTCGAGGATCGGCCGCCAGACCGGCTGCGGAAGGTCGTGTCCCATCCCGTCCACCACCACGAACCGCGCGCCCGGGATGGCCGCGGCGACGGCGCGCCCGTTGCGCGGGCGGACCATCGGATCGGCCGAACCGTGCAGCACCACGGTCGGGGCGGTGATCGCCTTCGCGTACCCGAGCAGGCTGCCGGTGCCCAGCACCGCGTCGAACTGGCGCAGCATGCCCGGCGGGTAACTGCAGCGCTCCGCGAGCCGGCGCACCCGCGCGTGCAGCTCGGCGTCCGTCGGCAGGAAGTTGGGGCCGTTGAACACCGCGACGTTGCGCACCTCGAAGGCCAGCTTCTCCTCGGCCGAGGCGTCCTTGGCCGGCGGATCGAACGCCAGCCGGATGACGCGCCAGGCCGGCAGCGCGGAGAACGGCTTGCCGGTGGTCGACATGATGACGCCCAGCGACGCCACCCGGTGGGGCGCGGTGGCGGCCAGGATCTGCGCGATCATGCCGCCCAGCGAGGCGCCCACCACGTGCGCCCGGTCGATGCCCAGCTGGTCGAGCAACGCCACCACGTCCTCGGTCATGTCGACCAGGGTGTAGGGCACCCGGCTGGGCCTGCCCAGCAGGTAGCGGCCGACCCGTCGGTACACCGGACCCCGGGCCCGCAGCCCGTGCATCTTGGCCGACAGCCCGGTGTCGCGGTGGTCGAAGCGGATGACGCGGTACCCGGCGTCGACGAGCCGCGCGCAGAACCCGTCGGGCCACATGGGCAGCTGGGCGCCCAGGCCCATGATGAGCAGCGCGGGCGGCGCGGCCGGGTCGCCGAGGTCCTCGTAGTAGAGCTCGACGGGGCCGTGCGGCGTCTCGCGGCGCGCGATCCCGCTGCGGATCTGCGCTATTTCTTCCAGGGCTGGACCCATCCTGCGATCTGCCAGTTCTCCAGCGCGGCGATCAACTCGTACATGGTGGCCCCGTCGACCGTCTCGCGGACGATGTCGGCGTGCCCGGCGTGGCGGGCCAGCTCGTTGATGACGTGCAGGATGACCCAGCGCACCGACCAGGCCTTCTGGTTTTTGGGAAACCAGGGGATGTCCTGCGGCACGGGCACCGCGGCGTCGAGGTCGGCGGTCTCGACCAGGCGCAGCGTCTCGGCGTTCTGGGCCTCGAAGGCCTTCAGCAGGCCGGCCAGCGTCTCGTCGGGCCGCATCACGTGCTGGTCGCCGAACTCCTTGGCGATCTGGTCGAAGGGCCGCGGGTCCTTCGGGGGCAGCTCCGGCGCGGCAGCGACCCGCGCCATCCAATTGCGTTGCGTGGCGGTGGCGTGCTTGACCAGCCCGCCGACCGACAGCGCGCTGGCCGACGGCGTCGAGCGGGCCTGTTCGTCGGTGAGGCCGTACGCGACGGCGAAATACGCGCTTTGGTGAAACGCCATGAATTCGCGCAGGGCGTTGCGCTCGTCGGTGACGGGAGGGGCGAGGGCGGGCATGAGCCGATCCTAAGTCGAGATGCCGACAGGACCGCCCGTTGCGTCGTAAGGTGCGGGGGTGCAGGTCATTTCGGCGGACTCGACCGAGCTTTTCGTCGGGCCGCCGGACGCGCCGCTGCAGCTCGCGCGCATCGGCATAAAGGGCTGCGTCGCGCCGACCCCGATCCGCGTCGACGGTGACGGCCTGAGCGGCGAGGCGATGGCGCGGCCCGGGGCCGGGGCCGTCGAGGTGCCGGTCACCGTCGGCGCCGCGGCCGTCGGTGAGCGCCGGGCGGCACGGGTGCACGCCGGCGGCGCCGCCACGGAGTTCGAGTTCACGATCGCCGAGCCCGGGTGGACCATGTACATGGTCAGCCACTTCCACTACGACCCGGTCTGGTGGAACACCCAGGGCGCCTACACCAGCGAGTGGCGGGCGGACCCGCCGGACCTGCAGGCCAACGCCTTCGAACTCGTCCACGCCCACCTGGAGCTCGCCCGCCGCGAGCCCGAATACAAGTTCGTGCTGGCGGAGGTGGACTACCTCAAGCCGTACTGGGACACCCACCCCGAGGACCGCGACGACCTGCGCCGGTTCCTCGCCGAGGGCCGCGTCGAGGTGATGGGCGGCACCTACAACGAGCCCAACACCAACCTCACCGGCCCGGAAACGACCATCCGGAACCTGGTGCACGGCGCCGGCTTTCAGCGGCACGTGCTGGGCGCCGACCCGGCCACCGCGTGGCAGCTCGACGTGTTCGGCCACGACCCCCAGTTCCCGGGGTTCGCCGCCGACGCCGGCCTGACGTCGAGCTCGTGGGCCCGCGGGCCGCACCACCAGTGGGGGCCCGGCGGCGACGTGGACCGCATGCAGTTCTGCAGCGAGTTCGAGTGGATCGCGCCGTCGGGTCGCGGCCTGCTCACCCACTACATGCCCGCGCACTACGGGGCGGGCTGGGGGATGGACTCGGCGGCGTCGCTCGCCGAGGCCGAGGACGCCACCTACGCGCTGTTCCGGCGGCTCAAGAGGGTCGCCCTGACGCGCAACGTGCTGTTGCCGGTCGGCACCGACTACACGCCGCCGAACCAATGGGTGACGGCGATCCATCGCGACTGGTCCGCGCGGTACACCTGGCCGCGGTTCGTGTGCGCGCTGCCGCGGGAGTTCTTCGCGGCGGTGCGCGCGGAACTCGCGCAGCGCGGCCGCGAGCCGTCGCCGCAGACCCGCGACATGAACCCGATCTACACCGGCAAGGACGTGTCGTACATCGACACCAAGCAGGCCAACCGGGCCGCCGAGAACGCCGTGCTGGCCGCCGAGCGCTTCGCCGTGTTCGCGGCGCCGGCAAGCGGCGCGGAGTACCCGCAGGCGGCCCTCGCCAAGGCGTGGGTGCAGCTGGCCTACGGCGCGCACCACGACGCCATCACCGGCTCGGAGTCCGACCAGGTGTACCTGGACCTGCTGACCGGCTGGCGCGACGCCTGGGAGCTCGGCCGCGCGGCCCGCGACAACTCGCTGGCGCTGCTGTCCGGCGCGATCGGCGGCGACGTGGTCGTCTGGAATCCGTTGGCGCAGCGGCGCACCGATGTCGTGACCGCCCGCCTCGACGCGCCGCCGGGCGCCGGGGTCCGGGTGCTCGATCCCGACGGCACCGAGCTGCCCGCGCACGTCGAGCACGACGGGCGCTCGGTCAGCTGGCTGGCGGCCGACGTGCCGTCGCTGGGCTGGCGGGCCTACCGGCTGGTTCCCGTCGACGAGGCGAGCGGCTGGGAACCGATGCCGGGCGCGGCGATCGCCAACGAGCACTACCGGGTGGAGGCCGACGCGGCGCGCGGCGGGGGAGTCGCGTCGCTGGTGCGCGACGGCCGGCAGCTGATCGCCGACGGCCGGGTGGGCAACGAGCTCGCGCTCTACGAGGAATACCCGGCGCACCCGCAGCAGGGCGAGGGGCCGTGGCACCTGCTGCCCAAGGGCCCGGTGGTCCGCTCGTCGGAATCGCCGGCCTGGGTGCGGGCCTACCGCGGCCCGCTCGGTCAGCGGCTGGTCGTGCACGGGCGCCTCGGCGGCCTGCTGCGCTACACCCAGACGCTGACCCTGTGGAACGGGGTGGCGCGGCTGGACTGCCGCACCGCCATCGACGAATTCACCGGTGAGGACAGGTTGTTGCGGCTGCGCTGGCCGTGCCCGGTGCCGGGCGCCATGCCGGTCAGCGAGGTCGGCGACGCGGTCGTCGGGCGAGGCTTCGCGCTGCTGCACGACGGCGACCGCTCCGTGGACACTGCCCGACACCCGTGGACGCTGGACAACCCGGCGTACGGCTGGTTCGGCCTGTCCTCGGCGGTGCGGGTCCGGCTCGGCGCCGATGCCCGGGCCGTGTCGGTGGCCGAGGTGGTGACGCCGGCCGAGGCGGTGTCCGGGCCGCTGGCGCGCGAGCTGATGGTCGCGCTGGTCCGCGCCGGTGTCACGGCCACCTGCAGCGGCGCGGACAAGCCGCGCTACGGGTGCCTCGGCGTCGACTCCAACCTGCCCGACGTCCGGATCGCGCTCGGCGGGCCCGCCCGCAACGCGTTCGCCAAAGCCGTTCTGGCGCAGGCGGATCCGGGGTACACGGCCGAACTCGAGCGCCAGCTGGACCAAACCGGCCGGGCCCGCGTCTGGGTGCCGGCCGAGGGCCCGCTGGCGGCCGCGTGGGTGCCCGACGCGGACCTGCGGGCGCCGCGGGCGCTGCCGGTCCTGGTGGTCGACGGCCGCGACGAGCCCGGCCTGGCCGCGGCGATCGCGTCGGTGGTCGACGACCTGGCGGACGCCGAGATCGTCGTCGACCAGCGGGCGCCGGCCGGCATCGGGCGCTTCGAATCGCGCACCGTCGCGCTGCTCAACCGCGGGGTGCCCAGCTTCGCCGTCGACACCGACGGCACCCTGCACACCGCCCTGCTGCGGTCCTGCACCGGCTGGCCGTCGGGCACCTGGATCGACGATCCGCGCCGCACCGCGCCCGACGGATCCAACTTTCAACTCCAGCACTGGAGCCACGCCTTCGAGTACGCGCTCGTCACCGGCGACGGCGACTGGCGAGGGGCCGAGATCCCGACCCGCTCAGCCGAATTCGGTCACCCGCTGCTCGCCGTAATCCCGGACGGGCAAAGCGGCGAGCTGGCCAGCTCCGGGTCGCTGCTGCACGTCGAGCCCGCCGGCGCGGCGCAGCTGGCGGCGCTCAAGGCGGCCGGCAACCCGCTGACCGCCGGCAGCGCCCGGCCCGTCGACCCCGCCGCGGTGGCCCTGCGGTTGGTGGAGACCACCGGGAGCCGCGCCCGCGTCGCCGTCGGTTCCGGGCTCGGCACGGTGCGCGGGCTGCGGTCCGCCGACCTGCTGGAGCAGTCGCAGGGGCGCGCGAGGTCGATCGACCTGCACGGCTATCAGGTGGCCACCGTGCTGGCCCACCTCGAAGTGCCTTCCCTCTCAACGAGTTCGGCGCCGCTCGCGCCGGACGCCGAGGCCGCGCAGCCGCTGTACGCGCGCTACTGGCTGCACAACCGCGGGCCCGCGCCGCTCGGGGGATTGCCCGCCGTCGCGCACCTGCACCCGCAGCGGGTGCCGGCCGCGCCGGGCGGCGAGGTGGCGTTGCGGCTCAGCGTGGCCAGCGATTGCAGCGACGCCGCGCTGGACGTCGCGGTGACGCTGGTGTGTCCCGACGGCTGGTCGGCCGAGCCGGTCAAGCCGATCAGCCTGCGCCCCGGCGCGCACCGCGACGCCGAATTGGTGGTGGCCCTCCCGGCCCGCGTGCGGCCCGGGCTGTATCCGGTCCGGGCGCAGCTGCGGCTCACGGGCGACGTCCCCGCCGCGTGGCGCCAGGTGGTCGAGGACGTCTGCGTGGTGGAGGTCGGCGCGCCCGGCGAGTCGCAGTTGCTCTACCTCGTCGACGGGCCGGCCGACGTCGAGGTCGCGGCGGGCGGGACGGCCCGGCTGGCCGTGACGGTCGGCACCCACGCCTGGGCCGACCTGGCGCTGGAGGCGCACCTGATCAGCCCGTGGGGCACCTGGGAGTGGATCGGCCCCGCCGCGCTGGGCGCCGAGTTGCCCGCGTGCGGAACCGTCGAGCTGGGCTTCGAGGTGACGCCGCCGCGGTGGCAGGACCCCGGCGAGTGGTGGGCCCTGGTCCGGGTGGGCTGCGCGGGCCGGCTGGTCTACTCGCCGGCGGTGCGGGTGGTCGTGACATGAGCGCCCGGCTGGTGGCGAGCGTGGCCGGCGACCCGGTGTCCGTCGACGAGGTCGACGCGGCCGAGGCGCGGCTGCGGCGCGGGCCGCGCGCGGCCGCGCTGCCTGCCGGCGGCACCGCCGAGGGCCGGCAACTGCGGCGCTGGCTCACCCAGGTGATCGTGACCGAACGCGTGGTCGCCGCTGAGGCGGCCGCGCGCGGCCTGACCGGCCGGGACGCGCCGGCCCAGGCCGAGCTGCTGCCCGACGCGACGGCCCGGCTGGAGATCGGCAGCGTGGCCGCCGCGGTGCTGGCCGATCCGCGGGCGCGGGCGCTGTTCGCCGATGTCACCGCCGCGGTCCGGATCGGCGACGACGACGTGGCCGCCTACCACGCCCGCAACCCGCTGCGCTTCGCCGCGCCGCGCCCCGGCCCCGACGGCTGGCGAGCGCCCCCGCGCACCGGCCCGGCGCTGGCGCAGGTGCGTTCCGCGATCGCCGAGCACCTGCGCGGCGCCGCCCGCCGGCGCGCCTTCCGGATGTGGCTGGACGGGCGCCGGGCCGCGCTGGTCCGGCTCGCGCCCGGCTACGAGCACCCGGGCGACCCGCGCCAGCCCGACAACACCCACCGCCACTGATGGCCGCGCTCACGCTCTGCCTCGACATCGGCGGCACCAAGATCGCCGCCGGCCTGGCCGATCCCGGCGGGGCGCTCGTGCACACCGCCATCCGGCCCACCCCGGCGGGCGGCGACGCCGAGGCGGTCTGGGCCGCGGTCGCCGCCACCATCGCCGACGCCATGCGCGCCGCCGACGGACCCGTCACCGCGGTGGGCATCGCCTCGGCCGGCCCCATCGACCTGCCCGCCGGGACCGTCAACCCGGTCAACATCCGGTCCTGGCGCGGCTTCCCGCTGCGCGACCGGGTCGCCGCCGCGGTGCCCGGCGTGCCGGTCCGGCTCGGCGGCGACGGCGTCTGCATGGCGCTGGGCGAGCATTGGCTCGGCGCGGGCCGCGGCGCGCGCTTCATGCTCGGCATGGTGGTGTCCACCGGCGTCGGCGGCGGATTGATCCTCGACGGCGTGCCGTACACCGGGCGCACCGGCAACGCCGGCCACGTCGGGCACGTGGTGGTCGAGCAAGACGGCCGGCCCTGCGCGTGCGGGGGGCGCGGCTGCGTCGAGACCGTCGCGTCCGGACCGTGGATGGTGCGCTGGGCCCGCGACAACGGCTGGTCCGCGCCGCCGGGCGCCGGCGCCCGGGACCTCGCCGCCGCGGCGGCGGCCGGGGACGCGCTCGCGGTGCGGGCGTTCCGCCGCGGCGCCACCGCGCTCGCGGCGATGATCGCGTCGGTCGGGGCGGTGTGCGACCTGGACCTGGTCGTCATCGGCGGCGGCGTCGCCAAGTCCGGCGCCGTGCTCTTCGACCCGCTGCGCGCCGCGCTGGCCGATTACGCCGGGCTGGATTTCCTGGCCGGGCTGCGCGTGCTGCCGGCCGCGCTGGGTGGCGAGGCCGGGCTGGTCGGCGCGGCGCGGCTGGCGGCGCTCGGCTAGGCGGCGTTTTGGCTGACCGCGGGGGGTCACGCTATTGTGGTGGCGATCCACCGAAGACCGTCGGTCACCGAGCAATCGGTTGAAGGTCCGGGACATCCCGGCGGCCCACGCAGGAGGACGAGGCACAACGCCGGCGCACGCCGGCGCATTTTCACGCCCCGGCCGCTTCCTGCGCCGGGGCGTACTTCGTTCTGAGGCCTCCGGTGAATCGCACAGACTTTCACTGACAGGAGGTATGCATGGCCAGGGCTGACAAGGCCACCGCCGTCGCAGACATCGCGGAGCAGTTCAAGGACTCGACGGCCACCCTGATCACCGAATACCGCGGCCTCACGGTGGCGAACCTCGCCGAGCTGCGCCGGTCGCTGGCGGGATCGGCCACCTACACGGTGGCCAAGAACACCCTGATCAAGCGGGCGGCCGCGGACGCCGGCATCGAGGGTCTCGACGAGCTGTTCGCCGGCCCGACGGCCATCGCGTTCGTCAGCGGGGAGGCGGTCGACGCCGCCAAGGCCCTCAAGACGTTCGCCAAGGACAACAAGGCCCTGGTCATCAAGGGCGGCTACATGGATGGCCACCCGCTGACCGTCTCCGAGGTCGAGCGCATCGCGGACCTGGAGTCCCGTGAGGTGCTGCTGGCCAAGCTGGCCGGCGCGATGAAGGGCAACCTCGCCAAGGCGGCCGGCCTGTTCGCCGCCCCGACCTCGCAGATGGCCCGCCTCTTGGCCGCCCTGCAGGACAAGAAGCCCGCAGAGGCTTCCGCGCCGGAGCCCGCCGCTCCGGTCGCAGAAGCAGCGGCGGCACCCGCCGAAGAAACCCCCGAGGCACCGGCTGAAACGACGGAATCCGCCGAGACACCGGCTTCAGCCGAATAACCCAACCCGATTACCAGGAAGGACCCAATACCCATGGCAAAGATGACTGCTGACGACCTGCTCGACGCCTTCAAGGAAATGACCCTGTTGGAGCTCTCGGACTTCGTCAAGAAGTTCGAGGAGACCTTCGAGGTCACCGCGGCCGCCCCGGTCGCCGTCGCCGCCGCCGGTGGCCCGGCCGCCGGTGGCGCGCCCGCCGAGGCCGCCGAGGAGCAGTCGGAGTTCGACGTCATCCTCGAGGCCGCCGGTGACAAGAAGATCGGCGTCATCAAGGTGGTCCGCGAGATCGTCTCCGGCCTGGGCCTCAAGGAGGCCAAGGACCTGGTCGACGGCGCGCCCAAGCCGCTGCTCGAGAAGGTCGCCAAGGAGGCGGCCGACGACGCCAAGGCCAAGCTCGAGGCCGCCGGCGCCACGGTCACCGTCAAGTAGCACTGCGTCGCGAAACCCCCGGAAGCGCCCTTCCGGGGGTTTCGTGCGCTCAGCGGACGCCGAAGGCGGCGCGTTGCGACTGTCGCACGCGCTCGGGTGAATCGCCCAGGGCGACAAGGAAATTCGTGGTCAGCGAGCCAAGCACCGGCGCGACCGCCGCCCCCTCCGCCCCGTAGAAGCCGGCCAATTCGAGCATCACGAAGCCGTGCACCAGCGCCCAGAACTGGGCGGCTGTGGCCACGATCGCCGCGTCGGTCGCCTCGTCGGCGGCGCCGACGGTGATTCGCCCCGCGCGCATCGACCGCTGCACCGCGCGCACGACGTGCGCGAAGCTGGGGATGCCCCGCTCGATCTCGGCGACCGTCAGCGTCAGGACGTTGCCCGCGGGCGCGTTGATGCCGTGCGCGCTGGTGCTGCCGAACATCAGCCGATACATGTGCGGACGCTCGATGGCGTAGCGCCGGTAGGCGGCGCCGACGGCGAACAGGTCGGCGACCGGGTCGTCGGTCTCGGGCACCGTCAGCGCGGCGTCGAACTGCCGCAGGCCCTCCTCGGCCACGCCGGCGATCAAGCCCCGCATCCCCCCGAAATGGGTGTACAGCGCCATCGTCGAGGTCCCCGCGGCGCCGGCCACCCGGCGGGTCTGCAGCGCGTCCGGCCCGTGCTCGTCGAGCAGGCCGACGGCGGCGTGCAGCATCTCGTCCCGCACGCTGCGTTGGGTCTCCGAAGTCATCCTTGTCATCTTCTCATCACCGGCGTACCGTCGTCATAACAGCGAAATAACAATGTTATAGGAGCTCAGCCGTGACGACCGCACAGACCACCCGATCCCGGAATCCGTATCTCGAGGGCTTCCTGGCGCCGGTGGGCGCCGAGGTGACCGCCACCGACCTGGAGGTCACCGGGCACATCCCCGAGCACCTCGACGGGCGGTACCTGCGCAACGGCCCGAACCCGGCCGAAGAGGTCGACCCGGCCACCTATCACTGGTTCAGCGGCGACGGCATGGTGCATGGGGTGGCGCTGCGCGACGGCAAGGCCAACTGGTATCGCAACCGCTGGGTGCGCAGCCTGTCGGTGTGCAACACCCTGGGTGAGCCGGCGCCGGCGCGGCTCGACCCGCGCGCGGGCATGCTCTCGCTGGGCGCCAACACCAACGTGCTGACCCACGCCGGCCGAACCCTGGCACTGGTCGAGGGCGGCGTCGCCAACTACGAGCTGACCGACGAGCTCGACACCGTCGGGACCTGCGACTTCGACGGCACCCTGGCCGGCGGCTATACCGCGCATCCGCACCGCGATCCGCGCACCGGCGAATTGCACGCGGTGTCCTACTCGTTCGCCCGCGGGCGCACCGTGCAGTACTCGGTGATCGACACCGCCGGGCGGGCCCGCCGCACCGTCGACATCGCGGTGTCCGGGTCGCCGATGATGCACGACTTCTCGCTGACCGACAAATATGTGGTGATCTACGACCTGCCGGTGACGTTCGACGCCGTGCAGGCGCTGCCGGCGAACATGCCACGCTGGCTGTCCGCGCCGGCCCGGCTGGTGATGCAGTCGCTGGTCGGGCGCGTCCGGGTGCCGGGCCCCATTCACGCCAGGATGAACCGCGACCCGAGGCACTCCGACCGGATGCCGTACGCCTGGAACCCGAACTACCCGGCGCGCATCGGCGTGCTGCCCCGCGAGGGCGCCAATTCCGACGTCCGCTGGTTCGACATCGAACCCTGCTACGTCTACCACCCGCTCAATGCCTATTCCGAAATGCGCGGCGGCGCAGAGGTTTTGGTGCTCGACGTGGTGCGCTACGCGCGGATGTTCGACCGCGACCGGCGGGGTCCCGGCGAAGCCCCGCCGACGCTGGACCGCTGGACCGTCGACCTGGCGACGGGCGCCGTCACCACCGAATGCCGCGACGACCGGCCCCAGGAATTCCCCCGGATCAACGAAGCCCTGCTGGGCGGGCGGCACCGCTTCGGCTACACCATCGGTGCGGCGTTCCAGGGCGCCGAAGCGGGGCTCTACAAGCACGACTACGCGACCGGGTCGCGTGAGGTTGCGGCGCTCGACCCCGCCCTTTCGCTCGGCGAGATGTCATTCGTGCCCAACCCGGCGCCACGCGCCGAAGACGACGGCATCCTGATGGGCTTCGCCTACCACCGCGACCGCGACGAAGGGCAATTGGTGTTGCTGGATGCCCAGACCCTCGAATCGGTGGCGACCGTGCATCTGCCGCAGCGGGTGCCCATGGGTTTCCACGGCAACTGGGCGCCGGCTGGCTAACACTCGCGTCAATAACGCGTCGCGCCGACGCGCGCTCCGATCTCAGCTCGGCCAATTTTTGCCGGCGGTGCTGTCCAACCCTGATGCGGTCCACCGGGCGTGCGCTACAGTGACTCATGCCACAGAAAAGGGCAGGTGGCGGGCACAAGCGTCGACGGAAGGATCTCCCATGGGCGTCGCTATCGAGGTGAGGGGACTGACCAAGTCCTTCGGTCCCTCGAGGATTTGGGAAGACGTGTCGTTGGATATCCCCGCCGGGGAGGTCAGCGTCCTGCTGGGGCCGTCGGGTACCGGCAAATCGGTGTTCCTGAAATCTCTGATTGGTCTGCTGCGGCCGGAGCGCGGCTCGATCATGATCGACGGCACGGACATCCTGGAATGTTCGGCTAAGGAGCTCTACGAGATCCGCACGCTGTTCGGCGTGATGTTCCAGGACGGCGCGCTGTTCGGCTCGATGAACCTGTTCGACAACGCGGCATTCCCGCTGCGCGAGCACACCAAGAAGAAGGAAAGCGAGATCCGTGACATCGTCATGGAGAAGCTTTCCCTGGTGGGTCTGGGCGGGGATGAGAAGAAGTTCCCCGGTGAGATCTCCGGTGGTATGCGCAAGCGCGCCAGCCTGGCCCGGGCGCTGGTGATGGACCCGCAGATCATCCTGTGCGACGAGCCGGACTCGGGTCTGGACCCGGTTCGTACCGCCTACCTGAGCCAGCTGATCCTCGACATCAACGCCCAGATCGACGCCACAGTGTTGATCGTGACGCACAACATCAACATCGCCCGCACGGTGCCGGACAACATGGGCATGTTGTTCCGCCGCAAGCTGGTCATGTTCGGCCCGCGCGAGGTGTTGCTCACCAGCGACGAGCCGGTGGTGCGGCAGTTCCTCAACGGCCGGCGTATCGGTCCCATCGGCATGTCCGAGGAAAAGGACGAGGCCACCATGGCCGAGGAGCAGGCGCTGCTCGACGCGGGCCACCACGCCGGTGGCGTCGAAGAGATCGAGGGCGTGCCGCCGCAGATCGTCGCGACGCCGGGCATGCCGGAGCGCAAGGCCGTCGCGCGGCGTCAGGCCCGCGTCCGCGAGATTCTGCACACGCTGCCCAAGAAGGCTCAGGCGGCGATCCTCGACGACCTGGAGGGCACCCACAAGTACCGCGCCAACGAGTTCGGGGGCGCCTAGCGGGGCGCGGCGGACCCGGCGGCCGGTGAAAATTTTGCGATAACTTGGCGCAACTTGCCGCTCCGTCCTCTTGACGACAGGGCGTAAACGGGTCAGTCTGTTGGGCAGCATGTGCCTACGGGAAAGTCGATTTGCCTGCCAGCGCCGATGTCCCTGGGCAGATTGTTGTGGGTAGTTGAGGAATGCGCGCGCCTGCGCTATTGTTGGACGTTGCGCTGGCTACTTCCTGCCCACCTCACCCGCCACCTGACATCGTGGTCTTAGCCTGAGCCCCCACCCGCGGCTTAGCTATTTAGTTGTGCGCGTGAGATCTGGGCAGATCGTTCGCCGGCCATACCGACAAAATTGATGCGGCGAACGCAGCCGGTGTCCCCGGTTCCCGTGAGTCGCACGAGGTGCTGGAAGGATGCATCTTGGCAGATTCCCGCCAGAGCAAGCGTCGCCAAAAAAGTTCCACAAATGGCTCCGTGCCCGGGGCACCTAACCGAGTTTCCTTCGCCAAGCTCCGCGAACCGCTCGAGGTTCCGGGGCTTCTTGACGTGCAGACCGACTCCTTCGAGTGGTTGATCGGCTCGCCGCACTGGCGCGAGGCAGCCATCGCCCGCGGCGAGGGCACGGGAGGGGCCAACCCGGTGGGTGGCCTCGAAGAGGTCCTCTACGAGCTGTCGCCGATCGAGGACTTCTCGGGCTCGATGTCGCTGTCTTTCTCCGACCCCCGCTTTGACGAGGTCAAGGCGCCGGTCGACGAGTGCAAAGACAAGGACATGACCTACGCGGCCCCGCTGTTCGTCACGGCCGAGTTCATCAACAACAACACCGGCGAGATCAAGAGCCAGACGGTGTTCATGGGCGACTTCCCGATGATGACCGAGAAGGGCACCTTCATCATCAACGGGACCGAGCGCGTCGTCGTCAGCCAGCTGGTGCGGTCGCCCGGCGTGTACTTCGACGAGACCATCGACAAGTCCACGGAGAAGACGCTGCACAGCGTCAAGGTGATCCCCAGCCGCGGCGCCTGGCTCGAGTTCGACGTCGACAAGCGCGACACCGTCGGCGTGCGCATCGACCGCAAGCGCCGGCAGCCGGTCACCGTGCTGCTCAAGGCGCTGGGCTGGAGCGCCGAGCGGATCACCGAGCGGTTCGGGTTCTCCGAGATCATGATGTCGACGCTGGAGAAGGACAACACCGCCGGCACCGACGAGGCGCTGCTGGACATCTACCGCAAGCTGCGCCCGGGCGAGCCGCCGACCAAGGAGTCCGCGCAGACACTGCTGGAGAACCTGTTCTTCAAGGAGAAGCGCTACGACCTGGCCCGGGTGGGCCGTTACAAGGTCAACAAGAAGCTGGGCCTGAACACCCAGAACCCGATCACGACCACGACGCTGACCGAAGAGGACGTCGTCGCCACCATCGAGTACCTGGTCCGCCTGCACGAGGGGCAGGCCACGATGACCGTCCCCGGCGGCGTCGAGGTGCCGGTGGAGACCGACGACATCGACCACTTCGGCAACCGCCGGTTGCGTACGGTCGGTGAGCTGATCCAGAACCAGATCCGGGTCGGCATGTCCCGCATGGAGCGCGTCGTCCGCGAGCGGATGACCACTCAGGACGTCGAGGCGATCACGCCGCAGACCCTGATCAACATCCGGCCGGTCGTCGCCGCGATCAAGGAGTTCTTCGGCACCAGCCAGCTGTCGCAGTTCATGGACCAGAACAACCCGCTGTCGGGGCTGACCCACAAACGCCGCCTGTCGGCGCTGGGCCCCGGCGGTCTGTCCCGTGAGCGCGCCGGCCTCGAGGTGCGCGACGTGCACCCGTCGCACTACGGCCGCATGTGCCCGATCGAGACCCCGGAGGGTCCGAACATCGGTCTGATCGGCTCGCTGTCGGTGTACGCGCGGGTCAATCCGTTCGGGTTCATCGAGACGCCGTACCGCAAGGTGGTCGACGGTGTGGTCAGCGACGAGATCGTCTACCTGACCGCCGACGAGGAGGACCGCCACGTGGTGGCGCAGGCCAACTCGCCGATCGACGCCGACGGCCGGTTCGTCGAGGGCCGCGTCCTGGTCCGCCGCAAGGCGGGCGAGGTCGAATACGTGCCCTCGTCCGAGGTGGACTACATGGACGTGTCGCCGCGCCAGATGGTGTCGGTGGCCACGGCCATGATCCCGTTCCTCGAGCACGACGACGCCAACCGTGCCCTGATGGGCGCCAACATGCAGCGCCAGGCGGTTCCGCTGGTGCGCAGCGAGGCGCCGCTGGTGGGCACCGGCATGGAGCTGCGCGCGGCGATCGACGCCGGCGACGTGGTCGTCGCGGAGAAGGCCGGGGTGATCGAGGAGGTCTCCGCCGACTACATCACCGTGATGGCCGACGACGGCACCCGGCACACCTACCGGATGCGCAAGTTCGCGCGGTCCAACCACGGCACGTGCGCCAACCAGTCGCCGATCGTGGACGCGGGTGACCGCGTCGAGGCCGGCCAGGTCATCGCCGACGGTCCGTGCACCGAGAACGGCGAGATGGCGCTGGGCAAGAACCTGCTCGTGGCGATCATGCCGTGGGAGGGCCACAACTACGAGGACGCGATCATCCTCTCCAACCGCCTGGTCGAAGAGGACGTGCTCACCTCGATCCACATCGAGGAGCACGAGATCGATGCCCGCGACACCAAGCTGGGCGCCGAGGAGATCACCCGGGACATCCCGAACGTCTCCGATGAGGTGCTCGCCGACCTCGACGAGCGCGGCATCGTCCGCATCGGCGCCGAGGTCCGCGACGGCGACATCCTGGTCGGCAAGGTCACCCCGAAGGGCGAGACCGAGCTGACCCCGGAGGAGCGGCTGCTGCGCGCGATCTTCGGCGAGAAGGCCCGCGAGGTCCGCGACACCTCCCTGAAGGTGCCGCACGGCGAGTCCGGCAAGGTCATCGGCATCCGGGTGTTCTCCCGCGAGGACGACGACGAGCTGCCGGCCGGGGTCAACGAACTGGTCCGCGTGTACGTGGCCCAGAAGCGCAAGATCTCCGACGGCGACAAGCTCGCCGGCCGGCACGGCAACAAGGGCGTCATCGGCAAGATCCTGGCGCAGGAGGACATGCCGTTCCTGCCGGACGGCACCCCGGTGGACATCATCCTGAACACCCACGGTGTGCCGCGACGGATGAACATCGGCCAGATCCTGGAAACGCACCTCGGCTGGTGCGCGCACAGCGGCTGGAAGGTCGACACCGGCAAGGGCGTCCCGGACTGGGCCGGCAACCTGCCGGAGGACCTGCTGCACGCGGAGCCCAACGCCATCGTGTCGACGCCGGTGTTCGACGGCGCGCAGGAGGCCGAGCTGCAGGGTCTGCTGTCGGCCACGCTGCCCAACCGCGACGGCGAGGTGCTCGTCAACGGCGACGGCAAGGCGGTGCTGTTCGACGGCCGCAGCGGCGAGCCGTTCCCGTACCCGGTGACCGTCGGCTTCATGTACATCATGAAGCTGCACCACCTGGTGGACGACAAGATCCACGCCCGCTCCACCGGCCCGTACTCGATGATCACCCAGCAGCCGCTGGGCGGTAAGGCGCAGTTCGGTGGCCAGCGGTTCGGTGAGATGGAGTGCTGGGCCATGCAGGCCTACGGCGCCGCGTACACGCTGCAGGAGCTGTTGACCATCAAGTCCGACGACACGGTCGGCCGGGTCAAGGTGTACGAGGCGATCGTCAAGGGCGAGAACATCCCCGAGCCGGGCATCCCCGAGTCGTTCAAGGTGCTGCTCAAGGAGCTGCAGTCGCTGTGCCTCAACGTCGAGGTGCTGTCCAGTGACGGCGCGGCGATCGAACTGCGCGAGGGCGAGGACGAGGATCTCGAGCGGGCCGCGGCCAACTTGGGAATCAACCTGTCCCGCAACGAATCCGCCTCTGTTGAGGACTTGGCTTAATTAGTTACTAAACCCGCAAGGGGAAAGGGAGTTACGTGCTCGACGTCAACTTCTTCGATGAACTCCGCATCGGTCTGGCCACCGCGGAGGACATCAGGCAATGGTCTTACGGCGAGGTCAAGAAGCCGGAGACGATCAACTACCGCACGCTGAAGCCGGAGAAGGACGGCCTGTTCTGCGAGAAGATCTTCGGACCTACTCGCGACTGGGAGTGCTACTGCGGCAAGTACAAGCGCGTCCGCTTCAAGGGCATCATCTGTGAGCGCTGTGGCGTCGAGGTGACCCGCGCCAAGGTGCGCCGTGAGCGGATGGGCCACATCGAGCTGGCCGCCCCGGTCACGCACATCTGGTACTTCAAGGGTGTGCCGTCGCGGCTGGGGTACCTGCTCGACCTCGCCCCGAAGGATCTCGAGAAGATCATCTACTTCGCGGCGTACGTCATCACGTCGGTCGACGACGAGATGCGGCACAACGAGCTGTCCACGCTCGAGGCCGAAATGATGGTGGAGCGCAAGGGTGTTGAGGACCAGCGCGACGCCGAGCTGGAGGCCCGTGCGCAGAAGCTGGAGGCCGACCTGGCCGAGCTGGAGGCCGAGGGTGCCAAAGCCGATGCCCGGCGCAAGGTTCGGGACGGCGGCGAGCGCGAGATGCGCCAGATCCGCGACCGCGCCCAGCGCGAGCTGGACCGGCTGGAGGACATCTGGAACACCTTCACCAAGCTGGCCCCCAAGCAGCTGATCGTCGACGAGAACCTCTACCGCGAGATCGTTGACCGGTACGGCGAGTACTTCACCGGCGCCATGGGTGCGGAGTCGATCCAGAAGCTGATCGAGAACTTCGACATCGACGCCGAGGCCGACTCGCTGCGCGAGGTCATCCGAAGCGGCAAGGGCCAGAAGAAGCTTCGCGCCCTGAAGCGGCTGAAGGTGGTCGCCGCCTTCCAGCAGTCGGGCAACTCGCCGATGGGCATGGTGCTCGACGCCGTCCCGGTCATCCCGCCGGAGCTGCGCCCGATGGTCCAGCTCGACGGTGGCCGGTTCGCGACCAGCGACCTCAACGACCTGTACCGCCGCGTGATCAACCGCAACAACCGGCTCAAGAGGCTGATCGACCTCGGCGCCCCCGAGATCATCGTCAACAACGAGAAGCGGATGCTGCAGGAGTCGGTGGACGCGCTGTTCGACAACGGCCGCCGCGGGCGTCCGGTCACCGGGCCGGGCAACCGTCCGCTCAAGTCGCTGTCGGATCTGCTCAAGGGCAAGCAGGGCCGGTTCCGCCAGAACCTGCTCGGTAAGCGCGTCGACTACTCCGGCCGTTCGGTCATCGTGGTCGGCCCTCAGCTCAAGCTGCACCAGTGCGGCCTGCCCAAGCTGATGGCGCTGGAGCTGTTCAAGCCGTTCGTGATGAAGCGGCTCGTCGACCTCAACCACGCGCAGAACATCAAGAGCGCCAAGCGGATGGTCGAGCGTCAGCGTCCCCAGGTGTGGGACGTGCTCGAGGAGGTCATCGCCGAGCACCCGGTGCTGCTGAACCGCGCGCCGACCCTGCACCGGCTGGGCATCCAGGCCTTCGAGCCGATGCTGGTGGAAGGCAAGGCGATTCAGCTGCACCCGTTGGTGTGTGAGGCGTTCAACGCCGACTTCGACGGTGACCAGATGGCCGTGCACCTGCCGCTGTCCGCGGAGGCGCAGGCCGAGGCCCGCATCCTGATGCTGTCGTCGAACAACATCCTGTCGCCGGCATCCGGCCGCCCGCTGGCCATGCCGCGTCTGGACATGGTGACCGGCCTGTACTACCTGACCACCGAGGTCGACCGCGACAAGGGCGAGTTCGCCCCGGCCGCCAAGGACACCCCGGAGGTCGGCGTGTACTCCTCGCCGGCCGAGGCGATCATGGCGTCGGACCGCGGGCTGCTGTCGGTGCGCGCCAAGATCAAGGTGCGGCTGACCCAGCTGCGTCCGCCGGCCGAGATCGAGGCCGAGCTGTTCGGTGCCAACGGCTGGCAGCCGGGGGATGCCTGGATGGCCGAGACCACGCTGGGCCGGGTGCTGTTCAACGAGCTGCTGCCGGTCGGCTACCCGTTCGTGAACAAGCAGATGCACAAGAAGGTGCAGGCGGCCATCATCAACGACCTGGCCGAGCGCTACCCGATGATCGTGGTCGCGCAGACCGTCGACAAGCTCAAGGACGCCGGCTTCTACTGGGCGACCCGCAGCGGTGTCACGGTCTCGATGGCCGACGTGTTGGTGCCGCCGCGTAAGAAGGAGATCCTCGACCACTACGAGGAGCGCGCGGACAAGGTCGAAAAGCAGTTCCAGCGTGGTGCTTTGAACCACGACGAGCGCAACGAGGCGCTGGTCGAGATCTGGAAGGAAGCCACCGACGAGGTGGGTCAGGCGCTGCGGGAGCACTACCCCGCCGACAACCCCATCATCACGATCGTCGACTCCGGCGCCACGGGTAACTTCACCCAGACCCGAACGCTGGCCGGCATGAAGGGTCTGGTGACCAACCCGAAGGGTGAGTTCATCCCGCGTCCGGTCAAGTCGTCCTTCCGTGAGGGCCTGACCGTGCTGGAGTACTTCATCAACACCCACGGCGCCCGAAAGGGCTTGGCGGACACCGCGTTGCGCACCGCAGACTCGGGTTACCTGACCCGCCGTCTGGTGGACGTGAGCCAGGACGTCATCGTCCGCGAGCACGACTGCCAGACCGAGCGCGGCATCGTCGTCGAGCTGGCCGAGCGCCAGCCGGACGGCACGCTGATCCGCGACCCGTACATCGAAACCTCGGCGTACGCGCGGACTCTGGGCACCGACGCGGTCGACGAGGCGGGCAACGTCGTCGTCGCGCGCGGCGAGGACCTGGGTGACCCGGAGATCGACGCCCTGCTGGCGGCCGGCATCACGTCGGTCAAGGTGCGTTCGGTGCTGACCTGCACCACCGGCACCGGCGTGTGCGCCACCTGCTACGGGCGCTCGATGGCCACCGGCAAGCTGGTCGACATCGGCGAGGCCGTCGGCATCGTCGCGGCCCAGTCCATCGGTGAGCCCGGCACGCAGCTGACCATGCGGACGTTCCACCAGGGTGGTGTCGGTGAGGACATCACCGGCGGTCTGCCCCGGGTCCAGGAGCTGTTCGAGGCCCGGGTGCCGCGCGGTAAGGCGCCGATCGCCGACGTCACCGGGCGGGTGCGCCTGGAGGACGGTGAGCGGTTCTACAAGATCACCATCGTCCCCGACGACGGCGGCGAGGAAGTCGTCTACGACAAGCTCTCCAAGCGGCAGCGGCTTCGCGTGTTCAAGCACGAGGACGGCTCCGAGCGGGTGCTGTCGGACGGTGACCACGTCGAGGTGGGCCAGCAGCTGATGGAGGGCTCGGCCGACCCGCACGAGGTGCTGCGCGTGCAGGGCCCCCGCGAGGTGCAGATCCACCTGGTCCGCGAGGTCCAGGAGGTCTACCGGGCCCAGGGTGTGTCGATCCACGACAAGCACATCGAGGTGATCGTCCGCCAGATGCTGCGCCGCGTCACCATCATCGACTCGGGCTCGACGGAGTTCCTGCCCGGCTCGCTGATCGACCGCGCGGAGTTCGAGGCGGAGAACCGCCGGGTGGTGGCCGAGGGCGGCGAGCCGGCGGCCGGGCGTCCGGTGCTGATGGGTATCACGAAGGCGTCGCTGGCCACCGACTCGTGGCTGTCCGCGGCGTCGTTCCAGGAGACCACGCGAGTGCTGACCGATGCGGCGATCAACTGCCGCAGCGACAAGCTCAACGGTCTGAAGGAGAACGTGATCATCGGAAAGCTGATCCCGGCGGGTACCGGCATCAACCGGTACCGCAACATCCAGGTGCAGCCGACCGAGGAGGCCCGCGCCGCGGCGTACACGATCCCGTCCTACGAGGATCACTACTACAGCCCGGACTTCGGCCAGGCCACCGGGGCCGCGGTCCCGCTGGACGACTACGGGTACAGCGACTACCGCTAGTTCGACAGGGAAAGAGCCCTCGCCTCGTGCGGGGGCTCTTTTCTTATGGCGAGAAGACGCGGAATCGCACGATCACGCCCCCCGCAGTGCGATTCCGTGTCTGCTCACCGCATTACACTGGCCACCGTGCTCATCGGTTCGCACGTCCACTCCGACGACCCCTTGGCCGCCGCGCAGGCTGACGGCGCCGACGCGGTCCAGTTCTTCCTCGGCAACCCGCAGAGCTGGAAGAAGCCCAAGCCGCGCGACGACGCCGAGGCGCTCAAGGCGTCCAGCATCCCGCTGTACGTCCACGCGCCGTACCTCATCAACGTGGCCTCGGCGAACAACCGCATCCGCATCCCGTCGCGCAAGATCCTGCAGGACACCTGCGACGCGGCGGCGGAGATCGAGGCGACGGCGGTGATCGTGCACGGCGGTCACGCCGACGACAACGACATGGAGGCCGGTTTCGAGCGCTGGGTCAAGGCGCTGGACTACCTGGAATCGGATGTGCAGGTGTACCTGGAGAACACCGCCGGCGGCGACCACGCGATGGCGCGCTATTTCGACACCATCGGCAGGCTGTGGGATCGCATCGGGGACAAGGGGATTGGCTTCTGCCTGGACACCTGCCACGCGTGGGCCGCGGGTGAGGAGCTGATCGACGCGGTCGACCGGATCAAGGCGCTGACCGGCCGCATCGACCTGGTGCACTGCAACGACTCGCGCGACGCGGCGGGTTCGGGTGCCGACCGGCACGCCAACTTCGGCACCGGGCAGATCGATCCCGAGCTCCTGGCCGCGGTCGTCAAGGCCGCCGACGCCCCCGTCATCTGCGAAACCGCCGACGAGGGCCGCAAGGACGACATCGCGTTCCTGCGGGAAAAGACCGGCAGCTGAACTCCCGGCCCATGCCAGGTCGGCTCGCGGCGCTCGTCGGGGTGCTTCTTGTGCTCGCGGGCTGCTCGTCGTGGTCCGATCCGCCGGCGGGGTTCGTGACCGGGACCAGCCTGCACCACATCCAGGTCGGCGGCCTCGAGCGCAGCTACCGGCTGTACAAGCCCGTCGGCGTGCCGCCGTCGGCGCCGCTGGTCGTCGTGATGCACGGCTATTCCGGCAGCGGCCGGCAGGTCGAAAGGGACTACCACTGGGACGGTCTGGCCGATTCGGGCAAGTTCCTCGTCGCCTACCCGGACGGGCTCGGCCGGGCCTGGAACGTCGACGGCGAAACCTGCTGCGGGCGGTCCGGACGCGACGGCGTCGATGACGTCGGCTTCATCAAGGCGGCCGTCGCCGACGTCGCCAAGAACCTGGGCGTGGATCCCGCCAGGGTCTACGCCACCGGCATGAGCAACGGCGCCATCATGGCCTTCACGCTGGCGTGCACCACCGGCCTCTTCGCCGCGATCGGCCCGGTCGCCGGCACGCAGCTGAACGCGTGCCGGACCCCGCATCCGACGTCGGTCATGCACATTCACGGCACCACCGATCGGCTCGTCCCGTACGGCGGCGGCCCAGGCTTCAGCGTCATCAACGGCCCGTCGGTGCCCGACGTGAACGCGTTCTGGCGCAACGTCGATCAGTGCGGTACGCCGGCCGTCACCACCAGCGGCCCGGTGACCACGTCGACGGCCGGCTGCTCCCAGGGCCGCAGCGTCGTGCTCGTCACCATCGCCGGGGGCGGGCACGAGTGGCCGCCGTTCGCGAGCCAGGCCCTGTGGCAATTCTTCGCGGCCCACTCCCGCTGACCATTACAGGTCTTGTGCGACTGTCGGGAAAATGTAACATGAGTGGCATGCCAGACACCCATGTCGTCACCAACCAGGTCCCGCCCCTGGAAAACCACAACCCCGCGACGTCCGCCGTGCTCGTCGAGGCCCTGGTCCGCGAGGGCGGGCAGTGGGGCTCCGAAGAGGTGACCGAGCTCGGGGCCCTGGCGGGCACCCGGGAGGCCCAGCGCTGGGGCGAGCTCGCCGACCGCAACCGGCCCGTGCTGCACACCCACGACCAATACGGGCACCGCGTCGACGAGGTGGAGTACGACCCGGCCTACCACGAGCTGATGCGCGCGGCGATCGCCCACGGCGTCCACGCCGCCCCGTGGGCCGACGGCCGACCGGGCGCGCACGTGGTGCGCGCCGCCAAGATGTCGGTCTGGAACGTCGAGCCCGGGCACACCTGCCCGATCTCGATGACGTACGCCGTCGTCCCGGCGCTGCGCTTCAACCCGGAACTGGCCGCGGTGTACGAGCCGCTGCTGACCAGTCGCGAGTACGACCCCGAGCTGAAGCTGGCCACCACCAAGGCCGGCATCACCGCCGGCATGTCGATGACCGAGAAGCAGGGCGGCTCCGACGTGCGCGTCGGCACCACCCAGGCGACCCCCAACGCCGACGGCACCTACAGCCTGACCGGCCACAAGTGGTTCACCTCGGCGCCGATGTGCGACATCTTCTTGGTGCTGGCGCAGGCGCCCGGCGGGCTGTCCTGCTTCCTGCTGCCGCGGGTGCTGCCCGACGGCACCCGCAACCGGATGTTCCTGCAGCGGCTCAAGGACAAGCTCGGCAACCACGCCAACGCCTCCAGCGAGGTCGAGTACGACGGCGCCATCGCCTGGTTGGTGGGCGAGGAGGGCCGGGGCGTGCCGACCATCATCGAGATGGTCAACCTCACCCGGCTGGACTGCACGCTGGGCAGCGCGACCAGCATGCGCACCGGGCTCACCCGCGCCATCCATCACGCCCAGCACCGAAAGGCGTTCGGCGCGTACCTGATCGACCAGCCACTGATGCGCAACGTGCTCGCGGACCTGGCCGTGGAGGCCGAGGCCGCGACGATCGTGGCGATGCGGATGGCCGGCGCCACCGACAAGGCGATCAGGGGTGACCAGACCGAGGCGCTGCTGCGCCGGATCGGCCTGGCTGCCAGCAAGTACTGGGTGTGCAAGCGCGCCACCCCGCACGCCGCCGAAGCGCTGGAATGCCTGGGCGGCAACGGCTACGTCGAGGACTCCGGGATGCCGCGGCTGTTCCGCGAGGCGCCGTTGATGGGCATCTGGGAGGGCTCGGGCAACGTCGGCGCGCTGGATACGTTGCGCGCCATGGCGACTCGACCCGAATGCGTCGAGGTGCTGTTCGCGGAGCTGGGCCCCAGCGCCGGCCAGGACTCCCGGCTGGGCCGGCACGTGGAGCGGTTGCGCCACGACCTGGGCGACCTGGACGGCATCGAATACCGCGCCCGCAAGGTCGCCGAGGACATCTGCCTGGCGCTGCAGGGCTCGCTGCTGGTGCGGCACGGGCACCCCGCCGTCGCCGAGGCGTTCCTGGCCACCCGGCTGGACGGCCGGTGGGGCGGCGCGTTCGGCACCATGCCGGCCGGGCTGGACCTCGCGCCGATCCTCGAGCGAGCGTTGGTCAAGGGGTGACTCACGCGATCAGGCCGGTCGACTTCGACAACCTGAAGACGATGACCTACGAGGTCACCGACCGGGTTGCGCGCATCACCTTCAACCGGCCCGAGAAGGGCAACGCGATCGTCGCCGACACCCCGCTGGAGCTCTCGGCGCTGGTCGAGCGCGCCGACCTCGACCCGAATGTGCACGTCATCCTGGTGTCGGGTCGCGGCGAGGGTTTCTGCGCGGGCTTCGATTTGAGCGCCTACGCCGATCGCACCGGCTCGGCCGGCGGGACCGGCGCGTATCAGGGCACCGCGCTGGACGGCAAGACACAGGCGGTAAACCACCTGCCGGACCAGCCGTGGGACCCGATGCTCGACTACCAGATGATGAGCCGCTTCGTGCGCGGGTTCTCCAGCCTGATGCACGCCGACAAGCCGACGGTGGTCAAGATCCACGGCTACTGCGTGGCCGGGGGCACCGACATCGCCCTGCACGCCGACCAGGTGATCGCCGCGGCCGACGCCAAGATCGGCTACCCGCCCACCCGCGTGTGGGGCGTCCCCGCGGCCGGTCTGTGGGCCCACCGGCTCGGCGACCAGCGCGCTAAACGCCTGCTGCTGACCGGCGATTGCATCACCGGCGCGCAGGCCGCCGAGTGGGGCCTGGCGGTCGAGGCGCCGGACCCGAAGGACCTCGACGAGCGCACCGAGCGGCTCGTCGAGCGGATCGCGGCGATGCCGGTCAACCAGCTGATCATGGTCAAGCTCGCGCTCAATTCCGCGCTGCTGCAACAGGGCGTGGCCACCAGCAGGATGGTCAGCACGGTCTTCGACGGCGTCGCCCGGCACACGCCCGAGGGGCACGCCTTCGTGGCCGACGCGGTCGAGCACGGTTTCCGGGAGGCGGTGCGGCACCGCGACGAGCCGTTCGGGGACCACGGCCGGAAAGCATCCCAGGTCTAACCCATGCCAGACTTGACGGCCCGGTCGGTGGTGCTCAGCGTGCTGCTCGGCACCCACCCGGCGCACGCTCGAGCCGCCGAATTGGTCAGGCTCACTTCGGATTTCGGGATCAAAGAGACGACGCTGCGGGTGGCGCTGACCCGCATGGTCGGCGCCGGCGACCTGATCCGCTCCGCCGACGGCTACCGGCTCTCCGATCGCCTGCTGGCCCGGCAGCGACGTCAGGACGACGCCATCGACCCGCGGATGCGCCCGTGGAGCGGGGAGTGGGTCACGCTGATCGTGACCAGCGTGGGCGGCGACGCGCGGACCCGAGCCGCGCTGCGAACCGCGATGCACGACAAGCGCTTTGGCGAACTCCGCGAGGGCGTCTGGATGCGCCCCGACAACCTGGAGCTGGACCTCGATCCCGAGATCGACGCCCGGGTGCGGGTGCTGCGATCACGCGTCGACGACGCCGCGGAGCTGGCCGGCGAGCTGTGGGACGTGCCGGGCTGGGCGGAAAGCGGCCACCGGCTGCTCGACGAGATGGCCGCCGCACCCGACATACCCGGCCGGTTCGTGGTGGCCGCGGCGGCGGTGCGCCACCTGCTCACCGACCCGGTCTTGCCCGACGAACTGCTGCCCGCCGACTGGCCGGGTGCGCGGCTGCGGGCGGCGTACCACGACTTCGCCACTGAGCTGCTGCAGCGGCGGGAACCCCTATTCGCGGAGGCAAAATGAGCGATCCGGTTCGTATCGAGCGCAACGGCCCGGTCACCACGGTGATCCTGGATCGGCCGGGCGCGCGCAACGCCGTCAACGGACCGACGGCCGCCGCGCTCCACACGGCGTTCGAGGAGTTCGACCGCGACGACGCCGCGTCGGTGGCCGTGCTCTGGGGCGACAACGGAACCTTTTGCGCCGGAGCCGATTTGAAGTCCTTCGGCACGCCCGACGCCAACGCGGTGCACCGCACCGGCCCCGGGCCGATGGGGCCGACGCGAATGGTGCTGTCCAAACCGGTGATCGCCGCGGTAAGCGGCTACGCCGTCGCCGGCGGTCTGGAGCTGGCCCTGTGGTGCGACCTGCGGGTCGCCGAGGAGGACGCCGTGTTCGGCGTCTTCTGCCGGCGCTGGGGCGTCCCGCTCATCGACGGCGGCACCGTGCGGCTGCCCCGGCTGATCGGGCACAGCCGCGCGATGGACATGATCCTCACCGGCCGCGGCGTCAGGGCCGACGAAGCGCTGGCGATGGGGTTGGCCAACCGCGTCGTGCCGAAAGGCCAAGCGCGCCAAGCGGCCGAGGAGCTGGCGGCCCAGCTCGCGGCGCTGCCGCAGCAGTGCTTGCGATCGGATCGACTGTCGGCGCTGCACCAGTGGGGACGTCCGGAACCCGAGGCCATCGACTTCGAGTTCGCGAGCATCTCGCGGGTCGCCGCGGAGGCCGCGGAAGGGGCCGGGCGGTTCGCCGCGGGCGCCGGACGCCATGGCGCGCCGGCGAATTAGCCCTTGCTGATCGAGTTGGTGGAGCCGAGGTTGTCGACCTTGGGATCACCGTCTTTATAGGTGATGGTGTTGTTCAGCCCCACCACGGTGATCCGCGTGTTGACCTTGTCCAGGGTGATCTTGTTGTTCGCGCCGCCGATCGTCACCGACTCGCAGGTGCCGGTGACGGTCAGCGTGTTGTTGGAGCCGCCGACGTTCAGCGACTTGCCGCTGGCGCAATCGAGAGTGGCCGTGGTCCCCATCGACCCGTAGTTCAGCGTGTTGCCGATCTCGACCGACGCCGTGGTGCTCGCCCCGCTCGTGCCCGTGGTCCCCGCCGCGGCGCTGGTCGTCGTGGTCGCGCTCTTCGTCGTCGTGGTGGTGGTGCCGCCGGGCGGGTTGGCGGTGGAACTGCAACCCGCCAGCACTAACGCCGCGGCGGCCGGCGCCAGGGCGAGCGCGGCGAGCCTGGACGGGCGGTCGGTGATGTGGTCACGCATCGATCCTCGATTCTCTCGATTCGGTGCTCAGCCCGGCACCTGCTGGAGCCGGTTGGTCATGCCCAGTTCGCGCCCGCGGTCCCACAGGATCGGCGAGCCGCCGTGATAGAACACGGTCTCGTCATAGCCATACACCGTGATGTCGTGCGTGACGGAGTCGGCGATGACGGTGTTGCCCGACCCCATCACCGTCACGGCCCAGCAGTTGCCCTTCGCGTTGACGGTGTTCCCCGTGCCGTTGACGAACAGCGTGGCGTCGTTGCAGTCCAGCGTCTGGTCGACGCCCTGGCCGGTGATGTGGGTGTCGCCGTTCTTGGCCGCCGCAACCCCCGTGGGGACGACGACGAGGAGGGCGCACGTGACCAGCGGCCCCGCGGCGGTTGTCCACTTCACGGCGAGCCCCCTTCGGCGTTCGGATCAGCCTGGAAAGAGATTACGTGCATGGGCCCGCCCGGCGGCAGGGTTATCGGCTCACCAGTTTCGGGCGCATCGTCAACTAGAGTCATTAGTTAACCCACCCGCATCACTCGAAGGGCGATCGCCATGGCAGCTCCAGAACCGCCGCCGGCGGCGGGGCGCCCGCGCGCCGGGAAGTCGGCCTCCCGCCCGGCGAAGCTGAGCCGCGAAGGCATCGTCGACGGCGCCCTGACCTTCCTGGACCGGGAGGGCTGGGACTCGCTGACGATCAACGCGCTGGCGACCCAGCTGGGAACCAAGGGGCCGTCGCTGTACAACCACGTGGACAGCCTGGAGGACCTGCGCCGCGCGGTGCGCATCCGCGTCATCGACGACATCATCACGATGCTGAACAGGGTTGGCGAGGGCCGCGCCCGCGACGACGCGGTCCTGGTCATGGCCGGCGCCTACCGCAGCTACGCCCATCACCACCCCGGCCGGTACTCCGCGTTCACCCGGATGCCGCTGGGCGGCGACGACCCCGAGTATGCGGCCGCCACCAGGGGCGCGGCCGCGCCGGTCATCTCCGTGCTGGCCTCCTACGGCCTCGGCGGGGAGGAGGCCTTCCACGCCGCGCTGGAATTCTGGTCTGCGCTGCACGGGTTTGTGCTGCTCGAAATGACCGGTGTCATGGATGACATCGACACCGATGTGCTGTTCTCCGACATGGTGTTGCGGCTGGCCCGGGGCATGGAGGGTCTGAGCAGGCGCACCGCGCACCACCAGGGCGCATCGCAATAGTTGGTGCTCCCGCCGTCGCTTTGACCTGCGAGACCGGCGGCGGGTATTGTGGTAGCTCGTGCCTGGCGGCTTACGGCGCCTGACGTAAGGGAGCGGATGCCGGGCTAATTCGCATGTCCCCGACGCACCGGATCGACTGCCGTGCTGAGCGCTTGCGACACACCCGGCCGCGGGGTAGGCGAGCTTACCCGGGGCGGGGCAAAACTGCAGTACACAGACTTAACAGCTTGAGCCAGAACACGAACGACAACACAGAAAGCCGGTAGATGCCAACCATTCAGCAGCTGGTCCGCAAGGGTCGCCGGGACAAGATCGGCAAGGTCAAGACCGCGGCACTCAAGGGCAGCCCGCAGCGCCGTGGCGTATGCACCCGCGTGTACACCACCACCCCGAAGAAGCCGAACTCGGCGCTTCGCAAGGTCGCGCGCGTGAAGCTGACGAGCCAGGTGGAGGTCACCGCCTACATCCCCGGCGAGGGCCACAACCTGCAGGAGCACTCGATGGTGCTGGTGCGTGGTGGCCGGGTCAAGGACCTGCCCGGTGTCCGGTACAAGATCATCCGCGGTTCGCTCGACACCCAGGGTGTCAAGAACCGCAAGCAGGCTCGCAGCCGTTACGGCGCCAAGAAGGAGAAGAGCTAATGCCGCGCAAGGGGCCCGCGCCCAAGCGTCCGCTGGTCAACGACCCCGTCTACGGGTCGCAGCTGGTCACCCAGCTGGTGAACAAGGTTCTGCTCAAGGGGAAGAAATCCCTCGCCGAGCGCATTGTTTATGGTGCGCTCGAGAATGCCCGGGAAAAGACTGGTACGGATCCCGTGATCACGCTCAAGCGCGCTCTCGACAACGTCAAGCCCGCGCTGGAGGTCCGCAGCCGCCGCGTCGGTGGTGCGACCTACCAGGTGCCCGTCGAGGTGCGCCCGGACCGGTCCACCACGCTGGCGCTGCGCTGGCTTGTCAGCTTCTCGCGGCAGCGCCGGGAGAAGACCATGATCGAGCGGCTGGCCAACGAGATCCTCGACGCCAGCAACGGCCTCGGGGCCTCCGTCAAGCGGCGTGAGGACACCCACAAGATGGCCGAGGCAAACCGCGCCTTTGCGCATTATCGCTGGTAGGGGCCGACCGGCCCCCACTGGTGGAGTGCCGGAGGCGTAATGACAGCTAACCAAGCAATCGAAAGAGTGGGAAGACTTCTGTGGCACAGAAGGACGTGCTGACCGACCTGACCAAGGTCCGCAACATCGGCATCATGGCGCACATCGACGCCGGCAAGACGACGACGACCGAGCGCATCCTCTACTACACCGGTATCAGCTACAAGATCGGTGAGGTGCACGACGGCGCCGCCACCATGGACTGGATGGAGCAGGAGCAGGAGCGGGGGATCACCATCACCTCCGCGGCCACCACCTGCTTCTGGAACGACAACCAGATCAACATCATCGACACCCCGGGCCACGTCGACTTCACCGTCGAGGTGGAGCGCAGCCTGCGCGTGCTCGACGGCGCCGTTGCCGTCTTCGACGGCAAGGAGGGCGTCGAGCCGCAGTCCGAGCAGGTGTGGCGCCAGGCCGACAAGTACGACGTCCCGCGGATCTGCTTCGTCAACAAGATGGACAAGATCGGCGCCGACTTCTACTTCTCGGTGAAGACCATGGAGGAGCGCCTCGGCGCGAACGTCATCCCGATCCAGCTGCCCGTCGGCTCCGAGGGTGACTTCGAGGGCGTCGTCGACCTGGTCGAGATGAAGGCCAAGGTGTGGAGCGCGGAGGCCAAGCTCGGCGAGAAGTATGACGTCGTCGACATCCCTGCCGACCTGCAGGAGAAGGCCGACGAGTACCGCACCAAGCTGGTCGAGGCCGTCGCCGAGACCGACGAGGCGCTGCTGGAGAAGTACCTGGGCGGTGAGGAGCTCACCGTCGAGGAGATCAAGGGCGCGCTGCGCAAGCTGACCATCAGCTCGGAGGCCTACCCGGTGCTGTGCGGCAGCGCGTTCAAGAACAAGGGCGTCCAGCCGATGCTGGACGCGGTCATCGACTACCTGCCGTCGCCGCTGGACGTGCCGCCGGCCGTGGGCCACGCCCCGGGCAAGGAGGACGTCGAGGTCGTGCGCAAGCCGTCGACCGACGAGCCGTTCTCGGCGCTGGCCTTCAAGGTCGCCACGCACCCGTTCTTCGGCAAGCTGACCTACGTCCGGGTGTACTCGGGCAAGGTCGACTCCGGCAGCCAGGTCATCAACTCCACCAAGGGTAAGAAGGAGCGGCTGGGCAAGCTGTTCCAGATGCACTCCAACAAGGAGAACCCGGTCGAGACGGCGTCGGCGGGCCACATCTACGCGGTGATCGGCCTGAAGGACACCACCACCGGCGACACCCTGAGCGACCCGAACGAGCAGGTCGTGCTGGAGTCGATGACGTTCCCCGACCCGGTCATCGAGGTGGCCATCGAGCCCAAGACCAAGAGCGACCAGGAGAAGCTGAGCCTCTCGATTCAGAAGCTCGCCGAGGAGGACCCGACGTTCAAGGTCCACCAGGACGCCGAGACCGGCCAGACCGTGATCGGCGGCATGGGCGAGCTGCACCTGGACATCCTGGTGGACCGCATGCGCCGCGAGTTCAAGGTCGAGGCCAACGTCGGTAAGCCGCAGGTCGCCTACAAGGAGACCATCCGGCGGCTGGTGGAGAAGGTCGAGTTCACCCACAAGAAGCAGACCGGTGGCTCGGGCCAGTTCGCGAAGGTGCTGATCAACCTCGAGCCGTTCCACGGCGAGGACGGCGCGACCTACGAGTTCGAGAACAAGGTCACCGGCGGCCGCATCCCGCGCGAGTACATCCCGTCGGTGGACGCCGGCGCCCAGGACGCCATGCAGTACGGCGTGCTGGCCGGCTACCCGCTGGTGAACCTCAAGGTCACCCTGCTCGACGGCGCCTTCCACGAGGTCGACTCGTCCGAGATGGCCTTCAAGATCGCCGGTTCTCAGGTGCTGAAAAAGGCTGCCGCGCAAGCGCAACCGGTGATCCTGGAACCGATCATGGCCGTCGAGGTCACCACGCCCGAGGACTACATGGGCGACGTGATCGGCGACCTGAACTCCCGCCGTGGCCAGATCCAGGCCATGGAGGAGCGGAGCGGTGCACGCGTGGTCAAGGCGCACGTGCCGCTGTCGGAGATGTTCGGCTACGTCGGCGACCTGCGGTCGAAGACGCAAGGCCGGGCGAACTACTCGATGGTGTTCGACTCCTACGCCGAAGTACCGGCGAACGTGTCGAAGGAGATCATCGCTAAGGCGACGGGTCAGTGAGCGCGAAGGCGACGGCGAGTGAGCGAAGCTCACGAGCAAGGAGCCGAGCAATCAGCTCCGGGGCCTACGAGTAAGCTGACCCGGTTAACACCGCGGCACAACAAGAAATCAACACTGCTTAACAAAGCACCAACAAGTCGGAGGACACAACAGTGGCGAAGGCGAAGTTCCAGCGGACCAAGCCCCACGTCAACATCGGGACCATCGGTCACGTTGACCACGGCAAGACCACCCTGACCGCGGCTATCACCAAGGTCCTGCATGACAAGTTTCCGGACCTGAACGAGTCCAAGGCGTTCGACCAGATCGACAACGCCCCCGAGGAGCGTCAGCGCGGTATCACGATCAACATCGCGCACGTCGAGTACCAGACCGACAAGCGGCACTACGCCCACGTCGACGCGCCTGGTCACGCCGACTACATCAAGAACATGATCACCGGTGCCGCCCAGATGGACGGCGCCATCCTGGTGGTCGCCGCGACCGACGGCCCGATGCCGCAGACCCGCGAGCACGTGCTGCTGGCCCGCCAGGTCGGCGTGCCCTACATCCTGGTCGCGCTGAACAAGGCAGACGCGGTGGACGACGAGGAGCTGCTCGAGCTCGTCGAGATGGAGGTCCGCGAGCTGCTGGCCGCCCAGGAGTTCGACGAGGACGCCCCGGTGGTCCGCGTCTCGGCGCTCAAGGCGCTCGAGGGCGACGCCAAGTGGGTCGAGTCCGTCGAGGAGCTGATGAACGCGGTCGACGAGTCGATCCCGGACCCGGTCCGCGAGACCGACAAGCCGTTCCTGATGCCCGTCGAGGACGTCTTCACCATCACCGGCCGCGGCACCGTGGTCACCGGTCGTGTGGAGCGCGGCGTGATCAACGTGAACGAGGAAGTCGAGATCGTCGGCATCCGCCCGTCCACCACCAAGACCACGGTCACCGGTGTGGAGATGTTCCGCAAGCTGCTCGACCAGGGCCAGGCCGGCGACAACGTCGGGCTGCTGCTGCGCGGTATCAAGCGTGAGGACGTCGAGCGGGGCCAGGTCGTCACGAAGCCCGGCACCACCACGCCGCACACCGAGTTCGAGGGCCAGGTCTACATCCTGTCCAAGGACGAGGGCGGCCGGCACACGCCGTTCTTCAACAACTACCGCCCGCAGTTCTACTTCCGCACCACCGACGTGACCGGTGTGGTGACGCTGCCGGAGGGCACCGAGATGGTGATGCCCGGTGACAACACCAACATCTCGGTGAAGCTGATCCAGCCGGTGGCCATGGACGAGGGCCTGCGGTTCGCGATCCGCGAGGGCGGCCGCACCGTCGGCGCCGGCCGGGTCGTCAAGATCATCAAGTAGTTCTGTTCGACACGAAGCCCGGGCTGCCGATCGGCGCCCGGGCTTCGTGCGTTCCCGGGGCCGCCGGGATTGGGGAAACCGGGCGAGGACGGCCCGGGTTACTATAGATTCAGGCTTATTGCGTCCGTGTCTAATGACCGGAAGATTGTTTTGATCGCCCGCCCGCCCCAGGAGGTACGGATGTCGTTCGTTTTCGCGACGCCCGAGTATCTGGCGGCGGCGGCGTCCGACCTGGCGAATCTGGCCTCGGCGATCAGCTCGGCCAATGCCGCGGCGCTGACCCCGACCTCGGGGGTGCTGGCCGCGGGTGCCGACGAAGTGTCGGCGGGCATCGCGGCGCTGTTCGGCGCGCACGCCGAGGTCTACCAGGCCCTCAGCGCCCAGGCGGCGATGTTCCATCAGCAGTTCGTCGAGCTCATGAGCGGCGGCGCGGCCCAGTATGCCCTGGCCGAGGCCGCGAACGCCTCGCCCCTGCAGACCGTCGAGCAAGCGGCGCTGGGGGCGGTCGGCACGCCCACCCAGGCGGCTGCCGCGGCCGTCCCGGCGGGCAACGGCGTGAGCCCCGCGCTGACCGTCGCGCCCAGCGTCCCCCCGAGCGCGTTCGGCGTCGGGGGCAGCGGCGCGGCCGGTCAGCTGGTGAACAGTGTCGGCCCCGCCGCCTCGGCCGTCGGCAGCGGCGAATCGTTCGGCATGGGCGGGGCCGGCTTTACCGGCAGCCTGGTCGCGGGTCAGAACCTCGGCGCCGTCCCCGCGGCCGCCGCGACCGGCGGCCCGGCCGCGTCGTCGGGCGTCATCGGGGCCTCGGAAGGGGCGGCAGCGGCCGAGGAGGCCGGCCTCGGCGGATACGCCGGGACACCGCTGCCCGCGACGATGCCGGCCGCGGCGCCCGCCGGCTCCTCGGCGGCGGTGCGTCCCGCGACGCCGGCCTACTCTCCGGCGGCGGCCGCCCAGGCCGAGTCCTCCGAGGAGTGACCAAGGCGCGCAAACGGTTTGCGCGCTCGGGTATCGCGACCGCCGGTCGAGCGCTAATCTGACACGGACTTCCCAGCGAGACGAGGAGAGACACGTGTTGGCGCGCTACCTGAAGGCACAGTTAATCGTTTTGCTGTGCGGCGGCCTGGTGGGGCCGATCTTTTTGGTCGTCTACTTCACCCTCGGGTTCGACAACCTGCTGCAGTGGATGCTCTACGTGGGTCTGCTGATCACCGTGGCCGACGTGGTGATCGCGCTCGCGCTGGCCAGCTACGGGGCGAAGTCGTCCGCCAAGAACGCCGAGCTCGAGCAGAACGGCGTGCTGGCGCTGGCCCAGATCACCGGCCTGAGCGAGACCGGGACGTGGATCAACAACCAGCAGGTGGTCAAGGTCTACCTGCACATCGCGGGGCCCGGGTTTCTGCCGTTCGACAGCGAGGACCGGGTGATCGCCAGCGTGACCCGGCTCGGCAACCTCAACGCCCGCAAGGTCGTGGTCCTGGTCAATCCCACCACCGGCGAATACCGGATCGACTGGGAACGCAGCGCCTTGGTCAACGGGCTGGTGCCGGCGCAGTTCACGGTGGCCGAGGACAACAAGACCTACGACCTCAGCGGGCAGGCCGGCCCGCTGATGGAGATCCTGCAGATCCTCAAGGCGAACAACGTGCCGCTCAATCGGATGGTCGACATCCGGTCCAATCCCGCGCTGCGCCAACAGGTCCAGGCCGTGGTGCGGCGGGCCGCCGAGCAGCAGGCACCGGCCCCCCAGCCGGCGGCGGCCGGCGGTCCGGCGCCGGTCGCCACGCCGCAGACCTCGATCGCGCAGCGGCTCCAGGAGCTCGAGACGCTGCGGGCCAGCGGTGCGCTGAGCGAGCAGGAATACAACGGCCGCCGGGCCCAGATCATCTCCGAAATCTGAACGCCGGGTTAGTTAGAACACGTTTCAGTTTCGCTGCTAGCCTTGCTCCGTGGCGGAATCACTGCAGGGACGGGTGGCATTCATTACCGGCGCGGCCCGGGCCCAGGGGCGGTCGCACGCCGTGCGGCTCGCGCGCGAGGGTGCCGACATCATCGCGCTCGACATCTGCGCGCGTGCGTCCGACACCCTCACCTACACGCCGGCCACGCCCGAGGATCTCAACGAGACCGTCCGCCTGGTCGAGGCCGAGGGCCGCAAGGTGCTGGCCCGCCAGGTCGACATCCGCGACGATGCCGCGCTGCGGCAACTGGTGGCCGACGGCGTCGAGCAATTCAGGAGGCTCGACATCCTGGTGGCCAACGCCGGGGTGCTGGGGTGGGGTCGGGTGTGGGAGCTCACCGACGAGCAGTGGGACACCGTGATCGGGATCAACCTGACCGGCACCTGGCGCACCCTGCGCGCCGCGATTCCCGCGATGATCGAGGCCGGCAACGGCGGCTCGATCGTCGTCGTCAGCTCGTCGGCGGGCCTAAAGGCGACGCCGGGCAACGGCCACTACGCCGCGAGCAAGTTCGGGCTCACCGCGCTGACCAACACGCTGGCCATCGAACTCGGCGAATACGACATCCGGGTCAACTCCATCCACCCCTACTCGGTCGACACCCCGATGATCGAACCGGAAGCGATGATGGAGATCTTTGCCAAGCATCCCCGCTTCGTGCACAGCTTCCCGCCAATGCCGATGCAGTACAAGGGGTTCATGACGGCCGACGAGGTTTCCGACGTCGTCGTCTGGTTGGCCGGCGACGGCTCGGGCACACTGTCGGGCACCCAGATCCCGGTGGACAAGGGCGCCCTGAAGTATTAACCGGCGAGCGTGGTATGAACTCCACGTGACGGAAAAGGGCATCGTGATCGTGGGTGGCGGCCTCGCCGCGGCCCGGACCGCCGAGCAACTGCGCCGGTCGGACTACACCGGGCGCATCACGATCGTCAGCGACGAGGTGCACCTGCCCTACGACCGCCCGCCGCTGTCCAAGGAAGTGCTGCGCAAAGAGGTCGACGACGTGGCCCTCAAGCCGCGCGAGTGGTACGACGACAACGACATCACCCTGCGACTCGGGTCGGCGGCCACCGGTCTCGACGCCGCCGCGCGGACGGTCACGCTCACCGACGGATCCGTGCTCGGCTACGACGAACTCGTCATCGCGACCGGGCTGGTGCCGCGGCGCATTCCGGCGCTACCCGATCTCGAGGGCATCCGGGTGCTGCGCTCGTTCGACGAGAGCATGGCGCTGCGCGAGCACGCGTCGGCCGCGCAGCGCGCCGTCGTGATCGGCGCCGGCTTCATCGGCTGCGAGGTGGCGGCCAGCTTGCGCACCCTCGGGGTCGACGTGGTGCTGGTCGAGCCGCAGCCGACGCCCCTGGCCGCCGTGCTCGGCGAGCAGATCGGCGCGCTGGTGGCGCGCCTGCACCGCGACGAAGGCGTCGACGTCCGCCTCGGCCTCGGCGTGGCGGAGGTGCGCGGCGAGCGCCACGTCGACACCGTGGTGCTGACCGACGGGACGGAACTGCCGGCCGACCTGGTCGTGATCGGCATCGGGTCGCGCCCGGCGACGCAGTGGCTCGAGGGCAGCGGCATCGACGTCGACAACGGTGTGGTCTGCGACGAGGCCGGCCGCACCAGCGCACCCCACGTGTGGGCGCTGGGCGACGTCGCCTCCTGGCGCGACACGACGGGACACCAAGCGCGCGTGGAACATTGGAGCAACGTCGCCGACCAGGCCCGGGTCGTGGTGCCCGCGATGCTGGGGCAGGACGTTCCCGCCAACGCCGTCGTCCCGTATTTCTGGAGCGACCAGTACGACGTCAAGATCCAGTGCCTGGGCGAACCCGAGGCCACCGACACGGTCCACCTGGTGGAGGACGACGGCCGCAAGTTCCTGGCCTATTACGAGCGCGACGGGGTGCTGGTCGGCGTGGTCGGCGGCGGGATGCCGGGCAAGGTCATGAAGGTCCGCGCCAAGATCGCCTCCGCCACCCCCATCGCCGAGGTGCTGGGCTGACGCTTCCCAAGGTTGCGATACTCGACGACTACGCCGGCCTGGCGCTTGACCTCGCCGACTGGTCGCGGGTGCAAAGCCGTTCCGAGGTAACGGTTTTCAACCGGCATCTCTCCGAGGCGGAAGCGGCCGTAGAGCTGCGCCCCTTCGACGTGATCTGCACCATGCGCGAGCGGATGGCCCTGCCGCGCACGCTCATCGAGCGGCTGCCGAACCTGAAACTGATCACCATCGTCGGCCGCAGCCTGCCCAACCTGGACATGGCCGCGGCCGGCGAGCACGGCGTGCTGGTCGCCCACTCGGACTTCGCCAACCCGCGATTCCGGTCGGTGCGCGACGCCACCCCGGAACTGGCCTGGGGGTTGCTGATCGCGACGGTGCGCAACCTGGCCGAAGAGCACCGAAGCATGCGCGCCGGGGGCTGGCAGACCACCACCGGGATGACGTTGTCCGGCAAGACGATCGGGCTGCTCGGCCTGGGCAGGACCGGCAGCCGCATGGCCGAGTACGCGAAAGCGTTTGGCATGCAGGTCATCGCGTGGAGCCAGAACCTCACCGACGAGGCCACGGCGGCGGTCGGCGCCCGCCGGGTCGACAAGGCGACCCTGTTCTCTGATTCCGACGTGGTGTCCATCCATCTGGTGCTCTCCGAGCGCACCAGGGGTCTGGTCGGCCGTGCCGAGCTGGCCCTGATGAAGCCGCACGCTTACCTGATCAACACCTCCCGCGGCCCGATCGTCGACGAGGCCGCGCTGATCGACGCGCTGCGGACCGGGCGGATCGCCGGGGCGGGGCTCGACGTCTACGACGCCGAGCCGCCCCCGCCGGACCATCCGTTGCGGTCTTTGCGCAACGTGACGCTGTCGCCGCACCTGGGCTACGTCACCCGCGAGATGCTCGGCGCCTTCTACGAGGACACCGTCGAGGCCGTCGTCGCCTGGTTGGACGGGGCGCCCATCCGGATCGCCAACCCCTAGAGCTCGCCGAGGTAGAACCGGCTACCCTGATCGTCGGCGCACTCGGCGGTCACCCCGTACGGCTGGCGGGCCGGCTCGGCGAGCACGGTGCCGCCGGCCTCGCGCACCCGCGCGACGGCCGCGTCGATGTCGCGCACCGTCCACATCGGCACCGTGGCCGGATCGGCGCTGCCGCCGGCGGCGCCGGCCATCGGGTGGGCGCCCACCACCTGCCAGCCGTCGGCCACCCGGCCGGGCTCGAACGCCCAGCCCAGCACCCGGCCGTAGAAGTCGCGGAAGCCAGCGGAATCCGGCACCAGGTAGGTGACGTAGGACAGCTCGCCGGGCCCGGATCCGTTGAGCGCCGGTCGCTTTCGCCCGGCCGGCGGCTCGAACACCGCGAACGCCACCCCGTGGGGGTCGGTGGCCTCGAGGAGGACGCCGTACCCTGTGTCCCGGGTTTCACCCGGGACGCCGCCGGCCTCCTCGATCGCCGCGCGGGCGGCATCCACACTCGCGACGGCGTAGCAGCAGAACAGGGTGGGCCTTCCGGGTTGCGCTGAAATGCCGGTCGGCAGATCGGTGTTGGTGACCCGGTGCGATGCGGGGTCGTACGTCCAGCCCAGGACGTGGCCGTAGAAGGCGGCGGCGCGATCGGCGTCCGGGCTCCACACCGCGACGTACCCGATGTCGCCGTGCCGGATGCCTGCTGCGGCGGGGCCGGACAGCATCCAGCGGTGGCCGAAGGGGTCGATGATGGTCGCGGTGCGCGTTCCGTAGTTTTCGTAGGGCTCGCGCTCGACGGCGGCGCCGCGTTCGCGCGCCGTGCGCAGCGCGGCGTCGGTGTCGGCGACGTTCAACATCAGGCTCACCGAAACACCGCCGGGCGCAGGGGCTTTCAGCCCGAGTTCCGGATATTCGTCGGCGAGGTACAGCACCCCACCGGCGATCGCGATCTCCGCGTGCCCGATGCGGCCGTCGCCCACCACGATCGGTTCGCCGATCACCTCGGCGCCGAACGCGTCGGCGTACCAGGCGATCGCCGCCCGCGCGTCCGCGACGCTGAGGTAGGGCAGCGCCGCCGGGCGCGGGGCGGCGTCGGCGGCGGACGGCTCGGTGAGTTCGGACAGGGCACTGGCGGTGCCGCTCATGACGACTCCTTTCGGTAGGGACAATGCGGATTCCAAGCGCCGGCGCAGGCGCGCGGCGAACTCCGGATCGGGTTGCGCCGGAAGGTCATCGGCGCGCAGCACGTCCAGCGGGTCCGAGGTCATGACGTGCCTCCTTCCGGATACTCTTGCCTGAAGGCCCGGCGGGCCCGGACCAGGAGCGCCTCGGTGGCGTGCACGGTGCGGCCGATCAGCTCGGCGCATTCGCCGACCGAGCAGTCGTCCATGTAGCGCAGTACCAGCACGGTGCGGTGCGGCTCGGCCAGCCGCGCCAGCACCGCCTCGGCGACCATGCGATCCAGCTCGGTGTCCCAGTCGTCGGCCGCGTCCGCCGGTTCGGGCGGGTCGGCGACCGGCACCGCCAGCCGCTGCTGACCGCGCCGATAGTGGTCGGCCAGCTTGTGGCGTGCCACGCCGAGCAGCCACGGGATCGTGATCGGCGGAGGGTCAACCCTGCGCGCGGCGTCCATCGCCGCGAGGAAGGTCTCCGACGTCAGGTCCTCCGCCGTGGCGCGATCCCCGCAGCGACGGACGAAATACCCGTACACCACGGGCAACGCCTCGTCGTACAGCGCGAGCAGCGCGCGTCGAGCGTCGGATTGGTGCTCCGCTTCGGCGCTCACACTCCTATCGTCGCCGCGGCGGGCCGAACTCCGACGGGGCGGGCGAAAAAATCTCTTTGGCCGGTTCACCGGCGGGATCTACCGCCAGTTCACCGGCGGCCCGTGCGGATGGCATTCGCCGAGGACCGCGAGTTCACCACCCGGCCAGCGGCGGGCCCGCACCAAAAACCGGATCGACTCGCCGGGCCCGTCCCGCGCGGGCTCGAGGGTCAGGTGCGCCAACGGCGAACGGGCGCCGGCTCGCGCCCCCAGCGCCTCGACGCCGTCGCGGACCGCGGCGCGCTCGTCGTCGGACAGGTACTGCCAGGTGATCGAGTGCCACAGCACGGTCAGCGCGCCGTCGGCGAGGCTCATGCCCGCGACCGCGTCGGCCGCCGACCGGCGCTGCAGCCCCGCCGGGACGTCGCGGGCGACGGCGATGGCCCCGCGCAGCCGGTCCAATCGGGCGTGCTGGTCGGGCCAGACGTAGCTCAGCACGGTCATCTCGCCGTCGGCGCCGGTGACGTCGATGGGGGCGATGTCGTAGCCGTTGCGCTCGACGATCCGGACGGTGCCGTCGGGCGGCAGGACGCCGCGCCAGGCGTCGTCGATGGTCACCGGCGAGCCGGCCGGTCCCCACCCGCCGCGGTCGTACCGGTAGTGGTAGTGGTCGGCCCGCATGTTCAGCCCGGCGCTCGACCCGATCTCGAAAAGCCTTACCGGCAACCCCAATCCGTCATCCAGCCGCAGCAGCCCGCCGATCAGCGCGGCGGAGCGGCCCACCTCGTTGGTCTGCGGCGGTTGCTGCAGCGCCGCGCGCAGGAAGTCGGCGTGCCGGGCGGCGGTGTCCAGGATTTCGGGCCAGGCGTCGCGAGCGTCCCACGCGCCGCCGGTGCTGGGATACCAGCGCCGCAGCGCCGGTGCCGTGCTGTCGAGCACCAACCGGTGCAGCCCGCCGAGCAGCCGCAGCGGCACCGCGAGGCGCGACGGGTCGTCCTCGTGACCGGACAGAATCGCCGCGAACACGCCGCCCGCCTCGACGTCGCGGGCGACCAGCTCGAAGAGCTCCCCGTACATCGGGGAGCCCGAGCCCGCGCAGAACCGGCCCTGCGAGCGCAGCATGTGCAGCAGGTGCTCGGTGCCGCCGCTCATCGGTCCAGGCTTTCCAGCCCGGCGCCCACGACGTCGAACGCGTTGCCGAGCGCGGCGGGCAACGGGACGGACTCGTCGGACAGCCAGTGCTCGTAGGCGCTCAGCGCCACCCCGAGCATCGTCCAGGCGACGGTTTGCGGCAGCGGATCGGTCGTCTTGACGCCCAACCGGCGGGCCACGAAGCCCGCCATCACCTCGCGCCATCCGGCGTACATCGTCATCGAATACGCTTGCAGCTCCGCGGTTTCCAGGATGACGCGCATGCGCTGCCGGTGCCGGACCGTCTCACACTCGTCAAACGTGTTGAACGCCAGCAGCGCCGCCCGGAGCGCCTCGGCCAGCGGGACCCGCGGATCGACCGCGTCGAGCAGCTCCCGCAGGTGCGCGAGGTGGGCGTCGAAGTCGCCCCACAGGATGGCGTTCTTGGAGGCGTAATAGCGAAACACCGTGCGGCGGGCGATGCCGGCCGCGTTCGCGACGTCGTCGACGCTCACCTCGGCGAACCCCCGGGCGGCGAACAGGTCGAGGGCGACGTCGGTGATGTGGCCCGGTGTCGTGGAGCGGCGCCGGCCCACCCGCGGCTGCGGCATCATCCGACCCGCCCTTCCATTGCGGCACTCGATGCCATATTGTGTCCAGAACGATCCGTCGTTGTCGAGCCCCCAGGGAGGAAAATCCACATGGACCACGAAACCGAGACCGCGACCGAGCTCGTCACCGAGACCCTGGTGGAAGAGGTGTCGATCGACGGGATGTGCGGGGTCTACTGATCCGCGTGTTCGACCCCGATCGCGGCTGGCGGTTGCACCCGCAGGTGGCGGTACGGCCGGAGCCGTTCGGCGCGCTGCTCTACCACTTCGGCACCCGCAAGCTGTCCTTTCTGAAGAACCGCACCATCCTCACGGTGGTGCGGTCGCTGGCCGACCATCCCGACGTCCGGTCCGCCTGCCGCGCGGCGGGCGTGGACGACCCCGGGCAGGGGCCCTACCTGCACGCGCTGGGCGTGTTGGCCGATTCGAAGATGCTGGTACTGCAGGAGGCGCAATGACGGCCGCAACTTCCCCCGTACCGCGGCTCATCGAGCAGTTCGAGCGCGGGCTGGACGCGCCCATCTGCCTGACGTGGGAGCTGACGTACGCCTGCAATCTCGCTTGCGTGCACTGCCTTTCGTCGTCGGGCAAGCGCGACCCGCGGGAGTTGTCCACCCGCCAGTGCATGGACATCATCGACGAGCTGGAACGCATGCAGGTGTTCTACGTCAACATCGGCGGCGGGGAACCCACGGTGCGTCCGGACTTTTGGGAGCTGGTCGACTATGCGACCGCGCACCACGTCGGCGTGAAGTTCTCCACCAACGGCGTCCGGATCACCCCGCAGGTCGCCGCGCGGTTGGCCGCCAGTGACTACGTCGACGTCCAGATCTCGCTCGACGGCGCCACCGCCGAGGTCAACGACGCCGTGCGGGGCGCCGGCTCGTTCGCGATGGCGGTGCGCGCGCTGGAGAACCTCGCGGCGGCCGGTTTCAAGGACGCGAAGATCTCCGTCGTCGTGACCCGGCACAACGTCGACCAGCTCGACGAATTCGCCGCGCTGGCAAGCCGTTACGGCGCCACCCTGCGCATCACCCGGCTCCGCCCCTCGGGCCGGGGGGCCGACGTGTGGGAGGAGCTGCACCCCACCGACGCCCAGCAGGTCCAGCTGTACGACTGGCTGGTCGCCAAGGGGGAGCGGGTGCTCACCGGCGACTCCTTCTTCCACCTGGCACCGCTCGGCTCGCCCGGCGCGCTGGCCGGGCTGAACATGTGCGGCGCGGGCCGGGTGGTCTGCCTGATCGACCCGGTGGGCGACGTGTACGCCTGCCCGTTCGCCATCCACGACCGATTCCTGGCGGGAAACGTCCTGTCGGACGGCGGTTTTGACAACGTCTGGAAGAACGCGCCGCTGTTTCGCGAGCTGCGCGAGCCGCAGTCGGCGGGCGCCTGCGGCAGCTGCGGGCACTACGACAGCTGCCGGGGTGGCTGCATGGCGGCCAAATTCTTCACCGGCCTGCCGCTGGACGGCCCGGACCCCGAATGCGTCCAAGGGCACAGCGCCCCGGCGCTCGCCCGCGAGCGGGAGACGCCGCGGCCGCGCGCCGACCACTCCCGGAAGGCGGCCGGGCCGGTGCTCCTGACACTGTCGCGACCCCCGGCCCGGCTCTGCAACGAGAGCCCGCTATAACGATGGCCGACCAATGGTTCGAAACGGTGGCCATCGCCCAGCAACGCGCGAAGCGGCGGCTGCCGAAATCCGTTTATTCGGCGCTGCTGGCGGGCAGCGAAAAGGGGATCACCGTCTCCGACAACATCGCGGCGTTTGGTGAACTCGGATTCGCGCCCCACGTCGTCGGTGCGCAGGAAAAGCGCGACTTGTCGACCACCGTTATGGGACAAGATATTTCGATGCCGGTGTTGATTTCGCCGACCGGCGTCCAGGCGGTCGACCCGGACGGTGAGGTCGCCGTCGCGCGGGCCGCGGCCGCGCGGGGCACGGCGATGGGCCTGTCCTCTTTCGCGAGCAAGCCGATCGAAGATGTCATCGCCGCCAACCCCAAGGTGTTCTTCCAGGTGTACTGGCTGGGCGGGCGCGACGCCATCGCCGAACGGGTGGAACGCGCGCGCCAGGCCGGCGCCCTCGGGCTGATCGTCACCACCGACTGGTCGTTCTCGCACGGGCGCGACTGGGGTAGCCCGAAGATCCCCGAGGCGATGAACCTGCGGACCGTCCTGCGGCAGTCGCCCGAGGCCGTCTTCAAGCCCCGCTGGCTGTGGAAGTACGGCAAGACGCTGCGCCCGCCGGACCTGCGGGTGCCGAATCAGGGCCGGCGCGGCGAGCCCGGCCCGGCGTTCTTCGCCGCCTACGGGGAGTGGATGGGCACCCCGCCGCCGACGTGGGAGGACATCGCCTGGCTGCGCGAGCTGTGGGGCGGGCCCTTCATGCTCAAGGGCGTGATGCGCGTCGACGACGCCAAAAGGGCTGTGGACGCCGGTGTTTCGGCGATCTCGGTGTCAAACCACGGCGGCAACAACCTGGACGGCACGCCGGCGTCGATCCGCGCCCTGCCCGCGGTGGCCGCGGCGGTCGGCGATCAGGTCGAGGTGCTGCTCGACGGCGGCATCCGCCGCGGAGGCGACGTCGTCAAGGCGGTTGCCCTGGGGGCGCGGGCGGTGATGATCGGCCGCGCCTATCTCTGGGGCCTCGCCGCGGCCGGGCAGGCGGGGGTGGAAAACGTCCTCGACATCTTGCGCGGGGGCATCGACTCGGCGCTGATGGGTTTGGGGCACTCGTCGGTCCACGACCTCGGCCCCGACGACATCCTGATGCCGGCCGGCTTCACCCGGTCGCTCGGGGTGCCGCCCGCATAGTTAAAAATGTTGGCCGGGATTCCTAGGATTTGATCTGGATTTGATCTAATCTCAATCCGCCGTCGCGAAAATTGTGGTGTTCGCGTGGTAACCGTGACGGACGAGTCACCATATTCGACCGATCGGTGAACAAGCGAGAAAAAAATTATTTTCGAGGGTCAACAATTGGTGCACGCCAGGTGAATTCGTCCTACCATCAGCCAGTGCCCGTACTCGGCGAATTAGGAACGACGACGTCGAGCCAGCTATTGAGTACCTCGCCGTCATTAATGGTCCCGCTGGGGTCGACCGAACAACATGGTCCGCACCTGCCGTTGGACACCGACACCCGCATTGCGGCCGCGGTCGCCCGAGGGGCTCGGGCGCGCCTCGAACAACCGTGGCTGGTCGCGCCGCCCATCGCCTACGGCGCCAGCGGCGAGCACCAAGACTTCCCCGGCACGATCTCGATCGGCGCCGAGGCCCTGACGCTGCTGCTGGTGGAGTACGGCAGGTCAGCCGCGTCCTGGGCCCCCAGCCTGGTCTTCGTCAACGGGCACGGCGGCAACGTCGGCGCCCTGAGCGCGGCGGTCGCACGGTTGCGCGCCGAAGGGCGCGACGCCGGGTGGTGTCCCTGCGTGGCCCGCGGCGGGGACGCCCACGCCGGCCACACCGAAACTTCCGTATTGCTCCATATCTCGCCGACCGAGGTGCTGACCGACCGGTGGCTCGCCGGCAACCGGGCGCCGCTGCCCGACCTGCTCCCCGCGATGCGTCGCGGGGGAGTCGCGGCGGTCAGCCCGGTCGGGGTGCTGGGGGACCCGACGACCGCGACCGCCGCCGAGGGCAAGCGCATCTTCGGCGAGATGGTCGACGACTGTGTCCGTCGAGTCGCCCGGTGGTCAGCCGGGCCCGACGGGATGCTCACATGACGGCCACCCGCTTGCCGGACGGATTCGCCGTTCAGGTCGATCGCCGCGTGCGGGTGCTCGGCGACGGCTCGGCCCTGCTGGGCGGATCACCGACGCGCCTGCTGAAGCTGGCCCCGGCCGCCCAGAGCATGCTGTCCGACGGCCGGCTGAAGGTCCGCGACGACGTCAGCGCGCAGCTGGCCCGCACCCTGCTGGACGCCACGGTGGCCCACCCCCGGCCCGCGGGCGGACCGTCGCATCGCGACGTGACCGTGGTAATACCGGTGCGCGACAACGTTTCCGGCGTGCGGCGCCTGGTGAGCTCGCTGCGCGGACTGCGCGTCGTGGTGGTCGACGACGGCTCCTTCCCGCCGATCGAGCCCGAGGACTTCATCGGCGCGCACTGCGACGTCGAGGTGCTGCGCCACTCCTACAGCAAGGGCCCGGCGGCGGCGCGCAACACCGGGCTGGCCGCCTGCACGACCGACTTCGTCGCCTTCCTGGACTCCGACGTGACGCCGCGCCGGGGCTGGCTGGAGGCCTTGCTCGGTCACTTCTGCGACCCCACCGTCGCCCTGGTCGCGCCGCGCATCGTCGGCCTGTCGCACAGCGAGAACCTGGTGGCCCGCTACGAGGCGGTGCATTCGTCGCTGGACCTGGGGGAGCGCGAGGCCCCGGTGCTGCCTCACAGCACGGTGTCCTACGTCCCCAGCGCGGCCATCATCTGCCGCCGCACGGCCCTGCGCGACGTGGGCGGGTTCGACGAGACCATGCAGTCCGGCGAGGACGTCGACCTGTGCTGGCGGCTGATCGAGGTGGGCGCCCGGCTGCGCTATGAGCCGATCGCGCAGGTCGCGCACGATCACCGCACCGAATTGCGGGACTGGCTTGCGCGCAAGGCATTCTATGGCGGCTCGGCCGCCCCGCTGTCGGTGCGCCACCCGGACAAGACGGCGCCGGTGGTGATCTCCGGCTGGGCGTTGATGGCCTGGACGCTCATGGCGCTGGGGACCAGCCTCAGCCAGCTCGCCTCGATCGTGGTCGCCCTGGTGACGGGCCGGCGGATCGCCCGGGCGATGCGCAGCGCCGAGACCTCGCTGTGGGATGTCGTGACGATCGCCACCCGCGGCCTGTGGGCGGCGGCGCTGCAACTGGCGTCGGCCGTCTGCCGGCACTACTGGCCGGTGGCGTTGCTGGCCGCCGTGCTGTCGCGCCACTGCAGACGCGTCGTGCTGGTCGCCGCCGTGATGGACGGCGTGGTGGACTGGCTGCGCCGCCGGGACGCCACCGGCGACGAGGCGGAACCGATCGGGCTGCTGACCTACCTGTTGCTCAAGCGGATCGACGACCTGGCCTATGGCCTCGGGCTGTGGTGGGGGGTGGCGCGCGAGCGCAACGTGCGCGCGCTCAAGCCGCAGATCCGCACCTAGTGGTCTTGAAGCAGCCTTGACCGCGGCCGCCGGGCGCAGCGACGTGCTGATCGTCGGCGCCGGCAGCGCCGGATCGGTTGTTGCCGAACGGCTTTCCAGCGATCCCGCCCGCACCGTGACCGTCCTCGAGGCCGGCCCCGGGCTGTCCGATCCGGACCTGCTCGCCATGACCGCCAACGGGCTGCAACTGCCGATCGGGGTCGGCAGCCCGGTGGCCGAGCGCTACCTGACCCACCTCACCGATCGGCACGACCTGAGGCTTCCGATCGTGCGCGGCAAGACGGTGGGCGGTTCGGGCGCCATCAACGGCGGCTACTTCTGCCGATCCCTGTCCGGTGACTTCGACCGCGTCCCGCAGCCCGGCTGGGCGTGGCCCGAGGTGCTCGAGCACTTCCGCGCCATCGAGACCGACCTCGACTTCGCCGGCCCCGCCCATGGCACGAACGGCCCGATCGCCGTGCGTCGGACCCGCGAAATGACCGGCACCACAGAGGTTTTCATCGCGGCCGCCGAGGCCGCCGGATTTCGGTGGATCGAGGACCTCAACGACTGTGGGCCGGAACCGATTTCGGGGCTGGGCGCCGTTCCGCTGAACATCGTCGACGGGGTACGGACCGGCTCCGGTGCCGCATACCTCCTGCCGGCGCTGGGGCGGCCCAACCTGGTGCTGCTGGAGCGCACCCGCGCGGTGCGACTGCGTTTCTCCGGCACGGCGGTGGTGGGCGTCGACGCGGTCGGCCCGAACGGCCCGATCGAGCTTGCCGCCGATCGAATCGTGTTGTGCGCCGGGGCGATACAGTCCGCTCAGTTGCTGATGCTGTCCGGCATCGGCGACGAACCGATGCTGCGGGCCGCCGGCATCCCGGTGGTGGCGCCGCTGCCGGTGGGCACGTCGTGCAGCGACCACCCCGAGTGGGTGTTACCGACCAACTGGACCGTGGCGCCGGGCCGGCCGGTGGTCGAAGTGGTGCTCGGGACCGCCGACGGCCTCGAGATCAGGCCGTACACGGGCGGATTCGTGGCGATGACCGGCGACGGGACCGCGGGGCATCCCGACTGGCCGCACATCGGGGTGGCGCTCATGCGGCCACGGGCGCGCGGACGCGTCACGCTGGTCTCGCCGGATCCGGCCGTGCCGCCGCGGATCGAGCACCGCTACGACAGCGAGCCCGACGATGTCGCGGCGCTGCGCCGGGGCAGCGAGCTTGCCCGCGAATTGGCCGGCGGCACAACCTCTGTCGGTTCGCCGGTGTGGTCGACCTCCCAGCACCTCTGCGGCACCGCGCCGATGGGCGCCGTGGTCGACCCGCGCTGCCGGGTGCTGGGCATCGAAAACCTTTGGGTGATCGACGGTTCCGTCCTGCCCACGATCACCAGCCGCGGACCGCACGCGACCATCGTGATGATCGGCCACCGCGCCGCGGAATTCGTCGCGTAGCCCCGGCGGATCAGGCGGAGTACGGCTCCATCTCGATCGGTGCGCCCATCGCGGTGGGCTGCTCCTCATGGGATCCGGCCGTCGCCGCGGTCGCGGGGGAGTAGGGCGGCGTCGCCGGAGAATAGTTCGGTGTCGCCGCCGGGGCCGCCGTCAGCGGTGTGGAGACCGGCATCGCCTGCGCCGCCGACACCGGAGAGAATTCCGGCGCCTCGACCGGCGCGGCCGCCACCGGCGCGGCGGCGGGTGCCGGAGCGACCACCTCGGCGGCCGCGGGGGCGTAGGCCGGCGTGGCCGGCTGCATCGCGGCCACCGTCGCAGCGGCCGGTGCCACGGTCGGTGCGGCCGCCAGCGGCGTGCCGGTCGGAGCCAGGGAGACCGGTGCGACCGGGGCCGGCGCGACCGCGGCCGCCGCGACCGGTGCCGCCGGCGTGGCGGGCGCCGCACCGGTCGCCAGGCCGGCCGTCGACGCCGGCACGCTCGCCGCCGCCGAACCCGCCGATGCGGCGGTGCCCATCAGCGGCTGCGCGTTCGACAGCGCCTCGCCGGGTACGTTGCCGCTGACCATGCTCTGGACGGTTTGTAGGGGGCTGGCGTTGGCGGCCTCGGTGAGGCCGTATTGTTCCGCGCCCGCGCTCATCAGCTGGACAAACTGCGTGTGGAACGCCTGCGCCGCGGCGCTCAGCGCCTGGTAGATCTGGGCGTGCGCGTCGAACAGGCTTGCGATGCTCGCCGACACCTCGTCGGCCCCCGCCGGCAGCACGCTCGAAACCGGACCCAGCGCGAAGGAGTTGGCGTCGCTGACCATGGATCCGATGTTCGCCAAATCCATTGCGGCGGCTGCCACGTACTCCGGCGCTGCGATCACATAGGACATTCCGCTCCCCCGGCTAGCCTCGGCGGCGTCCGGTTCCCCATGACGGACTCCGCTCCTGCGGATGCTATCGCCCTCGCCGGGTCGCCGGGGCGTTTTCAGCCGATGTTCACCCAGAACCCCCACCCAATGGGGAGCGGGCCGCGCCACCCGCCCGATTGAGGGCGATCGAGCCGGGCGCGACCCGCTCGCGAAACTGTGGTGACGTCGTGCTGCCCACGTAGATGGCCACGACAAGTGGCTGGCGCGTCGCTGACTTTCCGTCAGGCGCGAACTCTGCGTCGCAATATTCGTGGACGGTACGACGTACGGCTTGTTGCATCACCTCCCTTCGGCAGAACCCGACCGGCGAGCCATCTCACGCCCCCGCCGGAGGAGACCGTTCCCGCGCCCAGACCCTGCAGGCCGGCCATCGGACGCGGAGCTGCGTGCCGCAGGTAGGCAACGCGCGCGGCCTGCGCTGCGTCGCCACCAACGTGTGGGCCGGGCGGCGCACGTGCCGGGGCGCGGGCAGCTCACAGGTGACGCGGGGAGCCGGGCGGCTCGACGGATTGAGGCGCATCCATTCGGCCTCCACGATCGCCGCCGCCTCGATGATCGCCGGGCACACCGGCTCATCCGACGTCACCTGTTGTTTGCTGAACGAGTCGACGCCCATCAACATCACACCCACCTCAACCCGCGAGATGACCTGTACTTGTCGATATATATTTTCTGATACCACGACGCGCGGGCGTTCGCAAGCATCCGGGCCCGTTTTGGCGGCCGCCGGACGAAAAATCAGGTGATGCGGGCCCGAGTCACCGGCCTCGCCGTCGACCGGCGCCGTTCTCCGCCAGCGACATTGGCGATCAGCGCGCGGCCACCCCATGCCGCCCGGCCCCCGGCTTGGCCCGGGCGACAGCCCGGCGCACCGGGCCCAATTGGCGGCCGTCGGGGCCGGGCGCCCACAACCCGATCAGGACCGCGGCGACGGCGACGATGACGGCGAGCGCCGTCGTCGACGCGTGCATGGAGGTCATGAAAGCCGTTTTGCTCAACTCGGCCAGTGGGCGCCCCTGCGGCCCGAGCCTGTCCGCCACTTCGACGGCCTTGGCCAGCGAATCGGTCGCCGGTCCGCGGACTCCCGCGGGGTACTGCGCCAGCTGCGGCGCGAGCTCCCGGGAGTAGCGCCCGGCCAGGATCGAACCGGCGACGGCGATCCCCAACGCCCCGCCCATCTCGCGCGAGGCGTCGTTCACCGCGGAGGCGACCCCCTGCTTTTCGTCGGGGACCGCGCCCATGATCGCCGAGGTCGTCGGGGCCGTGCAGAACCCGATGCCGGTGGACAGGATCAGCGTCGGCCAGGCCAATTCCAGGTAGGACGTGTGCAGGCCGAGCACGTGCATGCTGATGAAGCCCACCGCCATCAGCGCCGTGCCCACGAAGATCACCAGCCGCAAACCGAGCTTGGGCATGTACCAGAACGACAGCGCCGAGCAGATGGCAAGCGGAACCATGAACGGCGTGAACGCGACCGCCGTCATCAGCGGCGAATAGCCCAGGATCTGCTGCACGTACTGCATGCCCAGGTAAAAGAAGCCGAACGTCGCCCCGAACAGCACGACGATCGACGCCACGCCGGTGGCGAAGCTGGGGTCGGCGAACAGCCGCATGTCCAGGAGTGGTTGCCGGCGCCGGAGTTCGACGACGCCGAACACCGCGGCGAGCACGGCCCCCGCGACGAGCCCGCCCCAGACCAGGGGATGGCTCCAGCCGCGGTTGGGCGCCTCCAGGATCGCCGCGACGCCGATCGCCAGCGCCGCCCCGATTAGCACCGCGCCCGGCTTGTCGATGCGCGGCGCGGCGCTGTCGCGCGACGACGCCACCGTGCACGCGAGCGCGAAGATCACCAAAGCGGCGGCGCCCAGCGACCAGAAGATCGCGTGCCAGTCCCAAAACTCAAGCAGCAGACCGGATCCGAGCATGCCGAGGACCGCGCCGGACCCGGCCGTGCCGGCCCAGATGCCGACGGCCTTGACGCGGTCTTCCTTCGGATACGCCACGGTGAGCAGCGACAGCGTCGCCGGCATCACGAAGGCCGCGCCCACGCCGGCCACCGCCCGGCCCGCGATGATCTGCAGCGGGGTGTGCAACATCGCCGGGGCGACGGAGCCGAGCGCGAAGATCACCAGGCCGGCCAGCAGCGCGCCCCGCCGGCCGTAGCGGTCGCCGATCGCGCCGGCGGGCAGCAGCAGGCACGCCAGGGCCACCGTGTACCCGTCGACGATCCAGTTCAGCTGCGACTGCGTCGCGGAGGTGGCCACCGCGAGGTCGCCCAGCGCGGTGTTGAGCGCCGTCATCGACGCGACGACCAGCCCGACGCCCATGCAGGCGACGGCCAGGGTCCAGGTTCGGGCGCGTGGGCTTCCGCCGATGCGCGCTGTGTCAGTACGCTGATCAGGCTGTACCAGCGTTTCGACCATATGAAGCGCCTCCTAACGGGGGCGTAGAAGTTTTGAGACGGGTAGTCTCATACGTAGCCGATAATCAAGGTCCCAAACGGAGAGGTGGCTCACAATTACCGGCGCAAGCACCGATCCCCGGCCGGCGCGGTCCCGGGCCCGATTGCTCGAAGCCGCTGCCGCGCTTCTGCGTTCCGGTGGCCCGAGCGCGGTGACGGTCGACGCGGTCACCCGTACCGCCAACGTAGCGAGGGCGACCCTGTATCGCCACTTCCCGAGCGGAAATGATTTGCTGGCGGCGGCGTTCAACAGCCTGATTCCGCCATCGCCGACGCCACCGGCGGAGGGTTCGCTGCGCGATCGGCTGGTCGCGTTGGTCCTGGCTCAGGCCGAAGCCGTGGCCCAGGCGCCCGCCCTGCTGACCGCCATGTCGTGGCTGGCCCTGGGCCCCGATCTGGAACAGTTGCCGGAACCGGGCGACGCCCGCGCCGCCAACAGCTGCTCGATCACCTCGTTGCGCGAACGCATCGCCCAGCAGTACGCGGCGCCGTTCGACGCCGTGTTCGACAGTCCCGAGGCGGCCGCCGAGCTGGGAGAGGTCGACCGATCGCGGGCCATCGCCATGCTGATCGGCCCGCTGATGCTGGGCCGCCTGTCCACCCTGCCCAACTTCGACTATCGCGAGTGTGCGCACGCCGCCGTCGACGGTTTCCTGCATGTTCAGCGCGCACAGCAGAGGGCCAAGGCGGCGAGTACCGAATCGGCGGGCGCCTGAGGCGTCGACGCCGGCGTCGGAATTTTGTCCGCGCCCCGATCTAGGGCATACTGTTCAGGTTGCCTTTCGCCAGGTTCTCCCTGGCTGGGCATACGACCAGCGCCCAAACGGGCGCGTCCGGTCCCATCCTTGGAACGCGACCTATTTTGGCCGCGAAAGAGGCTGCGTAAGGGTGACACGCCCGACCGCGGGGGCCGGTGGACCACGACAGGTAAACAGCGGCGCAGTATCCGGCGCGACGCTCGACCGGCCCAACGACTGGGCGGCCGATTCGCGCGCTGGGGGGCACTGAGACATGGACGTAAGCCCGGTTGCCGGGCTTCAAGAGAAGTAAGGGTAGGGAAAGCGTGGCGGGACAGAAGATCCGCATCAGGCTTAAGGCCTACGACCATGAGGCTATCGACGCATCGGCGCGCAAGATCGTCGAGACCGTCGTCCGCACGGGTGCCAGCGTCGTGGGTCCGGTGCCGCTGCCGACCGAGAAGAACGTGTATTGCGTCATCCGCTCTCCGCACAAGTACAAGGACTCGCGGGAGCACTTCGAGATGCGTACGCACAAGCGGTTGATTGACATCCTCGATCCGACGCCGAAGACCGTCGACGCGCTGATGCGCATCGATCTGCCGGCCAGCGTCGACGTCAACATCCAGTAGGAGCTCCAGGACTCATGGCAAGAAAAGGCATTCTGGGCACCAAGCTGGGCATGACGCAGGTGTTCGACGAGAACAACAGGGTTGTGCCCGTGACGGTGGTCAAAGCCGGCCCCAACGTGGTGACCCGCATCCGCACGCCGGAGCGCGACGGCTACAGCGCCGTGCAGCTGGCGTACGGCGAGATCAGCCCGCGCAAGGTCAACAAGCCGGTGACCGGTCAGTACACCGCGGCGGGCGTCAACCCGCGCCGGTACCTGGCCGAGCTGCGTCTGGACAACCCGGACGCCGCCGCCGAATACGAGGTCGGCCAGGAGCTGACGGCGGAGATCTTCGCCGACGGCGCCTATGTCGACGTGACGGGCACCTCCAAGGGCAAGGGCTTCGCCGGAACCATGAAGCGGCACGGCTTCCGCGGTCAGGGCGCCAGCCACGGCGCCCAGGCGGTGCACCGCCGGCCGGGCTCCATCGGTGGCTGCGCCACCCCGGCGCGGGTGTTCAAGGGCACCCGGATGGCCGGCCGGATGGGCAACGACCGGGTGACCGTGCAGAACCTGGTGGTGCACAAGGTCGATCCCGAGAACGGCGTGCTGCTCATCAAAGGTGCGGTCCCCGGCCGCACCGGTGGACTCGTGATGGTGCGCAGCGCGATCAAACGAGGTGAGAAGTAATGGCAGCGCAGAAGATTGACGTGAAGACGCCCGACGGCAAGGTCGACGGCTCCATCGAGCTGCCCGCCGAATTGTTTGACGTCGAGGCCAACATCGCGCTGATGCACCAGGTGGTCACCGCCCAGCGGGCGGCCGCCCGCCAGGGCACGCACTCGACCAAGACCCGCGGCGAGGTCAGCGGCGGCGGGCGCAAGCCGTACCGGCAGAAGGGCACCGGCCGCGCCCGGCAGGGTTCGACGCGGGCGCCGCAGTTCACCGGTGGTGGTGTGGTGCACGGTCCCAAGCCGCGCGACTACAGCCAGCGCACGCCCAAGAAGATGATCGCCGCGGCGCTGCGTGGGGCGCTGTCCGACCGGGCGCGCAACGGGCGCATCCACGCCATCACGGAGTTGGTCTCGGGCCAGACCCCGTCGACCAAGAGCGCCAAGGCATTTCTGGGCACGCTGACCGACCGCAAGCAGGTGCTGCTCGTCATCGGGCGCACCGACGAGACCGGCGCGAAGAGCGTGCGCAACCTGCCGGGCGTGCACGTGCTGGCGCCCGACCAGCTCAACACCTACGACGTGCTGCGCTCCGATGACGTGGTGTTCAGCGTCGAGGCGCTCAACGCCTACATCGCGGCCAACACTAGTTCTGCCGAGGAGGTTTCGGCCTGATGGCGACCATCGCTGACCCCCGCGACATCATCCTCGCGCCGGTCATCTCCGAGAAGTCCTACGGGCTCCTCGATGAGAACGTCTACACCTTCGTGGTGCACCCCGACTCGAACAAGACGCAGATCAAGATCGCTGTCGAGAAGATCTTCTCCGTCAAGGTCGCGTCGGTGAACACCGCGAATCGACAGGGCAAGCGCAAGCGCACCCGCACCGGATATGGCCAGCGCAAGAGCACCAAGCGCGCCATCGTCACCCTGGCGCCGGGCAGCAAGCCGATCGACCTCTTCGGCGCACCGAGCTAGAAAGAGCTGATCAGACATGGCAATTCGTAAGTACAAGCCGACGACCCCGGGTCGCCGCGGCGCCAGCGTCTCCGATTTCGCGGAGATCACCCGCTCGGAGCCGGAGAAGTCGCTGGTCCGTCCGCTGCACGGTCACGGCGGGCGCAACGCGCACGGCCGGATCACCACCCGGCACAAGGGCGGTGGGCACAAGCGCGCCTACCGGGTGATCGACTTCCGCCGCAACGACAAGGACGGCGTCAACGCCAAGGTCGCGCACATCGAATACGACCCGAACCGCACCGCCAACATCGCGTTGCTGCACTACTTGGACGGCGAGAAGCGCTACATCATTGCGCCGCTTGGCCTCTCGCAGGGCGACGTGGTGGAGTCCGGCGCCAACGCCGACATCAAGCCGGGCAACAACCTGCCGCTGCGCAACATCCCGGCCGGCACCCTGGTGCACGCCGTGGAGCTGCGGCCGGGCGGCGGCGCGAAGCTCGCGCGATCGGCCGGGTCGAGCATCCAGTTGCTCGGCAAGGAGGGCAGCTACGCCTCGCTGCGGATGCCCAGCGGTGAAATCCGCCGCGTCGACGTGCGCTGCCGCGCCACCGTCGGCGAGGTGGGCAACGCCGAGCAGGCGAACATCAACTGGGGCAAGGCCGGTCGCATGCGGTGGAAGGGCAAGCGCCCGTCGGTCCGCGGTGTGGTCATGAACCCGGTGGACCACCCGCACGGCGGTGGTGAGGGCAAGACCTCCGGTGGCCGCCACCCGGTCAGCCCGTGGGGCAAGCCCGAGGGTCGCACCCGCCACCCGAACAAGCAGAGCAACAAGCTCATCGTCCGACGCCGGCGTACCGGCAAGAAGCATTCGCGGTAGGAGCAGCCACCCATGCCACGCAGCCTGAAGAAGGGGCCGTTCGTCGACGACCATCTGCTCAAGAAGGTCGACGTACAGAACGAGAAGAACACCAAGCAGGTCATCAAGACCTGGTCGCGCCGGTCGACGATCATTCCGGACTTCATCGGCCACACCTTTGCGGTGCACGACGGACGCAAGCACGTGCCCGTGTTCGTCACCGAGGCGATGGTGGGCCACAAGCTCGGCGAGTTCGCCCCGACGCGCACCTTCAAGGGGCACATCAAGGATGATCGGAAGGCCAAACGGCGATGACCACAACTGAGTTTCCGTCCGCGGTCGCCAAGGCGCGGTTCGTGCGCGTGTCGCCGAGAAAGGCGCGCCGGGTGATCGACCTGGTCCGCGGCAGGTCCGTGGAGGACGCGCTGGACATCCTGCGCTGGGCGCCCCAGGCGGCCAGCGAGCCGGTCGCGAAGGTGATCGCCAGCGCGGCGGCCAACGCGCAGAACAACAACGGCCTGGACCCGGCGACCCTGGTGGTGGCCACCGTCTACGCCGACGAAGGCCCGACCGCGAAGCGCATCCGTCCGCGCGCCCAGGGCCGCGCCTTCCGGATCCGCAGGCGCACCAGTCACATCACGGTCGTGGTGGAAAGCCGGCCGGCCAAGGACGCCGGGTCGGTGAAGTCGACTCGGGCCCGTCGCGCCGAGGCCAGCAAGGCCGCGGCGAAGGCGCCCGCCAAGAAGGCACCCGCCAAGAAGGCACCCGCCAAGAAAGCGCCGGCCGCGAAGAAGGCCCCGGCAAAGAAGGCCCCGGCCAAGGCTTCTGAGGCTTCTGAGGCTTCTGACGCGAAGGGAGGCTCAGACTAGTGGGCCAGAAGATCAATCCGCACGGCTTCCGGCTGGGCATCACGACGGACTGGAAGTCGCGCTGGTATGCGGACAAGCAGTACGCCGACTACGTCAAGGAAGACGTCGCGATCCGCCGGCTGCTGTCCACGGGCCTGGAGCGCGCCGGTATCGCCGACGTCGAGATCGAGCGCACCCGCGACCGGGTCCGGGTGGACATCCACACCGCGCGTCCCGGCATCGTCATCGGCCGTCGCGGCACCGAGGCCGACCGGATCCGTGCTGACCTGGAGAAGCTGACCGGCAAGCAGGTCCAGCTGAACATCCTCGAGGTCAAAAACCCTGAGTCGCAGGCACAATTGGTGGCCCAAGGCGTCGCCGAGCAGCTGAGCAACCGCGTGGCGTTCCGCCGGGCGATGCGCAAGGCCATTCAGTCCGCGATGCGCCAGCCCAACGTCAAGGGCATCCGGGTGCAGTGCTCCGGCCGCCTCGGCGGCGCGGAGATGAGCCGCTCGGAGTTCTACCGCGAGGGCCGGGTGCCGTTGCACACCCTGCGCGCCGACATCGACTACGGCCTCTACGAGGCCAAGACCACCTTCGGCCGGATCGGCGTGAAGGTGTGGATCTACAAGGGCGACATCGTCGGCGGCAAGCGCGAACTGGCCGCCGCCGCACCCGCGGGCGCCGACCGTCCGCGTCGCGAGCGCCCGTCGGGCACGCGGCCGCGGCGCAGTGGCGCGTCGGGCACCACGGCGACCAGCACCGAGGCCGGCCGCGCGGCGGGCGCCGAGGAAAGCACTGCAAGCACTCCGCCGGCCCCGGCCGAGGCCGCGCCCGCTGCAGAACCACAGAGCACGGAGAGCTGAATCATGTTGATTCCCCGCAAGGTCAAGCACCGCAAGCAGCACCACCCCCGCCAGCGTGGCATCGCCAGCGGCGGCACGGCGGTGAACTTCGGTGACTACGGCATCCAGGCGCTCGAGCACGCCTACGTCACCAACCGGCAGATCGAGTCGGCCCGTATCGCGATCAACCGGCACATCAAGCGTGGCGGCAAGGTCTGGATCAACGTCTTCCCCGACCGCCCGCTGACCAAGAAGCCCGCCGAGACCCGGATGGGTTCGGGTAAGGGCTCGCCGGAGTGGTGGGTCGTCAACGTCAAGCCGGGTCGCGTGCTGTTCGAGCTCAGCTACCCCAACGAGCAGGTCGCCCGGGCGGCACTCACCCGCGCGATCCACAAGCTGCCGATCAAGGCACGCATCGTGACCCGAGAGGATCAGTTCTGATGGCACTGGGAATTTCGCCTGGCGAACTGCGCGAGCTCACCGACGAAGAACTCGCCGAGCGCGTGCGTGAATCCAAGGAGGAGCTGTTCAACCTGCGCTTCCAGATGGCGACCGGACAGCTCACCAACAACCGCCGGCTCCGCACGGTGCGTCAGGAAATCGCGCGCGTCTACACGGTGCTGCGCGAACGAGAACTGGGCCTCGCATCCGGGCCCGATGGTAAGGATTCGTGATGGCAGAAGCTAAGAAGGCCCCCGCAAAGGCCGCTCCCAAGAACGCCGCCGCGCAGGGCGCCGAGTCGAAGGACAAGGGCCCCAAGCACACTCCGGCCAGCCCGAAGTCCCGTGGCCGGCGCAAGGTGCGCATCGGCTACGTGGTGAGCGACAAGATGCAGAAGACCATCGTGGTCGAGCTCGAAGACCGTATGCGCCACCCGCTGTACGGCAAGATCATCCGCACCACCAAGAAGGTCAAGGCGCACGACGAGGACAGCACCGCCGGGATCGGCGACCGCGTCTCGCTGATGGAGACGCGCCCGATGTCGGCGACCAAGCGCTGGCGGCTGGTCGAAATCCTGGAGAAGGCCAAGTAGCCTTCGAGCAACGCGAACGCCCCCGCACGCCCGGCGTGTCGGGGGCTTTTGCGTCTGCCTGGCGGGGCGCCGGAAATTCTCACCTGGCTCTCACCTGCCCGGTGTAGTCTCCACGCCACGCGTGTAGCGGCGTCCACCAACGGCAGTGAGGCCAACCATGACCGGGTCGACCGAATTTCAGGGCAAGATCGAGCTGGATATCCGCGATTCGGAGCCGGACTGGGGGCCGTACGCGGCGCCGACGGCGCCGGAGAACTCGCCGAACATCCTGTATCTGGTGTGGGACGACACCGGCATCGCGACGTGGGACTGCTTCGGCGGCCTGGTCGAGATGCCCGCGATGACGCGCATCGCCGAGCGCGGCGTGCGGTTGTCGCAATTTCACACCACCGCGCTGTGCTCGCCGACCCGGGCGTCGTTGCTGACCGGACGCAACGCGACGACGGTCGGCATGGCCACCATCGAGGAATTCACCGACGGGTTCCCCAACTGCAACGGGCGGATCCCCGCCGACACCGCGCTGATCTCGGAGGTGCTCGCCGAGCGCGGCTACAACACGTATTGCATCGGCAAGTGGCACCTGACGCCGCTCGAAGAGTCCAATCTGGCGGCGACGAAACGACACTGGCCCACCTCGCGCGGCTTCGAGCGGTTCTACGGGTTCATGGGCGGCGAGACCGACCAGTGGTATCCCGACCTGGTCTACGACAACCACCCCGTCAGCCCGCCGGGGACACCGGAGGACGGCTACCACCTGTCCAAGGACATCGCCGACCGCACCATCGAATTCATCCGGGACGCCAAGGTGATCGCGCCGGACAAGCCGTGGTTCAGCTACGTGTGCCCCGGCGCCGGGCATGCGCCGCACCATGTCTTCAAGGAGTGGGCGGACCGCTACGCCGGCCGGTTCGACATGGGCTACGAGCGCTACCGCGAGATCGTGCTGGACAAGCAGAAGTCGATGGGCATTGTGCCGCCGGACACCGAACTGTCCCCGGTCAACCCGTACTCGGACGTCAAGGGGCCGAACGGCGAGCCGTGGCCGCTGCAGGACACGGTGCGGCCCTGGGACTCGCTGACCGACGAAGAGAAGAGGCTGTTTTCCCGGATGGCCGAGGTGTTCGCCGGGTTCCTCAGCTACACGGACGCCCAGATCGGCCGCATCCTGGACTACCTCGAGGAGTCCGGCCAGCTGGACGACACCATCATCGTGGTGATCTCCGACAACGGCGCCAGCGGTGAGGGCGGCCCCAACGGGTCGGTGAACGAGGGCAAGTTCTTCAACGGTTACATCGACACGGTCGAGGAGAGCATGAAGCTCTTCGACCATCTCGGCGGCCCGGAGACCTACAACCATTACCCGATCGGCTGGGCGATGGCCTTCAACACGCCCTACAAGCTGTACAAGCGCTACGCGTCGCACGAAGGCGGCATCGCCGACACCGCAATCGTGTCGTGGCCCCACGGGATTGCAGCGCACGGCGAGGTCCGCGACACCTACGTCAACGTCTGCGACATCACGCCGACAGTCTTCGATCTGCTGGGCATCGCGCCGCCGGAGACCGTCAAGGGCATCGCTCAGAAACCGCTCGACGGCGTGAGTTTCAAGGCGGCCCTTGACGATCCGGGCGCCGACACCGGAAAGAGGACCCAGTTCTACACCATGCTGGGCACCCGCGGCATCTGGCATGAGGGCTGGTTCGCCAACACCGTCCACGCCGCCACACCGGCCGGCTGGTCGCACTTCGACGCCGATCGCTGGGAGCTCTTCCACATCGAGGCCGACCGCAGCCAGTGCCACGACCTGGCCGCCGAGCGGCCCGACAAGCTGGAAGAGCTGAAGGCGCTGTGGTTTTCGGAGGCGGCCAAGTACAACGGGCTGCCGCTGGCGGACCTGAACATCATGGAGACGCTGACCCGCTTCCGGCCCTACCTGGTCGGCGAGCGGTCGAACTACACCTACTATCCCGACTGCGCCGACGTCGGCATCGGCGCGGCCGCCGAGCTGCGCGGCCGGTCGTTCGTCGTGCTGGCCGACGTGACCGTGGACACCACCGGCGCCGAGGGCGTGCTGTTCAAGCAGGGCGGCGCCCACGGCGGGCACGTCCTGTTCATCCAGGACGGACGGCTGCATTACGTGTACAACTTCCTGGGTGAACGCCAGCAGCTGGTCTCGTCGTCGGGCCCGGTTCCGTTGGGGCGGCACCTGTTCGGCGTGCGCTATGCGCGCACCGGAACGGTCGAGAACAGCCACACACCGCTCGGCGACCTCACGTTGTTCGTCGACGACGAGGCCGTCGGCACGCTGCCGGGGGTGACGACCCATCCCGGAACGTTCGGCCTGGCGGGGGCGGGCATCACGGTCGGGCGCAACGGCGGTTCGGGGGTGTCGAGCCGCTACAAGGCGCCGTTCGCGTTCACCGGCGGCACCATCGCCCAGGTCACCATCGACCTGTCGGACCGGCCGTACCAGGACGTCGAAAGGGAACTCGCGCTTGCGTTTTCGCGCGACTGATCTGGCCGCCGGTGCGGCGGTCCTGCTCTGCCTGGCGGCGGGCGTCGGTTGCGAGCGAAGCACCGGCGGCACCGCGGTCCGGACGAGCGGTGCGGCTTCCTCGACGACGTCCGCCGCGCCGACGCTGTCCGACCCCGCAGAGCCGGTGCCCGGGGTCAAAATCACGCTGCCCGACCACATTCCGCCCAACGCCGTGGTGTGCTTTCCGCCGCCACCCGCCAGTGGCACCATGGCCGTCGCCTCGGTGCCGGATCCGGTGGCGCCCGTGATCACGCTTCCGTTGCCGGACGGCTGGAACCCGGCCCGCGGCTCCGGAGACGTGGCATTGACGGCGCCCGGGCCTGCCGGCATGTCGGTGCGCGTGACGATCACGCCGACGGACCTCGACGCCGGTGGGGCGTTCCTGCGCTACGCGGCAGACCTGCGCGCCCGGTGGCCGGGCGTCGCGGTGAGCGTCGCGCCGGCGGAGTTCTGCGGCTACAGCAGCCAATTGCTGGGCGGCACCGTCGCGGGGCCCGGCGGGGTGGCGTTCGCCGACCGCATCACCCACGTCTGGACGAACACGAGGTCGTTCCTGGTGGTGATCCATGTGGGAGGCCCGGCCGGTGCGCCCGGCTTCGACGCGGCGAAGGCGACGGCGATGCAGCAGTTTGCTGTCGTCATTCCGTAAAGGACCGTTTTCAAGGCAAGCGGGCGGTAGCATCTCGCCCCGTGATGCCCCATGAGCACTGAGACTTCGCCGCCGCCGCCGCCGCCGGCACCGCCCGCCACGCGCGGACCGCGCATCGCCATCGCGTTCGGGATCGTCGTGGCCGTCATCGTCATCTACGTCCTGTCCCTGATCGCCGTGCACCTGCTGGCCCAATCGGCGCCGGCGCTGCCCTCGGTGGACCTGAGCAAGGTCGAGGCCGAAGACAGCGTGGTGCAGGTGCGCCTGGAAAAGCTGGACACCGTCGCCAACCGCCTGACGGTGAACGTCCTTGTCTACCCGAAGGATTCGCTGTACGACAAGAACAACGGCGTGCTCACCACCGATGCCGCCGTGCGCCTGTACCCGGAGAACGACCTGGGCGACCTGCAGTACCCGGTCGGAAAAGCGCCGGCGCAGGTCAGCACCACCATCCAGGCGCAGGGCGACCCGGGTAACTGGCCGTTCGACTCGTACACGACGCAGGTGATCGCGGCCGACGTGTTCACCGGCACCGGCCAGAGCCGCGAAAAGGCGCCCGCGCGCGTCGAAGTCACCGGAAAGCTGGACGGGTGGGACGCCACCGTCACCCGCGTCCACGACCCCGAGGATTCCAACCCGGACGTGAAGGACAACGTGACCATCACGTTGAAACGGGCCCGGGGCCCGCTGATCTTCGACATCGGCATCTGCCTGGTCCTGATCGCCCTGCCCGTGCTGGCGCTGTGGGTGGCCATCCCGGTGGCGCTGGGCAAGACGTCGTTCTTGCCGCCGATGACCACCTGGTACGGCGCGATGCTGTTCGCGATCGTCCCGCTGCGCAACATCCTGCCGGGCAGCCCGCCGTACGGTTCGTGGATCGACCAGGCCGTCGTGCTGTGGGTGCTGATCGGCCTCGTCGCCGCGATGGCCCTGTTCCTGTTCGGCTGGTGGCAGCAACGCGACCGAAGACAGCCGAAGAAGGGCTGATTACTCGGCGACTTACTCGGCGACGGCCGCTCCGGCGTAGCTGATCGCGTCGACGGCGCTGGAGACCCTGGACTGGAAGTCGGGCGACAGCGGTATGTAGCCGTTGCGGGCCAGCTCGACCTGGCCCGGGCCTATCGCCGCCTGCAGGAACGCCTTGACCGCCTTGGCCTCGTCCGCGACGGGGTACTTGGAGCAGACGATCTCGTAGGTGGCCAGGACGATCGGATAGACGTCGGGCTGGGCGGGGTTGTAGAACGACGAGATGTCGAGCACCAGATCGTTGCCCGTGCCGATGATTTTGGCGCCCGTGATGGTCTTGCCGACCGTGTCGGTGCCGATCCGCACCGGTCGCAGCGACCTGCGGCTCGCCGGGGTCTTGATCTCCGCGGCGAACAGGCCCTGCTGCAGCGCGAAGGACAACTCGTTGTAGCTGATCGCGCCCTCGGTGGCCTTCACCAGCTCCGACGTGCCCTTGTTGCCGGCGGCCCCGACGCCGACTCCGCCCTTGAACGACTTGCCGGTGCCCTGCTTCCAGGCCCCGCCGGACGCGGCCTGCAGGTAGGACTGGAAGTTCTCGGTGGTGCCCGACGCGTCGCTGCGGTAGACGACGCGGATGTCCTCGGCCGGCATCGAGGTGTTGAACGCGGTGAGGGCCGGGTCGTCCCAGCGCGTGATGGTCCCGTTGAAGATCTTGGCCAGCGTGGGCGCGTCGAGCACCAGGGAGTCGACGGAGCCGAGGTTGTAGGTGATGGCCAGCGGGCCGAACACCACGGGCAGGTTCCACGCGTCGGCCCCGCCGCAACGCTGCTTGGCGGCGGCGTATTGGTCACCGGACAGCGGGATGTCGGACCCGCCGAAATCGGTTTTACCGGACAGGAATTCGCTGATGCCCGCGCCCGAGCCGTTGGCCGTGTAGTTGAGGGTCTGCCCCTGGCACGCCCGGTGGTACGCGTCGACGAACTTCGTCATCGCGTTCGCCTGCGCGGTCGAGCCGCTGGCGATCAGGGTCTGTTTGCCGCCGCAGTCCACCTTCGCGCCGGCGGCATACGCCAGCGTCGCGTGGGCGTTGCTGCATCCCGAGACCACCAAGGCGGCGGCCGCCAGCAGGCTCATGGGGATGGCCGATCGGTTGTACTTCACCTTGCTTGCCTCCTGGCGCCGGCGCTGATCGACACATTTACAGCGGTCGAATTAACAGGCAAACAAACGGGGAATGAACGAGTCGTCGTGCCGCCGCGGCTCGGGTTTCGCTGGGTGGCGCTCGGGTGTGCGCCGGGTTGACGGAAATTGCCTACTGGTGGGCGGAAAAAATTATTTGACGCATGAACAGCATGGGTTCGCTACGATCTAATTTTCGTGGGCTCGCCCCCCGAGCTCCGCACACCGCATGGAGGTGTTGACCGATGACCCAGGCTCCACCAGCACCACCCCCCGCAACACCGCCCGCATCGGAACCGCCGCCCGCGGCGCCGCCCGAGGCGCCCGCCAAGCGGGGCAGACGGCGCACCCTGTTGTTGATCGGCATCCTGGTCGCCTTCCTGATCGTCTACGCACTGGCGCTGTTCGGCGTCCACGCGCTATCCAAATCGGCGGGACCGCTCAAGCCGCCGGACCTGAACGCGACCAACGACACCGTCGTTCTGGTGCGTCTCGAAAAGCTGGAGACCGTCGCGAACCGTCTGACGGTAAAGGTGCTTGTGATCCCCGAGGATTCGATGTTCGACAAGCGCCTCGACGTGCTGAAGACCGACACCGCCGTGCGGATGGACCCGGCCAATGACCTGGGTGACCTGCAATACCCGGCGGGGAAGTCGCCGGCGCAGGTCGCCACCACGATCGAGGCCCATGGCGACCCGAACAACTGGCCGTTCGACTCCTACAGCACCGACACCCTGTCGGCGGAGGTGCTCGTCGGGCAAGGCGATGCCCGCCAGTACATACCCGCCCGGGTGGAGGTGACCGGGGCGCTGGACGGTTGGGACGTCAGTGTCCAGCGTGTGGGTGAAGCGAGCCAGGAGGCGGACCGCCCGGACAACGTGATCATCACGTTGCACCGCGCCAAGGGGCCGCTGATCTTCGACTTGGGCATCTGCCTGGTCCTGTTCGCCCTGCCCACCCTGGCGTTCGCGGTGGCCATCCAAATAGCCCTGGGCAGAAGGAAATTCGTGCCGCCCTTCGTGACGTGGTTCGCCGCCATGCTGTTCGCCGTCATCCCGATACGCAATTTCCTGCCCGGATCTCCACCGCCGGGTGCGTGGATCGACCAGGTCCTGGTGATCTGGGTGTTGATGGCGCTCGTCGCGGCGATGGCCCTGTACATGTTCAGCTGGTATCGACAATCGGACTGAGCCCGCCGGTGGCAGCCCTACCCTGAAGGGGTGCTCACCGAGTTGGTCGACCTGCCGGGCGGATCGTTCCGCATGGGATCGACGAGCTTCTATCCCGAAGAGGCGCCGGTCCACACGGTGACCGTGGCGGCCTTCGCGGTGGAGCGCCACCCGGTGACCAACGCCCAGTTCGCCGAATTCGTCTCCGCCACAGGCTATGTCACCGTCGCCGAGCAGCCGATAGACCCGGCGCTGTACCCCGGCGCCAACCCTGACGACCTGTGCCCGGGCGCCATGGTCTTCCGCCCGACGCCGGGCCCGGTCGATCTGCGCGACTGGCGGCAATGGTGGGACTGGGTGCCGGGCGCCAGCTGGCGGAATCCGTTCGGGCCGGGCAGCGATCTCGAGGGCAGGGGCGATCATCCGGTGGTGCAGGTGGCGTATCCCGACGCGGCGGCGTACGCGCGGTGGGCCGGCCGGCGGCTCCCCAGCGAGGCCGAGTGGGAGTACGCCGCGCGCGGCGCGACCACGACGACCTATTCCTGGGGCGACGAGGCGAACCCGGACGGCCGGCTGATGGCCAACACGTGGCAGGGCCGGTTCCCGTATGAGAACGACGGTGCGCTCGGGTGGGTGGGCACCTCGCCCGTGGGGACCTTTCCGCCCAACGGATTCGGCCTGCTGGACATGATCGGCAACGTCTGGGAGTGGACCGCCACCGAGTTCTCCGCGCACCACCGGCTCGATCAACCGCCGAAGGCCTGTTGCGCGCCGTCGGGGCCGGCGGATCCGTCCGTCAGCCAGACACTGAAGGGCGGTTCGCACCTGTGCGCGCCGGAATATTGCCATCGCTACCGTCCGGCCGCGCGGTCGCCGCAATCACAGGACACCGCGACCACCCACATCGGGTTTCGCTGCGTGGCGGATTCGCCGCCGCGCTAGGCCTCCCTACAGCAAAGCGACGGCGGGGTTACCGGCCGATGGACGGTGAGTGACGGAGCTTTCGTCACCGCGCGGGACCGGCGCAAGTTCACTAGCATTCGATCGGTGTTGCCCCCACAGCGCGCGCGGGTCAGCAATGACCGCTGAGGCTCAGACGACACCGGCCCCGCCCCCGCCGTCGGACGAACCGCCGTCGCCCCCGCCGCCGAGTGGCAAACAGTATCGGAAGCCGCGCATCGCGATCGGCGTGAGCATTCTGCTCGTCGTCATCTCCGCCTACGCGCTATCCCTGTTCGGCGTCCACCAGCTGCAGGAAGCGGAGGCCCCGCTTCCCCCGCTGGACCTCAGCCAGGGTGGGGGCGACGCGACCATCGTGCAGCTGCGCCTCGAGGAGCTCAAGCCCGTCGCGAATCGCCTTACCGTGAATGTCCTTGTGTATCCGGGCATCTCGGCCTACGACAACCGCTTCGACGTGCTGGGCACCGACGTCGGGGTGCGCCTGTATCCGACCAGCGACCTGGGGGACCTGCACTACCCCAAGGGAAAGGCGCCGGCACAACTCAGCACCACCGTGGAGGCGCACGGCGATCCCGGCAACTGGCCCTTCGACTCGTACCGGACCGAACCGATCTCGGCCGACGCGTTCGTCGGGTCCGGCGACAACGTCAAGAAGGTGCCCGCCCGCGTCGAAGTCACCGGTGAGCTCGACGGGTGGGACGTCAGCGTCCAGCGGCTGCACGACCCCGGGGCGCTCCCGACCCAGCGCGGCACCGACAACGGGAACGTGGTCATCACCTTCAAGCGGGCCAAGGGCCCGTTGATCTTCGACCTGGGCATCTGCCTGGTGCTCATCAGCCTTCCCACCCTGGCCCTGCTGGTCGCCATCCCGATGGCGCTGGGCCGAAGGAAGTTCCTGCCGCCCTTCGCGACGTGGTACGCCGCGAACCTGTTCGCGATCGTCCCGCTGCGCAACATCCTGCCCGGCGCCCCGCCGCCCGGCTCTTGGATAGACCAGGCCATCGTGCAGTGGGTGCTGATCGCGCTCGTGACGGCGATGAGCCTGTACATCTTCGCCTGGGTCCGGCAAGGGGACTGATACCCGAAAGCCTCGGCTAGCCGCGCTGTGTTAACGCAGGTAACGCCGCTTGTTACAAGCTTGTGGCGGCCGCCGTTAAAAGCTGCCAGCAAACACGCGCGTTGCTAGCATCAGCCTCCGTGACCATTCAACGGGACGAGGAGATAACCCGTCTGGCCGAGGCGTTGGCCGCGCCGGCCAACGGCCAGCGCCGACCGCGCAAGCCGCGGCGGCGACACCTCGTCCTTGATGTCTCCATCATCGTGGGCGTCGTGGTGGTCTATACCCTCTCGCTGTTCGGCTACCACTGGCTGGCGTCCGCGCCGGGTCCGCTGCCCGAGCCGGACGTGAACACCGCCGAGGGCACCGTGGTTCTGGTGCGATTCGAGCAGCTGCACGCCGTGCAGAATCGCCTCGACGTGAAAGTCCTTGTGATGCCCGACGATTCGCTGATCAGCAAGCGACTCAACGTGTTGAACACCGACACCTCCGTGCGCTTCTTCCCGCAGAACGACCTGGGGGACCTGCAGTATCCGGTGGGCAAGCTGCCCGCGCAGGTCGCCACCACCATCGAGGCCCACGGCGACCCCGGCGACTGGCCCTTCGACTCGTACCGGACCGACACCATCCAGGCCGACGTGCTCGTCGGAACCGGCGACAACCGTCAATACAAACCGGCACGCGTGGAGGTGACCGGGTCGCTGGAGGGCTGGGACATCTCGGTCCGCCGGGTCGGGCGGGACAGCCGCGATTCCGATCGCCCGGACAACGTCGTCCTCACCCTGCAGCGGGCCAAGGGCCCGTTGGTGTTCGACCTCGGGATCTGCCTGGTGCTCATCACGCTGCCGACGCTGGCGCTGTTCGTGGCCATCCAGATGCTCACCGGCCGCCGGCAATTCCTGCCGCCGTTTTCCACCTGGTACGCCGCGATGCTGTTCGCCGTCGTGCCGCTGCGCAACATCCTCCCCGGCACCCCGCCCGCGGGTTCGTGGATCGACCAGGCCGTCGTGATCTGGGTGCTGATCGCGCTGGCCACGGCGCTGGTCCTGTACATCGCCGCCTGGTACCGACATTCGAGCTGAGGATCTGCTCGTTGTGGGATGCCCTTCAGGCCCCGCAAAAGTGGCTGTAGCCGTACTTCTGTGAGCACCAGATGGCACCGGCGTTCGCGTCGGTGAGTTCGGCGGCGTTGTGGACCAAGTGCAGGACCGTGACACCGTCCGGGGCCACGACGAGCTCGGCCTGCCACGTGGTCTGCTCGTTGAGGGCGCCCTCCAGCCCGCTGCCCCACATGCCGATGCGGTGGTCCAACCCGATCGCGAAGTCCGCGCCGGCGCCCCGCGTCCAGCGCATCGCCCATTTCTCGACGTCGCGAGCGCTGGACCCGATCAAGATCGTCCCGGTGCCGTCGGGGGCGATCGTCATCGCGCTTTCGTGCCGCTGCCAGTCGCCGACGTAGTCGCCGCGCGCCGCCTGCATGGGCGGATCGTCCGACGGATCCGCGTTGGCGACCGCGGCACTTGCAATCAGGGCCGCGGCCGCTGCGGTGAGCGTCACGGCCTGCCGGTAGTACGACAGTGTGGTCATGGAGGTGTCCTTTCCCGACGGAAATCTCGAATCTGGGGGTGCCGCGGCAGGCGCTGGTCGTCAGCTGTGCCCGCCTGTGACGGCCGTTCGTGGAAAGTGTCTGGCGGCCGCCTTGCCTAATCCTTGTGTGATGCTTGCGGCCGGCCCTTCTCACGGCGCGCATAGTCGTTTCCCACGCCATTGCGAGCCGCGGCTGCGACCGTCAGACCATGAGGAATGTTGCGCTGTTGGCGGTGGCCGGCGTGCTCGTCGCGGCTGGAGCGTCGGCGGCCGCGCCGGTGAACCCCGAGCCGTCGGTGCGCCTGGTGGACAGGGCCACCGACCTGCCGGCGCCGAACGACCCGAACGACCCGAACGAGGTCTGCCGGTTCAATACCGTCCGGGTCGCGTGTCCGCCGCCGTCGCCGGTTCCCGCCGGGTCGCTGCTGCCGCCGGGGGCGCCGTGGCCGCCGGGGGCGGTGGAGCTGCCGGGGACGGGGCTACCGATGCCGCCGTTGCCCCCGGGCGTCGCATTGCCGCCGGAGGTGTCCCGGATGGTGCAGCAGGGGATGGAGATGCTGCAGTCGCCGCCGCCGAACGTGCCCGACGAGGTCTGCCGGTACAACACCGTCAGGGTGCCCTGCCCCCCGTAGCACCCGCGCCGGGTGCAGGATTTCCCCATGCCCGCGTCGCTACCGCCGCTCGCCGCCGAGGATCACGTCTGCGACGCCTGCTCAGTCGCCTACCTGGACACCGGCATCGACGACGCGCTCGCCGTCATCTCGGGCCTGCCGGACGCCCTCCGGGAGGCGATCGGCGCGATCGCGCCCGAGGCGCGGCGGGTGCGGCCGGCCCCCGAGGTGTGGTCGGTCGCCGAGTACCTCTGCCACGTGCGCGACGTCTACGTCAGCTTCACCATCCGGCTGCACCGCGTGCGCACGGAGCACGAACCCGCCTTCGAGCCGATGTTCAACGACCTGCGGGCCCGCCGCTTCCGCTACAACGACTGCGACATCGAGGCCACGCTCGACGAGCTGGCGGCCGGCACCGCCGGGTTCCGCGACGAGGTCAGGCGCACGGAAGACTGGGACCGCGCGGGCAGCCGGTTGCCCGGCGAACGGCGCACCGCGCGCTGGCTGGTGCGCCAGGCGATGCACGAAGGCGTCCATCATCTCGCCGACATCCGCAGATTTGGCTCTGAGCTGGTCGTCCCCTAGACTCTAGGGGTTGCCTTGGGCAGACCTCGGCCGGTGCGAATCGGCCCCGCGTGCCCTTCGGTGACAAAGACCGCGCACGTCAGGCTAGTGGGTTCGTCCTGCCGTGCACACATGAACCAGGTCAGGAGATCGAGTGATTCAGCAGGAATCGCGGCTGAAGGTCGCCGACAACACCGGCGCCAAGGAGATCTTGTGCATCCGTGTGCTCGGCGGTTCGTCGCGACGCTACGCCGGTATCGGTGACGTCATCGTCGCCACCGTCAAGGACGCCATCCCCGGCGGCAACGTCAAGCGCGGCGACGTCGTCAAAGCCGTCGTGGTGCGCACGGTCAAGGAGCGCCGCCGTCCCGACGGCAGCTACATCAAGTTCGACGAGAACGCCGCGGTGATCATCAAGCCCGACAACGACCCGCGCGGGACGCGCATCTTCGGGCCGGTCGGCCGCGAACTGCGCGAGAAGCGATTCATGAAGATCATCTCGCTGGCCCCGGAGGTGTTGTAGATGAAGGTCCACAAGGGCGACACCGTCCTCGTCATCGCGGGCAAGGACAAGGGCGCCAAGGGCAAGGTCCTGCAGGCCTACCCGGAACGTAACCGCGTGCTGGTCGAGGGCGTCAACCGGATCAAGAAGCACACCGCGGTCTCGACCAACCAGCGCGGAGCGCGGTCGGGCGGCATCGTCACGCAGGAAGCGCCGATCCACGTCTCCAACGTGATGGTCGTCGACTCGGACGGCAAGCCCACCCGGATCGGCTACCGGGTGGACGAGGAAACCGGCAAGCGCGTCCGCATCTCCAAGCGCAACGGCAAGGACATCTGATGAGCACCGCAGAGAAAACTCAGCCGCGCCTGAAAGAGCGCTACCGCAACGAGATTCGGGATGCGTTGCACAAGCAGTTCGGCTACGGCAACGTCATGCAGATCCCGACCGTGACCAAGGTCGTCGTGAACATGGGGGTCGGCGACGCCGCCCGCGACGCCAAGCTGATCAACGGTGCGGTCAACGACCTGGCCCTGATCACCGGGCAGAAGCCCGAGATCCGCAAGGCGCGGAAGTCCATCGCGCAGTTCAAGTTGCGCGAGGGCATGCCGATCGGCGCCCGGGTGACCCTGCGCGGGGACCGGATGTGGGAGTTCCTGGACCGGCTCACGTCCATCGCGCTTCCGCGTATCCGCGACTTCCGCGGCCTGTCGCCCAAGCAGTTCGACGGCGTCGGCAACTACACGTTCGGACTGGCCGAGCAGTCGGTGTTCCACGAGATCGACGTGGACAAGATCGACCGGGTCCGGGGCATGGACATCAACGTCGTCACCTCGGCGACGACCGACGACGAAGGACGAGCGCTGTTGCGGGCCCTCGGCTTTCCGTTCAAGGAGAACTGAGCAGATGGCGAAGAAGGCATTGGTCAACAAGGCCGCACGCAAGCCGAAGTTTGCGGTGCGCGGCTACACCCGCTGCAGTAAGTGCGGCCGTCCGCGTGCGGTGTTCCGCAAGTTCGGGCTGTGCAGGATCTGCCTGCGCGAGATGGCGCACGCGGGCGAGCTGCCCGGTGTGCAGAAGAGCAGTTGGTAACAGGGGACTAACGATATGACGATGACGGACCCGATCGCGGACTTCTTGACGCGTCTGCGCAATGCCAATTCGGCGTACCACGACGAGGTGAGCCTGCCGCACTCCAAGATCAAGGCGAACATCGCCCAGATCCTCAAGGCCGAGGGCTACATCAACGACTACCGCACCGAGGACGCTCGCGTCGGCAAGTCGCTGGTGATCCAGCTCAAGTACGGCCCGAGCCGGGAGCGCAGCATCGCCGGCCTGCGCCGGGTGTCCAAGCCGGGTTTGCGCGTGTACGCGAAATCCACCAACCTGCCGCGGGTGCTCGGCGGACTGGGCGTGGCGATCATCTCCACGTCGTCGGGTCTGCTCACCGACCGTCAGGCGGCCAGACAGGGCGTGGGCGGCGAAGTCCTCGCGTACGTGTGGTGAGGGGTAGTACAGATGTCGCGCATTGGTAAGCAGCCGGTTCCGGTACCCACCGGAGTCGACGTAACGATCGAAGGCCAGAACGTCTCGGTCAAGGGACCCAAGGGCTCGCTGAACCTGACGGTCGCCGAGCCGATCACGGTGGCGCGCAACGACGACGGCGCGATCGTGGTCACCCGCCCCAACGACGAGCGGCGCAACCGCTCGCTGCACGGGCTGTCGCGCACGCTGGTGTCCAACCTCGTCACCGGCGTGACCGAGGGCTACACCGTGAAGATGGAGATCTTCGGGGTCGGCTACCGCGTGCAGCTCAAGGGCTCCAACCTCGAGTTCGCGCTGGGCTACAGCCACCCCGTGGTGATCGAGGCGCCCGAGGGCATCACGTTCGCGGTCCAGTCGCCGACGAAGTTCACGGTGTCGGGGATCGACAAGCAGAAGGTCGGCCAGATTTCGGCGAACATCCGCCGCCTGCGCCGTCCCGATCCGTACAAGGGCAAGGGCGTGCGCTACGAGGGCGAGCAGATCCGCCGCAAGGTCGGAAAGACAGGTAAGTAGTCATGGCGCAAAAGAAGGCTGAGACCGCCGCGCGGAAGCCGGTGGGGCAGAGCGTATCCGCGACGCGGCGCGTCTCGCGGCTGCGCAGGCACGCGCGGCTGCGCAAGAAGATCGCGGGCACGCCGCAGCGTCCGAGGCTGGTGGTGCACCGCTCGGCGCGGCACATCCACGTGCAGCTGGTCAACGATGAAAACGGCACCACGCTGGCCGCCGCCTCGTCGATCGAGGCCGACGTGCGGGGCCTCGAGGGTGACAAGAAAGCCCACAGCGTGCGGGTGGGCCAGCTGATCGCCGAGCGCGCCAAGGCCGCCGGCATCGACTCCGTGGTGTTCGACCGTGGCGGATACACCTACGGCGGACGGATCGCGGCGCTGGCCGACGCCGCGCGCGAGAACGGATTGAGTTTCTGATGACAACTGGAAGGACCGCATAATGGCGGAACAGTCAGCCGGCGGACCCGAGGCCCGCGGCGACAACCGCGACTCGCGCGGTGACAACCGCGACGGCCGTGGCCGGCGCGATGGTGGCGGCCGCGGCGGTCGTGACCGCGACGGCGAGAAGAGCAACTACTTAGAGCGGGTCGTCGCCATCAACCGAGTCTCCAAGGTGGTCAAGGGTGGACGGCGATTCAGCTTCACCGCGTTGGTCATCGTCGGTGACGGCGCCGGCATGGTCGGCGTCGGATACGGCAAGGCCAAGGAGGTTCCGGCCGCGATCGCCAAGGGCGTCGAGGAGGCCCGCAAGGGCTTCTTCCGCGTTCCGCTGATCGGCGGGACCATCACGCACCCGGTGCAGGGTGAGGCGGCCGCCGGTGTGGTGCTGCTGCGCCCGGCCAGCCCGGGTACCGGTGTGATCGCCGGCGGTGCGGCGCGCGCGGTGCTGGAATGCGCTGGGGTGCACGACATCCTGGCCAAGTCGCTGGGCAGCGACAACGCGATCAACGTGGTGCACGCCACCGTGGCCGCGCTCAAGCTGCTGCAGCGTCCCGAGGAGGTGGCCGCTCGTCGCGGCCTGCCGATCGAGGACGTCGCCCCGGCCGGGATGCTCAAGGCGCGCCGCGAGAGCGAAGCGGTCGCCGCCAGCCTGCCCGCGGGCGCGGCGGTCCGGGAGGGAACGGCGTAGCCATGAGTCAGCTCAAGATCACCCAGGTGCGCAGCACCATCGGTGCGCGCTGGAAGCAGCGTGAGAGCCTGCGCACCCTGGGGTTGCGGCGGATTCGCCACTCGGTGATCCGCGAGGACAACCCGCAGACCCGCGGCCTGATCGCGGCGGTGCGTCACCTCGTCGAGGTGGAGTCGGCACCCGAAGGGAAAACACAGTGACCATCAAGCTGCACGACCTGAAGCCCGCGCCCGGGTCGAAAACGGCGCGCACCCGCGTCGGTCGCGGTGAGGGTTCCAAGGGCAAGTCGGCCGGCCGGGGTACCAAGGGCACCAAGGCCCGCAAGAACGTGCCGGCCACCTTCGAGGGTGGCCAGATGCCGATTCACATGCGGCTGCCCAAGCTCAAGGGATTCCGGAACCGGTTCCGCACCGAATACGAGATCGTCAACGTCGGCGACATCAACCGGCTGTTCCCGCAGGGCGGTTCGATCGGTGTGGACGAACTGGTGGCCAAGGGCGCGGTGCGCAAGAACGCGTTGGTCAAGGTCCTCGGGGACGGAAAGCTCACCGTCAAGGTCGACCTGACCGCGCACAAGTTCAGCGGCAGCGCGCGCGAGAAGATCACCGCCGCGGGCGGTTCGGTCACCGAGCTGTAGTCAGCCCAGCTGCGGAATGACCTCCGCGGCAAGGCGTTCCATCTGCTCGCGGTTCTCCGGCACGTCGACGCCGACGGGGTTGAGCAACAGGTACTCGGCGCCGGCGTCGATCACCTCGCGCAGGCCGCGCGCCACGTCGTCGGGTGTGCCGGAGACGGGCACCGCCTCGATGCCGGGAATCGCGTTGCCGTAGATGCGGTGCAGCCCTTCCAGCACCCGTTCGCGGGCGCGGGCCGCATCGTCGTCGACCATCAGGTAAACCCGTTTGCCAATGGTGAAGCGCGCCGGGTCTTTTTGTTGCTCCTCGAGCTCGTGACGCACGGTGGTGACCGCGCCGGTGAAGTGCTCCGTCGTCGAGGAGCCCGCGCCCAGGAACGAGTCGCCGAGGCGCACAGCCCGGGCCAGGGCCTTGGGCGCCAGACCGCCGAACCAGATCGGCGGGTGCGGCCGCTGCACGGGTTTCGGATTGAAGGGCAGGCCGTCGACGTCGCGGAAGCGGCCGTGGAAGGTCACCGTGGGCTCGTCCGACCACGCCCCCTTCATCAGCTCGAGGCCCTCGGTGAAATACGAGATGAAGTGGTCCTTGTCCACCCCGAATGCGGCGAACTGTCGTCCGCCGCCGCCGGGTGCCACGCCAATGTCGAGCCGGCCGTGGCTCAATCGGTCGACGGCGACCACTGACTGGGCCAGCTGCAGCGGCTCGTGCAGGGACGTCACCAGTACGGCGACACCCAGGCGGAGTCGCTCGGTGCCGGCCGCGCACCACGCCAGCAGCTCCAGCGGCGCAAGCAGCGGGGCCTGCCCGATGGTCTGCTCGAGCACCCAGCCTCCCTCGAACCCGAGCTCCTCGGCGCGGGCAAGGTAGGACCGAAGGCCTTGAGCGTCAAAGCCGCTGTAGTCGAACTGGGGGATGGCAATGGAAAACCTCACCCGACCACCGTACGGCGGCCGATCGGTACCCTGCACAGTATGTTCGGTTTCCTGCCCTCCATTCCCGGGATCGACGAGGTCCGTGCGCTGGCCGGCCGCGTCGATACCGCCCGCCACCACGGCGTGCCCAACGGCTGCGTGCTCGAATTGGACCTGCGCTCGGTGCCGCCGGAGACGGCGGGGTTCGACCCGCTGGCGATCGTCAGCGGCGCCGGCCGGCCGATGACGCTGCGCGACACCGTCGCCGCGATCCACCGCGCAGCCGAGGACTCCCGGGTGGCCGGGCTGATCGCCCGCGTGCAGCTGGGCGCGTCGCCCCCGGCGGCCGTGCAGGAGCTGCGCTCGGCCATCGAGGCCTTCAGCGCCGCCAAGCCGTCCCTGGCGTGGGCCGAGACCTATCCCGGAACGCTGTCCTACTACCTGGCCTCCGCGTTCGGGGAGGTGTGGATGCAGCCGGCGGGAAGCGTCGGGCTGATCGGCTTCGCCAGCAACGCGATGTTCCTGCGCGACGCGCTCGAGAAGGCGGGCATCGAGGCCCAGATCATCTCGAAGGGCGAATACAAGTCGGCGGCAAACCTTTTCACCGAGGGCGGCTTCACCGAGGCCCACCGCGAGGCGGTCACCAGGATGCTGCAGAGCCTGCAGGACCAGGTGTGGCGGGCGGTCGCCGAGTCGCGCAAGGTCGAGCCGGAGGCGCTCGACGCGCTGGCCGACCGCGGCCCGCTGTTGCGCGACGAAGCGGTGGCCTCCGGCCTGGTCGACCGCATCGGATTCCGCGACGAAGCCTACGCCCGGATAGCGGAACTCACCGGGGCTGAGGATGTTTCGGACGGCGACGAGCCGCCCCGGCTGTACCTCGCGCGCTACGCGGGAGCGGCCCGGTCCCGGCTGACCCCGCCCGTGCCGCCGGTGCCCGGGCGCCGGCCCAAGCCGACCTTCGCCGTGATCACCGTCGACGGCAACATCGTCGGCGGGCGCGGTGGCCCGCAATTCCTGCCCGTCGGCACGCCCACCGCCGGCGCCGACACGATCGCGGCGGCGCTGCGGGAGGCCGCCGCCGACGACTCGGTGTCCGCGATCGTGCTGCGGGTCAACAGCCCGGGCGGTTCGGTCACCGCGTCCGAAACCATCTGGCGCGAGGTGAAAATGGCGCGCGAACGCGGCAAGCCGCTGGTGGCGTCGATGGGTGCGGTCGCGGCGTCCGGCGGCTACTACGTCGCGATGGCCGCCGACGCGATCGTCGCCAATCCGGCCACCATCACCGGCTCGATCGGGGTGATCACCGGGAAGCTGGTGGTTCGCGGCCTGAAGGGTCGCCTGGGTGTCGCGTCGGATACGGTGCGCACCAACGCGAATGCCGACGCCTGGTCGGCCGATGCGCCGTTCACGCCGGAGCAGCGGGCGCATCGAGAGGCCGAGGCGGACCTGATGTACGCCGACTTCGTGGACCGGGTCGCCGAGGGCCGCAAGCTGAGCATCGACGACGTGGATGTCGCTGCGCGGGGCCGGGTGTGGACCGGTGCCGACGCCGCCGAGCGCGGCCTGGTCGACGAACTCGGGGGCTTCCGGGCGGCGGTGCGGCGTGCCAAGGCCCTCGCGGGCCTGGACGAGGACACCGAGGTCCGCCTCGTCGGCTATCCGAGTTCCTCGCTGCTCGATTTGGTGCGGCCGAGGTCGTCGTCACAGCCGGCCGCCGCGTCGCTGCCGGATGCGCTGGGCGCGCTGCTCGGCCGCTCGATCGCCGGAATTCTGGACAGCGCCGAGCAGACGCTGAGTGGCGCCAGCGCGTTGTGGCTGGGGAATTCGCGCCTGTAACCCCGCGACGCTAGCCGGCGAGCCTGCCGCTGATGAAGATGATCTCGCCCAGCGGGTCGTCGTGCTCGGGGTTGGGCACCTCGATGTTGTTGCGCTGGAACAGTTCCGTGCGCGTGATGCCGTCGACCTCCCAGCCCTTGGACCGCAGATAGTCGACGACGTGGTTGCGCTCGCCGGTGTACACCAGCGACGCCATGTCGACGTCGACGCCGTGCTCCCGAAAGACGCCGGCCATGTCCTGCACCCGGCTCGCGTCGAAATCGATGATGCCGGGCACGAATTCGGTGGCGACGGTGCTGCCGGGCGCGCTGAGGGCCGTGATGTGGTCGAACAGCCGGTCCTGGGCCTCCGGTGGCAGGTAGATCAGCAGGCCCTCGGCCAACCACGCGGTCGGCGCCGCCGCGTCCCATCCCGCGGCCCTCAGCGCGGCCGGCCAGTCCCCGCGCAGGTCGATGGCGATGGTGCGCCGGGTGGCGGTCGGTTCGGCGCCGATGCCGGCCAGCGTGGTCGTCTTGAACTCGATCACCTGCGGCTGGTCGAGCTCGTAGACCACCGTGCCGTCCGGCCACGGCAACCGGAAGGCGCGCGAGTCCAGGCCGGACGCCAGGATCACCGCCTGGCGCACGCCGGTGCTGGTGGCGTCAATGAAGTAATCGTCGAAGTACTTGGTGCGCACGGCCATTCCGTCGCTCATCGCCTGCATGCGCGCCGGCGACGCGTTCTCGATGGCGTCGAAATCGATTTCGCCGTCCATCAGCTTGGTGAACAGCTCCACCCCGACGGCGCGCACCAGCGGCTCGGCGAACGGGTCGTTGATCAGCCCGCGGGGGTCCTTGGTGGCCATCGCGCGGCCGGCCGCGACCATGGTCGCGGTCACGCCCACGCTGGTGGCCAGGTCCCAGTTGTCGTCATGAGCGCGTGCCATGGGTCAACCCTACTTGAGGGTCGCGGCGACGTAACTCAGCTCGCCGAAGGTGGCCGCCATCTCGTCCTCGGGGAAGTCAAAGCCGTTGCGCGCGTACAAGTCCCGGGCGGGGTGGGCCGTCACCTCCCAGCCGTGGGTGCTCAGGTAGTCCACGACGACGTTGCGCTCGCCGCGGTAGAACAGGTCGGCCGCGTCGAGGTCGAAACCGAAGCGCTGCCAGCGCTCGGAGATGCGCGCCAGGCGCTCGTCGGAGAACGCGTTCGGGTCGGGCACGCGCTCGGTGGCCAGCCGGCTGCCCGGCGCGCTGAGCGCGGTGATGTTGTCGAACAGCCGGTCCTGTGCCTCGGGCGGCAGGTAGGGCAGCAGCCCCTCGGCGCTCCACGCGGTCGGCCGGGAAGTGTCGAACCCGGCGTCGCGCAGGGCGGCGGGCCAGTCGTCGCGCAGGTCGATGGCGACCGCGCGGCGCTCGGCGGTCGGTTCGGCGCCGATGTTGGCCAGCGTGTCTGTCTTGAACGCCAGCACCTGGGGCTGGTCGATCTCGTAGACCACGGTGCCGGCCGGCCACCGCAACCGGTACGCCCTGGTGTCCAGGCCGGAAGCCAGGATCACCGCCTGGCGCACGCCGTCTTCGCCTGCGCCGGCGAAGAAGTCGTCGAAAAACCTGGTGCGCACCGTGATCTGCTGGGCCCGGGCTTTCCGGTTGAACAGCGCGTCGTCCTCGACATCGAGCTCGCCGTCGATGATGCGGATGAAGGGGTCCAACCCGACGGCGCGGACCAGCGGATCGGCGAACGGATCGTCGAGGAGCGCGTCGGGTCCCTGCGACGCCACGGCGCGGGATGCCGCGACCATGGTGGCCGTCGCGCCCACGCTGGCCGCGGGGCCCCAGCTGTCGCCGTCGGTGCGCCCCTTACTCATGCGTGCCGCTCACGTAGAGGACGTCGCCCATGCGCATGTCGTCGTCCGCCAGCGGCGGAAGGCCGTTGGCCGAGAACAGGTCTCGGATGCTGATGCCGTCCATCGCCCAACCGCGCTCGCGCAGGTAGGGCGCCGCCTCGTTGCGCTCGCCGAAGTAGACCAGCCCCGCCATGTCCAGGTCGAAGCCGTGCGCGCGCCAGCGCTCGGAGATGGTTTGCATGCGCTCCCGCATCTTGTCCTCGTCGCCGGGCTCGGGGTTGGGCGCGCTTTCGGTGGCCAGCCGGCTGCCCGGCGCGCTGAGCTCGGTGATGGTGTCCAGCAGGCGGTCCTGCGCCTCGGGCGGCAGGTAGCCGAGCAGGCCCTCGGCGCTCCACGCGGTGGGCTGGGCCGGGTCGAACCCGGCGGCGCGCAGGGCGGCGGGCCAGTCTTCGCGCAGGTCGATGGCCACCACCCGCCGCTCGGTGGTGGGAGCGGCGCCCAGCTCGGCCAGCGTGCGGGTCTTGAACTCGATGACCTGGGGCTGGTCGACCTCGTACACCACGGTTCCGGCGGGCCAGGCCAGCCGGTAGGCGCGGGAGTCCAGGCCCGACGCCAGGATCACCGCCTGCTTGATGCCCGCCTGCGTCGCGCCCAGGAAGAACTCGTCGAAGAACTTGGTGCGCACGGCCATGTTGTCGGCCATGCGCGACATCGCCCCGGTGGACCCGCTGGCGCCGTCGTGCACGTCGTTCAGGTCGTCCGGATTGACCTCGCCGGTCGCCAGGCGGGTGAGCAGGTCGACGCCGACGGCCCGGACCAGCGGCTCGGCGAACGGGTCGTCGATCAGCGGCCGGTCGGCGCGGGTGGCGACGGCCCGGGCGGCGGCGACCATGGTCGCGGTCACCCCGACGCTGGAGGCCAGGTCCCAGGTGTCGCCCTCATACCTGGTGGAAGTCATAGTCGCCCCTGTTCGGATCTAGTTAATCTAATATTTAGCCGATATAACAAGCTTCCCCCACTGTACGCTTCCCGCCTTTAGCGGCAACCTTGACGGATGACGTACGCGGCGGCAGGCAAGCGGGTGCTGATCACCGGCGCCTCGTCGGGCCTGGGGGCGGCCCTGGCCCGAGGGCTGGCGGCGCGGGGCGCGGTGGTCGGCCTGGTCGCCCGGCGGCGCGACCGCCTGGCCGAGGTGCTGGCCGACTGCCGGCGGTCCTCCCCGGAATCGACGATGTGGGTGGCCGACCTGGCGGACACCGCGTCGCTGCCCGAGCTGGCGCTGCGGGCATGGGAGGCGCTCGGCGGCGTCGACGTGCTGGTCAACAACGCCGCGATCCCGAAACGGCGTCCCGTCACCGCGCTGGCGCCCGACGAGGTCGAAGACGTCATGCGGGTCAACTTCTTCGCGCCGATGCGGCTGACGCTGGCCCTGCTGCCGCGGATGCTGGCCCGCGGGTCCGGCCTGATCGTCAACGTGTCGAGCGTCGGCGGCCGGCTCGGGATCATCCACGAAAGCGCCTACTGCGCAAGCAAGTTCGCGCTGTGCGGCTGGAGCGAGGCGATGGCCGTGGACCTGCACGGCAGCGGGGTCGCGGTGAAGCTCATCGAACCGGGCCCCGTCGACACCGAGATCTGGGACCACCCCGGCAGCGAGGAACCCCTCTACCAGGGCCCCAAGGTGCCCGCCGACGAGGTGGCCGAAGGCGTCATCGAGGCGCTGGGCACCGGCGCGTTCGAGCACTACGTGCCCGACATGAAAGCGGTCGTCGACGCCAAGAACGCCGACCTCGACTCGTTCATCGCGGGCTCGGCCGGGATGGGGTCGCGATGAGGGCGCTCGTCTACGGCGTGCCGCCGGAGCCCTTCGCGGTACCCGATACCGCCAACACGCTGACCCGAAACCTCGCGCGCACGCCGACCGCGATGCGCGACGTGCCGGATCCGGCACTGCCGCATGAGGATTGGGTGATCACCCGGCCGCGGCTGACCGGCATCTGCGGGTCGGACTCCAAGCAGATCCTGATGGATTTCGGCGAGGCCGACGCCGACAACGCCATGTCCGCGTTCTGCTCGTTTCCCCAAGTCATGGGGCACGAGGTGGTCGCCGACGTGGTCGCGCTGGGGCCGCAGGCCCGCGGGCTGCAGATCGGCCAGCGGGTGGTGCTCAACCCGTGGCTGTCGTGCGGGCCGCGCGGCATCTCCCCGCCCTGTCCCGCGTGCGAAAGCGGCGACTACAGCCTGTGCTGGAGCTTTACCGACGGCGACATCAAGCCCGGCATCCACACCGGGGTGTCGGCCGACGTGACCGGCGGCTACGCCGAACTGATGCCCGCCCACGACAGCATGCTCTTCGCGGTTCCGGATTCGGTGCCCGACGAACTGGCGGTGTTCGCCGACCCCTTCTCGGTGTCCCTGCACGCGATCACCCGCCACCCGCCGCCGCCCTCGGGCCGGGTGCTGGTGTACGGGGCGGGCTCGCTGGGGCTGTGCGCCGTCGCGATCCTGCGGGCGCTCTACCCCGACGTGGCCGTCGCGGTGGTCGCGCGGTTCGCGGCCCAGCGCGAGCTGGCCCACCGGTTCGGCGCCGATCTCGTGCTGGAGCACGAACCCCGGCTGGCCGTCATCGAGGAACTGGTGGCCTGGGGCGGCGGGCGGCTCCGGCAGCCGCTGCTCGGCCTGCCGATGGCCTACCCCGGCGCGGTCGACGTGGTGTACGACACGATCGGCAAGCCCGAGACCTTCGAGGTCGGGGTCCGGGTGCTGCGCGCCCGCGGGACGCTGGTGAAGGCCGGCGTGCACGCGCCTGGCCGCTGGGAGTGGAGTCCGTTGTATTTCAAGGAGATCGCCCTCGTCGGGTCGAACGCGTTCGGTGTCGAGGAGGTCGAGGGCCAGCGCCGGCACGCGATCGCGCACTACCTGGACCTGGCCGCCGCCGGCCGGGTGGACCTGCGGCCCATGCTGACGCATACCTTCGGACTCGAGCGGTGGCGCGACGCCTTCCTGGCGATCGCCAACCAGGCCGACAGCGGCGCGGTCAAGGTGGCGATCGACCAGCGCTAGACGGGTCGCGTGGCGCGGTAGTAGTTCAATCGCCCGAGAATGCGGTGTGGGGTCGACGCGAGCTCGGTGCAGTCGAATCCCGCCGTGCTCAGCAGCCGGGGGATCGCGTCGCCGAGGTTGCCGGCCGCATGCGGATTGCGCCTGATCAGCCGGGCCGCCGGGCCGTGGTCGCCGGCGGCGTCGCCGCCGATGTCGACCAGGTGCAGCCACCCGCCGGGACGCAGGACGCGGAAGATCTCCGCCGCCGCAGCGGCTTTCGCGTCGCCGTTGATGTGGTGCAGCATCATCGACGACAGCACCCGGTCGAATTCGCCGTCGGCGTAGGGCAACCGCTCGGCGTAGCCGGGGTCGAAACGGATGTCGTTCGCCTTGCGCCGCGCGCGGTCGAGTGCCCGCGGGTCGGGGTCGCACCCCGTGACGTCGGCGCCCGGGTGCGCGCGCTTGACGCGGGTGGTGAGATTGCCGGTGCCGCAGCCGATTTCCAGGACGCGCTGGCCGTCGGCGATTTCGGCCTGAGCGATCAGGGTGGCATAGACCTTGGGCATCCCCAACAGCCGGGCGAACAGGTCGTAGCAGGGGAGCAGCGCGTCGTGGCCGGCGGCGGGCAGGTAGTCATGTGGATGATGTTTTGTCATGCATTCCATGGTGAACCGCAGGGGCGCCTAATAATTAGCCGATTCTCGGCAAAAATTGGACTATCTTTGGGTGCCATGAGTGTCGCGACCCGCTTGATCAGCCATCGCGGCGGCGTGCCCGTCTACCAGTACCGGAGCGATGGGGACATCCCGCCCGTATCGGTGATGTGGGCGGGGCGCGAAGACGTGGTCGCGCATGGCCGCCACATTCACGACTTCCCCGCGCTGTGGTACATCCCCGCCGCCGGGCGGGTGTATGTGGTGGCGGCGGGCGAGGTCATCGACCCCGCCGGCGTGGGCAACATCGTCGGTGGGGTGGGCGTCTTCTTCGATCCGGCGGCCCTCGGCGAGGATGGCCGGTCGCCGTGGCCGGCGTGGCGGGCGCATCCGCTGCTGTTCCCGTTTTTGCACGGGCGGTCCGGCGGGCTGCTGCGGCTGGACGTGCCCGCGGACCGGCGGCCGGCGTGGGAGGGCGCGATCGCGTCGATCGACGCCGAACTGACCGCGCGCCAAGACGGTTACCAGCAGGCCGCGCTGGCCCATCTCACGCTGCTGCTGATCGACCTGGCGCGGCTGGCCGTCGACGTGGTCGGCGACCTGCGGCGCAGCGGCGAACCGCTGCTGGCCGAGGTCTTCGAGGTGATCGACCGGCGGCACGCCGAGCCGTTGTCGTTGCGCGACGTCGCCGGCGAACTGGGCATCACGCCGGGGCACCTGACCACCGTGGTGCGACGCCGCACCGGGCGCACCGTGCAGGAGTGGATCATCGAACGCCGGATGGCCGAGGCCCGGACCTTGCTGGCCGAAACGGATCTCCCTGTCGCCGAGGTCGCCGGTCGCGTCGGGATCGGCGATCCGGGCTATTTCAGCCGGCTCTTCGGCCGCGCGCACGGCACCTCGCCCCGCGCGTGGCGCGGTTCAAATCGTTAGCGCCCCTGGGGATCCGCTGACGGGCAGGTCGATCGGGGTGATGACGCCCGGCGGCGCCTGGCACAGGAACGGTATGGCGTTGACCGCCGCGACGGCCGTGCTGTCCATCAACACGGTCATCACGTCCTCCCCGGGACGGCCGAACCGGATCGTCGCGTCGACGCGCGGTGCACCCTCGATCACCACGCTGAAACCCTTGGGGTCGGTCCACTTCGGGTCGAGCGCGTCGTCGCTCATGGTCCAGCAGATGGCCAGCTCGACCACCGGGCGCCCGCCGCGATAGCCGCGATAGGTGCGGCGCTGGCCACCGGCGGTGCCGGCGGCGTAGTCCACCCAGCCCAGGTTCAGATCGCGGGTCAGCACCGCGGGCTCGACGAACGCCTCCTTGGAGTCGAGTTCGGTGCCCAGCATGGTGGCGATCATGTCCAGCGTCTCGAAGTAGCCGAGGCCGTAGCGTTGCGCCGCCGGGTCGAGGCGCGTCACCCGCTCACGCGGCGCCTTCCCGAATCCGAGCACCTTCCACACGTCCTGGACGGGATAGGTTGTGCAGTCCAGCGTTTCGACGAGCTTGACGCTGTGGACTTTTCGGCAGGCGCCGGTGAGGAAGCCGGCGACGACGTTGATGAAGCCCGGCTCGAACCCGGTGCCCAGGAACGTCGCGCCGCCCTGCCGGGCCGCCTCCTGCAGCGCCGGGAGCTCGGCCGGGTGGTGGCTGCCGGTCACGAAATCTCCCGTGGTGACGACGTTGATGCCGGAGCGCAGCATCCGGATCACCAGGTCGTAGTCGATGGCGCGGGGCATGTAGTTCACGCAGTCCGGTTTCAGTGCGAGCAACGCGTCGGCGTCGCCGGTTGCGACGACACCGACGGGGGCCTGGCTGGCCAGCGCGCCGGCGTCGCGGCCCACCTTGTCGGCGCCGAACGCGTGGACGCCCACCACCTCGAAGTCGTCGCGCTCCAGCAGGACGCCCAGGGCCCGCGTGCCGATGTTGCCGGTCGACCACTGCACCACGCGGTACGTCATGCTCATACCGTATCGATGTCCAGCCAGTCGTCGACCTCGAATTGGTCGCCGACGGCGCGGATGGTCGCGCCACCGCGGCCGGGGTAGTGGGCGGGTATCACGGCGGCCTTGGCCCGGGCGGCCTCGGTGAAGATTCGGCTCCGCGTGGCGGCCGCGGCGGCGGCGTCGACGTCGAACGCGCAGGCGTCGGCGGGCCGGCGCAGTTGCAGCGGGCTGTGGGTGAGGTCGCCGACGAAGACGGCCGGCTGACCGGCGTCCAGCCACAGCACCGAGGACCCCGGCGTGTGCCCGGGGGCGGGGCGCAGCCGCAGCGACGGGCTGATCTGGAAGTCGTCGGACCATGCGACGAGCTGCCCGGCCGCCTCGATGGGCAGCACGCTGTCGGCGAACACGAGCCGGTCACCGGGCTGATCGCCCGCGGGCCCGTCCGGTGCGAAGTGGCGGTAGTCGGCGGCCGGCACCAGGTACCGGGCGTTGGGAAACGTCGGCACCCAGGTTCCGTTGTGCGCCATGGTGTTCCACCCGACGTGGTCGGAGTGGACGTGGGTGTTGACCACCACGTCCACCGCGTTGCGGTCGATGCCCGCCGACTCCAGCGCCGCCAGGAACCCGGTGTCGAGGTGGTCCAGCGGCGGCATGTGCGGGCGGTCGCGGTCGTTGCCGACGCCGGTGTCCACGACGACGGTAAGCCCGTCCACCTCGATGAACCAGCTTTGGATCGCGATGTGCCACTGGTCGGTGTCGGGGTCGAAGAAGTCCGGCACCAGCAGGTCGGCGTTGTCGCGCCACCCCGAGGGCGGCGTACCGGGGAAGGAGCGGGTCGGCAGGTCGAACCGAAGTTCCAGCACCCGCCCGACGCTCGCGTGGCCGAACCGGGCCCGCCGCATCAGGTGTTGGCGCGCAGGTAGGTGTAGACGCCGGCGAAGTTGCGGTTCACGTCCTCGGGAATGGGGACCGGGCCGCCGAGCGCCCTTGCGCCCCAGACTATTTGGGCGGTCCGCTCGACGAGCGCGGTGATGTGCAGCACCTTGTCGGGCCGCGGCCCCACCGCGACCAGGCCGTGGTTGGCGATCAGGGCGGCCCCCCGGCCCTCGAGCGCCTTGACCGCGTTGGTCCCGACCTCGGGCGTGCCGGAGGCGGCGTAGTCGGTGCAGCGGACCTCCCCGCCGCAGTAGACGGCGAACTCGTCGATGCACGCCGGGATCGGCTGGTGCGCAATGGCGAACATGGTCGCCCACACCGGATGGCTGTGGATGACGCTGCCGACGTCGTCGAACGCCTGGTAGCACGCCAGGTGCAGCTTCGCCTCCGAGGACGGCGACCGGCCCTCGGCGGCGTGCAGCACGGCGCCGTCCGGGTCGATCAGGACGAGGTCGTCGAGCTGCATGTCGCGGTAGTCGACCGACGACGGCGTGATGACGATGTTGCCGTCGGGGCGCCGTGCCGAGATGTTGCCGGCGGTCCCCTCGACCAGGCCCCGGCGCAGCATGTCCTTGGCGGCGTCCAGCACGGCGTTCTCGGCGTTGGCCACGGATTTCACGGATGTCATGGCCCTAGCACCTCCGGGTTGACGATGTGGGTGGGCGTCCCGCCGGCCAGCAGCGCTTCCAGGTCGTCGGCCACCAGCTGCGCCTGCCGCGCCTCAGTGTTCCACGTGGCGCCCCCGATGTGCGGCGTCAGCACGACATTGGGCATGGCCACCAGCGGGTGGTCGGTCGGCAGCCATTCGCCGACGAAATGGTCCAGCCCGGCGGCGGCGACCTTGCCGGTGCGCAACGCGTCGACGAGCGCGTCGGTGTCGTGCAGCTGGGCCCGGGCGGTGTTGAGGAAGACGACGCCGTCGCGCATCGCCGCGAACTGCGGCGCGCCGATCATGCCGGCGGTGCTCTCGGTGACCGGCGCGTGCAGGGACACCACGTCGGCCTCGGCCAGGAGTTCGTCGAGGGAGTGGTGCGCCTCGTCGTTGTAGGGATCGTGGGCGATCACCCGCATGCCCAGCCCGGCCAGCCGCCATCGCGTGGCGCGGCCGACGGCGCCCAGGCCCACCAGCCCGGCGGTGCGCCCGGCGATCTCCCAGCCGCGGAACCGCTGATAGGGGATGCTGCCGTCGCGAAACGTGTTGCCGGTGCGGACATCCGCGTCGGCGGCCAGCAGGTGGCGGGTGACCCCCAGCAGCAGCGCCACCGCCATCTCGGCGACCGCGTCGGCGTTGCGGCCCGGGGTGTTGAGCACCGGGATGCCGGCGGCGGTGGCCCCGTCGACGTCGACGTTGTTCGGGTCGCCCCGGGTGGACGCGATCGCGCGCAGCTTCAGGTCGAACACCGGGCCGCGGACCGAGTCGCTTTCCACCACAACGACATCGGCGGCCTCGGCGGTGATCCGCTCGGCCAGCTGCTCGCCGCTGTAGATCCGCAGCGGCGTCTGGTCGATCCAGGGGTCGTAGACCACCTCGGCCAGTTGCCGGAGCTTGTCGAAGCCCGGCCCCCGCAGCGGGGCGGTCACCAAGGCGCGCGGTCTTGACGTCACGAAGCACCATGCTGGCGTACGGTGACGCCCGTGTCACGTGATGGCGTCACAATCGGCATCGACATCGGCAGCACCGCCGTCAAGGCGGTGGCCGCCGACGCCGACGGCCGGGTGACCGCGCGGGCCCGCGTGCCGCACCAGCTGCGGGTGCCGGCGCCCGATCGGCTCGAGCACGACGCCGACGAGGCGTGGCGGCGCGGGCCGTTGGCCGCCCTCGCGCAGCTGGACCGCCCGGACGCCGCCGCGGTGGCCGTCGCGGCGATGGTGCCCTCGCTGACCGCCGTCGACGCCGCAGGCACCCCGCTGACGCCGGGGCTGCTGTACGGGGACGGCCGCGGCCGCGGCCCGGGCGGCGACGAGCAGCCCCTGCCGGCGCTGGGCGAGGCCGCCGAGTTCCTGCGCTGGACCGCCGCCGAGGCGCCCGGAGCGGCCGGGTACTGGCCGGCGCCGGCGGTGGCCAACCACGCCCTGGCGGGCGAGGCGGTGCTGGACCTCGCGACCGCGGCCACCGCCTTCCCGTTGTTCGACGGGACGGGCTGGAACGAGGCGGCATGCGCCGAGCGGGGCGCGAACGTCGAGCAGATGCCCCGGGTGGCCACGATCGGGACGGCCGCCGGGCAGCTTCCCGGGGCCGGGACCGTGCTGGGGATCGGCGCCATCGACGCGCTGTGCGAACAGATCGTGGCCGGCGCCGACCGCGACGGCGACGTGTTGGTGCTGTGCGGCACCACCCTGATCGTGTGGAACACCATCCCGGAGGCCCGGCAGGTGCCCGGACTGTGGACGATCCCGCACACCGCCCCCGGCAAGAGCCAGATCGGCGGGGCCAGCAACGCGGGCGGGCTGTTCCTCGGCTGGGTGGATCGCGTTGTCGCCCAAGGCGATCCGACGGCCGCAGACCCGCGCCGGGTGCCCGTCTGGTCGCCCTACATCCGCGGCGAGCGCACCCCGTTCCACGACCCCGACCGCCGCGCCGTGCTCGACGCCCTGGACCTCACCCACGACGCCGGCGCGCTGCGCCGCGCCGCCTACGAGGCGTCCGCCTTCGTCGTGCGTCAGCTGATCGAGTTGAGCGGGGCGCCGGTGGCGCGCATCGTGGCCGCGGGCGGGGGCACCCGGGTCGCGCCGTGGATGCAGGCCATCGCCGACGCCACCGGGCGCCCGGTGGAGGTGTCCGCGGTGGCCGAGGGGGCTGCGCTGGGCGCGGCCTTTTTGGGTCGCATGGCGGCCGGCCTGGAAACCGCGATCGCCGACGCGGCCCGGTGGGCGCGGGTGGAGCGCGTCGTGGAGCCGCAGCCCGCGTGGGCCGCGGCCACCGCGGACCGCTACCAACGCTTCCTGGAGCTGGGAAACCGACGATCCGACGCACTACCTTCGGTGGCGTTCTAGGCTGGTGCAATGACTGACCAGGACCGCAAAGCCGCCCGCCGGGAGATCGCCGACGCCCTGTTGAAAGCCCTCGAACGCCGGCACGACATAGCCGATGTCGTGGTCGAGTCCGAGAACAACGCGGTCGCGGTCGAGGAGATCGTCCGGCTGCTCGACACGTCGCACCTGGCCGCCGAAGCGGTGATGAGCATGTCCTTCGCCCAGCTCACCAAGGACTCGCGCCGCAAGATCCTGGCCGAGCTCGAGGACCTGAACAAGCAGCTGAGCTTCACCCTCGGCGAGCGCCCGGCCAGTTCGGGGGAGACCCTCGAGCTGCGGCCCTTTTCCGCCGAGGAGGACCGGGACATCTTCGGCGCGCGCACCGAGGACATGGGCGCCGCCGGCGACGGGTCCGGCGGCCCGGCCGGCAGCCTCGACGACGAGATCCGCGCGGCGCTGGGGCGCCTCGACGACGAGGAGGCCGCCTGGTTCGTGGCCGTCGACTCGGGGGAGAAGGTCGGCATGGTGTTCGGCGAGCTGGTCCGCGGCGAGGTGAACGTGCGGATCTGGATCCACCCCGAGCACCGCAAGAAGGGCTACGGCACGGCCGCGCTGCGCAAGTCGCGCACCGAGATGGCATGGTGCTTCCCGGCCGTGCCGCTGGTGGTGCGCACGCCGCCGGCCAAGCCCGCCTGAGGCAGCTAGCTCAGCGTCGCCGACACGTACTTGATATCGCCGAAGGCGACCGCGGACGGCTGGCCGGGGAACTCAAAACCGTTCTGCGCGTAAAGCTCCGGCGTGCTGTGCACGGTGGATTGCCAGCCGAGGCCGGCCAGGTAGGCCACCACGTCGTTGCGCTCACCCGGGTAGACCAGCTCGGCCCAGTTCAGGTTCAGGCCCAGCCGCCGCCAGCGCTCGCTCATCTCGCGGCCTCGCTTCTCGATGCGGTCGCGCATGTTGGGGACGTAGCCGGTGCCCAGCCTGCTGCCGGGGGCGCTGAGCGCGGTGATGTGGTCGAACAGGCGGTCCTGGGCGTCGGGCGGCAGGTAACCCAGCAGGCCCTCGGCGATCCAGGCCGTCGGCGAGGCGGTGTCAAACCCGTTGTCGCGCAACGCGGCCGGCCAGTCGTCGCGCAGGTCGACGCCCACCGGTTTGCGGTCGGCGGTCGGGGACGCGCCGAGCCCGGCCAGGGTGCGGGTCTTGAACTCGATCACCTTGGGCTGGTCGATCTCGTAGACGGCCGTCCCGGCCGGCCACGGCAGCCGGTAGGCGCGGGTGTCCAGCCCCGAGGCCAGGATCACGGCCTGCCGTATCCCGGCCCCGGCGGCGTCGAGAAAGAACGAGTCGAAGAACCGGGTGCGCACGGCCATGCCCTCGCTGAGCCGCCGCGGCGTGAAGGCCGGATCGTCCTCCGCCAGCTCGATCTCGCCGTTCATCATCCGGATGAAGGCGTCGACGCCGACGGCGTTCACCAGCGGCTCGGCGAAGGGGTCGTCGATCAAGGGGTTCGGGCCCTTGGATGCCATCGCCCGGCGCGCGGCCACCGCGGTGGCCGTGGCGCCCACGCTGGACGCCAGATCCCAGCTGTCGCCGTCGAAGCGTTCCGCCATGCGGACTCCTAGCGCAGGGTGGCCGTGACGGCGATGATGTTGCGGAGCTGGGATTCCTCGTCCTCGGGGAACACCCGGCCGTAATCGGCGAAGAACTCCCGCCGCGGTCGGGTGGTCACTTCCCAGCCCCGCTCGCCGAGGTAGTCCACGACATTGCTGCGTTCGCCGTCGAAGAACAGCCCGGACAGATCGATGTCGCAGCCCAGGTTGGCCCACCGCTCGTTGAATTGCTGCGCCCGTTGGGTCATGGTGCGACCGGAATCGCCGTGGTACTCGGTGGCCAGCTTGCTGCCCGGCGCGCTGAGGTCGGTGATGTTGTCGAACAGCCGGTCCTGCGCCTCGGGCGGCAGGTACATCAGCAGCCCTTCCGCGCTCCAGGACGTCGGTTGGGACGGGTCAAAACCGCTGCGGCGCAACGCCTCCGGCCAGTCCTCGCGCAGGTCGATGGCGACGGTGCGCCGCTCGGCGGTCGGGGCGGCCCCCAGGTTGGCCATGGCGGCGCTCTTGAACTCGACGACCTTGGGCTGGTCGACCTCGTAGACCACGGTGCCGGGCGGCCAGGCCAGCCGGTAGGCGCGCGCGTCCAGGCCGGCGGCCAGGATCACCGACTGCGTGACGCCGTCGCGCGCCGCGTTGAGGAAGAAGTCGTCGAAGAAGCGGGTGCGCACCGCGATCGAATCCGTCTCGAGCCGAAGGTCGCGTTCGCCGGCCGGCGCCTCGGTCGGGGCTTTTGACGGTGGTAGGTCGCCGTCGACCAGGCGGATGAAGAACTCCAGGCCGACAGCCCGCACCAGCGGCGCCGCGAACGGGTCGTTGATGATCGCGTCCGGTTCGGCGCTGGCCCGCGCGCGGGCGGCGGCGACCATCGTGGCCGTGGCGCCGACGCTGGAGGCCAGATCCCAGGTGTCTTGATCGCTTCGCGTCATCGATGCTCCCACTTACTTAGCCAATGCAATGAGCCACCGAAACTCTACGCCTCGTCGCTGTCGGCAAAGGGTGTTGACCGGAGCAGTCCCGCCCAGCTGTTAGTCTCGTACACGGTTTGACGCGCGACGCCGTACGTCCTGGCCTGCGGGTGTTAGGCGCGTGACGCAGGACGCAGGAGGAAGAGTGCTTTCGGCTTTCATCTCATCGCTGCGGACAGTCGATCTGAGACGGAAGATCCTCTTCACGCTTGGCATCGTCGTCCTCTATCGGGTCGGTGCGGCTTTGCCGTCGCCCGGGGTCAACTACCCGAACGTGCAGCAGTGCATCAAGGAGGCCAGCGGCGGCGAGGCGGGGCAGATCTATTCGCTGATCAACCTGTTCTCCGGCGGCGCGCTGCTCAAGCTCACGGTGTTCGCCGTGGGGGTGATGCCCTACATCACCGCCAGCATCATCGTGCAGCTGCTGACCGTGGTCATCCCGCGGTTCGAGGAGTTGCGCAAGGAAGGCCAGTCCGGCCAGGCCAAGATGACCCAGTACACCCGGTACCTGGCCATCGCGCTGGCGGTCCTGCAGGCCACCAGCATCGTGGCGCTGGCCGCCAACGGCGGGCTGCTGCAGGGCTGCTCGCTGGACATCATCGCCGACCAGAGCATCTTCACGCTGGTCGTCATCGTGCTGGTCATGACCGGCGGTGCGGCGCTGGTGATGTGGATGGGTGAGCTGATCACCGAGCGCGGCATCGGCAACGGCATGTCGCTGCTGATCTTCGTCGGGATCGCGGCGCGCATCCCCGCGGAGGGCAAGAGCATCCTGGACAGCCGCGGCGGCGTCATCTTCGCCGCGGTCTGCATCGCCGCGCTGATCATCATCGTCGGCGTGGTGTTCGTCGAGCAGGGCCAGCGCCGCATCCCGGTGCAATACGCCAAGCGCATGGTGGGCCGGCGCATGTACGGCGGAACCTCGACCTATCTGCCGCTGAAGGTCAACCAGGCCGGCGTCATCCCGGTCATCTTCGCGTCGTCGCTGATCTACATTCCGCACCTGATCACCCAGCTGATCCGGAGCGGCAGCGGCGGGGTCGGCAACAGCTGGTGGGACAAGTTCGTCGGCAGCTACCTGTCCGACCCGAGCGACCCGGTCTACATCGGCATCTACTTCGGCCTGATCATCTTCTTCACGTACTTCTACGTGTCGATCACGTTCAACCCCGACGAGCGCGCCGACGAGATGAAGAAGTTCGGCGGGTTCATCCCCGGCATCCGGCCGGGCAAGCCCACCGCCGACTACCTGCGTTATGTGCTGAGCAGGATCACCCTGCCGGGCTCGATCTACCTGGGCGCGATCTCGGTACTGCCCAACCTGTTCCTCCAGATCGGCAACGGCGGCGCGGTCCAGAATTTGCCGTTCGGCGGTACTGCGGTTTTGATCATGATTGGCGTCGGTTTGGATACGGTCAAACAAATCGAGAGCCAGCTCATGCAGCGCAACTACGAAGGGTTCCTCAAGTGAGAGTGGTTTTGCTGGGACCGCCCGGGGCGGGCAAGGGTACGCAGGCCCAAAAGCTCGCCGAGAAGCTGGGAATCCCGCAGATCTCCACCGGGGAGCTGTTCCGCAGCAACATCGAGAACGGCACCAAACTCGGTCTTGAGGCCAAGCGCTACCTCGATGCGGGCGATCTGGTGCCCTCCGACCTGACCAACCAGCTCGTCGATGACCGGCTCGACGAGGCCGACGCGGCCAACGGTTTCATCCTGGACGGCTACCCGCGCTCGCTCGAGCAGGCCAAGGCGCTGCACGAGATGCTCGAACGCCGCGGCACCGACATCGACGCGGTGGTCGAGTTCCGCGTCTCGGAGGACGAGTTGCTGCACCGGCTCAAGGGCCGCGGCCGCGCCGACGACACCGAGGACGTGATCCACAACCGGATGAAGGTCTACCGCGACGAGACCGCGCCGCTGCTGGAGTACTACAGCGACGAGCTCAAGACGGTCGACGCGGTCGGCTCCATGGACGAGGTTTTCGCCCGCGCCCTGCAAGCGCTGGGCAAGTAATCATGAGCGCGCTGGCACGGCTGCGGAGTCGCAGGGTCGTGCCGCAGCGCAGCCCCGGCGAACTCGACGCGATGGCGGCGGCCGGTGCGGTGGTGGCCTCCGCCCTGCAGGCGGTGCATGCGGCCGCGGTCGCGGGGGCGTCGACGCTGAGCCTCGACGAGATCGCCGAGTCGGTGATCCGCGAGGCCGGGGCCGTCCCGTCGTTCCTGGGCTACCACGGTTACCCGGCGTCGATCTGCGCGTCCGTCAACGACCGGGTGGTGCACGGCATCCCGTCCGCCGCGGAAATACTGGCCCCGGGCGACCTGGTGTCCATCGACTGCGGCGCGGTGCTGGACGGCTGGCACGGCGACGCCGCCATCACGTTCGGGGTCGAGACGCTGGACGCCGCCGACGAGGCGCTGTGCGACGCGACCAGGGAGTCGCTGGAGGCCGGCATCGCGGCGATGGTCCCCGGCAACCGGCTGACCGACGTCGCGCACGCCATCGAAACGGGCACGCGCGCCGCCCAGTCCCGCTACGGGATCCCCTTCGGGATCGTCGAGGGCTACGGCGGCCACGGCATCGGCCGGCACATGCACATGGACCCGTTCCTGCCCAACGAGGGCTCCCCCGGACGGGGCCCGCTGCTGGCGCCGGGCTCGGTGCTGGCGATCGAGCCGATGCTGACGCTGGGAACCACCAAAACGCTGGTGCTCGACGACGCCTGGACCGTCACCACCGCCGACGGATCGCGCGCCGCGCACTGGGAGCACACCGTCGCCGTCACCGACGCCGGGCCGCGCATCCTGACCCTTGCTTAGCCGCCTGAACTAAACACCCATTCGACTCGTTTCAGTAGTCGGAGGTGATCGAGTGGCCCGTGTGGCAGGCACGTGGAGGGCTTCCGGGGCTGCCGAAGCCGCCCTGATGAAGGCGCTCTACGACGAGCACGCCGCGGTTTTGTGGCGCTACGCGCTCCGGTTGACCGGGGACGCGAGCCAAGCCGAGGACGTCGTCCAGGAGACGCTGTTGCGGGCGTGGCAGCATCCGGAGGTCATCGGCGACACGGATCGCTCGGCGCGGGCGTGGCTGTTCACCGTCGCCCGCAACATGATCATCGACGACCGGCGCAGCGCGAGGTACCGCAACGTCGTCGGTTCGCTGGACGAAGCGGGGGCGCCCGAGCAGTCGACGCCCGACGAGGTGAACGCGGCGCTGGACCGGCTGCTGATAGCCGAGGCCATGACGCAATTGTCCGTGGAGCACCGGGCCGTGATCGAGCGGTCCTACTACCGCGGGTGGACCACCGCACAGATTGCTGCGGACCTCGAGATAGCCGAAGGAACAGTGAAGTCGCGACTACACTATGCCGTGCGGGCATTGCGGCTCACTCTGCAGGAACTTGGAGTCACGCGATGACCATCCGCATGGTCATCGGCTCCGAATACTTGATGGGTGACAGGAGATGGACGAGATGAGGACGCCGCTACGGGGCATCGGCCCGCCCGGTGACAACGAGGTGTTCGGGTTGACTACTGGGGACAACCACCGTTACGCGATGTGGGATGCCGCATACGTGTTGGGGTCGTTGTCCGCGAACGACCGCCGCGAGTTCGAGTCGCACATGGCCGACTGCCCGGCGTGCCGGGAGGCCGTCGCCGATCTGAGCGGCGTGCCGGCGCTGCTGTCCCAGCTGGACCACGCGGACGTCGCCGCGATCGACGAACCGGGCCGCGCCGCGGCGACGCCCGAGATGTCGCCGGAGCTGCTGCCGTCGCTGTTGGCGACGGTGCGCTGGCGGCGGCGCCGCACCCGGGTGGCGACGTGGGTCGCCTCGTCCGCCGCGGCAGCGGTGCTGGGGGTCGGCGTGCTGGTCGGTGTGCACGGGTATACCTCGTCGCCCGCGCAGCAGGTGGCCGCGTCCTCGCAGCCGATGGCGCAGGTCGGCACCAGCCTGCTGGCGTCCACGGTGCAGCTGTCCAGCCAGCACTGGGGGACGTCGATCAACCTCAAGTGCGTCTGCCTGGCCCCGCTGAACGCCCACCACGACACGCTGGCAATGGTGGTGGTCGGTCGCGACGGCAGCCAAACCCGGCTGGCGACCTGGGTGGCCGAACCCGGCCACACCGCGACGCCCGCGGGCAGCATCTCCACCCCGGTCGACCAGATCGCCGCCGTGCAGGTGGTTTCGGCCGACAGCGGTCAGGTACTGCTGCAGCGCTCGCTCTAAAAACACGGCGCGCGGTGAACTGAAGTTACCCGCGCGTCGTGTTACAGGCATGCCCAGGAAGCAGCGGGTGGTCGACCACATCGTCGAGCGGCTCGCCTCGGTCGGCGTAGACCACATCTTCGGCGTCGACGGCGCCAACATCGAAGACCTGTATGACGCCGCGCACTTCCGTACCGACATCACCGCGGTGCTGGCCAAGCACGAGTTCTCCGCCGCGGCCATGGCCGACGGGTACAGCCGCAGCGGCGCCGGGCTGGGATCCGGCCTGGGCGTGGTGGCGGCGACGTCGGGTGGCGGTGCGCTCAACCTCGTTGCAGCCCTTGGGGAATCGCTGACGAGCCGGGTTCCGGTGCTGGCCCTGGTCGGACAAACGCCCACCGCCATGGACGGCCGGGGCAGCTTTCAGGACACCAGCGGCGACAACGGATCGCTGAACGCGCGGGCGGTGTTCTCGGCGGTCTCGGTGTCGTGCGAGCGGGTGCTGAACCCGGCCGACGCCGCGCCGGCGCTGTCGAGGGCGATCGCCGCGGCGCGCACCGGCGGCCCCGCAGTGTTGTTGCTGCCCAAGGACATTCAGCAGGGCTACCTGGACTGCGAGCGCAACGGGCAGAGCGTGCAGTATCTGCGGCCCATCGGGAACCCCCGTCCGCTGGCCGGCATCCTGCGCGACGCGAGCGGCCCGATCACCATCATCGTCGGGGAGCAGGTGGCCCGCGACGACGCCCGCGCCGAGCTGGAGGCGCTGCGGGCGGTGCTGCGGGCCCGGGTCGCGACCGTGCCAGACGCCAAAGACGTCGCCGGCACCCCGGGCATGGGCTCGTCATCCGCGCTCGGGGTGACCGGCGTCATGGGCCACCCGGGCGTGGTCGATGCCGTGGCCGACAGCGCTGTGTGCCTGGTGATCGGCACGCGCCTGTCGGTCACGGCGCGCACCGGCCTGGACGACGCCCTGGCGGCGGTGCGGACGGTCTCGATCGGGTCGGCGCAGCCCTACATCCCGTGCACGCACGTGCACACCGACGACCTGCGCGCCTCGCTGCGGATGCTGACCGACGACCTGTCCGGGCCGGGGCGGCCGACGCGGGTGCGGGTCCCCGACAGGATTCAACGCACCGAGTTGTCGCCGCCGCCGTTCGCGGGCCCGGGCGTGCGCTACCGCGACGCGATGGCGGTGCTGGACGGCTGCGTGCCCGACGGCGCGGACATCGTCGTCGACGCGGGCAACACCGGCGCGGCGGCCGTGCACTACCTGCCGGCGCGGCGGGACGGCAGGTTCGCGGTCGCGCTCGGAATGGGCGGCATGGGTTACAGCTTCGGTGCCGGCATCGGGATGGCCTTCGGGCGGGCCACCAGCGGGCGCCCCCGCGGGCGCACCGTGGTGATCGCGGGCGACGGTGCGTTCTTCATGCACGGCATGGAGGTGCACACCGCCGTGCAGTACCGGCTGCCGGTGACCTTCGTGTTGTTCAACAACAACGCCCACGCCATGTGCGTGACCCGCGAGCAGCTGTTCTACGACGACCTGTACAGCTACAACCGATTCCGGTCCAGTCGACTGGGCGCGGGCCTGGCGGCGATGTTCCCCGGGCTGACGGCCGTCGACGTGACCGACCTCGACGGCCTGTCCGCCGCGCTGCGCGCGGCGCTGGCCACCGACGGCCCGGCCGTCGTCAGCGTCGAATGCGCCGCCGACGAGATTCCGCCGTTCGCACCGTTTTTGATTCCGACCGCCAAGGAGGCCAGGACCGATGTCGCTGCCAGCGCTTGAGGACATTCCCACCCACATCGACGGCGTGATCCGCATCGAGACCAGCCCGCGGGAGAAGGCCACCCCGATCATCATGGACATGATGCGGTCGGTGTATCCGCACGACCAGGTCTTCGGGGAGTACTGCACCGTCAACGATTACGTCGATTGTCCGCCCGACGAGCTGTACGACTACATGGCCGACACCCGCAGCCTCGAGGAGTGGACCTACAGCCTGCGCGGTTTCACCCCCACCGACGAACCCGGGCTGTGGCTGGCCCACGACCGGCTCGGCTCGGAGACCGAGATCTACACGCGCACCATCGCCAACCCGCGGGCCCGCACCGTCGACTACCACTGCGCCTGGGATCAGGGCAAGCACCTGTGGATGGTCTACCTGATGCGCGTCGTCGACGCGCAGATCGTGCTCGACAAGCCCGGTTCGGTTGTGCTGTGGACCAATTGCCATCACCCGTTCTACGATCACAATCCCTATCCGGAGACCGCGCCGCCGCAGCGGCCGGTGTGGGTGGGCGACTTCTGGGACATGTTCGGCGCCGGCCACCTGCTGGAGCTGAAGAACCTCAAGGCCATCGCCGAGTACCGCCACCGCCACGGCCTGCCGGTGACGCCGGATTGGATGGGATGACATGAGCACGCCAAGCGTCAGCCTGATCGACGTCTCCACCTATCTGCCGGGCGAGCCGATCGGCGCCGAGTACTACGCGCAATTCGCCGAAAACGACGACCTGCGAGACCATCTCATGTTCCGCGCCCCCAAGCTTCGCCATCACGTCGGGCCCGAGGAGAGCTCGATCGACATGATCGAACGCGCGGCCCGCGGGATCATCGAGCGGCACGGCCACGACGCCGTCGAGGGCGCCGACGTGCTGATCACCCACACCCAGGTGCCGGACATGGCGTTCTATGGGCAAGGGGGCGGCATCGCGCACCGGCTGGGCATGCGGCCCTCCTGGGTGCTCGACCTGAACAACGGCGGGTGCGCGGCTTTCGTGTTGGCGCTCAACGTGGCCCGCAAGCTGCTGTCGTCGGGGGAGGGCCACAGCGCGCTGATCGCGATCGCGCAGAATGCCGCGGGGCAGTTCTTCGACCAGCCGACGATCCGGCGAAAGGCGCAATCGGCGGTCCCCGGCGACGGGGCGGCGGTGGCGCTGGTGGCGTTGTCCGACGCCTCGCCCATCCTCGATGTCGAGTGCCGCACCTACGGCGAGTACGCCGGTGAGATGACGCTGTCCTTCGACCCGCCCCGCAAGTGGTGGCAGGCCGGGCCGGGCGAGGGCAGCATCGGCTTCACCGAAAGCAAGATCACCAAGGTGCTGGCCCGGGGCAACCGGCAGGTACCCGAGGTGGCGTTCGCGGTCTGCGACCGAATCGGGCTGCCCACCAAGGACATCGACCTGCTCGTCACCAACCAGCCCAACCGGGCGTTTCTGCGCAACTGGCGGGACGCGCTCGAATTGCCCCCCGAACGCCATCGGGACACCTTCGAGGAGTGCGGCAATCTGTTCGGCGCCGGGATCCCCGTCAACCTCGACCGTGCGATCACCGACGGGCAGGCCAAGGCGGGCGATGTGGTCCTGATGGCGGCCTTCGCCCACGCCGGCGACTTCGCCGGCGCGGCGGCGGTGCGCTGGGGCGGACGAAGCTGATGCAACCGGTCCGCGGCCCGTTCGCCGCCGAGATCGACGACGCGTTTCCGACCGCGATCGACCCGCTTGCCTTGTCGCTCAACGAGAATCCGTTCCCGCCGCTGCCGGCGGTGCGGTCCGCGCTGATCCGGTCCATCTATGCGGTCAACCGTTACCCCGAGTTCCTGCCCGAGCGGCTGCGCGGCGTGATCGCCGGCCACGTCGGCCTGCCCGCCGACCAGGTGGTGCTGGGCGCCGGCGCGACCGGGGTGGCGCTGCAGGCCCTGCAGGCGCTGACCGAACCGGGCGACGTGGTGGCGATGGCGTCGCCGACCTTCGACGGCTACCCGATCATCGCCGCGATGGCGCGGCTGAATTCGCTGACCGTTCCGCTCGACCAGGACGGCCACCACGACCTCGACGGCCTGGCCGACGCAGCCGCCGGCGCGCGGGTGGTGGTGGTGTGCCGCCCGCACAACCCGACCGGCACGCTGGAGCCCGCCGCCGAGCTCGTGCGTTTTCTGGGCCGGGTGCCGCGCGACACCGTCGTGCTGCTCGACGAGGCGTACATCGAATTCGCCGCGCCCGAGCACCGCATCGACGTCCCGGCGTTGCTGTCCCGCTTTCCCAACGTCGTGGTCCTGCGGACGTTCTCCAAGGCGTACGGGCTGGCGGGTTTGCGGATCGGCTACGGGCTGGCGGCGCCGGAACTGGCGGGCACCCTGTGGTCCCAGCAGCTGCCGTTCGGGGTCGCGCTTACCAGCCTGCTCGCGGTCGCCGCGTCGTATGAGGCGGAAGACCAACTGCTGCAACGGATTCACGCGATCAACGCGGAACGCCGCTATCTGCGGATGCGGCTGAGCGCGCTGGGGGTCTACACCACCGACGCCCACGCGAACTTCATGTACCTGCCTTCGAGGGGTGGGCCGTGGCATGAGGTTTTCGCGGGCAGCGGCCTGCAGGTGCGCCACTACGCGGACGGCGGCGCGCGCATCACCGTCGGCAACCGCGCGTCGACGCTGGCGGTGGTCTCGGCGATAGGAAAGGCCACGGTTGGGCCGCAGATGCGGTAAGAAGGGGCCGTGGCCCCATCAAGCTCCAAGCGCGATCCGATCGCCGCGGCGCGGGCCAACTGGGAGCGCGCCGGGTGGGGCGAGGTGTCGCAGGGCATGGTGGCGGTCACCTCGGTGATGCGCGCGCACCAGATCCTGTTGGCCCGGGTGGAGAACGCGCTGCGGCCCTACGACTTGAGCTTTTCCCGCTACGAGTTGCTGCGGCTGCTGGCGTTCAGCCGCACCGGGGCGTTACCGATCACCAAGGCGTCCGATCGGTTGCAGGTCCACGTCACCAGCGTGACCCACGCCATCCGCCGGCTGGAGGCCGACGGGCTGGTCCAGCGGGCGCCGCACCCCACCGACGGGCGCACGACGCTGGTGCAAATCACCGATCTCGGGCGTTCCACCGTCGAGGACGCCACAATCACGCTCAACGAGCAGGTGTTCGCCGACATCGGGATCAAGGACGCCGAATCCCAGGCGCTGGTGTCGTCCATCGAGACGTTGCGGCGCAACGCGGGTGACTTCTCAGACTGAAACGAAGGAAGGCAGGACAGGACCGTGGACCCATTAGTTGCGCACCAGCGCGCCCAGGAGGCGTTCGCCGGCGTCCTTGCCCGTGTCAGCCCCGACCAGTTCGGCGCGCCGACGCCCTGCACGGAGTGGACGATCGGGGACCTGATCGACCACGTCATCGGCGGCAACGAGCGCGTCGGGCTGTGGGCGGCCAAACCCACCGAGCCGCAGGCCCGGCCCGACGACGCGGTCGCCGCCCACCGGGCCTCCGCGCTGGCCGCCCAGAACGTCTTCGCCGGGCCGGACGGGATGACCGCGATGTACAAGCTGCCGTTCGGGGAGGTCCCCGGGCAGGTGTTCGTCGGGATGCGCACCTCCGACGTGCTGACCCACGCGTGGGATCTCGCCTTCGCCACCGACCAGTCCACCGATCTCGACCCGGAGCTGGCGGCCGAGCAGCTCGTCGCCGCCCGGGCCTTCGTCAGGGCCGAATTCCGCGGGCCGGGCCGGCCCTTCGGCCACGAGCAGTCGTGCTCGGGCGACCGGGCGCCCGCCGATCAGCTGGCCGCGTTCCTCGGCCGAAAGGTGCAGTGACGCAAGGCTTTAGCCGCCGCGCAGCGCCTCGATCACCGCGCTGAAGTCCTTGTCGGCATGGTCGGCGGCGAACTTGGCGTAGATCTCCGCGGCGTGCGTGCCCAGCGGTGCCGCCGAACCGGTGGACGTCACCGCGTCCATCGCCAGGCCCAGGTCCTTGTTCATCAGCGCGGTCGCGAAACCCGGCTTGAAGTCGTTGTTGGCCGGCGAGGTCGGAACCGGGCCGGGCACCGGGCAATTCGTGTGCACCGCCCAGCAATTGCCGGTCGCGCCGGTGATGACGTCGAACAGGGACTGCGCCGACAGCCCCAGCTTCTCGGCGAGCACGAACGCCTCACCGACCACGATCTGCTGCACCGCGAGCACCATGTTGTTGCACACCTTGGCCGCCTGGCCCGCCCCGGCCGCACCGCAATGAATGACCTTGCCCGCCATGGGTTCCAGCACCGGCCGGGCGCGCTGCAGCGCCGACTCGTCGCCGCCCACCATGAACGCGAGGGTGCCGGCGACGGCGCCCTTCACGCCGCCCGAGACCGGGGCGTCGAGCTGCGCGACCCCGTGCTGCTCGGCAAGCGCGTGCACCTCCCGGGCGTCGTTGACGGAGATCGTCGAGCTGTCGATGAACAGCGCGCCGTCCCGGGCGGCGGGCAGCACCTCGCCGTAGCAGCGTTTGACGATGTCGCCGTTGGGCAGCATGGTGATGACGACGTCCGCCTCGGCCACCGCGTCGGCGGCGCTGTCGAAGACCGTGACACCGCCGGCGGTCGCGGCGGCCGCGGCCGCGGGTACCGGGTCATACCCGCGCACATCGTGGCCGGCGGCGACCAGATTGGCCGACATTGGCCCGCCCATGTTGCCCAGCCCCAGAAACGCGATTGCCGTCAACTGAGCCTCCTAGGCGCTCGCCCGCACGCGGCCGGCCTCGGCCCGGCCGATGACCACCCGCATGATTTCGTTGGTACCTTCCAGGATTCGATGCACCCGCAGGTCGCGGACGATCTTCTCCAGACCGTACTCGCGCAGATAGCCGTAGCCGCCGTGCAATTGCAGCGCCTTGTCCGCGACCTCGAAGCAGGTGTCGGTGACGTAGCGCTTGGCCATCGCGCAGAGCTCGACCTTGTCGGGGTCGTCGGTGTCCAAGGCATTCGCGGCGCGCCACAACATCATCCGCGAGGTCTCGAGCCCGGTGGCCATGTCGGCCAGGGCGAACCGGATGGTCGGCTCGTCGAGCAGGGGAGAGCCGAAGGCCTGCCGCTCGCGCACGTAGGCGCCCGCCTTGTCGAAGGCGGACTGCGCCCCGCCGAGCGAGCACGCGGCGATGTTGAGCCGGCCGCCGTTGAGGCCGTTCATCGCGATGCCGAAGCCGGCGCCCTCGCCGTCGGCGCCGCCCAGCATCGCGTCGGCGGGCACCCGCACGCCGTCGAAGATGACCTGCGCGGTGGGCTGGGCGTGCCAGCCCATCTTCTCCTCGAGCGCCCCGAAACTCAGCCCGTCGGTGCCCTTTTCGACGACGAACGCGGAGATGCCGCGCGGGCCCTCGCCGCCGGTCCTGGCCATCACCACGTAGACGTCCGAGGCCCCGGCGCCGGAGATGAACTGCTTGACGCCGTCGAGCACGTAGTCGCCGCCCTGCTTGACGGCGCGGGTGCTCAGCGCGGCGGCGTCCGACCCGGCGCCGGGCTCGGTCAGGCAGTAGCTGGCGATGACATCCATCGCGGCCAGCCGCGGCACCCAGAACTTGCGTTGCTCGTCGGTGCCGAAGCTGTCGATCATCCACGCGCACATGTTGTGGATGGACAGGAACGCCGCCGTGACCGGATCGCCGATGGCCAGCTGCTCGAAGATGCGGACCCCGTCCAGCCGGCGCAGCCCGCTGCCGCCGACGTCTTCGCGGCAGTAGATGGCCGCCATGCCCAACTCGGCGGACTCGCGCAGCACGTCGGTCGGAAAGTGCTTGGCCGCGTCCCAATCCAGCGCGTGCGGGGCGATTCGTTTGGCGGCGAACGCGGCCGCCGTCTCGGTGATGACCCGCTCGTCGTCGTTCAGAGTGAACATGGCGGTTAATTCATTGTGGGGATGACGAATTCGGCGCCGTCCTTGATGCCGGACGGCCATCGCGACGTGACGGTCTTGACCTTGGTGTAGAACTGGATCGACGCCGGGCCGTGCTGGTTGAGGTCGCCGAAGCCGGAGCGCTTCCAGCCGCCGAAGGTGTGGTAGGCAACCGGCACCGGGATCGGCACGTTGACGCCCACCATGCCCACCTGCACCCGGGACACGAAGTCGCGGGCGGCGTCGCCGTCGCGCGTGAAGATCGCCACGCCGTTGCCGTACTCGTGTTCCGAGGGCAGCCGCAGGGCCTCTTCGTAGTCGTGCGCGCGCACCATGCACAGCACCGGCCCGAAGATCTCGTCGGTGTAGATCGACATGTCGGGGGTGACGTGGTCGAACAGGGTGGGGCCGATGAAGAATCCGCCCTCCAGGTTGGCGTCACCGAAGGTCAGATCGTCGCTGGTGCGCTCGCGGCCGTCGATGACCAATTCGGCGCCCGCCTCGACGCCCTGGCCGATGTAGTCGCGCACTCGCGCCAGAGCGGCCTCGGTGACCAGTGGGCCGTAGTCGGCCTTGGGGTCGAGGCTGTGGCCGACGCGCAGGTTGTTGATCCGCTCGATCAGCCTGGCGCGCAACCGGTCCGCGGTCTGCTCGCCGACGGGCACCGCGACGCTGATCGCCATGCAGCGCTCGCCGGCGCTGCCGTACCCGGCGCCGATCAGCGCGTCGACGGCCTGGTCCAGGTCGGCGTCGGGCATCACGATCATGTGGTTCTTGGCGCCGCCGAAGCACTGCGACCGCTTGTCGTTGGCCGCGGCCGTGGAGTAGATGTAGTGCGCGATGTCGGAGCTGCCGACGAAACCCACAGCCTGGATGTCGGGGTGGTGCAGGATGGCGTCGACGGCCTCCTTGTCCCCGTGCACGACCTGGAAGACGCCCGGCGGCAGCCCGGCCTCTCCGAACAGCTCGGCCAACCGCACCGGGACCGAGGGGTCGCGCTCACTGGGCTTGAGCACGAAGGCATTTCCGCACGCGAGGGCCGGCCCGGCCTTCCACAACGGGATCATCGCCGGGAAGTTGAACGGCGTGATGCCGGCGACCACGCCCAGCGGCTGGCGCAGCGAGTAGACGTCGATGCCCGGCCCGGCGCCCTCGCTGTACTCACCCTTGAGCAGGTGCGGGATCCCGATGGCGAACTCGATCACCTCGATGCCGCGCTGGACGTCGCCGCGCGAGTCGGCCACCGTCTTGCCGTGCTCGAGGGACAGCAGCTCGGCCAGCTCGTCGATGTTCTTGTTGACCAGGTCGATGAAGCGCATCATCACCCGCGCGCGGCGCTGCGGATTCCATGCGGCCCAACCCTTTTGGGCCTCGACGGCCGAGGCCACCGCCGCGTCGACGTCGGCCTTGCCGGCCATCGGCACTTTCGCCTGCACCTCGCCGGTGCTGGGGTTGAAGACGTCGGCGGTGCGGGTGGACTGGCCTGCGGTGCGCTTCCCGTCGATGAAGTGCGGGATCTGTGTGGTCATGGGGCCCTCGAGTGTTGTTGGCGCGCTGAAAGCGGATACTTGCATATCCTAGTAACTGCCCTCGGGGGTTGGCAAGGCGTTCAGTGCTTGCGCACGACGCGCTCGGCCTCGCCGGGCTTCCAGATCGTGATGTCCAGGTGGCCATCGGTCACCTCGACCGCGGACCCGCCGATCAGGTCGGCCCGATAGAAGTGATCGAAGTCCTGCCCTCGAAGGTCCAGGCCGGTCTCTTCGTAGAGCGCTTCGGCGAACCGTCGCTGCAGGGCCCTGTCCCCGACGTCCTCGACGACGCCGAACAACTTCGCGTCACCGTCTTCGACCCCGGTGTCGACGGTGGCGGTGTGCAGGCAGAAGCGCGGATCGCGGGCGAGGTCACGAAATTTCGTCGTAGCGGGCATGCCGACGATCCAGAGCTGATCCTCGAAGGCCCTCGGCTCGACCGGGCTGATTCGGGGAAACCCGTCGGAACGAAGCGTGCCCAGCATGCACAAGTTGCCGGTGGCCCGATGGCGGCGGACGAAGATGGTCGCGATGCGCGGAGCGGCTTCCGTGAACTCTCTCCAGCTGGTCATGTCGCGACCGTAGCCGCACGGTCTCACACCGGATAGTTTCCTGCCTCCAGATCCTCGAGCAGGCTCGGATGGGTGGGCTGCCACCCGAATCTCTCCCGGGTCGCCTCGCTCGAGGCCGGCTGGTCCAGGGCGTAGATGGCGCCGACGAACCCGAAATGCTCCGCGGGGACCGACACCGTGGGCAGCTCGAGCTGGCGCCCGATGGCCTCGGCGAGCGCGCGCATCGGGTCGCCCTCGTCGCCGACGGCGTGCGCGACCGTGCCGGGCGTGGCCTGCTCGAGAACCAGCCGGAACAGGCGGGCGGCGTCGAGGACGTGCACGGCCGGCCAGCGCTGGGTGCCGTCGCCGACGTATCCGGACACGCCGGTCCGCCGGGCGGCCTCGACGAGCAGGGAGGCGAAACCGCAGGGACCGCCCGCCCGGTGCACGGACCGGGGGAGGCGGACCACCGCCGAGCGGACACCCCGGTCCGCCAATTCCACGGCGGCGTGCGCGTTGCGGCTGCGCCCGCCGACGAGCCCCTCGCTCGGCGGCCAATCCCGCTCGGTGGCGGCGCGGCCGGGGACGGGAGGCGTTCCCGAGGCCATGACGAACGGCTTGCCGCTGCCGTCCAGCGCCGCGCCGAACGTCTCGACGGCGGCGGCCTCCTGCGCGACCGCCTTCTCGAAATCGTCGAAGTGCAGAAAGGCCAGGTGGACGACGCCATCGGCCTCGGCGGCGCCCCTGCGCAGGCTCTCGGCGTCGTCGAGGTCGCCGCGCAACACCTCGGCCCCCATCGACGCGGCCGCCCGCGACGACGCGTCGGACCGGGCCAGCGCGAGGACCTCGTGGCCGGCGCCGATGAGCTCGGGGACGACCGCCGAACCGACCCCGCCGGTGGCACCCGTGACGAAAACCCGCATGACTACTCCTCGAGTGATGAGACTGATGTCCTATCACCGTAACAGAGTGATGCGACAAAAGTCGCATCGCTACGATGACTGCATGCCACGCTGGGAGCCCGATGCCCGTCTGCGGCTGGTGGAGGCCGCGCTGCATCTGTTTTCCGAGAAGGGCTACGACAACACCACCGTCGCCGAGATCGCGGACCGGGCCGGCCTGACCAGAAGCACCTTCTTCCGGTATTTCCCCGACAAGCGGGAGGTGCTGGCGGCCGGCCAGGAGACGCTGTCCCGGTTGTTGGTCGACGGCATCTCGTCGGCGCCCGCGGACGCCACACCACTCACCGCGGTCGCCGCCGGGCTCGAGAGCGCGGCCGGGGCGATGACACCGTTCAACCGCGAGCTCGCCCCCCGGGTGAAGGCCGTCATCGCCACCAGCAGCGAACTGCAGGAGCGCGACGCGCTCAAGCAGGTCGGCCTCGCCGCGGCCATGGCCGGCGCATTGCGGGCGCGCGGCGTGCCGGAGCGGGCGGCCGCCCTGGCGGCCGAGTTGGGTGGGCTGGCGTTCAAAGAGGCGTTCGCCGAATGGATTACCACCGACGGCGATCAGAGCCTGGGTGAGCTCGCCCGCGCGGCCCTGAACGACCTGCGCGCGGCGGCGGCCGAAATCCGTTGAACGCCATCGAGGCCGACTACCTGGTGGTCGGGGCGGGCGCCATGGGGATGGCGTTCCTCGACACGCTCGTCACCGAGACGCAGGCCCGCGTGGTGCTGGTGGATCGCAACGACCAGCCGGGTGGGCACTGGACCACGGCCTACCCGTTCGTGCGGCTGCACCAGCCGTCGGCGTTCTACGGCGTCAACTCGCTGCCGCTCGGCAGCGACGCCCTCGACCAAGTCGGCTGGAACGAGGGGCTTTACGAGCTCGCGACCGCCGGCGAGGTCTGCGCGTACTACGACCACGTCCTGCGCCGGCGGTTCCTGCCGACCGGGCGCGTGGCCTACTTCCCGATGAGCGAGTACCGCGGGAATGGCCGCTTTGCCACGCTCGGAGGTACCGAATACGCCGTCGACGTCAGGCGCCGCGTCGTCGACGCCACCTACATGCGCGTCATGGTCCCGTCAATGCGCCCGCCGCCGTACGAGGTGGCGCCCGGCGTCGCGTGCGTCCCGCCCAACGACCTGCCCCGCCTTGCCGCGCGCGAGCGCTACGTCGTGGTCGGGGCCGGCAAGACCGGCATCGACACCTGCCTCTGGCTGCTGGGCCAGGGCATCGACCCGGACCGGCTGACCTGGATCATGCCGCGGGACTCGTGGTTGCTGGACCGCGCGACGATCCAGCCGGGTTCGTTGTTCGCCGACCGGATCAAGGCGGCCTTCACCGCGCAGCTGCGGGCCGTCAACGACGCGACCTCGGTCGACGACCTGTTCGCCCGCCTCGAGGACGCCGGCGCGCTGCTGCGGATCGACCCGGCGATCCGACCCACCATGTATCGCTGCGCCACCGTCACCCGCGCCGAGCTGGAGCAGCTGCGGCGGATCACCGACGTGGTGCGGATGGGCCACCTGCTGCGCGTCGACGCCGACGGTATGGTCCTCGAGGGTGGCGCCGTCCGCGGGGGCGCCTCGGCGCTGTACGTCGACTGCACCGCCGACGGCGCCGAGAAGCCGCCCGCCGCACCGATTTTCGAGCCGGGCCGCATCACGTTGCAAAGCGTGCGGGGCTGCCAGCAGATCTTCAGCGCGGCGCTGATCGCCCACGTCGAGGCCGCCTGCCCCGACGATGCCGCGCGCAACGAGCTCTGCCCGCCGTTGCCGCATCCCGACACCGACCTGGACTGGCTGCGCATCGCGCGGGCCGACTACGGCAATCAGCTGCGCTGGCTCGACGACGCGGACCTGGCCGCCTGGCTTGCCACGGCGCGCCTGGACCTGTTCGGTCATCTGATGGGACATTTGCTGGCGCCGGCGTCGGCGAAGCCAAGGGTGCGGGAACGGATCCTGCGCATGGCCCGCTCGGCGTTGTCGGCCACCGCCGAGAAGCTGGACCGGCTGATGGCCGACGAACTCTCGTGTAACCCGAGCTGATACTTATCGGTGAAGGAGGCACGTGGCGGCTCACAACGAACCCGGCCCGCGTCCGCTGCGCGCGGTCCCCGACGACGGCTATCCCGATTGGGAGGCCGTGTATTCCGATAACGCGTCCTGGGTGTACCGCACGCTGTTCGCCCGGGTGGGCAACCGGGCGGACGCCGAGGACCTCACCGCGGAGGTCTTCCTCGCCGCGCTGCGGCCGCTGCGCCTGACGGCCAGCGTCGGCGAGGTGCGCGCCTACCTGCGGGCCACGGCCAGGACGGTCCTGGCCGCGCACTGGCGGGAGACCATGGGCCGGGAGATAACCTCGATCGACGACATCGAACAACCACCGGAGAGCGAGGAGGCGATCAGCACCGCGCCCCAGCGAGTCGCCCGGGTCCTCGACAGGCTGCCGGACCGGTACCGCCAGATTTTGGAAATGCGTTTCTTGCAAGGTAATTCGATCAAGGAGTCTGCCGCCGAGCTGGGAATCAGCGTCGCCAACGCCAAAGTGCTCCAACACCGGGCGCTGCGGCTGGCGGCACAGGTCAACGATGGAGGTCAGCGATGAACGCGCGAGGGTTGCGCCGCTATGTCGATGACCTGTTGCGGGGCCGCCGGCCCAAGCCGTTCGCGGCCGACGACTTCGAGGCGGCGCAGATCCGGACCGCGATCGACCTGCGCGCGGCCGGGCAGGGTGACGACGAACCGCGGCAGGAGTTCCTCAGCGAGCTGCACGGCCGGCTCGCCGAGCAGATGAACGGTGCGCCGGCGCCCGCGCCGGCCAAGCACCCCACGACGCGCCGCCAGGTCATCGTGGGCACGTCGGCCGCCGCGGCCGCCGCGGCGGCGGCGGTGTCGATCGACCGGGCGCTGATGGGCGGCCCCACCGAAGGCCCGGCCGTCGCCGGGGAACTCACGCCCTACGAGGGCAGCTGGCAGCGCGTCGCGGCCAGCTCCGACGTGCCCGACGGCGTCATGCATCCGTTCGACCTGGGCTCGGTCACCGGATTCGTCCGCCGCGTGGACGGCAAACCGGAGGCGATATCCGGCGTCTGCACGCATCAGGGTTGCCGGCTGTGGTTCGACGCCCCGGAGGGGACCCTGCGCTGCCCGTGCCACACGACATCGTTCTCGCCCAGCGGGAAGGTGCTCACCCACCAGCTGCCGATCTCGCCAAAGCCCTTGCCCACGCTGATGGTTCGCGAGGTCAACGGCGTGATCGAGGTGTTCGCCCCGCCGCGCCGCGAGGTGTAACCCGCCGCCCTATCTCTTGGCATGGATATCGCCAAGCTTCGAAAACATCTGCTCACGGTGCTGGCCGCGGGCGCGCTGTTGCTGGCCGGCTGCTCGTCCTCGCCACCCGCCGCCCAGCCGTCGGTGACCGTTGGCTCAGGCGCCAGCGGCATGCCCGGAATGCCGGGCATGAGCGGGATGCCCAGCGCGCCGGGCCCGACGTCGGGCCCGACGTCGGGCCCGGCATCGGCGACCGGGTCGCCGGCGGCCGCCGCGGGCGACCAGGTCACCATCGACAACTTCGCCTTCGCGCCGGCCACCCTGACCGTCAAGGCGGGCACCACCGTCACGTGGACCAACCGCGACGAGGAACCGCACACGGTGGCCGCGAGCGACGGGTCGTTTCATTCACCCGGAATGGGAACGGGCGCCACGTATTCGCATGCCTTTCCCACGGCCGGGAAGTTCGACTACGTGTGCTCCATTCACCCGATGATGCACGGCACGGTGGTGGTGACGGGATGAACGACCCCAACTCGATGACCCGCCGCCAGCTCATCCGGCACTCGGCCTGGTTCGGCGCGGCGGTCGGGTTCGCCGTCGTCGGCGGCGAGGTCATCTCGCACGTCGCCGGGACGGCGACGGCCGCGCACACCGCGGCCCGACCCACGCTGCGATTCGCCCAGATCAGTGACAGCCACATCGGCTTCTCCGGCCCACCCAACCCGGACGTCACAACCACGTTCGGCCACGCGATCGACGAGATCAACAACCTCGGCTACACACCGGATTTCGTCATCCACACCGGCGACCTCACGCACCTGTCCAGCCCCGAGCAGTTCGACCAGGTGAAGCAGATGATGACCAAGCTGCAGACGCCGCACATCTTCACGGTGCCCGGTGAACACGATTCGGTCGACGACGGGGGCCAGAAGTACCGGAGTGTCTTCGGCGCCGGAACCCGCGGCGACGGGTGGTACAGCTTCGACATCGCCGGCGTCCACGTGATCGCCCTGGTGAACACGTTGAACCTCAAGAAGCTCGGGCATCTGGACACGGACCAGCTGGCATTCGTCGAGAAGGACGTCGCGGGGTTGTCGAACGACACGCCGATCATCGTGTTCAGCCACATCCCGCTGTTCGCGATGTACCCCGACTGGGGCTGGGGCACCGACGACGCCGCCCAGGCGCTGAGCTACCTGAGCCGCTTCTCGTCGGTCACCTGCCTCAATGGGCATGTGCACCAACTGTTTTCGAAGACGGAGGGCAACGTCACCTTCTACAGCGGCACGACGACCGCCTACCCGCTGCCGCATCCCGGCGACGGCCCGGCGCCCAAGCCGGTGACGCTGCCGGCCGGCAAGCTGCGCGACGCCCTGGGGATTCGCGAGGTCAACTACACCAAGGGGCAGACCGCCCTGGCACTGAAGGAGACGACGCTGCAATGAAACTCATCCTTCGGCTCGCCCTGGCCGCCGCCCTGGCCGTCAGCGCCTTCAGCCACGCCTACCTCTACATCCACGGCTACCAACACATCCCGATGATCGGGAATGCCTTCCTGGTCCAGGCCAGCGCGTCGTTCTCGCTGGCGCTGCTGGTCGCCGCGGGCGGACCCTGGTGGGTCGAGTGGTCCGCCGCCGCGCTGGCCGGCGGCTCCCTGGTGGCCTTCGTGCTGTCGAGAACCGTTGGCCTCTTTGGCTTCACCGAGCACGGGTGGGAGCCGGCGCCCCACGCGGCCCTCACCGTGGTCGCCGAGGCGATGTGCGTGCTGCTGTGGGCGGCCGCCGTCGTCCGGTGGCCGCGGCCGAGGCGCTTTGTGGAAGCGAAGGCGGGTACGGCGGCGGCCTGAACGGCATCGCCCGCCTGCTTACGCGGGGGTGTCGAAAAACATCGTTCCCGGACCGCTGGGGGTGTACGAGAGATAGACCGGCAGCTTCGTGAAGACATAGTTGCCGGTGTTGAAATCGCCTGCGGTGACCAACATGGAATTGGCGGGCACGATCTCTTCGTACACCAACTGGTAGCCGGACAGGGTCGCACTCGGGACTTCGACCTGGATCTCGGTGCCCTGCGGCAGGTATTGGCCGGGCTGAAGGTAGGAAAGGGATTGCGGCAGCATGCTTTCCGGGAGGTCGCCACCGTTACCGCCGGTGTCGACAAACGCGCCGGTAGTACTCTGCATCCCGCCCAGCGGACCGCCGGGCGGAGTGACCGCCACGCCCAGGTCGTTGGTGATCGGCGCTCCGGTGGCCGCGGCAAACGGCGTCAGCGGGTCGGGCCCGAACTCGACCTGAAGTTTCGGTTCGTTGATGAGCACACCCTGACTGAGCGCGCCCGGCAGCTCCTGCACGGGGCTGACGGCGAAATGCGGGAGAGACGGGGTGTTGGACCCGACACCGAGAACAATTTCGCTCGGGGTCTGCTGTACTCCGTTGTAGGTTTCCGACGTGATGACGCCGACCGTCATCGGCTTGGTGATGATGCCGTTCCCGAAATCCAGTGATGCCGTGTAGGTGGTGTAGTAATCGACCGTGCTTTGTTCGGGCGGCCCGAACTTGTACACGCCCGATCCCGTTGCCTGGCCCAGGGATTGCAGATCGACGTCTTGGACCGGGAACAACGTGGCGGTGGATCCGGTGTCGATCAGCGCCGGCACCGACGGTCCGTTGCCCACGCTGACCGCAACCGTGGGGCGACCGTTGATCATCGTCAGCTCGACGGAGGCGTCACCGCCGTAGGCGCCGCCGGGCCCGGCCTGGCCGAACACCAAACCGCGGGGGCCGCCCTGGCCGCCGGCTGCCAGCACGCCGCCGGTCCCGCCGGGCCCACCGTTGCCGACCAGCAACCCGCCGGCGCCACCGGCGCCGCCCACCGCGACTTCGCCGCCCACCCCGCCGGGCCCGCCGTTGCCGAACAGCAGCGCCCTGCCGCCGGGACCGCCGATCCCGCTCGGCCCGCCCACACCGCCCTCGCCGCCGTTGCCCAACAGGAACCCGCCGGTGCCGCCGGCCCCGCCGGGCGCGCCCCAGCCGCCCTGTCCGCCGGTGCCGCCGGTGCCGAGCAGCCCGGCGGGTCCGCCGGCGCCGCCGGGCACCCCCTCGGCCGTGCTGTTTCCGCCGTTACCGCCTCTTCCCCACAGGAGTCCGCCAGCCCCACCGGGGGTTCCCACCCCTGCCGCGTCGGTGATGCCGTTGACGCCGTTGCCGATCAGCGGGCGCCCCAACAGCAGCTCGGTGGGCGCGTTGATCACCCCGAGCGCCCCGTCCTCGAGGGCCTGCAGCGGCGCCGCGTTGGAGGCTTCGGCGGCCGCATAGGCGCCCGCCCCCGCGTTGAGGGTCTGCACCAGCTGGGCGTGAAACGCCGCGGCCTGCGCGCCCAGTGCCTGATACGCCGAGCCCTGCCGGGAGAACAGCGCCGCGATGGCCGCCGACACCTCGTCGCCGGCGGCGGCCATCACGCCCGTCGTCCGGGTTGCCGCCGCCGCGTGGGCGGCGTCGATCGCTGAGCCGAGGCTCGCCAAATCCGTTGCCGCGCCGGTAACTATTTCGGGCACCGCGATGACAAACGACATCCGACCCCTCCAGGAGTAATGCGTGTCAGTGAGCGGTCGCGACCCGATGAGCGACAAGCGGATGTTAGCGGCTCGCCGTCGCGAAATTGCTTGTTTTCAAAGCTAATTCAAAGCCGATTCACGCGTCGAAGACCGTCGTCCCGTAACCGGTCGGGTTGTAGGAGAGATAGATCGGATCTTGTAGGAACGGAGCGATGCCGGTGTTGAAGTTGCCGCCGAGGAGGCTCGACACGACGGGCGTCTGTTGCGCACCGACCGTCGTCGTGTACAGCAACGTCGTCCCGTCGGGGGTGTAGACGGAGATGGTGGTTCCCGCCGGCAGGTATCCGCCGGAATTCGGCGGGTTGAGATTGTCGGGGACGTATCCGTACAGGCCGCCCGAATCGATGTACGCGCCCCCGGTCTGCTGGAGGGCGCCGTTGTTGATGCGGACGTCCAGGGTGGCGGAGGGGGCGCCGGTCACGGAGCCGATGGCGGGCAGCGGGTTGGTGCCGAATTGCATTACGCCCTTGGGTTCGTCGATCAGCACACCCTGACCGAAACTACCGGGCAATGCCGTCACGGGGCTGCTGGCGAGTGGTCCGGCGGGGTTCACCCCGATGCCCAAGATCGCCGGCACTTGCGAAGTCGGAACCGGATTGGAGAAGAAAAAGTCGACGGTTTGGGTCGCGGACGTGGCCACGGCCACGGTGGTCGGCTGGGTGACGATGCCGTTTCCGAAATTGACCGTCGTCGTATAGGTGTTGAAGTTCACGGTCAAAATGTTGCCGGGTTCGCCGTAGACGACGCTGCCGCTACCGGTGGGCGTGCCGAGGGTCGCGAGGTTCACGTCTTGGGGCGGGAGAATGAGGCCCCGCGAACCGGTGTCGACCACCACCGACGCCGTCGGTCCACCGCCCACCGAGAGGTTCGCCAGGATGTCGTTGTTTTGCACCGTGATCGGGACCGTTGCCAGTCCGGGCGCGCCGGGGGCGCCCGCCAAGCCCCCCAACAAGCCGCCCGGGCCGCCCGGGCCGCCGAGCGCGGCCGGCCCACCCG
>NZ_LQPM01000029.1 GCF_002101815.1 Mycobacterium paraense | reverse complement strand
AGGAGCAGGTGCTTGGGCGGGCGCGGGCGCGGGAGCCGCGGGCGCGGGAGCCGGAGCGGCGGGCGCCGGCGCCGCCTGCGTCGGGGCGACGACCTGGTGGTCGGGAGAGGGCCGCACGCCCGCGGTGGGCCGGATGGCGATCGCCAGCGAGACGACCAGCGCCGTCACGCCGACGATGAAGACCGCGGCCAGCGCGCTGCCGACCAGCCGGAAGGACCTGCGCTCGCGGTAGCCGGCGCCGACCAGCTGGGTCGGGTGCTCGCCGGTGTAGGCCTCGTCGAAGTCGTCGGGAACGGCGCTGTAGGCCAGCGCGTTCGCGTCGGCGGTGGCCGGGGTGTCGAAGTAGCCGGGGGCCACCGCGAACGGGTTGATCGCGCCGGTGCCCGGGTCCTGGGCGTAGGCCAGCGCCGCGGTGGACGACGCGAACAGCGGCGCGTGGGCCGACGCCAGCGCGGCGCCCCGGGCCAGCGCCGTGTCGGGCTCCTCGGGCGCCGACAGCGGCAGCGTGGTCGCCGCCTCCAGCGCCGGCTTGATCATCGGGATGTCGATGCCCGAACCGACGACGAACACGCCGTCCGGCCGGTTTTCCAGCGCCTCGGCGCCGGAGACCATCGAGGCGAGCTGCGTCACCGCCGCGTCGTCGTCGGCGGGCAGGGGCTGGCGGTAGACGTCGGTGACCGAGCCGTCGGCACTGTCGACGACGGCGAGGGTCGCGGTGTCGGGCTCGATGTACAGCAGCGCCGTGCGCGCGTAGTTGGTTTGGTTGCCCACCGTTTGGGCCAGCGCGGCCGCGGCCAGAAACGCCGAGACCAACATCACATTCTCGACCTTGTGGGCGGCCAGCGCATCGCGCAGCGCGGCCGCCTCGATCGGGTCGGTGAACGTTACGCCCGTCGACGCGAGCTGATAGCCGCCCTCCGAGGCGCCCTCGCGGGTGCCCAGGATCGCGGAGACCACCTGGTCGGCCGCGGTGACGGTAGCCGCGTCGTCGTCGGTGGCCACATCGAAATTGTCCTCGTCGACGGTTGCGCCGTCGCCGTTCTCACCTTCGACCAGCACCATACGGACGGCCGTCGGCGCCATCGACACGCCAAGTACGGTGTCCAAAGCTCCTCCATTGTTCGTTTGCCAGCCAGTGAGGTCGGGGACGCGATCGGCCCAGGCTTCAGCTGCCGCGGCACGCCGTCAATCCCCACCCTGTATTCCCCTAGACCCCCGATTTTACGCGGTTTCGGCCGCCGGGGCGCGGGGCTAGGGGCCCAGGATTCCGCGCCCCAGGTGGCGGCGAAGCCAGTCCCAATGGTCGTCGTGATCGTCGTCCCTGGGCGGCAGCGGCGGCCACTGCTGAGGGGGAGCCGGGTTCGGCGCGGCCGGCGCGGGAGCCGGCGGCGGGGCCGACGGCGCGGGCGGCGGGGCTTGCGGGGGTGGCGGCGCCGCCTGAGTCGCCGGGGCGACGACGTTCTTGCTGATGTCGGGTCGCTGGTCCGCATGCGGCCGGATGCCGACGGCGAGCGCCAGCGCCACGGCGCCGACGACCAGAATCGCGGTCGCGCCGAGGACCGCCAACAGCTTTCGGCTGCGTCGCTCGCCGTCTTGCCGCTCGTGTTCGGGCTGCGGGGCCGCCTCGGCGCTGTACGCCAGCGCCGGCGCGGGGTCCTGGACATAGGGCATGGCGACGGTGCTCGGCGCGCCCAACTGCTGATTGGCCGACGCCAACGCGGCGCCCCGCGCCAGGGCCATCTCGGGTTCCTCGGGCGCCGTCACCGACAGCGAAGTCGCCGCTTCCAGCGCCGGCTTGATCGACGGAACGTCGACGCCGGAGCCGACGAGGAAGACCCCGTCGGGGCGAGCCCGCATCGATTCGGCGCCCGAGACCATCGCGGCCAGCTGTGCGAGCGCGGCGTCGTCGCTGCGGGGCAGCGGCTTTTGTCGCACGTCGGCGATCGACCCGTCCGCCGTGTCGACGACGGCCAGCGTGGCGGCGGTCGGCTCCACGAACAGCAAGGCGGTGCGGGCGCAATTGGTTGCGCTGCCGACCGCCTGGGCCAGCGCCGCCGCGGCCACGAACGCCGAGACGAGCATCACATTTTCGATCTTGCTTTCCGCCAAGGCATTTCGCAGCGCGGCCACGGCGGTGTGATCCGTCCACGTGACCCCGCTGGATCTCACCTGATAGCCGCTTTCGGCCGCGCTTTCGGTGGTTCCGAGGATGGCCTCGATCACCTGATCGGCCGCGGTGATACCCCTGACCCGAAAGTCGGCCTGATCGACGGTCACGCCGCCGGCGCCTTCACCCTCGACGAGCACCATGCGGACCGTCTCGGGTGCCAGCGACACCCCAAGGACGATGTCCACCGCTCCCCCATTTCGAAACTTGTTCTCTACCAGCCTGATTGCCCCCACCCGTCGCGGTGAGAGTTTCGGCCGCGACCAGACCCTAATCCGCCACCCTAGCTCGCGGGCCGGGACACGCCTGGCGTCGCCGAATGGTTACCTGCGCCCGAAGCCGCCGAATCCGTGGCCGCCGCCGAAGCCACCGAAGCCGTGGCCCCCGCCGAAGCCGTGCCCGCCGCCGAAACCGCCGAAGGGACCATGACCGCCGAAGGGACCGTGCCCGCCGAACGGGCCGCCGAAGGGTCCGCGGCCGCCGCCGAAGGGCCCGCGTGGGGCCGGGCCGCCGCCGAACGGGCCGCGCATCGGCGGCCCGCCGCCGAAGGGACCGCGAACGGGCGGTCCGACCAACGGCACGCGAGGCACCGGAACGAACACGGGCGGCGGAAGGGCGGGAATCGGGACGGGGGGAGCCGCGGGCGCCGGCGCCGCGGGCGGCGGCGCGATGGGATGCGGCACCGCGACCGGCGCGGGCGCCTGGATTTTGGGCTGGGCCTGCGGCACCGGCGCGGGCGCCGGCGGCTGCGCCGGCGCGATGATGTTTTCGTTGGGGCTGGGCCGCAGCGCGACCGTGGGCCGGATGCCGATCGCCAGCGCAATCTCCAGCGCCACCACCGCGCTGATGAAGATCACCGCCAGCGTGCTGCCCACCAGCAGAAACGATTTGCGCCGCTGGGCGTCCTCCAGGCCGATGGCGGTGTGGGCCTCGGCGTCCTCGTCGGGCACGGCACTGTAGGCGACGTTGGGCTTGCCGCTGTCGGCATCGCTCGGCGGTGCGGGAATGCTGCGGTATTCGGGCTGGTACGCGGTCAGCAGGCCGGGAACCTGGCCGGCGAGCGCCAACGGGTCGACCTCGCCCGTCCCCGGGTCCAGCGCGTAGGCCAGCGCCGCCGTGGACGACGCGAACAACGGCGCGTTCGCCGAGGCCAGCGCGGCGCCGTGGGCCAGCGCCATCTCCGGCTCGTCGGGAGCCGACAGGGCAAGGGACGTCGCGGCCTCCAGGGCCGGCTTGATCAGCGGGATGTCGACGCCCGAGCCGACGACCACCACACCCTCCGGGCGCGTTTCCAGCGCTTCGGCGCCGGAGACCATATCGACGAGCTCGGCGACCGCCTCGTCCTCGTCGTCGGCGAGGGCTCGCCGATGGACCTCCGAGATGGATCCGTCCGCGGTGTCGACCACCGCCAACGTCGCGGTGTAGGGCTCGACGAAGAGCAGTGCGGTGCGCTCGTAGTCGGTGGCGTCGCCCACGGCCTGCGCCAGCGCGGCCGCGGCCATGAAGGCAGACACCAGCATGACGTTTTCAATCTTGTGGGCGATCAGGGCGTCGCGCAGCAGTGCCGCCTCGACGTGATCGGTCCACGTCACTCCGGTGGACAGCAGCTGGTAGCCGCCCTCATCGGCGGCCTCGCGGGTGCCCAGGATGGCCGAGACCACCTGGTTGGGCGCCGCGGCAGGAGCCGTCGGCGGCCGGTCCGCGTCGACGTCGAAGTCGTCCTGGTCGACGGTGGCCCCGTCGGCGCATTCGCCTTCCACCAACACCATGCGGACCTTCGCCGGCGTCATCGAGACGCCAAGTACGATGCCCACCACCGCTGAAAACTCTCCCTCGATACTTTGCTGCGCCGCGGCGACCGCTGCGCCGGCGACACATTCCTTCAGACTCTCTTGCCACAGCAGCTCGGGCTCCGAGAATCCGTATTAGCTGGGCGCTATGAAGTTCTGGTTGTGAGGAGACGGGGCGGCACGGGTTTTCGGCCAGCCCAACGGCTCCGAGCCTACCCGCGCCGCCACCGGGGTGTTAAGCGCAAAGCCGGCCGGTGTTAGCCGTGTCGCAACGGGCACCGCAGGTAGCTAGTGGTGCCCGCCGCCACCGCCGCCGAAGCCGCCCCCGCCGCCGCTGTGGCCGCCACCGAAGCCGCCGCCACCGCCGAAGCCGCCGTGACCGCCACCGCCGAAGGGCCCGCCACCGCCGCCGCCGAAGGGCCCGCCGCCGCCACCGCCGAACGGACCGCCCCCGCCACCGAACGGCCCGCCGCCGCCACCGCCGAAGGGTCCGCCGCCGGGAGCGCCGCCCCCGGGAGCGCCGCCGCCGAATGGTCCGTGACCGCCGAACGGCCCGGAACCACCGCCGAACGGCCCGGGACCGGCCGGCTCGCCGCCGCCGGGCGCGCCGCCGCCGAACGGACCGTGGCCGCCGAACGGCCCGGAACCACCACCGAAGGGACCGTTACCGCCGAAGGGACCGTGGCCGCCGAACGGCCCGGGGCCGGCCGGCTCGCCACCGCCGACACTGCCGGGGCCCTCGCCGGGGATGTGGATCGGTCCACCGCCGGGGCCGCCCGGACCCGTCACCGGAGGCGGGAAATGCCCGCCGCCCGGACCGCCGGAGCCTTCGCCCGGGATGGGCAGCGGCGGCGAATGCGGAACCGTGATGCCGCCCTGCGGCGGCACGGGCTGCGGAACATGCACCGGTATCTGGGGTACCACGGGACGCGGCGGAGCCTGGATGACCGGCGGGCTCACCACCGGGTTGGGAATGGGCACGCGGATCGGCGGCACCGGAATCGGCGCCACGGGCGGGACGACAACCGGAACCGGCACCGGCGGAGCCGCCGGTATGGGTGGCGCGGGCAGTGGCGGCGCGGCCGGAATGGGAGCGGCGGGTGCCGGCGGACTCACCGGCCTGGGCGCCATCATCGGCTGCGGAGCGGTGAAGTTCTGCTTCGGCGCGGCCGCCGCCACCGGCGCGGGAGCGGGCGCCTGTTGCGTTGGGACGATGAGACTTTGGCCGGGGGTGGGCCGCAGCGCGACGGTCCCCGTCGTCCGGATGCCGATCGCCAGCGCGATCTCCAGCGCCAGCACCGCGCTGATGCCGACGACCGCCAAGCCGCTGCCGACCAGCAGCATCGGCCTGCGACGCGGTGGCTCCGCTTCCTGGGCGAACAGCTTCTCGATGACGACCGTCTGGGCGTCGGCGTCGTCGTCGGCCACGGCGCTGTAGGCGAGTTCGTCGGCCGGGTCGTCCCCCACCCTGAGGTAGTCGGGGATCGCGTACCGGTCGACGGCTCCGGTGCCCGGGTCCTGGGCATAGGCCAGCGCCGCGGTCGACGACGCGAACAGCGGCGCGTTCGCCGACGCCAGGGCCGCACCCCGGGCCAGCGCGGTCTCCGGCTCCTCCGGGGCGCTCACGTCAAGCGACGTCACCGACTCCAGCGCCGGCTTGATCGGGGCGATGTCGACGCCCGAGCCGACCACGAACAGGCCGTCGGGGGCCAGTTGCGTCTTCTCCAGGCCGGCGATCATCCCGGTGAGCTGTGTGATGGCGTCGTCGTAGGACTCGGCGTAGATGGGTTGTTTGTAGACGTCGGCGATGGAACCGTCCGAGGTCTCGACGATGGCCAGCGTCGCGGTGTCGGGCTCCACGTAGAGCACCGCGGTGCGCTCGTAACCGACTGCGCCGCCGACACTTTGGGCCAATGCCGCTGCCGCCAGGAACGCCGACACCAGCATGACGTTCTCGATCTTGTGAGCCGCCAGCGCGTCGCGCAACGCGGCCGCCTCGAGCTGGTCGGTCCACGTCACACCGATCGCCGACAGCTCCAGCCCGGCGTCGGCGGCACCCTCGCGGGTGCCCAGAATGGCGGCGACTACTTGATCCGGCGCGCTCGCGGTGGCCGCATCATTGGCCGCGGTGACGTCAATGTCGTCCTCTTCGACCGTGGCGCCGTCGGCGTTTTCCCCCTCTAGCACCACCATCTGAATCGATGCCGGTGCCATCGACACCCCGAGCACGATATCCAATACAACCCCCTCCAAAGGCATTGCGAGACGAGGCCGCGGTCGAGTGGGCAGTTACCACGGCCCTTACATCATCGCGCAAAATCGCTGTGGCGGCGCGCTGTCGTACCTATGTAGAACGTATGAAGTTCTGGTACGACCGTGACGGTGTCGGCCCCCGCTGGCCCTGATATTTCGACCCTACGCGCGAGCTGCCGTACGGGTGCTCCGCCGGGCTCGTCAACCGCAGGATGCACAGCTGACCGATCTTCATGCCCGGCCACAGAGTGATGGGCAGGTTCGCCACGTTGGACAGCTCGAGCGTGATGTGCCCGCTGAAGCCGGGGTCGATGAAGCCCGCGGTCGAATGTGTCAGCAACCCAAGGCGTCCGAGGGACGACTTGCCCTCCAGGCGCCCGGCGAGGTCCTCGGGCAGGGTGAACAGCTCCAGCGTGGAGCCGAGCACGAACTCACCGGGGTGCAGCACGAACGGTTCCCCGGCAACGGGTTCCACCAGGGTGGTCAGTTCGTCCTGCTGCTGCGCGGGGTCGATGTGGGTGTAGCGGGTGTTGTTGAAGACGCGGAACATGCAGTCGAGGCGCACGTCAATGCTGGACGGCTGCACCAACGTGTCGTCGAACGGGTCGATGCCCACCCGGCCGGAGCTGATTTCGGCCCTGAGGTCGCGATCGGAGAGCAGCACGCGATGAGCCTAGCCGCTGCCCGGTGCCCGCCGCCGTGACTCAGCGGAGGTACACCTCACCGCCCCTGGGGTAGCCGCCGCCGGTCGTCGTCACGTGGACGTGGTCGTAGTGGCCGAGCCTGCTGGCCTGCGCGCCGGTGGGCGTGTAGTAGACCCCACGCCAGATCGCGTCCTGGATCCCGAACCGATCCGCGTTGCGGAGCACATAGGCGACGATCTGGTTGCCCAGCGCGATGCCCTCGGAACTGCTGGGATCGGGGATCATCACATCGATCGCCAAGCCGAGCGGATGCCACGGCAGCGGATCCGGGCGCACGCCCCCGATTTGGTGGATCTGGGGGAACGTCGCGCTGATGCTGCGTTCCACCAGGATGGTCCTGACTTGTAGACCCTGTTCCGGCGCGACGCCGACGGGCAGGAAGCGCGAGCGGGTGTGGTACCTCGATGCCGCCAGCTCGCCGTCGGCGAAACCGGCGCCTTTGCGGGACATATTCACCGGTGCCGCGACGATTTGCAGGCAGCACGGCGCGACATCGTCGATAACGGGCTTGGCCACGGCGTGCACGGGCGCCGGGCGCACATCGCCGGCTGCCGCGAAGAAGAGGGCCGCGGGGGCGAGCAGCCCAGCCAGCACTGCTGGTGACTTGCGCCGCTTCTTGGCTAACCGGTGCCGACCCACGCAGAGCACATTACGGGCAGATCACGAAATAATAAATCCGGAATGGCGATGAATCGCGGACGAGTCAATAGCGACAATGGCTTGACGCGGGGAAACGCGCTTTAACCGGGTCGCTTACCGGCGGCCGGCCGGAGCGCCGGACGAGCCTGTCCGGTACCGGATGCTAGCCTTTCGGGGCAGCAGCGCCGATGTAGTTCAATGGCAGAACATCAGCTTCCCAAGCTGAATACGCGGGTTCGATTCCCGTCATCGGCTCCACCCCTGAGCAGCGCGAACGCTGTTCGAAGGTCTAACGAGCAGCTTCTCGGTCTCACGAGAGTGTCACAACTCGATTCAAAGTCTCCGCAGCAGCCTTGAGAGCCGCGTTTGGGAGTGGGTGTAAAGCCTCATCGTCAGACTCGAATCCTTGTGGCCGATCCACGCTGCGATCACGACGACCGGCACACCCTGAAGCCGCATCAGCGTCGCGCACGTGTGCCTCGCGGCGTGCAACTCCGTGTCGAGCACGACGACGACGATTTCTGTGGGTCGTGCGCGACAGCGACGACGGGCAGACGGTGCCTGCCGCGTTCATGCCCGCCGCGAAACGGCTGGAGGGCGGCGAACCGGCGCGGTCTGACTACGAGCTAGCTGTCCGCTGGTTTCTAAGCCAGAAATGCTTTGATGTCCGTCGGTTCGGTGAAGTCCTCTTGCACGGCTTCGGCCACCCACGTCCCATCGGGTGTGGCCATCTCGATGATGTACCCGATGACGCGCACCTCGTGCCCAGGCGGCATCACGTGGGGCTGGCCTGTGCGCGGATTGAGGTTTCGTGTCCGCACTGGCCGCGAGATTCTTCCGCGTAGCGTCGCCCGGCAATCGTAGGAGACGCAACATTCATCACTCGCCGAGACTGATGGACTCAGCAGGGAAACCCGTGGCCTGTCTGTCCGTGATTGGGGCTCGCCTCACACTGCCGATGTTCGCGTATATCGCGCTGGTATTGGTCGATGCAAGCCTGGTGGGCAACGGGATCGGTGATGCTGACACAGGGATCGTCGGCGTGTGCTTGTGCTGGTGGAATGCTGAGGGGTGTCAGCGCTATGGCTGCTGCCGCCGACGCGCCCAATATCGCCCTCTTCATCAGTTCTTCCTTTTTGTTTGTCGCCACCGATCATAGGCGTTTTTTTAACAGGCCAGCCATGATGGCGACATCGACGCCGGAGCCGTTCCGCAGCTAGACGCGGTGCGCGATACAGGGATCGAATTAGATTCTCCCACAGGCATTCGTGCTCGCCGCAGAATCAATACAGAGCGGCGAACCAGCACAGTCTTAGGGCTTACCTCCACCGAGCATCCCGCGAGGTCTGTTGTCCGCATCGTCGAGGGTAAACGATGATCAACTGCAGTAATCGAGTTGATCGACTTCCCAAGCTGAATACGCGGGTTCGATTCCCGTCATCGGCTCCATGCGCCTCGTTTGATCAGCGCGGCTGTACCACTCCGCCCACCGGGCGCTCGTCAACGTCCTTGAGGAGCAAATCGCGCACAGCGGGACGCGGCCCGTACGGTCGCAGCATGGTGCTGGCCGGCCGTGGACGCACGTGCTGCGGCCACCAGAACCAACGCCCGAGCAGGGTGGCCACCGACGGTGTCATGAACGACCGCACGATCAAGGTGTCGAACAACAGGCCCAGCGCGATCGTCGTACCCACTTGGGCCATCACCAGCAGCGGGCTGAACATGAACGTGGCCATGGTCGCGGCGAACACCAGACCGGCGGAGGTCACCACCGAGCCCGAACCGGCCATCGCGCGGATCGTCCCCGTCTTGAGCCCGGCCCCGATCTCCTCCTTGAACCGCGAGATCAACAACAGGTTGTAGTCCGAGCCGACCGCCAGCAGCAGGATGATCGCCATCGCCAGCACCATCCAGTGCAACTTCAAGCCCAGGATGTACTGCCAGACGAGCACGGAGAGTCCGAATGAGGCGCCCAGTGACAGCAACACCGTACCGACGATCACAAAGGCCGCCACGACGCTTCGGGTGATCACCAGCATGATGATGAAAATCAGTGTGGCTGCGGCAATTGCGGCGATCAGCAGGTCGATGTCAGAGCCGTCGTGCATGTCCTTGTACGTCGCGGCGGTACCGCCGAGGTACACCTTGGAGCCCTCCCAGGGCGTGCCCTTGATCGCTTCATGCACGGCTTGCTTGATCGGTTCGATGTGGCTGATGCCTTCGGGACTCGCCGGGTCGCCTTCATGGGAGATGATCAAGCGCACGGCGTGCCCATCCGGCGAGATGAAGTTCTTCAGACCCCGCGCGAAATCCGGGCTCTTGAACGCCTCTGGCGGAAGGTAGAAGGTGTCGTCGTTCTTGGCCTTATCGAAGGCATCGCCTTGGGCGGTGGCGTTATCGGATTGCGCCCGGGCCTGTTCGTTGAGACCCGTGGTAGTCGCGTAGTTCGACATGATGGTGTCGAGGTTGTGCTGCTGGCTCTCGATCTGCGGCGGTATCAGCGCCACCAGCTTCGGCTGAATCTTGTCCAGCTTGTCCAGGTTCGCGCTGAGGTTCACGATGTTCTGCGCCACCTGGTCGATGCCATCGAGCGCGTTGAAGATCGACCGGATCGCCCAGCAGGCCGGAATGTCGTAGCAGTGCCGCTCCCAGTAGAAGTAACTGCGAATTGGCCGGAAGAAGTCGTCGAAGTTGGCGATGTCGTCGCGCAATGCCTCGGTGATCTGCACGGTTTCCTTGGTGAGCCTGGTGGTTTCGTGCGTGGTGTTGCTCAGGTCCTGGGTGACCTGCATCTGCTCATGCAGCGTCGCCATCGTCTTGCGCAGCTCGTCCGCCTGCTTGAGCAGGTTTGCCGCCTGCTCATCTTGATAGTGCTGGGTCTGGATTCGCCCCGCGGCTTGTGCACCCATCTGAAAACCGAGGGTGCTGTGGTCGAGCGGTGTGCCCAACGGTCGGGTGATGGTCTGCACCCGTCCGATGCCGGGGATGTGGAAGACCGCCTTGGCCACCTTGTCCAGGACCAGGAAATCGGCCGGGTTACGTAGGTCGTGATCGGTCTGGATCATCAACAGCTCGGGATTGAGCCGAGCCTGGTCGAAGTGCCGGTCCGCGGCGGCATAACCGACATTGGCCGGGGTGTCCGCCGGCAGGAAGTGGCGGTTGTCGTAGTCCGTCTTGTAACCGGGCAGGGCGAGCAGACCAACCAATGCGACCCCGATGGTCACCGCGAGAACCGGCGCGGGCCAGCGCACAACCGCGGTGCCGATGCGACGCCAGCCCCGGGTCGCCAGCGTGCGCTTCGGATCCATGAGCTTGAAGAACGAAGCCACGGTCAGCACTGCAGGGCCGAGGGTCAACGCCGCGAGCACCGCTACCAACATGCCGATGGCGCACGGTGCGCCCAATGACTGGAAATACGGCAATCGGCAGAAGCTCAGGCAGTACATCGCGCCGGCGATGGTCAGCCCCGACCCCAGCACGACATGCGCGGTGCTGTGGAACATGGTGTAGAAGGCCTGTTCTCGCGTCTCGCCCAGACCGCGCGCCTCGTGGTAGCGGCCGACCACAAAGATCGCGTAGTCCGTTCCGGCGGCGATCGCCATCAACACCAACAAATTGTTGGCGAACGTGGAGAGTCCGATGATCTCGTTGTTGGCCAGCAAGGCAACGACGCCTCGAGCCGCTGCCAACTCGATGAACACCATCGCCAGCATGATCAGCATGGTGGTGATTGAGCGGTAGACGAACAGCAGCATCACCACGATCACCACAAAAGTGACAAGAGTGACGAGGGCGACGCCCTTCTCGCCCGCGTGGGACTGGTCGGCGAACAGCGGACCCGGGCCGGTGACGTACGCCTTGATTCCCGGCGGCGCGGGCACCGAGTCCACGATCTTGCGGAGGGCCAGGGCAGACTCGCTGGCCAGGCCGCCACCCATGTTGCCGGCGAGGTAGACCTGCACGTAGGCGGCCTTCTGGTCGTGGCTCTGGGAACCCGCCGCCGTCAGCGGATCACTCCAAAAATCCTGGACGTGCTGAACGTGTTGCTTGTCTTGCTCGACGCGCCTGACGATCTCGTCGTAGTAGCGGTGCGCCTCCTCCCCGAGCGGCTTGTCACCCTCCAGCAAGATCATGGCCGAGTTGTCCGAGTTGAACTCTTTGAACGTCGATCCGACCTTCATCGTCGACTGAAAGGACGCCGCGTCGGTCGGACTCATCGACACCGAGTGCGTCTTGGAGACGGCCTCCAGCTGCGGGGCCGCGGTGTTGGTGATGAAGACGATGCCCAACCACACCAGGACGATCGGCAGAGCGAGCCGGTGGATCATCCGCGGCAGGAACGGCGGAATCAGCGGCTGATCGACGCGCGGCGGAGCCTCGCTCGGCTCGCTCATGCGGACTTGTCCAGGCAGTAGACGAAGGGGTTCACGGTTTCGTTGGAATCTGAACGATTCGGAGCTTTGATGACGTCACCGTGCCCGTCGTGGTTGTTGACGACGAATTGGCAGGCGATCCAAGTGCCGTCTCCTTGCGCCACCAGGTTTGCCGGGATGCCGGGCTTTGTTGAACTCAATATTTTGCTCCAGGGCAAGGGCACGTTGAGGGCCTGCTGCGGATGGGAGTTTTCGTCGAGGTAATTGATGGTTGCCGTGCTGCCTGGCGAGCCCCAGACCTCGAGCGTGATCGTCTTGGCGTTGAACTCGTCGAGGACCTCGCCCGAGGTGCCACCACCGAACGAACCCTTGTGAACGCCGAAGACGCCGTGCAATCGGTATACGACGAATCCCGACACCGCAACGACGGCTGCGATCGTGAGCACCAACCAGAAACGCCCCAAAAGCCCCTTCTTCGTGGCGCGCCGCGGAGAGGGCTCGTCGCCGTTTCCGCCGGCGGAGCCGTGTGTCTTCAGCGGTTCGGTCCTGGGGTCAGTCATCGTCATGGGCGCTTCGAGTCCTTCATCACGGTCGAAAGATTAGCTAGCCTATCTGTAACCGTTGAGATGACCCACACGTTGTCGATTGCGGTGGCCACAGCAGTCCCCCTTCGGCGGCCGTCTTTACCTGTTGCAGTTCGCCAGCCACAGCGCTCCGGCCCCCTTCCTGAGTTCATGAGGATCCCGAGATCAGGCCGATGCAGGTGGCCGTCAGCAGGCGGGTGAGGGCGGTTGCGAAGTCCAGATTCCATTCGGGCGGAACGACTTCGGGCTCCCCGGCGTAGATGTCGGTCAGGTGCTCCGGCGGGTTCGCGACTTGCCACAGCGTCGCCGCCAGTGAGTAGGCGGCCAGCAGGATGTCCAGGGCGCCCGATCGTTCGAGTTCGGGCAGCGCGGATGCGATCGAATCGGCCAGCGAGAGTGTGGCCGCGGTACTGATCCGCCTGACCTCGATGACCCGCTCAGGGTCGACCTCGTGTTCCAGGTGCAGGTGCAGGTTGGCGAGCAGGTCGCAAAACAATGGGTCGTCGGCCAGGGCTTCGGCCAAGGTCTCGGCGATGCGCGAGGGCGACTTCCCGCCGGGCTCGGCCAGCTTCTCCGACACGGTATTGGACCACCGCACCCAGCCCTCGGCGGACAGCCGCAGCAGGACTTCCTTGTACGAGGTGAAGTAGCGGCGTACCGCCGAATAGTGAATTCCGGCGCGGTTGGCGACCGCGGTCAGGGTGACCGACGCGACGCCCGTCTCCATCGCCAGCGAGCGTGCGGCTTCCACGAGGGCCTCCGCACGTTGGCGCTTCTCTTCCTCGGTGCGGGCGCGCTGGAATGTTAGTTGCGCCACCGACCGAGCCTAACGCACGTTATGTGATTTGTATAACGCACAGAGTTTTTGTTCGCCTGATTGGCGCTCATGACGCCGCTGGCCCCGGGGAATCGCCGTGGTACATTCCCGCCTGTCGGACCCCGGGGTTGTGCGGAGGCTCACCATGGTCACACGGCGATGGAATCAGTCGGACGAGGCCAAGAGCAGCTACGTCCAGGAACTGTTCTCGGCGCTGGCGTCGCGCTACAACGTGATGACCGATCTGTGGACGCTCGGGCTTCATCGGCTGTGGAAGCGGCAAGCCCTGGAACTGTGCGCCCTTCGCACCGGCGAACGGGTGCTCGATGTCGCCACCGGGACGGGCGATCTGGCGTTCCTGGAGGCGGCCGCGGTCGGGCCGGAAGGCCAGGTGGTGGGCGTCGACTCCTGCTCGGCGATGCTGGAGGTGGCCCGGGGGCGGGAGCGCGGGGCCGTCGACTTCCAGGAGGGCGACGCCACGGACCTGCGGTTCCCGGACGCGTGCTTCGACGCGGTGACGATCGGCTTCGGGCTGCGCAACGTCGCCGACCGCGGCCAGGCGCTGCGCGAATTCCGCCGCGTGCTGCGGCCGGGTGGCCGGCTGATGGTCCTCGATTTCAGCACGCCGGACTCGAAGCCGATGAAATCCGTGCACGACCTGCTCTACTTCCGCGTGATGCCGGCGGTCGGCTGGGCCGTGGCCTGGCATCGCGACGCCCACCATTACACCGCCGATTCGATCCGCACCTGGATGTCGCGGGACGGGCTGCGCGACGCGATGCGGGAAGCGGGCTTCGTCGACGCCCGCTACGTCTCGCTGAGCACCGGGTTCGCCACCGTCCATATCGGAAGGCGCGAGGCCTGCGACGCGTAGCTTGCGAGACATGTTGGCCGGCAAGGGCATTGGTCGGCATCCCATGAGCCGCCGACTCGGGTAAGAGCCGTGGCAACGACGAAAGACGCTGGCATTACCACGATGTCGCGGGGTCCGGCCGCGTTCGTGGTGGCCGCGCTGTCGTTGTCGGTGACGTCGTTCACGCTCAACGCCACCATGCTCGGCCCGGCGATCCGGGACATTAACACCCATCTCGGACCCCACGCGTACGCATCGATGTCCGCCTACTTTTACCTCGCCGGGGCGATCGCCAACGTCGTTCTGATTCGGTGGAGCGACTTCGTCGGCCGCAAACGCGTTCTCGTCGGAGTCTTGTTCCTGGTCTGCGTCGGAACGCTGTTGTGCATCCTGGGGACGTCGCTGCCGATCGTGATGGTCGGCCGGGTCCTGCAGGGAACTGCCAACATCACCTACGGCCTGGCCTTCCTGATCATGCGCGAACACCTCAGCGGCCCGGCGTTCGGCGTCTGCTGCGGTGTCATCTCGGCGATCAGCGCCGGGGTGGCCGGGGTCGACGCGCTGCTGGCCGGTTTCATGGTCGATCATTTCGGCTATCGCTCCATCTTCGTTCTGACCTTGGTGTTCGGCATCGTCGCCGCCGCGCTCTGCTGCCTGGCGGTACCGGCCGACGAGCGGGAGCGCCCGGTCCCGGGCCGGATGGACTGGGTGGGCGCGGTCCTGATCGCGCTGGCCGTCGCGGGGCTCGACCTGTACTTCTCCAACGGTGACCAGATGGGCTGGGCCTCGCCGCTCATGCTCGTGTCGATCGGCACCGCCGGCGCCGCCCTCGTGGGGTTCGTCATGGTCGAGAAGCGCGTGGCCCAACCGCTGATCCACATCGACCAGATGGCGTCGCGCCACGCCTGGCCGTTGATCGCGGTGACCATCCTGTGCTTCGCGTCGTTCATGGTGGTGCTCAACTACATCGTCCCGTCGCTCGCCGAGAACGGCCGCGTCGGCTTCGCCGCCAGCGGGCAGGTGACCGCGTTGCTGTTCATCACTCCCGGCGCGCTCTCCCAATTGGTGGTGTCGCCCCTGGCCGGACGGCTCTCCGCCAGGGTCGGCTTCGTGACCGTGTTGCGGGCGGGGCTGGTCGCGGCCGTAGCCGTCACCGCGCTGCTCGCGGTGTTCGCGCTCGACAAGACGATGGTGATCGTTCTGATGGCCGTGTTCGGCATCGCGCTGGCCGTGGCGCTGACGCCGATGAGCGCGTTGGGCGTCTTGCAGGCGCCCGAGGACGAGCCCGGGTCGCTGCCGGGGATCGCCAACGCCTCTTACGGCGTCGGCGGTGCGCTCGGATTCGCTTGGGCCGGAACGGTTGTCGGGGAGGGCACCAAGGCGGGTTATCTGTCCGGGTTGTGGATCTGCGTCGGCATCGGCATCCTCGCCGTCGTCGCCAGCTTGGTCCTGAAGCCGCGCAACGTCGGCGCTCTCACGACGGCCGATAGCGGCCGTGTTCGGTGACGACGGCGGCGATCAGATCAGCCGGCGTCACATCGAAGGCGGGGTTGAAGGCGTCCGCGTCCGGCGGGGTGATCGTGGCGCCGGCGAACGTCCTGAGCTCGTCGGCCGCGCGTTCCTCGATGGCGATCTCGGCGCCGGTGGCCAGCGTCCCGTCGATCGTCGACGAGGGCGCGACCACGATGAGCGGCACGTCGTGATGACGCGCCGCGATGGCCAGACCGTAGGTGCCGATCTTGTTGGCGACGTCGCCGTTGGCCGCGATCCGATCGGCGCCGACGAGCACGCAGTCGACGAGGCCGCGTGCCATCGCCGCGGCCGCGGCGCCGTCCGGCTGCACCCGGTAGGGCACGCCCGCCTGCGCCAGCTCCCACGCGGTGAGCCGGGCGCCCTGCAGCAGCGGGCGCGTCTCGTCGACGAGCACCGACTCGACCAGTCCGCGCTCATGCAGGTGCCAGACGACGCCGAGCGCGCTTCCCCACGCCACGGTCGCCAGGTGACCGGCGTTGCAGTGGCTGAGTAGGCGCAGCGGGCGGCGATCGCAGAGCTCCAGGACGATGTCGGCGGCGTGGGCGGACGCGGCCCGGTTGAGGCGTTCGTCCTCGTCGAGGATTTCCAGCGCCTCGGCGAGCACGGATTCGGCGCCCTCGTCGAGCTTTTCGAGCGCGCGTGCCACTCCCCAACTCAGGTTGACGGCGGTCGGCCGGGCCTGCGCGACGCGTTCGGCCGAGGCGCGAACGTCGCCTCCCTCGCGCGCGGCGAGCACGACGCCGAGGGCGCCCGCCGCGCCCAGCGCCGGCGCGCCGCGCACCGCCAGGCGGCGGATCGCGTCGATCAACTCGTCGACGGTGCGCAGGGTCAGGACGCGGTAGTCGGCGGGCAGCGCGGTCTGGTCGATGATGGTGACCGCGTCGCCGTCCCAGTCGATGGTCCTGCGCACGAGCCGACCCTAGCCCGCGCCGCCCGAGCTTCTTAAGCGCTACATAACTTCGGCAGGATCCGGATACAGCTTCCCGCGCGACGATCGGTTAGCGGGTCAAAGTGTTGGGAGGCGTGGGCGTGGATATTGTGCTCGGGGTCTCGCTGGCGCCCGATTCGGTGCAGATGGTGCTCCTGCAGGGTGAAAACGCCGACGGCGCAACGGTTGACGAGAAGGACTTCGCCGTCGTCGCCGCCGACGATTCGCCCACCGTCAGCGCGTCCGACCGGGCGATCGCCGCCATCCTGGGCACCCGCGACGACGCGGCCGATGCCGGCCTCGCACTCTCCGCGATCGGGGTGGCGTGCACCGACCAGCTCGAGGCGAACGCGCTACGCGACGCGCTGGCCGTCCACAAGCTGGAGAACGTCATGCTGGTCTCGGCGTTTCTGGCCGCCGCCTCGCTGGCCCAATCCGTCGGCGGCGCAATGGGTTACGAGCGCACCGCGGTGCTGTTCGTGCAGCCCGGCACCGCGACGTTGGCCGTCGTCGAGACCTCCGACGGTTCGGTCGCCGACGTTGACAGGGAGCAGCTGACCACCACGTCCGGGCAGAGCGTCACGGCGGAGCTGATGGAGATGGTCGCCGGGCTCGACGAGCTGCCGACGCGCCCGGGCGGCCTGTTCGTGGTCGGATCCGGCGTCGACGTCACCCCGATCAAACCGTGGCTGGAGGAGGCGACGTCGCTGAGCGTGAGCGCCCCGGAGGAACCGGAGACGGCGCTGGCCCGCGGCGCGGCCCTGGCGTCGGCGAACGCGCCGTTGTTCGCCTCGTCGACCGCCGCGCTCGCCTATGCGCAGGACCCGGGCACGGGTGCGGTCGACGCGAGCGCATTGCCTGAATATCTGCGGGTGGCCGACGACGACGCCGGTGACGGCGAACTCGCCTACAGCGCTGTGGCCGACGACGATGCCGGCGCCCCGACCGTCGTCATCGATGCCGGCGCGGCGAAGCGCGGCGAGCCCCGGCCCCGGCCGGGCCTGCTGGTCGGAAGCGCGATCGCGGTGGCCGGCTTTGGCGCGGCGTTGGCGCTGGAGATAGCACTGGTGGTCGGCGTGCACACCACGGTTGGCCTGCTGCCCGCTCCGGTGCAGAATCTCATCGCGCCCGCCGAGCAGGTGCTCGCGCCCGTGCCCGGGCCGGTGGCGGCCACCAAGGCGGCCGCGCCCAAGCCGCTCGGCCCGCCCCCAAGCGCACTACCGCAGGCCGTTCCGCTGTCCGCGGCCCCGGTTCCGGCGGCTCCCGTCGCCCCGGCTCCCGTTCCCGTCGCCCCGGCTCCCGTTCCCGCGGCCCCGGTTCCCGTGGCACCGGTTCCCGCGGCACCGGTGGCCCCGGTCGTACCGTTGCCCGTCCTGGTCCCGCCGGTCGCGCCGCCTCCCCTGCCGCCTGTTCGGGTGACCGACCCGCCGGTGAGCCCGCCCGTGATCCAGGCACCGCCGCACCCGTCGCCGCCCGCCGCACCACCGCCGGTCCACGTCCCCCCGCCGCACTCGCCGCCACCCCACCAAGCTCCCCCGGGGCAGGGCTCTCACCCCGGCAGCGGCGGCGAACCCCCGGCCAACCCGGGTCACGGCGGGCCCGGCGACGGCCCCGGCCCGATCCACGGGAACCCGGGCGGCCCCCCTCCCGAGGGTGGCGGACCCGCCAGCGGCACCGGCCCCGGCCACGGGAACCCTGGCGGTCCTCCTCCCGAGGCCGGCGGTCCCGGCCCCAGCCACGGCACTCCCGGCGATAGCGGACCGGTCGGCGGCGGCGAACCGCACGCCGGCGGTGGGCCGGTCGGCGGAGGCGAGCCGCACTCGGGTGGTGGGCCGGTCGGCGGCTCCGAAAGCCCCGGCGGCGGGCCGGTGAGCGGCGGCGGTGAGTCCGGTGGCGGCAGCCACGGCGACGGCGGCGGCGTCTCGAGCGGCGGCGGCGTCTCGAGCGGCGGCAGCTCCGGCGGCGGCGTCTCGAGCGGCGGCAGCTCCGGCGGCGGCGTTAGCTCCGGCGGTGGCGCCGAAACCGGCGGGGGCCACCACTAGCCAGCGTCGCGGATCGGCTCCGACTCCCGGTCGACGCTCCCGGGTTAACGCTTTTCAAACGCCGCAAATTTGCCGCGCGCTGCGGTTACGGAACTGCTTTCATATATGGGCGGGGGTGGCAAACAGTCAGCGAAGAAGGAGTTATGGCAGCACAGAGGCTCTATGGCAAGTTCATCGGCGCAGCGTTTGCAATTGGTCCTCTCCTGACCGCCGGCATCGTGTGCGCCGGCCCGGCGCACGCGGACGAGGGCACCTACCTGAACCGCCTGCACGCCGTCGGCATCCAGGACCTCGAGGGTGGTGACCCGGCGCTGGTGCAGACCGGCTGGAAGATCTGCCAGCAGATCGCCTGGGGCGCCCCGCCGTCGCAACTGCAGTCCCTGGCGCTGCAAAAGTCGACGATGGACCTGGGGCCCAGGGGGCTCACGCCGCGACAGGCGGACGCCCTGATCGACTACGCCATCGTGGATCTGTGCCCGCGCGCGTAGCCGCGGCCTGAGTCGGCTCAGTCCCGCGCAAGCGGCTGAAATACCGGCAGGACCCGGTATTTCGCGCTGAAGCTGGCGTGGTCGTACTCGTCGCCCACCTCGCCGTCGTGGGCGATGACGGTCGGGCCGTCGACGGCGGAGAAGCTGAACTCCGGCACCTGCAGCTCGTGATACAGCGGGCTGCGCAGCAGGCGCCCCAGCGCCAGCGCGGTCAGGATTCTCGTTCGCGCCCAGGGGCGCCCGGTCTCCAGGATGCGCACGTCGATCAGGCCGTCGTCCATACGCGTACGGCGCGACGGCGCGAATCCCGTCGGCAGATACACCGAGTTACCGAGGAAGAACAGCGACGTCTGCAGCGTCTTGTTGTCGTAGCAAATCCTGACCGGCTGATCCTTGCGCAGGGTGTGCAGCATCGCGTAGAAGCCGGCCACCGGCTTGCCGACGCGCTTCTCGAGCTTTTCGCGATACCGGACGAACGTCGGGTACGCGCCGATGCTCGCGGTGTTGAGGACCATCTGATTTTCGTTGAGGCAGACCAGGTCGACGCGGACCACGCTGCCCGCCCGGATGGCTTCCACCGTTTTGGCCACGGTGTCGCAGCCGATGTCCTTGGCGAAGTGGTTGAACGTCCCGCCGGGAAAGACCGCCAGCGGCAGGTCCGCCTCGATCGCGACCGACGCGGCCGTCGCCACCGTGCCGTCGCCGCCGCCGACGGCCAGCACCTCGGCGCGCTCGGCGGCGCGGCGCAACGCCACCTCCGCGTCGTCGTCGGGACCCAGTTCGACGATCTCGACGTTGGGCAGTTCGGCGCGGACCTCGTCGACGACCCGCGAGCCCGTGCCGCTTCCCGACTCCGGGTTGATCACCAGGACCACGCCGGCGCCGTCGGGCCGCGGGGGCGTGTCGACGACGAACGGTTCGGTCTTGGGCAGGGTGGTTTCGACGATCGGGGGGACGACGCGGCCGCCCAGCACCGCCAGGCCGGCGCCGATGCCGAAGCCGGCGAGGACGTCTCCGGGATAGTGCGCGCCGGTGGCCACCCGCGACAGCCCGACCATGCCGGCCAGCAGCGCCAGGACGAAGCCCAGCGGCGGGTTCTCCAGCCCCACGCCGACGGCGAACGCGGCGGCGCTGGCGGAGTGTCCCGAGGGCAGGGAGTTGGACACCGGGCGGCGGCGGACCCGCCTGATCAGGGGCACCGAGTCGTACACGGGCCGCGGCCGCGGCCGGATTCGCTTGGCGACCTGGTTGGTGACCAGGCTGGTGGCGCCGAGCGTCACGACGCCGCGGGTCGCACCGCGCTGCGCCGAGGGCTTGCCCGAGGCCAGCAGAGCCGCCGCGATGGCGAGCCACAGCTTGGAGTGGTCGGCCGCCCGGGTCAGCGGCGGCATGACCGTGTCGAGCAGCGGGGTGGGCGTCTCGGCGATCGTCTCGAAGAGTTCCCGATCCAGCGTGCCCAGCCCGCGAGTGATCTGCTTGATGCCGCGCGCGCGTCGCCGGGGCCGCCTGTCCATTGCCTACACCTTAAATTGGCAACCGTGCGCGCAAACGACTACTCGGCGGCGTGGCTGCAAAACGCCCGACGCCGGGGCGTGGCCGCCGACGTCGTCGCCGAGATCGGCACGCGCCACGCCATCGCGCCGGACAGCTTCGTCGTCCTCGACGGGCTCGAGGAGATCAGGGACCCGCACGGCAAGTCCTACTTTCTGCTGCCCCGCGGCATCGGCGGGGACGACGCGCGCACGGCGACGCTGATGACCTACGTCCTCAACGCGGGCACCGACTACGGCAAGACGGGCCGGCGGCGCCCGGACTTTCCCGAGACCCCCTACACCGCCGCCGAGGTCGCGCGAATCATAAACCGGCAGAACGCAAATCGCTGGAGTTATTCCCGCGACGTCGGGTTCGTCCATCGCAACCGCGGTCGCCTGGTGACGACGCCGAACGGCATCCTCATGGGTACCGGCGGCAATTTGATCCAGCGGCAGTTCAGCAGGCGGGGCGGCACCACCTGGGGCGACATCTTCATGGTCAACCTGGGCAAGCTCACCGACCCCGCGGAGCGGCTGCGCCGGATCATCCGGTCCGGGTACGCCTGGCACCACCTGGATTTGGACCGGGTGCTGCACCACGAGGAGCGCCACTGCCGGCAATGGGCGGCCAGAGGCTATGCGGGCATGCTCAGGGACTACAGCTGGGAGCTGTTCCGCGAGTTGGCATTTGGCGAAACGAACAGGCTGGAGGCCGACGCGGGCCTGTCGGACGGCGGCTACCGGTGATGCAAAGCGTCGATTCCGTGGTAGAGCACCAGCAAGCCGATCGCGACCAGGATCCCGGCCATCAGCGCGGCGTTGTTCCTGTCCATCCAATCCTTGAGCCGTGCCATCGCATCGTCGAGGCGTTGACCCGCGGCGGCGTAGGCCAGTATCGGGACGGCAACCGTTGAGGCGGCGACGGCGACGAAGATCGCCGCGGCGATCCAGTAACCCACGACGTCCAGCCCGCTGCCCCCGATCGCCAATCCGGCCGGGACGCAGATGAGCAGCACGTCGGGTCGGATCACCACCAGCGCCAGCGCCGTCAGCGCCGCACGCGCCGGGGTGATGGTGGCGAACGACCGCATCCACGCGGGCGATTCGCTGTGGCCATGCCGGGTGAACCACCGGTAGACGCCGTACAGGATGAGCGCCGACCCGAGCACCACGCGCAGCCACGACGACCACGTCGGCGGCGACTTGTCGAGGCCGCCGAGCAGGCCGGAGGCCCCGACGGACAGCGCCGTCACCGCGGCCAGGCCCAGCACCCAGCCGGAGAGGAACGCGAGACCCGTCGGCCTCGGCCGCGGCGCCTGCAGCACCAGCACCGCCGGGATCACCGTGATCGGCGAGAGCGCAACGACCAGACCCAGCCCGATGACCCCGGAGAGCACCGAGCCCAAACTTCCTGCCACGGGCAGCAATCTATCGTGCCGCGCTACCGCAGAGCGTGAATTCCGTTGTAAACAACGAGCAAACCGATCAGGACCAGGATGACCGCGAGCATGGCGGCGTGGTTTTCTTCCATCCACACCTTGAGCCGCTCCAGCGCGTCGTCGAGGCGGCCGCCGGAGCCGACGTAGGCCAGGATCGGTGCGGCGACCGTCGACGAGGACACGGCGACGAAGACGGCGCCGGATACCCAACCGGCCGCGACGCCGAGCCCGCCGGTGCCGATCGCCAGGCCGGCGACCGCGGTCAGGATCAGCACCTCGAGGCGCACCACCGTCAGCACCACGCCGGTCACGCCGGCGCGGACAGGGGTCAGTTTGGAAAACGAACGCATCCAGAAGGGGGTCTTGCCCTGGCGATGGCGGGTCAGCCAGCGAACCACGCCGAACACGATGAGGGCCAGGCCCAGCACGATGCGCAGCCACGACGCCCACGTCGGCGGGGTCTGGTGCAGATCGCCCAGCAGGTCGGATGCCCCGACGAACGCCGCGGTGAGGGCTGCCATGCCCACCAGCCAGCCGGCGAGGAACGCGAGGCTGGTCGGGCGCGGCCGCGGCGCGTGCAGGACCAGCACCGCCGGGATGACCGTGATCGGTGAGAGCGCGATGACCAGACCGAGCGGAATGAGCTTGGTCAGCACGGACGCCAAGTTGCCTGTCACGGGCAGCAATCATCGCATTGCTCAGCCCTTCCGGCGCAGCGTCCAGGCCGGGACCCAGTGCGTCACGGTTTTTCGCTTGGAGCCGTAGGCGATGGGGTAGGTGACCAGCCCCCACCAGTCGCCCTGCTCGCAGATGCCCCAGCAGCTCAGCCGGCCCTCGACGACCTTGTGCAGTTGCAGGCCGTTGGGTTGGTACCGCCCAGCCCGGTGCGGCTCGCGGGGGAAAAGCACCGTCAGGTCGACGAGCACGGTGATCGGCGGGCGCACCACGCGGAACGGGCTGCGGACGGGCTGGCCGTTGTATCCGATCGACGCGAGCTCGCCCATTTATCGATCATACGTTCGAATGCCCGCGCGCTTGAGTCCTTTCATTTTCGCCTAGCGCACCCGGCCACGTCGCTACAGTCGCGGCATCGATACCGAGGGGAAGATCCGCATGAAGACACTGATCGCCGCCGGGGCGCTGGCGCTGGCCGGGCTGATGACCACCGCGGTGGGCATCGCCCACGCCGACGAGGTGGAAGCCGAGGGCAACTACTCGAGCCAGGCGGGGTGTCTGGCCGACGGCGCGCACGTGGAGCTCGCGTACAACGACCACCTATACACGCACTACGACTGCCGGATGGGTCCCGACGGCTTTTGGCACGTGTGGCTGAGTAACTGACGCAAGCCCCCCGTCCGCTTCTGGCAACATAGCGGGCGGTGAGCGTCTCCGATACCGCCGAGTCACGGCATCTCCGCGGCGGCCCGCTGGCACTGCCGCGGGTTGCGCTGGATCCGTTCCTCGTCGGATTGTTAGGCGCCGCAATCAGTCTCGCCGGCGCCGCCCGCCCGTCGTTCTGGTACGACGAGGCCGCGACCATTTCGGCGTCCTACAGCCGTTCGCTCGGCCAGCTGTGGCGCATGCTGGGCAACGTCGACGCCGTGCACGGCCTGTACTACACGCTCATGCACGCCTGGTTCCTGATCTTCCCGCCCACCGAATTCTGGTCCCGCGTCCCGAGCGGTCTGGCGGCCGGCGCGGCCGCGGCCGGGGTGGTGGTGCTGGGCAGGCAGTTCTCGTCGCGCGCCGTCGCGGTGGCCTCGGGGGTCCTGTGCGGCATCCTGCCCCGGACGACGTGGGCGGGCATCGAGGCCAGGCCCTATGCCCTGTCGATGATGGCTGCGGTCTGGCTGACGGTGTTGCTCGTCGTCGCCGTGCGCCGCAACACCGCCTGGGCCTGGGTGTCCTACGGCGCCGCCCTGGCCCTGTCGATCCTGCTCGACGCCTACCTGGTCCTGGTGGTGCTGGCGCACATCACCTTCGTATGGGCCTGGCACCGCGCGCGAAAAGTCTTGGTGCGCTTCGCCGTTACGTCGGGGGCGGTCGTATGCGGCCTGGCGCCCTTCCTGGTTACGGTCGCGGGGCAGTCGCATCAGATCCGTTGGGTCCCGCCGATCGGGCACAGGACGATCGAAGACGTGGTGGTTCAGCAGTACTTCGAACGCAGCCCGCCGTTCGCGGTGCTGTCGGCGCTGGTGGTGGCGGCGGCTATCGTGTTGTGGCTCAGCAGATCCGCGCGGCTCGCACCCGGGGATCGGCAACTGTTGACCATCGCGGCGGCGTGGCTGGCGATACCGACCGCCCTGATCGTGCTGTTCTCGACGCTGGCGCATCCGATCTACACCCCGCGTTATCTGGCCTTCACGGCGCCGGCGATGGCCCTGGTCCTGGGGGTCTGTGCGGCGGCGGTGGCCACCAAGCCCTGGGCGACCGCCGCCCTGATAGGCCTTTGCGCCGTCGCGGCCGCACCGAATTACGTTCGGGCGCAACGTAACCCGTACGCCAAGTACGGGATGGACTACAGCCAGGTGGCCGATCTGATCACCGGGAAGGCGGCGCCCGGTGATTGCCTGCTGGTGAACGACACGGTGACGTTCATGCCCGCCCCGATGCGCCCACTGCTGGCGGCGCGCCCGGGCGCCTACCGGAAGCTGATCGACCTCACCCTGTGGCAGCGGGCGACGGACCGCAACGACGTCTTCGACACCAACCTCATCCCGGAGGTCGTCGCCCAGCCGCTAAGCCATTGCGGCGTCGTGTGGATCATCACCCAGGCGGACCAGTCGATGCCCGCCCACGAGCAGGGGCCGGCGCTGCCGCCGGGTCCGGTCTACGGCCCGACACCGGCCTTCGCGGTTCCGCGCGACCTGGGATTCCGGCTGGTCGAGCGCTGGCAGTTCAACCTTGTTCAGGTGATCAAAGCCCAGCGGTAGTCACCAGATGCGGATGTAGTCGACGAGCATGTCCGCCGGGTAGGTTGCCGCGGCGGGATCGCCGGCGCCGACGCCGCCGACCGCCAGGGTGAACATGGGGGTCATCCAGTAGCCGGGGTTGTTGAAGGGCCACCGGAAGTCGTCGGGGGCGCCGCCGTGGACGTGGATGGGCTTGTTCGGAACGGTGAAGTACTGCGACCCGTCGCGCGCGAACTGAAACCCGTCCTCACCCCAGTGCATCCGCCAGGTGTGCCAACCGCCGTCCACCAGCCCCGGAATCGATTTCCCCTCCCAGGTTTTGCCGTTCGACGCCGCGTGCACCGTCGTTCCGGGGGGCCACGAGCCGTTGCCGTACCACTCGAAGAGGTCGACCTCGCCGTCGGGCAGCGGATCCTCGTTGACGCCCCAGAATGCCGACCACAGCCCAGGCTCCAGGCAGTTCAGCTTGATCTTCGCTTCCCAGGTTTGGTTGATCATGCTGCGGAAGTTGCCGCGCACTTTGGCGCCGTAGTAGGTGTCCCCCTCCTGGGTGGCGCGCAGGACGAGATTGGAGTTGCCGTCCTGGAAGACGTTTCGGCGGTCGTCCCGGTAGATCCCGGCGACCGGCGGAAACACGTCGTCCTGCCAGGTCTGCACCGTCCACTTCCCCGGATCCGGCGCCGAGCCGGCGGGGCCGTCGAACTCGTCGGAGAAGATGTAGCCGCCGCCCCCGGCCGACGGCGCCTCCGGCGGTGCCGGGAGCCGCGACGGGGTGGCCAGCGCCTCCGGGATGGGCGCCGAGGCCACGGCCGCCAGCATGCCGAGCCCCGTAGTCAGCAACATGCTGCGACGATCCATCTGCACTCCCCAATCGTTGATGGGCCGGGACCTGCGACCCGGAACGAATTCCCCTAGGCAACTCTCGCAAACGGTGTTATGAAACCACGCGCCGGGGGCGGTGCGCATCTCGCCAGACCGTGCGGAACCCATCCAATTTGGCGGATTAACGGCTGCTAGTGGGCCGAATCCGTGCCCGCCGCATAGAGCAGACGCTTCAGGTGGAGCTGTTCGTCGGCGCTCAGCCGGTCCAGGATCCGTTGGTCGGCCATCCGCACGGCGGCGTCGGCGCGCTTCAGCAGCGCCTTGCCCTCGCGGGTGAGCCGGGCCGGCATGGCCCGCCCCGCCGGGGCCGACACCGGACGGGCCAGCGCGCCGCGTTCCTCCAGCGAACGCAGCACCTGGTTTGCCGCCTGCGCCGAGACGTTCGTTCCGCGGGCGAGCTCGGCGCTGGTGAGCCCCGGATGCTTCGACAGAATCCGCATGCACACAAACTCCGCCAGCCCGATCCCCAACGGCTTGAGCTCCGCGGCAACCTGGGGCCGCAGCGCCGCCATCACTCGGTACAGCAGAAATCCCAGCGGCTCCTCGTGCGCTTGGCTCATGCCCCAATGCTGGCATGCGCCCCGCTGTTCACAGCAGGCAACCATCAATTTTCTTGACATCGCCGGAGCCGGTGGTATCAAGGAGCTTGATAGTCCTGATGTGGAAAGGAATGACAGAGATGTCTGGTGGATTTTTCGGCGGTTTCGGCGGTCCCGGCTTCGGCGGTCCCGGTTTCGGGGGTCCCGGCTTCGGCGGTCCCGGCTTCGGTGGCGGCTGGGGCGAAAAGGGCTGGGGGCACGGCGGATTCGGCGGCGGCCCCGGCTTCAAGGGTGGGTTCGGCCACGGCCGTCGGCCCTTCCTCAAGCGGGCCGCGTTCGTAACCGCGGCGCTGCTGCTCGACGGGCCGGCCGACGCCGCGCAGATCGTGCAGCGGGTGTCCGACGCGACCGAGGGCGCCTTCACGCCGCCGCAGGACGTGGCGGAGCTCGCCATCGGCCTGCTGGCCGGCAGGGGTGTGGTCACGGTCGACAACGGCGTCGCGACGCTGACCGAACTGGGCCGAAACCTGCTGGCCTGGCGGGGCGTCAGCAGCGAGACCGCGCACGCCTTCCTGGGCCGGGCGGCCAAGTTCGGCGACGTCTTCAAGATCCGCAGGGAGCTGTTCGAACTCGCCGGGCTGGCCCGCACGATCACCTGGACCGGCACCGATGAGCAGAAGCAGCAGCTCGCCGAGACCCGTACCAAGGTGCTCGAAGCCCTGACCGAGGCCAAGAAGACGCTGCACCGCGTCCTCGGGGAGGGCTAACCGCGGGCGGGCTCGCTCAGCTTGACCAGCATCTTGCCGATGTTGGCCCCGGTGAACAGGCCGTTGAGGGCGTCGACGCACGATTCGACGCCCTCAAAAACGGTCTGGCGAGCCCTGATTCGGCCCTCGCTCTCCCATTGCCGCAGGGCGGCGAACGCTTCGTCGAAGCGGCCCCAGTCGTCGAGGGCGTTGAAGCCCTGCATCGACGCGGTCTTGGACAGCAGGTTGACGTAGTTCGCCGGCCCGGGGTGCTGCCCGGTGAGGTAACTGGAGATGACGCCGCACAGCACCACCCGCGCCTTGGTGGCCAGCCGCCCGAGCACCGCGTCCAGGATCGGCCCGCCGACGTTGTCGAAATAGACGTTGACGCGCCGCGGGCAATGCTCTTTGAGCGCCGACGCCAGGTCGTCGTTCTTGTAGTCGATGCACGCGTCGAATCCGAAGTCCTCCACCACCGCCCGGCACTTCTCCGGGCCCCCGGCGATGCCCACCACCCGCGCGCCGGCGATCTTGGCGATCTGCCCGGCCACCGAGCCGGTGGCTCCCGCGGCGGCCGACACCACCACCGTCTCCCCGGGCTGGGGCCGGCCGATGTCCATCATCCCGATGTAGGCGGTCGCCCCGGTCGGGCCATACACCGACATCACCGCCAGCTGATCCACGCTGCCCTTGCCGGGAACCGGCGTGCTGAACACGTCGTCGCGGATGATCACGTACTCCTGGAAGCCCGACAGCGTGGTGACGACGTCGCCGATCTCGAAGGCGTCGCAGCGCGTCGCGACCACCTCACCGATGCCCGCCGCCCGGATCACCTCGCCGAGCTGCACCGGCGGCAGGTAGCCCGGCTGATCGTTCAGCCAGGTGCGCACCGCCGCGTCGAGTCCCACGTAGGTGGTCCGCAGCAGCGCCTCACCCTCGGCCGGCTCGGGCGCCGGCCTGGTGACGAGCTCGGTGTCCTCGGGCTGGACCAGACCAGTCGGGCGGCGACGCAACAGGATTTGGCGATTCGGCAAGTCGGGCACGGTGCTGAAACTACCCATTCGGCTCGTTCGGGTGGGAGCATCTGTCCATGAACTCGCAGGACGACCCGGAACAGCGCATCCGGGAACTCGAGCGCCCCCTGGCCGACGCGGCGCGCGCGTCCGAGCCCGGACAAGCGCAACCGCCCGGGGGCTACTCGTATCCGCCCGCGCCACCCGGTCCCCCGCCCCCGCCGCCGCCGGCCAGTCCTTGGACCTACGGCGGGCCGTCGTACGGGCCGCCGCCGGGGTCCTCGTCGGGCAACCGCACCTGGTGGATCGTGGGCACGTTCGTCGTCATCGGATTTCTCGCCCTCGCCGGGGGCATCGCCGCCTTCGCCGCGCACCAGCTGTCCGGTGTCCGGTCGATCATCAGCTCCCCGCCGAGCATCTCCGCCACGTTTGGTCCGCCGTCGAGCGCCACCAGCACCCCGCGCAGTCCCGGCCCTTCGAGCACCCGGACCAGGACGACGACACCGTCGACGTCACCCACCCCCACGCCCGGCGCCAAGATCAGCGTCTCGGGCATCAACGAGAATCGAACGATCTCGTGCAACAACAACATCGTCAGCGTCAGCGGGGTTTCCAACACGGTCGTGATCACCGGCCACTGCACGAGCCTCACGGTGTCCGGCGTTCAGAACGCCATCACCGTCGACTCCGTCGACAGCATCGACGCGTCCGGCTTCAGCAACAAGATCACCTACCACTCGGGCAATCCGAAGATCAGCAACTCCGGCGGTTCCAACGAGGTGCAGCAGGGCTGAGCGGTGGCGGCGCTAGCCTGTCGCGCCGGATTCGCCGGACTCGCCGGACTCTTCGGCGTCGTCGTCGAGCACGCTGACCGCGATGCCATACGGCAGGAAGCGCACCTTGCGCTTGGGATCCACGTTGTTCTTGTTGGCCCGCAGCGCGTCGAGTTCGGTCGCGTAAACCTGCTCGACATGGGCGCCGCCGTCGGCGTCCACGGTGTAGATGGCCCACACCCCGTCGCCGGCCTCGCCGGCGGTCTCCGGCGCGCGGCGCGGCCGCCGGGATAGGTCCTCGAAGAACGCGGACCAACTTGTCCCTGGCACGGGGGCGGTGACGAATTTGCCGATTCGCTCGAACACGTCGCGCAGGCCCTCGCTGCCCTCCCTGATCACGCGATCGAACTCGTCGGGATCGAATCCGAACGCACCGTACTCGCCCACACAGACCTCCTTGCAGTGACAGCGCTACTGATCAGTGTGCGCTCAGTCGCCGCCGCCCGCCACGGACCGGCCTACGGGGCCGGCGGCGACTGTGCGC
>NZ_LQPM01000028.1 GCF_002101815.1 Mycobacterium paraense | reverse complement strand
CAGCGAAGCCGGCGCCCCCGACGCCGGCTTCGCTGAATCCGCCGGCCCCGCCCTGCCCGCCGCCCGGACCGATCAGACCGCTGAGCAAGCCGCCGGTCCCGCCCGCGCCGCCGGCCCCGCCGTCGCCGAGAAGTGAGCTCCCGCCGGCGCCGCCGGCTCCGCCGGCGCTGAACAGCAGGCCCCCGTTGCCGCCGCGTCCGCCTGCCCCGCCGACCCCGCCGGGCGCGGTGCTGGCTCCACCGGCGCCACCGGCCCCGCCGTAGCCCAGCAGCGGGTCGCCCGAATTGCCGCCCGCGCCGCCGGCGCCACCGTTGCCGGTCGCCGAGCTCCCGCCGGCCCCGCCCGCCCCGGCGTAGCCCAGCAGCCCGGAGGCGCCGCCATTGCCGCCGGCCTGGCCGGGCGCGCCGGAGCCGCCGGCGCCGCCGTTGCCCAGCAGCCACCCGCCGGGCGCGCCGTTCTGCCCGGTACCCGGAGTTCCGTTGGCGCCGTTGCCGATCAGCGGGCGCCCGGTGGCCGCCAGGACGGGCCCGTTGATCGCGTTGAGCAGATCCTGCTGGATGGTCTGCGCCGGGTTCGCCGCGAACGCGGCGACGTTGGCGGCCTCGGCGCCGGCATAGGATCCCGCGCCCGCGGTCAAGGTGTGCACAAATTGGTCGTGGAACGCCGCCGCCTGCGCACTGAGTGCCTGAAAGCCCTGACCGTGGGCCGAGAACAGCGCCGCAATCGCGGTGGACACCTCGTCCTCGGCCGCGGCCAGCACGCCGGTGGTCGACGCCGCGGCCGCTGCGTTGGCGTCGCTGATCGCCGAACCGATATTCGTGAAATCCAGCGCCGCCGCCGCCATCATCTCCGGTGCCGCGATCACGTACGACATGCCAGCCACCCATCCGCTCGTCGGGTCGAGCCAAGCCTCATCCGGATTGACGCGGTGGTCTGCAGTAGTCGTCTACTGAAAGAACGGGCGCGCTGGGGAGTTGGCTACTTAAGCCGGCATCGTCGAGCCGCTATCGGCCGATCAGCGACCGGCGGCCAAAGCGGATCGTGCGGCAACTGCTGGGCCTCTCGGCCCGTGGCTGGAATTACGCGAGGCCGGTCACAGAATCCGGATTCCGCTTGATTTTCTGGTCCAACGGAACCACGACGCCCGGTTCCGTCGCATTCTTCAGTTCTTGGTATGCCGACTCAAGGGTGGCCGGAACGGCTTCCAGGTCGCGATATATGCGCATGAGTTGCTCGAGGATCTTGATTCGCTGCTGACCCGTCTCGTCCAAGACCCGGCGCGCCTGATCGCGACAATGGTCGGCTTCGCGCTTTGCATCGGCAAGCAGCAGATCGCGCTCCCGTTGGGCGTCCCGCCATGCCTCATCGATCGTCGACCGGGTTTCGGCGCGCATCTTGGCCAGTTCGGCTTCGAACTTTTTCTTGGCTTCCCCGTGTTCGCCTTCGAGGGCTTTTCGCTCCGCGGCCATCTCGCCCAACCGCTCCTGGTGCTCCCGGTGTGCGTCCTCGGCCCCGGCCTGGGCAGCCGCGATCAGCGCCTCCGCCTCGGCCCGCGCCTCGGCCTGCATCTCGGAAATCTCGTCGACCGCGCGCTGCAGCATCTTGGCCATCCGACGTTGCATCGCCTGGGGCGTAGGCGAAGCCTCGGTGAGGACGGCGACCTCGTCGGTGAGGACGGCGACCTCGATCCGCAGCCCCGCTGCCTCGTCGCAGGATTCCTTGAGTCTCGCTCTGAGGCTCTCGATGTCGTCGAGAAGCACTTGCTGTTTGTTGATCAGGTTCCCGATGTAAGCGTCAACCTCGTTCGGATCGTAGCCCCTGAAAATGAGAGGGAACGTCTTTACGGTTTCGGTGATCATCGCCAGTCCCCATTCTGGAAATGCCTGGCAGACCCATGGACCTACCAAGTCGAGTATTTCACGGTTATGCATCCGTGAGACCAACGCTTTTGACGCGAATTTGACGGAGCGTTATGCGTTGTTGCTGATCTGTCGAATATGGCAGTGTCTGGGGGCGTGAACGAGCAACCCGTGACGCCGTTTCGCATCGACGTCTCCGACGACGTCCTGGAAGATCTCCGATCGCGCCTGCAGCGCACGCGTTGGCCCGAAGCCGAATGCGTCGACGACTGGAGCCAGGGCATTCCGTTGGGCTACACCCGCGAGCTGGCCGACTACTGGGCCGGCCAGTACGACTGGCGATCCCGTGAGGCCGCGCTCAACCGCTTCGATCAATTCGTCACCGAGATAGACGGGCTCGACATCCACTTCGTCCACCAGCGCTCGCCGCACGACGGCGCCTTCCCGCTGCTGATCACCCACGGCTGGCCGGGCTCAATCGTGGAGTTCCACAAGGTGATTGAGCCGCTGACCAACCCTGCGTCGGGGCGCGCCGAGGACGCCTTCCACGTCGTGTGCCCGTCGCTTCCGGGGTACGGCTTCTCCGGCAAGCCCACCCGCGCCGGGTGGGGCGTCGAAAAGATCGCCGAGGCCTGGGAGACGCTCATGCTGCGCGTCGGCTACCAGCGCTACGGCGCGCAGGGCGGCGACTGGGGCGCCGCCGTGACCACCGAGATCGGCCGAAACGGCGGGCACTGCGCGGCCATCCACCTGAACATGCCGATCGGGCGGCCCACCAAGGAGTCGCTGGCCGACCCGACCCCCGATGAGCAACGCGCGCTGGCCGCGATGGCCGAGCACCGCAAGTGGGGCACCGGCTATTCCAAGCAGCAGTCCACCCGCCCGCAGACGCTGGGCTACGGGCTCGTCGATTCGCCGGTGGGGCAACTGGCGTGGATCGTCGAGAAGTTCTGGGCGTGGGCCGATTGCGACGGGCACCCCGAGAACGTGTTCAGCCGCGACGAGCTGCTGGACAACGTGATGATGTACTGGGTGACCGCCACCGGCGCATCGTCGGCCCGGCTGTACTGGGAAAGCTTCCGGGTCTTCGGTCAGGCGGGCCGGGTCGAATTGCCCACCGGCGTCAGCGCTTTCCCGGGCGAGCTGCTCAAGGCGCCGCGCAGCTGGTGCGAGCCGGCGTACAACATCACGCACTGGACGGACATGCCGCGCGGCGGGCATTTCGCCGCGTTCGAGCAGCCGGAGCTGTTCGTCGACGACGTGCGCGCGTTCTTCGCGACGGTCCGCTAGACGATCCGCCAGCCCCTGCGCGCCCGAAAGCGCATGTCCCACAGGTAAATCTGATAGCCCAAGATCCACGCCCGGTGCGGGATCAGCCGGTCGGCCAGCCGCAGGGCGGCCAGCAACCGCTCGAAGCGGCGCTGGCGGCCCTGCGACCACTCCAGCTGCATCATCGCCCGGAACTCGGGCGCCAGGAATCCCGTCGTCGCGAACAGGTTGAACGGTCCCGCCAGGACGCGCAGCGGCCACGGCAGAAACGCCAAAGAGGCCACCCCGCGCAGGTGCTCACGCACCGGCGGATCGATGCGCAGCTCGTCGAGGGAGCGCTTCCAGTAGTCGTCGAACGCGGCGCGGTCCGGCGGCCACATGCGCTCGGGCACCTGCAGCGTGGTGCCCAACCGCTTGGCATCGCGATAGACGGCGTCGGCGGCGGCGTCGTCCAGCGGGCCGTGCAGATATTCGTGCTGCTCAACGAAATACCGGTACAGGCACGACGCCACCCACAGCTGCAGCTTGGGGTCGAACGCGTTGTAGGACACCGGGCTTGACGGTGTCGAGCGAACCTGGCGGTGCGCGATGTCCACGGCGCCGCGGATCAGGGCGCGATCGGACTCGGTCCCGATGGCCGCCACCGCCAGGTAGGTCCCGGTGGTGCGGGCCCGCTTGAACGGATGCTTGTAGACGTTGCCGCTGTCCACCGGGCTTTCCAGCACGCCGTAGCCCACACCGGGCAAAGACAACTGCATGATCACGTTCGCCGCGGGCATCAACACCGCCGCGGGGTTCAGCAAATCGGCGATCCGGGTGGCGGGCCGCTTCATCGCGGATTACCCCTCATGGACTCGAGTACACCACGACCGGTGTTAGATCCGCGCAAAAGTGGGCAGACCTGAGCAATGAGTACTCAACCTGGCAACCCGCGGCCGCTGGCCCGCCCGCCCAACCTCTCGCCGGCCGCCGACCCCGACGCCCTCCTGTGGTGGGTGGTCGGCCTGCTGATCATCGTCGTGATCGTCGCCGCCATCTTGGCCATCTAGCCCCGCCCCGCCCGGTCGGGTGTGAGACGCTGCCCGGGTGTTGGCGAGGCGGGCCCGGGCCGTTGGCGTGCTGGCCGGGTACGCGGCCGACCTCGCGCTGAGCGACCCGAAACGGGGCCACCCCGTCGCGCTGTTCGGTCGGGCGGCCGCGGCGCTGGAGCGCCTCACCTACCGCGACTCCGAGGTCGCCGGCGCGTTGCACGTCGGGCTGCTGGTCGGTGCGGTCACGGCGCTGGGCGCGGTCGTCGGACGCCGGTCCGTCGCGGCCACCGCCGCCGCCACGTGGGTCTGCCTGGGCGGGACGTCCCTGGCACGCACCGGCCTGGAGATGGCGCAACTGCTCGAGCGGGACGACGTCGGTGCCGCCCGACGGCTGCTGCCGTCGCTGTGCGGGCGCGACCCGGAGCGGCTGGACGCCGCCGGTCTGACGCGCGCGGCGCTGGAATCGGTCGCGGAGAACACCTCCGATGCCCAGGTGGCGCCGCTGCTGTGGGCGGCGGCCGGCGGCGCGCCCGCGGTGCTGAGCTACCGCGCCATCAACACGCTGGATTCGATGATCGGCCACCGCTCGCCGCGCTACCTCCGATTCGGTTGGGCCGCAGCACGATTGGACGATGTGGCCAACTATGCCGCCGCGCGGGCGACCGCGGCGCTGGTGGTGCTGTGCGCACCCGTCGTCGGCGGATCGCCGGCGGGCGCGCTGCGCGCCTGGCGACGCGACGCGGCCCGGCATCCCAGCCCCAACGCCGGCGTGGTCGAGGCGGCCTTCGCCGGGGCGCTGGGCGTCCGGCTCGGCGGGCCCACCCAGTACCGCCATGAGCTGCAGATCCGGCCCACCCTCGGCGACGGCCGGCCGCCCGCGGTCGCCGACCTGCGGCGCGCGGTCGTCCTGTCGCGGGCGGTGCAGACCGCCGCCGCGTTGGTCGTCGCGTGTGCGTCGGTGGCGTCGAGTGTGCGGATAGGGCGGGAAAATCGCGAATTTCGCGCCCTCAGCGCGCACTGAAAACCCTGAGCGCACACTGTAGGTCGGCCTATCGCCGCCGCCCGTAGCGGTCGGCGAGTTTCTCCTCGACGGTCGTCGGGGTCTCCTGCGCCGCCTGCTTCTCCCGGCGCCGGACGCGGATCTCGGAATAGACGAAGTAGCCCAACAGAATTGGCGCGACGATGCCGAACGAAATCCACTGGATGCCATACGAGAGGAAAGGCCCGGCGTCCAGGTGCGGGAGGCCGATCACGCCCAGGCCGCCGGGCTGGTCCTCGACCAACTGCAGATACGACCCCGCCAGCGGGACCTTCATCAGCGCCGCGACCTGCTCGGTGTTGATCGAATACACCTGCTGCACACCGTCGATGACGAAGGGATCCTTGCCCGGCGCGGTCGGCTCGGAGTCGCGCAGCCGGGCCGTGATACTCACCGGCCCCGCCGGTGGGCGGGGGATCGGGGGGACGTGCGAGCCCTGCGCGGGCCGAACGTAGCCGCGGTCCACCAGCACGGTGGGCCCGTCGTCGACGACGAAGGGGGCCAGCACCTCGAACGCCGGGTCGCCCTCCACGACCCGCAGGCGGGCCAGCACCTGCACGTCGGGCAGGTAATGGCCGCTCGCCGTCACCCGGCGCCACTGCGCGCCCGGCGCCGACGAACCCTGCTGCGGCAGCAGCGTTTTCACCGGCACCGGCGGGGTGTTCAGAGAGGACTCGATCTGATGGTTCTCCCGCGACGTCCTGGTGTTCTTTCCCAGCTGCCACGGCGCGAGCACCATGAAGCACAGGTAGGTGAAGGCGATGACCACCAGGGCCAGCGCTAACCAGCCCGGCCGCAGCAGGAATGCCAGGCGGCGCATCAACCGTTCTCCGCGAGCCGTTCGTCGACCCAGTCGTGCAGGCCGGGCAGGGCGGCCTCGATGACGGCCAACACGTCCTCGAAGTCCTCGGGGTCGCCGTAGTAGGGGTCCTCCACGTCGAGGGCATGGGCGCCCGAACGCGGGTCGAACGAGCGCAGCATCCGGATCCGGTCGTCTTCCACGCCCAGCTGCCGCAGCATCCGAACGTGGTTGCGGCCCAGGGCCACCACCAGGTCGGCCGCCAGGTGGTCGTCGTTCAGCTGCGCGGCGCAGTGGGCGGTGGAATAGCCGTGGGCCCGCAACACTTTGGCGGCGCGGTCGTCGGCGCAACTGCCGACGTGCCAGTTGCCGGTGCCGGCGCTGGTCACCCGCACCGCGTCACCCAGGCCGCGCCGCCGCAACTGGTCGGCGAACACCTTCTCGGCCATCGGGGAGCGGCAGATGTTGCCGGTGCAGACGAAGGTGACGTGCAACGGTTCAGACACCCAGCGCCCTCCGCAGCTCCTCGATGGTCGCGGCGTGCGTCACGCCGGTGACGGTGAAGCCCTCGTGAAAGTCGTCACGCCCGTAGCCCCAGCCGACCACCACCGTGTCGATGCCGTGCGCGGCCGCGCCGTGCACGTCGTGGCTACGGTCACCGACCATCAGCACCCGCTCGGGCAGCGGCTGGAGCTGTTCCAACGCGTGGGCCAGCACCTCCTCCTTGCTCTTGCGGGAGCCGTCGGGCGCCGCGCCGGCGATCACCTCGAAATGCCCGTCCAAACCGAAATGGGCGAGGATGCGCCGCGCCGTCGGCTCCAGCTTCGAGGTGGCCACGGCCAGCCGCACCCCGGCGGCGCGCAGGTCGGCCAACAGCGGCTCGATGCCCTCGAACAGCGTGTTCATCGCCCAGCCGCGGGCGCCGTACTCGGCCCGGAACGCGGTGATCGCCTCGTCGGCGGAGTCACCGAACATGGTGCGGAAGGTGTCGTCCATCGGCGGCCCGACGATATGCGCGATCAGGTCGCCCTCGGGCGCGGCCGCTCCGACCTGGTCGAGCGCGTGCAGGAAGCTGGCCACGATGCCCTCCGCCGAGTCGGTCAGCGTGCCGTCGAGATCAAAGATCACCAGCTGCGGAGTGCCCGCGACGCCCGCCGACGATGCACGACGCAACGCGTCGTGAGGAGGAGGGGGGCAATCCGCGGCTGTGCCTGTCACCTCACCATTGTCCTTGATGGCCAGTTTCGGAGTGCGACGGCGTTCCTGCCACGCGTTCGCGGCGGCCCACTAGTGTTTCACGGATGGCGACTCTGAACCCGAGCCCGCCTGCGGCCCGCTATCACGGCGATCAGGCCGTGGCGCCCGGGATGCTCGATTTCGCCGTCAACGTCCGGCACGCGCAGCCGCCCGAGTGGCTGACGCGGCGGCTGGCCGAGCGGCTCTCGGACCTGGCGAGCTACCCGAGCACGGGGGACGTACACCGCGCCCAGGACGCGGCCGCCGCGCGGCACGGCCGCACCCGCGACGAGGTGCTGCCGCTGGCCGGCGCGGCGGAGGGGTTCGCGTTGCTGCCCCACCTGCGCCCGGCGAAGGCGGCGATCGTGGCACCCTCGTTCACCGAGCCGGCCGTGGCGCTGGGCTCGGCCGGGGTGCCCGTCGAGCATGTCGTGCTCGAGCCGCCGTTCCGCCTCGAGGACGCGCGCGTGCCCGACGACGCCGACCTGGTGGTGGTGGGCAACCCGACCAACCCCACCTCGGTGCTGCACTCCCGCGAGCAGCTGCTGGCGCTGCGCCGGCCCGGTCGGATTGTCGTGGTCGACGAGGCCTTCGCCGACGCGGTTCCCGGCGAGCCGGAGTCGCTGGCCGGCGACCCCCTGCCCGACGTGCTGGTGCTGCGCAGCCTGACCAAGTCGTGGGCGCTGGCCGGGCTACGCGTGGGCTACGCCCTGGGCGCCCCGGAGCTGCTGGCGCGGCTGACGGCGCGGCGCGCGCACTGGCCGGTGGGGACGCTGCAGCTGACGGCCATCGCGGCCTGTTGTGAGCCGCGGGCCGTCGCGGAGGCGGCGTCCGGTGCCATGCGGTTGACCCAGCTGCGCGCCGAGATGGCCGCCGGCCTGCAGTCGGTGGGTGCCGACGTGGTCGACGGGCGGGCCCCGTTCGTCCTGTTCCGGCGCCCGGATGCCGATTCGCTACGAAACCGCCTGGAGCGCAAAGGGATTGCCGTGCGGCGCTGCGATACGTTCGTCGGCCTGGACGAGCGGTACCTGCGCGCGGCGGTGCGCCCCGAGTGGCCGCTGCTGGTCGACGCGATCGCCGGGGTGTGGCCGTGACCGTGCGGCTCGCCGATGCGATCGAGGCGCTGGACGAGGCCTACCCGCCGCGCCTTGCCCAGTCGTGGGATTCGGTCGGCCTGGTCTGCGGCGACCCCGACGATGCGCTGCACTCGGTGACCGTCGCCGTCGACGCGACGCCCGCCGTCGTCGACGAAGTTCCCGAGGGCGGCCTGCTGCTGGCGCACCATCCGTTGCTGCTGCGCGGCGTCGACACGGTGGCGGCCAGCACCCCGAAGGGCGCGCTGGTGCACCGCCTGATCCGAACCGGGCGTTCGCTGTTCACCGCGCACACCAACGCCGACTCCGCCTTGCCGGGCGTGTCCGACGCGCTCGCCGACGCCCTGGGCCTGACCGTCGAGGGCGCGCTCGAACCGCTCGCGGGGGCGGGCGACCTCGACAAGTGGGTGGTCTACGTGCCCCGCGAGAACGCGGAAGCGGTGCAGGAGGCCGTGTTCGAGGCCGGCGCCGGGCACATCGGCGACTACTCGCACTGCAGCTGGAGCGTCAGCGGCATCGGACAGTTCCTGCCGCACGAGGGGGCCTCACCCGCGATTGGCAGCGTCGGCAGCGTCGAGCGGGTGGCCGAGGACCGGTTCGAGGTGGTCGCTCCCGCCCGCGCCCGGGGCGCGGTGCTGGCGGCGATGCGGTCCGCCCATCCCTACGAGGAGCCCGCGTTCGACATCTTCGCGCTGGTGGCGCCGCCGAGCGGCGCCGGGCTGGGCCGCGTCGGCCGGTTGCCGCGGCCGGAACCCCTGCGCGACTTCGTTTCCCGCGTCGGTTCCGCCTTGCCGCGGACGTCGTGGGGCGTGCGCGCGGCCGGGGATCCGGACCTGCCGGTATCGCGGGTCGCCGTGTGCGGCGGTGCCGGGGACTCGCTGCTGGCCGCCGCGGCCGCCGCTGACGTGCAGGCCTACGTCACGGCCGACCTGCGGCACCATCCGGCCGACGAGCACCGCCGGGCCTCGAGCGTGGCCCTGGTCGACGTGGCGCACTGGGCAAGCGAATTCCCCTGGTGCGAGCAGGCGGCGGGCGTGCTGCGCTCGCGCTTCGGGGCGGCGCTGCCCGTGCGGGTGTGCGCGATTCGCACCGACCCTTGGGATCTGGGGTACGACGACGGGGGAGGACGGCCATGAAAGCCGAGGTGTCGCAGCAACTTTCGCTACTCGAGTTGTCGAAGCTGGATGCGGAGCTGTCGCGCATCGCGCACCGGACCGCCCACCTGCCGCAACGCGAGGCGCTGGAGCGGATCCAGGCCGAGCACAACGCCGCCAGTGACCGGCTGGGAGCGGTGCGGATCGCCCTCGAGGACTTGGACGCCCAGGTGTCGCGATTCGAGGCGGAGATCGAGGCGGTGCGTCAGCGCGAGGACCGGGACCGCACCATGCTGAAATCGGGTGCCACGGATGCCAAGCAACTGTCCGACCTGCAGCACGAGCTGGAGACCCTGCTGCGGCGCCAAACCAGCCTGGAGGATTCCCTCCTGGAGGTGATGGAGCGCCGCGAGGAGCTGCAGGCCCAGGCCACCAACGACGAGGGTGCGGTCGAGGCGCTGCAGTCCGAGATGGCCGCCGCCCAGCAGGCTCTCGACGCCGCGCTCGCCGAGATCGACGAGGCCCGCGCGGCCCATTCGTCACGGCGTGACACGCTCGCCGCGGCGCTGGACCCGGCCCTGTCCGCCCTGTACGAGCGCCAGCGGGCCGGGGGAGGGCCGGGCGCCGGGCCGTTGCTGGGGCATCGGTGCGGGGCCTGCCGGATCGAAATCGGCCGCGGGGAACTGTCCCGCATCTCCGCCGCCCCCGAGGACGAGCTGGTGCGCTGCCCGGAATGCGGCGCCATCCTGCTGCGGGTCAAGGGATTCGAGCAGTGAAAGTCGTCATCGAGGCCGACGGCGGATCGCGCGGCAATCCCGGCCCGGCCGGCTATGGCGCGGTGGTGCGCAGCGAGGACCGCTCGACCGTGCTCGCCGAGGCCAAGCAGGCCATCGGCGTCGCGACCAACAACGTCGCCGAATACCGTGGGCTGATCGCCGGTTTGGACGACGCGCTCAAAGTCGGCGCCACCGAGGCCGAGGTCTTCCTGGACTCGAAGCTGTTGGTGGAGCAGATGTCCGGGCGGTGGAAGGTCAAGCACCCCGACCTGATCGAACTCCATTCCCAGGCGCGCAAGCTGGCGGCGCGTTTCGACCGGATCGGCTACACGTGGATCCCGCGGGAGCGCAACTCGCACGCGGACCGGCTGGCCAACGAGGCGATGGACGCCGCTGCGGTCGCCGATGACGGCGACATCGAGAACTCCGAACCGCCCGCCGCGGAGTCCGCGAAAAGCGCGGCGGTGCAGGCCAAGACGTCGCCCGGATGGACCGGGGCCCGCGGCACCCCGACGCGGCTGCTGTTGCTGCGGCACGGCCAGACCGAATTGTCGGCGCAGCGCCGCTACTCGGGGCGCGGCAACCCGGCGCTGACGGAGGCCGGGCGTCAGCAGGCCGAGGCCGCGGCGCGCTACATGGCGCAGCGCGGCGGGATCGCCGCGGTGATCTCCTCCCCGCTGCAGCGGGCCTACGACACGGCCGCGACCGCCGCCAAGGCGCTGGGGCTCGACGTGGCCGTCGACGACGACTTGATCGAGACCGATTTCGGGGCGTGGGAGGGGCTGACGTTCACCGAAGCGGCGGAGCGCGATCCGGAGCTGCATCGCCGCTGGCTGCGAGACACCAGGACGAAGCCGCCCGGCGGTGAGAGCTTCGACGCGGTGCTCGATCGGGTGCTGCGGGCGCGTGACCGGATCGTCGCCGCGCATCAGGGCGCCACCGTGCTGGTGGTGTCGCACGTGACCCCGATCAAGATGCTGCTGCGGCTGGCGCTGGACGCCGGGCCGGGCATTCTGTACCGGCTGCATCTTGACCTGGCGTCGTTGAGCATCGCAGAGTTCTATTCGGATGGAGCGTCTTCGGTGAGGCTGGTTAACCAGACAAGCTATCTTTAGGTGGGCAAAAGGGGGCCACCGATGCAGCCGTCTCAACCACCCGACGAATCTGTTCCCGCGGACGTACGGGCGCGGGTGATGGTGGCGGCGCTCGACGAGCTATCCCGCTGGGGCGTCGAGCGGTTCAGCATCGAGGCCTTGGCGGAGCGCCATCACCTCGATCCCGCGATGATCCACCGTTTCTGGGGCAACCGGCAGCGACTGATCGTTGCCGCGGCACTGGCCGATGCGGAGGCCTACAGTTCGATAGCCGACACCGGCTCGCTGCACGGGGACCTACTGGCGTTGGCCCGCAAGCTGGCGGACCGCATCAACAGCCCGGCGGGCCGCGCGTTCATGCGGGCGCTGGTCATGGATCGTCGTGGACCGCACGACGAGGAGACGCGAATGATGGTGTGGGAGGCTCGTTTTGCCGTGGTGCGAGAGGTCATCGACCGCGCCGGGAAGCGCGGTGACCTGCGTGACGACGTCAATACCCTGGCCGCCGTTCAGGCTGTCCTGGCGCCGTTGAACGTTCGCGCCCTCTACTCCGACGCCCCGATCGACGATCGCTACTGCGAGGCCGTCGCCGACATGGCCTGGCACGCGCTGGCCCGGAAATAGGGGTCACGCCGCTAAGCCGGAGTGAACTCGACCGGCAACGCGGCCGGCGAGCGGAACGCGACGCCGACGACGTGCGGCGCCGGGGCGCTCGGGTCGAGGCTGAGGTCGGGCAGCCGGTCCAGCAGCGCGTTGATGGCCACCGTCCCCTCCATCCGCGCCAGGTGCATGCCCAGGCACAGGTGTGGGCCGCCCCCGAAGGTCAGGTGCGCGATGTTCTTGCGGGCGGGGTCGAAGCGGTCCGGGTCGGGGTAGCGCGCCGGGTCGCGGTTGGCGGCCGCCACGCTGACGCTGACGGTCGTGCCCGCCGGGATCGCGAGCCCGCCGAGCTCGCAGTCGCGGACCGCCCGTCGCACCACCGTGGTGATCGGCGGCTCCCAGCGCAGCGCCTCCTCGAACGCCCCCCGCAGCAAGCCGCGGTCGGCGCGCACCTCGGCCAGTAGCGCGGGCTCGGTGAGCAGCGCGACCAGCAGGTTGCCCGACGCGCGGTAGGTCGTCTCGACGCCGGCGGGCAGGATCAGCAGCAGGAACGCGAAGATCTCGTCGTCGGCGAGCCGCACGCCGTCGATCTCGGACTCCGCCAGCATGCTGATCAGGTCGTCCTGCGGGCGGCGGCGCCGCTCGGCAAGGATCTCCGCCAGGTAGGCCTTCAGCTCCGCCGAGGCGGCCAGCCCGCGATCCCAGTCGTAGACCACGTTGAGCAACTCGATCGACAGCCGCTGGAAGCGCGGATAGTCCTGCCGCGGCAGGCCCATGATCCGCGCGATGACCTGGACCGGGAACGCGAAGGTGAACTCGCGGGCCAGCTCGGCTCGCCCGCGCGGCGCGAACCGGTCGATGAGCTCGTGGACCACCAGCTCGACGAGTTCGGTGCGCCAGCGCTCCAGCAGCGCGGTGCGGAACGACGGCGACACCAGCGCCCGGCTGGCCCGATGTTCGGCCCCTTCGAGCTCGAGCAGGGTGCGGCCCATGACCGGGCCCATGATCTGGTCGTAGATCGACGACGAGAAGGTGTCCGGGCGGGTCAGCACGGTCTGGCACTCCTCGTACCCCAGCACCGTCACGCCGAGTTCGCCGACCTGGGCGGCGCTGACCTCCGCGAAGGGGTTTCCCACCATCACCCGGTGGCGGGCCTGCGCGTCGCGCAGCCGCTCGTGCACGTTCTCGACCTGCATGAGCAGGCCGCTCTGCAACTCGGCGGGATCGAATTCGTCGATCGTCACGAGGCCGTGACCGTCTCGGTGTCGCGCCCGGATCGCAGCACGGTGCCGGGCAGGGCGCCGGTGGCGGCGCCGTCGCGGCAGACCTCGACGCCGCCGACCAGCACGGAGGTGATCCCGGAGGCGTCGGCGACCAACCGGGGCGCGCCGGACGGCAGGTCGTAGCGGGTGCGTTCCGGCCCGTGGCCGACGGTCGCCGGGTCGAACAGCACCAGGTCGGCGTGCCAGCCCGGCTGGATGCGGCCGCGCTCGGTCAGCCCGTAGAAGCGGGCGGGCACGTCGGTGATCAGCCGGATGGCCTCCTCGAGCGCCACCACCTGGTGTTCGCGCACGCCCTTGCTCAGCAGCGACGTCGTGTAGATCGCGCCGCACATCATGTCCAGGTGGGCGCCCGCGTCGGAGCCGCCGATGACCGCGCCGGGATGCCGCCACACCTCGGCGCGCATTTTCCAGTCGGCCTCTGTGTCACCGGTCAGCGGCGGCGACAACCCGGTGCGCAGCTCGTCGGCGATCACGACGTCCAGCAGCGTGTCGAAGGGTTCGCCGCCCCGGGCGGCGGCGACCTCGCCGACGCTGCGCCCGGTGGCGTCGGCGTTCTCGGGCGCGAACGTCTCCACGATGACCAGGCGGTGCCACTGCGCCAGCCCGCGCAGCATGCCGGCCTCCTTCGAGGCGGCGCCCTCGGCGAGGCGGCGGCGCACCTGCGGATCGGCAAGGGCGACAAGCCGTTCCGGCACCGGCAGATGCATCGTGTCGCGCCACCCGGGCAGCCCGTCGAGCACGAAGCCGGAGAGGAACGACAGCCGGATCTTCATGGCCTGCGGCAGGGTGAGCGCCACCACCCGGCCGCCGCGTCCGGCGGCGGCCTCCCAGGCGCGCAACTGCTTTTCGTGCCCGGCCGGGTTGGCCGCTGAGACGCCCAGCAGGTTCCAGTTCAGCGGGCGATCGGCGGCCACCGACATGTCGGTGAGCAGCGCGATGTCGTCGTCGGTGAAGCCGGACAGGCAGCCGGGGATGATCGCCTCGAGCGTGGTGCCCGGGTGGTCGCGCAGCCCGGCCGCCAGGGCCACAAGTTCGTCCCTGGATGCGCTGCGCGACGGCACCGGCCGGCCAGACCCGTCGTTGTGGGTGGGGGACTGGCTCGTCGACAGCCCGAGTCCGCCGGCGGCCAGCGCGTCGTGCAACACGGCGACCATCGTGTCGATCTGTTCCGGGGTTGCTTCGGCGCCAACCCCGTCGTCGCCCATCGCGGCCAGCCGCAGCGCCGAATGGCCCACCAGGAAGCCGGCATTGACGGCGATGCGGCCCTCGAGGCGGCCCAGCCAGTCACCGAACGACGCCCATCCCCAGTCGAGGCCGGCGCGCAGCGCGTCGAGCGGCATCCCTTCCACCCGCGCCAGCATCCGGGTGAGGTAGTCGTGCTGCTCGGCGGCCGCCGGTGCCAGCGTGAAGCCGCAGTTGCCGCCGAAGACCGTGGTGACGCCGTGCTGCACCGACGGGCTGGCGGTCGGGTCCCAGAACAGCTGGGCGTCGTAATGGGTGTGCAGGTCGACGAAGCCCGGCGCCAGCGTCTGGCCTTGGGCGTCAACGGTTTTCGCGGTCGGGTCGTCGACTTCACCGACGGCGACGATGCGGCCGCTGCTGAGGCCGACGTCGCCGCGCCGGGCGGGCGCCCCGGTGCCGTCGACGATCTGGGCGTCGCGGATGAGCAGGTCGAGCATGTGTGCCTCCTACGCTGTGGCCGAAGCGGCAAGCCACCCCTCGTCCGGCAGCGGGTGGCGGAACAGTTGAGCGGCATTGCGGTGGGTGATGCGGGCCGCGTCCTGTTCCGACAGCCCGGCGACGTTGCGCGCCACCACCTGCTGGGTGTCGGGCCAGGTCGAGTCGGCGTGCGGGTAGTCGCTTTCGACGAGGATGCGGTCGGCCCCGATCGCGTCGAGCGCGCCGAACGCGTGCGGGTCGTCGATCGAGCAGAACCAGAAGTTGCGGCGCAGCACCTCGCTGGGCAGCAGGTCGCCCCGCCACGCGCCGCCCTCGTGGCCCGAAGCCGAATGCGCCAGAACGTAATCGGCGCGGTCGCCGAGCATGGCCGCCCAGCCCAGCCCGCCCTCGGCCAGGGTGATGTTCAGCCCCGGGTACCGCACCGGGATGCCCGACCACAGCATGTCGGCGCAAGCGACCAGCGCGTTCACCGGGAAGAGGGTGGTGATGGTCTCAAAAGGCGTGTCCGGGGCCGGGATTGGCGCCCACTGGGCCGATCCGGTGTGCAGGCACACCACCGTGCCGGTCTCCTCGCAGGCGGCGAAGAACGGGTCCCACGCGCCGCTGTGCAGGCTCGGCAGCCCGCATTGGGCGGGCAGCTCGGGGAAGCTCACCGCCTTGAAGCCGCGGGCGGCGTTGCGGCGCACCTCCTCGGGCGCGAGCTTCGGGTCGGCCAGCCAGGGCAGCTGCAGCGGGATGATCCGTTCCGGGTAGCTGCCGGCCCACACCTCGTGGTGCCAGTCGTTCCAGGCCCTCAGCGTTGCCAGGCCCAGCTGCAGGTCGTCGCTCTTCCAGAAGACCGTCCCGGCGAACCCGGCGATCAGCGACGGGAAGTTGACCGAGGCCCAGATTCCCGCGAGGTCCATGTCGTCGATGCGGGCGTCGATATCCCAACAGCCCGGCCGCATTTCGTCGAACCGGGCGGCCTCCATGCTCCATTCCTCGCGGGGCCGGCCGATCACGGCGTTGAGGCCGATGTTCGGGTACTCGCGGCCCTCGTAGCGCCACACTTGCCGCCCGTCGTCGGTCTCGATGACCTTCGGGGCGCGTTCGGCCAGCGCAGCCGGCAGCCGACCGACGAACATGTCGGGCGGCTCGATGACGTGGTCGTCAACCGAGATCACAATGTGCTGTCGCCGCCGGGGGTCGGGGTCTGGCAGCAGCGCCATACCTGACGACTATGGTCGCCGGTTTCCGGCGGTGTCAATGCTATCTATACAATCAATATAAAGATCGCGGCGCGTTGTCCCATCTGTACCCCGGGTCGCATGTGCAACATTGGCCCCGGCCTGGAGGCACCTGACTTTTTGCCCGCCTCCGAGCGACAACGTGCCGAAGGTGGGCGCCGAGTGGACGAAGACTTCGTGCCCGGCGCGAGATCGCTACCAGGCCAAGATTTCTGATTCGCCTGTCGGGTCGAATTCGAGTGGCAGCGTGATCGGTCCGCTGATTCCGGTGAGCGGCTTCCAGGGGGCGGGGCCGGTGCGGTGGGCGTTGGGCATCCGCCGCGTCATGATCGCCAGGGCCTCGGCCAGCTCGAGTCGGGCGAGGTTCGCGCCGAGGCAGTAGTGCATGCCGGCCCCGAACGTTTGCATCGGCGGGGCGCCGGTGCGGGTGATGTCGAGGCGGTCGGGATCGTCGTAGACGGCGGGGTCGCGGTTCGCGGCGCCCGTGTGGGCGATGACCAGGGTGCCGGCCGGGATCATGACCCCTTCGATCTCGACGTCCTCGCGGGCGGTGCGGAGACTGCCGGCCGCGATCGGTGAATGCCGCATCGTTTCTTCGACCGCGTTGGTCGCCAGCTCGGGACGCTCGGCCAGCAGCGCCCACTGGTCGGGGTGGTCGGCCAGGACGTGCACCGAGGCCGCCAGCTGATTGCGGGTGGTGTCGGTGCCGGCCATCAGCAGGCCCGCCGCCAGCATCCGCAGGTCGTCGGCGCTGAGGCGATCACCGTCGTCCTCGGCGCGGATCAGCTCGGAGATCAGGTCGTCGGTCAGTGTGTGCCGCCGCTCGGCCACCATGTCGTCGATGTAGGCGTCGAGTTCGTCCCAGGCCGCCAAGATGGCCTCCTGGTGGGCGGCGACGTCCCAGCTGAAGACCTTGAAGATGTCATCGGTCCACTCCGAGAACAGCTTCCAATCGTCGGCCGGGGCGCCCAACAGAGCGCAGATGATCGGGACCGGGAATTGCCGGGCGATATCGGTGACCACCTCGCAGCGCCCCATGCCGACGTGGCGATCCACCAGTTCGGTGATCACCTCGACGATGGTGGTGCGCAGTCGAGCGGTGGCCCGCGGTGTGAAGGCCTTGGACACGAGTCGGCGCAGCCGGTGGTGCGCCGGCCCGTCGAGGCTGATCAGGTTCGTCGCGACCCGCTCCCACAACGGGCCACTCGTGATGCCCTGGGACGCAAGGAACATGCCCTGAGGCACGCGGAACCGGGGATCGCGCAGCACGGTCCGCACCAATTCGTAGGTCAGCAACTCCGGCCCGTGCGGGCCGATCGCGATCGGCGCCCGGCGGCGCGCGCCGGCGATGATCTCGTGGGCCTCGTCCGGGCTCTGGCAATGCTCATAGTCCACCGTCGGCAGGCCGGCACTAAGGACGCTCGGGCAGATCGTCATGGCGTTGCTCCGGTGTTGATCGAGTACGTGCCCCAAGTCTTGGTGGTTCCGCCGCGCACCACATGCGTAGCGGACTACCTGTCCTCACCGGAGTACTCGGTGCGGGCTGGGGCATACTGCGCAGCAGCCACAGCACCAGCGAGAGGAATGCAGCGATGGCCATCACACGCGCCGAAGCGGCGCAGTACGTCAAGAATGCCGGCGGCTTGAAGCTGGTCGTCTTCGGCGCCGATGGGCACGAGGTCGCGGCGATGTTCGTGCAGGGATCGGTGACCTACGACCAGGAGGAAGCGCGGTTCATCGCGGTCGCCGAGGATGGCCGTACCGTCGGCGAGCTGTTCGTCGACGAAACGGTCGGCTACGACGAGAGCACCGACGCCTTCGTTATCCGTACCGGGCGATAGTCGGGGCGCCTAGCATCGCCTTATGCGAAGGACTTTCGTCGTCACGTTGGCGTTGGGGTTGCTCATCGCGCTGTTCGGCCTGATCTGGGCGCTACAGGGATTCGGGGTGCTGCTTGGTAGCCCGATGAGCAACACCACGACCTGGTCCATCATCGGTCCGATCACGGTGGTGATCGGCTTGGTGATCGCGGTCGTCAGCTGGCGCAGACTCTCGTCGAAGTAGCGCTACACGCCTACGCGACGGTGAAGTCCACCGTGTGCCAGCCGGTAGCGCCGTCCGGGACGGGGCTAGCCTGATCCTCGGTCTGGACGGCTCCGGTGTTGTCGGTGGCGCGCACGGTGATGGTGTGTCTCCCAGGGCTTTTCGCCTGCCAGGGAAAGCTCCACAGCCGCCACGTCTGGTTGGAATAGCTCGCGCCCTGCTGCGCGGGCTGCCACGCTCCGTCGTCGATGCGGACCTCCACCGCGCGCACGCCGCGATTCTGCGCCCACGCAACACCGCCGAACACCACCGGCCCCGTCGGCACCTTCTGGCCGCTCTTCGGCACGTCGATCCGCGACTCGGTCTTGATCGGCGCGCGCGGCGCCCAGCCCTGTCGAGTCCAGTACGCCTTCGCCCGGTCGAAGCGGGTCAGCTCCAGATCGACGACCCACTTGGTGGCCGACACGTACCCGTACAGCCCGGGCACCACCAGCCGCGCCGGGTAGCCGTGCTCGATCGGCAGCGGCTGGCCGTTGAGGCCGACGGCCAGGAGCGCGTCGCGGCCATCGGTGAGCGCCTGCACCGGCGTGCCGGCCGTGAACCCGTCGATGGACGTCGAGAGCACCATGTCGGCGTCCGCGTGCACCCCGGCCGCGGCCAGCAGATCGGCCACCCGGTAGCCGACCCAGACGCCGGTCGAAATCAGGTCGCCCCCAACGGGATTCGACACACACGTCAGCGTCGTCACCGCTTCCACGGCGTCGAAGCGGGCGAGATCGTCGAAGCTGTAGGCGGCTTCGTGGTCCACCATGCCGTGAATGTGCAGCCGCCAGTCGCCGCGGCTGAGTTGGGGAACGACCAGTGCGGTGTCCACCCGGTAAAAGTCGGCGCTGGGCGTGACGAAGCTCGGTAGCGCAACGCCGTTCGGTTGCACGTCGGCGGGTATCGGCGGCGCCGGCGTGCGCGGGCGTGGCAGCGCGAAGGTGGTGCGGTCGGCGGCCACCGAGTGGACCAATCGCGTGATGACCGCACCCGCCACGCCGCTGACCACCCCCAATCCCAGCAGTCCATAACCCAGAAACCTGCGCCTGCCGGCATCGGGCTCGCGGCCGGCAACCATCCGGCTGGTCAGCAAGCGCAAGGTCGCCACGCCGCAGGCCGCACCGACGACGGTGGGGATCGTGTCGAGTGCGGTGGTGCCCGGCCGCGACAGCACTGCGAGGCATCCGAGGAGGCCCGCCGCGGCGATCACGGCGCTGCCCAGCGGGCGCCGCCGGGTCTCCAGGGTCCCGGCGATGGCGGCGACGGTGGCGATGACCACGAGGACGACGACCGCAAGGAACGGTTTGTCCATCGAGCCCAGCCTCTGAATTGCCCACTCTTTGATGGGCCCCGGCGTCAGGTCCACGACCGCGGTGGAGACGGCGGTACGCGCATTGGCGCGCGCGCCGAACGGGATCCCCACCAGTTCGGCCACACCGAGCGAGACGGACGCCGCCGCTACGCCGGCGATCATCCGCTCGTTCGACGGGGCGGCGGCCATCGCAGTCACTGTACTCGGGTTGCGGGCGCTCCTTTGCGCGGAAGTGGGGACCGAAAGGCCGCCCGGCGGTACGCTTTTCCTCTGGATCGCCGGGTGATCGCCCTCGGCCTAGGAGGCGGCCATGTCCTTTATGACGGTGGTGCCTGAGTTGGTCGGCCAGGCGGCCGGGAACCTGGAGAACATCGGCTCGGCCCTGACTGCGGCCCATGCCGCCGCGGCGGGCCCGACGACCAGCGTCGCGGCCGCCGCGGGCGATGAGGTGTCGGCGGCGATCGCCGCACTGTTTTCCAGCCACGCCCAGCAGTTTCAGGCGCTTAGTGCGCAGGCGGCGGCCTTTCACTCCGAGTTCACGATCTTGCTGAACGCCGGCGCGGCGTCCTATCTGGGCACCGAGATCGCCAACGCCCAGGCCGCCGCCGCGCTCCCGGGCTTCCAGGCCATCGGGTCCCAAGTCCTGTCCGTGTTGCAGGGCAGCAGCGCGCAGCAGATCGAACTACCCCTCGATCTGGTGGGCCCGCTCGTCGTCGCGACGGGACCGCTGGCACAGGGAGGGACGGCGTTCGTCGGTGCCCTGCAGGCCGGGAACCCGGCCGCGGCCATGGCGGCGCTTTCCAGCGCCGGCCCCGCCGTCGGCAGCGCGTTGCTCTACGGCCAAGCCACGGTGTCGATTCCGCTGCCCGGGTCGGTACCGGGTGTGCAGACCGTGGCGCTCAACATCCCCTTCGGCGGTGTCCTGGCGCCGCTGCAGCCCGTCACGGTGGCCGTGACGACGACGGGGAACCCGCCGGTCATCGCGCCGACGGGGTTCGAGGTGGGCGGCTTCGTGACCAACCTGCAGACCAACGGGCCCGAAGTGGCTCTCGCACTGCTCTTGTTGGGTGTGTCTTTCGTGTAGGTCGGCCGCGAACGTCGGGGCGATTGTCCACCTCGCCCCAGGATCGGTGTGACATCCTTTGGCGGTGGGCCCGCCTTCGGGGGTCGTTACGTTTCTGTTCACCGATATCGAGGGTTCGACCCGTCGGTGGGAGGCAGACGCGGGTGCTATGCGGGAGGCCCTGCAGGCGCACGACAAGGCGCTGCGGGCCGCGGTCGAGGGGCATGGCGGGCACGTGTTCAGCCATACCGGCGACGGTGTGGTCGCCGCGTTCGCCTCGCCGGCATCCGCGGTCGAGGCCGCGGTCGCCGCGCAGCGGTCGCTGGAGCTGCCGGTACGGATGGGTTTGGCGACCGGGGAGGCCGAACTGCGGGACGGCGACTATTTCGGCCCGGTCCTCAACCGCGCGGCACGGGTGATGGCCGCCGGGCATGGCGGTCAAATTCTGGTCGCGGACTCGACCGCGGCGCTGCTCGCCGGAGTCGACCTGCTCGATCTGGGCCTACGGCGGTTGAGGGACATACCGAGCCCGATCACCGTGTTCCAGGTGCGGGCGCCGGGCCTACCCGAAGATTTTCCGCCGTTGCGGACGATCGACCCGACCCCGGGAAACCTGCGGCCCGCGAGCACGAGCTTGATCGGCCGCGAGGCCGAAGTCGCCACTGTCCGAGCCGCCCTGCGTTCACACCGGCTGGTCACCTTGACCGGCGTGGGCGGCGTCGGCAAGACCAGGCTTGCGATAGAAGTGGCGACACAGCTGGCCGACGAATTTCATGACGGCGTATGGATTTTCGAACTGGCCGCCGTTTCGGATCCCGCCTCGGTGGCCGACGCGGTGGCGTCGGTGTTGGGGATCGTTCAACAGCAGGGCAAAAGCGTCGGCGAGTCCGTCGCGTCCGCATTGGAGGGTCGGTCGCGACTGCTGGTGTTCGACAACTGTGAGCATGTCGTCGACAGCGTCGCGGATCTGGTCGACGCGATCCTCGCGGTCTCGGGGACAGTGAAAGTTTTGGCCACGAGTCGCGAGGGAATCGGCGTCGCCGACGAGCAGTTGCGACGGGTGCCGTCGCTGGATACCGGTGCGGCCGTGGAGCTTTTCGTCGAACGCGCTCAGAGTGTGGTCTCGGCGTCGTTGGCCGGCGAAATGGCAGTGGTGGAGGACGTCTGTCGCCGCCTCGACGGGATCCCATTGGCGATCGAGCTGGCGGCCTCGCGGATGGCGTCGATGACGGTGGCGGAAATGCGCGATCGTCTCGACGACCGATTCAAATTGCTGGTCGGCTCGCGGCGCGGATCGGAACGCCACCGGACGCTGCGCCAAGCGGTGGCGTGGTCTTACGACCTTCTCGATGACGACGAGAAGTCCTTGTTGCAAAGGTGTTCGGTGTTCTCGGGTGGATTCGACCTCCAAAGCGCGTGCGCGATAGCAGGACCCGATGGCAGCGACGAGTACAGCGTCCTCGGCCTGCTCGACGCGCTGGTGCGCAAGTCGCTGCTGGTCGCCGACCGATCGTCCGAACGGGCCCGGTTCTCGATGCTGGAGACGATCCGCCAGTTCGCCGAGGAACAATTGGTCGCCCACGGCGAGGCCACCGCAACGCGTGCCGCGCATGCCCGATACTTCGCGCAGCGCGAGGCCGAAATCCTGGCACTGTGGGACAGCCCCCGGCAGCGGAAGGCATACACCTGGTTCACGACCGAATTGGCCAACCTGCGCACCGCATTCCGCTGGGCCGCCGACCACGCCGACCTCGACACCGCCGCCTCCATTGCGACCTTCACCATGTTCCTCGGCGGTGCGGTCGAGAGTTATGAGCCGATAGCCTGGGCCGAGGAGCTCGTCGAGCCCGCCCGGGCGGTCCACCATCCGCGGCTCGCCATCCTGTATGTGATCGCGTCCCAGTGCTGGATGCTCGGCCGGATCGAGCAGGCCGTCCGCTACAGCGACGCCGGCCGGGAAGTGGTTGGAAGTGGCGGCGGTGAGGTGCCGTTCGGTGTCGAGGGCTGGCTCGGCGCCCCCTACCTCGTCGTCGGTCAGCCCCAACAATGGGCTGAGTGGTGCCGCGCGCAGCTCGCCCGCAATCGCGACACGCACACGCTCACCAGGGCATCGCTCGTCGTCGCCCTGGCCGCCGTGGGTTCTGCTGACGAAACGATGGCCGCCGCCGGCGGCCTCGTCGCCGCCGCCGAGGCCACGCGGAACCCGTATGCACTTTCGTTCGCGCTTTTCGCCCACGGGCTGGCTTTCCGAGAGGTCGATCCCGCCGGCGCGGTGGACGCTTTCCGTCGGGGGTTGGTGATCGCTCAAGACTGCGGAGACCGCTTCAACGAGTCACAACTGGCGGCCGGATTGTCCCGTCTCGAGGCCGCATGCGGTGATCCCGTGGCCGCGTTGGATTACGCGATGTTGGCGATTCGCAACTACCACGACGCTGGCAACGCGGTCAACGTGCGGGTGGCGCAAGCCCAGCTTGCCATCATCTTCGAACAGCTCGGCCGGTATGAGCCGGCGGCCGTGATCGCCGGAATTGCGTTCAGCCCCTTGACCGCAGCGCTCCCTGAGTTCAGCGCGGCGATTGCCCGCCTGCGCGACGTCCTCGGCGACCAGACCTTCGAATCGCTCGCGCGGCAGGGTGAATCGATGACCACCACGGCCGCGATGGCGACCTATGCGTACGACCAAATCGACCAGACCCGAGCAGATCTGAACGGCCTTCTGCATGAGTGAAGGGAATTTTCGGTGACGACGATCTATTACGAGCGCGATGCTGACCTGTCGGTGCTGGACGGGCAGTCGGTTGCCGTCGTCGGGTATGGCAACCAGGGCCGCTCGTGGGCGCTCAACTTGCGCGACTCGGGGATCGCGGTGGAGGTCTTCACCCAGGCCGACGCGTCCCGGGAACACGCCCAGGCCGAAGGCTTCGCCGCCCACGAGATCGAGGCGGCGAGCGACTGCGATGTGATCTGCACCCTCATCCCGGACGACGTGATCCCCGAGTTGCCGATCGCGCCTAAGCCCGACGCGCTGTGGGTGCTGGCCTCGGGCTACGTTGCCGCCTTCGACCGGATCGCTCCCGACTGCGACGTCGGCATGGTCGCGCCCCGGATGCTCGGTCGGGAGGTCCGCGAGTGCTTCCTCGAAGGCGTCGGGTTCATCACCGCGCTCGGGATCGACAAGGACCGCACCGGAACCGCGTTGGCCCGCACACTCGCCGTCGGGCGGGCGCTCGGCGGCCTGCGCCAAGGCGCGATCGACATGACGCCGCGCCAGGAGGCCGTCCTCGACCTCGCGGTGGAGCAGGTGCTCGCGCCGGCCATGGGCCGGGTCTCCGCGAGCTTCGTCGCGTTGATGTTGGAGGCCGGCATCCCGCTGGAGGCGGTCATGGCCGAACTCATGCTCTCGGGCGAGATCGAGCGCAGCTACCGGCTGCTGCGGCTGGAGGGCTACGCCGGCCAGATGCGCTACCACTCGCCGACCAGCCAATACGGCCAGCTGTCGCGGGCGAACCGGTACGACGGCCTCGACGTGCCGACCGCGATGCGCGAAGTGCTGACCGAGATCGAGTCGGGCAAGTTCGCCGACGAGTGGGACGCGGAGCGCGCCGCGGGCTACCCGAATCTGGAGCGCCTGCGGGCCGAGAAGCTCAGCCCGGAGGTCGTTGCCTTCGAGCGCGACCTGCGCGTCCGGCTCGGCGAGCGGGCCGAGGCGCCCGCGCGGTGACCGAGTGTGCGGCCATGGCTTTCGGTGTGAACCTAGGGCGCAGATTTGACGGATTTTGCGCCCTGACCGCACACGCGAAGCCGTCAATGCACACGCGACGCCCTAACTTGGGACGGGATGCCGCACGAAGGTCCGCGGCTGGGTGAACGCCCGGATCCCGTCCACCCCCAGCTCGCGGCCGAGGCCGGACTGGCCGCAGCCGCCGAACGGCAGCCGCGGGTCCTGGGCGGCCAGGCCGTGGCAGTTGACGCTGACCGTGCCCGCGACCAGCTGCCCGGTCACGCGATCGGCCAGCTCGTCGTCACCGGTCCAGACCGACGCGGTCAGGCCGAATTCCGTTGCGTTGGCCGCGGTTACGGCGTCCTCGATGGCGGCGTACCCGAACAGGGGCAACACCGGGCCGAACTGCTCCTCGGTGGCCAGCCGCGAGTCCGGGGGCAGGCCGGTGACCACCGTCGGCAGCGCGAAATATCCGCCCGAGGCGGCGTCCTCCTCGCGGATCCGCCCGCCGGTGCGCACCGTCGCGCCCCGGGACTCGGCCTCACCGACGAGCGCGGCAACCCGGTCGCGGCCGGCGGCGGTGTGCAGCGGGCCGAGCGTGGTCTCCTCGGCGAGGCCGTCGCCGATCACCTCGCGCTCGCAGCGGGCGAGCACCGCCTCGGCCAGCTCGCCGACCCGTTCGGCGGGGGCATACAGCCGCTTGATCGCCATGCAGACCTGGCCGCCGGTGGTGTAGGTCGCCGTCACCAGCCGCTCGACCAGCTCGTCGGTCACCTCGATGTCGGGGGCGATGATCGCGGCGTCGTTGCCGCCGAGTTCGAGCAGCACCGGGGTCAGCCGCGCGGCGGCCGCCGCCATCACGGCGCGCCCGGTGGCCACGCCGCCGGTCAGCGAGATGAGGTCGATGCCCGGGTGGGTGACCAGCGCCTGGGCGAGTTCACTGCCGGGGCCGGCGAGCACGTTGACCACCCCCGGCGGCAGCGCCGCGGCCAACGCCCCGGCCAGCCGCAGCGCCGCCAGCGGGCAGCTGGGCGGCACCTTGACGACGGCGGTGTTACCCGCGCTGAGCGCCGACGCCAGCTTCGTCATCGTCAGCGCGAGCGGCCAGTTGAACGGCAGCACCAGCGCGGCCACGCCGAACGGCTCCCGGTGCAGGCGCGGGTAGGGGGCGTTCGGGTCGACCTGTTCGGGCGCGACCGCGGCCTCGGCCATCGACCCGATCAGCGCGGTCAGGCCGGGGCCGGTACTGATCTCGAAGTTGGCCTCGCTCAGCACTTTTCCGTGCTCGCGCGTGTACAGGCGCGCGCCGTCGCCGGCGGCCAGCTGTTCGGCGGCGTTGGCCGCCGCGGTCGTCAGGGCGGCGACCCGCTCGGCCACTCCCAACGCCCGCCACCCGGGCGCCGCGCGCCGTGCCGCCGCCACCGCGGCGTCGAGCTGGGCGCGGTCGGCGGCCGGGGCGTGGCCGACGACCTCGTTCGGCCGCGCGGGATTGCGCACCGCGTAGCTTCCGGCCGCACCCGCCTGCCCCTGGCCGCCGATGGTCAAAACCGGCTCGTCACCTGCCGTTTGGCTGTCGCGCGTGATCGTCGTTGATCCCGTCCTACTCATTTCGAAGCCGTCTCCCTTGACCCGGTGCGGTTGTCCAGCCATCGTAGGTCGCTATGACCTGCATCACAGTGTGGACCCCATGAAAGCCATCGTGCTGCGCGAGGTCGGCCGGCCCACCGAGGTGGAGGAACTCGCGCTGCGTCCCCTCGCCGGCCACGAGGTGCGGGTGCAGCTGCGCGCCAGCGGCGTGTGCCACAGCGACCTGTCGCTGCGCGACGGCGCGATTCCCACGCTCATGCCGTCGACCCTCGGGCACGAGGGCGCCGGGATCGTCGCCGAGGTGGGCGCCGACGTCACCACGGTCAGCCCCGGCGATCACGTCGTGCTGACCTGGAACGTGCCGTGCCGGGCCTGCCCGCATTGCCTGCGCGGCGAGGCCCAACTGTGCGTGCACGGCTACGACCACGCCTACGGCGGCCCCTACGCCGAAAGCGCCGGCGGCCCGGTGTGGCCCGGCATGGGAGTCGGGTCGCTGGCCGAGGAGACGCTGCTGCCGGCCGCGGCGGTGGTGCCGGTCGACGAGTCGCTGCCGCTCGACCACGCCGCCCTGCTGGGGTGCGGCGTCACCACCGGCGTCGGCGCGGTGATGCGCACGGCGGCGGTGCGGCCGGGGGACACCGTGCTGGTGATCGGCTGCGGCGGCGTGGGTTTGGCCGCCATCCAGGGGGCGCGGCTGGCCGGCGCCGCGCGCATCATCGCGGCCGACCGGGTGGCCGGCCAGCTTCCGGCCGCTTCCGCCAACGGGGCGACCGACACCGTCGACGCGGGCGAGGTCGACCTCGTCGCCGCGGTGCGCGATCTCACCGGGGGCGTCGGCGTCGACCATGGGATCGAGGTGGTGGGCAAGCCCGCCACGATGCGCCTGGCCTACGAGGCCACCCGCCGCGGCGGCAAGGTCACGCTGGTCGGCGCCGCCGGGATCGCCGAGGAGGTGACGTTCCCGGCGCTGTCGTTGATGGCCGACGGCAAGACGGTGCAGGGCAGCGTCTACGGCGCCAGCGATCCGGCGCGCGACATCCCGGTGCTCGCCGAGCTTGCCCAACGCGGCAGGCTCGACCTCGAAGCGTTGGTGACCCGGCGGATCGGCATCGACGACGTCGAGGCCGCGTTCACCGACATGACCGCGGGCCGGGGAGCGCGCAGCGTCATCTGCTTCGCGTGATCCCTACCGGGACAGCGTGATCGCCTGCTCCGGGCAGTTCTGCTCGCCGGCGACGGCCTGCGCCTCGAGGTCGCCCGAGACGTCCGGCTCGAGCACGACGCAATGACCGACCCCGTCGGCGTCGAACACGTCGGGCGCCAGCGTGTAGCAGCGGCCGTGCCCGGTGCAGCGGTCGGGGTCGACGGTAACGCGCGTCATGGCACCGGGAAGACGAGCGGCAGCGACTCCACTGAGCGCAGCGCCGCGGTGTACGTCAGCTGCGTGCCGGGCTTGATCTCGTAATCCGGGATGCGCCGGTGGAATTCGCGCAGGGCCACCCGCAGCTCCATGCGCGCCAGGTGGGACCCGAGGCAACGGTGCGGCCCGCCGCCGAACGCGCGGTGCCGGTTCGGGTTTCGGCTGAAATCCACCAGGTCCGGCTCGGGGAACTCGGCGGGGTCGGTGTTGGCCGCGCCGAGCAACGGGCTGACCCGCTCGCCCTTGCTGATGGGGCAGCCGCCCACCTCGGTGTCCTGCATGGCCACCCGGGCCACACCGGGAACCGGTGTCTCCCAGCGCAACAACTCCTCGATGGCGCTGGGCAGGATGTCCGGCTGCTCGACGAGCTGGTGCCGGTGGTCGGGATGGCGGGCCAGGTACACGAAGAAGCAGTCGAGCGAATCGGTGACCGTGTCCAGCCCCGCGATGAGGAACAGAAAGCAGATGTCGAGCAACTCCTCGCGCGACAGTGGCTGGCCCTCGATGGTGGCCGCGATCATCGCGGACAGCACGTCGTCGCGCGGGCTGGCGATGTGGTCGTCGATCGCGCGGTCGAAGTAGTCGTAGATCTGTTGCGCTGTGGGAGCGCCGGTCTCGTGGCGGCGGTCGAACCCCGAGTCGCCCTCCGGGCGGATGATGTGGTCCTTCCACACCAGGAATTGATCGAGATCCTCGAGCGGAAGGCCGAGCAATTGCAGGAAGACGGTGCAGGGCAGGGGGACCGCGAACTCCTCGTGGAAGTCGCATTCGCCCCGACCGGCGAAGCGGTCGATCATCTGGTTCACCAGCTCGGTGACGCCCGGCTCGCGCCGGGCCATCTCGCGCGGGGTGAACAAGGGATCGAGGATGCGGCGGTACTTCGCGTGCTCGGGCGGGTCGATCTGCAACGGGATCATCGGCCGGATGTTGCCGAGGTCGACGGCGTCCATGTTCGACGAGAACAGCTCGGTGCGCTTGAGCGCCATCTCGATGTCGGCGAGGCGGCTCAGCACCACCGCCTGTGGGGAGCGGAACACCGGGGTCGTTTCGCGCAGCGCCTTGTACATCGGTTGTGGCTCCGCGAGACCCGTCACCGACTGATCGATAAATCCTTCGGTATCTGTCATGCGGTCAGCGTGGCATCAACACACTTATTTAGCAATGATTGATAAATTGCTCAATCGTCAAAGTCCCCTCGTGAGGTGCTGGTCAGCGCGTTGCGCAGCGGGTACCGTGGAGCGTCGCGGACGAGTTGGCCGGGCGGCCGCGGCTCGCGTCGGCAAAACCGGCGTCGAGTCGAGGAAAGTCCGGACTTCACAGAGCAGGGTGATTGCTAACGGCAATCCGAGGTGACTCGCGGGAAAGTGCCACAGAAAACAAACCGCCACCCTCGCGGTGGTAAGGGTGAAACGGTGCGGTAAGAGCGCACCAGCATTCCGGGTGACCGGAGTGGCTAGGCAAACCCCACCCGAAGCAAGGCCAAGAAGGCCGCACCTGGTGCGGCCGCGCAGGCGTTCGAGGGTTGCTCGCCCGAGCCTGCGGGTAGGCCGCTCGAGGCACCCGGCGACGGTGTGTCCAGATGGATGGTCGCCGCCGCGCCGCCGTTGCTTATGCCGCGGCGGCGGGGAACAGAATCCGGCTTACAGGCCAACTCGTCCGCCCCGCCTCGTGTGGCGTGGCGATGAGTTTTGCCCTGCGGTGCAGTCTGATCTGCATGGGCAAACTCATCTATGGCTTCAACGTGTCGGTGGACGGGTACATCGCCGACGCGCAAGGCAACATCGACTGGGCCGATCCGAGCGAAGAACTGCACCAGTACTGGAACGACTTCGAGCGGGAGACCGCCCTGTCGTTCTACGGGCGGCGGCTCTATGAACTGATGTCCGCGTACTGGCCGACCGCCGACCAGGCCCCGGACGCCACCCCTCTGATCGTCGACTTCGCGCGCATCTGGCGCGACATGCCCAAGGTCGTGTTCTCGCACAGCCTGGAGTCGGTGGACTGGAACTCCCGCCTGGAACGCGGCGACCCGGTCGAGGTGGTGACGCAGCTGAAAGCCGAAACCGAGGGCACGCTGGAGGTGGCCGGCGCGACGCTGGCGGCACCGATCGTGCGGGCCGGACTGGTGGACGAATACCGGATCGTGGTCGCGCCCACCGCCGTGGGCGGCGGCACCCCGTTCTTCCCGACGCTGCCGTCCTGGATCTCGCTGCGGCTGTTGGAAAACCGCTCTTTCCCCGGCGGCACGGTGCTGCTGCGCTACGAGGCCAAGCGCGACTGATCCGGCTTAGCGGCCAACTTGTCCGCCCACCGAGTTCAGCGCACCGCCTTGGAGAGCTTGCGCAGCGCCTCGTCGAGCGATTGGCGGCACCGCTCGGCCAGGTCGGCCTCCTGCTGATACAGCAGTCCGTAGGTGAAGGTGTCCTCGCCGGCGGTGTGCGCGGCCTCGGCCTGGTGACCCAGGTGTTCGCGGCTGACCACGCTGTCTTGGTGGTCACCCAGCAGCGTCTGGATGACCTTCGCCTGCTCGGACACCCGCACGGCGCCGGTGGCCGCCGCGGTGTAGCGAAGTCGCTTGGCGCGCTTGCGAATTCGGTGCAGCGCGAGGTCGAGCTCGGCTTCGGCCCCCGGCTCCACCGCGGCCGCCGCCTTCGCGGCCTTGCGGACCTTCTGGTAGGCCGCCTCGAGGGTCACCGGCGCCGCCTCCTCGCCCGCAGCGGCGGTGGGGATTTCGGCGACCCACGCGTCGAGGGCGTCGAGCAGGCGGAAGTATCGCTGCGAGCGCATCGCGATCAGCGACCGCCGCAGCCCGGTCTGATAGCGGCGCCGGGCTCCCTCGACGAGGCGTTCACGGATGCGGCCCCGCACCAGCTCCGGCGGCAGCTTGTCCAGCGCCTGCTGGTAGCGCTCGGCGAGCACCTCCGCGTCGCGGGCCACGCCCAGCACGTTGGCGAGTTCGCGCAATTCGTCCTGAATCCAGGCGATGTCCGAGGATTCCGCTGCGCCCTGGGAGTCGGCCAGCAGGCTGCGGATCTTGCGGATGGTCACCCGCATCTGGTGCACGGCGTCGTAGGCGTCGGCCCGCACCGCGCGATCCCACACGAGCAGCTCGGCGACCTGCTCGGCCACTGCCCGATGTACCGGGTCGGCGGGCTGCTGCGTCTCGTCCGGCCGCGCCGTTTCGCCGAGCACGCGCGCCAGCTTGGAGCCGTGACCGGCGGGCGCGGCCCCGGCGTCGAGCAGCCGGTTGCTCAACCGGCCCAGCAGCTCGGTGTCGGCCGCCCCGTTGTTCTCGACCAGCTCGAGTTCCCACTCGCGCCATTCCTGTTCGGCGGGTGGCGCGTCGGAGTTGCCGGCCGCCCAGGCGGTGACGTGGTCGTTGCTGAATTCCGCGAGCGCCGCCCCGTCCGAGCCGTAGAGCACCTGGGTTTCCCGTTCGGTGCTGATGCGGGCGACGGGTTGGAGCGGCCGTTCGCGGACGATCGCCAGCACGATGTCCCGCAACTCGCCGGGCACCTCCTGCTCCGAGGCGTCGAGCGGCGCGCGAACCTCGGTGCGGGCTTCGGGCCCGGCCGGCAATTTCAAATGCCAGCCCGCGTCGTGACCGCCGGTGCGACGCCGCAGGGTGATTTTGTTGCGCGCCAGGTCGTGCGTCGGGGTGTCGAAATACGTCGCGTCCAGCGACTCGATCGGCGACTTGTCGACATGATCGACGGCGGCGATGCCTTCGAACGACGGCGACACCGTGGACTCCACGACGTCGAACTTGCGCTCCACCTCGAGATGGCGCGAGGTTTTGGGCGCTTTCACAGGCATTCTCGACTCCATTGAGGCGGCGGTTGGCCGCGGTGTGAATGTCAGGGTGGGCACTCATAGGGTGCCATATCGCGATGCCTACCCGTTGAGATGCATCGCCCCGCCGGTCAGCTCACGAATCGTCTGGATTTCGCTCTCCTGGAACGGCCGCCCGTCGGGTCGCAACAGGTCGTGGAACCAAACGTCGGGGATTGATGCGTACGGGTGCTCCCACGAGTCCCAGGGGAAGTAGGTCTGAGTCTTGCCCGCGACGAGTCCCCAGTTGATCGCACCAACCTTGTGCCGCTTGGCAATTGGCAGGATGTCGGCGACGGTGCTGCCCAGCGGCCGGGCGAGGTACTCGGTGCACAGAATCGGCCGGTCCTGCGAGGCGAGGTCCTCGATGCGCTTCTCGAAGTCCGCCGGCTCGCCGTAGGAGTGGAAAGTCAGGATGTCGGAGTTTTCGAGCTGAATGCCGGCGATGGCGCTGGTGCTTCCGGCGTCCGGCCATTCGCCCTGCCATACGGCGCTCGTCAATGGCTGAGCGGGGTCGACCGAGCGCGCCCACGCGAACACCTGCGGAAGCAAGTCGGCGACCAGCTGGTCCTTGTCTGGCCGCTCGACGGACGCGTAGTGGCGCGAGGGATTGTCCGGCTCGTTCCACAGGTCCCAACCCAAAACCCGGTCGTCGTTGCGGAATTGGGTCAGCACCCCCGTCACGTATGCACGCAGGGTGTCGACGTAGCCGCGGTCGCCGAGGCGTTCGGCGCCCGGGCTTTGCACCCAGCCCGAGTTGTGCACGCCGGGTGTCGGGGCGCGCTGTGGGCCCGCTTTCGGGACCGGGTCCCAGCAGGAGTCGAACAAGACGAAGAGCGGCTTGATGCCGTGGTCGGCCGCGATGGCGACGAACTTGGCGAGGCGGGCTTGGAACCCGCGGGCATCCTGGGTCCAGAGCTGATCGTGCAGGAACACCCGCACGGTGTTGAATCCGGCGGACCGAGCCCAGCCCAACTCGAAGTGGATGCGCAGCGGGTTGAAGGTGTCGGGCTGGAACATCTCCAGCTGGTTGATGGCGTTCGACGTGACGTAGTTGGCGCCGACGAGCCAGCCCTGCGCCCGGTACCAGCGATCGGCGCGCTCCGGTGACCACCGGCTCGAGTCCGGGGAGTCGGGCGGTTGCGCGGCGGCGCGGGGCACGCGGGTCAGGGCGGCGCCGCCCGCCAGTAGCAGCGGCAACGCCAAGACAGTTCGGCGGTGCACAAGGCCACCGCGATCGCTGCCGACGATTTCTTCGACCCCGCTCACACACCCCGATCGTCCATGGGAGCAACCCTACCAGCGGTGGCCCACAATGGATTTCAGCGGTTTTTCAACCGCTTTTCGACGGTCGTCAGCAACGTCCGTCCCGAGCGGTTCCGGCCGCCCAAGCGGGGGAAAGCACTGGTCGCGCGCCTCTCGGCGAAGCGGCCGCTAGAAGCAGTGCTCGTCGGCGGGGAAGGTGCCGCCGGCCACTTCCTCCGCGTATTGCACTGCGGCCCGGCGTAACTCGCCGCCGATGTCGGCGAACCGCTTGACGAAGCGGGCGGGCTTGCCGCCGCTCAGGCCGGCCATGTCCTGCCACACCAGCACCTGGGCGTCGCAGTTGGGACCGGCGCCGATCCCGATGGTCGGGATGGTGAGCTTGCCGGTGATCTGGGTGGCCAGTTCGGCCGGCACCATCTCCATCACGACCGAGAACGCCCCGGCCTCGGCGACGGCGATCGCGTCGTGCACGGTCTGCTCGGCCGCGTCGCCGCGGCCCTGCACCCGGAACCCGCCGAGGCTGTTCACGCTTTGCGGGGTGAAGCCGATGTGCGCCATGACCGGGATGCCGGCCGCGGTCAGGCAGGCGATCTGGTCGGCCACCCGCTCGCCGCCCTCGAGCTTCACGGCGTGCGCGCCGCCCTCCTTCAGGAATCGGGTGGCGGCGGCCAGCGCGGCGGCCGGGCCGGCCTCGTAGCTGCCGAACGGCAGGTCGGCGACGACCATCGCGTGCTGGGCGCCGCGCGCGACGCCGCGGACCAGCGGGATGAGTTCGTCGATCGACACGGGCACCGTGGTGTCGTAGCCGTAGACGACGTTGGCGGCCGAATCACCGACCAACAGCACCGGGATGCCGGCGTCGTCGAAGATCCGGGCGGTCGAATAGTCGTAGGCCGTGAGCATGGCCCACTTGTGGCCCTCGGCCTTCATTTTCTGCAGGTGGTGGGTGCGGATCTTGGTTGGCGCCTTGGCGGGCGTAGACGAGTTTGCACCGTAAACGTTCTGCTCAGACATCATTGTCCCTGGTAGTGGTCTGGTCGATCCTCGTGGCCCTTGAGGTCCCCGGGTTCGTCTGACCCTAGATATTCTGCCATCTGTTCAGGGCAATTGCACCGCCCGTGTGGTGTGAGACATACCATTGGCGGCCATGCAGCGGCTCAGCGGTCTCGACGCCAGTTTCCTCTATCTGGAGACGCCCGCGCAGCCCATGCATGTTTGCTCGATCATGGAGCTGGACACCTCGACGATGCCGGGTGGCTACACCTTCGACCGGCTGCGCGACGCGTTGTCGCTGCGCCTCAAGGCGATGCCGCAGTTCCGGGAGAAGCTGGCCAACAGCCCGCTGAACCTCGATCACCCGGTGTGGGTGGACGACGAGCACTTCGACGTCGACCGCCACCTGCACCGCATCGGCTTGCCGCCGCCGGGTGGCCGCAGCGAGTTGTCGGAAATCTGCGGTCACATCGCGTCGCTGCCGCTGGACCGGGGGCGGCCGCTGTGGGAGATGTGGGTCATCGAAGGGGTGGCGGGCACGGATTGCCACGGGGGCGGTCGCCTGGCGGTGATGACCAAGGTGCACCACTCCGGGGTCGACGGGGTCACCGGCGCCAACCTGATGTCGCAGCTGTGCGCGACCGAGCCCGACGCGCCCGCGCCCGATCCGGTCGACGGCGTCGGCGGCGGCAGCGGCTGGCAGATCGCGGCGGGCGGGTTGGTCCGGTTCGCCAGCCGCCCCCTGCAACTGGCCAACGTCCTGCCCCAAACCGTGTCGTCGGTGGTCGCGACGGTGCGCAAGGCCGTCGACGGCCAGGCGATGGCGCGTCCGTTCGCCGCGCCCCGGACGGCGTTCAACGCCACCATCACCGGCCGGCGCAACATCGCCTACGCGCAGTTGGACCTCGAGGACGTCAAGAAGGTGAAGAACCACTTCGACGTCAAGGTCAACGACGTGGTGATGGCCCTGGTGTCCGGGGTGCTGCGCCAGTACCTGGCCGAGCGCAACGCGCTGCCCGAATCGCCGCTGGTGGCGTCGGTGCCGGTCTCGGTGCACGGCAAGTCCGACCGCCCCGGCCGCAACCAGGTTTCGGCCATGTTCGCCAGCCTGCACACCGACATCGCCGACCCGGTCGAGCGACTGAAGGCCATCGCCGAGGCGAATTCGGTTGCCAAGCAACACAGTTCGGCCATCGGCGCCTCGCTGCTGCAGGACTGGTCGCAGTTCGCCGCGCCCGCCGTGTTCGGCATCGCCATGCGGCTGTACGCCAGCTCCCGGTTGACCGAGAGCGCGCCGGTGCACAACCTGGTGGTTTCCAACGTCCCGGGCCCGCAGGTTCCGCTGTACCTGCTGGGCTGTGAGGTCAAGGCGATGTATCCGCTGGGGCCGATCTTTCACGGTTCGGGGCTCAACATCACGGTGATGTCGCTGAGTGGCACGCTGGACGTCGGGCTGATCTCGTGCCCGGAGTTGCTGCCGGACCTCTGGGAGATGGCCGACGACTTCGCGGTGGCGATGGAAGAACTCCTGGCGGCCGCCGCGTAGTTGGGCGTGGGAGCCGCTCATCAGAATCTCAGGTTGGCTCTGGCAGCATAGGTGACCATGAGAGTGTTTCGCCGCGACAGAATCGCGCGCACGCTGCTGATCTGGACGGCGATCGCCGCCGTGGCGCTGACGGTCGGCGGCTGCCTCCGCGTGGTCAACGGGCGCGCCCTCATGAAGGCGCCCAAGCTGGGCCAGGCGGTCGAATGGACCCCCTGCCGGTCGTCGAACCCCAAGGCCAAGATCCCCAGCGGCGCGATGTGCGGCCGGCTCGCCGTGCCGGTCGACTACGACCACCTCGACGGCGACGTGGCGACCCTGGCGATGATTCGCTTTCCGGCGACCGGCGACAAGATCGGCTCACTGGTGATCAACCCCGGCGGCCCCGGCGAGTCCGGCATCGAGGCCGCGTTGAGCGTGGTCCAGTCGCTGCCCAAGCGCATCCGGGAACGGTTCGACCTGGTCGGCTTCGACCCGCGCGGCGTCGGCTCGTCCCGGCCGGCGATCTGGTGCAACTCGGACGCGGACAACGACCGGCTGCGCACCGAGCCGAACGTCGACTACAGCCCCGCCGGGGTCGCCCACATGGAGGACGAGACCAAGCAGTTCGTCGCCCGCTGCGTCGACAAGATGGGCAAAAACTTCCTGGCCAACGCGGGCACCGTCAACGTCGCCCGCGACCTGGACGCCATCCGCGCGGCCCTGGGTGACGACAAGCTGACCTACCTCGGCTACTCGTATGGCACCCGGATCGGGTCCGCCTACGCCGAGGCGTACCCCACCAAGGTGCGGGCGATGATCCTCGACGGCGCGGTCGACCCCAACGCCGACCAGGTCGAAGCAGACCTGCGTCAGGCCAAGGGATTTCAGGACGCGTTCAACGACTACGCGACGGACTGCGCCAAGCAGCCGACCTGCCCGCTGGGCACCGACCCGGCCAAGGCCGTCGACGTCTACCACAGCCTCATCGACCCGATGGTCGACCCGAACAACACGATGGTGGGCAGGCCGATCCCGACGAAGGACCCGCGCGGGCTCAGCTATGCCGACGCCATCGTGGGCACCATCATGGCGCTGTACTCGCCGTCGCTGTGGCACCACCTGACCGACGGCCTGTCCGAGTTGGTGGAGCATCGCGGCGACACCATGCTGGCGCTGGCCGACATGTATATGCGGCGGGACCCCAAGGGTCATTACACGAACGCCACGGACGCGCGGGTGGCGATCAATTGCGTTGACCAGCCGCCGATTACGGACCGCGCCAAGGTCATCGACGAGGACCGCCGGTCACGCGAGATCGCCCCCTTCATGAGCTACGGCCAGTTCACCGGCGACGCCCCGCTGGGCACCTGCGCGTTCTGGCCGGTGCCGCCCACCAGCAAGCCGCACGAGATCTCGGCGCCCGGCCTGGCGCCGACGGTGGTCGTGTCGACCACGCACGACCCGGCGACCCCCTACAAGGCCGGCGTCGACCTGGCGAACGAGCTGCGCGGGTCATTGCTGACCTTCAACGGAACCCAGCACACGGTGGTCTTCCAGGGCGACAGCTGCATCGACGACTACGTGACGGAGTATCTGCTCGGCGGCGGCACGCCACCCAGCGGCGCCAAGTGCTGACGGCCTTCATTCCTTCGCCGAACGTGCTCTGGCGGCGAGATTCCAGCCGGGTTTTCGCCCTGAGTGCACGTTCGGCGAATGGGTCGCGACACGCGGAGGCGAGACCAAGGCGTGACCTTTTCGCGCTGTGACGGGTATTCGCGGCTGCAAATATTGACAGCCATGTCGCGCCTGAGACCGTTGAGCTCGGCGCTGCTGTCGTTCGGATTGTTGGTTGCGGGATCGCAGCTGCCGGTGGCCGCCGCGACCCCCGAGCCCGGCGCGGGCCAGACGCCCAGCCCGGCCCCGCCGGCCGCCGCGGCGCGCCCGCAGAACTGGGGCAGCTGCAACCAATTCCTGACCGACACCAGCGACCTTCCCACCGCCCAGTGCACCACCGTCTCCGTCCCGATCGACTACGCGAATCCCGGTGGCGCACAAGCCAAGCTGGCCGTGATCCGCGTTCCCGCGACGGGCCGGCGGATGGGCGCCCTGTTCATCAACCCCGGCGGGCCGGGCGCGTCCGCGGTCGACATGGTCGCGGGCATGGCGTCGGACCTGGAGAACAGCGACATCACCCGCAATTTCGACCTGGTCGGCTTCGACCCGCGCGGGGTGGGCCACTCGACACCGCAGTTGCGCTGCCGCAGCGACGCCGACTTCGACGCGTTTCGGCGCGACCCGATGGTCGACTACAGCCCGGCCGGCGTGGCGCACATCGAGCAGGTCTACCGCCAGCTGGCCCAGCAGTGCGCGAACCGGATGGGCAACGCGTTCCTCGCCAACGCCGGCACCGCATCCGTCGCGCGCGACATGGACGCGGTCCGCCAGGCGCTGGGCGACGACCAGATCAACTACCTCGGGTTCAGCTACGGCACCGAGATCGGCACCACCTACCTCGAGGGGTTCGGCAGCCATGTGCGGGCGATGGTGCTCGACGGGGCCATCGACCCGACCGTCGACCCGGTGGCCGAGAACATCAACCAAATGGCCGGATTTCAAACGGCTTTCAACGACTACGCCACCGACTGCGCCCGCTCCGCGGGTTGCCCGCTGGGCACCGACCCGGCCCAGTTCGTCAACCGCTACCACGCGCTGATCGACCCGCTGGTCGCCAAGCCCGGCCGGACGAAGGATCCGCGCGGCCTCAGCTATGCCGACGCGACCACCGGCACCATCAACGCGCTGTACACCCCGCAGCACTGGAAGTATTTGACCAGCGGCCTGCTCGGGCTGGCGCGCGGCACCGACGCCGGCGACCTGCTGTTGCTGGCCGACGACTACGAAGGCCGCGACAAAAGCGGGCACTACACCAACGACCAGGACGCGTTCAACGGCGTGCGGTGCGTCGACGCGCCGACGCCGACCGACTCGGCGACCTGGGTGGCCGCCGACCAGAAGATGCGCCAGGTCGCCCCGTTCCTGAGCTACGGGCAGTTCACCGGCAACGCGCCGCGCGACCTGTGCGCGCTGTGGCCGGTGCCGGCCACCTCCCGGCCGCACGCCGCGCCGCCCGCCGCGCCGGGCAAGGTTGTCGTCGTCTCCACGACGCACGACCCGGCCACCCCGTATCAGGCCGGCGTGAACCTGGCCCGCCAGCTGGGCGCACCGCTGATCACCTACGACGGAACCCAGCACACCGCGGTGTTCAACGGTGACCAGTGCGTGGACACCGCGGTGGTGCGCTACTTCGTGGCCGGGGCGCTGCCGCCGGCGTCCCTGCAATGCCGCCCCTGAGCTAAACCGGCCCCCGCCGCCGGGGCTCCTGCTACGTTGCATGCACCTGACGGGTGGAGGACCGCCGGGCTAGTGGCAACCGGGGCTAGCTGGTGGGTGGACCGACATGTCGTTTGCAATCGCGGCCCCGGAGATGATGGCGGCGGCCGCATCGGATTTGGCCGGCATCGAGTCGGCGCTCGGCGCGGCCCGCGCGGCGGCGGTCCCGACTACGGGGGTGCTGGCCGCGGCGGAGGACGAGGTGTCCGCGGCCATCGCCGCGCTGTTCTCGGCCCACGGCCAGCATTTCCAGGGACTCGGTGCACAGGCGGCGGCGTTTCATGACTTGTTCGTGCAGACCCTGCGCGCGGCGGCGGGCGGCTACACGGCAACCGAGGCGGCGAATGCCTCGCCGCTGCAAACGGTTTGGCAAGACGTGCGGGGAGCGATCAACGCGCCCACGCAATTGTTGTTGGGGGCCCCGCTGATCGGTAACGGGGTCAACGGCGCGCCGGGGACCGGGCAACCCGGCGGCCCCGGCGGGTTGTTGTTCGGTTCCGGCGGCGACGGCGGGTCCGGCGCGCCGGGGCAAGCCGGCGGGCCGGGCGGTAACGCCGGGTTGTTCGGGAACGGCGGCCACGGCGGTACCGGTGGGGCCGGCGCGACCGGCGGCGTCGGTGGCGCGGGCGGCACCGGCGGCATCCTGTTCGGCAACGGAGGTGTCGGCGGCACCGGGGGCGCCGGCTCGGCCGGCGGTGGTGTCGGTGGCGCGGGCGGCCCCGGCGGGGCCGGCATCGGCCTGCTGAGCCAGGGCGGCACCGGCGGCGCGGGCGGGACCGGCGGCCTCGGGGTGGCCGGCACCGCAGGCGCCGTCAACGGCGGCCCCGGCGGGACCGGCGGTGCGGGCGGCGCCGGCGGCCCGGCCTTGGGCCTGTTCGGTCAAGGTGGCGACGGCGGCCACGGCGGCGACGGCGGCCCCGGCGGCAGTACCACCTTCAGCGGCGGCGTCGGCGGCACCGGCGGCAACGGCGGCGCCGGTGGTATCGGCTTCAACGGCGGCCAGGGCGGCAACGGCGGTGAGGGCGGCCACGGCATCCTCACCACCACCGCCAGCAGTGGTGCCATCGCCGGCGGCGGCGGTGGTGGCGGCGGCGTCGGAGGCAGCGGCCAATTGGGCGGCCTGTTTGCCACCGGCGGCACCGGCGGCACTGCTGGAGCCGGTGGTCAAGGCGGCTCCGCGGAGATCATCAATTCCGGCCTCGGCATCGACGTCAGCAGCGGCGGGGGCATCGGAGGTCAGGGGGGCAGCTCCAACTTGCTGATCCGGGGCGGTACCGGTGGCGGTGGTGGTGGCGGCGGCGCCGTCAACCTCGGTGCCACCACGATCACCGGCGGCAACGGCGGCAACGGCGCAGGGCCCGGGGTCTTCGTCCTCAACGGCGGCGGCGGCGGCAGCGTCACCGGGACCGCCGCCTCGGCGGTGGACGCCGCAGGGGGCGGCGGCGGTGGCGGTGGCATCGGGCTCGGCGGCACCGGCGGCAGCGGCGGCACCGGGGGCGGCATCGGCAGCGGCAAGGGCGGCTTAGGGGGTAGCGGCGGCAGCCTCGGCGGCGGCGGTAACGGTGGCCCCGGCCCCGGAAGCGGCGGCGGCACCGGCGGCGGCGGCGGAGTCGGCGACGTGCTCGCCGGAGGCGGCGGCGGTGGTGGTGGCGGCAGCGCCGACGTCGGGAGTCCCGGCGACGGCACCGCCACCGGCGGCCGCGGCGGCACCGGCCTCTAGCGCCTCACTCGCGTCGGCGGCGAGCACCGCAACGGTTCTGAGCGGGCGTCGGTAACACGGATTTAACAGGCGTTGCCTACTGTCGGGTCATGGATCGACAGAAGGAATTCGTCCTCCGCACGCTCGAGGAACGGGACATCCGCTTCGTTCGGCTCTGGTTCACCGATGTGCTCGGCACCCTCAAGTCCGTCGCCATCGCGCCGGCCGAACTCGAAGGGGCCTTCGAGGAGGGCATCGGCTTCGACGGCTCCTCGATCGAGGGCTTCGCGCGCGTCTCCGAATCCGACACCGTGGCGAATCCGGACCCGTCGACGTTCCAGGTGCTGCCGTGGGCCACGCCGTCCGGCCACCACCACTCCGCGCGGATGTTCTGCGACATCACCATGCCCGACGGCTCCCCGTCGTGGGCCGACCCGCGCCACGTGCTGCGGCGCCAGCTGCAGAAGGCCAACGACCTGGGCTTTTCCTGCTACGTGCACCCCGAGATCGAGTTCTTCCTGCTCAAGCCCGGCCCCGACGACGGGTCGCGGCCCCTGCCCGTCGACACGGCCGGCTATTTCGACCAGGCGGTGCACGACTCGGCGTCCAACTTCCGCCGGCATGCCATCGAGGCGCTGGAGTTCATGGGCATCTCGGTCGAGTTCAGCCACCACGAGGGCGCGCCCGGCCAGCAGGAGATCGATCTGCGCTTCGCCGACGCCCTGTCGATGGCCGACAACGTGATGACGTTCCGCTACGTCATCAAGGAGGTCGCGATCGAAAACGGCGCGCGGGCGTCGTTCATGCCGAAGCCGTTCGCCGAGCACCCCGGTTCGGCCATGCACACCCACATGAGCCTGTTCGAGGGCGACGTCAACGCCTTCCACAGCACCGACGACCCGCTGCAGCTGTCCGACGTCGGCAAGTCGTTCATCGCCGGCATCCTCGAGCACGCCTCGGAGATCAGCGCGGTCACCAACCAATGGGTCAACTCCTACAAGCGGCTGGTGCAGGGCGGCGAGGCGCCGACCGCGGCGTCGTGGGGGGCGGCCAACCGGTCGGCCCTGGTGCGGGTGCCGATGTACACGCCGCACAAGACGTCCTCGCGGCGGGTCGAGGTGCGCAGTCCCGACTCGGCGTGCAACCCGTACCTGGCGTTCGCCGTGCTGCTGGCCGCCGGGTTGCGTGGTGTGGAGAAGGGCTACGTGCTGGGGCCGCAGGCCGAGGACAACGTCTGGGACCTCACGCCCGAGGAGCGACTCACCATGGGTTACCGCGAGCTGCCCACCAGCCTCGACGCCGCGCTCAAGGCGATGGAGGCCTCCGAGCTCGTCGCGGAAACGTTGGGGGAGCACGTGTTTGACTTCTTCCTGCGCAACAAGCGCACGGAGTGGGCGAACTACCGCAGCCACGTCACCCCCTACGAGCTGAGCACCTACCTGTCGCTGTAGCTCACAGGCGGTGCCGATCCGGCTGAGAGATCGGTCGGTTGCGCTACGGTCGTGGTCGTGACCAAACCCGCGACCGAGCGCCCCCGCCTGCCCAGCGTGGGCCGGCTCGGGTTGGTCGACCCGCCGGCGGGCGACCGGCTGGCGCAGCTGGGTTGGTACGACCGCGACGACCAGGACTACGTCGACCGGCTGTGGTCGCTGTCGCGCGCGCCGGATCCCGACGCCGCCCTGCGGGTTTTGATCCGGCTGGCGGAAAACCCCGACAGCGACTGGGATGAGCTCAGCGCGGCGCTGCTCACCGAGCGCGGGCTGCGCGGGCGGCTGTTCGCGGTGCTCGGCTCCTCGCTGGCGTTGGGCGATCACCTGGCCGCCAACCCGCAATCCTGGAAGCTGTTGCGCGGCAAGGCCCATCTGCCGTCGCGCGACGAGTTGCTCGCGACGTTCACCGCGTGCGTCGACGAGGCGTTGGCCGGCCCCGGCTCCGCGCTGGCACGCCTGCGGATCCTGTACCGCGACCAGTTGCTGGTGCTGGCCGCGTTGGACCTGGCCGCCACCGTCGAAGACGAGCCCGTGCTGCCGTTCAAGGTGGTGGCCGCCCAGTTGTCGGACCTCGCCGACGCCGCCCTGGCGGCCGCGCTGCGGGTGGCCGAGGTCAGCGTGTGCGGCGACCGGACGCCGCCGCGGCTGGCCGTCATCGCGATGGGCAAATGCGGTGCCCGCGAACTGAACTACGTCAGCGACGTCGACGTCATCTTCGTCGCCGAGCGCGCCGAAGCGCAGAGCGCGCGGGTGGCCGGCGAGATGATGAAGGTCGCCTCGGAGGCCTTCTTTCAGGTGGACGCCGGGCTGCGCCCGGAGGGACGCAGCGGCGAGCTGGTGCGCACCATCGAGTCGCACGTCGCCTACTACCAGCGCTGGGCCAAGACGTGGGAGTTCCAGGCGCTGCTGAAAGCCCGCCCCGCCGCCGGCGACGCCGAGCTGGGCGAGCGCTACGTGGCCGCACTGATGCCCATGGTCTGGATCGCCTGCGAGCGTGAGGATTTCGTGGTCGAGGTGCAGGCGATGCGGCGCCGGGTGGAGCAGCTGGTGCCCGCCGAGGTCCGCGGCCGCGAACTCAAACTCGGCAGCGGCGGGCTGCGGGACGTCGAATTCGCGGTGCAGCTGCTGCAGCTGGTGCACGGCCGCAGCGACGACTCGCTGCACGTGGCCTCCACGGTCGACGCGCTGGACGCGCTGGGGCAGGGTGGCTACATCGGTCGCGAGGACGCGGCGAACCTGACCGCCTCCTACGAGTTCCTCCGGCTGCTCGAGCACCGACTGCAGCTGCAGCGGCTCAAGCGCACCCACCTGCTGCCCGAGGCCGACGACGAGGAGGCGGTGCGCTGGCTGGCGCGCGCGGCGCACATCCGCCCCGACGGCCGGCACGACGCGGCGGGGGTGCTGCGCGAGGAGCTGCGGCACCAGAACGTGCGGGTCTCCGAGCTGCACGCCAAGCTCTTCTATCAGCCGCTGCTGGAGTCGATCGGGCCGGCCGGGCTGGAGATCGCGCACGGCATGACGTCCGAGGGCGCGGAGCGCCAGCTGGCCGCGCTGGGCTACGAGGGCCCGCAGACCGCGCTGAAGCACATGTCGGCGCTGGTCAACCAGAGCGGGCGCCGCGGCCGGGTGCAGTCGGTGCTGCTGCCGCGGCTGCTGAACTGGATGTCGTATGCGCCCGACCCCGACGGCGGGCTGCTGGCCTACCGGCGGCTGTCCGACGCGCTGGCGGGGGAGACCTGGTACCTGTCGACACTGCGGGACAAGCCCGCGGTGGCCCGGCGGCTCATGCACGTGCTGGGGACGTCCGCCTACGTGCCGGACCTGTTGATGCGCGCGCCCCGGGTGATCCAGGACTACAGCGACGGCGCGGCCGGCCCGAAACTGCTCGAGACCGAGCCCGCCGCCGTGGCCCGCGCGCTGGTCGCCTCGGCGTGCCGCCACGCCGATCCGGTGCGCGCCATCGCCGCGGCGCGCACGCTGCGTCGCCGGGAGTTGGCCCGCATCGGCTCGGCCGATCTGCTCGGGTTCCTCGAGGTGCGCGAGGTTTGCGCCGCGTTGACGTCGGTGTGGGTGGCCGTGCTGCAGGCCGCGCTGGACGCGATGATCCGGGCCAACCTGCCGCAGGACGGCCGGGCGCCGGCGGCCATCGCCGTCATCGGCATGGGCCGGCTGGGCGGTGCGGAGCTCGGCTACGGCTCCGACGCCGACGTGATGTTCGTCTGCGAGCCGGCCGCCGGCGTCGAGGATTCGCAGGCGGTGCGGTGGGCGACGTCGATCGCCGAGCAGATCCGGGCGCTGCTGGGCACCCCGAGCGTCGACCCGCCGCTGGAGGTGGATGCCAACCTGCGGCCCGAGGGCCGCAGCGGCCCGCTGGTCCGCACGCTGAGCTCGTACACCGCCTACTACGCGCAGTGGGCTCAGCCGTGGGAGATCCAGGCCTTATTGCGCGCGCACGCGGTCGCCGGGGACGCCGAGCTGGGCCAGCGGTTCCTGCTGATGGCCGACCAGACGCGCTACCCGCCCGATGGCGTGTCGGCCGACGCCGTGCGGGAGATCCGCCGCATCAAGGCCCGCGTCGAGGCCGAGCGGTTGCCGCGGGGCGCCGACCCCAACACCCACACCAAGCTGGGCCGCGGGGGGCTGGCTGACATCGAATGGACCGTGCAGCTCATGCAGCTGCGGCACGCGCACGAGATCCCGGCGCTGCACAACACCTCGACGCTGCAGTCTTTGGACGCGATCGCCGCCGCCGACCTGGTGCCGGCCGACGAGGTGGACCTGCTGCGGCAGGCCTGGCTGACGGCCACGCGGGCGCGCAACGCGCTGGTGCTGGTCCGCGGCAAGCCCACCGACCAGCTGCCGGGCCCCGGGCGGCAGCTCAACGCGGTCGCCGTCGCGGCCGGCTGGCCGACCGATGACGGCGGCGAATTCCTGGACAACTATCTTCGGGTGACGCGCCGGGCGAAAGCGGTGGTGCGGAAGGTGTTCGGGAGTTGAGGCAGGAGGCCGGCGCGTTGGATGCCATTTTCGAGGTGCTCAGCGCGGAGGAGGCCCAACGCGTGACGGCCCGGTACACCCCGCTGGCCGACGCCGTCCGGGAACTGATCGACGCCACCATCCACACCGCGGCCGACGACGACGTCGTCGCCAACGCGCGGTCCGCGATCGAGGCCGTCACCGAGTCGTTGCGGCAACGGACCCGGCCGGTCGGTGTGAGCTACCGCGTCGACGGCGCGCGACCGCTGACCCTGGGGAACGCCGCGATCGGCCTGGGCAACCCGATTGCGCCGCCCCTGATCATCCACCACGACGGCGGCGGCCGGTGCTGGAGCGAGTTCATCCTCGGCCCGGCCTACGAGGGCCCGCCCAAGCTGGTGCACGGCGGGGTCAGCGCCCTGGTGCTCGACCACATGCTGGGCGAGGCCGCCAGCGAGGGGCTGTCCAAGCCGCGGTTCACCGGCACCATCACCGTGAAGTACCTGCGCGGCACCCCGCTGGGCCCGCTCCGGTCCGAGGCCTGGATCGAGGGCAAGGAGGGTGTGAAAGTCTTTGCCCGCGGGACGATTTCGGATGCCTCCGGGGTCACCGTGGAGGCGGACGGCGTCTTCATCGAGCCGTCCTGGGCGCGGGAAGCCCAATGAAGTTCTATGTCAGCAGCGCCTTCCTGAACACCCGGGAGATCATCGAGATCGCCAGGGCCGCCGACGAACTCGGCTACGACGGCATCGGCATCCCGGACCACGTCGTCAACCTGGAGACCCTCGACACCCCGTACCCGTACACCAAGGACGGGGAACGGCGCTGGCAGCCGTTCACCGACTGGCCCGACCCATGGGTCCTCGTCGGCGCCCTGGCCCAGGTCACCACGCGGCTGCGGTTCGTCACCACCGTCTACATTCCGGCGATGCGCAACCCCTACTCGGCGGCGAAAGCCATTGGCACCGCCGCGGTTTTGGCGTCGGGACGGGTGGAGCTCGGCATCGGCGTCGGCTGGTGCCGGGAGGAATTCGCGCTGATGGGCGAGCAGTTCGCCGCGCGCGGCAAACGCACCGACGAGATCATCGAGCTGATGCGGGCGCTGTGGCAGCCGGGCTGGACGGAATTCCAGGGCGAGTTCTATCGCGCGCCGCGGCTGGAGATGGAGCCGACGCCGCCGCCGATACCCGTGTATGTCGGCGGGCTCAGCGACGTGGCGCTGCGCCGCGCGGCCCGCAACGACGGCTGGATCGGTGACCTGATCAAGACCGACCGCGCGATCGAGGCGGTGGGCCGGCTGCGCGAACTGCGGGCCGAAAACGGGCTTTCGCTGGACGATTTCACCATCCTGACGCCGCTGACCGACGCCTTCACTACCGCCGACTACCAGCGCGCCGCCGATGCCGGAATCACCGGCATCATCACCATGCCGTGGATGTTCTACGCCGGGCCCGACGCCACCCTGGATGACAAGATCGACGGCATGCAGCGCTTTCGCAAGGACCTGGCGCTCGACGGTTAAACTTTGCCCGTGGCGTTCACGGTGGTGTTTAGCAACGGCGAACCGCGGGACTACGGTGCCTTCGACAGCTACGAGGTGACCGACGCGGGGGTCTTGATCATCAACATGCACCGCGAGGACGTCGAACGGCACTACATCGCGCCCGGGGGCTGGCTCGAGGTCGTCGAGATGGCCGAGGGGCAACCGGTCAGGATGACCCGGGGGATCATGGGGCGGCGACCCAATTGACCCTATCGCAATCTCGCCACCCCGCCGCGCAATAACCCAAGCGGCTCAACGATTCTCAGAGCCAGGACGCGCCGCGCGGCGACCAGCACCAGCAGGTTGATCGCCAGCCGGCCCAGCGCGATCCGGCTCGTTCGCCGCTTCCAGGTCGTCGGCCGGGAGCCCGCGCGCCGCCCGAGGTAGTAGCCGAGGCACAGGGCTGTGCCGAGTGCGGCGATAACCGCTAGCGCTGCCATGAGATGAGCGTGCTCGGTCGCGGTCGCGGGCAGGTCACATCCCAGCTACACCTCGGCCAAAGCCACGGCACAGGCGTAGGGCTCAGGCTCAACGTTGATCCGGGAACGCTGCCGAACGACGACTACAGCAAATAGACCAACAGATCTCGAACCAGCGCTAACGGGAGGATCAAATCGCCGCCACCGGCGCCCCCGCTTCCGC
>NZ_LQPM01000027.1 GCF_002101815.1 Mycobacterium paraense | reverse complement strand
CCGTCGACCCCGACCCCCACCCCCACCGACGATTCGCCGGCAACCAAAACGTCTCTGGCTCAGCACGTTTCACGGCTGGCCGCGTTCGCCGCCACCCCGCAGGGGCGCCCGGCCAAGCTGGGCTTCGTGGGGTCGGTGCTGATCACATTGGGCGGGCTGGGCGCGGGCAGCACCAAGCCGCACGACCCGCTGCTCGAGGCCCTGCACCTGTCCTGGCTGCGCTTCGGCCACGGGCTGGTGCTGTCGTCGATCGTGTTGTGGATCGGCGTGGGCCTCATGCTCATCGCGTGGGTGCGGCTCGGCCGGCTCGCGGTGGCGGGCGACGCGACGGAGTTCACCATGAGGGCGACCACCGGCTTCTGGCTGGCGCCGTTGCTGTTGTCGGTGCCCGTCTTCAGCCGCGACACCTACTCCTACCTGGCGCAGGGGGCGCTGCTGCGCGACGGCTTCGACCCCTACGCGGTGGGCCCGGTCGCCAACCCAAACGCGTTGCTGGACAACGTGAGTCCCATCTGGACGATCACCACCGCCCCGTACGGACCGGCGTTCATCCTGATCGCGAAGCTGGTCACGTTGGTGGTGGGCAATCACGTCATCGCCGGGACCATGCTGCTGCGCCTGTGCATGTTGCCGGGGTTGGCGCTGCTGATCTGGGCGACCCCGCGACTGGCGCACCACCTGGGCACCAATGGCGCACTGGCGCTGTGGATCTGCGTCCTGAACCCGCTGGTGCTCATCCACCTGATGGGCGGGGTGCACAACGAGATGCTGATGGTCGGCCTGATGGCCGCCGGGATCGCGCTGACCTTCCAGGGGCGTCACGTCCTGGGCGTCGTGTTGATCACGGTGGCGATCGCGGTCAAGGCGACCGCGGGGATCTCGTTGCCGTTCCTGGTGTGGGTGTGGATGCGGCATCTGCGGGACCGCCACGGATATCGCGCCGTCCCCGCGTTCCTGGCCGCCACGGTGATGTCGATGCTGACCTTCGCCGTCGTGTTCGCGATCTTGTCGGCCGTGGCCGGTGTCGGGCTGGGATGGCTGACCGCGCTGGCCGGCTCGGTGAAGATCATCAACTGGTTGACGGTGCCGACCGCCGTCGCCAACCTGATCCACGCCCTGGGCAGCGGGTTCTTCGCGGTCGACTTCTACGCCACGCTGCGAATCACCCGCTACGTCGGGATCGCGATCATCGCGGTGGCACTGCCGGTGTTGTGGTGGCGGTTCCGGCGCGACGACCGCGCCGCGCTGGCCGGCATCGCGTGGTCGATGCTGATCGTGGTGCTGTTCGTCCCGGCCGCCCTGCCCTGGTACTACTCCTGGCCGCTGGCGGTGGCCGCGCCGCTGGCCCAGTCCCGGCGCGCGGTCGCCGCGATCGCCGGCCTGTCCACCTGGGTCATGGTGATCTTCAAGCCCGACGGATCGCACGGCATGTATTCGTGGCTGCACTTTTCGCTGGCCACCGCGTGCGCGCTGGCCGCCTGGTACGCGCTGTACCGCGCGCCGGAGGCCGAATCGGTCAGTACGCCATAGCCTGCGCGCGTCGCACGACCTCCCGCGCCTGATGGGCGTGCAGGGCGTCGACGGGGCGGGCGTTGCTGATGGCATCCCGGGTGCCGTCGCGGGTGATCGTCAGCGACGGGTCGGGGGTGAACAGCCACCGCATGATCTCGGTCTCGTGGTAGCCGCCGTCGTGCAGGATCGTCAGCAGCCCCGGCAGGCTCTTGACCACCTCACCGGAATTCGTGAAAAACACCTGGGGTACCACCACACCGCCGCCGCGCTTCACCGCGACCAGGTGGCCCTCCCGTAGCTGCTGCTGGACCTTGCTGACCGACACGCCGAGCAACTCGGCGACCCGGGGCAACTCGTAGATGGGTTCGTCGGGGTCTAGCACGTCGTCCCCGACCGGAACACTGCTCATCGCGCCAGTCTAGGCCCAGCTTGGCGCGTCGGACGGGCGTTCTGAGCCCGATTCCCCCGCCCCACCTACTATGGCCCCGTGGCCGCAGCTGGGACCGGGGACCCGATGGAGGGCGCGTTGCTGGACGGCCGCTATCGCGTCGAGTCCAGGATCGCCAGCGGCGGCACCTCGACGGTGTACCGCGGCCTCGACCTGCGCCTCGACCGGCCCGTGGCGGTGAAGGTGATGGACGCCCGCTACGCCGGCGACGATCAGTTCCTCACCCGCTTCCAGCTCGAGGCCCGCACCGTGGCCCGGCTGAAGAACCCCGGGCTGGTCGCGGTCTACGACCAGGGCCTGGACGGCCGGCACCCGTTTTTGGTGATGGAGCTCATCGAGGGCGGGACCCTGCGCGAGCTGCTGGCCGAGCGCGGGCCGATGCCGCCGCACGCCGTCGCCGCGGTGCTGCGCCCGGTGCTCGGCGGGCTGGCCGCCGCGCACCGGGCCGGCCTGGTGCATCGCGACGTCAAACCCGAAAACGTGCTGATCTCCGACGACGGCGACGTCAAGATCGCCGACTTCGGGCTGGTCCGCGCCGTCGCGGCCGCCGGAATCACCTCCACCAGCGTCATCCTGGGCACCGCCGCCTACCTGTCCCCCGAGCAAGTGCGCGACGGCAACGCCGGCCCGCGCAGCGACGTCTACTCCGCCGGGATTTTGACCTACGAGCTGCTGACCGGGCGCGCGCCGTTCACCGGCGACTCGGCGCTGTCGGTCGCCTACCGGCGATTGGACGCCGACGTGCCGCCGCCCAGCGCCGCGATCGACGGCGTGCCACCGCAATTCGACGACTTCGTGCTGCGCGCGACGGCCCGCGACCCGGGCGACCGGTACGCCGACGCGGTCGAGATGGGCGCCGACCTGGGGGCCATCGCCGAAGAACTCGTTCTGCCCCCCTTCCGGGTGCCGGCGCCGCGTAACTCCGCCCAGCACCGCTCGGCCGCGCTGCACCACCTCCGGATGAGCGAGCGCCTGGCGGCCGCGCAACCGTCCCGCCCGCCCACCGCCGCACCGGTTCGCCACCCGACCCGGCAGCTGACCCGCGGGCCCGAGGACTGGGGCGAGCCCGCACGCCCGGCCGACCGCGCGCCCGAACCCGACGACCACCAATACCAGCCCGTCGCAGGCGAATTCGCCGGCATCGCGATGAGCGAGTTCGTCTGGGCGCGTCAGCACGCCAGGCGGATGGTGCTGATCTGGGTGGCGGTCGTGCTCGCGCTCACCGGGTTGGTCGCGACCGTGGGCTGGACGCTCGGCAGCAACCTCAGCGGCCTGCTCTAGTTTTCCCGCGAGGTCGAATCAGTCGCGCAGCATCTCGGCGACCAGGAAGGCCAACTCCAGCGACTGCTGGGTGTTCAGCCGCGGGTCGCAGGCCGTCTCGTAGCGGCCGGCCAGGTCGGTGTCCGAAATGTCTTGCGCCCCACCCAAACACTCGGTGACGTTCTCGCCGGTGATCTCGACGTGAATGCCGCCGGGGTGGGTGCCCAGCGCGCGATGCACCTCGAAGAAGCCCTGCACCTCGTCGACGATGCGGTCGAAGTGGCGGGTCTTGTACCCGTTGGACGACTCGTGGGTGTTGCCGTGCATCGGGTCGCACTGCCAGATCACCTGGTGCCCGGCGGCCTGCACCTTCTCGACGATCGGCGGCAGCAGGTCGCGCACCTTGTTGTTGCCCAGCCTGCTCACCAGCGTCAGCCGCCCCGGCTTGTTGTGCGGGTCGAGCCGCTCCACGTATTCGACGGCCAGCTCCGGTGTCATCGTCGGGCCGATCTTGACGCCGATCGGGTTGGCGATCACCTCGGCGAACGCGACGTGCGCGCCGTCGAGCTGGCGGGTGCGCTCGCCGATCCACACGGTGTGCGCCGACAGGTCGTACAGCTGCGGCTCCCCGCCCTCGACGTCGGACAGGCGCAGCATGGCCCGCTCGTAGTCGAGCACCAAAGCCTCATGGCTGGCGTAGATTTCGGCGGTCTGCAGGTTGCGGTCGGCCACGCCGCAGGCGCTCATGAACCGCAGGCCCCGATCGATCTCGGTGGCCAGCGCCTCGTATCGCGCGCCGGCCGGCGAGGTGCGGACGAATTCGCGGTTCCAGTCGTGCACCAGGTGCAGCGACGCCAGCCCCGAGGAGGTCAGCGCCCGCACCAGGTTCATCGCGGCGCTGGCGTTGGCATAGGCGCGCACCAGCCGCGACGGGTCGTGCTCGCGCACCGCGGCGTCCGGGGCGAAGCCGTTGATCATGTCGCCGCGGTAGGACTTCAGGCCCAGCGCGTCGACGTCGGCCGAGCGGGGCTTGGCGTACTGGCCGGCGATGCGGGCCACCTTGACCACCGGCATGCTCGAGCCGTAGGTCAGCACGACGGCCATCTGCAGCAGCGTGCGGATGTTGCCGCGGATGTGGGGTTCGGTGTTGTCGACGAACGTCTCCGCGCAGTCGCCGCCCTGCAGGAGGAAGGCCTCACCCCGGGCGACCTGCGCCAGCTGTTCCTGCAGCCGGACGATCTCCGACGGCACCGTCACCGGGGGCACGCTCTCGAGAACCGTGCGCATCGCGGCGGCCTGTTCGCCGTCCCAGCTGGGCTGCTGGGCGGCCGGCTTGGCCAGTGCGGCGTCCAGTCGCGCGCGCAGGTCGGTCGACAGCGGCGGCAGCGGCGGCAGCTGGTCGATCGGGATGTCGACGGTCCAGTTCATCGGTCCATGGTAACTGGGGTTGTCCGAACGCTGATCAGGGCGAACGCTCCTCCGGGCCGTCGGCGGAGGTGATCAGGCGGAATCGGCGCAGCTGGTCGCGGGCGTCGACCAGGGCGTCGTGGGCGTCCCGCGGCCGCGGCGGCATCTTGGGGGACCCGCGGTCCTCCCACAACTGGCGCAATTCCCTGGTGAAGCGTGGTATCGCCTGGGGCAGCGCCGGCATCGCCCCCCACAGCTGGCACAGGGCGACGTGGTCATAGGCGCCCACCCACGCCCACAGCTCGATGGGCTCGCCGCTACCCACCCCGAGGAACTCCTCGAGGTCCAGCCGGATCTGCTTGCGCGAGCGCCACAACGGCGACGACGGCGGCGGCAGCTTGGGCAGCACGTTGGCGCGGACCCAGTTGCCGGCGCGCTCGGGGTCGAATTCGGTGGATACGGCGTAGTACTCGCGGCCGTCCTCGGCGACGACGCCGATCGAGATCAATTCGATGGTGCGGCCGTCGTCGATGAACTCGGTGTCGTAGAAGTACCGCACCTTGAAAGGGTATTAGCAGCCTAGCGGCTGATCAGGATGGGTCCCGTGGGCGGCGGTGCCGCGTGCACGTCCTGGTCGAGTTGGGCGTCGACCGTGCGGTCGTCGGGCAGGCGCGGGCTGCCGGCGATCGCATCCTGCACCCACAACTTGGCGCGGACCACCGGGCGGCGCAGCCGCCGCTCCCGCTGCAGCGCGCGCCGCATCTTGTCGGGCTGGGCGGTGTAGCGCCAGCGGGCCCAGGGGGCGTGCGGGCGCGACAACCGGACGGCGCCGACGACCAGCAGGACAACGACGAACATCCCGAGCAGACCCGTCCACACCTTGCCCTTGAGGACCACGATCACCGCCAGCGGCAGCGCCAGTACCATCACGCCACCCACCCCGGCGCGCAGCGCCACCGAATCGGCGCCGTGCCAGATCGGCAGGAAGAACATCAGCGGGTGCAGGCCCAGGATCAGCAGGCCGGCCACCGCGACCGCGGCGAACACGGCGTCGACCGACGTGCGGCCGTCCTCCGACCAGTACACGTCGGACAGGTGCAGGATCAACGCGTACTCGTCGAGGACCAAAGCGGCGCCGATACCGAAAAGCGTTGCGGCCAATACGAATTCGGGTTCATTCCCGTCGACAGACAGGGTGACGAGCATGAGCCCGGAAACCAGGACCAGGACCACCCCGAACGTCACGTGGTGGATGTGCACTCCCCCGATGTGCACGTTGCGCGGATGCCACCAACGCGTCGGCCGGCCGTTGTCGGAGCGGTGGCGGATCAATCGAACGAAGCTGCGGGTGACGAAAAACGTCAGGATGAACGCGACCAGGCAGCACAGCAGGGGCAGCCGGCCGCCTTCGTGGATGTCGTGCGCGTACCAGTGGGACACCCCGTAAACGAACCAATGGAACACTCTTGCAACCTACGCCCGCCCGCTCGCGGGGCGCGGGAGCCGCGCTGTGGCACGTCGCGGGCGCGGGCACCGATTACGCTGTTCTGCGACATGAGTAGATGGCGGGCGCCCGGCGCGGGCAGTCAACCCGGGCGGGTGGTGCTGTGGGGTCTGCTTTGGCTGGTGGCGGCCGCGGCGATGTATTACGTGGCCGGGCGGCTGTTCGGACACACCCCGTACCGCATCGACATCGACATCTATCAGATGGGCGGCCAGGCCTGGCTGGACAACCGTCCGCTGTACCGCGGGGATGTGCTGTTCCACACACCCATCGGGCTGAACCTGCCGTTCACCTATCCCCCGCTGGCGGCCATCGTGTTCTGCCCGTTCTCCTGGCTGCACATGCCGGCCGCCAGCATCGCGATCACGGTGTTGACGCTGGTGCTGCTGGTTGCCTCGACGACGATCCTGCTGACCGGCCTGGACGTGTGGCCCACGTCGGCCGTGCTGCCCGGACCGGCCTGGCTGCGCCGGCTGTGGGTGGCCGTGCTGATCGCGGCCGCGGCGACGATCTGGCTGGAACCGATCACGTCGAACTTCGCCTTCGGCCAGATCAACGTGGTGCTGATGACCCTGGTGATCGCCGACTGCGTGCCCCGCCGCCTACCGTGGCCGCGCGGGATGCTGCTGGGGCTGGGTATCGCGCTCAAGCTCACCCCGGCGGTGTTCTTGCTGTATTTCCTGCTGCGCCGCGACAACCGCGCGGCGCTGACCGCGCTGGCGTCGTTCGCGGCGATGACGCTGCTGGGCTTCGCGCTGGCGTGGAGCGATTCGTGGGAGTACTGGACCCACACCGTCCACCACACCGACCGCATCGGTGAGGCCGCCCTGAACACCGACCAGAACATCGCGGGCACCCTGGCCCGGCTTGGTCTGGACGAGCATCAGCGCTTCCCGCTCTGGGTGATCGCCTGCCTGCTCGTCCTGGCGGCGACGATCTGGGCGATGCGGCGGGTGCTGGGCGCCGGTGAGCCGATCCTGGCGGTGATCTGCGTCGCGCTGTTCGGGTTGGTGGTCTCGCCGGTGTCGTGGTCACACCACTGGGTCTGGGCTCTGCCGACGGTTTTGGTGACCGGAGTGCTGGCCTGGCGGCGCCGCAACCTCGCGCTGGGCGTGCTGAGCGTCGCCGGGGTGGCGCTGATGCGGTGGACGCCGATCGACCTGCTGCCCAAGCACCACGAGACCACCGCGAACTGGTGGCGCCAACTCGTGGGGGCGTCCTACGTGTGGTGGGCGCTGGCGGTCATCGTCGTGGCGGGGTTGACGGTGACGGCCCGCGCGAGCCGATCCGAGCCGGCCACCGCCACGCCGACGCCGGTGGCGGCCACCAGCTAGTTAGCCGACGGCGGTCTCGGGGATCCGCGCGGCCTCGTCGGTCGATTCCGCGCCGCGTTCCTTGATGCTGGCGGCGTAGATGTCGACGTACTCCTGGCCGGAGAGGCCCATCAGCTCGTAGATCACCTCGTCGGTGACGGCCCGCTCGATGAAGCGGTTGCCGGCCATGCCCTCGAAGCGGGAAAAGTCCATCGGCTTGCCGAACCGGACGGTGACCCGCCCGAAGCGCAGCATCGTGGTGCCGGGCGGGTTGACCACGTTGGTGCCGATCATCGCCACCGGGATCACCGGAACCCCGGTCTGCAGCGCCAGCCGCGCCAGCCCGGTCTTGCCCTTGTACAGCCGGCCGTCCGGCGACCGGGTGCCCTCGGGATACATGCCCAGCAGCTTGCCGTGGGCCAGCACCTGCTCGGCGGTGTTGAGGGCGGCCTGCGCGGCATCGGCGTCGGTGCGGTCGATCGGCACCTGCCCGACGGCGGTGAAAAACCACCGACTCAACCAACCCTTGAGCCCGGTGCCGGTGAAGTATTCGGACTTCGCGAGGAAGGTGATCCGCCGCCGAACGACCAGCGGCAAAAAGAAGCTGTCCATGACGGCCAGGTGATTACTGGCCAGGATCGCCGGCCCCGAAGTCGGAACGTATTGCAGCCCTTCGACTTTCGGTCGACCGAGCAAGGACAGCAGCGGGCCCAGCAAGACGTACTTGAATAGCCAGTACCACATGGCCCTCCCTCTCGCCCGCCACCCGCAGTGTTCTGCGCCAACTGTACCGACCCGCGGCGGCAGGGACCACCTTCGCCGCGGCCGGGTTACTCCTCGACCGTGACAGGGATCGGCTGGTAACGGGTCTTTGCGGCCGCATCGTCGGCGGGCGCGCCGGACTCGGGCCCGGTGCCGCCGCCCCCGGGCGGCCCATCGGGCGGCGGTTTGGCCGACCGGTCGATGTCGTCGACGATGCCGCGGATGACCTCCAGCAGCGCGACGCTGTGGTCGGCGATGATGGTGAGCAACGGATGCTGGTCGCCGGTCGCCAACGCGGCCAGCGCGCACACCGGGCACCACACCTGTTGGCATTTGCCGGTCCCGACGCCCGCTCCCGCCGTCAGCGCGGCGGCCGTCCGCACCGCGGGGTCGATGCCGTCGAGGATCGCCTGGGCGAGCCGGCGCAGCTCGGGACCGAGATCGGGGTGAGCCCCACTCACTTTGGCCACACCTCCGGGTCCGGTTGAAAGCGAACTGTCAGCTCGCTGCCCCGGAGGTGCGCGTCGAGCACCGTGCATCGCCGCAGCACGGACGCCAACCGAACCCGGCGCCGCAACCCTCCGGCGCTGATGATCAGGTCGTCGTCGACGCGGCCCAACGACAGTCCCGGGGGATCGAGCTGGGGCAACGTTAGCCGCATACGGTAGATCGACCCAAGCCCCGACCCGGATTCGAGGTCCACCACCGGCCGCAGCGGGCCGGGGGGCGCCGCGCCGCCGCGCCGCCGGGCCCCGTCGAGCAAGGCACCCAGCGCCTTGGGGCCGATCGGTTCGCCGGACAGGTGCGGGGTGAGCACCAGCGCCACGTCGCCGATGGCGGCGTCGAGCTCTTCGAGCACGACGCGTTGCTCCGCGATGCGTTCGGCGTACCAGTAGAACGCCGGATGCTCGGGCAGGTTGTGGTACTCGTAGGACTCGTCCTCGGTGAGGACCTGGTTGACGATCAGCTCCTCGACCCGCACGCCCATCAGCGACAGGGAACCGAGCGTGCGCACGGCCTCGGCGGCCACCACCCGCTCGGGAGTCAACACCAGGTGCGCGGTGACCAGCTCGCCGTCGGTCAGCAACGTGCTCAGCCGCTCGACGCTGCCGCTGATGCGCTCCAGCAGTTCCACCATCGCGGCCGAGCGCGCGTCGTCGCCGGCGACCGACAGCCGGCGATGGCGCGGCCACGCGCGCTCCACGTAGAGCCCAAAGGTGGCCGGCAGGGTCAACATTCGCAACGCGTCCGCCGTCGAGGCGCAGTCGACGACGATGCGATCCCAGCGCCCGCAGGCGGCGAGCTCCCCGACGGCGTGCAGCCCCAGCACCTCCTGCACACCCGGCAACGCCGAAAGTTCTTCGGGCGCAATGGTGCTCAGCTCCGAATCGGGAAACCGCCGGTCCAGGGTGTCGACCACGCCGCGCCACCGCGCCTCGAGCAGGGCCAGGGTGTCTAGCGCCAGCGCGTCGAGGAAGCCGCCCCCGGCCGCCGCGTCGTCGGCGAGCACCCGAACCGGTTCGCCCTGGCCGCTCGGTGGGACCGGGACGCCCAGCACATCGCCCAGGGAGTGCGCCTGGTCGGTGGACACGACCAAGACCCGCCGACCCGAGCCCGCGTCGCAGACCGCGGTGGCGGAGGCGAGGGTGGACTTTCCTACCCCGCCCTTCCCGACGAAAAGACTGATCCGGGCCGGGGTGGACGCCCGGAATTCACTGGACTCACTCAGCCTCGACTCGTTTCTTCAGATCCTTCAAAGCGGTGTCGGTCAGCCTGCGCTCGGCCTTGCGTTTGAGCATCCCGATCATCGGGATGGCAAGATCGACCGAAAGTTCATAGGTGACATCGGTGCCAGATCCCTTGGGCGCCAAGCGATACGAGCCTTCCAGCGAGCGCAGCAGCGAGCTGGAGACCAGGGTCCAGCTCAGCGACTGGCGGTCCTTGGGCCACTGGTAGGACATCACCATGGTGTCTTTGATGACGCCGGCGTCCATCACGAATCGCACGACCTTCGGATACCCGTCGGCGCCGCGCTCCTGCACCTCGGCTTCCTTATATTCCGAGATCCATTCCGGATAGGAATCGATATCGGCGATCACCTCCAGCACCGTGCCGGGATCGGCCTCGATGTGAATGGTCTGCGTCGTCTTTTCCGCCACCTGGCTGCTGCCCTCTCTCCCGCGAGCGGATAGGCCCCGCGATGCGCCGGATTACCCCGGCCTCCGGGCCGAAACGGTACTCCTACCGGCGCACCTTGATCCGGCTAAACTACCGGAGAAACGCCGACCGGTCGTGACCGTTCCGCCGTCCTTTTGACCTCGAACGCCATTTTCTTGCCCGCCACCCGACGGCGGTGTGTCATCTTCGCCAAGTTCAACTTTGCCAGCTGCCAGGCCGCGACGCCGGTGGGCTCGGCGTGCAGGAAGTAGTGCAGCACCACCCCGTCCAGCGACGGCTCCAGCCAGATCTCCATGGTGCCGGTCAGCGCGCCGGTCACCGTCCAGCGGATTCCCTTTTCGGCGCGATCCTCGACGACCTGCAGCCGCAGGTCCGGCCACCACCGCCGCCAGCTCGACGGATCGGCGACCGCGGCCCCGACCCGCGCCCCGTCGGCCGCGACGAACGTCTCGTCGGCGATCTGGATGCTGTTCACCACCCCAGCTTCACATACCGCGGCGGGCGACCCGCAATCGCGGTGACGGCCGAACCGACCTCGGCCGTGCTGCGCGAATGTGCGGATTAGGCTGGGCCACAGCAAGCCGACCCGATCATGGGCCAGGCACGTCACGAGTCCGATCGAGGTCATCACAGTGCGTGAGTACAGTGTCCCCGCCCGCTTTACCGTCGGCGAGCACGAAAACGTCGCGGCCATGGTCTTCGGCCATGAGAAAGACGACCCCAGCTTCGTCATCTTCCAACGCCAGGTCGACGGCGTGTGGACCGACGTCACCTGCGCCGAGGCGGCCAACCACGTCCGTTCCGCGGCGCTCGGCCTGATCGCGCTCGGGGTGCAGGCCGGCGACCGGGTGTCCATCTTCTCGGCCACCCGCTACGAGTGGGCGATCCTGGACCTGGCGATCCTGGCGGTGGGCGCGGTCACCGTGCCGATCTACGAGACGTCGTCGGCCGAACAGGTGCGCTGGGTGCTGCAGGACTCCGAAGCGGTGCTGGCCTTCGCCGAGACCGACGCGCACGCCACGATGGTCACCGAGCTCACCGCCGAGCTGCCCGCGCTGCGCCGGGTGCTGCACATCGACGGCGCGGGGCCCAAGGCGCTCGACCAGCTCGCCGAGGAGGGCGTCTCGGTCGAGCCCGCCGAGCTGACCGCCCGCCTCGAGGCGCTGCGCGCCGACGACCCGGCGACGCTGATCTACACCTCGGGCACCACCGGCCGGCCCAAGGGCTGCCAACTGACCCATTCCAACCTGCTCTACGAGTCGCGGGGCGCCAAGGAATGCCTGCCGACGCTGCTGAACGAGGGCCAGCGGCTGCTGGTCTTCCTGCCGCTGGCCCACGTGCTGGCCCGCTCGCTGACCCTGTCGGCGTTCGCGAACAAGGTGACGGTCGGGTTCACCAGCGACATCAAGAACCTGCTGCCGATGCTGGCGGTGTTCAAGCCGACGGTCGTGGTGTCGGTGCCGCGGGTGTTCGAGAAGGTCTACAACACCGCCGAGCAGAACGCCGTCAACGACGGCAAGGGGCGCATCTTCGCGATGGCCGTGCAAACCGCGGTCGACTGGAGCCAGGCCCAGGACGACGGCGGCCCCGGGCTGCTGCTGCGCGCCAAGCACGCGCTGTTCGACCGGCTGGTGTACCACAAGCTGCGCGCGGCGCTGGGCGGCGACTGTCACGCGTCCGTCTCGGGCGGCGCGCCGCTGGGCGCGCGGCTCGGCCACTTCTACCGCGGCGTGGGCCTGACCATCCACGAGGGCTACGGCCTGACCGAGACGAGCTCGGCCATCACGGTCAACCAGGTCGGGCGGGTCAAGATCGGCACCGTCGGCACGCTGCTGCCCGGCAACAGCATGCGCATCGCCGAAGACGGCGAGCTGCTGGTGCGCGGCGGGGTGGTGTTCGGCGGCTACTGGCGCAACGAGCAGGCCACTGCCGACGCGTTCACCGACGGCTGGTTCAAGACCGGCGACCTGGGCGCACTCGACGAGGACGGCTTCCTCAAGATCACTGGCCGCAAGAAGGAAATCATCGTCACCGCCGGCGGCAAGAACGTCGCCCCCGCGGTGCTCGAGGACCAACTGCGGGCGCACCCGCTGATCAGCCAGGCGATGGTGGTCGGCGACGCCAAGCCGTTCATCGGCGCGCTGATCACCATCGACCCCGAGGCGTTCGGCGGCTGGAAAGAGCGCAACCACAAGCCCGCCGACGCGTCGGTCGCCGACCTGGCCACCGACCCGGACCTGTTCGCCGAGGTGGACGCGGCCGTCAAGCACGCGAACCTGGCGGTGTCGCACGCGGAGTCGATCCGCAAGTTCCGCATCCTGCCGGTCGACTTCACCGAGGACACCGGCGAGCTGACGCCGACGATGAAGGTCAAGCGCAACGTGGTGGCCGAGAAATTCGCCGCCGACATCGAGTCGATCTACGAGAAGGACTGACCGCGCCTAACAGGCCAGCAGTTCGCCCAGCCTGGCGGCCAGCGTGTCCCAGCGCCACTGGGAGGTCACCCACTCGCGCCCGGCCGCGCCCATCGCCGCGGCCCGGTCGCGATCGGCCAGCAGCCCGGTGACCGCCTCGGCGACCTCGTCCACCGAGCGGCCGTCGACCACCAGCCCGGTCTTGTTGTGCCGCACCGCTTCCGGGGCCCCACCCGACAGTCCGGCGACGACCGGCACGCCCGTCGCCGAGGCCTCCAGGAAGACGATGCCCAGGCCCTCGACGTCCATGCCGGCGCCGCGGGTGCGGCAGGGCATCGCGAACACGTCGGCCAGCGCGTGGTGGGCCGGCAGCTCGTCGGCGCCCACGCCGCCGGTGAACGTGACGTGCTCGGCGACGCCGCAGTCGGTGGCCAGCTTGCGCAACGCGTCGGAGTATGGACCGCCGCCGACGACGACCAGCGCCGCCCCGTCGACGTTTCGCCGGATCGACGGCAGCGCCTTGATCAGCGTGTCCTGGCCCTTGCGCGGGACCAGCCGCGACAGGCACACGACGACCGGCCGCTCGCCCAACCCGTAGCGGGTGCGCAGCTCGGCCCGCGCCGCCGGGTCGGGACGGAACCGGTCGGTGTCCACCCCGGGCGGCAGGTACTCGAGCCGCGCCGCGGGCCCGAAGGCCGACGCGAAGCGCGAGCGCGTGTAGCGGCTCACGAAGGTCACGACGTCGGTGCCGTCGCCGATGCGGCGCAGCACCGACCGCGCGACCGGCAGCATCGACCACCCCACCTCGTGGCCGTGGGTGCTGGCCAGCACCCGGGTGGCCCCGGCCTGCCGGGCGCGCGGCGCCAGCAGCGCCAGGGGTGCGGCCGCGCCGAACCAGACGGTGTCGATGCCGTGCTCGCCGATCAGCCGGCGTATCCGCGCGTCGACCGCGGGTCCGGGCAGCATCAGCGTGCCCGGGTGGCGCACCACCCGGTAGCCGGCCGCCTCGTCGTACGCGTCGGCGCCCTTCCATTGCGGCGCGTACACCGTCACCGAATGCGACCCGTCGTCGGCCAGCCGGCCGACGAACTCGCCCAGGTAGGACTGGATGCCGCCCGGGCGGGGCGGAAAGTCGTTGGTTACCAGCAGGACCCGGCTCACCTGCGTCAGGCTAACGTGGCGGCCATTGGTGCCAACGCACCAGCAGCCCGGCCGTGTCGGTGCCGAGCACGTCGTGGACGGCGGTGGGCACGTCGGTGTGCCCGATCCCGCAGGTCGCCAGGTACAGGTCGTGCAGCTTCGGCGTGCCGTAGGTGTCGGCGACGAAGCGGGCGAACCACCACGCGCGGTCGTAGGCCGCCGAGCGCTGCGGCCCGGGCGCGTCCAGGTCGCTGTCGGCCGGCAGCGTCAGCGGCACCGGCAGCGCGTCGGCGGCCACCGGGGTCTGCGGTCGGGCGACGAAATCGGCGACCCCTTCGGTGAGCCAGTGCGGCGCGTCCGCGGCGGTGGCGGCGCGCGCCGCGTAGTGAAAAAGCTCGTGCGTCAACACGATTCGCAGCGCGCCGTCGTTCATCGTGGCCGCCCCCGGCGCGAACACGATCCGTTGGCCGAACGCCGCCCGGTGCACGGGATCGACGCGGTCGGCCACCGTCACGGCCGCGATGTCGGCCCACTGCGATGCCGGTCCCCCGCCGGCGGCCGCCCGAAACTGCTCGTCGGAACCGGTGGCCAGGATCGCGATGTCGCGCTGCCAATCACCGCCCCAGAACGCCGTCACGGCGTTGATCGAGCCGCCGATGTCGGACGCGACCCGGGACAGCAACCGGTCGGTGATGGCGCCGCCGAGTCCCACCAACCGGACGGTGCGGTCGGCGACGACCAGCTCCCGAACCGCGGCGCCGGCCTGGTTGCGGGCGGGCGTGACCACCTGGGCGTGCCTGCCCTTGGCGTCGCCGGCCTCGAAGGGCACGGCCGCCGCCACGATCAGCTCGAGGGCGAACACCCACGCCAGCAGGATCGGCAGGTGCCGAGGCCGCCGACTGAAGGGCTTGTCAGTAGCGACGGACGTCGTGGATCGGGCCCGCGGCGCCCATCGGCACCACCCGTACCGGCACGCCGTAGGTGGAGGAATGGATCACCATGCCGTCGCCGACGTAGATCCCGCTGTGCGAGGCGTCGTTGTAGAACGTCACCACGTCGCCGGGCTGCACGTCCGACAGCGCCACCGGCTGACCGCCCTGGGCCTGCGCCTGGCTGGAGTGCGGCAGCGAGATGCCGGCCTGCTGGAACGCCCACATCACCAAACCGGAGCAGTCGAACGCGCCGGGCGAGGCGCCGCCCCATACATAGGAGGAACCGACCTGCGTCAACGCCGCCTGCACGACGGTCGCGCGGTCGCCGCCGCCCACGCCCCCGGGAGGCTGCATCCCGGGCATCCCGGGCATCAATCCGGCGGGTTGCGGCGCGTCGGCGGGCGCCGGTCCACCCGGCGGGGGCACCGCGTCCGGGCCGGGCGCGCCGGGTGCCGGGACGGCCCCGGGGACCTGCCCGGGGTCGGCGAGCGCGGTGCGCTGCTGCGGCGTCAGGGACACGTACTGGGATTTGACGACGGCGATCTGCACCTGCAGCTGGCTCTGCTTGGACTGCAGGCTGGCCCGGACCGCGGCGGCCTGCTCGGCGGCGCTCTTGGCGTCGGCGGCGGACTTGGCGGACGCCCGCTCGGCATCGGCGGCCTGCGCACCGGCGATCCGGTAGTTCGCCATCTGCGTGCGCATCTGCGTCGCCATCAGCCGCTGCACGGCCAGCTTGTCGATCAGGCCCTGCGGCGATCCCGCGGTGAGCATCGCCTCCATGCCGTCGACCCGGCCACCCATGTATTGCGCCGCGGCGAGCTTGTTGACCGCGCCCTGGAAGGCGGCCAGGCGCGCCTTCGTCGAATCCACGGCGGCCTGGTCGTCGGCGTGCTTCTTTTCCGCGGCCTGCTGCACCGCCAGCTTCTGGTTCAGGTCCAGCTGCGCGCTGTGCATCGCCTCGGTGGTCTGCTCGGCCTGGCGGGACAGCTGGTTCAGTTTGGCCAGCGCGTCCTCGGCCGGATCGGCCACCGAACTAGCGGCGGAAACCGCCGCGAAGACGACCAAGCCCGCTAACGTACCTAGGGCAGAACGTGTAATGACACGCGCACAGGGGTACATAGAGTCGAGCCTCAAAATTTGCATCCTTAAACGGCCTGGACTGGCACTGCCGGAGCGCCGTCGGACTAGTTTAGGTCTCAAACAGGTTACGAAACGATATCGGCGTTTGTCCAAACGGGATCGTTAAGAAATCAGAAAGATTTCTGTCATTACTTTGTGAATGATGGCAATCCCCTAAGACGATCGAGCGGTTTTGGCGCACAAGGCAATTAGGCTACACCGGCCCCTCGGTCCCGACGAATCGGCACCAACCGCAGCCTCGGGGCGAGCCCGACGTCGGCGAGCACCTCGAGCGCGTCCCGTTCGTCCTGCAGCAGGCTCTCGGGAACCCCGAGCAGCACGCTGACCACGCAGTCGCGGCATCCGGGGCCGCGCACCGCGCATTCGTCGCAGTCGATCACCACCGGTGCCTGCGGACCGGGCGCTGATTCGCCCTTGCCACTGCCGTATGCCATCTGGGGCCGTCCTCTCGGTCATCCGAACGCTGAAGTTCGCGCGCTGAGCCGAACGCTAACCGGGGCCACCGACAACAATCCGGCCCCGACGCGCCCGGCGTGGGAACCCGGCCGCTGTCGGTGCGGGTGCCTAACGTCTCGGCCATGAGTGGTGCGGCTCAGCTGAGTTTCGCCGACTTGGGAGCGAGCTGGGATCCGGCCGCCGCCCCGATCGACGAAACCTCGTTGCGCGAAACCACTTTCGTCGTGGTGGACCTGGAAACCACCGGAGGGCGCACCAAGAGCGCCGACGGCGCGCCGTGCGACGCCATCACCGAGATCGGGGCGGTCAAGGTCCGCGGCGGCGTCGTGCTCGGCGAGTTCGCCACCCTGGTCGACCCCCAGCGCGCCATCCCGCCCCAGATCGTGCAGCTCACCGGCATCACCACGGCGATGGTGTGCGACGCCCCGACCATCGACGCCGTGCTGCCGATGTTTCTCGAGTTCGCCGGGCTGGACCACGGGGCGGTCCTGGTCGCCCACAACGCCGGCTTCGACGTGGGGTTCCTGCGGGCCGCCGCGCAGCGGTGCGACATCCCGTGGCCACGGCCCCGGGTGCTGTGCACGGTCCGGTTGGCCCGCCGGGTGCTCAGCCGCGAGGAGGCCCCCAGCGTGCGGCTCGCCGCCCTGGCGCGGCTGTTCGCGGCGGCCGCCCAGCCGACCCACCGCGCCCTGGACGACGCCCGCGCCACGGTGGACGTCTTGCACGCGCTCATCGAGCGAGTCGGCAACCAGGGCGTGCACACCTACGCCGACCTGCGCTCGTACCTGCCGAACGTGACGCCGGCCCAGCGCCGCAAACGCGTTCTCGCGGAAGGGCTTCCGCACCGGCCGGGCGTCTATCTGTTCCGCGGGCCGGCGGGCGAAGTGCTCTACGTCGGGACCGCCGTCGACCTGCGCCGCCGGGTGGGCCAGTACTTCACCGGCGCGGACCCCCGCGGCCGGATGAAGGAGATGGTCACGCTGGCCGGCGCCGTCGACCATGTCGAGTGCGCGCACGCGCTGGAGGCCGGGGTGCGGGAGCTGCGCCTGCTGGCCGCGCACGCCCCGCCCTACAACCGGCGGTCGCGCTTCCCGCAGCGGTGGTGGTGGTTGGCGCTCACCGACGAGGCGTTTCCGCGGCTCGCGGCGACCCGGGCGCCCCGGAACGACCGCGCCGTCGGCCCGTTCCGGTCCCGCACCGACGCCACCGACACCGCGGCGCTGCTGGCGCGGTTCACCGGACTACGCACCTGCACGGCGCGCATCGGCCGTTCGGCGCTGCACGGACCGGCCTGCCCGGAGGTCGAGGTGTCACCCTGCCCGGCCGCCCGGGGCGTCACCGCCACCCAGTACGCCGCGGCGGTGGCGCGGGTCGCGGCCCTGATCGACGGCCTGGACAACGCCGCCCTGGCCGACGCGGTGCGCCGGGTCGCCGCGCTCGCCGAGGAACGCCACTTCGAGAGCGCCGCGCGGCTGCGCGACCGCACCGCCACCGCCATCGAGACGCTGTGGCGTGGCCAGCGGTTGCGGGCGCTGGCGGCGCTGCCCGAGCTGATCGCCGCCGCGCCGCACGGCCCCGACGGCCGGGGCGGCTACCACCTGGCCGTCATCCGATACGGCCAGCTCGCCGCGGCCGGCACCGCCAAGCGCGGGGTTCCGCCGGTGCCGGTGATCGAGGCCATTCACGCTGGCGCGCAGGCGATTCTGCGAACGGCGGCCCCACTCGGCGGCGCGCTGGTCGAGGAGACCGCGCTCATCGCGCGGTGGCTGGCCGGCCCCGGCGTGCGCGTCGTGCGCGTCACGGCCGACACCGACGAGGGATGGGCCTCCCCGCTGCGCTCGGCCGGCGCCTGGTCGGCCTGGGCGGCCTCCGCCCGTTCGGCGCGGCTGGCCAGCGAACAGGCCGTGGCCGGCCGGGACTCAGAGCTGCTGGCCGAACCGCACCCATCGCGCGAGCAGCTGTTCGGCCGCCCCCGAGTCGATGGCGTCGCCGGCCCGCCGCAGCCCGTCCTCCCAGGCGGGCAGCCATTCAGCGCGGCTGGATAGCCCGGCGTGCGCGACGATCGCCCCGGCCGCGTTGAGCACGACGGCATCGCGGACCGGGCCCTTGGCGCCGGCCAGCACCGCGCGCGCCTCCGCCGCGTTGGCCTGCGCGTCGCCGCCCAGCAGCTCGTGCAGCTCGGCCCGGGCGAACCCGAATCCGGCCGGGTCGAACGTCAGCCGGTCCACGGTGCCGGCCTGCACGCGCCAGATGGTGCTGGTCGTCGTGGTGGTCAGCTCGTCCAGACCGTCGTCGCCGTGCACCACGAGCACGCTGGACCGGCGCGCCGCGAACACCCCGGCCATCACCTCGGCGAGGTCCGCGAACGCGCAGCCGATCAAACCCGCCCGCGGGCGAGCCGGATTGGTAAGCGGCCCAAGCAGATTGAACACCGTCGGCACGCCGATCTCGCGGCGCATCGCCGACGCGTGCTGATACGACGGGTGAAACAGCGGCGCGAAGCAGAACCCGATCCCGATCTCGTCGAGGCTTTGCGCGACCTGCTCGGGCTCCAGGTCGATGCGCACCCCGAGCGCCTCCAGCGTGTCGGCTCCCCCGGACAGCGACGAGGCCGCCCGGTTGCCGTGCTTGACCACCGGCACCCCCGCCGCGGCCACCACGATCGACGCCATGGTGGACAGGTTGACCGTGTTGACGCCGTCGCCCCCGGTGCCGACGATGTCGACGGCGTCCTCGGGGATCGCGCCGGCGGGCAGCGGGCGGGCGTGGCGCAGCATGACGTCGGCCAGCTCGCTCACCTCGGCCGCGGTCGGCACCTTCATCGTCATCGCCACCGCGAAGGCGGCGATCTGGGCCGCGCTCGCGGCGCCGGACATGACCTCGTCCATGGCCCAGGCGGCCTGGCCCCGCGCCAAATCGCGACCGCCCGTCAGGCGGCCGAGGACCTGCGGCCACGACGGCGCCTCCCCGGGAGCGCCCCGGGGCGGGAAGGGTTCAGGTGACGCGGGCACGCGCCGATGGTCCCACGAGGATCAGCCGCCCCCCAACCGTTGCCACAAGCGCGCCGGTGGGGGCCCGGTCGGGGCGGGCAAAACGCCGATCACCGAAATTTCGGACCCGGGTAGAGTTCGACAACTACAAAGCGTCATACTTGCGGATGTGACCAGCGCTGTGGGGACCTCGGGTACTGCGATCACGTCGCGAGTGCATTCGCTGAATCGGCCGAACATGGTCGCTGTCGGCACCATAGTGTGGCTGTCGAGCGAGCTCATGTTCTTTGCTGGCCTGTTCGCGATGTATTTCACCGCGCGGGCTCAGGCGGGCGGCAAGTGGCCACCGCCGCCGACCGAGCTGAACCTGTACCAGGCCGTTCCCGTGACCCTGGTGCTGATCGCGTCGTCGTTCACCTGCCAGATGGGCGTGTTCGCCGCCGAGCGCGGCGACGTGTTCGGGTTGCGCCGCTGGTACGTGATCACGTTCCTGATGGGCCTGTTCTTCGTCCTCGGCCAGGGCTACGAGTACTACCACCTGATGTCGCACGGGACCACGATCCCGGGCAGCGCCTACGGCACGGTGTTCTACCTCGCCACCGGCTTCCACGGCCTGCACGTCACCGGCGGGCTGATCGCCTTCATATTCCTGCTGGCCCGCACGGCGATGAGCAAGTTCACGCCCGCGCAGGCGACGGCCAGCATCGTCGTCTCCTACTACTGGCATTTCGTCGACATCGTGTGGATCGCGCTCTTCACCGTGATCTATTTCATCCGATGACCCGGCGCTAGACGGACAGGAGTGCTCGGTTGAAGAAACTGGGGTCTACCCGAATCGGTGCCCGGCGGACCAAGCCGCGAACGGCGCTGAGCGATCGCTCGCGACGGCGGCTGCGGCGCCGCCTGTCGGGCGGGCTGCTGCTGCTGATCGCGCTGACCTTGTCGGGTGGGGTGGCGGCGATCCTCACCCCCACCCCGCAGGTGGCCGTCGCCGACGAGTCGGGATCGGCGCTGCTGCGCAACGGCAAGCAGCTGTTCGACACGTCTTGCGTGTCCTGCCACGGCGCCAACCTGCAGGGGGTGCCCGACCGCGGGCCCAGCCTGATCGGCGTCGGCGAGGCGGCCGTCTACTTCCAGGTGTCCACCGGCCGGATGCCGCTGATGGCCGCCGGGGCCCAGGCGCCCCGCAAGGAGCCGATCTTCGACGAGGCGCAGATCGATGCGCTCGGCGCCTACGTGCAGGCCAACGGCGGCGGGCCCACCGTGACCCGCAACCCCGACGGCAGCGTCTCCATGCGGTCGCTGCGCGGCGACGACCCCGGCCGCGGCGGCGACCTGTTCCGGCTCAACTGCTCCTCGTGCCACAACTTCACCGGCAAGGGCGGCGCCCTGTCGTCGGGTAAGTACGCGCCCGACCTCGGCGCGGCCAACGAACAGCAGATCCTTGACGCGATGCTGACCGGCCCGGAGAACATGCCGAAGTTCTCCGACCGCCAGCTGTCCTTCGACGCGAAGAAGGACATCATCGCCTACGTGAAAACCGTGACCGAGGAGCGCCAGCCCGGCGGCTACGGCCTCGGTGGCTTCGGACCCGCACCCGAGGGCATGGCCGCGTGGATCATCGGCATGGTCGCCGCCATCGGGCTGGCACTGTGGATTGGGGCGCGAGCATCATGAGCGACACGGACAAGGGCGGGCTGCAGACACCGCCCGAACCCAGCGAAGCGGCACTGGCCGAGATGTCGCAGCAGGAATTGATGGTCCTAGGCGGCAAGATCGACGGCGTCGAGACCGTCTTCAAGGAGCCGCGCTGGCCGATCGAGGGCACCAAAGCCGAGAAGCGCGCCGAGCGTTCGGTGGTCCGCTGGCTTTTGCTGGGCGGCTTCTTCGGGGTCGCGCTGCTGCTGATCTTCCTGTTCTGGCCCTGGGAGTACAAGCCGAAGGACGCCCCGGGCAGCCTGCTCTACACGCTGGCCACCCCGCTGTACGGGCTGACCTTCGGGATGTCGATCCTGTGCATCGCGATCGGCGCGATCCTGTACCAGAAAAGGTTTATCCCCGAAGAGCTTTCGATCCAGGAACGCCACGACGGCGCCTCGCGCGAAATCGACCGCAAGACCGTGGTGGCCAACCTGTCCGAGACGTATGAGAGTTCGACGATCGGGCGGCGCAAGCTGGTCGGCATGTCGCTGGGCGTCGGGCTCGGCGCGTTCGGGCTGTCCACCCTGGTGGCGTTTGCCGGCGGCCTGATCAAGAACCCGTGGAAGCCCGTCGTGCCCACCGCCGACGGCAAGAAGGCCGTGCTGTGGACCTCGGGTTGGACCCCGCGCTACAAGGGCGAGACCATCTTCCTGGCCCGCGCCACCGGCTCGGCCAGCGCATCGCCGTTCGTCAAGATGCGCCCCGAGGACCTCGACGCCGGCGGCATGGAAACCGTCTTCCCGTGGCGGGAGTCCGACGGGGACGGCACCACGCCGGAATCGCAGGAAAAGCTGCGCGCGATCAACCAGGGCGTCCGCAACCCCGTGATGCTGATCCGGGTCCGGCCGTCCGACATGCCGCGCATGGTCAAGCGCCAGGGCCAGGAGAGCTTCAACTGGGGCGAGTTCTTCGCCTACACGAAGGTGTGCTCGCACCTGGGTTGCCCGGCGTCGCTGTACGAACAGCAGACCTACCGGATCCTGTGCCCCTGCCACCAGTCGCAGTTCGACGCCCTGCACTTCGCCAAGCCGATCTTCGGCCCCGCGGCGCGCGCGCTGGCGCAACTGCCGATCACGATCGACTCCAACGGGTACCTGGTCGCCAACGGTGACTTCATCGAGCCCGTCGGACCGGCATTTTGGGAGAGGACGACGACATGAGCCCCAAACTGAGTCCCCCGAAGATCGGTGACGTCCTGGCCCGGCAGGGCGAGGACATCGACACGCGCTACCACCCGTCGGCGGCGGTGCGCAGGCAGCTCAACAAGGTGTTCCCGACGCACTGGTCGTTCCTGCTGGGCGAGATCGCGATGTACAGCTTCATCGTGCTGCTGCTCACCGGCGTGTACCTGACGCTGTTCTTCGACCCGTCGATGGCCGAGGTCACCTACAACGGCGCCTACCAACCGCTGCGCGGCGTCGACATGTCCAAGGCCTTCGCGTCGACGCTCGACATCTCCTTCGAGGTGCGCGGCGGGCTGTTCGTCCGCCAGGTCCACCACTGGGCCGCTTTGCTTTTCGCCGCGTCGATCATGGTGCACCTGGCGCGCATCTTCTTCACCGGCGCGTTCCGGCGGCCCCGCGAGGCGAACTGGGTGATCGGTTCGCTGCTGCTGATCCTCGCCATGTTCGAGGGTTACTTCGGCTACTCTCTGCCCGACGACCTGTTGTCCGGCATCGGGCTGCGCGCCGCCCTGTCCTCGATCACGTTGGGGATGCCCGTGATTGGCACCTGGCTGCACTGGGCGCTGTTCGGCGGCGACTTCCCCTGCGGCGGCATCGGCAACGAGTGCGCGGCGGTGGGCGCCATCATCCCGCGCATGTACGCCCTGCACATCCTGCTGTTGCCGGGCATCATCCTGGCGCTGATCGGTCTGCACCTGGCCATGGTGTGGTTCCAGAAGCACACCCAGTTCCCCGGCCCCGGCCGCACCGAGCAGAACGTGGTCGGCGTGCGGGTGATGCCGATCTTCGCCGTCAAGTCCGGCGCGTTCTTCGCGGCGATCGTCGGGGTGCTCGGCCTGATGGGCGGGCTGCTGCAGATCAACCCGATCTGGAACCTGGGCCCCTACAAGCCATCTCACGTGTCGGCGGGCTCGCAGCCGGACTTCTACATGATGTGGACCGAGGGCCTGGCCCGTATCTGGCCGCCGTGGGAGTTCTACTTCTGGCACCACACCATCCCGGCCGCGGTCTGGGTCGCGCTGCTGATGGGCCTGATCTTCATCCTGCTGATCATCTACCCGTTCCTGGAGAAGCGGTTCTCCGGCGACTACGCGCACCACAACCTGCTGCAGCGGCCGCGCGACGTCCCGGTACGCACGTCGATCGGCGCGATGGCGATCTCCTTCTACATGGTGCTGACCCTGGCGGCGATGAACGACATCATCGCGTTCAAGTTCCACATCTCGCTGAACGCGACCACCTGGATCGGGCGCATCGGGATGGTGATCCTGCCGCCGTTCGTCTACTTCATCACCTACCGGTGGTGCATCGGGCTGCAGCGCAGCGACCGCGAGGTGCTCGAGCACGGCATCGAGACGGGCATCATCAAGCGGCTGCCGCACGGCGCGTACATCGAGCTGCACCAGCCGCTCGGCCCCGTCGACGACCATGGGCACCCGATACCGCTCGAGTACCAGGGCGCGGCACTGCCCAAGCGGATGAACAAGCTGGGCTCGGCCGGCTCGCCGGGTAGCGGCAGCTTCCTGCGCGCCGACCCCGCGTCCGAGGATGCCGCGCTGCGCGAGGCGGCGCACTCCTCCGAGCAGCGCGCGCTCACCGCGCTGCGCGAGCACCAGGAGAGCGTCGTCGGCTCGCCGAACGGCGAGCGCGGCGAGCGCGGCGAGCACTAAACCGCACCGCTAAACCGCACTAAAGCCGGAACTGCGCCGCGAGACACCAACCCTCGCGGCGCTTTTCGGCGTGTGGCCGCAGCGGCGTACGCGTCGCGGGCCGGCGACCCGAAGCGGCTAGCGAGCGTCCTGCAGGCCGCGCAGCTGGCGGATGTGCAGCCATTCCACCACCGGCATCGCCGCGGTGACGACCCCGGCCACCGCGTAGACCGCCCACGACGGGCCGTCGTGCCCGACGGCCATCAGGTACGTCGCCGTCGCGACGGCGATCAGCGCGGCGCCCATCGTGCCCGTCAGAATGACCGTGCCGCGCAACCAAACCCGATCCACCGCGGTACCCGACCACTGTGAGGCCGGCTCCCCCGCCTGCATCCTCGGCTGGCGCGCCCGCTCGGCCGCGGTGCGCGGCGCGGGGGCCATCAGGCGCACCGGGGGCCGCTGCGGGGCGCGGGCCGCAGCCCCCGGCCGGGTTGCCGGCTCGATCAGGCCCATGCGACGGGCCCGCAGCAGCACCGGGATCGCCCCGGCGATGATCAGCGCGGAGACGATGATGACGGCGTACAACACCCACGGGGTGTGGGAGCCGCCCGCCGTCTTGTGGAAGCCCCGGCCCAGGTCGGCCAGCGCCACGGCGGCGGCCACGCTGACGCCCAGCAACACCAGCCAGACGGCCGCGCAGGCGCCCAGCAGTAGCCGGTCGATCACGTCGGGCGGAATGGTGTCGGAACCACGCCGGTAGGCCGAGTATCTGCTGACCATCAGCAGCTCGTCTGCGGCGCGTCGTTGTTGTTCGACGACAGCACCGTTCCGTCGCTGGTGGTGATCGAGCAGTTGAGCCGGCTGACCCGGAAGAGGCTGGAGGCCTGGACCGATCCGACGTCGGAGGTGGAGATCGGCGTCACCGTCATCGACCACGGGATGTACACGTTGTGCTGGGTGCGGGAGCGGCCGGACGCGTCGACGTAGGTCACCGAGATGATGTCGCCGGGCGCCTTGGTGCCGGTCACCGAATAGGTCACCTGCCGAGGCCCGGCCGGCGTCGTCGTCGCCGGAGCCGGTGCGGCCGCCGTCGAGGTGGCCGGTGGCGGAGCCGGCGCGGGCGGGGGCGGTGGCGGCGGCGGAGATGGCGTCACCGTGACGGTATGCGTCTCGGTGGCCGTCGGGGGCGGCGGCGCCTCGGTGGTGGGC
>NZ_LQPM01000026.1 GCF_002101815.1 Mycobacterium paraense | reverse complement strand
GGGCGGGGCGGCCCAGGGCGGCGGCGGATGCCAGGCGAACGGCGGCGGTCCCCAGGCGCCCGCCGGCGGTGGCGGAAGACCGAGCCCCGGCGGCAGGGAGGGCGGGGCCCAGAGGCCGATCAGCGTGGCGGCCCCGAACGCCCCCACGACGAGCCCGGCCAGCCCGCTGCCGACCGCGACGCCGACGGGGTGCCGATGCAGGACCGAGGGTGGGGCTGCGGGGTGTGTGCTGTTTATCGGTTCCTCGACGGTCACTGTGCCTCCTGGTTTGCTGTGCTGGTGGCAGCGACGGTAGGAAGCGAAGCTGAAATCAAGCTGAAGCGGGCCGATTACGGCGCATGTCTTCAGGTTGGCTTCAGGAAACCGAGCCCCGGCGCGGTTAGCTGACGGCGGCGGGCTCGGGGGCGGTGTGCGTGGTGCGGCGGTGGTGCCGGCGGTGCTGGCGGATCTCGAAGACCAGCCCGGTCACCCCGAGGCTGGCCGTGCACAGCGACACCAGGAGCAGCGCCGGGCTGGGATGACCGGCGAGCGCATCGCCCAGGATCACCACCGCGGCGGTGCCGGGCAGCAACCCGGCGATGGTGGCGAACGTGTAAGGCGCCAGCCGCACGGTCGACGCGCCGGCGGCGTAGTTGATCGCCGAAAATGGCACCGCGGGGATCAGCCGCAGCGACAGGACGGCCAGCCAGCCGCGTTGGCGCAGGCGTTCGTCGACGGTGTCGATCGATCGGTGGCGAATCAGGCGGTTGAGCTGCCACCCGGCCGCGCGCACCAGCAGCAGCGCGAGCACCGCGCTGACCGTGCTGGCGACGACCGCGATCGCGACGCCCAGCAGCGGGCCGAACAGGAGCCCGGCGGCCAGGGTGAACGCCGTGCGGGGCACCGGCACCACCGTGGCCAGAACGTGAGTGCCCAGGAAAGCCAACGGGAACCAGGGGCCCACCGCCTCCGCCCAGTCCCGCATCTGCAGCGGCGTCGGCAGGGGGAGCCAGGTGGCCGCCGCGATCAGCGCTGTGATCCCGACCACTGCCGCAAGGGCCCGCGGTCGGGAGAGCTGACGCGCCGCCGCGCCCATCGTGGCACGGAGATCACGCAGTCTGGCGTTGATTTTGCAGGTGGCGGAAGCCGTCACGCCTGACAAGGGTACGGGCCGGGAGTGAATTATTCCTTTCCCGTCGCGGCGTTTCCCCGGCCATCCGCCTGTACTGCGGCCCGCGCGGTTTTTAGCCGGGAGGCCCCATCAATTAGCCTCATTAGTACGTGGCAGAGCCCCATTTGCAGGGATAAAGGGAGCAATCGGTGTCCATTGATGTACCCGAGCTCGCCGACCTAGAACAGGTTCGCGGGCGTTGGCGCAGTGCGGTCGCCGGTGTGCTGGCCAAGAGCACCCGCAAGGATCCCGACCAGCTCGGGGACGAGCCGGAGCGGCTGCTGGAGACCCCCACGTATGACGGAATCGCCATCCGGGCGCTCTACTCCGCGCTCGACGAGTTGCCCGAACCGCCGCTGCCCGGCGAGTGGCCGTACGTGCGTGGCGGAGACGCGCTGCGCGACGTCAACGCCGGCTGGAAGGTGGCCGAGGCGTTCCCCGTTGCCGGCGGCGACGGCAACGCGGCGGTGCTGGCCGCCCTCACCGAAGGCGTCAGCGCGCTGCGGATCAGGGTGGGCCAGTCCGGGGTCGCACCCGCCGAACTCGCGCAATTGCTCTCGGGGGTGTACCTCGACCTGGTGCCCGTCATCCTCGACGCCGGCGCCGACTACCCCGAGGCCTGCGACGCCCTGCTGGCGCTGATCGACGAGCTGGGTCCGGACCAGCGCGGCACGCTCTCGGTCGACCTGGGCGCCGACCCGCTGACCGCGAAGCTCAGCGGCCGCGAGTCCGCCTCGACGGAGCAAGTGGTCGCGGCGGCGACCCGCGCGGCCGCGAGCCGCGGCGTGCGGGCGATCACCGTCGACGGCCCCGCCCTGCACAACCTGGGCGCCAACGCGACCTGGGAGCTGGCCGGCAGCATCGCGGCCGCGGTCGGCTACCTGCGGTTGCTCACCGAATCCGGGCTCCCCGTCGCACAAGCCTTGCGGCAGATCAGCTTCCGGCTGGCCGCCGACGACGACCAGTTCCTGACAATCGCCAAGCTGCGCGCCGCGCGCCGGCTCTGGGCGCGGGTCGCCGAGGTCGTCGGCGACCCCGAGGGCGGCGCCGCCGTCGTGCACGCGGAGACCTCGCTGCCGATGATGACCCAGCGCGACCCGTGGGTGAACATGCTGCGCGGCACCGTGGCCGCCTTCGGCGCGGGGGTCGGCGGCGCCGACACCGTGCTGGTGCTCCCGTTCGACGTGGCCATCGCGGGCGGCTTTCCCGGTGTGGCCAACGGCTTCTCGCGGCGCATCGCCCGCAACACCCAGCTGCTGCTGCTGGAGGAGTCGCACGTCGGGCAGGTGCTGGACCCCGCCGGCGGGTCGTGGTTCGTCGAGGACCTCACCGAGCAGCTGGCGCAACAGGCCTGGAAGCACTTCCAGGACATCGAGGCTCGCGGCGGATTCGCCGACGCCACCGACCACATCGCGGAGCGGATCGCCGGCGTCGCCGCGGGGCGCGCCGACGACATCGCGCATCGGCGCACCGCGATCACCGGCGTCAACGAATACCCGAACCTCGAGGAACCGCCGCTGCCCCAAGCCGATTCGGCGACCGAAATCCGGCGCTACGCCGCGCAATTCGAGGAGCTGCGGGATCGGTCCGACGCCTATTTGGCCCGCACCGGCGCGCGCCCGAAGGCGCTGCTGCTGCCGCTGGGGCCGTTGGCGGAACACAACATTCGCGCGACGTTCGCCGCCAACCTGCTGGCCTCGGGCGGCATCGAGGCGATCAACCCCGGGCCGGTCGACGCCGCGGGGATCGCGGCGGCCGTAGCGGCGGCCGGCTCGCCGGCCGTGGCCGTTATCTGCGGTACCGACAAGCGCTATCACGACGAGGCCGCGGGCGCCGTCGAGGCGGCCCGGACCGCCGGCGTCAAGACGGTCTGCCTGGCCGGGCCCGAGCGCGCGCTGGGCGACGCCCAGCACCGGCCGGACGAATACCTGACCGCGAAGATCAATGCGGTGCAAGCCTTGTCGGATCTGCTCACGCGATTGGGGGCGTAGCTATGACGATGACCACACCCGCGATCGGCAACTTCTCGGACGTCCCGCTGCACGGCGATCGCGACGGGCGGCCGCCCACCGAGGCCGCCGCGGAAGAGCAGGCCGCCGCGTCCGCGTCGGCGCACGGATACGCCCCCGAACAGCTGCACTGGCACACGCCCGAGGGCATCGACGTCAAGCCGGTGTACATCGCCGCAGACCGCGCCACCGCGGTGGCCGAGGGCTATCCGCTGAACAGCTTCCCCGGCGAGCCGCCCTTCGTGCGCGGCCCCTATCCGACCATGTACGTCAACCAGCCCTGGACGATCCGCCAGTACGCCGGGTTCTCCACCGCCGCGGATTCCAACGCGTTCTACCGGCGCAACCTCGCCGCCGGCCAGAAGGGCCTATCCGTGGCCTTCGACCTGGCCACGCACCGCGGCTACGACTCCGACCACCCCCGCGTCCAGGGTGACGTCGGAATGGCCGGTGTGGCAATCGATTCCATCCTCGACATGCGGCAGCTGTTCGACGGCATCGACCTGTCGGCGGTGTCCGTGTCGATGACCATGAACGGCGCAGTGCTGCCCATCCTGGCGCTGTACGTGGTGGCTGCCGAGGAACAGGGGGTGCCGCCGGAGAAGCTGGCCGGCACCATCCAGAACGACATCCTCAAAGAGTTCATGGTGCGCAACACCTACATCTACCCGCCCAAGCCGTCGATGCGCATCATCTCCGACATCTTCGCCTACACCAGCGCCAAGATGCCGAAGTTCAACTCCATCTCGATCTCCGGTTACCACATCCAGGAGGCCGGTGCCACAGCGGATTTGGAGCTCGCCTACACGCTGGCCGACGGCGTTGACTACATCAAGGCGGGCCTGGACGCCGGCCTGGACATCGACAAGTTCGCGCCCCGGCTGTCGTTCTTCTGGGGCATCGGCATGAACTTCTTCATGGAGGTCGCCAAGCTGCGCGCCGGCCGGCTGCTGTGGAGCGAACTGGTGTCGCAGTTCGGGCCCAAGAATCCCAAATCGCTGTCGCTGCGCACACATTCGCAGACCTCCGGCTGGTCGCTGACCGCCCAGGACGCCTTCAACAACGTCGCGCGCACCTGCATCGAGGCGATGGCCGCCACCCAGGGGCACACCCAGTCGCTGCACACCAATGCGCTGGACGAGGCGCTGGCGCTGCCCACCGACTTCTCCGCCCGGATCGCGCGCAACACCCAGCTTTTGTTGGCGCAGGAGTCGGGGACCACCCGGCCGATCGACCCGTGGGGCGGTTCCTATTACGTGGAGTGGCTGACCCATCGGCTCGCGCAGGCGGCCCGCGCCCACATGGCCGAGATCGCGGAGCACGGCGGCATGGCGCAGGCCATCGACGACGGCATCCCCAAGATGCGCATCGAGGAGGCCGCCGCGCGCACCCAGGCCCGCATCGACTCCGGCCAGCAGCCGGTGATCGGGGTGAACAAGTACCAGGTCGACGAGGACCAGGAGATCGAGGTCCTCAAGGTCGAGAACAGCCGCGTGCGCGCCGAGCAGCTGGCGAAACTTCAAGAGCTGCGCGCGAACCGGGACCAGCAGGCCGTCGACGCCGCCCTGGCCGAGCTGTCGCGCGCCGCGGCCGCCACCGGCCGCGCCGGTGACGACGGTTTGGGCAACAACCTGCTGGCGCTGGCCATCGACGCGGCCCGGGCCAAGGCCACGGTCGGCGAGATCTCCGACGCGCTGGAAAAGGTGTATGGCCGTCACCAGGCGGAGATCCGTACTATCGCCGGGGTCTACCGTCACGAAGCCGGAAAGGCCACCAACATCGCCACCGCCACCGAATTGGTCGAGAAATTCGCCGAGGCCGACGGGCGCCGGCCCAGGATTCTGGTGGCCAAGATGGGTCAGGACGGCCACGACCGCGGGCAGAAGGTGATCGCGACGGCTTTCGCCGACATCGGGTTCGACGTCGACGTCGGGTCGCTGTTCTCCACGCCCGAGGAGGTCGCCCGCCAGGCCGCCGACAACGACGTGCATGTCATCGGGGTGTCCTCACTGGCCGCGGGCCACCTGACGCTGGTGCCGGCACTCCGCGACGCCCTGGCCGAGGTCGGACGGCCCGACATCATGATCGTCGTCGGTGGCGTCATCCCGCCCGGCGACTTCGACGACCTGTACGCCGCCGGGGCCACCGCCATCTTCCCGCCCGGGACGGTGATCGCCGACGCCGCGATCGGTCTGCTGCACAAGCTCGCCGAGCGGCTTGAATACAAGCTGGATTAGTTCGCGGTGCGCGGAACGCCGTGCTGATCTTGGCTTGTCACTGATGCGCCTGTAGCTTCGCCGACGGCCGTCGCGTTTCGTATTCATACCGGGCCATTTGATCGTGGATTTCGCCAATTTTGGATATTGTCCAAACAATTCCAAGAACCGAAAATCCCTTCCGCTGAAGGGCCAAAGTCCCTATCGCATTCGTGCGGTGTCGGTTATTCTCCGGCCAACCTTTATCGGGAAAGGTGGCCGCGATGCCGGTATTGGCAATTTACACGCATCCTGCCGGTCACCTTATTGGACGCAGACAGCCGGACCTGGCGGACCGGCTGCCACGCGTATACGCCCTGACGTCGGTTTGGGTGATCGCCTGGGTCGCCGCCCACATGTTTTTTCAGCGGATCGTCTTTTCGAACGATTTATGGTGGTTGCAGTACTACGTCGTCAATTACGAATCGGGATTCGTGCGCCGCGGGCTCGGCGGCGAACTCCTCCGCATATTTCCCCGGTCCCACTACTTCACCGCCGCGTATGCGGTCCTGTGGGTGTCCATGGCGGTTTGGCTGATCGCGCTGGCCGTGCTGATGTGGCGGATTGTGTCGACGGGCGCCAGATCGCAGCGCAAAACACTTCTTGCGCTGGTCGTTCCGGTGCTGCCGTTCGCGTTTTCCTATGCCGTCTACAGCCCGCATCCGGAACTGTTCGGCATGGCCGCATTGCTGGCCTTCAGCGTTTCGCTTACCGCGGTAAGCACGCCCCGCTCCCGGATGATCCTGAGCGCGTTATATGGCATCGCGATCGCGGTGCTGGCGTTCGTCCACGAAGCGATTCCGCTGGCGTTCGCGCTCGGCGCCGTGCTGGCGATCATCGTTCTGTCGAAGGACGCGACGCGTCGCTCACAACGAGTATGCGCGGTGTTGGCCGTCGGTCCGGGGATCCTTTCGACGCTGTCGGTCGCCGCGCTGAGCCGCCGCGATCTCGTGGCGCAGTTGTGTGCCCAAGTGCCCCACGGGATGGTGGAAAATCCGTGGGCGGTTTCGACGACGCCGAACAGGGCCCTGGATTACATGCTCGGTCGCGTCGAGAGCCGGACGGACTTCCACGACTTCATGTGCAGCCGCGTGATCCCGATTTTCGAGGCCGACACATCCGGCGCCGTCAGCATGCTGATCCGGTGGGGCTTTTTCCCGCTCCTTGGCGCATTCCTCCTCGGGTTGGTGTACTTCGTCGGCACGGCCTGGACGATCCGCTATTTCTCCGGCGTTCCGGTCCGGGCCTTCCTCCACGAGCTTCGGCACAATCTGACGTTGCCCCTGCTGGCGTCGGCGTTGCTGGTTCCGGTGTTCGTCACGGCCGTCGACTGGACCCGCTGGTGGATCCTGATCACCTGCGATGTGGCAATGGTCTACGTCCTCTACGCGATCAACCGTCGGGAGATCGAGCAAGCGCCGTCGAGGAGAAACCTGCTGGCCTTCGTCTGCATCGTGGCGGCGCTTGCCGTGATACCGACGGGAGCCGCCAACAACGTCGGCGTGTGGAGCGTGCACCTTTTCTGACCCGGCGGCCCTATACGCTGGTGGACCGTGCCGGTATCCGGAAACGACGACGCCGTCGATCAATTGGCCAAGGCCGTCCTCGGTGGCGACCGCGCGGCGCTGCCCCGGGCCATCACGCTGCTGGAGTCCACCCGTGCCGACCACCACGAGCAGGCCCAACGGCTGCTGCTGGAGTTGACGCCGCACGCCGGCAATGCCCACCGGGTCGGCATCACCGGGACCCCCGGGGTGGGAAAGTCCACCAGCATCGAGGCGCTCGGCATGCATCTGATCGAGCACGGCCACCGGGTGGCGGTGTTGGCCGTCGACCCGTCGTCGACGCGCACCGGCGGGTCGATCCTCGGCGACAAGACGCGGATGGCGCGGCTGGCGGTGCACCCCGACGCCTACATCCGCCCGTCGCCGACCTCGGGCACGTTGGGCGGTGTCGCGAAGGCCACCCGGGAGGCGATCGTGCTGCTGGAGGCCGCCGGGTTCGACGTGATCCTCGTCGAGACCGTTGGTGTGGGCCAGTCCGAGGTGGCCGTGGCAAACATGGTGGACACGTTCGTCCTGCTGACCCTGGCCCGCAGCGGCGACCAGCTGCAGGGCATCAAGAAGGGCGCGCTGGAGTTGGCCGACATCGTGGTGGTCAACAAGGCCGACGGGGAGCACCTGCCCGAGGCGCGTAAGGCCGCCCGTGAGCTGTCCGCGGCGATCAGGTTGATCCATCCGGGTGAAACGCTCTGGCGGCCACCGGTTCTCACCATGAGCGCGACGGAGGGAACCGGCCTGGCCGAGCTGTGGGAGACCATCGAGCGCCACCGCCGGGTGCTCGCCGACGCCGGCGAGCTGGACGAGCGCCGCCGGGCCCAGCAGGTCGACTGGACCTGGCAGATGGTTCGCGACGCCGTGCTGGACCGGGTGCTGTCCAACCCGGCCGTCCGCAAACTTCGCGCCGACGTGGAACGCCAGGTCAAGGCCGGGGAGCTGACCCCGGCGCTCGCGGCCCAGCAAATACTTAAGGCTGCGTCCGGCTAACGGAAAGGTAAATTAACGGCCGATTCCCCGACGGACGGTATGAATTCCAAGTAAATTCAATACTGTGACGATGGAGTCCCGGGTCGCTCGCCGCGCGGTCCCTGTCCACGATGGCCCCGACGCAGGCCACCGTGTGTCCGGTGCGGCGGACCCACATTTCGCCTGCGCCGTTCGAAGTTTTTCCACCATGTTCCCGGCCCGCCGGTTCGGCGGCGGGGCGCTGGCCGTCTACGTCGACGGTCAACCCGCCGTCGACGTGTGGACCGGCTGGGAGGACCGCGGCGGTGACATACCGTGGTCGGCCGACACCGCCCCGATGGTGTTCTCGGCGACCAAGGGCATGGCCGCCACCGTCATCCACCGGCTCGCCGACCGTGGGCTCATCGACTACGAGGCGCCCGTCGCCGAGTACTGGCCGGAGTTCGGGGCCAACGGCAAAGCCGAAATCACCGTGCGGCAGGTGATGAGACATCACGCCGGGCTGTCGGGCCTGCGCGGCGCCAGCCAGGAAGACCTGCTGGACCACGCGCTGATGGAGGAACGGCTGGCGGCCGCGTCGCCGGGACGCCTGCTGGGCAAATCCGCCTATCACGCGCTGACCTTCGGCTGGCTGATGTCCGGGCTCGCCCGGGGCGTGACCGGCAAGGGCATGCGCGCGCTGATCCGCGAGGAGCTCGCCGAGCCGCTGGGCACCGACGGAATGCACCTGGGCCGCCCGCCGGCCGAGTCCCCGACGCGGGCCGCGCAGATCATCATGCCGCAGAACATCGTCGTCAATCCGGTCCTCAACTACGTGACGCAAAAGGTCGCCCACGAGCTGTCCGGCGGCTGGCGGTCGATGTACTTCCCGGGGTTCATCGCCGCGGCCCAGGGCGAGATCCCGTTGCTGGACGCCGAGATCCCGGCGGCCAACGGCGTGGTGACCGCCCGCGCGCTCGCCCGCATGTACGGGGCGATCGCCAACGGCGGCGAGATCGACGGCACCCAATTCTTGTCCCGCGAGCTGGTCGCCGGGCTGACCGGTCGGCGGAGCCTGCGGCCGGACCGAAACCTGTTCGTGCCGTTGGCTTTCCACCTGGGCTACCACAGTCTGCCGATCGGCAACGTGATGCCGGGCTTCGGCCACGTCGGGCTGGGCGGTTCGGTCGGCTGGGCCAACCCGGCGGAGGGAGTGGCGTTCGCGCTGGTGCACAACCGGCTGCTCACGCCGTTCGTGATGACCGATCACGCCGCGTTCGTCGGGATCTACAAGCTGATCCGCGACGCCGCCGCGAAGGTGCGCAAGCGCGGTCTGCAGCCCGTGACTGAGTTCGGCGCGCCGTTCTCGGAGCCTGGAGCCGTCGCCGGCTAGCGGCATCGGCTCGTAAAGCCGAGGTGACGCGGTGCGTTATTTGGACAGCCTCGGTTTGCTGAAAACGCCCACGCTCGGATGCGTCAACTCGTACGCTCCAAACCGATGGGGCCCACATAGCAAACGTATCGCCCTTGTCGTCGCGCAACCCATGGGCCGGGTTTGAGGCAAGGGGCCGGAGGGGGCATCTGGCATGGTGAATCAACCCGATAAGCGCATCTGCATCATCGGCGGAGCCGGCCACGTCGGTCTTCCGCTCGCGCTGGTGCTCGCAGACGTCGGATTCAACGTCGACATCCTGGACACCAACGCGGCCGCGTTGAAGACGATCATGGCCGGCCGGATGCCATTCGTCGAAAACGGAGCCCAGGATCTGCTCAAGCGGTTGCTGCCGACCGGGCGCATCTCGGCCACCACGGACTCGTGGGCGGTCAGGAATTCCGACATCGTGATCTGCGTCGTCGGGACGCCGGTGGACGAATACCTGACGCCGCAGGCGCACACCTTCTTCCGCATCATCGACGAGATCAGCCCGTACTTCCACGACGGCCAGACGCTCGTGCTCAGAAGCACCGTCTACCCGGGCCTGAGCCAGCGCGTCCACGACATGTTCGCCGACCGGGGTATCGGCGTTCACGTCACCTTCTGCCCGGAGCGCATCGCGCAGGGCCACTCGATTCGCGAGCTGCGGATGATCCCGCAGATCATCAGCGGCTTCGACACCGAGGGGCGCCGGATCGTCCGCGAGCTCTTCTCGCAGATCACCAGCGAGATCATCGAGGTCGAGCCGCAGGAGGCCGAGCTGGCCAAGCTGTTCTGCAACGCGTACCGCTACATCCAGTTTGCGGTCGCCAACCAGTTCTACCTGCTCAGCCGCGAGGCCGGGCTCGACTTCGACCGCGTCCATCACGCGGCCACCTACAAGAACAGCCGGGTCGACAGCCTGCCCCGGGCCGGACTGGCGGCGGGCCCCTGCCTGCTGAAGGACACCATGCAGCTCGCCGCGTTCAGCAACAACAACTTCATGCTGGGGCACGCGGCCATGCTGATCAACGAGGGCCAGCCGCAGTTCATCGTCAACATGCTCAAGCGCCGGGTTGACTTGCGCGACAAGACCGTTGGCCTGCTCGGCATGACGTTCAAGGCGGACTGTGACGACACGCGCGACTCGCTGAGCTTCAAGCTCCGGCACCTGCTCATGCTGGAGGCCAAGAAGGTGATGCTGCACGACCCGTTCCTGGACGGCCCGGATTACTACGCGCTGGACGCCGTCTTGGGCCGGGCCGATGTGATCGTCATCGGCGTGCCCCACTCGATCTACCGGGGTCTGCAGATTCCGCGGGACAAGATCGTCGAGGACGTCTGGGGCTGCCTGGATGTCGCCGAACCCGAAGCGGAGGCGCCGAACGGAGCCCGGCTGGCGGCGCTGGGCACGGGAACGCCGGCCCAGTGAAGGTTCTCGTCACCGGCAGCGCGGGATTCATCAACGGCTACGTTGTCGACGAGCTGCTGTGCGCCGGCCATGAGGTCGTCGGTATCGACAACTACTCCAAATACGGCAAGGTCAAGAAGAGCTACGACGACCACCCGCGCTACACCTTCGTCGAGGGTGACGTCAAAGACGTCGATTTGATGTTTCAGCTGATCGAGGGGTGCGACCAGCTGGTGGCCAGTGCGGCCCGCATCGGCGGCATCACCTACTTCCACGAGTACGCCTACGACCTGTTGGCCGAGAACGAGCGCATCGCCGCCGCCCATTTCGACGCCGCCATCTACGCCTACCGCAAGGGCTGGCTCAAGAAGATCAACGTGATCAGTTCCTCGATGGTGTTCGAGAACGCCACGGTTTTCCCGACGCCGGAAAAGCACATCACCGAGTGTCCGCCCCCGACAAGCACTTACGGCTTTCAGAAGCTGGCCTGCGAGTACTTCGCGCACGGTGCCTATGAGCAGTACGGCCTGCCGTACACGATCATCCGACCCTTCAACTGCGTGGGCACCGGCGAGCAGCGGGCGCTCGGCGGCCGCGAAATCCCCAGCGGCAACGTCAAACTCGCGATGAGCCACGTCGTGCCCGACCTCATCCAGAAGGTGGCGAAGGGCCAGGACCCCCTGCACATCCTCGGCGACGGCACCCAGGTGCGCCACTACACCTACGGCGGCGACCTGGCGCGCGGCATCCGCACCTGCATGGAGCATCCGGCCGCGCTGAACGGGGACTTCAACCTTTCCACGCCCCAAGCCACCACCGTGCTGGAGCTGGCGGAGGTGATCTGGAAAAAGATGCGCCCCGACACTCCGTTTCGCTACGAGAGCGATCCGCCGTTCGAGCACGACGTCCAGTTGCGCTCACCGGATGTCCACAAGGCGTCCGAGGTTCTGGGTTTCGAGGCGGCGACGACGCTCGATGCCATGCTGGACGAGGTCATACCCTGGATCGTCGACGCCGTCGAGGCCGGAACCATCTGACGTGCAAGAGTTGTCGCCACCAGAACGTCATGCGCATCGCGGGTAAGCCCGACCTTCAACAGCTTTACCGCAATCGCTTCGGCCACGCCCGCGAGTCGCGGTCGGCCATCTGGGCCGTCTTGGTCCGGGACTTTTTCCAGGCGTGGATCAGGCGCAGCGACACGGTGGTCGACCTCGGTTGCGGCTACGGCGAGTTCCTCAACCACGTAAGCGCCGCGCGCCGGATCGGGGTTGACCTGAACCCGGACAGCGCCGACATGCTGGAGCCCGGCGTCGAGTTCCACCAGGGCCGGGCCGACGACCTCGGCTTCCTCGCAGACGGGTCGGTGGACGTCGTCTTCACGAGCAACCTGCTGGAACACCTGCGCAGCAAGGAAGAGGTGGAGCGCACCATCGCCGCCGCCCGCCGGATACTCAAGCCGGGCGGCCACCTCATCGCGATGGGACCGAACATTCGCTTCGTCCCCGGCGACTATTGGGACTTCTGGGATCACATGGTGCCGATCAGCGATCGCTCACTCACGGAGTTGCTGCTGTCCTGCGGCTTCGAGGTCGTGGACAGCTGCGACCGGTTTCTGCCCTACACCTCGTCCTCGCCGTTGCCGCAGGCGCCGATCCTGGTGCGCGGGTACCTACGGTCCAGAATGGCGTGGCCAATCTTGGGCAAGCAGTTCGTGATTCGCGCCCGCAAGCCGGGACCTCCGTCCGGTGCGGACGATCTGGTGAGCGTGGTCATCCCGGTTTACAACGAGGGCGAAAACATTCAGGTCTGTGTCCGCAGGCTCACCGAGGCGTTGGCCGACACCCCGCATGAGCTGCTGGTGTGCTACGACTTCGACGAGGACACCACGCTGCCGGCGCTGGCCGCGATGCCCGGCAGGCCGGACACCGTGCGGCTGGTGCGTAACTCGCTAGGGAAGGGCGTGGCGAACGCCCTGATCGCCGGTTTTGCGGCCGCCCGCGGTGACGTCGTCGTCACCAGCATGGCGGACCTATCCGATCCACCTTCGGTGATTCCGTTGATGGCGGCCAAGATTCGCGACGAGGGGGCGCACGTCGTCAGCGGGTCCCGGTATATGCCAGGGGGCACCCAGCGCGGCGGCCCCCGGCTGAAGACGCTGATGTCGCGGACCGCCGGGCTCAGCCTGCATTACGTGGGCCGCGTCCGGACGCACGACGCCACCACGAACTTCCGCGCCTACAGCCGCCGGTTTCTCGACGAGGTTCCCGTCGAGAGCGGGCGAGGGTTCGAGGTGGGGCTGGAGCTCACCACGAAGGCGCATCTGCTCGGCTACCGGGTCGACGAGGTCCCCAGCAGCTGGGATGACCGAACCGCCGGCACCAGCAAGTTCGATTTGGTCGGCTGGCTGCCCGCCTACCTGCATTGGTACGGCTTGGCCATGCGGCGTCCGGTATTGCAGTGGGCGGGAGGCGGTTTGGCGTCGCTCGGGGCGCTGCGGCTGCTGCGGCGGTACGGAAAGACCCCACGATGAAGGTGCCCCTGGTCGACCGCCGCCATCACTCGGCGCCCGACGACGCACCGGGGGACACGCCGACACCTCGGAAGGGCGTTGTCGTGCTGCTGGCCGCGGTCGCCTGCACCGTCCTCGGCGCGAAGCTGATCGCCATTTGGGCACTGGGTTCCCCGGTGCCGCTGGTGGATCAGTGGGACGGCGAGGCGGCCGGGCTGTATTCGCCGTATCTGCGGGGCACGCTTTCTCTCGGCGATCTCTTTGCCGCGCACAACGAACACCGCATCTTCGTTTTCCGCGTGCTGGCGCTGGTGCACCTCGAACTTGCCGGCGAATGGAACACGCGCCTCGAGATGATCCTGGGCGCGATCGTGCACACGGCGGCGATCACCTGGCTGGCGGCGCTGCTCGTGCCCCTGGTCGCGCCGCAACGCCGGATCGTCCTGGCGGCCTTCATCGCATTGGCGTTCGCACTTCCGATCGGCTTCGAGAACGAGCTGTCGGGTTTCCAGACGCAGGTGTACCTCTCGTTGCTCTTCGGCATCGCGGCTGTGGTTGCGTTCGCGTACGCGCGCCCGTTCTCCGCGCGCTGGTTCGGCGGATTGGCCGCCGCGGTCCTCAGCTACTTCTCTTTCGCGACCGGGGTGGCCGCCGCGCTCGGCGCCGCGGCGCTGGTCGGCTTGCAGATGGCCACCGGCGCCCGGCGGCGGTGCGGTCGGGAGTTCGCCGGCGTCGCCGTCGTCGCAGCACTCGTGCTGGCGGCGATCCTGTGGTCGGCGTCGACGGCCAAGCAGATGAGCACGCCGTGGACCCTCGTCCAGGGATTGCTGCTCGTCGGCGGTCAGGTGATCGTCGGACTGGTCCCGATGATCTGGTTCTGCCGGCACACGCTGTCGCGGCGGCCGGCCCTGTCCGACCGCGCCTGGCTGGCGGTCGGAATTTCGGTGTGGCTGGTCATTCAGCTTGCGCTGCTCGCCTACGGGCGGGGGGCCGCGCTGGCGGTGCGATATATGGACATCGTTTTGCTGGTCTACCCGGTGGGTTTGATGGCGATACTGGCGCTCTTCGAGAGCGCGCGGGCCTCGAGATTCGGCCGATACGCCGGCCCGGGCGCCGTGACGTGGGTGTTCGTCGTGGTAGCCGCCTTTGCGCTGCTGGGCTATGTGTCCGCGGTGGGGGCCATCGGGTGGGGGGAATCGGCGCGCCAACAGGCGGTCAACGTCCAGACCTACTTCGCCACGCGCAATGTCGACGACCTCAAAGCCACGGGCGGCGGCGGCCACCTGTTCGATCTCTCGTATCCGAATTCCCGGCGATTGGCCGCGATTTTGGCCGATCCCGGCGTGCGAGGGATCCTGCCGCACGAAGTCAGGCCCGCCGACGGCGACAATGCCGCCGCCCGCAGTCGCATGGTGCTCAAGGGGGCGCTCGCGCACGTCACCGCCGGCGGCGTGCGCCTGGCATTCCTGCTGGGACCCGCGTTGCTGGCGGTCGGAATGGGTGTGTTTTTCGCGGTCGGTGCGCGGCGAAGCCTCGCCGCTTCATCATGAACGATTAGCTTTTGCCGGTGTGGTCGCCGAACCCCGCCCGGGGTATCCCGTCGGCGCGTAAGCTTGGCGCCGTCCTACGAAGAGGGGGAAAATGCGTTCGGCGATCAAGGAATTCGCGCGGCCCAACTCCGCGGCCAGCGTCTTCTCATTTCTGAAATACGCCCAGTGGCGATTGCCGTTTCGTCAGTACCGTTCGTTCGTCGAGAACAAGCACGGTGTCGAGGTTGGCGGCCCGAGCGCACTCTTCAGGACGGTGCTGCCGGTCTACGAATTCGTCGGCCGATTGGATGGTGTGAATTTCTCCACGGACACCATCTGGGAGGGCCGGCTCGAATCGGGCGAGAATTTTAATTACTACAAGAACAGGACCGGCCACCAGTTCATCGCGGACGCGACCGACCTGAGCGATATCGCGAGTGAGAGCCGCGACTTCCTCTTGTCGTCGAATTGCCTGGAGCACGTCGCCAATCCCCTCAAGGCCCTCACCGAGTGGAAAAGGGTGATCAAGCCCGGCGGCGCGCTGATACTCGTGCTGCCCAACAAAGACAGCAACTTCGACCATCGCCGTCCGTTCACCACGTTCGAGCACTTGCTGGACGATTTCAACGGCGACGTGGGGGAGGACGACCTCACGCACCTGGAGGAAATCCTCGCGCTGCACGACTTGCCGATGGACCCTCCCGCCGGTGATTTAGAGCATTTTCGGCAGCGCAGCCTGAAGAACTTCGAGAACCGGACTCTGCACCACCACGTGTTCGACGTCCCGCTGATCGAAAGGATGCTGGATCACGTCGGGTTCGAGATCCTGGACGTGACGACCACGAGAACGGACTTCTTCGCGTTGAGCCGGAAGAAATCCTGAGGCCCGGTCAGTCGGCTTTGACGCCGATGAATGTCCCTCGGAGGTTCGATTCGTAGGAGCCGCCAAGCAAATTCTCGGCGATGCTCGGTTCGAGGTTGGCATACTCTTCCATCACCAGGTCGAACCCTACGTCCTTGAGCGTCTGGAGCAGGTATTCGCGCTGGATCCAGAACGATTGCCGATTATCCCAGGACGACCATTTGGCGGTGTCTCGCGTGCCAAACGATTGGTCGTTCGAAAACTCCATGAACCACCTGCCGGGGAGGCCCTCGTTCTCCGTGGGCGATGAAAGGCGGTGCATCGTGGGTGAGGGCCGTCTCGCGAACCGTGCCGCTATCCGCCGCGCCAACAACCCCAATTTGGTGTCCCTCGGACCGATAAGCGAAAAATGCGTCTGCAGTATCAACAGCTTCTTCGTGACGGCTGACAGGGTTTCGAGGTACTTCTTCGGCTGGTCGAGGTGGTAGAGCAGGCCGCAGCAGAAGACGGCGTCGAACTGGCCGTAGTTCGCGATGTTCAAGGCGTTGTCCTGGACAAACTCCAGATGCGGAAGGTCGGTCTTCGATTTGACGTAGTTGCAGGCGGCGACGTTCAATTCCCGCACCTCAATGCCCAGCACCTGAAATCCCAGCCGGGCAAACTCGACCGAATACCCGCCCTCCAGGCAGCCCACGTCCGCCAGGCGCAGTTGACTTTTGTCGCCGGGGAACACCGTTTCCAAGATCTTGCGGGACGAGATGAACCACGGATGATCCACCATCGAATGCGTAGAGTCAGGCTTCGTGTACGTTCCGTCGTCAAGGCGGATGTTATGCGCGGTGAACTCTAGCGTGTTTTCAAATTTTCCAAGTGCCATGCCAACTGAGTCCTTCATGTGGGTAAGCCGTCCGACAACGGGAGGGCCGCACCGAGTGTCCCCCCTTCGCGCGTTGATAGGTTAGGCCAACCCCCCGTCCTTCGTGCGTGAACCGCGAAATCGGATGACGAGCCCGGTCCCTTTGCCGCGATCACCCGCGCGCCCAAGCCGTCCGCGATGAGAGCCGCCGGGCCGGCTGTTGTTGAATGAGACGCATGGCGCTCTCGGACACCGGTCATCGCGCTGGCCGCCTCATCCGCCGCATCGGCTATTTCGGACCCGGGCAATGCAACGTGTGCGGGAGCAGGGTCCGCTTCCGGAGCGTCAGCCGCATGCTGGGCGGTGTGCTGGCCAAGTACGGTCACCCCTACTCCCTCGACGACTTCGAGACCTTGAACCATCGCCGCTACCTCTGCCCGGTGTGCGGTTCCTCGGACCGGGACCGCCTCTACAAGCTCTATCTCGACAACTTCCTGCGGCCCGACGGTGTGCGACGCGTCCTGGAGTTCGCGCCGGTGCCGGCCCTGTCCAGCTACTTGCGCGGTCGCGGGGACCTCAAATACCGCACGGCGGATTTGCTGATGTCCGGGGTGGACGACGTCGTCGACATCACCGACATGACGATGTACGCCGACGGCTCGTTCGACTTCTTCATCTGCTCGCACATCCTCGAGCACGTCTCCGACGACGGCCGCGCCCTGAGCGAGCTGTACCGGATCCTGACGCCGGGCGGGCGCGGCATCGTGATGACACCGGTGGCTCCCGAGGGCGCCTTCGACGAGGACCCCGCGGTGACCGACGAGGGGGAGCGATGGCGCCGCTTCGCGCAGGGCGACCACGTGCGGCTCTACGATCGCGCCACCCTGTGCTCGCGGATCGTGCAGAGCGGCTTCGAGCTGACCGCACTCGACTCCGGCACCTTCGGAGAAGACGTGTTCTCGCGGCATGGCATCGCGCCCGGCTCCGTGCTGTACGTCGTCCACAAGCCGGCGGCCGACACCGCCTAACGGTCGCTGGATCGGGTGATCCGGCGCTTCGCCCGGCCGGAGTACTCGTCGAGATGCGCTCTCCAGCCGGACAATTCGCTGGAAAGCCGTTTCTTGAGCCGCCGCTGCGGCGTCTGCGTCCGCAAATACTGCAGGGCCAGCATCGCGAGCCGCGGGCGCCGCGCGATGACGTCGGCGAGCGCGGCGCGCCCCTCGGGGCCTGGCACCTTCGCCATCTCGCCGAGGACCCAGTCGGCGCTCTGGCCGATGACTGCCTCGCGGGAGGCTTCGCCGGGGAACAGGTCGAGCATCGCCTCGAGCATCGCCGCCACGCCGGGGCCCCGCGACAGCCAGAACTTAGGCGGGTCCGTGTAGGCCGTGTGCCAGATGCCGTGACTGTGGCGGCGGTAGACCCCCATCGTGTCGGGCAGCATGGCGATGGCGCCGCGGGCCGCATGCAGGACGTGCAGATACCAGTCCAGCGGCATCACGTCGGGTGGGATGTCGTCATAGCGCGGGAGGCGGCGGTAGACGACCGAGTTGGTCTGGATGAAGTTGCGCGCGATCAAGGCCTCAACGGTCAAGTCGCGCCGCCATGAGATCGGCGGGTGCTCAGCGTCTTTGGACCCGTCGTCACAGATCACCCGCACCGGATGAAAGCACACTGTCGTGTCCGAATGCTGATCCAGGAAGGCCACCTGCTTGCTCAGCTTCAGCGGGTCGTCCCAGAAATCGTCGCCCTCGCACACGGCGACGTAGTCGCCCCGAGCGGCTGATAGGGCGTCCATCAGGTTGGTGTGAACGCCGACGTTCGCGGACCTGAGGATCGGCCGAAACAGGTGCGGGTGACGGTCGGCATACTCCCGGATGATTGCCGGCGTGCCGTCGGTCGATGCGTCGTCAGCGACGATGATTTCTATTGGGAAATCGGTCTTTTGGGAGACAAACCCGTCGAGCGCCTGTCGGATATAGGCCTCGTGGTTGTACGAGATCGACACGACGCTGACTTTGGGTGAACTGTCAGGCGGGCTCTCATTCACTGCGGACAAGCCCTTCCTGGACGGCGGCCACCACCCGTGCGAGATCCTCCGGCGCCATGTCGTCGTGAATCGGCAGGGAGACGATTCGCGAGCAGATGTCCTCCGTGACTGGCAAGTCGGCCGAGCGGACCCAGTGGGGGTTCGCCGCAAAGTATGGGTGAAGATGCTGTGGCGGGTTGTAGTAATCGCGGGCTTGCACCGCGTGCTTACTCAGGCTCGCCAGTACCGTCGCCTTCTGCTGGGGCGTCGGACAGCAGGCGCTGGCAAAGCAGAGCGACGATGCTTGCGCATTGGGTTGAAAGCGCAGGCCTTTGGTTGCGAGCTCGGCGCGATAGCGCTCGAAAACCTGGCGGCGGCTGGCAAGACGTCGGTCGAGCCCGACCAGCTGCCGGAGGCCGATGGCGGCATTGATTTCTTGGAGCTTGGCGTTGATGCCGAGCTGCGTAGACTCGCGCGACGCCGCGAAGCCGAAATTCTGGAAGTTGTGAACCCGCTCGACGAGGCGGCGATCGCGAGAGACCAGCGCGCCGCCCTCACCGACAGCGAACGGCTTGGTCGCATGAAACGAGAAGATCTCGCAGGTGCCGCGCCCGCCTACGCGCTCGCCGTCGTCGTACGACGAGCCGAAGCCGGCCGCCGAGTCAATGACGACCGGTAGCTCCCACTCGTTTGCCAAGTCTTCCCAGACGTCAACTTGGGGATTGCCGACACCGAATACGTTGGTCAGCAGGATGCCGGCGATCTGGTCACGAGAGCGTTCGAGGACCGCCAGCGCCGAGGACACGCTCGGCTGCCACGTGTCGGCGTCGATATCGATGAACCACGGGCGGTAGCCAGTCCACACAGCTGACTCGGCTACGGCGACGAAGGTGAAAGAAGGCATGAGTAGATAGCGGTCTCGCGCTCCACTACCAAGAGTCGCGTGGAGTGCTGCAACGAGCGCCAGCGTGCCGTTGGCGAGGGTCGCCACATGCAGGTCGGGCCCAAGGTACTTGCCCAAAGCACGCGCGAACTGACGTTCCTTCGGGCCGAAATTTGTGTACCAGTTGGCTTCGACGATCTCCGCGAACTCTTTGGCAAGCTCAGCAGGGGTAGGAAAACTTGGCCGGATGAAGGGAATGTCAGAGGGCATCGAGCCACCCGTCGCGAACCTTCAAGACCGTGGCAGGAACGCCCACCACAACCGCATTGGGGATCGGCACATCGGCCAGCACCGTCGCACCTGCGCCGACCACCACTCCTGATGCGATCGTCAAATCGTTGGAAATGCTGGCGCCCACGCCGACGACGACGCCATCACCGAGGCGCACCCCGCCCGCCACGTGCGCGCCCGGCCCGATCGTCACGAACGACGAAAGGGTCACGTCATGACTCAGAGTCGCTCCGATGTTCACCTGGCAGTGCTCACCGACCACCACGTCTACGGTGAGTACCGCACCGGGCGCGATGACGGAGCCCGCGCCAATCGTGCAGGACGAATCGACATAAGCCGCGGGCGAGACGACGGTGACGAAGCGGTCGCCCGGCCATGCCGCGACCAGGTCACGACGCAACGCCGGCGCTCCCACGGCAGCGAGGACCCCGGCCTCGCGATCGGCCGGCGATGGGGAGTGGATGTCGATCTGGTCGCCCGCGCCGACGTCAAGGTAGTCGCGCGTGACGGCCCACAAAACCTCGGTGCCAGTTGGCAGATAGGACGCCGCCTCGCGGGCTTGGGCCCCTGCGCCGAGGAGGACGACGCGGCCCGGCATACAGCGGACCGCATGACCGACATGGTGGTTCATTCGGATTCAACCATTTGCATATCGAGCGACACACTAGTCGGGTGATCGGGCAAGCTCCGGCATTTTCGGGTTCTGGCAGCGTGTGGACCCTCGCGTTCTATCGTAGGGACCGGTGCCGGCCTTCAGCTGTATCGTCGGCCGAAGTTCCGGGAGAGCATGCAATCAATCAGCGACGCACCGACACTACGAGGTGACCTTGGAACTGCCGAGCAGACTACGCGCAGAGTCCGACCGCGCCCGCCGCTATGCAGCCGCCCTGCCGTACCGCTTCCACGGCAACGCTCTGCGCTTCATCCGCCAAACGCACCAGGAGCTTCCAGCGCAGCCTCCGCCCGGTCGAGGCACGCTCGTGCTCTTCGCACACTACGACTCCCAGGGAATCGTCGACCCCTACGTCGTTTACTACCTGAAGGCGCTGTCCCGGCTTGGAGCGACGATCCTGTTCGTCTCCGGTTCGGCACGACTCAGTCCGGAATCCGTCGCCCCCATCCGTTCCTTGTGCGCGGGCGTCTACACGCGGCGCACGCTCGTCCTGGACTTTGGCTCCTGGCACCTGGCATGGTGCATCCTCGAGCGGTACGGCTGGTCGCTCGACCAATTCGACCGCCTGGTTCTCGCCAACGACAGCGTGTTCGGACCGCTGTTTCCGATTGAAGAGATGTGGAGCTCTTTCCACGGTGCCGACATGTACGGCGCGATCGAAAGCGCCGAGTTCGATATCCACCTTCAGTCATTTTTCCTGGCCTGGGACCTCAATGCGCGCACCCGGCCCTTCGTTCGCGACTTCTGGAAGGACTTCCAGTACATCGTTGACAAGGTCAACATCGTTGACCGGTACGAGATCGGATTGTCCACGCGCGCTCGCGAAGCGGGGCTCAGCGTGAAACCGTTCGTATCCGTCGCCGACATCCGGGCGAGTTACGAGCGTTCACCGAATCACCAGTGGGCCAGTAAGTTTCACGAGGAGCCATTCAACAACACCCTTTATTTCTGGGACGGCCTGATCGAGCACTTCCGTTTCCCCTTCCTCAAGACGAGCTTGCCGCGATATAACGACCCATGGCACGACTCCATGGCGCGGTTGCGCCAATTCGTCCAGCAGCGCACCGACTATCCCTACGAGCTCATCCAAGCGAACCTGGACCGGCTCGGCTGCGGGCCGTCGACCTGGGTCAACCCGGCATAGGAAGATCGGCGCGCCAGCGCCGCGCTCGAGCGAATTCGTCGGCCGGCGCCGAGGCGAGCGTCTTCAAACGCGACCGCCGCTCGGGTCCGAACGCCAGCACGCGAAAAGGCAAAAACAGCCACATAATCGACCACTTGGATCTCGCGATGATCCGAATTGAGGTGGGCGAAGCCGGATCCACGATCAGCCAGGTGAGGATCCGCAGCTGGTCCAGCCAATTGCGCCCCGCTTTGACGATGTGCATCGATTCGTTGGACGCTGTGTGGGTACGCACCGAGAGCTCCTGCGGCACGAAGCAGACCGTCGATCGGACCATCAAGCGATACCAGAAATCGAGGTCGACGAGCTGATAGATGTCGCCCCGAAAACCGCCGGCATCGAGGGCAAGCCGGCGGCGGAACATCACGCAGGTCGGTTCGCCAATCCAGTTGCCCGCGCCGGCGCGCACCAGCTGCTGCGCGACCAGCCAAGATCCGCTGTTGCGCTCGCGCAGCCGCCAAAAGTGTTTGTGCGCGGGACCCACCCGTCGCCGCCACGGAAGATTTTCATCCTGCACCACGCGCCGGGGAGCGAACGCCATCCCCACCGCGGGGTCGTCGAAGTACGGGACGAGGGACTTGAGGGCCCCCGGCAGCAACCAGTCATCGCCGTGCACGAACTGGATGCACGTGCCGCGCGCGAGTTCCAAACACTTGTTGTGGTTTCCGTTCAGGCCGAGGCGAGACTCGTTGCGTATCAGCCGGTCTCCGGGCCTGAGCATCGCTTTGGCGATTGCGGCGCAATCGTCCGACGAATCGTCGTCGACGACCACGATCTCGAAGGCGACGCCGTCCTGGTCGAGGATGCTGCGCAGGCAACGCTCGATGGTGGCGCTGTTGTTGTACATCGGTACGCACACCGAGACAGCGGGATCGGCTGACATGCCCCCTCCATCGACGAACAGTGCGCGAAATCGGCTTGAGCATAGCCCCCGGTTGCTTTCGATCTCGCCGAGTTGCGCGGGCGATGCATAAGCCTGAAAACGCGGGTTGTCGGCACCGTCACCCCTCAACCGGTCGTTGTAACGTGGCCGTTCGGAATCCGTAAAGAGCTGGACGCCGAACGAACGAATTCGCCAGTTACGCCACGAGATACGCCCCGGCAAGGTACCGTCCCAACTGATGTTGTGGACATTCGTGCTGATATGCGGCTTCGGGATGGCGATTGATCCCGTCCGGCTGGGACTGGCGGTCGTCTTGTTGACGCGGCGGCGGCCGATGCCGAACCTGTTCGCGTTTTGGCTCGGCGGCATTGTCGCGGGGGTCGGGGTCGCCGTTGGCGTGCTGCTGCTGATGCGGGAGACGGCGCTGGTGGCCATCCGCAACGTGGGAACGGCGATTTCGCAGGTCAGGTCCGCAATATTCTTCCTCGAGGGCGCCCGTCTTCAAATCACCCTCGGCGTCCTTGCGCTGGTGGTTCTCGCAGTAATGACGGCCCGGGCTAGGGCGGCGGCGCAGGCGCCCGCGGCGGCGGTTCCGGTGAGCGGGGGCGCTTCGGACACGCTGGTGGAGGAGCGTCCTCGCAGCCTGTTCCAGCGACTGGGCGCCCGCACCCATGAAATGCTCAACACCGACGTGGTCTGGCCCGCGTTCGTGGTGGGCCTGGCCTCGTCATTTCCGCCGTACGAGGGCGTAGTTTTGCTGGCGTTCATCATGGCCTCGGGAGCCGCCATCACCACGCAGCTCGTCGCGTTCATCCTGTTCATCCTCATGGTGCTGGCGGTCATCGAGATCCCGCTGGTCGCCTACCTGGTGAAGCCGGACCAGACGCTGGCGCTGATGCTGCGGCTGCAGCATTGGCTGCGGACGTACCGCCAGCAGATCATGCAGGTCAGCTTCGGCGGCACCGGGCTCATACTGCTCACGCAGGGTCTTGTCGCCCTCTGACGGTCCGGCCACCCCGCTGGTCTCGGTCTGCGTGCCGATGTACAACAACGCCGGCACCATCGAGCGTTGCCTGCGCAGCATCCTCGAGCAGGACGGCGTCGACTTCGAGATCGTCGTCGTCGACGACGACTCGACCGACGACGGCGCCGCCATCGCCTCGTCGATGCTGCGGCCCGGGGACCGGTTGGTGAAGAATCAACCCCGCCTCGGCCTCAACGGGAACCACAACAAGTGTCTGGAGCTGGCGCGCGGCACGTGCGTCCAGTTCGTCCACGGCGATGACTGGCTGCTTCCCGGCGCCTTGGCAACGCTGACTCCGTATTTCGAGGACCCGGCCGTCGGGCTGGCGTTTGCGCCCCGGCAAGTGGTGGGTAACGACGAGCGGTGGCTGCGCCGATACGGGAAAATGCACAGGCACTTCCGGAACCTGCGGGAACGCAACGACGGGCCGTCGCTGGTACGCCAGGTCGCCTTGCGCGGCGCCAAGGAGAATTGGGTGGGGGAGCCGACCTGCGTGATGTTTCGGCGCCGGCTGGCGCTGGAGGCGGGGGGCCTGCGGAACGACATCTATCAGCTCGTCGACTCGGATTTCTGGTTGCGCCTGATGCTGCGGTCGACGGTCTGCTTCGTGCCCCGGGAACTGTCGGTGCGCAGCCACATGAAGGGGAACGAAACGACGCACGTCATGAGCACCCGACGGTACGTGCTCGACCAGCTACGCATCCTCAATTGGCTGGCCGTTGACCCGTTCTCACCGCGGTCGGTTCGGATTCTGGCGCGGCTGTGGTGGTTTCCCGCGTGGCTGGCGCTGGTCGTGGAGATCGCAAACTTCGGGCCGCAGCGGCGGGTGCACCTGAAGACGTTGGCGCGCGCCCCTTTTCAGGAGTTCAAGCACGCCCGGCGGCTAGCCGAAAATTTCGGCGGTCAGCCCGAACTCGCCGAACGTGCGTGAGACGTCCTCGCGCAGCGCGTCTTGCGTATTCGTCCGGCCTGGAAGGTAGGCGTTGACTGCAACGAAGATCTTGCCGGCGCCCCGCCCGGAAGCCAGAAACAGCTGGCCACCGACGCGCTCGAGGGCGCGCCGGTTGATGCCGGGTTCGATCAGCCTGCCGGCCGCGTAGTCGGCGTCGGCGCCGTCCGGGCGCAGCACGTCGGGGGGCATGTCGCCGATGTTGGAGCAACCGATGGGAAGGGCGGCCGCGCCGAGCCCCATTCCCGCCGCCCTGCGCGCCACCCACTTCGGCGTCAAGGAGGTCAGTGGCAGCGGTTCCAGGAGCTCCTCGGTGATCCCGGCCAGGTCGGCGAACGCCTGCTTGAATTTCAGACGGGCTTCCCCCAGGTCCGATGACAGGTGCGTCGGGTCGAGGGAAACGGTGGGAAACACCACCGCGTTGCCGCGCGTATCGTCCTCGGTGCGGTCGCTGATCGGGAACGACAGGGTGACCGTTCCGTCGCCGCACACCCGTTGCATGCGCACGCCCAGCCTGCCGGCGAATCCGGCGAGCAGCGTGAAGCTGTTTCCGCCAATGCTTTTCGCGCACGCGTCCCATTTCGCGACGTCGAGGAAGGCGATCAGGGAGGGCACCAGGACGGGGGGCTGGTTGTCGCCGGCTCGCCGCGGGGCCGGTGGCGCCGACCGCATCGAGGCCAAGACGTCCTGGCGCCGGCGCCGGGCAATCCGCACGGTTGCGCCCACCGCCCGCGCCAGTTCCGGTGCCGACGCGGCGGTTTGGCGCGCGTCCTGCGCGATCGCCCGCCGGCGGGCGCGCGAACGGGGATAGGGATAACCCAGGTAGCGGGTCCTGCCGCCCGCCGCATCCGCGATGGCCTGCAGGATTCCGAGCCCATCGACGAGGGTGTGCGACGTCGTCAGACACACCGCGTTGCCGCCGTCGTCGAGGGGGAGGACCCCGATGTGCCAGGCGGGCCCGTATTGGGGATCCAGCGGCAGGCAGGCCCGCTCGTAAAGCCAGGCGTTCAGGTCCGTGCGGGGCCGCTGCCGTTGGGCGATCTCGATGTCGTCCGGCCCGCGGGAGATCACCCAGCGATCGCGCGCGAAGGGCAGCGGGGACGGTTCGACCAGCCGCCCCAACAGCCCGAAGCCGAGATTGCGGTGGAAACGGCGCAAACCGTCCAGGTTCAGCGGGCGGTCGTAGACCCACACGAACTGCACGAGCGCCCCGTAGCCAAGCGCCCGCAGACCGAGAAAGGACGCTTGGTCCATGTGTGCGAGTCGATTGTCCACGCGATCACGCTAGTTTATTTGCCGGCGGGCGGGTCGCCGCGGCCGAGAGGGCGGGTTGTTACGGTTGTAACCTGGCCGTTCCTGGCCAGAAACGCTCTCGACGAAGGTAGTGTGTTGTCCGTGGTTCAGTCTTCGATCCCTGCCGTACTGCGCGAGCGCGCAAGCCTGCAGCCCAACGACGTGGCGTTCACATACCTTGACTACGACCATGATTGGGACGGCGTCGCGCACACGCTGACGTGGTCAGAGTTGTACCGGCGCGTGGTCAACCTCGGCGAGCAGCTCAAAGCCCATGGGTCGACCGGGGATCGGGCGCTCATCCTGGCCCCCCAGGGACTCGAGTATGTGCTGGGCTTTCTCGGTGCCCTGCAGGCCGGACTTGTCGCGGTTCCGCTTTCGGTTCCCTATGGCGGGGCGCACGACGAGCGCACCATCTCGGTGCTGGCCGATACGTCGCCCAAGGTCGTCCTCACCACATCCGCGGTGACGGAACTGGTCGGCGCGTCGGTGCAGTCGCAGGAGGGGCAATCCGCACCGACGATCGTCGAGGTCGATTTGCTGGACCTGGAGACGCGGCAGCGGCCCGCCGGCCCGAGACCCCGCACGGGGGCCGGCGAGGGTTCGGAATTCATCTACTTGCAGTACACCTCGGGATCCACCCGCACGCCCGCGGGCGTCATGGTGTCCAACAAGAACGTGTTCGCCAATTTCGAGCAGATCATGGGCGACTTTTTCGCCCCCGAGGGCGGGATCGCCCCGCCGGGCATCACCGTGGTGTCCTGGCTGCCGCTGTACCACGACATGGGTCTGCTCTTGGGAATCCTCATGCCGATTCTGGCGGGCGTACCGACGCTGCTGTCCAGCCCGGTCGGGTTCTTGCAGCGACCGGCCCGCTGGTTGCACATGATGGCCAAGAACGACTGCACGATTTCGGCGGGGCCGAACTTCGCCTACGAGCTCGCGGTGCGCAAGACCTCGGACGACGACATGGCCGGATACGACCTCGGCGGTGTGCACACGATCCTCAACGGCAGCGAGCGCGTGCAGCCCGCGACGCTCAAGCGCTTCGCGGACCGGTTCACCCGCTTCAACTTCGACACCAGGGCGCTGCGGCCGTGCTACGGCATGGCCGAAGCGACGGTGTACATGGCGACGCGTCAGGTGGGCGAACCACCCGAGATCGGTTACTTCGATTCGGAGAAGCTGCCCGGCGGGGAAGCGGTGCGGTGCGAAACCGGAAGCGGCACACCGCTGGTCAGTTACGGTGACCCCAAATCGATGCTGATCCGCATCGTCGACCCGGACACCGGCCGTGAGTGCCCGGACGGAACCGTCGGCGAGATCTGGGTGAACGGCGAGAACGTCGCCGCCGGATACTGGCAGAAGCCCGAGGAGACGGAGCGCACCTTCGGCGCGAAGATCGTCGAGCCGTCGCAGGGGACACCCGAAGGGCCCTGGCTGCGAACCGGGGACTCGGGGTTCTTCTCCGAGGGCGAGATGTTCATCATCGGCCGCATCAAGGACCTGCTGATCGTCTACGGGCGCAACCACTCGCCCGACGACATCGAGGCGACGATCCAGGAGATCACCGCGGGACGGTGCGCGGCCATCGCGGTTCCCGACAAGGGTGTCGAAAAGCTGGTCGCGATCATCGAGATGAAAAAGCGCGGCGACTCCGAAGAGGAGGTCGTCGACCGGCTGCGCGGCGTGAAACGCGAAGTCACCTCGGCGATTTCGAAGTCCCACGGGCTCAAGGTGGCGGATCTGGTCCTGGTGTCGCCCGGTTCGATTCCGATCACCACCAGCGGCAAGATCAGGCGCCACCAGTGCGTCGAGCTCTACCGGCAGGACGAGTTCGTCCGGTTGGACGCGTAACGCCGCCGCCCGCCTTTGAACGCCGAGATTGACGCTAGCGCGTCATCCACTCGTACTTCGTCGCGCCAGCGTCAATCTCGATAAAGGTTCACGCCGCCGCTAGAGGCTAGAGGATCGGGCGTCAGCCGTGCCCGTTGCCGTTGGCGCCCCGGGACGCCGGGCTGCTCGCACCGAACAGTGGCAGCGAATTGTCGGCGTCGTCCGCGGCGGATTCCTCGCTGTGCCCGTTGCCGTTCGAATGCCCATTTGCCTTGGCGCCGACAGTGATCGGGCGAGGCGACAGGAAGTCCTGACCGAACAGCGGCAGCGAGTGGCCCAGGTAGGGATCGTCGTTACCGTTCGTGGGCGACTGGAGATCCGACGCCGAATCGCGAAGATCGTCGGTCACGTGATCCGGCAGGCCACTGAGATCGAACAACGGAAGCGCATGCTCGGGCAGGCGTGCGCTCGAGCGTTGGCCGTTGCCGGAACCCGACCTCGCCTTCGCGATGCCGTTCGACCGCGGCCGACGTGATTTGCTCCGCGACTTGTGGCTTGGCGGAACGAGTTTCAAGCGGACCAGCAGGTCGTCGGGAATCAGCGGCGCAGCGGCCCCATTCGCCCCCGCGGAGGCGGTTGCCGGGGCCAACGCGTCCCGGCTCGGGATCACCTTCATCCGGACCAGCTGGTCGGTCAGCTGTTCCAGCTGTTGCTGCTTGCGCTGGTGGGCCGCGTACACCTGGGCCGCGCTCTTACCGAGATGCGATGGCCACCAGTTCTTCTGGCCGATCAGCGCGGCCATGGCCGGCACGGTGATCGTGCGCACCAGGAAGGTGTCGATCAAGATGCCCATCCCGAGGATGAAACCGGCCTCGGCCATGGTGTAGATGCTGGCGGTCATCAACCCGAACATCGAGGCCGCGAAGATCAGGCCGGCCGAGGTGATCACGCCACCGGTGGAACCGACGGTGCGAATCACACCGACGCGCACGCCGTGCGGTGATTCGTCGCGGATGCGCGAGATCAGAAGCATGTTGTAATCCGCGCCGACGGCGACGAGCAGGATGAACGACAAGCCGGGCAGGCTCCAGTGCAGGTTCTGTCCGAGGATCATCTGGAACACCAAGACGCCGAGACCCATTGCGGACAAATACGAAAGCAGCACCGAACCGATGAGGTACAGCGGCGCAACCACCGCCCGCAACAGGCCGACCAGGATCAGGAACACGATGATGATGGTCGCGAAGACGATGAAACCGATGTCGTCGTTGTAGTAGTTACGCGTGTCGTCAAGCCCACTGGGCAGGCCCGCCACCGCAACCTTGGCGTCCGACAGTTCGGTATTGGGCTGCGCCGACTGGGCAGCCTTGATGATCTTCGGGATCTGATCCATCGCCTCGGTGGAGAAGGGGTTGATGGCGCTCTGGATGAGGTACCGGGCCGCGTGCCCATCCGGGGAGAGGAAGATCGCGGCGCCCTTCTTGAACTCGTCCCTGGTCATGATCTGCGGCGGGATGTTGAAGCCGGCCATCGACGGCTTGCTGTCGGTGTCGTGCTTCATGCTCAGCAGGAATTGCGACGCCTCACCGAGGCCGCTGCCGATGTTTCTGGTCTGATCGACCAGTTCCTTCACGCCGCCGGCGATGGCGCGGCTACCGTCTGCGAGCGCGTTGGCGCCCTGCTCCGCCTGGCCCATCGTGGTCTGCAGGTTCTTGATCGTCTTCATGGCGCTGGAGGCCTGGGTCAGCGTCTGCTGGACCTTGTCCAGCGTCTGCCCGACGGTCTGCGCTTGCCCGGCCGATTGCAGGTTGTGGGCCATGATCTTGATCGAGTTCAGGGTGCCGTCGTTGTTGGCCTGCACCATCGCGGCCAGGCTGGCGCGGGAATTCACGCAGCCCGGGTCGGCATTGCAGTCCGGGCTGTTGTTGAGGGCCACCAGCATCGGGCCGGCCCAGGCGGCGATGTTTTCGGCGTTCACCGTGGACATGCTGAGGTTGTCGCCCAGCTTCTTCATCTGCCCGGTCATGGCGGCGCCCTGGTCGAGCGCGTTGATGGTGCGGTCACCGCCGGCCAGCTGTTCCATGGCCGTCAGCGCCGAGACGGCCGGGCCGAGGCTGGTCACCGCCCCGTTGACCTGATCGCGAAGTTGGGCCAGGGCGTCGGCCAACTGGTTGGAGCCGTTCACCAGCCGGTCCAGGTCGTTCCCATGCTCCTGAATCTGGGTGGAGCCCTCGGACAGCTTGTTGCCGACCTCGCCGGCCTGGAACGAGATCTTGGTCTGCTCCAGGGGCTCCCCGTTGGGCCGGGTCAGACCCCGCACCATCGTGATGCCGGGCAGCTGGCTCACCCGGCTGGCCATCTGCTCGAGGTCGGCGAGGGCGGTAGGCGACCGCAGGTCGTGGGACGGTGACTTGATGAACAGCACCATCGGTGTGAGCGCGTTCGCCGGGAAATGGGCGTTCATCGCGTCGTATCCCTTGGAGCTGTCCACGGACGCGGGCATCGTCTTGAGGTCGTCGTAGTTGAAGCGCATCACGCTCGTGCAACTGGCCAACGCGATGAGCACGACCAGGCTTCCGATCAAATGGATCTTGGGCCGGCGCACGACGCGCGTTCCGATGATCCGCCAGGTGCGGGTGGTCAGGTCGCGCCCGGGCTTGATCCAGCCGCGCCGGCCGGCGAGCACCATCAGGGCGGGTAGCAGCGTGACCGCGGACAGCAGTGCCACGACGACCGAAATCGAAATGGCCGGCCCGACGGCCGAGAACACCTGCAGCTTGGTGAAGGCCATCGCCAGGAATGCCACCGCGACGGTGGCCGCCGATGCCGTGATGACCTTGCCGATCGACATCATCGCCATCTTGACGGCCTGATCGGAGCTGTGGCCGTGCCGCACGTAGTCGTGATAGCGGCTGATCAGGAAGACGGCGTAGTCCGTTCCCGCCCCGACCATGACCGCGGTCATCAGCACGAGGCTCTGCAAGATCACCGGCAGGCCGAACTGCGTGCTCAGACCGGACAACAAGCCCTGTGATGCCGCGATGGATGCGCCGATGTTGAGCAGCGGCAGCAACATCGTGACCACGTTGCGATAGATGAGGAACAGGATGATCAGCACGGCCGCGACGGTGCCGATCTCAATGAAGTGCGCGTCCTCCATCGCCATTTCGGTGGCGTCGGCGAGAGTGGCCAGCGGCCCGCTGACGTAGGCGGTCAACGACGTTCCCTCGGTGACCTGTTTGGCGATGTCCTTGACGTGGTGGTAGCCCGCGATGGTCGTGGGCGCGGTGGCCGCCCCGGGGAAAGAAACCGGCAAGATGAAGGCCTTGCCGTCCTTGCTCGCCAGGACCTCGCGCATCTGGGGGGTGGTGAGGAAATCCTGCACCGTCATGGTGTCGGCTTTGTCCTGGTGCAGCTTGTCCACCAGCTTGGCGTAGACAGCCTCGTCGGCCGGTGAGATGCCGTTCTCGTCGGTCAGCAGGATCATCAGGAGCGAGCCGCCGCCGCCCAGCGGATTGTCGCCGCCCCCGTCGCCGCCGGCGTCGCCGGCCTTCTTGGCGTCCCCGGGACTCTTGGGGGCCGCGGAGTCCTTGCCGGGAGTGGAGAAGGCCTGGGCCATCTCCTGGTTGATGAGCACCGTCGGGGCGTTGTCCGGCAGGGGCTTTTGCTCGTGCCTGCCGGCCTCTACCATCAGCGGCGGAAATACCAGCCAGAGGATGGCCGCGAACCCTATCCAGCAGGCGATGACAAGCAGCGGCCACCGCACGACGACATCGCCTATGCGGTCGAAGATTCCCCCAGGCTTGGCTGCCTCGCCCGTGCCAGTCCGGCTCGACACGCAACCACCCTACAATCAAGGCCGCCGTCGCGCGGGCTAATCAAGATCTACACCCCGACCGTGATCCCGCCGTGATCTTGACAGCGAATGCGCTGGTCAGCCCCCTGGAATCCGGCGCGCGGGCGCGCCCAAAGCCCTGGTCGGCGACGAGGTCAAGGCGCCGATCGGGCGTGGGGCGCCGCGGATCCGTGTAACACTCTCCCCATGGCCATCGGTTACCGCCTGCAATCCAACCCGCTCGTCGGCAAGCTCACCACGAAGTACTTTCTGCCCCTTGGCACCCGCCAGGTCGGCGATGACGTGGTTTTCTTCAACTTCGGCTACGAGGAAGACCCGCCGATGGGCCTGACGCTGGCGGCGTCCGACGAGCCCAACCGGTACTGCATCCAGCTCTATCACGTGACCGCCTCGCAGGTGGATCTCACCGGCAAGAAGGTGCTCGAGGTCAGCTGCGGGGCCGGCGGGGGAGCGTCGTACATCATGCGCAACCTGGGCCCCGCCTCCTACACCGGGCTGGACCTCAACCCCGCCAGCATCGACAAGTGCCGGGAACGGCACCAGCTGTCGGGCCTGGAATTCGTGCAGGGCGACGCCCAAAACCTGCCGTTCCCCGACGAATCCTTCGACGCGGTGATCAACGTCGAGGCCTCCCATCAGTACCCGAACTTCCCCGGTTTCCTCGAGGAAGTCGCCCGCGTGCTGCGCCCCGGCGGGCATTTCCTCTACACCGATTCCCGGCGCGCTCCCGTCGTCGCCGAATGGGAGGCGGCGCTGGCCGCCGCGCCGCTACGCAAGATCTCGGAACGCGACATCGACAAAGAGGCCAAGCGCGGGTTGGACGCCAACACCCGGCGCACCCAGCAGCAGATCAGCGGCCGCCTGCCGGGATTCATGAACTCGTTGATCCGGTACGGCGTGGGCGTGTTGGACTGGGAGCTGCGCCGCTCCGGCGGGTTCTCCTACCGCGTCTACCACTTCGCCAAGGACTGATGTCGCCCAACTCCGTCATGAAGTTTGCCTTGGCAAGCTACGGAACTCGCGGCGACATCGAGCCCCTCGCGGCCGTCGGACGCGAGTTGCAGCGCCGTGGCCACGACGTCCGGGTTGCGGTGCCGCCCAACCTGATCGGCTTCGTCGAGTCGGCCGGGCTGCCCGCGGTGGCCTACGGCCAGCGGGATTCCCAGCAGCAGCTCGACGAGGATTTCCTGCACAACTCGTGGAAGTTCACCAATCCGGTCAAACTGGCGCGCGAGGCCATGGAGCCCGTCAGGGCGGGTTTCGAAGAGCTGGGCGCGGCGCTCAAGCCGCTCGCGGACGGGGCCGACCTGCTGCTGACGGGGCAGCTCTACCAAGAGATCGCCGCCAATGTTGCGGAGTACCACGACATTCCATTGGCCGCATTGCATTTTTACCCGATGCGGCCCAACGGCCACATCGCGTTCCCGGCGCGCTTGCCCGCGCCGGTGGTGCGCTCGACGATGAAGACCCTCGACTGGATGTACTGGCGGTTCACCCGGGGCGCCGAGGACGCGCAGCGCCGGGATCTGGGCCTGCCGAACGCCACTTGCCCTGCGCCGCAACGGATGTCCGACCGGAACGCGCTGGAGATCCAGGCCTACGACGGCCTGTGCTTCCCCGGGTTGGCGGCGGAGTGGGGCGCTCGGCGGCCCTTCGTCGGCGCGCTGACGATGGAGTGGCCCACCGACGCCGACGACGAGGTGGTGTCGTGGATCGCCGCCGGGACGCCGCCGATCTACTTCGGGTTCGGCAGCATGCCCGTCGGGTCCCTCAAGGACCTCGTCACCATGATCGGCCGGGCCTGCGCCGAGCTGGGCGAACGGGCACTGATCTGCTCACGCGCACACGACACCGGCGTCCCCGATTTCGGCCATGTGAAGGTTGTGACGGCGGTCAATCACGCCGCGATCTTCCCCACCTGCCGCGCGGTCGTGCACCACGGCGGCTCGGGCACCACGGCCGCGGGCTTGCGGGCCGGCGTCCCTGCGCTGATTCTGTGGATCACCTCCGATCAGCCGATCTGGGCGGCCCAGATCAAGCAGCTGAAAGTCGGCTCGGCCCGCCGGTTCTCCAGCACGACCGCCAAAACGCTGGCCGGCGACCTCAGGTCGGTCCTCGCGCCGACGTATGCGAGCCGGGCACGCGAGGTGGCCGCACAGATGACCAAGCCCGCCGAAAGCGTCACGACCGCCGCCGATCTGCTGGAAAAGGCCGCCCGCCGCGAAGGGTTTGGCTGATGTCGGAACGCCCCTCGGACCCGCGAGAGCCGGGGTACGCTCCGGTTGTGTCCCTACTGATCACCGTGCCGGTTTACGGCCAGCACGAGTACACACACGCGCTGCTGGCCGATCTGGAGCGCGAGGGCGCCAACTATCTGATCGTCGACAATCGGGGCGACTACCCCAAGATCGGCGATGAGCGCGTCGTCACGCCCGGCAAGAACCTCGGCTGGGCCGGCGGCAGCGAACTCGGATTCCGAACTGCGTTCGCGGAGGGGTATTCCCACGCGATGACGCTCAACAACGACACCCGCCTGTCGCGGGGATTCATCGCCGCCCTGCTCGACCCGCGGCTGCCCGCGGACGTCGGCATGGTGGGGCCGATGTTCAACATCGGGTTCCCCTACGCGGTGGTCGACGGCATACCCGACGCCGAAAGCTACGTCCCCCGGCCGCTGTATCGCGTGGTGCCCGCCATCGAGGGGACCGCGCTGGTGATGTCCCGGGAGTGCTGGGACGCCGTCGGCGGAATGGACCTGGACACCTTCGGGCGCTACGGCTGGGGGCTCGATCTCGACCTGGCGTTGCGGGCCCGCAAGGCCGGATTCGGTTTGTATACAACGGAAATGGCCTACGTCAACCACTTCGGGCGCAAGACCGCGAACACCTACTTCGGCAGCCGCAAGTACCACTGGGGCTCCAGCCGGGAGATGATTCGAGGCTTGCGCAGAAATCACGGCTGGCCCGCCGCCATGGGAATCCTGCGCGAGATGGGGGCGGCGCACCGCCGCAAGTGGTACAAGTCCTTCCCGCTCGTCCAGCGCGATGCGGCCGCCACGCGGCAACCCTAGACCCGCGAACGAATTCAGACGCCGACGCGGACGGTCTGCTCCAGCAGGTCGGCGGCGGTGGCGACGCCGACGGCGGGCTTGGTCATTTTCGGCGCTATCTCGCGGGCCCGGGCCACGCGGTCCGGCGCCAGGATCGTGCGGAGCTGCCGGACCAAAGATTTTCGCGTGATTCGCGAAAGCTTCTTGGCGGAACCGACTTTCAGGCGTTTGACCTGAGTCGCCCAGATGAACTGGTCGGCCACGTCCCACAAGATCAGCGTCGGCAGCCCGGCGCGCAGGCTGGCGGCCGTCGTGCCGGCTCCGCCATGGTGGACCGCCGCCCGGCAGGTGGGCAGGATCGTGGAGTAGTTGACGTGGCCGACCAGCTTCACGTCGGAACCCGGATCCGTATCGAGACCCTCGCCGCCGGAATAGATCAGCGCGCGTTCGCCCAATTCGGCGCAGGCGTCGGCGATCATCGCCACCGTCTGGGCGGGGGACTGGACCGGCGTGCTGCCGAAACCGAAGTAGATGGGCGGTTTCCCGGCGGCGATCCAGGACGCGACCTCGTCGTCGGTGTCGGCCCCCAACTCGAGCGTGAGGGAACCCACGAAGGGGCGCTTGCCATTCCATTCCGCGCCGAGACCCGGGAACAACGCCTGGTCGTAGGCCTGCAGCTCGAGGGTTCCGTTGTCGGCCATCCGCCGCCAGGCCGAAACCGTCGTGCCGGGCAGGCCCAGTTCCCGGCGTTGCGCGTCCTCGTTGGGCTTGGTGATCTGCGAATACAGCCACCAGCCCGCCGTCAAGGTCGCACGCACCGCGGGCGCCGGCGACGGGAGAAACGGAACGCCGAGCTGACCGTTGACCCGCACCGGGAAGTGATGTAGCCCCGCGACCGGAATGTCGTAGTACTCAGCGACATTGGCCACCACCCCGTGGTACGTCTGGCCCGTCACCAACAGGTCGGCCCCGTCGGCCAGCGAGGTGAGCGTGCGGCTCATCTCCGCCCAACCCTCGACGAAAAGCTCCCTCAGGTCGCGCATGAAGTTGACCGGGTTCTGGACCTTCAGCGCGTTGTGGGTGAAATCCGCGACGGCCACGACTTGCTCTCGCGTGTCCGGTCCGTAGGACACGGCGGGTACGCCGGCGGCCTCCACGAAGTCAACCAGGTTGGGCGGCACCGCCATTCGGACGTCGTGTCCTCGTCGCCGCAGCTCTGCACCGACCGTGGCGCAGGGTTCTATATCGCCGCGGGTCCCGTGGGCCGCCAGAACAAACTTCATCGACGGAGCTCAGCCTTTCACCCCATCCCCGCACGGGGATGAAGCGCCTTGGAGCCTACCTGGCTACGCGAACCGGAAGGGCGGCCAGCTTGCCCGCGACGACCCGCTCGAAGACCGACTTCATGGCCTCCGTGTAGCGCTGAACGGACTCCCGGGCAACCGGGTTGTTCGGGTAGGACACCATGATGGAGACCTCGTCGAACAACCGGAACACCGTGGAGTACATGTACGCCGGGCTGCGGCCATCGGTGAACGCGGTCGCGTTCACGCCGTCCAGGGCGGTGGCGACGATGGCGGACAGGGGAGGAAGGCCCGCGTCCATGTAGCTCATCATGGTGAACTGGGGTCCGTGCCGGCGCAGCCAGGGCGCCAGTTCCAGAACCCGGTCGAACGGCACGTTGGCCAGGTCCATGTTCGCGTCGAACGAGGCCTGCGCCGCGCGTGCGGTCTCCTCGAACGAGTTCGGGTCGACCGGAACGGTGAACGGCACCACACCGGTGAACCAGCCCACCGTCATGAAGTCCGCCGGGCTCTTGCGCTTGTCGGTCGGCGTGAGCCCGTAATACGTTTCCGCACCGGTCAATTCGTATTGGGCCAGGGCCGCGCAGGCGAACAGGCCGCCGCTGAACCGGGCACCCGCCTGCTGGCAGAGGGCCTCGAACTGAGCCGTTTGCTCCGGGCCCAGCAGCCGCTCGACGTGGGTGTCGCCGCCGCACGGGATCGATTGGTCACCCAGCGGCAGCGGGAAGTCGGGCAGGGTCCCGCCGTTGGCCTCGGCGAACTCGATCCACTTCTTCACCTCCGGCGACTCCAGCGTCATCCCGGACACGCAGGCGTGCTCCCGCATGCAGAAGTCGTCGTAGCTGGCCGCCGGGGGCAGCGTGACCGGCGCCTTGCCCTCCAGCAGGGCGTTGTAGTTCATCACGATCTCGACGTACAGCCCGGCGATCAACATCGGGTCGCAGTGCAGGTGGTCGACGACCGCGTACAACGCGAAGCGGTCCTCGTACTGGATGATCCCGAACCTGAAGCAGTCCCACTCCAACGGGTCCGGAGTCGCCAGTACGTGGTCGCGCCATTCCTGCTGCGTCAGTACGCCGTACTCCTTCGCGACGAAGTTGATGTCGCGCGGATTCTTCAGGGTGTGCCGGACGATGTTGTCATCGGAGTACTCGAACCAGCTGTGGTACGTCGCGTGGCGCCGCAGGTGCGCGTTGATGACGTACGTCATCGCGCGAATGTCGCACCGGCCGGGCACCTCCCAGGACCCCATGACCGCCCGCGAGTAGTCCAGACCGCGGTCCCGGAACTCCACGAAGCCACGAAGGTGGCCCGCCTGCATCGAGCTGGGCGGCACCGGGCTGACGGGTGCCTGCCGAGCCTTCGCAGCACAGCCGGGTGTGGGTTCCCACGTTACGACGGGACCCGGCTCCGGGTTCCAGTCGTAGGCGTTGCCAACTCGCAGGCTGTCGTGCTCAGAGCCTCCACCTATGAACACGTTTTCCCTCCTTGTAGTACCGGCCTAGCAGTGCAGTCGACTTTGACGTAGGACCTCTCTCACGCGGGCGCCGCAGCGTTTTCCTCCTGGGGCGCCAGCTTGTGGAACAGGTGATCCGCCAAACCCCGCACCGTCGTGATGTCGGCAGAGGTGATGCGTACCCCCGTTTGGGCCTCGATGTGAGTCCGCAATTCGAGGTTGCCCAGCGAGTCCAGGCCGTACTCGGAAAGCGGGTGGTCCACATCAATGTTGCGACGCAGGATCAGGCCGATCTGCTCGGAGAGCAGACGCCGCAGCCGGGTCGGCCACTCGTCGAGCGGCAGGTCGGCCAGCTCGGCGCGCAGTTTGCTTGAACCCGAACGCTTTTCACCCGCGGACTTGAACATCTCGAGGAACTTGCTGCGCTCCGCGAAGGACGCGATCCACGGTGTCCCGATCAGCGGGCTGTAGCCCGTGTACGCGCGGTCGTGGCGCAGCAGCGCCTCGAACGCGTACGCACCCTCGTCGGGAGCGATCGCGGCGCCGCTGCCTTCCGCGAAGTCCGCACCGCGGCCGATCTCGCCCCAGGCGCCCCAAGCGATCGCCGTGGCCGGCAGGCCCTGGGCGCGTCGCCAGTGGGTGAAGGCGTCGAGCCAGCTGTTGGCCGCGGCGTAGGCTCCCTGACCCGGCGAGCCCAGCAGGGCCGCCGCCGAGGAGAACGAGCAGAACCAGTCCAGGTCCGCGGATGCGGTGGCCTCGTGCAGGTTCCACGCGCCGTACACCTTGGGTGCCCAGTCGCGGTCGATCAGCTCGTCGGTGATGTTGGTCAGCGTGGCGTCCTCGACCACCGCGGCCGCGTGCAGCACGCCCCGCAGCGGCAGTCCGGTGGCCGTCGCCGTGGCCACCAGCCGCTGTGCGACGTCGGCCTGCGCGATGTCACCGCACTCCACGATCACGTCAGAACCTATCGCCCGGACGAGCTCGATCGTTTCAAGCGCCTTCTGCGACGGCTCGGAGCGGGAGGTGAGCACGATCCGGCCCGCGCCGGCAGCGGCCATCTTCTCGGCCAGGAACAGGCCCAGGCCACCGAGACCGCCGGTGATGATGTAGGAGCCGTCCTTGCGGAAGACCGGCGCCTGCTCCGGCGGCAGCACCACGCTGCTGCGCCCGGCCTGCGGGATGTCGAGGATGAGCTTGCCGGTGTGCTCGGCCGCGCTCATCACGCGAATCGCGGTGGCCGCCTCGGCGAGCGGGTAGTGCGTGCTCTCGGGCATCGGCAGCACGCCCTCGGCCGTCAACCGGTAGACGTTGCTCAGGATCTCGCTGACCTGCTGCGGGTGGCTGACGGACATCAGACCCAGGTCGACGCCCCAGAACGCCAGGTTGCGGCGGAACGGGAAGAGGCCCAGCTTGGTGTCCCCGTAGATGTCGCGCTTGCCGATCTCGACGAACCGCCCGCCCAGGGCCAGCAGTTTGATGCCGGCGAGCTGAGCCGCGCCCGTCACGGAGTTGAGCACGATGTCCACGCCGTAGCCGTCGGTGTCGCGACGGATCTGGTCCGCGAAGTCGACGGTCCGCGAGTCGTAGACGTGCTCGATTCCCATGTCGCGCAACAGCTGTCGACGCGCCTCGCTGCCGGCGGTGGCGAAGATCTCGGCACCCGCGGCGCGGGCGATGGCGATCGCCGCCTGCCCCACACCACCGGTCCCGGAGTGGATCAGCACCTTGTCGCCGGCCTTGATGCGGGCCAGGTCGTTCAGGCCGTACCAGGCGGTGGCGTGCGCGGTGGTGACCGCGGCCGCCTGCGCATCGGTGAGCCCCTCAGGCAGCGTCGTGGCCAGCCGCGCGTCGCAGGTGACGAACGTGGCCCAGCAGCCGTTGGGGGACATGCCGCCGACGTGGTCGCCGACCTTGTGGTTGGTGACGTCGGGTCCCACGGCCGTGACCACACCGGCGAAGTCGGTGCCGAGCGCGGGCAGGATGTTGTCCAGGCTCTGGTAGCGGCCGAACGCGTTCAGCACGTCGGCGAAGTTGATGCTCGACGCGGTGACCGCGACCTCGATCTGCCCGGGCCCCGGCGGAACCCGGTCGAACGCCGCGAACTCCATCGTCTGCAGGTCACCCGGCGTGCGGATCTGCATCCGCATCCCGTCGTTCTCGTGATCCGCGATGGTGGACAGCCGCTCCTCCGGACGCAGGGGAGTGGGGCACAGGCGCGCGATGTACCACTCGTCGTTGCGCCAGGCCGTCTCGTCCTCGCCGGGCCCCGTCGTCAGCAGCTGGCGCACCACTTGCTCGGCACTGGTCTGCTCGTCGACGTCGATGTGGGTGGTGTGCAGGTGCGGGTGCTCGGACCCGATCACCCGCAGCAGCCCGCGGACCCCGCCCTGGTCGAGGTTCGGGACGTCCTCCGACAACACCTTCTGCGCGTTGCGGGTCACCACGAACAGCCGCGGCGACTCACCCTGCAGCTCCGGGAGCTCGCGGGCGATGCGCACCAGGTGGTGCACGTACTCACCGCCGCGCACGGCGCTCTCGTCGTCCGGGTTGCCGTTCTTCGGCTCGGTGAGCACCACCACGCCGGCGTAGCCGCCCTTTTCGACCTCGTCGCGCAGCCGCTCGGCGATGGCCGGGTGGTCGCCCCGCGCCGGCCAGGACAGCGTGTTGCAGTCCGCCTCGTGCAGCTTCATCGCGTCGGTGAACGCCGTCGCCACGAGGTCGGCGGCGTCGGAGGTGCTGACCAGCAGCCAGGCGCCGGTCTCGGTGGCGGGCACCTCGGGCAGCTGGCGCTGCTGCCATTCCACGGTCAGCAACCGCTCGGCCATCACCCGGGCCCGCTCGCCGCTCGGCGAGACGCCGGTGCCCATCTGCAGCCCGCGCACGGTCAGCAGGACGGTGCCGTGCTTGTCCAGGATGTCCAGGTCGGCCTCGACGGACCCGCCGGTGGCCGCGGTCACCCGCGAGTAGCAGTAGCGGGCCGAGCTCACCGATCCGTGGATCCGCAGCTCGCGAACGCCGAGCGGCAACAGCAGGCCGCCCAGGCTGGCGTTGGCGACGCTCGGGTGCGCGGCGACCGACTGGAAGCACGCGTCGAGCAGCGCCGGGTGCACGCCGTAGTTGGTTTGTTGCGTCCGGATCACGCTGGGCAGCCCGATCTCGGCCAGCACCGTGGTGCCGGTGCCCTCGGCGGTGTGCGCGGCGGCCAGGCCGGTGAAGGCGGGGCCGTACTGAATGCCGCACAGGTCCATCGCGTCGCGAAGGTCGGTGCCCTCCAGGCGGCTCGGGTGCGCCGCCAGCAGCTCCTCGATGTCCACCGCGGCGGGCCGCGCCGCGTCGCCCGAGTCGTCGACGTCCACCAGCACCGCGGACGCCCGCCGTGCCTGGACACCGTCCTCGTTGGTCTCCACGGCGAAGGTGAGCGCGCCGGGCAGCTCCGCGGTCGCGGTGAGGCTGATCTGCGTCTCCTCGTCGAGCATCAGCATCTGCTCGAAGCGGACGTCGCGAACCCCGGACGCGTCACCGAAGACGGTGCGGGCCGCGGCCAGCGCCATCTCGCAGTAGGCCGCGCCCGGCAGCGTCGCCGTGCCGTGGACCTGGTGGTCGGCCAGCCACGGCAGGGTCGCGGTGCCGATCTCGGCCTGCCACACGTGGCGTTCCGGCTCCTCGGGCAGCCGCACGTGCTGGCCCATCAGCGGGTGCACCGCGACGCTGGAGGCCAGCGCGCGCGAGCTGTGACCCTCGCGGCTCAGCAGCAGCGAGCGGTGCGTCCAGGCCGCCAGCGGGGCGTCCATCAGGTGCCCACCGGGGTAGAGCACGGAGAAGTCGACCGTGGCGCCCGTGGCGTACAGGTCTCCCAACAACCCGAGCAGCCCGTGCGGCAGCGGCTGTTCGCGCCGCATCGCGGCGAGCGCGGCCACCGTCATGTCCAGGCTGCGGGCGGTCTGGTCGACCGCGTGGGTCAGCAGCGGGTGCGGCGACAACTCACCGAACACCCGGTAGCCGTCTTCCAGCGCCGCCTGGACCGCGGCGGAGAACCGCACCGTGTGGCGCAGGTTGTCCACCCAGTAGTTGGCGTCGCAGTACGGCTCCTCGCGCGGATCGAAGGAGGTGGCCGAGTAGTACGGCACCTCCGGGGTCAGCGGTTCGATCTCGGCCAGCACGTCGTAGAGCTCGTCGAGGATCGGGTCGACCTGCGGCGAGTGCGACGCCACGTCGACGGCCACCTCGCGGGCCATCACCTCGCGCTGCTCCCACGCCGCCACCAACTCGCGGACCGTGTTCGTCGCGCCACCGATGACGGTGGACTGCGGGGACGCCACCACGGCCACGACGGCGTCGTTGACGCCGCGGGCCATCAGCTCCGAAAGCACTTGCTGCGCAGGCAGTTCCACCGACGCCATCGCGCCTGAACCGGCGATCTTGGTCATCAGTCGCGAGCGGCGGCAGATGACGCGCGCCCCGTCCTCTAGCGACAGCGCCCCGGCGACGACGGCCGCCGCGGACTCGCCCATCGAGTGGCCGATGACGGCACCGGGCGAGACCCCGTAGGACTTCATCGTGGCCGCGAGCGCGACCTGCATAGCGAAGATCGTCGGCTGCACGCGGTCGATGCCCGTCACCTTCTCGGGTGCGGTCAGCGCCTCGGTCACCGAGAAGCCGGACTCGTGGGCGATCAGCGGCTCGATCTCGGCGATGGCCGCCGCGAATGCGGGCTCCTTGGCCAGCAGGTCCGAGCCCATGGTGGCCCACTGCGAACCCTGCCCGGAGAACACCCACACCGGGCCGCGCTGCTCCTGGCCGACGACCTCCTGGAACAGGGCGTCGCCGCTGGCGACCTCCCGCAGCGCGGTGAGCAGCTCCGGGGTGTCGCTGGCCAGCACGGTGGTCCGCACCGAGCGGTGCCCGCGCCTGCGCGCGAGGGTGTAGGCCAGGTCGGGCGCCGGCACGTCCGACGCGTGCGCCTCGACCCAGTCGGCCAACCGTGCGGCGGTTTCGCGCAGCCCGTCGGCCGAGGTGGCCGACAGCGGGAACAGCAGCGTGCCGTCCTCGCGGCTCGGCCGGGGTGCGGCGCCGTTGCGGGACAGCGGCGCCGGAGCCTGCTCGACGATGGCGTGCACGTTGGTGCCGGAGATGCCGTACGCCGACACCGCCGCGCGTCGCGGCTGCACACTGCTCAGCGGCCACGGCGTATTCTCTTGCGGCACAAACAATCCGGTGTCGATCCGGGCCATCTCGTCGGGCAACGCCTCGAAGTGCAGGTTCTTGGGGACCACCCCGTGCTGGACGGAGAGGACCGCCTTCATCACGCCCAGCGCACCGGCGGCCGCCTGGAGGTGCCCGAAGTTGGTCTTCGAGGCGCCCAGCACGCAGGGGTTGCCGATGCCGTAGACCTCGGCGAGGCTGCCGTATTCGATCGGGTCACCCACGGGGGTGCCCGTGCCGTGCGCCTCGACCATGCCAACCGTGCCGGCGTCGACGCCCGCCGCAGCGAGCGCGGCGCGGTACACCTTGGCCTGCGCCTCGCCCGACGGCATCGCGATGTTCATGGTGTGGCCGTCCTGGTTGGCGGCAGTGGCGCGAATCACACCCAACACCCGGTCGCCGTCGCGCTGCGCATCGGAGAGCCGCTTGAGCAACAGCACCACGCAGCCCTCGCCGGAGACGAAGCCGTCGGCCTTGATGTCGAACGCGTGGCAGTGCCCCGTGCCCGAGAGCATGCCCCCCGCCGACGCGGAGGCGGACCGGCGCGGCTCCATCATCACGTTGACGCCGCCGGCGAACGCGAGCTCGCTCTCGCCGTCGTTCAGGCTGCGGCAGGCCTGGTGGATCGCGAACAGGCCGGACGAGCACGCGGTGTCGATCGTGACCGCGGGGCCGTGCAGTCCGAGCGCGTAGGAGATGCGCCCGGACGCCATGCACGAGATGGTGCCGGGGTTTCCGTACGGTCCGTCGAAGGCGTCGGTGGCGGCGTGCACGAATTGGTAGTCGCCGTAGTTCAATCCGACGAAAACGCCCGTTTCCTGGGAGATGGTGTCCTTGGTGAGGCCGGCGTGTTCCATGGCCTCCCACGAGGTTTCCATGAGCAACCGGTGCTGCGGATCCATCGCCGTGGCTTCTTTTTCGGTGATGCCGAAGAACTCGGGGTCGAAGTCGCCCACGTTGTCCAGGAAGGAACCCCACTTGCACACGGAGCGCCCAGGCACGCCCGGCTCGGGGTCGTAGTAGTAGTCGACATCCCAGCGTTCGCCCGGGATTTCCTTGACAAAGTCATCCCCCCGCAGCAACGCTTCCCAAAAGAGGTCAGGGGAGTTGATGCCCCCCGGCAGCCGGCACGCCATCCCGATGACGGCGACCGGAGTCACGACTGCCTTATCCACTGTCCTTCACCTCTCCTTGCCTATCCACAAGTTCCTATCACTGCTGCTCGCTCTTATCTCAGCTTCGAGAAATCTCGCCGAATTTTTTTGCGCGAGCTAGCAACTCCGCGAGCAACACACAAACAACCCACCGACCCCCGCTATCGAAGCCCGCCGTAACAACGTGGCGCGATCAGCAGCGTAGCGGCTCGGCCCGAACCGCGTGGAAAAATCGTGCGAACGTACAAAAATTTAACAACGGCCGAAGCATCGTCGCTGACAGGAAGCTTGGGTCACAGGGTGGTCACATACTTTTCGCACGATTATCGGGCGTAGCGCCGGGCTCGAGTCGCTGCCAGAGCGCCTGTGCCGCAACTGCTCCGGCGACGTGGCGTGCGTGGTGGGCAAACATGACCACGGGCGTTGTCTGCGGGCGCCGCGGTGGGGGTAGCACGAACCGCCCAACCCTGCGCGGGCGAGGCGGAAACAAAATTGGACGCGCCGATGCACTGCATCGGTGATGCGTAATCCCGCCATAGTAGGGGTTATTGAGAAGCCCCGCAGGGAAATCGCTGAAATCTTTAAGATTGCAAGTTAAGCCCGATTTAAAGGTCGCCGAATCATGCGGCGCGGCGATATGACGGGGCGGGCGGCGTAGGTCGTCGAGGGCCGGGCCGGTATTCGGCCTTGGCACTCCGGGCTTTTCGCCCGCACTTGGGCCGGCATCGCCCCGCCCCTGGCTACGATGGCCGATGAACGTGAGGTGTCTCACCAGTACACGGAGTGTTCACGCGATGACCGCACCTATCGGGCAAGCCCGGGTCCCCCGACTGCCGGTTGACGAGGCCAAAGCCGCCGCCGACGAGGCCGCGGTGCCCGACTACATGGCCGAGCTCAGCATCTTTCAGGTGTTGCTCAATCATCCGACGCTGGCGCGAGCCCTCAACGACCTGCTCGCCACCATGCTGTGGCACGGCGCCCTGGACCCGCGGTTGCGGGAGCTGGTCATCATGCGGATCGGCTGGCTCACCGGGTGCGATTACGAGTGGACGCAGCATTGGCGGGTCGCGTCGGGACTGGGCGTGAGCCCCGACGACATGCTCGGCGTGCGCGATTGGCGGGGGTATGACGGCTTCGGGCCCACCGAGCGCGCGGTGCTGGCGGCCACCGACGAGGTGGTGCAAGACGGCGCGGTGAGCGCGGAGAGTTGGGCCGCATGCTCGCGCGAATTACGTGGCGACACAACGGTTCTCATCGAGCTCGTCACCGCCATCGGGGCGTGGCGGATGGTCGCGTCGATCCTGCACAGCCTCCAGGTTCCGTTGGAAGAAGGCGTGTCGAGCTGGCCGCCGGACGGCCGGTCGCCTGACGATTGACTTATCAGTCAGTAACTCTTAGCGTCGGGCGATGCGAACCAGGGTCGCCGAGATGCTCGGCGTTGAGTTTCCGATCTGCGCCTTCAGCCATTGCCGCGATGTGGTGGCGGCGGTCACCAACGCGGGAGGCTTCGGGGTCCTCGGCGCCGTCGCGCACAGCCCGCAGCGTCTGCAGAACGAGCTGACCTGGATCGAGGAGCAGACGGGCGGCAAGCCGTACGGTGTGGACCTGTTGTTGCCGCCCAAATACGTGGGCGCCGAGCAGGGCGGGATCGACCCCAAACAAACCAGGGAGCTGCTTCCCGAGGAGCACCGCGCGTTCGTCGAGGACATCCTGGCCCGCTACGGCGTCGCGGCGCCCACCGAGGAGCCCAAGGCGTCCTCGGGCGGCCTCAACATCTCGCCCAAGGGCTACGAGCCGCTGCTGGAGGTGGCCTTCGCCCACAACATCCGGCTGATCGCCAGCGCGCTCGGGCCGCCCCCCGCCGACCTCGTCGAACGCGCCCACCAACACGACGTTCTGGTCGCCGCGCTGGCCGGCACCACCGAACACGCGCGACGCCACGCGGCCGCGGGCGTCGACCTGATCGTCGCGCAGGGCACCGAGGCCGGCGGCCACACCGGAGAGGTGGCGACCATGGTCCTGGTGCCCGAGGTGGTGGACGCGGTGGCGCCGGTTCCCGTGCTGGCCGCCGGCGGCATCGCCCGCGGTCGCCAGGTCGCCGCGGCCCTGGCCCTGGGCGCGGAGGGGGTGTGGTGCGGGTCGGTGTGGCTGACCACCGAAGAGGCCGAGACGGTGCCGGTCGTCAAGGAGAAGTTCTTGGCGGCCAGCTCCTCGGACACCGTGCGGTCCCGGTCGATGACCGGCAAGCCGGCCCGGATGCTGCGCACCGCCTGGACCGACGAGTGGGCCCGCCCGGACACCCCCGACCCCCTCGGCATGCCGCTGCAGACGGCGCTGGTCACCGGCGCGCAGGTGCGCATCAACCAGGCGGCCACCCATCCGGGCGCCGAGGCGCGGCAGCTCGCGACGTACTTCGTCGGTCAGGTGGTCGGCTCGCTCGACAAGGTCCGCCCGGTGCGCTCGGTGGTGCTCGACATGGTGGAGGAGTTCATCGACACGATCGGCCGGCTCGACGGCCTGGTCGATACGTGACCAGCGCGACCCGGCGGCGCCGCGCGGTCAGCGACGAGGACAAGTCGCAGCGGCGCGACCAGATCATGGGCGCGGCCAAAGAAGCCTTCGCGCGCAAGGGTTTTCACGCCACGACGATCGCCGACATCGCCAAGCGGGCCGGCCTGGCGTACGGCTCGGTCTACTGGTACTTCGACTCCAAGGACGAGCTGTTCCACGCGCTGATGGCCGCCGAGGAGGCAGCGCTGCGCGGCCACATCGCCGCGGCGCTCGGTGTTCCGCTGGACCGCAACGGGCAGGAGGAATCGCTTCGCGTCGCGGTTCGCGCGACGCTGGAGTTCTTCGAGTCCGACAAGGCCACCGTCAAGCTGCTGCTCCGCGACCCGTACGCGATGGGCGAGCGATTCGAGAAGCACCTCGGCGGGATCTACGAGCGGTTCGTCGACGACATCGAAACCTTCATCGTCGCGGCCCAGGAGCGCGGTGAGGTGGTGGCCGCGCCGCCGCGCATGGTGGCGTACACGCTGGCGGCGCTCGTCGGGCAGCTGGCGCAGCGGCGGCTGAGCACCGACGACGACGTCACGGCGGCCGAGGTCGCCGACTTCGTCGTGGCGCTGGCCCTGGACGGGCTGCGACCGCGCAACGCTGGCTAAAGCCTGTGTGCGCGCGTAATGAACGCATAAAGATTGGGTGACACGGCGCCGGCGGGTTTGACCCGGTCGTGACCGTCGTGCATTATCGGTCGCGTATGCACCTCGTTAGGTGAGGCGTCTACACGAATACAGGCCACTGACCCCGAACGTCCAAAGACGCCCCGGGTCAGGACAGCTCCTCCCGGCTTAAGGGTTGAGCCCAGGTGGCTTCCGGATATCGGACACGTCGTGTAGTGCCAAAGCTCTGACGAGAGGGGTGCGGATCTCCGGCGAGCGCCGGTTTCTGTACTCCTTTTGGTGCGCGTAGATCGTGCGACAACCGCACGCGTCGTGACGTCGAGGAGGTGAGGGACGTATGAGTTCCAGCGACAGTCCGGGCCGAAGTCCGAACTGTGTTTCGTCCCGATCCGTTCTCCGAAGCGACCTTCGCGGCTAGCCAATCGGCTTCGCGGCCAAGCGTTCTGGGGTTCGGAACCACTGCGGGACGGGACACGTCAGTCCATTCAGTCCTCGTTTTTGATTCCGACAGGAGACGATCATGACCGCAGTTCTGCACGACGAAGTGGTAAGCGTGGCGCCCGCCCCCGTGCTGACGGTGGTGCGCGACGGCGACCCGGCCCCCGCCCGCGAGAAGGCGGCACGCCCGGTCGAGCGCCGGACCATCGTCATCAGCGACCCGGTGGTGGACGGCGCCGCCCACCTGTTGAGCATCGGCCTGCGTCACGTGTACGCGGCGCTGTGGCGCGTTGGTGTGCTCGAAGTCCGGGCGTGACCGGATGGAGAGCGACCACGGCTCCGAGGGGCTACCCGGCCGCAGGTCTTTCCTGAGGCCAGGTAGCCCCTCGGAGTGCGGCGTTTGAGTAGAATCGGCGCAGTGGCATCGATCCGGCGATCACCGGGGAGCCTTCGGAAGAACGGCCGGCGCGGCTCAGTAGAACCGAACGGGTAGGCCCGTGACAGCCTGCATCGAGCGGTCGCGCGCGAGCGCGGCAAGCGGGGTGGTACCGCGGCGCTCGCGCACCGTGCGCGTCGTCGTCCCCGGCCTGAGCAGGACGGCCACAGGAGACGACACACATCGTGACCGACAACGCTGACGTCAAGGCGTATCCGAAGCTGGCGGGCGGGGCGCCGGACTTCCCGGCGCTGGAGCTCGAGGTGCTCGACTACTGGGCCCGCGACGACACCTTCCGGGCCAGCATCGCGCGCCGCGACGGCGCCCCGGAGTACGTCTTCTACGACGGGCCGCCGTTCGCCAACGGGTTGCCCCACTACGGGCACCTGCTCACCGGGTATGTGAAGGACATCGTTCCGCGCTATCGCACCATGCGCGGCTACAAGGTCGAGCGCCGGTTCGGCTGGGACACCCACGGGCTGCCCGCCGAGTTGGAAGTCGAGCGCCAGCTCGGCATCACCGACAAGTCCCAGATCGACGACATGGGCATCGCGGCGTTCAACGAGGCCTGCCGCGAATCGGTGCTGCGCTACACCGACGAGTGGCAGGCGTACGTCACGCGCCAGGCGCGCTGGGTCGACTTCGACAACGACTACAAGACGCTGGACCCCAGCTACATGGAGTCGGTGATCTGGGCGTTCAAACAGCTCTGGGACAAGGGCCTGGCGTATGAGGGCTACCGGGTGCTGCCGTACTGCTGGCGCGACGAAACCCCGTTGTCCAACCACGAATTGCGGATGGACGACGACGTCTATCAGAGCCGCCAGGACCCGGCGCTGACCGTCGGATTCAGGGTGGTCGGGGGAGAACTGGACGGCGCCTACCTGTTGGTGTGGACGACCACGCCGTGGACCCTGCCGTCGAACCTCGCGGTGGCGGTAAACCCGGACGTGACCTACGTGCAGGTCCGGGAAGGCGAGCGCCGATTCGTGCTGGCCGAGGCCCGGCTGGGCGCCTATGCCCGCGAGCTGGGTGAAGAGCCCGAGGTGCTGGGCACGTACCAGGGCGCGGATTTGTTGGGCACCCGCTACCTGCCGCCCTTCCCGTATTTCATGGACGCGGCCGACGCTTTCCGGGTGCTGCGGGGCGATTTCGTCACCACCGAGGACGGCACCGGAATCGTGCACATGGCGCCGGCCTACGGCGAGGACGACATGGCGGTCTGCGAGGCGGCCGGCATCGCGCCGGTGACCCCGGTGGATTCCAAGGGCCGCTTCGACGCGACCGTCCCGGATTACCGGGGGCAGCGCGTCTTTGACGCCAACCCGAACATCATCCGGGATCTGAAGAACGGCAGCGGCCCGGCGGCGGCGAACGGCGCGGTGCTGGTCCGCCACGAAACCTACGAGCACCCCTACCCGCACTGCTGGCGGTGCCGCAACCCGTTGATCTACCGGGCGGTGTCGTCGTGGTTCGTCGCGGTCACCGCATTCCGGGACCGCATGGTCGAACTCAACCAGCAGATCACCTGGTACCCCGAACACGTCAAGGACGGCCAGTTCGGCAAGTGGCTGCAAGGTGCGCGCGACTGGTCGATCTCGCGAAACCGCTACTGGGGCACGCCGATTCCGGTGTGGAAGTCCGATGACCCGGCCTACCCGCGCGTCGACGTCTACGGCAGCCTGGACGAGCTGGAGCGCGACTTCGGGGTGCGGCCCACCAATTTGCACCGGCCCTACATCGACGAACTCACCCGGCCCAACCCCGACGACCCCACCGGTCGCAGCACGATGCGGCGCATCCCCGACGTGCTCGACGTGTGGTTCGACTCGGGCTCGATGCCCTATGCCCAGGTGCACTACCCGTTCGAGAACGACGAGTGGTTCGACAGCCACTACCCGGGCGACTTCATCGTGGAGTACATCGGCCAGACCCGCGGCTGGTTCTACACACTGCACGTGCTGGCCACCGCGCTGTTCGACCGGCCCGCCTTCAAAACGTGTGTGGCGCACGGGATCGTGCTGGGCTCCGACGGCCAGAAGATGAGCAAGTCGCTGCGCAACTACCCGGACGTGTCCGAGGTGTTCGACCGCGACGGCTCCGACGCCATGCGGTGGTTCCTGATGGCCTCGCCGATCCTGCGCGGCGGCAACCTGATCGTCACCGAGCAGGGCATCCGCGAGGGCGTGCGGCAGGTGCTGCTGCCGTTGTGGAACGCGTACAGCTTCCTGGCTTTGTATGCACCGAAAGTCGGTACCTGGCGCACGGATTCGACCAACGTGCTGGACCGCTACATCCTGGCCAAGCTCGCGGAGCTGCGCGCGGACCTCACCGAGTCGATGGAGACCTGCGACATCTCCGGGGCGTGTGAGCAGCTGCGCCAGTTCACCGAGGCGCTGACGAATTGGTATGTGCGACGGTCGCGTTCGCGGTTCTGGGAGGAAGACGCCGAGGCGATCGATACCCTGCACACCGTGCTGGAGGTGACCGCTAGGTTGGCTGCGCCGCTGTTGCCGTCGGTCACCGAGATCATCTGGCGCGGGTTGACCTTCGGCCGCTCGGTGCACCTGACCGACTGGCCCGAGGCCGACGCCGTTCCGGCGGACGCCGATCTGGTCGCCGCGATGGACCAGGTGCGGGAGGTCTGCTCTGCCGCGTCGTCGCTGCGCAAGGCCAAGAAGCTGCGGGTGCGCCTGCCGCTGCCGAAACTGACCGTGGCGGTGGACGATCCGCGGCGGCTGGAGCCGTTCGTCGACCTGATCGCCGACGAGCTAAACGTCAAGCGCGTCGAACTCACCGACGCGATCGACACCTACGGCCGGTTCGAGCTCACCGTCAACGCGCGGGTGGCGGGCCCGCGGCTGGGCAAGGACGTGCAGGCCGCCATCAAGGCGGTCAAGGCCGGCGAGGGCGTCGTCAACCCCGACGGCACCCTGAGCGCCGGTCCCGCGGTGCTGCAGCCCGACGAGTACAGCTCCCGCCTGGTGGCCGCGGACCCCGACTACACCGCGGCGCTGCCCGACGGTTCCGGCCTGGTAGTGCTGGACGGCACCGTCACCCCCGAGCTGGAGGCCGAGGGTTGGGCCAAGGACCGGATCCGCGAGTTGCAGGAGCTGCGCAAGTCGACCGGGCTGGACGTGTCCGACCGCATTCGCGTGGTGATGGCGGTGCCCGCCGAGCGGGCCGACTGGGCGCAGGCGCACCGTGATCTGATTGCGGGGGAGATCCTCGCGACCAGTTTCCAGTTCGCCGAGCTAATACCCGAGGCCGTCGCCATCGGCGACGGCGTTAGGGTCGCCATCAGCAAGGTGTGACCGCGAAAGTGCAACTGGCGACGCGTTTCCCGAGTGAGGGCGTCGGCAGTTGCACTCTCGCGCGGTGTCGGAGGCCCGTGGCACTCTTCGGCCATGGGGGAAGGGCACACCATTCATCGGCACGCACGCGGTCGATGCCGGCACGTTGACGGAGCGTGAGCTGCGACGGTCGTGCACCCGGATTTATCGCAACGTCTACCAACGCCGTGGCAGCGTCCTGACCGCGAAGGATAGGGCGGTGGCCGCCTGGCTGTGGTCGGGTAAGCAGGCGGTCGTCGCCGGGAACTCCGCGGCCGCATTGCTCGGCGCGGAGTGGGTCGATCCCGAGGCGCCGGCTGAACTCATCAGCAGCCGCAAACGTCCGCCGCGCTTGATCGTGACCTGGGACGAGTCGTTGTCGGCCGGGGAGATCACCGCGGTCAACGGCGTCGCGGTCACCTCGCCGGCCCGCACGGCGTTCGACTTGGGACGACGGCCCGGGCTGGTGCCCGCCGTCGTCGCCGTCGATTCATTGGCGAGGGCCACCCGCCTTGCGGTCGAGGAGGTGCTGCCGCTCATAAAGGCGCACCGCGGCGCGCGCGGGATGAAGCAGTTGCGACGAGTGCTCGCCCTCTTCGATGCGGGCGCCGAATCGCCTCAGGAGACTCGGACCAGGCTCGTGATCATCTCCGCAGGCTTGCCCAGACCGCGGACACAGATACCGGTGCACAACGAGTGGGGCGCAGTCGTGGCGCGCATCGACATGGGCTGGGAGCAGTGGCGCGTCGGTGTCGAATACGACGGCGCGCAGCACTGGACCGACCCGCGCATTCGGGCCAACGACATCGACCGCGCCGCTGAATTGGAGCGACGGGGCTGGCGCATCGTTCGAGTGAGTGCCGACCTGTTGCGCAGCCGTCCGGACCTCGTCATAGCCCGGATCCGTGAGGCTCTGGCGGCGGCGGGCTGTCCCTGCTGACCGCGAAAGTGCAGCTGGCGACGCATTTCGCGAGTGAGGGCGTCGGTAGTTGCACGCTCAGGAGAAAAAGTTTCGAAAAAAGTGTCCGAGCCGTCGGGGATGGCTGCTCCTACCTGTGACGGCGGCCCAACGGGGGTCGCGACCACAGTTAAGGAACACACCATGAGCACCATCGAAGACTTCCAGTCGATGACCTTCGCCGCCCTCCCGCACGACGAGCTGACGGTCGCGGCCGTCCCGCACGAGGACCTCACCGTCGCCGAGGCGTGGGCGTCGAGCCCGCTGGGGGACCCGGCCATCGAGGACGGATCCCTGTCCAAGCCGTCGAACTTCGAGGACTTTCCGGCCACCACCGCGACCGCGAAGCCGCGGTCCAGGAGCACGAACGCCCTGGTGGCCGGCGCCGTCGTCGCGGCGCTCGGCGCGGTCGCCGGCCTGGGCCTGATGCTCATGGACGGGTGGGGCAATGAGCAGAAGCCGGCCGTCGTGGTGCCGAATTCGGCCGTCAGCCCGGTGGCGCCGCAGGCCCCGAGCGCGGTTGCGCCGCCACCCGTGGCGCCGGCCCCGCCCCCCGCGGCGACGCCTCCCGACGCCAACCAGGTTGCGCCCGCCACCAGCGGACCCGCCGCCCCCGTCGTCATCCTGCC
>NZ_LQPM01000025.1 GCF_002101815.1 Mycobacterium paraense | reverse complement strand
GCGCGGGGGCGACGGGCCTCTCCTCGCCGGTTGGGGCGGCGCCGGTGGCGCCGGTGGATCCAGCCATTCCGGTACCGGCGGGGCGGGCGGGGATGGCGGCACCGGCCTGGTGTGGGGCGACGGCGGCGCCGGGGGGCCCGGCGGAAGCAGCCAAACCGGGGTCGGCGGAGCCGGCGGGCACGGCGGTCTTTCGTGGATCAACGACGGCGGCGTCGGCGGGACCGGCGGCGCCGGCGGCGCGCACGGCGGGGCCGGCGGAGCCGGCGGCAACGGCGGCGTGGTCGGGCCGGGCGGGGCGGGCGGCGCCGGCGGGGCCAGCGTCCTCGGTGCGGGCGGCAACGGTGGAAACGGCGGCATGAGCGGCGGTCTGGGCAATGGTGGCGCCGGCGGCGCCGGCGGGTCGAGCTTGGGTGCCGCGGGCGGCGGCGGTGGCGCCGGCGGCAATGCCCTGCTGCTCGGCAACGGCGGCAACGGCGGCAATCCCGGCACCGGCACGGCGCTGGGTCCCACCGGCGCCGGTGGTACCAGCGGGCTACTGCTGGGGGTCGACGGCTTCAACGCTCCCGCCAGCACTTCGCCCCTGCATAGCCTCCAGCAGCAGGTACTCCACGCCATCGACGCCCCTGTCCAGGCACTGACCGGACGTCCGCTGTTCGCCAACGGCGCCCCCGGGGCCGCGGGCACCGGGCAGCCTGGCGCGCCCGGTGGGTGGCTGCTCGGCGACGGCGGCGCCGGCGGCTCGGGTGGCCCGGGCCTCAACGGTGGCGCCGGCGGGACCGGCGGCGTGATCGGTTGCGCCGGCGCCGGCGGGGCCGGCGGCAATTCGTCAACCGGCAACGCCGGGGCCGGCGGGGCCGGCGGGACCGCCGTGTTCGACCACGGCGGCGCTGGCGGCAGCGGCGGGCTCACCACCGCCGCGGGCGCGGTCGGCGGGGCCGGCGGGGCCGGCGGACCTAGCGGGCTGGCTTCGTACGGCGGGACCGGCGGGGCCGGCGGCGCCGCATTCGGGACCGGCGGGACCGGCGGAAGCGGCGGTGCCGGCGGGACCGGCGGTCCGTTGGGCGGGCTGATCACCGCCGGCGGCGGAGTTGGCGGGGTCGGTGGATACGGCGATCTCGCCGGGGGCGCCGGGGGCGCCGGCGGCGACGGCAACGCGCTCTTCGGCCATGCCGGGGCCGGCGGGGAAGGTGGGGCCGGCGCGACCGGCACGGGCGGAGTCGGCGGCGCCGGCGGCAACGGCGGCCTGCTGCTCGGGGCCGGCGGGGCCGGCGGGGACGGCGGGTTCGGCGCGACCGCCGGCGGACACGGCGGGGCCGGCGGCAACGCGGTGCTGATTGCCAACGGCGGCGGCGCCGGCGGGGCCGGCGGGGCCAGCCTGACCGGCGCCGGCGGCAACGGCGGGACGGGCGGCAGCGCGGGCATACTGCTGGGGCCCGGCGGTAATGGCGGGGCCGGCGGAGCCAGCTCGACCGGCGGCGGAGGCGCCGGCGGAGCCGGCGGTCAGGGCAGCGCGCTGCTCCTGGGCACCGGCGGGGCCGGCGGCGCGGGTGGCGCCGGCGCGGTGACCGGTGGCAACGGCGGCCAGGGCGGTAACGCGGGCCTGCTCGGCGCCGGCGGCAACGGCGGCAACGCCGGGCCCGGCGCGACCGCGGGCACTCCCGGCGCCGGCGGCACCGGCGGAACGCTGTTCGGCGTGGACGGCTTGAACGGGTTGCCGTAGCCCTTCATTGCGTGCGCGCCCAGCCTCCCAGACCTCTACTAGACCGCAAGATCATCGTCACCGCGGAAGTGGCGGGTAAGCCTCACTAGAGGGGTCCTTGAATTTGCCTTGCTCCTCGCTGACGGCTCTGGTTCCGTCGCGATCTTCTGTTCCACAGTGCAACGGCATGGTTCGCCGCAAGCCTGTGTGCTACTACCGCGCTCGCGTAGCGGCGGGAAGCGCCTCAATGCATCGCGTCATTGACGCTGTTGTCCGCTGGTAAGCGCCCTATTCTTAGCGGATCGGGGTATCGGACCGCGAATGGTGGTGTTCGCATGACGGCGGCGGGATTGGCGTGCGTTGTGTGCGGGACAGCACTGCCGTCGAATTCGAAATTTTGTATGGAGTGCGGGTCGCCGATCGCCGCCCCGGGCACACCGGCGGAGTACAAGCAGGTCACGGTGTTGTTTGCCGATGTGGTGCGCTCGATGGACATCGCGTCCGTACTGGATATGGAGCGGTTACGCGAGATCATGGCCGAGCTGGTGGAGCGGTCAGCGGCGGTGGCGCAGCGCTACGGCGGCGGGACCGTCGAATACACCGGCGATGGCGTGATGACGATCTTCGGCGCCCCGGTGGCCTTGGAGGACCATGCTTTCCGGGCGTGCCTGGCCGCGCTGGCCATCCAGGACCAGGCCAACCGGTTGGCGGACGAGGTGCACCGCCGCGATGGCGTGGCGCTGCAGTTGCGGGTGGGCCTGAATTCGGGCCGGGTGATCGCCGGTGAGATCGGTTCGGGGTCACTGGGTTACGCCGCGACCGGCGCGACGGTCGGATTTGCCCGGCGGATGGAGTCGGTGGCGCCGCCGGGCGGGGTGATGCTGTCGGAGTCCACTGCGCGCCTCGTCGAGCACATCGTGGTGCTGGGCGAACCGGAGTGGGTGCGCGTCAAGGGGTTCGACGAGCCGGTGTGCGCGCGCCGGCTGTTGGGGATCGGTCCGCGGGATCGGCCGGTCGGTCGCGCCGAGGCCAGTCTGGTCGGCCGCCGCAGCGAGATGGCTGCCCTCGACGCCATGGTGGACCGGGCGCTGGGTGGCCGCGGCGGCGTGGTCGGTGTGGTGGGACCGCCGGGCATCGGCAAGAGCCGGACGGCCCGGGAGACGGCTGCCCTGGCGGCACGTCGCGGAGTCGAGGTGTTTTGGGCCTTCTGCGAATCCCACGCCGCCGACATTCCCTTCCGTGCGGTGGCCCAGCTGCTGCGCGTGCGCATCGGGGTGGCTGATCTCGACGGCGAAGCGGCCCGCGCTCGGGTGCGGGAGCAGCTTCCCAATGCAGACCCCCAGGATCTGCTGTTGCTCGATGACCTGCTGGGCATCGCCGCCCCCGGCGTGGCGCTGCCTCGGATCGACCCCGATGCGCGGCGTCGCCGGCTGACCGCACTGATCAACTCCGCGTCCCTGGCCACCACCCGACCGGCGCTGTTGATCATCGAGGATGTCCAGTGGATCGATGCCGTCAGCGAATCGCTGCTGGCCGACTTCCTCACCGTCATCCCGCAAACCCCGTCGATGGTGTTGCTCACCGCCCGCCCCGAGTACCGGGGAGCGTTGACACGGGGGCCCGGCGCGGAGACGATTTCACTTGCGGCACTGGACGATTCGGACACCGCAGCGCTGATCGCTGAGCTGCTGGGATCAGATCCCTCGGTCGGTGAGCTGGCGGGAATCATCGTTGAACGGGTCGCCGGCAACCCGTTTTTCGCCGAAGAAATGGTGCGCGAGTTGGCCCAGCGCGGCGTGCTGGCCGGTGAGCATGGTGGCTACCTGCGCCGAGTGGATGTCGCCGAGGTAGCCGTGCCGGCCACGGTACAGACGGCCATCGGGACGCGCATCGACCACCTGAATGCGCCGGCCAAGCGGACGCTGCACGCGGCGTCGGTGATCGGCGAACGCTTCGGGGCAGATCTGCTTGCCGCGTTGGGCATCGATGCGGTGCTCGACGAACCGCTGGGCGCCGAGCTCATCGATCAGGTGCGGTCCACCCCGAACGCCGAATACGCCTTTCGCCACCCGCTGATCCGCGCGGTGGCCTACGAATCACAGCTCAAATCGGACCGTGCCGAATTGCACCGGCGCGTCGCGGCAGCGATCGAATCACGTGACCCGACAGCAGCTGACGAGAATTCAGCCCTCATTGCGTCGCATCTAGTGGCCGCCGGTGATTCGCATGCCGCCTACGGCTGGCACGTGCGGGCGGCAACCTGGGCGACCTACCGCGACATCAACGCTGCCCAGCTGAGCTGGGAGCACGCTCAGAAGATCGCCGACACGCTGCCCGCCGATGACCCAAACCGAACAGCGATGCGCATTGCTCCGCGCACCATGTTGTGCGGGATCGCCTACCGAGTCCATGAACGTGTGGCCGGCACCCGGTTCGAGGAATTGCGGGAGTTGTGCGCCGCCGCGGGGGAAAAGGCGTCGCTGGCCACCGGGATGGCCGGGTTGATAATCGATCACGCGTTTGCGGACCGGGTGTGCGAAGCGTCGCAGGTGGCATCGGAAGCCTGGACATTGATCGAATCGATCGGTGATCCGATCCTCGCGGTGGGACTGTCCATGCCGTTGCTCTATGCCAAGGCCGAGACCGCCGACTTCGCTGACGTGCTGCGCTGGTCGCAGCGAGTGATCGACCTGGCCGACGGTGACCCGACTAAGGGCGACTTCCTCTTCGGAGCGCCGCTAGCGATCGCTATTACCGCGCGTGGCGTGGCCCGGTCGTTCCTGGGTCATCCCGGGTGGCGCGACGACCTGCGGGACGGCCTTGCCATTGCTGACGAATTCGACCCGATGTCGGCCGCCACGGTCGTCGGCTGGACCTACACCACGGGCGTAGTTTTCGGCCTGCTCAACCCCGACGATCGCGCAGTGTGTGACATTGAGAATGCCCTGCAGAATGCGGAACGAGCCGGTGATGACTTCGCGTTGTCCCAAGCCAAGGTGACGCTGGGCCTTGCGTTGGTACATCGCCCCACGGCCGCTGACCGTAGTCGCGGGCAGCAGCTTTTGGCCGACGTCACCGACCTGTGCCAACCCCGGGGACAGGCGTTATGCGACCTCTGGCTCGTCAATGTCTACTCGGCGCGCGAGCTGGCTAGGGATGGGGACCGCGATCAGGCCATACCGCTGATGCGTGCCGCCGTCGACCATCTGTTCCGCCGAGGACGGCTGTGGCTGCACGGGATTCCATCGACCGGTGTTCTGGTAGAGACACTGCTTGATCGCGGGTCCGACAGTGACCTGGCCGAAGCCGAGACCGCGATCGAGCGGTTGGCGGCCGCACGAGCCGATGACGGCCTGGTGATGCGTGACGTCTGGCTCCAGCGGCTGCGCGCCCTGCTGGCCCGCGCCCGCGGCGATGCCGCGGCTTATGCGCAATTGCGGGATCGCTACCGCGCGATGGCGGAATCGCTCGGCTACGAAGGACATATCGCCTGGGCAGAGGCGACGCCATGACGGCGACCACGTTGGCGGCAAGAGTCCCAGACCAGGAGCGGTCGGTCTAGCGGCAACGATGCGGCCGAGCATGCAGGCGACTCGTCCCAGCCTCCGTTGTGATCTTATTGATGTTCGCTGTGAGCTGACGTGGCAGGACCCCAAGAATTGGTCCACTTTTTTGTGAGAGTCGATTTTATTTGTGCGTTGCAATGGCACCCTACCCAGCTCGTGGCTGGTCGGCGGGTTCAGTGTCCGGCGTCGAATTCGATGGGCAGAGTGGTGGGTCCGCTCAGTGCGGTCAGCGGTTTCCATGGGGCCGGACCGGTGCGGCGGGCGTTGGGCATGCGCCGTGTCATCACCGCCAGGGCTTCGGCCAACTCGAGGCGGGCGAGATGGGCACCGAGGCAGTAGTGCATGCCGGCGCCGAATGTCTGGATCGGTGGGGCGCCCACGCGGCTGATCTCGAGACGGTCGGGGTCGTCGCAGACCGCGGGATCCCGGTTGGCCGCCCCAGTGTTGACGACGACTATTGTGTCGGCCGCGATTTTGACGCCGGCGACTTCGACATCCTCCATCGTGGCGCGCAACGTGACGAAGGTGATCGGCGAATGGCGGATGAGCTCCTCGACGGCATTGACCGCAAGCTCCGGATGCCGGCCCAGGAGTGCCCACTGGTCGGGGTGATCGCACAGCACGTGTACCGCCGCACTCAACTGGAGGCGGGTGGTGTCGGTGCCTGCCAGCAACAGCGCGGCCACGAGCATGCGGAGTTCGTCGGCGCTGAGGCGATCGCCATCGTCCTCGGCGCGGATCAGCTCGGAGATCAGGTCGTCGGTCAATGCGTGCCGCCGGTGCGCGAGCATGTCGTCGATGTAGGTGTCGAGAGCATCCCAGGCGGTCAGGATCGCCGATGTTTCCTTGGCGGCATTCCAGCTGAAAGCCTTCAAGATGTCATCTGTCCAGCTGGAGAACAGTTCCCAGTCTTCGGGCGGTGCGCCCAGTAGCGCGCAGATGACCGGGATCGGGTATTGGCGGGCAATGTCGGTGACCACGTCGCAGCGCCCGTGGGCGCTGTGGCGGTCAACCAGTCCCGTGATGATGTCGACGATCGTCGTGCGCAGCCGTGGCGTCGCTTTGGGTGTGAAGGCTTTGCACACCAGTCGGCGTAGCCGGTGGTGTTCCTCCCCGTTGAGGCTGAGAATGTTGGCGGCGACGCGGTCCCAAAGCGGGCCAGAGGTGATGCCTTGCGCTGCAAGGAACATCCCTTGAGGCACCCGGAATCGCGGGTCGCGGAGCGCGGTGCGCACGAGATCGTAGGTCAGCAGCTCGGGCCCGTATGGCCCGATCGCGATCGGCGCCTTCTCGCGGGCCTGGCTGATGATTGCGTGGGCTTCGTCGGGGTGTTGAGCGTATTCGTAGTTGATCGTCGGTAGTCCGGCATCGAAGACGCTTGGGCAGCCCGATCCGTCAACGGTTACGGTCATGGTGGTCCTCCTCGGTCGGGTCCTCGACTCGACTGTGGGGCTTCCGGAGCGCCTGATCATCGGGGAGAACTCGTAACTGACGGGCCCGTTCTATAGGCGCGCACCGGCATGGTGTTTTGCCCTACGTGGTTCCCCCGGTGGCGCGATGTTTCACCGAACCGACCGCTCAGCGACGTCGGGATACGGGTTTTCACTGATGTTTGCGGCTCCCTGCCCCGAGATGCTGGCTAGCATGACCGAAACTGATCCACGTGCGGACATGCCGCCGGTGAACTGGAGTGAGTTGGGCGTGGGCGAGCTGCCAACCGGAACGGTGACGCTGCTGCTCGCCGACGTCGAGGGCTCGACGCGGTTGTGGGAGACCCAACCGGAGGAGATGACGGCCGCCGTCGCTCGCTTGGACCGCATGCTAGGAGACCTGCTCGCCGCCCACGGCGGGGTGCGGCCGGTCGAGCAGGGTGAGGGCGACAGCTTTGTGGTCGCGTTCGCCCGCGCGAGCGAGGCGGCCGCGTGCGCATTGGAGTTGCAGCGGGCGCCGCTGGCCCCGATCCGGTTGCGCATCGGTGTGCATACCGGAGAGGTGCAGCTGCGCGATGACGGTAATTACGTTGGCCCGACGATCAACCGGACGGCGCGGCTGCGCGATCTCGCGCACGGCGGCCAGACGGTGCTCTCGGGCACCGCCGAGGATTTGGTTGTCGATACGCTTCCGGCCGACGCGTGGCTGACCGATCTCGGCAGTCACGAACTGCGCGGTGTCGCCCGTCCCGAACGGGTGGTGCAGCTGTGCCACCCCGATATCCGCAACGACTTCCCGCCGCTTCGGACGTCGAAACCCGTTGCCGCGGAGCATTTACCGGTGCAGCTCACCAGTTTTGTCGGCCGCGGCGCGGAGATTCACGATGTGCGGCAGACCCTCGTTGCCAACCGGCTGGTCACCTTGACCGGCGCCGGCGGTGCCGGTAAGACCCGTCTGGCCATACAGGTCGCGGGTCAGATGGCTACCGATTTCGGTGACGGAGTGTGGTATGTCGAGCTGGCGCCGATCACCGACCCCGACCTGGTGCCAGTCGCGATGGTAGGTGCCCTCGGCCTGGCGGATCAGCCGAGCCGCCCCACAACAGAGACGCTCATCGGGTTCGTAAGAGATCGTCGGATGTTGGTGCTGCTGGACAACTGTGAACACCTTCTGGATGCGAGTGCTGCGCTGATCACCGCGCTGCTGAGCGCCTGTCCGCGGCTGACGCTGCTGGCAACGAGTCGTGAGCCGATCGGGGTCGCCGGCGAGGTGACTTGGCAAGTGCCATCGCTCTCGTTGGACGACGAGGCCATCGAGCTGTTCGTCGACCGAGCGCGCCGGGTGCGATCCGGATTCACAGTCACCGACGACGACAACGACGCTGTGAAGGAGATCTGCCGTCGCCTCGACGGCATGCCGCTGGCCATCGAACTCGCCGCGGCCCGGGTGCGTGCGTTGACGCTCCACGAGATCATCGACAGTTTGCACGACCGCTTCCGCTTGTTGACCGGTGGTTCCCGCACTTCGGTGCGTCGCCAACAGACACTGCATGCGTCGGTGGATTGGTCGCATGCGCTGCTGACCGAGCCCGAGCGAGTCTTGTTTCGCCGGCTTGCGCCGTTCATGGGTGGATTCGACCTCGCCGCCGCCCGTGCCGTCGCCGGCGGCACCGAGGTCGAGCGATACCAGGTCCTCGACCAACTCACTCTGCTCGTGGGCAAGTCGTTGGTGGTGGCCGACGACACGGGCGGCCGAATGCGGTACCGGCTACTTGAAACCGTGCGCCAGTACGCCCTGGAAAAGCTCGGCGAGTCCGGTGAAGCCGATACCGTGCGGGCGCGTCACCGCGATTACTTCACCTTGATGGCTAGCCAGCTCGATGCCCCGACGGCCAGCGGCCACCAGCAGCGTGTCGAGCAAGCCGAGAGCGAGATCGACAACCTGCGCTCGGCCTTCGCCTGGAGCCAGGAGAACTCAGACGTCGAGCGTGCGCTGCAGCTCGTGTCGTCACTGCAGCCGCTCTGGCTAGGGCGTGGCCGTATCCAGGAAGGACTGGCCTGGTACGACGCCATCCTCAGCGACGACACCGCGCACGGCATCGAGGTAGCGGCCGGGGTACGGGCGCGGGCGCTCGCCGACAAGGCCGCGCTCGCCACCCAGGTCGTCGCCGTCGACAGCCTCGATCAGGCCGAAGAAGCCCTGGCGATCGCGCGTGGAATTGGCGACCCGGCCCTGGTGGCCCGGGCGCTCACCGCCTGCGGAGGTATCGCCGCCTACAACACCGAGGTGGCTTCGCGCTACCTCGCCGAGGCGAACGAACTGGCCCGGGGCCTCGGCGACCAAGGGATGTTGAGCGAGATCCTCGGCTTTCAGGCGTACGCCGCATTCATCGCGGGTGACCCGATCGCCGCGCGTGCGGCCGGTGAAGAAGGACGCGACCTCGCCGAGTCGATCGGTGACCGGCCTGCCGCGTTTCGCTGTCGCTGGAGCCTCGGTTTGGCACAGTGGATGCAGGGCGAGTTGGCCGGGGCCGTCGCACAGTTTCGCGGCGCGGCTGCCGACGCCGAGACCAATCACGACGTGGTCGGGACGGCGGCAATGCTGTTCTGCCAGGGCATGGTGTTGGCGTACCACGGTGACATCAGTGCGGCGCGAGCCGCGGCCGACGCGGCGATCGAGGCCGCAGCGGAGATCGGTGGGTTCATTGAGGGCTTTAGCTACGCGGCGTTGGCTACGGCGAGCCTGGCCGCAGGTGATGTAGCGGCCGCGGCCAATGCGAGCGAGGCGGCCTCGCAGCGGTTGAGTGCCCAGCTGGGGGTGGTGAATATCAACCCAGTAGCGCAGGTTGCCCTTGCGCGTGGTGATTTGGTCGCGGCCCGCCGCTGGGCGGACGATGCCGTCTCGGTGATGAGGGGCTGGCACCTAGCGGTGGCGCTGACGACGCGTGCGCGGGTTGCGATCGCACAAGGCGAGCCGGAGCAGGCCGATCGCGACGCCTACCGGGCGCTCGCGTGCGCCGCCGAAGTCGAGGCGCATCTGGCTCTCCCCGATACTGTCGAGTGCCTGGCAACGCTGGCCGGCGCCGCCGACAGTCACCGAGAAGCCGCGCGACTATTCGGCGCGGCGCAGGCCCTGCGGGAACGCATGGGTGCGGTCCGGTTCAAGATCTATGACGCCGGGCACGATGCCGCGGTCGCGACGCTTCGTAATGCATTGGGCGCAGCCGACTTCGAGTCTGCACGGGCCGAGGGCGCCGCGCTGTCCACCGGCAAAGCGATCGCCTACGCCCAACGCGGCCGCGGCGAGCGCAAACGCCCGGCCAGCGGCTGGGCATCGCTGACGCCAACCGAACTGGACGTCGTCCGGCTCGTCAGTGCCGGCTTGGGCAACAAGGACATCGCGACAAGGCTTTTCGTCTCACCACGCACCGTCGAAACCCACCTCACTCATGTCTACACCAAGCTGGGCCTGGCTTCGCGCGTCCAACTTGCCCAAGAGGCAGCACGTCACGCCTGACCGATGGGGCGGCCAAGCCTTTCGACGGGGTCGGATTATCGGGCCACTGACAACTACCGGTGTTGCATCGACTTCGCGTACCCGCGTCGCAGCCGACGGTGTTACCGGATCGCAAGGTGCGTCACTGTTCTCACTGCTTTGGGGGTCTATTGGTGGGTGCAGTTGGCGGCGTAGCGGGCTGGCGGCTGGTAGCCCAGGGCGGAGTGGGGCGGTGGTGGTTGTATTGATACTTCCAATCGCCGATGACGACGCGGGCGTGCGCCAGTGACCAGAAGATGTTGATGTTGAGGCATTCGTCGCGGACCCTGCTGTTGAAAGATTCGATATAGCCATTGCGCCACGGCTGGCCTGGCGGGATGAACGCCAGTAATAGGCGATCACCGGCCCAGTCGGCCATCGCTGCGCAGGCCAGCTCGGGCCCGTTGTCACAACGCAGCACATCTGTAGCGCCGGGTACCAATACTCCCGCAAACCCAAAAACGGGATTTTGTCCCAGTTGGCCCGCACATACTCCCACGGCACATCGGCCAGCGAGTGCGGCTTTTCGGCCATCCCGTAGGGCAGCTTCCAAAACCGGTACATCGCCAGGCTGCTGCTGCGCAGCGGCTGCAGCCGCGGCACATCCAACCGCTCGCCCAGACCCGGTAGCAGTCCCACCACCCGACGCGCCGCGGCGCGGAGCTGATAGCCAAGCACCGTGCGGGCCCGCGCCAACATGCGCACCGGCGGCAACACCGCCGCCAGCTGCGCCTCGCTCACCGGTGAAGGTAACGCCCGCTCGCAACTTGTGAGTTCATCGATCATCTGGGCAGCATGCGTCCGTTCTCGTGACGCTGAGTCAGTAGTCCGATACTTAAATCATTCGCTGTCCAGGCGCACATCGTCTGGCGCAACGTGGCTCTGTTCGCGCTTGGGCCGGATATCACGCCGGCCACGGAGTCGCGGTCTTGGGCCCCGGCTTATTCCCAGGCCAGACGAGGGAGGCTGAGTCGTCCGCGATTGGACAGCTGGGCGGTGCTTAACGTGACACTCGCCTGTCTCACCGGCATCAGCGGGAGCGCGCATCTGCTGCGTTTTGCGCCGCAACAAGTTTCGCTTCGGCCATACGGTACAGGCCATCCAGGGCGGACTGCTCGACGTTGACGTACTGGCAGATCACGTCGGCGGAGATGCCGGCGTCGCGTAGCCTCAATGCCAGCGAATAGGGTAACGGCAGCCGGCGCAGGGCCCGCTCGCGTTGGCTGAGTTCATTGGCCATCTGAGCAGCATGGACACGTTTTCACAATGCCGACTCAGTATGGACCTACTGCAATTGTCGCCGGCGCGGGAGGCCACGCGGTCGGACCGTTCACTTTGTGTGCGCCCGTGGTCGGGGTAGCAGGGCGGCGAGTTCCTCGCGGCTGCTGGTCCCCGTCTTCGACATCGCCCGATAGATGTGGCTTTCGACGGTGCGCGCGGACAGGGTCAGCCGCTCGGCGATTTCGCGGCTCGACAATCCTTCGCCGATCAGCATCACGATCTCCCGTTCCCGATCGGTGAACGGCAAGGGCTCGCCGGCCTGACGAAGCGCCAAAGTGCTTGCGCCGCAATGATTGGCCAAGGCGGCGGCGCGCGTCGAGCAACCCAACGCCGACCCTCGAAGGCCCTGCCGGCGATACGTCAGGGCGGCGTGAGCGGCCGCGTCGAGGGCGGCGACAAGATCGCCCAGACGCTCGAAGTCTTCCGACACCCGGCCCAATTGGGGGGCATCGCCGTCGCGCAGGGCCTCGGCGAATCGCGCGGCCACGCCCGCCCGGGGCCCCTCGACGATCCCCTCGAGCTCACGCAGCCGAGGAGCGCCCGAGGAGTCGCCGAACTGGGCGGCGACCTGCAAGCACATCACTTCCGCCGCGAATTGCTCTTGCCGGGCTGCCTTTTGGGCCGCCGCCAGCACCACAGCGATCGCCTGGCTCACCGCGCCCTGGCCCGCGGCCACCCATCCCCGGGCCAGGCTCAATTCGTAGTCCAGCGACCGAAACGGGCGTTGCACCTTGCCGAGCGCGGCAAGCGCGGCGGCCGCCTCGTCCGTCGACCCGCGGACGGCGAGCGCCATCGCGTACGGGATGCGGTAGCGGTAGCCCCAGCCCAGCGGGTGCGTTCCGGACATCCCGACGGCCGCCTTCTCCAACAACACACAGGCGGAACGAACGTCGCCCGCGCCGAGGGCGGCCCGGCCCGCGACGGCGGCACCGAGCAGTGCGGCCGCGCCCGGAAGGTCGCGCGCCTGCTGTTGCACGCGTTCGGCCACGTCCGCGGCGTCGCCGATCCGCCCCGACAGCAACAGCGCGCTCACGTGTGAATCGGCAATGTTGAACCTCATGTGCGGGGCGTCGAACGAGCGAGTCGCGGCGACGTAACCGGCCTCTGCGGTGCCCACGGCCGCGGTGGTGCGCCCGGCGTCCGCGGCGATGGTGGCCAGAGCCCAGGCTATTTCCGCCCCAACCACCGCGGGCAGGTCGTCCAACACGAGTTTGGTCGACGCCTGCAACGCCCGACCGGGCTGATCCATCGCGAACCAGTACACGGTGAGGAAGGCGTCGATATAGCTGTGCGCCCGCGACGGCGTGGCGCGCGCCGCGTCATCGACGACATCCTTCGCCCGCGCGGGATCACCCAGCGCCCAGAGCAGGTTGCTCGCGCGAAAGAACGCGAACCTGGCGCGGTCGGCGTCGTTCAATTGGTCGATGTCGATCTCGCTCAGCACCGCGTCCGCCTCTTCACCACGGCCGAGCCATGAAAGGGCATGCGCGCGAACAAAATTCGGTTCGGGCCCCGCTCCGGCGCGGACCGCCGCCTCCGCGAGCCGGTCGGCCAGCGGCAGGTCCGCCAGCCAGACGGCGCCCCGGGCTGCCCGGACGAGCAGGTCCACGTCGCGCGCGAGGTCGGAGTCGAGGCTCAAGGTGGCCCGCCGCACGACGACCTGGATGTCGTCACGCTCAGCGGATTCGGCGAGTTCGGCGGCCACCAACCCGCGCAAGCGCCGCAGCTTCGTGGCTGGCGCTCCCCTGCGGCGCGCCTCGCCGTAGAGCGGATGCGCCACCCGCACCTGCACACCACCGACCCCGGGCTCGAGCGTGATCAGACCGCGGGTGTCGGCCTCTTCGACCGCGGCGGGGTCGGTGAGCCGCCGCAGCGCCGCCAGCTCGACGGGTTCCCCGACAGCCAGCAGGTCGATCACGTCGTTGACCGCGGCGGGTAGGTCCCCGATGCGGGACTCGATCAGCTCGACCAGGTTGGGCGGCAGCACCGGATCACCGATCCAGCGCCAGCACCCCTGCTGTTGAACGAGGCGGCCGTCGGCGACCTCCTGCTCGACGATGTTCCGTAGATACAAGGCATTGCCGCGGGTGAGGTTCCAGAGCCGCTGAGCCGCATCCGAATCCACCGGCCCCGCCAACGTCGCCGACAGCAGCCTGCTGGTTTCGTCGAGTGACAGCGGCTGCAGATCGAGCCGCTCGAACCGGCCGCCCTTCCAAATCTCTTGCACGGCGGGGGAAATGGGCGAGCCGTCGCGAACGGTAAGCAGAACTTTCGCAACGCCGCGCTGAACGATTTGGTGCACAACGAATATCGACAGATCGTCGAGCAGATGCACATCGTCGACGCACACCACCACCGTGGCGTCCGAAGCGGCGGCCGTCAGCGACGCGATCACCCCCCGCAGCAGCTGAACGGTGTCGCTGACATCCGAGGGCGCCCACGCGGTGAAGGCACCCAGCGGAATCGCCCGGGCCGACGACGTACCGACCGCCACCCGGCATTCGCATCCCCGCGACTCGGCAGCAGTCAAGGCCTCCCGCGCGATCCGGCTCTTGCCCACGCCCGCCGCCCCGTGGACGACGATCCCGGAAGCATCCGAAGCCGAGATGGCGGCGTCGATTGCCGCCATCTCCTCCGAGCGGCCGACCAACGGCCACTGCAATCGCACCAAGAAAGCGTACGTGGCATCACCGCGCCATCCGACGGTAATCGGACCGGGTGGATCAAAGCTCTTCTGGGAACCCTGCAGCGCCCCTATGCTGGTCAAACGGGACCTGGGGGCCGAAGGCGGCGGAGGGTCTGATGACCGCAACGACCGCGTGCCGCACGTGTGGCACGGACCCGCGCGAGGGTGCGCGATTCTGTGATGGCTGCGGTGCACCGATCACGACGCACGATTTCCCCGCGGAGTACAAGCAGGTCACGGTCTTGTTCGCCGACGTGGTGCACTCGATGGACATCGCGGCGGCGGTGGGCGCGGAGCGGCTGCGCGAGATCATGGCCGAGCTCTCCGACCGGTGTGCGGCGGTGGTGCAGCGGTACGGCAGCACGGTCGCGCAGTGGACCGGCGACGGGATCATGGCGGTCTTCGGCGCGCCGATCGCGCTGGAAGACCACGCCGTCCGGGCCTGCCTGGCGGCCCTGGGGCTTCAGGAGGAGGCCCAGCGGCTGGCCGTTGACTTCCACCAGCGTCACGGCATCGATCTGCAGTTGCGGGTCGGGCTGAACTCAGGTCAGGTGATCGCCGGGGAGATGGGTTCGGGCCAGTTTGGCTACGCCGCCGTGGGCGAGCAGGTCGGCATGGCGCAACGCATGGAATCGGTGGCGCCCCCCGGCGGGGTGATGCTGAGCGCCTCGACCGCGAGCTTGGTGGAGGGCGCGGCGAATCTGGCTGGGACGGAGCTGGTTCACATCAAGGGCGTCGCGCAGCCGGTGCCGGCCCGCCGGCTGTTGGGCATGGTTGATGGGCGACGCGCGACCGGACGCGCCGAGTCGAATCTGGTCGGCCGGGACTGGGAGATGGCCGCCGTCGAGGGGTTGCTGGCCCGCGCCATCGACGGGAGCGGCGCCGTGGTCGGCGTGGTCGGGCCGCCCGGCATCGGCAAGAGCCGCCTGGTGCGCGAGGTCAGCGCCACGGCGGCGGCCCGGGGCGTCGAGGTATTCAGCGCCTTCTGCGAATCACATGCCAGCGACGTCCCGTTCCGCGTCGTGGCGCAGCTGCTGCGCGCCGCCACCGGCGTGCGCGGTCTGGAGACCGTCGCCGCCCGTGACCGGGTGCGGGCGCAGTTCCCCGATGCCGACCCCGAGGACGTGCTGCTGCTGGAGGACCTGCTGGGCATCGCCGACCCCGAGGCGGCGCTGGCCAAGGTCGATCCGGATGCGCGGCGGCGGCGGTTGACCGCGCTGGTCAATTCGGCATCGCTGGCCCGAAAAGCCCCGACGGTCTATGTCGTTGAGGACCTGCACTGGATCGACGGGGTCAGCGAATCATGGGTTGACGACTTCGTTGCGGTGGTCCCCCAGACCCACTCGCTGGTGCTGATCAGCTACCGCCCCGAATATCGGGGCGCACTGAGCCGGGTGCCCGGTGCGCAAACCATCGCCCTTGCGCCGCTGAGCGATTCGGAGACCGCGGCGCTGGTCCTGCAGCTGCTCGGACCGGACCCCTCGGTCGCCGGCCTTGCCACCACGATCGCCGAAAGGGCCGCGGGAAACCCCTTTTTCGTCGAGGAGATGGTGCGCGACCTGGCGGAGCGGGGTGTGCTGAGCGGGGCCCGCGGCAGCTACGCCTGCCAGGTCGACCATGCCGACGCGGCCGTCCCGGCGACCCTGCAGGCCACCATCGCCGCCCGCATCGACCGGCTGGGCCTGGCCGCCAAGCAGACGCTGAACGCCGCGGCGGTGATCGGGTTGCGGTTCGATGCGGAGCAATTGGCGTTGCTCGATGGTGCCGCCGAGCTGCCCGCGTTGATCGCCGCCGAACTCGTCGACCAGGTGAGGTTCACCCCGCACGCGGAGTACGCCTTCCACCACCCGCTGATCCGGACCGTCGCCTATGAAACACAGCTGAAATCCGACCGCGCCGAACTGCATCGGCGGCTGGCGACCGCGCTCCAGCAACGCGACCCCGATTCGCTCGACGAGAACGCCGCGCTGATCGCCGAGCACTTCGAGGCCGCCGGTGACCTGCGCGCCGCGTTCGGCTGGCACATGCGCGCCGGGGCATGGGCGCAAGCCCGCGATATCAGGTCCGCGCGCAACAGCTGGGAACGGGCCCGAGCGGTCGCCGACCGGTTGCCCACCGACGACCCGGGCCGAGCGTCGATGCGTATCGCCCCGCGGACGCTGTTGTGCCTCAACACCGTTCGGGTGGCGGGCAGCGTCGCCGACACCGGCTTCGACGAACTGCGCGACCTGTGCACCGCCGCCGGTGACACCGTATCGCTGGCGATCGGCATGGGCGGCCTGATGACGACGCTGGTATTCCATAACCGCTACCGCGAAGCGGCACGGCTGGCGTCGGACTGCAGCCAACTGCTCGAGTCGTTCGCCGAACCGCCGTTGACGCTGATGCTGCTGATGAGCAGTGCCAGGTGGTTCGCGGGACAGGCAGCCGAGGGCCTGACGTTGGCGCAGCGCGTCATCGATCTGGCCGGCGGCGATCCCACCAAGGGTGGTCTGGGTCCCGTCGCGTCACCCCTGGCGATGGCGTTTCTCATGCGCGGCAGCTGCCGATATTGCCTCGGCCTTCCGGGCTGGAGGGACGACCTCGAGCAGGCGACGGAGATGACCCGCAGCGTCGACCCGCTGTCTTTAGGGGCCCCTGTCTTGTACAAGTACCGCTTCGCCACCCACGCCGGGGTGCTCCTCCCCGACGCGACGGCCAGTCGTGACACCGCCGAAGCGATGAAGATGGCCGAGCATTCCGGCGATGACTTCGCGGTGGATGGCGCCCGGGTGAGTCGCGGCCTTGTCCTTGTTAAACAGGGCGCTTCGCACCGCGCGGCCGGCTTCGCGCTGCTCGCCCAGTTTCGTGAAGCCAACGTGCGGCACGGGTACGCGGACAACGTCGTGCGGACCGTCGACACCGAAATCGCCAAGGAGAAGGCCAGAACCGGCGACATCGACGGCGCGATCGGATTGGCACGCGCCGTCGTCGACTACACATTCGACGCGGGAGACGCGCTCTCCCTGGGCGAGGCCAACAGGGTCTTCGTGGAGGCGCTGCTGCAGCGCGGCACCGGCGCCGACGTCGAGGAGGCGCAGGCCGCGATCGACCGGCTGGCGGCGGAGCCGACCGATCCGGGCTACGTGCTCTTCGAGGTTCCGCTGCTGCGGCTGCGGGCCTTACTGGCAAGGGCTCGCGGCGATGACGCGACCTATCAGCGCTTCCGCGATCGCTACCGCGACATGGCGAAAACCCTTGGCTTCGAAGGGCATATCGCCTTGGCCGATGCGATGGCGTGACGGCACGCGGAGCTAGCGCGCGGCCAGGACATGGTTCCTCGCCATCCACTCGTCGATGCAGCCCATGGTGACCGGCAGCGCCGCTCCGGAGAACACCATGTGATCGGAGCGGGGAATCTCGACGGCCGTGCCGTTCGGGTACTTGGCCGCGGTGCGTCGGACGACTGTGGGCGGCACGATGCGATCGCGCTCCGCCCCGATCGCCAGCACGGGAACGGTGACCGCCGCGAAATCGACCACGGTGACCTTCGAAAGCCTCGGCACCGCAAGGAGCAGTTCCCACAGATAGCGGCCGGTTTCGCAGACCAGACCGTCGTATATCTCCCGGGCGGTGTCCTCGGTCTGCGTGTTGGCGATCCAGCGGCAGAACTGCTCGAACGTCGGCGGGCACCACGGCTTGGCCCAGGAGCGCGGCCGCAGCACGTGCGGCAGCGACATCCGCAAGCTGCTGCGGGTTCCGCCCAGGACGCCCGCCACCGGGCCCGGGCACGCCGCCACCAGGCCCGCCGGGGCCGTGCGCGCGGCGACCAACTGCGCCACCAGCCCGCCCATCGAGTGACCCACCAGAAGCGGCGGCGAATCCAGGGCATTCACCAGCGTGACCAGGTCGTCGGCGTAGTCGCGCAGGCTCAGCGCGGCGACTTTTGTCGCGCCGTCGCGCAAGGGAAGTTCGTGGTGGCGCAGCGTCGGTGTGTGCGCCGTAAAGCCCCGCTGCTCGAACGCGGCGCGCGCGGCGGCCAACTGCTCCCCGCGGCTCCAGGCCCCATGGACGAGGACGACGTGCTTGGTGGCGCACATGACTCACAGGATGACAGGCGTGCCGCGTTTAGATACCGAGTTCCTGGTCGATCTGCGGCCAGTATCGGAATCCGTCCACAGTGAGCAGGACCCAGTCGTGAATGCCGCCGGTGCCCAGTACGAAGCTGACCGGGGCCCCCGCGACTGCGGCTTCTTGCTGCAGGACGAGCGCGTCGGGCGCGACCGAATCCAGGGAGCCCGAGTAGACATACGTCGGCGGCAACCCCTTGAGTGACCCGTACAGCGGACTCACCAGGGGGTTGTTCTCGGGAAGACCGCCGGCCCATACCTTTCCGATCTGTTGCGCCCCGGTCCCGAGGGGAGGAAGCAGGGGATCGTGGACGAACCCGATGTTGGGGTTGGTATCGCTGACGTCCAGCCACGGGGACAGCAAAACCATTGACGCCGGCACGGTTTGGTTGTTGGCCACCATCAATTCGACGGCCGCGAGTGCGAGGGTGCCGCCGGCGGAGTCACCGAGCACGCTGACGTGCGAGGCCCCGTGCGCGGCGATTTCCGTGGATATCAGCCCGGCCATTGCGGGAACGACCGTGCCGGCGGTACCGCCCTGCTGCATCAACGGATAGATCGGCACCTCGATGGTCGCGCCGGTCTGGTAGGCCATCACCGTGTAGTCGAGCCAGTGCAGGATTGTCGGCGGCAGGATGAACGCGCCGCCGTGAATGGCGACCACGTAGTTGCCGTTGGGGTGGGCCGGGGTGATCTGCACGACGGGCATCCCTTCATAGGTGGTGTGCTGCACCGTTTCCCCGAACAGCAACGGCAGCAGCTTCGGCGGGGAGTCGCCGAGGATCGGCGACAGCAGACCGCTGGCGACCACTCGGTTGAACAGGGAACCCGGCATCCCCCATTGGTTGTAGATTCCGGAGAAGGTCAGGAAATCCTTGACCGGCCACAACGCGGCGTCTTCGATTCTGGTTGCCAGCGAAGGCATTCCGGTGAATGTCCCCGGCTGCGTTGCCGGGAATGGCGGATTGGCCGGTGCGCCGAAGATGTCGGTGACGATCATGTTGCCCAGCCGGACGAATCCCGCGGCGATAACGTTGCCCACGTTGGCGGCCTCGGCGCCGGAATAGGAGCCCGCCCCCGCGGTCAGCGCCTGAGCGAACTGCTCACAAAACGCCGCCGCCCGACCGGCGAGCGCCTGAAAGTGCTGGCCGTTGGAGGAGAACAGCGCCGCAATCGCGCCCGAAACCTCGTCCCCGGCCGCCGCCACCACCGCCGTGGTCGAGCCCGCGGCCACCGTGTTCGCCTCGCCGAGCGACAAACCGATGCCCGCCAAATCCGTTGCCGCCGCTGCCACGTACTCCGGCGCCGCGATCACAAAAGACATGTCGGTCCACCCACGACCCCAGCCTCACGCGAACCGACGCGAGGGTCTGCAGTAGTCGCATACTGAATTTCGGTCGGCCCCGGTCCCGACGACGTGCTGATCGCGGCGCATGACCCGCCGCACGGGCCCGGTGTGCGAACAATCGGTGTTCGGGAGGGGGAATTCCGGCCCAGAGTGGGTAGCTGGAGTACATGACTGATAACAGGCCGTGGGTGGGCTCGGCCGCATTGGTCGTCGGTGTCGGCGCGATCATCGCGGCATTTGCGGCCAGCTCCACGCGGGTCGGCGAAGGTTTCGCGTTCGGTTTCGGCGCGTTCATCGTGCTGTTCGGTGCACTGGCGGTCTTCGTTCGCAACCGCAGGCCCGAACACTGGGGTCTCGTCGTCGTCGGGTTGGCGATGTTCATAGTTCCGTTCCTCGGCAATGGGTACCGCGCTGATGCGGGTGCCTCGTGGACGTGCTGGATCGCCGGGGGTCTCGCGATGGTGCTGGGTGGCATCGGATGGACGACGGGTAGAACGCCGTCGGAGTACGGCATGAATGAAGTCGGCGGCGGTCAATCGCTGCGGAGCGGCTTGAGCTTCTGGATGGGACGTGCCGCTCTGGTAATCGGACTCGCCGCCGTCCTAGTGACCATCGCGACGCCCTCAACCGCACCCGCGACGGCCGTCGTTGTCGGGCTCGGTGGGTTAACGGCCCTGATCAGTGTCTGGTCGCTGCTCGCCGTCGATCCGACTCGCGACTTTCTGACCTTGGCCGTGACGGGCTTCGCTTTGTTTCTTGCGCCGTGGGTGGCCGGCTTCGACGGGGACCGGGCCGCGTGGACCGCGTGGGTGGCGGGTGTTTTGACGACCGCCCTCGGCGTGGCCGGGTACCTGCGTGGCGAGCACCTCGACTTCGCATCGAAAGTCCGCACGGATGCCGACGCCAAGTACCAGGCGCGGTATCGCTGATCCGGCAGGCACCTGTTGCCGTGGGCGCGGACGGTATCGAACCGCCGACCGCTGGTGTGTAAAACCAGAGCTCTACCACTGAGCTACGCGCCCCTATGCCCGCAGCAGGCTACACGCCGACGGGCAGAGCACCCAAAATTTCAGGCCTGCAAAGCCGCCAGCGCGTCGAGCCAGAGCCGCTGGTCGCGGGACTCGCCGGGCTGTTTCATCTCGGCGAAACGAATTATCCCCGACCGGTCGATGACGAAGGTGCCGCGATTGGGGTAGCCGGCGTCGGCGTTGAACACGCCGTAGGCCTGGCTGACCTCGCCGTGCGGCCAGAAATCCGAGAGCACCGGGAACATGAACCCGCTCTCGAGCGACCAGATCTTGTGCGTGGGCGGCGGCCCCACCGAGATCGCCATCGCCACGCTGTCGTCGTTTTCGAACTGCGGCAGGTGGTCGCGCAGCTGATCCAGCTCGCCCTGGCAGATCCCCGTGAACGCCAGCGGGAAGAACACGAGCAGGACGTTCTTGGCGCCGCGAAACGAGCTCAGGGTGACGGGCTGCTGGTTCTGGTCGCGCAATGTGAAGTCGGGGGCCGTGGTGCCGACGGGCAGCATCAACGCTTCCCGGTCCGCGACTTGGGCTGTACCAGCCGGCTGGCGCTCCAGTCGCCGAGGTTGACCGACGAGGTCGGCATCAGGCCGGCGGTGGGGGCCGCCTCGGCGATCTCGGCGGGCAGCACGTGGCCGGGCTTGCCGGTCTTGGGCGTCAGGACCCAGATCACGCCGTCCTCGGCCAGCGGGCCGATCGCGTCCATCAGGGTGTCCACCAGGTCGCCGTCGCCGTCGCGCCACCACAGCAGCACGACGTCGATGACCTCGTCGCTGTCCTCGTCGAGCAACTCGCTGCCGCACGCCTCCTCGACCGCGGCCCGGATGTCGTCGTTGGAGTCCTCGTCCCAGCCCCACTCCTGCACGACTTGGTCCCGTTGGATGCCCAGTTTGCGAGCGAAGCTCGAGGCGTCATCCGCCGCGACCACCGTGGACCCTCCTTAATCCGTCCGCGCACCGTGCGATGGGGATTATCGTCGCACAGCCAGAACGCGGACCATACCCGTACCTCGTCAGGTGTCTCAGAAGGATGCCAGGCAGAGTTTCAGCGCCTTCGTCTTGGTGTCGTTGAGCTGGTCGACCCGCCTGTTGAACTCCGCGATCGACGCGTGCGTCCCGATGGCGTTGGCCACCCCGCGCGCCGCGTCGACGTAGGCATTGAACGCGTCCTTCAACTGCTGTGACAGCGCGTCGTTGAAGCTGTTGGACACCGTGGTGGCGCTGTCGTTCAGCGCGCCGATCGCCGGGCCCTCGGCCGGGCCGGTGTTGCGGCCGCCGTTGAACGCCGCGACGTAGGCGTTCACCTTGTCGATCGCGTCCTTGGCCGAGGTGGCCAGCGTGTCGCAGGAGGTACGCACGGCCCGGGTCGTCAGCGACTGCTGCCGCTGCGACTCCTTGACCCGCGAGGTGGCGGAGGAGGCCGACACCGACGCGGACACCGACTGCCGGTACGCCGGGGCGACGTTGGTGTCCGGGGTGGCCGTGCCGTTGGTGACGCTGGTACACCCGACGATCCCCATGACCAGCGCCGCGATGCAGCCGAGCGCCAGCGCGCCCCGCCGCGGGAAATCCCCCACGTGCATGCGAGGGACGGCACGCCATCCGATGAGCACGATTGCTGACGTTACCGGGTGCCGATTGCGGGCGCGGCTACCCGCCCGAAACGTCGGTGCGGCACGATAGGAGGACAAGAAGCAGCCGATTACAGGAGCGGAAGTTGACCACGGAGTTCGCGCGCCACGATCTGGCCAAATCCCCCAGCAGCGCAAGCGAACCCGACCGCGTTCGGGTGATCCGCGAAGGCGTCGCTTCCTACCTGCCGGACATCGACCCCGACGAGACGTCGGAGTGGCTCGAGTCCTTCGACGAGCTGCTGGAGCGCTCGGGTCCGGCGCGGGCCCGCTACCTGATGCTGCGGCTGCTGGAGCGGTCCCGTGAGAAGCGGGTCACCATCCCGGCGCTGACGTCGACCGACTACGTCAACACCATCCCGACCGAACTGGAGCCGTGGTTCCCCGGCGACGAGGATGTCGAACGCCGCTTCCGGGCGTGGATCCGCTGGAACGCCGCGATCATGGTGCACCGCGCCCAGCGCCCGGGAATCGGTGTGGGCGGCCACATTTCGACCTACGCCTCGTCGGCGGCGCTGTACGAGGTCGGCTTCAACCACTTCTTCCGCGGCAAGTCGCATCCCGGCGGCGGGGACCAGGTGTTCATCCAGGGCCACGCCTCCCCCGGCATCTACGCGCGCGCCTTCCTCGAGGGCCGGCTCAGCGAGGACCGGCTCGACGGCTTCCGCCAGGAGCACAGCCACGCCGGCGGCGGGCTGCCCTCCTACCCGCACCCGCGGCTGATGCCCGACTTCTGGGAATTCCCCACCGTGTCGATGGGCCTGGGCCCGCTCAACGCGATCTATCAGGCCCGGTTCAACCACTACCTGCACGACCGGGGCATCAAGGACACCTCCGACCAGCACGTGTGGTGCTTTTTGGGCGACGGCGAGATGGACGAACCGGAGAGCCGCGGGCTGGCGCACGTGGGGGCGCTGGAGGGCCTGGACAACCTGACCTTCGTGATCAACTGCAACCTGCAGCGCCTCGACGGCCCGGTGCGCGGCAACGGCAAGATCATCCAGGAGCTGGAGTCGTTCTTCCGCGGCGCCGGCTGGAATGTCATCAAGGTGGTCTGGGGCCGCGAGTGGGACGCCCTGCTGCACGCCGACAAGGACGGCGCGCTGGTCAACCTGATGAACACCACGCCCGACGGGGACTACCAGACCTACAAGGCCAACGACGGGGCCTACGTGCGCGACCACTTCTTCGGCCGCGATCCGCGCACCAAGGCGCTGGTCGACCACATGACCGACTCCGAAATCTGGAACCTCAAGCGCGGCGGGCACGACTACCGCAAGGTCTACGCGGCCTACCGGGCCGCCATCGACCACAAGGGCCAGCCGACGGTGATCCTGGCCAAGACCATCAAGGGCTACTCGCTGGGCGCGCACTTCCAGGGCCGCAACGCCACCCACCAGATGAAAAAGCTTGCGCTGGAAGACCTTAAGCACTTCCGCGACTCCATGCGGATCCCTATCAGCGACGCCCAGCTGGACGAGAATCCCTACCTGCCGCCCTACTACCACCCCGGCCCCGACGCCCCGGAGATCCGCTACATGCTGGACCGCCGCCGCACCCTCGGCGGCTTTCTGCCCGAACGGCGCACCAAGGCCAAGGCGCTCAAGCTCCCCGGCCGCGAAATCTACGCCGCCCTGAAGAAGGGATCGGGGACCCAGGAGGTCGCCACCACCATGGCGACCGTGCGCACGTTCAAGGAAGTATTGCGGGACAAGGAGATCGGGCCGCGCATCGTGCCGATCATTCCCGACGAGGCGCGCACGTTCGGCATGGACTCGTGGTTCCCGTCGCTGAAGATCTACAACCGCCTCGGCCAGCTGTACACCGCCGTCGACGCCGAGCTGATGCTGGCGTACAAGGAAAGCGAAGTCGGCCAGATCCTGCACGAGGGCATCAACGAGGCGGGGTCGGTGGGCTCCTTCATCGCGGCCGGCACGTCGTACGCGACGCACAACGAGCCGATGATCCCGATCTACATCTTCTATTCGATGTTCGGGTTCCAGCGCACCGGCGACGGCCTGTGGGCGGCCGCCGACCAGATGACGCGCGGCTTTTTGCTGGGGGCGACGGCCGGGCGCACCACGCTGACCGGCGAGGGCCTGCAGCACGCCGACGGCCACTCGCTGCTGCTGGCCGCCACCAACCCGGCGGTGGTGTCCTACGACCCGGCGTTCGCCTTCGAGATCGCCTACATCGTGGAGAGCGGGCTGGCCCGCATGTTCGGGGAGAACCCGGAGAACGTGTTCTTCTACATCACCGTCTACAACGAGCCGTACCCGCAGCCGCCCGAGCCGGAGAACTTCGATCCCGAGGGGCTGCTGCGCGGCATCTACCGCTACCGCGCCGCGACCGAGCAGCGCACCAACACGGCGCAGATCCTGGCGTCGGGGGTGGCCATGCCGGCGGCGCTGCAGGCCGCCGACATGCTGGCCGCCGAGTGGGACGTCGCCGCCGACGTGTGGTCGGTGACCAGCTGGGGCGAGCTGAACCGCGACGGCGTCTGCGTCGAGCGGGCCAGGCTGCGCCACCCGGACCAGCCGGCCGCCACCCCGTACGTGACCCGGGCCCTCGAAGGGGCCACCGGGCCGGTGATCGCCGTCTCGGACTGGATGCGGGCCGTGCCCGAGCAGATCCGGCCGTGGGTGCCGAACACGTTCGTCACGCTGGGCACCGACGGGTTCGGCTTCTCCGACACCCGCCCCGCCGCGCGGCGCTACTTCAACACCGACGCCGAGTCGCAGGTTGTCGCGGTCCTCGAGGCGCTGGCCCGCGACGGGGAGATCGATCCGTCGGTGCCCCGTGCGGCCGCCCGCCAGTACCGCATCGACGACGTGCTGGCCGCGCCCGAGCAGACGTCGGACCCCGGAGTGGCCTGACGTCGCTCCCCTTCCCGCCGAGTGTGCGGCCAGCCGCACAGTGGGCGCCCAGTGTGCGGCAGGCGGCACACTCGACGCCGGCCCCTGCCGCAACACCCCCGCCGCCTTGGCGAAAAGTTCCAAATTCTGGCGTAGGTTTTGAGGGGTGAATGACAACGCCTTCGCCGGCCCGTTCGCGTCGTCGCGGCCCAGGTCGCCGCTCGAACTGCTGGACCACGTGCCGGAGTCGGTGCTGCGGCGGCTGAAGCAGTACTCCGGGCGGCTGGCCACCGAAGCCGTCGCGGTCATGCAGGACCGGTTGCCGTTCTTCGCCGACCTGGAGGCCTCCCAGCGGGCCAGCGTGGCGCTGGTCGTGCAGACGGCGATCAACAACTTCGTCGAGTGGATGCAGGACCCGCACAGCAACGTCAGCTACACCGCGCAGGCCTTCGAGCTGGTGCCCCAGGACCTGGCCCGCCGGATCGCGCTGCGGCACAGCGTGGACATGGTGCGCGTGACGATGGAGTTCTTCGAGGAGGTGCTGCCGCTGGTGGCGCGCTCCGAGGAGCAGCTGACCGCCCTGACGGTCGGCGTCCTGAAGTACAGCCGCGACCTGGCGTTCACCGCCGCCTCGTCCTACGCCGAGGCCGCCGAGGCGCGCGGCACCTGGGACAGCCGGATGGAGGCCAGCGTCGTCGACGCGGTGGTGCGCGGCGACACCGGCCCGGAGCTGCTGTCCCGGGCGGCGGCGCTGAACTGGGACACCACCGCACCGGCGACGGTCGTGGTCGGGATCCCGGCTCCGGGCCGCGACGGGCCGGACGGCGAGATCGGCACCCCGCGGGCCAGCCAGGACGTCCGCGACATCGCCGCCCGCCACGGCCGGGCGGCGCTCACCGACGTGCACGGCACCTGGCTGGTGGCGATCGTGTCGGGCCAGTTGTCACTGACCGATAAATTCCTGGGCGACCTGTTGACCGCTTTCGCCGACGGCCCGGTGGTCATCGGGCCCACGGCGCCCATGCTGACCGCGGCCTACCACAGCGCCAGCGAGGCGATATCCGGGATGAACGCCGTCGCCGGCTGGCGCGGCGCGCCACGGCCCGTGCTGGCCCGCGAGCTGCTGCCCGAACGGGCCCTGATGGGCGACGCGTCGGCGATCGTGGCGCTGCACACCGACGTGATGGGGCCACTGGCCGACGCCGGCCCGACGCTGATCGAGACTCTTGACGCTTACTTAGATTGTGGCGGCGCGATTGAGGCTTGTGCCAGGAAGTTGTTCGTTCATCCAAACACGGTGCGCTACCGGCTCAAGCGCGTCACCGACTTCACCGGGCGCGATCCCACCCAACCGCGCGACGCATACGTGCTGCGTGTGGCCTCGACGGTCGGGCAGCTGAACTACCCGGCGGCGCCCTCCGGCGCCGCCGCGAACACCGTCGCGCCGGTTCCCCTGCCGGTCAGAAGCGGTACGACGGGCTAGTCGGCGGGCAGTGATTTAGGCAACAGATCGCAGCCGGGTATCAAAAACGTCGCTTACGGAGCCGTTTTGTGGGGTGTATACAAAAACCTAAGACGAGGTTCATAATCTGTTACACCCGCCAAAACCGTTTCCACAGTGTTCTCTTAGACACGTGATCGCATTGCTTGCGCCCGGACAAGGGTCGCAGACGGAGGGGATGCTGTCGCCGTGGCTGGAGCTGCCAGGCGCCGCCGACCAGCTCGCGCTGTGGTCGAAGGCCAGTGGCCTGGACCTGGTGCGGCTGGGCACCACCGCGTCGACCGAGGAAATCACCGACACCGCGGTGACGCAGCCGCTCGTCGTCGCCAACACGCTGCTCGCCCACCAGGAGCTGACCCGTCGCGGCCTGCTCGCCGGCGCGGACGTCGTCGTCGCGGGCCACTCCGTCGGGGAGATCGCGGCCTACGCGATCGCCGGGGTGCTCGCCGCCGATGACGCCGTCGCGCTGGCCGCCACCCGCGGCGCCGAGATGGCCAAGGCCTGCGCCCTCGAGCCGACCGGCATGTCCGCGGTGCTCGGCGGCGACGAGGCCGAGGTGCTGAGCCGCCTCGAGGAGCTCGAGCTGTTCCCCGCCAACCGCAACGCGCCCGGCCAGATCGTGGCCGCGGGCCCGCTGTCGTCGTTGGAGAAGCTCGCCGAAGACCCGCCGGCCAAGGCGCGGGTCCGGGCGCTCGGCGTGGCCGGGGCGTTCCACACCAAGTACATGGCTCCGGCCCTGGACGGCTACGCCGCAGCGGCGGCCGCCGTCGTGACCGCGGAGCCCACCGCCACGCTGCTGTCCAACCGCGACGGCAAGCCCGTCGCCTCGGCGGCGGCCGCGATGGAGACCCTGGTTGCCCAGCTGACCCAGCCGGTGCGCTGGGACCTGTGCACCGAGACGCTGCGCGAGCGCAACGTGACGGCGATCGTGGAGTTCCCCCCGGCGGGGACGCTCACCGGCATCGCCAAGCGCGAACTTCGGGGGGTTACGGCGCGTGCCGTGAAGTCACCCGCAGATCTGGACGAGTTGGCAAACCTCTAAACCGCCCGCTTTCGCCAGAGCAAATAACAACTGCAAACGTCAAACCGATTTGCACACAACACATTACGAAGGGAATAGGCCGTGGCCGTCAGTCAGGAAGAAATCATTGCCGGTATCGCCGAGATCATCGAAGAGGTGACCGGTATCGAGCCGTCCGAGGTCACCCCGGAGAAGTCGTTCGTCGACGACCTGGACATCGACTCGCTGTCGATGGTCGAGATCGCGGTGCAGACCGAGGACAAGTACGGCGTCAAGATCCCCGACGAGGACCTCGCCGGTCTGCGCACCGTCGGTGACGTGGTCGCCTACATCCAGAAGCTCGAGGAAGAGAACCCCGAGGCCGCCGAGGCTCTGCGCGCCAAGCTGGAGACCGAGAACCCCGAGGCCGTTGCCAACGTCAAGGCGAGGCTGGAAGCGGACAGCAAGTGACGAAGCCTTCCACTGCCAATGGCGGTTACCCCAGCGTTGTGGTAACCGCCGTCACGGCGACGACATCGCTCGCGCCGGACATCGAGAGCACGTGGAAGGGTTTGTTAGCCGGCGAGAGCGGCATCCGCGTGCTCGAGGACGAGTTCGTCACCAAGTGGGACCTGCCCGTCCGGATCGGTGGACACCTCAAGGAGCCCGTCGATAACCACATGGGCAGGCTCGACCTGCGTCGCATGTCCTACGTCCAGCGGATGGGCAAGTTGCTGTCCGGTCAGCTCTGGGAGACCGCGGGCAATCCCGAGGTCGACCCCGACCGCTTCAGCGTCGTGGTCGGCACCGGTCTCGGTGGGGCCGAGCGGGTGATCGAGAGCTATGACCTGATGAACGAGGGCGGCCCCCGCAAGGTGTCGCCGCTCGCGGTTCAGATGATCATGCCCAACGGCGCCGCTGCGGTGGTGGGTCTGCAGCTCGGCGCCCGCGCCGGGGTGATGACCCCGGTGTCGGCGTGCTCGTCGGGTTCGGAGGCGATCGCCCACGCGTGGCGTCAGATCGTGATGGGCGACGCCGACGTCGCCGTCTGCGGCGGTGTGGAGGGCCCCATCGAGGCGCTGCCCATCGCGGCGTTCTCGATGATGCGCGCCATGTCGACCCGCAACGACGAGCCCGAGCGTGCCTCGCGTCCGTTCGACAAGGACCGCGACGGCTTCGTGTTCGGCGAGGCCGGGGCGCTGATGCTCATCGAGACCGAAGAGCACGCCAAGGCCCGCGGCGCCAAGCCGCTGGCCCGGTTGATGGGCGCCGGCATCACCTCGGACGCCTTCCACATGGTGGCGCCCGCAGCGGACGGCGTGCGTGCCGGTCGCGCGATGACGCGGTCGTTGGAGCTGGCGGGCTTGTCTGCCAAGGACATCGACCACATCAACGCGCACGGGACCGCGACGCCGATCGGTGACACCGCGGAGGCGAACGCCATCCGGGTGGCCGGCTGCGAGGGGGCCGCGGTCTACGCGCCGAAGTCGGCGCTGGGCCACTCCATCGGCGCGGTCGGTGCGCTGGAATCCGTTTTGACGGTATTGAGCCTTCGGGACGGCGTGATACCGCCCACCCTCAACTACGAAACACCCGACCCTGAGATCGACCTTGATGTGGTCGCGGGCGAACCCCGCTACGGCGAATTCCGTTACGCGATCAACAACTCGTTTGGGTTCGGCGGCCACAACGTGGCGCTCGCGTTCGGGCGCTACTAGAGCCGGACAGCACGGAAGGAACCATCGCAAGACCCATGACAGAGCTGGTTACCGGGAAAACGCTCCCGAATGTCGTCGTCACCGGCATTGCCATGACGACCGCTCTGGCGACCGACGCCGAGAACACCTGGAAGTTGTTGCAGGATGGCCAGAGTGGCATCCGCGTCCTCGACGACCCGTTCGTCGAGGAGTTCGACCTCCCGGTGCGCATCGGCGGACACCTGCTGGAAGAGTTCGACAGTCAGCTGACGCGCATCGAGCTGCGCCGGACGGGCTACCTGCAACGCATGTCGACCATCCTGGGCCGACGGGTGTGGGAGAACGCCGGCTCGCCCGAGGTCGACACCGACCGGCTGATGGTGTCCATCGGTACGGGGATGGGCTCGTCGGAGGAAATGGTCTTCAGCTACGACGACATGCGGACTCGGGGCCTCAAGGCCGTCTCGCCGCTGGGTGTGCAGAAGTACATGCCCAACGGTGCCGCCGCGGCGGTGGGTCTGGAACGGCACGCCAAAGCCGGTGTGATCACACCGGTTTCGGCGTGTGCGTCGGGTTCCGAGGGCATCGCCCAGGCGTGGCGCAACATCGTGTTCGGCGAGGCCGACATCGCCATCTGTGGTGGGGTCGAGACGAAGATCGAGGCCGTGCCGATCGCCGCGTTCGCCCAGATGCGCATCGTGATGTCCACCAAGAACGACGACCCGGTGGGCGCCTGCCGCCCGTTCGACCGGGACCGCACCGGATTCGTGTTCGGTGAGGCCGGCGCGCTGATGGTCATCGAGACCGAGGAGCACGCCAAGGCCCGCGGCGCCAACATTCTCGCGCGATTGATGGGGGCCAGCATCACCTCCGACGGCTACCACATGGTCGCCCCGGACCCCAACGGCGAGCGCGCCGGGCACGCGATGGCGCGGGCGATCCAGCTGGCGGGCCTGTCCCCCACGGACATCGACCACGTCAACGCGCACGCCACCGGCACCTCGGTGGGCGACGTGGCCGAGAGCCGCGCGATCAACAAGGCGCTCGGCGGCCACAAGCCGGCGGTGTACGCCCCCAAGGCCGCACTCGGCCACTCGGTGGGTGCGGTCGGCGCGGTGGAGTCGATCCTGACCGTGCTCGCGTTGCGGGACCAGGTCATCCCCCCGACACTGAACCTGGAAAACCTCGATCCGGAGATCGATTTGGACGTGGTGGCGGGCAAGCCTCGCCCGGGCGACTACAAGTACGCGATCAACAACTCGTTCGGATTCGGCGGCCACAACGTCGCACTCGCCTTCGGGCGGTACTAACCCCGCCTTAATTGGCGAGCACACTCGGAACAGGAGACCTGGGATGACAATCATGGCCCCCGCGTCGGTTGGTGAGTCGCTCGACCCCCGGGACCCGTTGCTGCGTCTGAGCAACTTCTTCGACGACGGCACCCTGGAGCTCCTGCACGAGCGCGACCGCTCCGGCGTGCTCGCCGCCGCGGGGTCCGTGAACGGTGTGCGCACCATCGCGTTCTGCACGGACGGGACGGTGATGGGCGGCGCGATGGGCACCGAGGGCTGCAAGCACATCGTCGACGCCTACGACACCGCCATCGAGGAGCAGAGCCCGATCGTGGGCATCTGGCACTCCGGTGGGGCGCGGCTGGCCGAGGGCGTCAAGGCGCTGCACGCGGTGGGCACGGTGTTCGAGGCCATGATTCGCGCCTCGGGCTACATCCCCCAGGTCTCGGTGGTCGTCGGCTTCGCCGCCGGCGGCGCTGCTTACGGGCCCGCGCTCACCGACGTCATCGTGATGGCGCCGGAGAGCCGGGTGTTCGTCACCGGCCCCGACGTGGTGCGCAGCGTCACCGGCGAGGACGTCGACATGGCCTCGCTCGGCGGCCCGGAGACCCACCACAAGAAGTCCGGGGTGTGCCACATCGTCGCCGACGACGAGCTCGACGCCTACGAGCGCGGCCGCCGGTTGGTCGGATTGTTCTGCCAGCAGGGTCATTTCGACCGCAGCAAGGCGGAGGCCGGCGACACCGACATCCACGCGCTGCTGCCCGAGTCGGCGCGGCGGGCCTACGACGTGCACCCGATCGTGACCGCGATCGTCGACAAGGACGCGCCGTTCGACGAGTTCCAGGCCAACTGGGCGCCCTCGATGGTGGTAGGGCTGGGCCGGCTGTCCGGCCGCACGGTCGGCGTGCTGGCGAACAACCCGCTGCGCCTCGGCGGCTGCCTGAACTCCGAAAGCGCCGAGAAGGCAGCGCGTTTCGTGCGGCTGTGCGACGCGTTCGGCATCCCGCTGATCGTGGTCGTCGACGTGCCGGGCTACCTGCCGGGCGTCGACCAGGAGTGGGGCGGCGTGGTGCGGCGCGGCGCCAAGCTGCTGCACGCCTTCGGCGAGTGCACCGTTCCGCGCGTCACGCTGGTGACCCGAAAGACCTACGGCGGGGCCTACATCGCGATGAACTCCCGTTCGCTGAACGCGACCAAGGTGTTCGCGTGGCCGGACGCCGAGGTCGCGGTGATGGGCGCCAAGGCCGCCGTCGGCATTCTGCACAAGAAGAAGCTGGCCGCCGCGCCCGACGACGAGCGCGAGGCGCTGCACGAGGAGCTGGCCGCCGAGCACGAGCGGATCGCCGGTGGTGTGGACAGCGCCATCGAGATCGGCGTGGTCGACGAGAAGATCGACCCGGCGCACACCCGCAGCAAGCTCACCGAGGCGCTGGCGCAGGCGCCCGTTCGCCGCGGCCGCCACAAGAACATCCCGCTGTAACGGCGACTTTTAAACGGCTCCCTACTTGACGAGGGCCGAAACGAGCGCCCTGCCGATCTTCGATGTGGTGCGACTCCTCAGCCGGTACCAGACGCCGGCGACGGAGCTCTTGACTCTGGCGGTCCGTCGCGGGTTGTCGAGCGCGAGAAGGCTTTCGGCGATGCCGTGGGCGAACCGTTCCCTGTCCCGCGGCGAAAGGTCGCACCGTTGCAGGAATTCCATCGCCGCAAAGTTGTCCTGGAACGGATAGTCGACGGAAAACATCAGGTTGTCGAGGCCCAACATCGCTCGGGCGCAATCGAACACGGGGACGTCGAACACGCCGCTGCTGGTGATGAAGACGTTGCGGCGCAGATAGTAGCCGACCGTTTGGCGCATTCCGACGTGTGCCTGGTCGCGCTCTGGCGATGCCAGCAACCATCCGGCCATCGTCAGCCCGACGTTGAGCCGCGTGAAGCAGTAGGGAAGAAGTTCTCCCATGTGCCCGACGATGACCTTCAAGTTTGGGTGCCGATCGAAGACCCCGGCACAGATCAGCCTGAGCACGTGCGTCCCGGTTTCGACGGGCCAACCCCAGGTTGGTATGAGGGCCGAATCGAAGGGGGCGTAATACGCATTCGACACCGCCGGCGGCGGGTCGGTGGGGTGAATGTAGACAGGGACACCGAGGGACTCGGCCCGGCGCAGGAGCGGGTCGAACGACGGGTCGTCCAGATAACGGCCGTTGGTGTGGCCGTTGATCAGCGCGCCCTTGAAGCCGAGGTCTCGCACGGCGCGCTCCAGCTCGTGTGCGGCGTCGGCCGGCGACTGGGTCGGCAGCATCGCAAAACCCGCGAACCGCGCCGGGTGTGCGGCGATCGCCTCGGCCAGCCAATCGTTGACTTCGCGGCAGACGGCGATCGCCAAGTCCGCCTGGTCGTCGGCGAGGATCTGGATCCCGGGCTGGGCGTGTGAGAGCACCTGCATGCCGATTCCGGCCGCGTCCATGAGTCGAATTCGCTCGGCCCCGACATCGCTGAGCCTGCCGCGCACGGCGGCATACCTCCGCTGCAACGGCTCGGGGTACAGGTCCCAGACCCGGGGATGCAGGAACGCCTCTTCCAAAGCCACCACGCGAGAAACGGATTTCGTGGCCATCGTCGATCCTGCCGCTACGGCTTGGCCGCGGTGACGGCGTGCGTGCGGAGCAGTGGTAACCCCCACCACGCGCGCCAGCCAAGGTCGCGACGCTCGACCTGGGCCATGCCGCGCTCACGAAGCCTCCTGGCGTACAGTCGGGTGAAGCCGAGGTCTGCGATCACGAGGCGGCCTCCCGGCCGCAGGACGCGTACGGCCTCGTCGATGGCGGACAGCCTCGCCCTATTGTCCGGCAGGTTGTGGATCGCGAGGTTGCTCACCACCAAATCGAAAGACGCGTCGGGGAATTGCAGGGCGGTCATGTCGCAGGTGTGCAATTCGACCCGATCGGCGACTCCTTCGGCCTCCGCGTTCGCCCGCGTTGCCTGCAGGGAGTTACCGGTTTGGTCGGCCCGCCAAATGTCCACGCCCACCGCCCTTCCCCGGGGTAGCAGTTTGGCCGCGGCCAGCAGGACCGCGCCGCGCCCGCAGCCGAGGTCGAGCACGCGTTCGTCGCCCCGCAGTCCGATCCGGGTCAGCAGCCGTGCCCATACTTCGAACTTTCCTCGCTTGCTGAACCGCAGGACGCCGATGCCGGCAGCAACCAGGAGGGCGGCAACCGCGGCGGCCCCGAGCCCGATAAGTGTGTGTCCCTTCGCCAACCACAGGGCCGCCGAAACCGTTGCCGCAGCGCACAACAACAGATAGCCGATGAGGGCCACCGGCGCGGGAATCAGCCGGTAGTCGCCGTCTACCCCGTACTGCCCCCGCGGGCGGGCAAGTTCGGGTGCCGGTTCAGTCATCGAGATCACCTCCGTAGGCCGCCGTCCGGTAACTTCGGGCGAGACGTTCCAGGATCGGGAGGGCTTTCGCCGCAGCGCGTTTCACCGTGTCGCTGTTCGGCGCCTCGGTTGGCTCGAACGCGCGGCGCACCGTGTCGGCAAGTCGATCGGCCTTCTGCTTCAAGGTCAGCCTGATGACCGGTGGCAAAAACGGCTCGGCCGCGAAAAACCCGAACACGATGACGGGCAGGGTGTAGTCGAGGTCCTCTAGGCGCAGGTCCGGGCGCAGCATGCCCTCCGCGGCGAGCGCACCCACGTAGTCGCGGTGGACACCAAGCTTGTTTTCCTCGAGCCGCCGATGATTCTCCGCGGCGAGGAAAGCGCCGAGGGTGTCGGCGTCGCGGGTGTACAGCGCGCGCAACACGGGTCGGTTCATCGCCTCGATGAAGAGCCGGCGCAGGTAGCGGTTCAGCGCGACCTCGGCCGGATTTTCGCGGATCGCATCCACGATCGCGTCCGCCATCGCCGCGGCCTCCCGGGCGCTGACCGCGTGAAAGACGTCCTCGCGGGATCGCCAATGCAGGTAGATGGTGCCCTTGCCCACTCCGGCGCGACGCGCCAACTCATCGACCGTCACCCGCCGAAATCCCCACGACAGCAACAGGTCCCTGGCGGTATCGAGGATCCGGTCGGCCCGCTCCCGTTGATCGAGGCGCGCACGTTCCACCATCGGCGCTCCTTCCCCGTGCGAACTGTGACTTATGACCAAAATACAATATTGGTCATAAGTCATCAACTGGAGGATGTCAGGAGTCCAAGAAGTGCTGCACGGTATCGGTGAGGATGCGGCCGCCCGCGGTGTTGAGGTGAATGCCGTCGATGTGGAGCTGCCAGCCGTTGCGTCGGGAGATCTCGTCAAAGCTCTGCCGCATCACCATTTCCCGCCATAGATAGTCCCGGTACAAGGACGCGAACGAGAAGCGGGTGAACGGTTTGGTCGTCGAAGTCCGTGCGAGCTCCTCCTCGAAGGCCTCGTTGAACGCGATGTAGTCGGTGGACCCGACCGCCGCTGCCTCGCGGATGATGCCGTTGTAGGTGCCGAACAGCTCGTTGAGCCGCGCCTGAACCGGATGGCCCGAACGGGGCTCTTCGCCCACCGGGGCAAGGGAACTCAGCGCGACCCGGGCATTGGCCTCCCGTTGCAGCCTGTGCACGATGGCGGCGAGGTTCTCTGCGAAGCGCGTCGGTGAGGGTCCTTCCGAGACTCGCTTCACAATCCGAACGAATCGCGCGAAATTGGGAAAGGCGCTGGCCATGATGTCGTTGGCGCCGATGAGCACGATGACCCGGCTCGGCCGTAGCGCGATCACGCGGTCGAGGCGCCGCACGGCATTGAACGACAGGTCCCCGCCCACACCGAGGTTGACGAATCGAAATCGATTGTTGTGCGGCCGCTTTTCCAGCTCGTCGATCCATTTGTAGGTTCCCCTCGACGCGGTGGTGCTCGAGCCGAGGCAGGCCACCGTTTCGGGCCCCGTCGGATGGGTCACGGCGCGCGGCCGAGAATCTGAGACACCACCCGGTCGAGATCGGCTTCCTGAGCACAGCTGTCGGCGCGCCAGCCGACGAAGTCGTCGGGGCGCACCAGTAACGCCGCGTCCGGTGCCAGGCCCGTCACCGCCGCCCAGGCGCCGTCGACGTCGAGCGCAGTGCCGATGCGCCGCACCGTGATTGGGACTCCAATCGTCTTTGATGCCTCGGCCGCGGCCTCGGACCACGCGGCATCGTCGTCCCCGGTGAACAGCGTGAAGCCGGGACCGAGCAGGTCGAGGGTGGAGACGCGCCTACCGTCGTCGACCACCCAGGCGTGCGGGACCCGGGTGCCGGATTGCCCGCGCAATTCCTGCACCAGCGACACGGCGCCCGGATCGGTCGGACCTGGTTCGTCGGAAACCACTGCGGCCGAACGGTATTGATAGCCGATCAGCAACGCGAACATCGGCGCCTCTTCCTGCGCCGGCAAGGTGGGCCGGTTGTCGTCCAGCTTCAGGAACGCCAGCGACGGCCCGGTGAGCGACTGGCGCGCGTTGAAGCGCCCGACCGGGTGCCGCTCGGCATGGTAGGTGTCCAGCAGGTCGGAGCCGGCGGTCCCCTTCAGGACGGCGGCCAGCTTCCAGGCCAGGTTGTGCGCGCTTTGGATGGCGGTGTTGGCTCCGCCGGCCTTGAACGGCGGCATGGTGTGGGCCGCGTCCCCGACGAGAAACGCTCGGCCGCAGCGAAATTGGTCGGCCACCCGCTCGTACGGTTGCCACGGCGCGACGTCGATGACCTCCACGTCGATCGGCTCGCCGACCGCTTTCGTCAGCAGCTCGCGGCACCGCTGCGCGGTGAACTGATCGGCGCTCTCCCCGCGGCCGGGAAAGTAGGTGGTGATGAACATGCCGAAGTCGTCGCGCACCGAAAGAAAGATGCCCTCCACGTCCGGATTGCTCACCTGGATCCCGTCGCCGCCTTCGAGCCGTGGGACAAACTTTCGCCACGGCGCCCGGAAGTAGATGAAAACGACGTAGATGGGCAGCGCCCCGTAGCCCGCGGTGGTCACGCCCACGGCGTCGCGGATCGGGCTGTGCACACCGTCGGCAGCGACGAGGTACTCGGCACGCACGGCCTCCGTTTCGCCCGACTCCCGGTCGCGGATGACCGCGGTGATGCCGCCCTCATCCTGCTCGAAGGAGTCCAGCCCCGTGTTGTAGCGCACCTCGCCGCCGTCCCGACGGATGTGCGCGAGCAGGATCGGTTCGAAGGCGCTCTGCGGACAGTACTGCCCGCCCGGCTCGGGGCTCAGATCCTTGAAGGGCGCGAAGATCGCGTTCACGTCGAACGCGCGCCTCTCGTCGGCGCTGTTGAGCGTCGGCCTGGTGAGCATGTCCGAAACGCCGTGGGCGATCGCGTGGATCTCGTCGGCAAGGCCCAGGCCGCGCAGGATCTCCAGGCTGCGGAAGCTGAGGTTGCGCGCCTTCGGGTAGATGAAGGTCTCACTGCGCTTTTCGACCAGCAGGGAGCGAACCCCGTGTTTGGTGAGCAGCGCGGAGGTTGCAAGGCCGGCGGCGCCGGCGCCGACGATCAGCACCGGGACGTGCTTGACGGTCATCGCCTTCTCCCCTCTAGACGGAACTGACCAGTTCCATCTAGAGCCAATGTGGCACGAAGCAGCGGAATGCGCAACAACTACGGCGCGGGCGAACCGGCGAGCGGCAAGATCACGTCTTCGAGCACGCGCCGCACGTAGACGCGGTCGACCGGCCGTCCCGTGATCACCCGCAGGATGTTGAGGCCGAGCAGGGCGTCGGGGATCAGGCTCAGGTCGCGGCCGGCCGGAATCTCCCCGCGAGCCACCGCCCGGTCGAGCATCGTCCGGACCACCTGGCGCGGCGGGGAGAGCACCAGGTCGTCCAGGGCGGCCGCCAGCACCGGGTTGTGCATGGCCGCCGTCGCCACCCCGACCACGACCCGAATCATTTGCGCGTCAGACTCATTCAGGTTGGGGGCGGCCGCGACCACCGCGTCGATGTCGCCGCGAAGGCTGCCGGTGTCGGGCGGTTCTATGGGGCCCAGCCGCCGCCGCCAGTGGGCGATGGCATCCGCAACCACCACGGCCTTCGATGGCCAGCGGCGGTATATCGCCGCCTTGCCCACGCCGGCGCGCGAGGCGACGTCGTCCATGCTTAACCGGTCATACCCCACTTCGGCCACGCCGGCCAGCGTCGCGTCGAGGATCGCCGTGTCCAACGATCGATCGAGGCGTCCCGGCCGTCGGGCGCGGGGCGGCTGGCCGCTTTCGAGCTCCATGGGCTTCCTAACGATACGGATTAGTTCCGTCTATGGTATCCGTTGCCGTGCCTCAGCCAAAGCGCGCCACGAACTCCTCGGCCACGGCGACCACCCGCTCGCGATCCCCCGCGACCAGTCCGATGCGGGTCCGTCGATCGACGATGTCGTCGACGTCCAGCGCGCCCTCGTGCGTCACCGCGAACTCGAACTCCGCCCGGGTCACGTCGATGCCCTCGGCGACCGGCTCGGCCGGGCGCTCACAAGTCGCGTTCGCGACGACACCGAACGCTTCGGCGCCGTAACGCGCCACCAGCGACGCGGGCAACCCGGCGACCGACCCCGCGGCGGGGCCAGGGTTCGCAGGCGCCCCGATCAGCGGCAGGTCGCGGGTGTGGCAGTCGGCCGCGCGCAGCCCCCGCCGGCCGACGGCGAAGTCCACGACATCCTCGGCCATGTAGCGGTATTCGGTCAGCTTGCCGCCGATGATGCTGATGACGCCCGATGGCGACTCGATGACGGCGTGCTCGCGCGACACGTCGGCCGTGCGGCCCTCGCCGGTGTCGATCAGCGGGCGCAGGCCGGCGTAGGCGCCGAGCACGTCGGCCGTGCCCAGCGCGGTGCCGAGCGCGGTGTTCACCGTGTCCAGCAGGAAGGTGATTTCGTCACCGGACGGTTGCGGCACGTCGGGGATCGGGCCGGGCGCGTCTTCGTCGGTCAGGCCCAGATAAACCCGGCCCAGCTGCTCGGGCATGGCGAACACGAAGCGGTTGAGCTCGCCGGGGATCGGAACCGTCAGGGCCGCAGTCGGATTCCCGAACGCGCGAGCGTCGAAGACGAGGTGCGTACCCCGGCTGGGCCGCAGCCGCAGCGAGTCGTCGATCTCGGCCGCCCACACCCCGGTCGCGTTGATCACCGCGCCGGCCGACACGTCCAACGACTGCCCGGTGCGCTGATCGGTCAACCGCGCCGAGGTGCCCGTCGCCTCGGACGCCGCGACGTAGGTCAGGATGCGGGCGCCGTGCTGGGCCGCGGTGCGCGCGACCGCGGTCACCAGCCGGGCGTCGTCGATCAATTGCCCGTCGTACGCCAGAAAGCCGCCGTCGAGCCCGTCGCGTCGCACCGTGGGCGCCATCTCCACGACGCGCTGCGCCGACACCCGCCGCGACCGCGGCAGCACGGACGACGGCGTGCCCGCGAGTGCCCGCAATCCGTCGCCGGCCAGAAACCCGGCGCGCACCAACGCGCGCTTGCCGCGGCTCATCGACGGCAGCAGCGGCACCAACTGCGGCATGGCGTGCACGAGATGAGGGGCGTTGCGCGTCATCAGGATTCCGCGCTCGACGGCGCTGCGCCGGGCGATGGCCACGTTGCCGCTCGCCAGGTAGCGCAGGCCGCCGTGCACCAGCTTGGAGCTCCACCGGCTGGTGCCGAACGCCAGGTCGTGCTTCTCCACCAGCGCCACCCGCAGGCCGCGCGACGCGGCGTCGAGCGCGATCCCGACGCCGGTGATGCCGCCGCCGATCACGACGACGTCGAGCGGCGCGCCGTCGGCCAGGGCGTTCAGGTCGGCGGTGCGGCGCGCGGCGTTCAATGCGGACAGGTTCACGAGAGGTATCCGTTCAGCGAGTAGGCGAGCTCGGCGGCCAGCGCGTCGGCGTCCAGGATCGGGCGGACGATCCGTTCGGACTGGATGGTCGACTGGGCGATGAGCAACACCATGGTGGCCATCTGCAGCGGGTCGCCGGCGCGGACGCTGCCGTGGCGCTGGGCGGCGCGCAGCCGCTCGGCCAGGGCGTCGATCAGCATCTGCTGGCTGGCCCCGAGGCGTTCGGTGATGTAGATCGGCGCGAGCTCCGAATGCAGCACCGACATCACGAGGTCGTCGCGGCGCAGCAGGTCGGCCACGGTGACGATCTGTCGCACCAGCGATTCCCGGTCGTCGCCGAGCAGCGGGGCGTCGCGCATGACGCCGGTGATGTGCCGGGTGAGCAGCGCCGCCACGATCGACTTGGTGTCCGGCCAGCGGCGGTACACCGTCGGCCGGCTGACGCCAGCCCGGCGCGCGATCTCCGCCAGGGTGACCCGGTCCACCCCGAAATCGACCACGCAGCTGGCCGCCGCCGCCAGGATCCGGTCCCCGGTATCCGACGGCGCGTTACTGATTGACAGCATGTGTAATACTGTAACGCATGACGCACGCCGAGGAACTCCTTCCGCCGATGAACTGGAACGCCTGGGGGGATCCCGCCGCGGCGAAGCCGCTCTCGGAAGGCATCCGCTCCCTGTTGAAACAGGCTGTGGGACTGGAGGATTCGACGGTAACCGAGATCGGCGCCGACGACGTCAGGCTGCGCCCGTCGGCGCTGTCCCCGGCCCACACGGACGCGCTGGCCGGCATCGTCGGCGCCGAGTACTGCCGCACCGACGACCGCGACCGGCTGCTGCGCGCCGGCGGCAAGTCCACCCTCGACCTGCTGCGACGCCGGGACCCCGGCGTCCAGGACGCCCCCGACGCCGTGCTGCTGCCCGGGGACGACGAGGCCGTCGCCGCGATCCTGCGCTACTGCTCCGAGCACCGCATCTCCGTGGTCCCGTTCGGCGGGGGCACCAGCGTGGTCGGCGGCCTCGATCCCACCCGCGGCGCGTTCGAAGCCGTGGTGTCGCTCGACCTGCGCCGCTTCGACCAGCTCGTCGAGCTCGACGAGGTGTCCGGCCAGGCCACCCTCGGCGCCGGCGTCACCGGACCGGACGCCGAACGCCTGCTCGGCGCGCACGGCTTTTCGCTCGGGCATTTCCCGCAGAGCTTCGAGTACGCCACCATCGGCGGATTCGCCGCCACGCGATCGTCGGGCCAGGACTCGGCGGGCTACGGCCGATTCGACGACATGGTGCGCGGCCTGCGGATGGTCACCCCGGTGGGCACGCTGGAGCTCGGGCGCGCACCCGCGTCGGCCGCGGGCCCCGACCTGCGCCAGCTGCTGCTCGGCTCGGAGGGAACGTTCGGCGTCATCACGCAGGTGCGGCTGCGCGTGCACCGCATCCCCGAGGCCGTCGAATACGAGGCGTGGTCGTTCCCCGATTTCGAAACCGGCGCCGCCGCGCTGCGCGCCGTCACCCAAAACGGCACCGGCCCCACCGTCATCCGGCTCTCCGACGAGGTTGAGACCGGGGTCAACCTGGCCACCACCGAGGCGATCGGCGAAAGCCAGATCACCGGAGGGTGCCTGGGGCTCACCGTGTTCGAGGGCACCAAGGAACACGTCGAAAGCCGGCACGCCGAAACCAGCGCCCTGCTCGCGGCGCGGGGCGGCACGTCACTGGGCGAGGGGCCGGCGCAGGCCTGGGAGCGCGGCCGGTTCGGCGCGCCGTACCTGCGCGACTCGCTGTTGTCCGCGGGCGCGCTCTGCGAGACGCTCGAGACGGCCACCGACTGGTCGAACGTGTCCGCGCTGAAAGCCGCTGTCACCCAGGCGCTTACGAGCGCGCTGGCCGAGTCGGGCACCCCGGCGCTGGTGATGTGCCACATCTCGCACGTCTACCCCACCGGCGCCTCGCTCTACTTCACCATCGTCGCCGGGCAGCGAGGCAATCCGATCGAACAATGGTGGGCCGCCAAGAAGGCCGCGTCGGACGCGATCATCGCCAACGGCGGCACCATCACCCACCACCACGCCGTCGGCGCCGACCACCGGCCCTGGATGCGCGAGGAGGTCGGCGAGCTGGGCGTCCAGGTGTTGCGCGCGGTCAAGGCGGTGCTCGACCCGGCCGGAATCCTCAACCCCGGCAAGCTGATTCCGTGACCCGCCGCGAGGTCGGCAAAGTCACCGCGCTGACCAATCCCGCCTCCGGGCACGGCGCCGCCATTCGCGCGGCCCAGGTCGCGATCGCCCGCCTGCACGAGAGGGGTGTGCAGGTCACCGAGATCATCGGCGACGACGCCGAGGACGCGCGCCACCTCGTCGCCGCCGAACTCGAACGGGGAACCGACGCGGTGATGGTCACCGGCGGCGACGGCGTCGTCTCCAACGCCCTGCAGGTGCTCGCCGGCACCGACGTCCCGCTGGGCATCGTCCCGGCCGGCACCGGCAACGACCACGCCCGTGAATTCGCGATCCCCACAAAGGATCCCGCGGCCGCCGCGGACGTCATCGCCGACGGCTGGACGGAAACCATTGACCTGGGCCGGATCCGGTGGGCCGACGCCGAAAAGTGGTTCGGCACCGTGGCCGCCACCGGCTTCGACTCCCTGGTGACCGATCGCGCCAACCGGATGAGCTGGCCGCACGGCCGGTTGCGCTACTACATCGCGATGCTCGCCGAGCTGTCGCAGCTGCGGCTGTTGCCGTTCCGGCTGGTGCTCGACGGCGATGAGGAGATCGACGCCGACATCACGCTCGCGGCCTTCGGCAACACCCGCAGCTACGGCGGCGGGCTGCTGATCTGCCCCAACGCCGACCCCACCGACGGCCTGCTCGACATCACCATGGCCCACTCCGCCTCGCGCACCAAGCTGGTCCGCCTGTTCCCCACCGTCATGAAGGGCACACACGTCAACCTCGACGAGGTGACCACGGCGCGCGCCAAGACGATCCACGTCGAGTGCCCCGGCATCAACGTCTACGCCGACGGCGACTTCGCGTGCCCGCTGCCCGCCGAAATCTCCGCGGTGCCCGCGTCGCTGAAGATCCTTCGTCCGGCCCGGCCGTGAATTCGGGCACGCCAGTCAAACCGCGGTGGTACCGCCGTCGGCGATCAACTCCATACCGTTGACGTAGCTCGAGTCGTCCGAGGCGAGAAACAGTGCGACCGATGCGATCTCCTCGGGGCTGCCCATCTTTCCCCGCGGGATCGTTGCTTCGAACTGTGCCTTCGTCTCCTCGTCGAACAACTGCTCCTGTATCGGCGTGGCGACCTGGCCCGGGGTCAGCACGTTGACCCGAATCCTCCTGTCTTTCAACTCGTTCAACCACACGCGCGCATAGGCATGCAGCACGGCCTTGCTCGCCGCGTACACACTCCAGGACGGATAGCCCTTGACCGAAGCGGTCGACCCGGTCATGAAGATCGAGCCGCCGTCGCGCAACAGCGGCAGAGCCTTTTGCACCGTGAAGAGCGTGCCGCGCGCGTTCAGCCCGAAAGTCGCGTCGAAGTGCTGCTCCGTGATCTCGCCGAGCTTGCCCTCCTCCCCTGTCCCGGCACTTGCCCACACCACGTCGACGGCGCCCTTTTCCCGCCTGACCGCGTCGAACAACCGGTCCAGATCGTCCAGATTGGACGAATCCGCTTGCACGCCCGTCACATTGCGGCCGATCAGCTCGACGGCTTCATCCAGAGCTTGTTGCCGCCGACCGGAGATGAAGACGTGCGCCCCTTCGTCGACGAACAGCTTGGCACCGGCCAGCGCCATACCGCTTGATCCACCCGTGATCACCGCCACCTTGCCGTCAAGCTTTCCCATGACCACCCCATCGATCGATTACCTGGCTAGCGAAGTCAAGCAACTGGTCAAGGCTGGGAAACATTCCGAAGGCATCCACGATCGCCTCCTCAGTCCCGGAGACGGCCAAGCGCTCGAGCCTGTCGGCAACCGAGTCGACCGACGTGCCCGCTTCGAGGTTGAGTCGCATGGCCTTCTTCAGCGCGTCGGGATCGCGGCCGGCGTCTTCCGCCGCACGGCGCGCGATCGACCACAGCTGGTCGGTGACCTCGTCCTGCAACCCCTCGACCCCGAGCCAACCGGTGCCGGTGCGGCCCACCCGGCGCATCGCGGCCTCGCTGGCACCACCAATCCAGATGGGCGGACCGCCGGGCTGGACCGGGCGCAGGTCGGCATGGACCGGCGGGAGCGAGAAAAACTCGCTCTCCCAGGACACCGGGGTGGTCGTCCACCACTTCTGCAGGAACGCCAGCAGGTCGTCGAGCATCCGTCCGCGCCGGCGCCAGTCCGCGCCGCGGGCGATGTCGTGCTCGTCCTTCATCCACCCGATTCCCACGCCAACGCCGAGGCGGCCGTCGCTGAGCACGTCGAGCGTGGTCAGCATCCGGGCCAGGTGGACCGGCTCGTAGTAGAACGTGCTGAGCGTGCTGGAGTTCAGCCGGATCCGGTTGGTCGCCGTGGCGGCGACCGTCCACAGCAGCACCGGATCGAGGTAACGGGTCATCTGCGGCGGGTACGGCTGCTCTTTGCCCGGATACGTGCTGTGCATCTCGACCGGCGTGACCAGGCGATCGCCGACCCACAGCGTGTCGTAGCCGAGGTCCTCGAGTCCGCGGCAGAACGCGCTCAGACCGGCGGCGCTCGTAATAGCGGGCCCGACTATGGGAAGTGCGAAACCAAGCTTCATCAGGGATTCCTTTCGGTGATCCATCAACCATTGCCCGGGCGCGCGGGCGCCCCGGTCGTTCGTGGCGTGGGGTCAGGCGGGAACGGCCGCTCCGAGGGCGAAATCGAAGTTCCCCACCCCGTGGCGGGCGAGGCCCATCATGACCAGGCCCGTTCCCTCCAGCCAGTGCGCCATGTTCAAGCCGCCGACGTCCAGCGGGCGCAGCCCCAGGCTCTCGATGAACTCCGCCATGCCCGCCTTGGCGCGCGCGTCGTCGCCGGCGAAGAAGACGTCGAGCGGGCGGCCCTGGGCCAGGACGACTCCGAAGACGGTGTTGAAGGCCTTGACCACGCTGGCGCTGGCCGGGGCCGCCTTGGCCACTTCCTGCGCAACCGAGGTGTCATCGGGGATGGCCAGGCCATCGGCCGCCGCATTGAACGGGTTGCTGATGTCGACGATCACCTTGCCCGCGAGGGCGTCCCCGTACTGGGTGACGACCGGAACGACGTCGGCGTACAGCACGGACACGATGACGATGTCGCCCGCCGGGACGGCGCCGAACTCGCCCGTCGTGGCGCCGGCGCCGAGATCCTTGGCCAGGTCAGCGGCCTTGGACCGATCGCGGCCGATGACCTCGACGGTGTTGCCGCCCGCGACCGCCAGCGCGCCGATGGCGCGGGCCATGTTGCCGGTGCCGATGATGCTGATGCTGCTCATGAAATTCCCCGCCTTGAACTAGTGAATCGGAAAGGTTGACGTGTCCACCTTATGCAAAGTTGGGTGACACGTCAACCAATCGGGTAGCATGGGGGCCGATGGAACCGAACTGGCTGAATCCCCGTGAAGACCGCGCCTGGCGGGCCTTCCAGCACGCGCATCATCAGCTTGACGTGCACCTGAACCGGGGCCTGCAGAAATCGGGACTATCCGGGGCCGACTACGAGATCCTGGCGGTGCTCTCGGCCCACGACGGCGATCGCATGCCCGCGCATGACCTGTGCAATACGCTGGGCTGGGAGAAGAGCCGCGTCTCCCACCAGGTGCGGCGCATGCAGCAGGACGGGCTGATCTGCCGCGAGCCGAATCCCAACGACGCCCGCAGCACCATGGTCTGCCTGCTCCCGGCCGGCCGCGCCGCCATCGAGAAGGCGGCACCCGCGCACGTGGAGGACGTCCGGCGAAACTTCATCGACCTGCTCAGCCCGGCCGAGCTCGACATGCTCGCCGCCCTCCACGAACGAGTGCTGCGCCACCTGGCCGAAGACGACTCCGCCGGCGAAGACGGGCCCTCGTAGCCCTTTAAGTGCCCGCGGCCTACCTAGCCGACGCCCCGGCTGAGCCAGGTCACCTCGCCGGCGTCGCCACCGTCGCGATACACCTCGAGCGCCTCGTCCCACGCCGTGCCCAGCACCGAATCCAGCTCGGCGGCCAGATAGTCGGCGCCCTGGGCCATCATCGAGCGCAGTCGCATCTCGCCGACCATGACGTCGCCGTTGGCGCTCATCGACCCGCTCCACAGCCCCAGCTGCGGGGTGTGGCTGAACCGCTGGCCGTCGACGCCGGGGCTGGGATCCTCGGTGACCTCGAAGCGCAGCACCGACCAGGAGCGCAGCGCGTTGGCCAGCCGGGCGCCCGTGCCCACCGGCCCCACCCAGTTGGTGACAGCGCGCAGCTGCCCGGGCATCGCCGGCTGCGGTGTCCAGACCAGGTTGGCCTTGGACTGCAGGGTCGATGACAACGCCCACTCGACATGCGGGCACACCGCCGCGGGCGAGGCGTGGACGTACACCACACCCGTCGTCACGTCGGCAAATTGGTTCGACGCACGCATCTCCTGCTCCTTCGGTTCCACGAGGGACGTCTTCCCCAACGACCTGGTGGACCGCTCGAAGCGGAATGCATGTAAATTTTTGTGTCCTGCGTGTCTATTGTGCCCTGTGATACCCCTGTTGCGCTAGTGTGCGGAGTGGCTGAATATCACTCGGCCAGCACCCGGTCGGAAAGCGCAGGCCAGGGCGCCAAAGCCCACTCTCCGAAGTTGCGGTTGGTGAGGACCACGAGCGCCCGGTCAACCTCCGGGTCCACCCAGACGAACCCGCCCGCCTGACCGAAATGGCCGTACGTGCGCGCCGAGTTGCGCGCGCCGGTCCAGTGCGGCGACTTGCCGTTCCTGATCTCGAAACCCAGGCCCCAATCGTTGGGCCGCTGCACGCCGTAGCCGGGCAGCACCCCGTCCAGGCCGGGAAATTGCACGCTGGTGGCCTGCGCGTGCAGCTGCGCGGACACCGTCGCCGGCCGCAGCAGCTCGCGGGCGAACGACGCCAGATCCGCGACCGTCGACGTCGCGCCGAACCCGGCGGCCTCGGCGCCGCCGTTCAGCCGGGTGGCCGCCAGGCCCAGCGGCTCGCAGACCGCCTCGGCGAGGTAGCGGCCGAACTCGATCCCCGACTCCGCCTCGATGGCGCGGGCCAGCACGCCGAACCCATAGTTTGAATACATCCGCCGGGTGCCGGGCTTGGCCAGCACGCGATCGTCGTGCATCGCCAGGCCCGACGCGTGCGCCAGCAGGTGGCGGATCGTGGAGCCGGGCGGGCCGGCCGGGGTGTCCAGCTCGACGACGCCCTCCTCGATGGCGACGTGCGCGGCCCGGGCCACCAGCGGCTTGGTGACCGACGCCAGCTCGAAGACCCGCTCGGTGTCGCCGTGGCTCGCCAGCACCCCGTCGGGCCCGACGACCGCGGCCGCGGCGGCCGTCACCGGCCAGTCGGCGATGGCCTCCAGCCCGTTGAGAGCGGGCATCACTTCCGGGCGATGTAGTAGTTGTTGATCGGGTCCCCCTCCACCTCGGTCACCCGGACGTCGCCGAACCCGGCGTCACCCAGCATCGAGGTGGCCAGCTGCGTGCCCCACGCGGTGCCCAGCCCGGCGCCGTCCAGCGCCAGCGACACCGTCATGCAGTGCATCAGCGAGACGGTGTAGAGGTAGGTGCTCATCGGGATCCCGACGTTTTCTTCCAGCCGGCTCGACGCCTTGATGTCGGCCATCAGGAAGACCCCGCCCGGCCGCAGCGCGTTGTAGATGTTCTCCAGCACCCGCGCCGGCTGCGCCTGATCGTGGATGGCGTCGAACACGGTGATGACGTCGTAGGCCTCGCGCTTGTCGAGCTGCGCCAGGTTGTGGCTCTCGAAGGTGGCGTTCGTCAGGCCGAGGCGTGCCGCCTCGGCGACGCCGGACGCGATGGCCTCGTCGGAGAAGTCGATGCCGGTGAACCGGCTCGCCGGGAAGGCTTGGGCCATCACGTTGATCGCATGGCCGCTGCCGCAACCGAAGTCGGCGACGTCGGCCCCCGCGCGCAGCCGGTCGGGCAGTTCGTCGACCAACGGCAGCACGACGTCGATGAGCGCGATGTCGAACACCGCGGCGCTCTGCTCGGCCATCAGCGCGTGGAATCGCGGGAATTCGCTATACGGCAGCCCGCCGCCCTCCCGGAAGCAGCCGACGATTTTCTGCTCGACCTCGCCGAGGTGCGGGAGGAACAGCGCCACCAGAGCCAGGTTGTCCGGTCCGGCGGCGCGGGTGAGCACGCCGGCGCGGTGCGCGGGCAACGAGTAGGTGCCGGCGACGGCGTCGTACTCGATGACGTGCCCGGTGGTCATGCCGGCCAGCCACTCTCGCACGTAGCGTTCGTTGAGGCCGGCGGCCTCGGCGATCTGCGCGCTGGTGGCGGGCGGCAGCCCGGCCATCGTGTCAAGCAGGCCGGTCTGATGCCCGATGCTCAGCAGGAGCGTGAGGCTCGCGCCGTCGATGGCCGCGATCATGCGACCGGCGAAATCTTCGGTGGTTTCCGAGGTGGTGTCAGGTGCCGTCACGCTCTGCAGACGCTACACCGCCTCGCTGCACGCCGAGACTGCGCTCAGCGCGTGCTTTTCGCCATGTTGGGCGATCTGAGCGCAGGCTCGATGCCATCACGGGCCGGCTACACCGTAGGTTGGAGCGCATGAGTCAGACAGTGCGCGGAGTGATTTCACGCAAGAAGGGCGAACCCGTCGAGCTGGTGGACATCGTCGTCCCGGACCCCGGGCCCGGCGAGGCGGTGGTCGACATCATCGCCTGCGGGGTGTGTCACACCGACCTGACCTACCGCGAGGGCGGCATCAACGACGAGTACCCGTTCCTGCTCGGCCACGAGGCGGCCGGCACCGTCGAGGCGGTCGGGCCGGGCGTGACCAACGTCGAGCCGGGCGACTTCGTGATCCTGAACTGGCGCGCGGTGTGCGGGCAGTGCCGGGCCTGCAAGCGCGGGCGGCCGCAGTACTGCTTCAGCAGCTTCAACGCCGAGCAGAAGATGACGCTGACCGACGGCACCGAGCTGACACCGGCGCTGGGCATCGGGGCGTTCGCCGACAAGACGCTGGTGCACTCCGGGCAATGCACCAAGGTCGATCGCCAGGCCGACCCGGCGGTCGCCGGCCTGCTGGGCTGCGGCGTGATGGCGGGGCTGGGCGCCGCGATCAACACCGGGGCCGTCACCCGCGACGACACCGTCGCCGTGATCGGCTGCGGCGGCGTGGGGGACGCCGCGATCGCGGGCGCCGCCCTGGTCGGGGCCCGGCAGATCATCGCCGTCGACACCGACAACACCAAGCTGGACTGGGCCCGCAAGTTCGGCGCCACGCACACGATCAATGCCCGCGAATTCGACGTCGTCAAGACCATCCAGGACCTCACCGAGGGCTTCGGGGTCAACGTGGCGATCGACGCGGTGGGCCGGCCCGAAACGTGGAAGCAGGCGTTCTACGCCCGCGACCTCGCCGGAACCGTTGTGCTGGTTGGGGTTCCGACGCCCGACATGCAGCTGGAGATGCCGCTGCTGGACTTCTTCAGCCATGGCGGGTCGCTGAAGTCGTCGTGGTACGGCGACTGCCTGCCCGAGCGCGACTTCCCCACCCTGATCGACCTGTACCTGCAGGGCCGGCTGCCGCTGGACAAGTTCGTGTCCGAACGCATCGGGCTCGACGGCGTAGAGGAGGCCTTCCATAAGATGCACGGCGGCAAGGTGCTGCGTTCGGTGGTGCTCCTGTAATGGTGACGATCGATCGGGTGGTCACGCACGGCACCTTCGAATTGGACGGCGGCAGTTGGGAAGTCGACAACAACATCTGGCTCATCGGCGACAATTCGAACGTCGTGGTCTTCGACGCCGCCCATGACGCGGCGCCGATCGTCGAGGCCGTGGCAGGCCGCCACGTGGTGGCGGTGGTGTGCACGCACGGGCACAACGACCACGTCACCGTCGCTCCCGAGCTCGGCGAGACGCTCGACGCGCCGGTGCTACTGCATCCGGCCGACGACGTGCTGTGGCGAATGACGCACCCGGACAGAGATTTTCGCGGCATATCCGACGGCGAGAGGCTGACCGTCGGCGGCACCGAGCTGACCGCGCTGCACACCCCGGGCCATTCCCCCGGCTCGGTGTGCTGGTACGTGCATGACCTGGGCGTGGTGTTCAGCGGCGACACCCTGTTCGCCGGCGGCCCCGGCGCGACGGGCCGCTCCTACTCCGACTTCCCGACGATCCTGCAGTCCATCTCCGAGCGGCTGGGCACGCTGCCCGGCGAGACCGTCGTACACACCGGCCACGGCGACAGCACCACGATCGGCGACGAGATCGTCCACTACGAGGAGTGGGTGGCGCGCGGCCACTGAAAGGCGTTGCCGGCGAACGGCTATGCGTTCCCGGGCGGCCGAAGGCCCAGCGCGCCCAGGAGTTCCTCGTGTCCCCACGGCTTGGTCCGGGCCGCCTCGCGCAGCTCCTCGCGCCATTCCTCTTTGTCCCGAAGCCCCGACCGCGTACCGCGGAAGAAGCCCCGCAGGCTTGGTAGGCGAAGCCTGAGCAGCGGAAGAGGCATGGCCGCCTTGTCGTGATCGGCGTCGGCCGGCGGCGCCGCGTCGCCCGGGTGCCCCGGGTTGCTCTCGTGCAGCGGCTGCCCCTTGGGCGCCGTCGGTATCGGCGGCACGGCCGGCGGGGACGCCGCCGCGGCGGAGGCCACCGGCGCCGCCGGCTCGGGCAGGCCGCCGAGGGCGGCGGAGTCACCGGTGAGGAAGGCTGCGCCCGGCCCGGCGAGCCCCGCCGCGGCCGGGTAGCCACCCGCGATGGCGGGGGGCGCGGGCGGCGGCGCGGCAAGGTTCGGCATCGCCGGGCCGCCGGGAGCCGGCGGCGCCACCGGACCCCAAGCGGCCGGGACCGCCGCGGCAGCACCACCGCCCGGGTCCGCGACGACGCCCCCGCTGGTCCCACCGGCGGGCGCGCCGCCATCACCGGTGGAGACTCCGTTGGCGCCTTGCGGGCCACCGGTCGCGACCGGGTGGGCGTCCGCGCCGGAGGGGCCGGGCCCGCCGCCCGCCGGGTTGCCGGCACCGGGTCCGCCGGCGCCGCCGCTGCTGGCCACCGGCGCGGCCACGCCGCCGTGCTGGGCGGCGGCCGCGCCGTTGCCGTTCAGGTGCCCGGCGGACGCGTGGACCATGCCCGCCACCTTGTCCAGGGGCGACGCGTTGGCGGCCTCGGCGTTGGCGTAGGTCCCCGCGCTTTCGCGCAGGGCCTGCACAAACTGGTTGTGGAAGTTGGTCGCCTGGCTGCCCGCGGCCTGATAGGCCTGGGCGTGCGCGGCGAACAGCGCCGCCACGAACGCCGACACCGCGTCACCGCCCGGGGCGTGCAATCCGGCGGTCCCGGCCGCCGCGTTCGCGTTGGCCGCGTGGATCGTCCAGCCGACCGAGGCCAAATCTCCGGCCGCGGCCGCCAGCAGGTGCGGTGTCGTCGTCACGTGCGACATGAGTCAGCTCCCAACCCCGGTGCCACCCAGAGCGTAACGCGGTCGGGACCGACAGCCTAGGGCTTTAGGCGACGGCTGGCCCGTGGTGGTCATATCTGTCACAGCAGTCACCGCGCACGAGGCGGCAACCTTTTGTCCACCTCATAGCGACAAACGCAGCGATAGCGGCATCGTCGCCGCGTTGTCGCTATGAGGCGGGCACATCGAGTGTCTCCAGTTCCGGAGACGCATGTGACGGTTGGGATTTCGTCGCTGCCGCCTCAGTGCCCCTCGAGGATGCGGCGCTTCTCGGCCTCGAACTCCTCGTTGGTCAGCGCCCCCGAATCCCGCAGCGCCGCCAGCGTTTTGAGCCGCTCGAGGCGCACCCCCTCGCCGCTGGGCTCCATCGGCCCGGCCGGCACCGCCGGCGACGCGACGGGCGGCGGGTAGTACGGGTTGGCCGCCACCACGGCCCGGCGCCGGGTGCGCCCCAGCCACAGCCCGGACAGGATCGAATCGACCAGCCCCACCACGAACAGCCCGACGAACAACCACACCAAGAAGCCGTAGGAACTCTTGTGGCCGAAGGCCAGTCGCGGGTTGATGTACCCGTTGACCTGGCCGTCGGTGGTGATGTTGTAGTTGCCGCTGACGGGAATCTGAGCCACCCACACCCGCACGTGCGCGTCGTTGTTGACAGTCGTTGTGCTGCCGATGCTTTCGTTCAACGCCGGCTGCGCCGCGCCCTCGGGCGGCGCGATCGTGACGCCCAGCGGCGGCACCGGCAGGCCGCCGTTGGGGCTGCCGACGACGACGGTGTGCAGGCTGACCGTGACCTCGCCGGCGGGCAGGTACACGCTGCTCGTTCCCGGGATCGGCACCTCGCCGTAGGCGTTGTACTTGTCCAGGAAGAAGGCGTTGAGCACCAGGGCGACGATGAAGCCGCCCACCGACACGATCATCAGCACCACGGCGGCGGCCAGCGAAACCTTGGCGAGCCGCCTGCTGTTCATCCAGGCAGTGTGTCACCGCGGGCGGGGCGATGCCACCGGTCGCACGCCAACCCTGTCGACGAACGGGCACAAAGAGCACACTGTGACGGGGCGCCTACGAAAGGAGTGCTACGCATGGCCAACGATCTCGTCGCCACCGTGCCCGACCTGTCCGGGAAGCTGGCAATCGTCACCGGGGCCAACAGCGGCCTGGGGTTCGGGCTCGCTCGCCGCCTCTCGGCCGCCGGAGCCGACGTCGTCATGGCGATCCGCAACCGCGCCAAAGGGGAAACGGCGATCGAGGAAATCCGCGCGACGGTCCCCGACGCGAAGCTGACCATCAAGGCCCTCGACCTGTCGTCGCTGGCGTCCGTCGCCGCGCTGGGCGAACAACTCAACGCCGAGGGCCGCCCGATCGACATCCTGATCAACAACGCCGGCGTCATGACCCCGCCGGAACGCGACACCACCGCCGACGGTTTCGAATTGCAGTTCGGCAGCAACCATCTCGGCCACTTCGCGCTGACCGGGCACGTGCTGCCGCTGCTGCGCGCCGCCGGCAAAGCGCGCGTCGTCTCGCTGAGCAGCCTCGCGGCCCGCCAAAGCGGCAAGATCCACTTCGACGACCCCGACTTCGAGAAGTCCTATGCCGCCATGTCGGCCTACGGCCAGTCCAAGCTGGCGGTGTTGATGTTCGCCCTGGAGCTGGACCGGCGCAGCCGCGCGGCCGGCTGGGGCATCACGTCCAACGCCGCGCACCCCGGGCTGACGAAGACCAACCTGCAGGTCGCCGGGCCCTCGCACGGCCGGGAGAAGCCGGCGCTGATGGAACGCCTCTACAAGGCGTCGTGGCGGTTCACGCCCTTTTTGTGGCAGGAGATCGACGAGGGCATCCTGCCCGCGCTCTACGCGGCCGCCGCGCCGCACGCCGAGGGCGGCGCGTTCTACGGGCCCCGCGGGTTCCAGGAGCTGGCCGGTGGCGGCGTGCGGCTGGCCCGGGTGCCCGAGCGGGCGCGCAACGAGGACGACTGCCGTCGGCTGTGGGAGCTGTCCGAGCAGCTCACCGGGGTGAGCTACCCGCAGCCGGACTGACTATCGTTGGTGCATGCGGCCGGAACCTCGTCTGCCCGAATCGAGCATCGTGGTCCGGCCCGAGCCGACCGACAGCGCGAACTACACCCAGTCGTCGCGGCTGCAGGCCGCCGGCCTGGCGCAGGCCATCGCATTGTTCGAGCGGGCCGCGGAACAGGTGCCGCTCCCGGCGGCCCCGCAGCCGATCGTCATCGCCGACTACGGCGCGGCCAACGGGCACAACTCGCTGAAGCCGCTGTCGGCGGCCATCGCGGTGCTGCGCCGGCGCACCCGCCAGGACCACGCGATCCTGGTGGCGCACACCGACGTTCCGGGCAACGACTTCACCGCGCTGTTCCAAACCCTGGCCGACGACCCGGACAGCTACTTGCACACGGACACAACGAGTTTCGCGTCGGCGATCGGCCGATCCTTCTACGGCCAGATCGTGCCGTCCAAGACGGTCAACCTGGGCTGGACGTCGTGGGCGACCCAGTGGGTGAGCCGGATCCCCTACGAGCTCCACGATCACGTGCACGTCGCCTACAGCAGCGACGACGCGGCCCGCGCCGCCTACACCCACCAGGCCGCCACCGACTGGCACGACTTCGTCGCGTTCCGCGGGCGCGAGCTGGCCCCCGAGGGACGGCTGGTGGTGCTGACGCTGGGCGTCGACGAGGACGACAAGCCCGGCTTCAGGACGCTGCTCGACGCGATCGTCGCGGCGCTGGAAGATCAGGTGCGCGACGGCCTGCTCAGCGAGGACGAGCTTCGGCGCATGGTCATTCCCACATCGGGCCGCAGCGAGAGGGACTTTCGCGCCCCGTTCTCCCCGAGCGGCCGGTTCGAAGGCCTCACGATCGAGCACCTCGAGATGTTCGACGCCGAGGACCGATTCTGGGCCCGATACCGAATTGACGGTGACGCAAACGCTTTCGGCGCGCAGTGGGCGGCATTCGCCCGGGCCGCGCTGTTTCCCGCCCTGGTCTGCGGCCTGGACGGCGCCGCCGCCGACCCGCGGGCGACCGAGTTCTCCGACCGATTGGAGGCCGCGGTCGCGGAACATCTGTCAAGCGCGCCAGAGCCGATGCGGATCCCGCTCGCCTCGGTGGTGCTGGTCAAGAACCGCCGCCCCGACTGACGAGAGTTTCGACACAGCGCGGCAACGGGTACCCCCGGGCATGCTCAAAACTGCGACTCCAAGGGGGTAGATGCATGAGCGTGCAGGACGACAAAGAGGCCGGCCACGAAGACGACAAAGAGGCCGGCCAAGAAGAGGACCAGAAGTTAACCGAAAAGCCTGAAGTCAAGGAAGAGCACAAGCAACAGGCCGCCGAGATGATGAAGGCCTACAAGGACGAGGCCACCGTGGTGCTGCCCGGCTCCGGCGGCATGGTTTCCGGGACGGCGGTCAACGACTGGCTCGACGAAGACGGCAACCCGCAACACCAGGAGCCCGACGAGGGCGGCGGCTCCGACGAGCAAGCCAAGGCCGACGAGGGCCGGGACGACGAGGAACGCAAAGAGCAGATCGAGAAGGACAAGGCCCTCAACGAGGAACTGCGCGAAGCCGCGGCGGCCGAGAACAAGGGCGAAAAGCGCTGAGCTGAAAGCTCATTCAGTGAGCCCGCGGCGCGATCTGGCTGATTAGGGTGGGGATCCCCGGGAAGCCGGGGATCGGCTCGTTGAGCCCGGGTATCGGCGGCAGCGGCGGGATCTCGGGGATGCGCGGGATGCGCGGAATCACGGGTTGGGCCCGCGGAGGCGCAGGCGCCGCCGGGACGTCCTGAGCCGCCGGCGGTGCGACGGGGGTCGGCGTGTCCGGTGCGGGCGGCGGATTGGTGTCCGGGCTCGACGGCGGCGGCGCCTCTTGGGTGGTCGGCGGCGGCGGGGCGGTCGTGGTGGTCGTCGGCGGCGCCGGCGAGGCGGGGGCCGTGCTGCCGCCCGGGTTCGTCATCGGCTGGTTCTTGGAGCCCAGCCCGATCGCCAGGGCAACGCCGGCCAGCACCACCACCCCCAGGGCGGCAAGGGTGAGGATCATCGGCACCCGCCGCCACGGAATAACAGATTTCTTGGGCTCCGACTTCTCGGGCTCCGGCGCGGCGGGCTCGGGTTGCTCGACCTTCAGCGCCGGACCCGCCGACGTCTGGCCGGAGCTGGCGGGCTTGGGCCACGGGCGCGCGGCGGTGGGCATGGCGCCCGAGCCGGCACCGTCCTGCGCCCAGGCCCGGGCGGGCATCCCACCCGACACCGCGGCCGGCACCAAGGCGGCCGCCGTGGCTGTGGCCGTCGCCGCCGGGGCCTGCGCGGTCGGGCCGTTGTCGTCGGGACGGTAGGCCGCGAGCAGCACCGCGCCGGTGGCGGCCGCCAGTTGCGGGCGGGGCGTCGTGACGACCGGGACGCGTAGATGGCCGGACAGCCGCGTGGTGACCACGGGGATGTGCGCCCCTCCGCCCACCGACACCACCGCGACGAGATCGCGAATGCCGTTGCGCCGCAACGCGTCATCGAGCACGGCCACCAAGGTGGTCAGTGGCCCGCGGATCGCGTCGTCGAGCTCGTCGCGGGTGAGCCGGACGTCGGCCAGGGTGGCGACCGTGTTCGACGAGAGCTGCTCCTTGGCGCTGCGGCACCCGCTGCGCAGCCGGCTCACCGAGCCGACGGCCGAGCTGCCCGGAACGAACGCGCCCGTGCTCGGCATGTTGGCCATGGCGGCGCTCAGCAGCGCCTGGTCGATCATGTCGCCGCTGAAGTCGTGATGCCGGACGGTCGGGGCGAGGGGCTCCCCGCCCGCGGCGGCCATCAGCGTGATGCTGGTGCCGCTGCCGCCGAAATCGCAGACCGCCACGGTCCCGTGCGCGGGGATGCCGGGGTTGGTCCGCACCGCGGCCAGCGCCGCCGCGGCGTCGGGCATGACCATCGGCCGCCGGGCGCCGTCCGACCATTCCGACACCCCGGCCAGCGCGGCGCTCAGGGCGTCGACCGACGGGGCGGACCAGTGCGCCGGGTAGGTCACCGCGACGCTGTCGGGCAACGGGCGCCCGCCGCTGGCGGCGTAGGCCAGCGCGCGCAGGCCGTCGGCGAGCAGCGCGTCGCTGCGGTGCACGGAGCCGTCGGCCGCCACGATTCCGGCCGGGTCTCCCACCCGGTCCACGAAGCCGGTGACGACCAGGCCCGGCTCGTCGAGCTTGGGATTCTCCGAGGGCACGCCGACCTCGGGCGGGCGTTGGCGATACAGCGTGAGGACGGGCTTACGGGTGATCGCGAGATCGGCGGTCACGGCCGCCAAGTTGGTGGAACCAATCGACAAGCCCAGCGCCGGTGTCGCTCTGTCGGCCATCTACCCATCCCCGTAGTCAGCGGCGCGTATTCCACCTTTGCGCAATTGTGTCGCCGATTCCTATAGCCATTCGTAGCGCCAGCTATGCGTGAGCTGTGCGACTCCGGGAGCGGGTTTGGTCAGCGGATCGCGCCCGCCCCGGCGATCAGCGGAAGGTCCAGCGGGGTGACCCAGCCCGGCCGCAGGTCGTTGACCGCGGGAACCGCGTTGAGCGCCCGCATCCCGGTCGCCAGGCATCCGGCCGTGGCCGCGTCCCGCCCGGAGCCGTCGGTGAACCGGAACGCGGTCTCCTGAAAGATGCTCGGCGTCCCCTCGATGTCCACCCGGTAGACGTCGTTGTCGTGGCCCGACGGCCAGTCGGGCGCGGCGTCGAGCCCGATGCGGTTGACGTGTTCGAGCTGAATCCGCGTCTCGCCCTTGTAGACCCCGTTGATGGTGAACCGGACGGCGGCGACGTGCCCGGCCTTGATGACGCCCTTGGCCGTCGTGCGCTCGGTCGGGGTCACCCACTTGTCCCACGTGGTGGTGATCTCGTCGAGCATGATGCCGGCGGCGTGGGCGATCATCGGGACGGTGGCGCCCCACGCGAAGATCAGCATGTTGGAGTCTTCGAGCAGCGGGCTGTATTCGGGCTCGCGGCCGATGCCCATCTCGACTTCGTAGTCGCCCTCGTAGTTGGTGTAGTCCAGCAGCTCCGACGCCCGCACCCGGCGCACCTCCGAGCACAGGCCCATCAGCGTCATCGGGAACAGGTCGTTGGCGAAGCCGGGGTCGATGCCGGTGGTGAAGCAGGACGATTCGCCGAGCTCGCAGGCCTCGGTGATGGGCTCGATCCAGTTGGGCGGGTTGAGGTGCATCGTCGGCCACACCCACGGCGTCATCGCCGTCGAGCACACGTCGATGCCGGCCCGCAGGAAGCGGGTGATCAGCGCGATGTTGTCCTTGGCGTGCATCGCCGTCGGGCCGTAGTGCACCAGGGCGTCGGGCTTGAGCGCGATCAGGGCGTCGACGTCGTCGGTCGCGGTGATGCCCACCGGTTCGGGCAGCCCGCAGATATCGCCGACGTCGCGGCCGACCTTGTTGGGGTTGCTGACGCCGACGCCGACCAACTCGAACAGCGGATGCTTGACGATCTCCGCGATCACCATCCTGCCGACGAAGCCGGTACCCCAGACCACCACGCGCTTTGAGCCGCTTTGCGACATACACACCTTCCTCATCAGCCCCCGGTTCACCCTAAGCATTGCCTCTGATCGCATCTAGACCAGGCAATGTCGGTAATGACACGATGTGAAACCATGACCAGTTATCTCAGGGGGCCCGCGATCCTGTTCGCCATCGGCGTCGGGGTCGCCAATTTCTGCGGCGGAGTGGCGAGCGCGAACGACAACCCGCAAGTCCGCTACGAGGTCAGCGGCCCCGGTGTCGCGGAGTACATCTCCTACCAGACCGACGGCGGGCAGCAGCGCGCGGTGAACGCGAAGCTGCCCTGGTCGACGCAGTTCACCTCCTTCGGCGGCGAGGTGTTGGTGATCAGCGCCCAAGGGCCGGGGCCGATCAACTGCAAGATCCTGATGGACGGCAACGTCGTGAGTGATGCGACGGCAACGGTGGGGGCGCCGGCCAGGACCGTCTGCACCCACTGAGAGGGGTTTGCCGTGCCACTCACGACCGGTATCGCGACGCGAGTGAACGGGGCGCCACCGCCCGAGGTGCCGCTCGCCGACATTCATCTCGAGTCGCTCGAGTTCTGGGGGCGCGACGACGACTACCGCGACGGCGCCTTCGCGACGCTGCGCCGCGAGGCGCCGATCTCGTTCTGGCCCGCCGTCGAGTACGAGGGGTTCGAGGCCGGCACCGGGTACTGGGCGCTGACCAAGCTGGACGACGTGCACTACGCGAGCCGCCATCCGGACGTCTTCAGCTCGGCCGGCGGGATCACGATCAACGACCAGATGCCGGAGCTGGCGGAGTACTTCGGTTCGATGATCGTGACGGACGATCCGCGGCATCAGCGGCTGCGCTCGATCGTCAGCCGGGCGTTCACCCCGAAGGTGGTGGCCCGCATCGAGGCGTCGGTGCGCGAGCGGGCGCACCGGTTGGTGTCGTCGCTGATCGCCAATCATCCCGACGGCGAGGCCGACCTGGTCAGCGAGCTCGCCGGGCCGCTGCCGCAGCAGGTCATCTGCGACATGATGGGGATCCCCGAGGAGGACCATCAGCGGGTGTTCCATTGGACGAACGTCATTCTCGGGTTCGGCGACCCGGACCTGGCGACGGATTATGAGGAGTTCCTTCAGGTTTCGATGGACATCGGCGCCTACGCCACCGCGCTGGCCGAGGATCGCCGCGTCAACCACCACGACGACCTGACCACCAGCCTGGTCGAGGCCGAGGTCGACGGCGACCAGCTGTCGTCGTCGGAGATCGCGTCGTTCTTCATCCTGCTGGTGGTCGCCGGCAACGAGACGACCCGCAACGCGATCAGCCACGGGGTGCTGGCGCTGTCGCGCTACCCCGCCGAGCGGGAGAAGTGGTGGGCCAACTACGACGCGCTGGCCCCCACCGCGGTCGAGGAGATCGTGCGGTGGGCCTCGCCGGTGGTCTACATGCGGCGCACCCTGACCCGCGACATCGAGTTGAGCGGCGTCAAGATGGCGGCCGGCGACAAGGCCGCGCTGTGGTACAACTCGGCCAACCGCGACGAGTCGAAGTTCGCCAACCCGTGGATGTTTGACGTGGCCCGCGACCCCAATCCGCATCTCGGCTTCGGCGGCGGCGGCGCCCATTTCTGCCTGGGCGCCAACCTGGCCCGCCGCGAGATCAGGGTCGTGTTCGACGAGTTGCGGCGCGAGATCCCCGACATCGTCGCGGTCGAGGAACCCTCGATGCTGCTGTCCCAGTTCATCCACGGCATCAAGCGGCTGCCGGTCGCGTGGACCCCCAGGAGCTGAGGCTGTGAAAAGGTTCGCGCTAGTCGTTGTGTTCGCCGTCGCCGCAGTGACTTTGGCGCCCACCGCGCACGCCGGCATGGTGCTCGGCAACTACAAGGTGAACACCAACCGGGATCCCGGACACGAGTGGCTGTGGTCGGTTCGGCAGTGCGTCGACGGTCCGGCGGGATGCGTTCACGTTTCGGCGGTTCCGCAGCCCAACGGGCAGGCCGCGCCGTACGACGGTAATGCGTATCTGTCCGACGGCCGCTACACGTTGGCCGTCGACGTGCCCGACGGCGTGCGCTGCGTGGTCGCGTTCTTCCCCTCGCACGACGTCTATTCGTGGGACGCGGTGACGTTGCAGGGGCAGGTGGAGTCGACGTTCGCGACGGGTTGCGGCGGGTCGCCGGGTGGGGTGAACACTTATCCCTTTTCGCTGCAGCGGTGGTAGCGCCACCAGGTTTACCCTGACCCAGTGACCATTCCCGCGTTCCCTCCTCCCGAGGTCCTCGCCGCCCGCGAGAAACTCGTGCTCGACCACTTTCACGACGAGGTCCGCCAGGACTGGGACGACGTGCTGGCGACCTTCCCGCATCCGCGCTACGAGCTGATCCCGCAGATGGTCGTCCACGACGGCGACGAGGCGGTGCGCGGCTACTACGTCTACACCCGGACCGCGTTTCCCGACCAGGACCACGAGATCATCGCGCTGCGGCACAGCGCCGACGCGGTGATCGTCGAGTTCTGGCTGATGGGCACCCACCGCGGCTATCTCGGCAAGGTCCCGCCGACCGGCAGCCGCTTCCGGGTCCGCATGAACGCCTACTTCGTGTTCGACGACACCGAAACCCTTGTCTGCGAACGCATCTACTTCGACACCCTGACCATGATCAAGCAGCTGCTGGGCGGGCTGGACATGAAGAAGCCGGCGAATTGGTTGCTGGCCGCGCGTTGCGTGCGCGGATTCCTGTCGATGTCGTCGGAAAAGCCCGACCCCGCACTGACTTCCGCGTAAACTGCGGCAATGCGGGTCCGAAGCGCGCGGGCTGACCGGGTCGGCGCGCCGCTAGCAGCCGAGTTGTGCTGCCAGGTCGAGGAAGTCGGACGCGTTGACGTCGAACTCGTCCGAGTAGGCCACGTCGGCGTCGCCGTCGGCCCCGAATTCCAGCGGGCGCGCGACGAAGGCCGTCGCGAAGCCGAGCCGGCCCGCCGCGCGGATGTCGTATTTGTGGCTGGCGACCATCATGATGTCGGCCGGATCCAGGCCGAGGTAGGTCGCGGCCAGGCGATAGATCGCCGGATCCGGCTTGAACACCCCGGCCATCTCCGCGGCGAAGATCGCGTCCCAGGGCAGGCCCGCGCGCTTGGAGAGGTTGACCACCGCTGACACGTCGGCGTTGGACAGCGTGGCCAGCGTGTAGGCGGTCTTCAGCCGCGTCAGCCCGGGCACCACGTCGGGCCAGGGCCTCAGCCGTTGCCAGGCCAGGGTGAGCTCGTCGCGGTCGGCGCCGGAGAAGCCGACGATGCCGCAGTCGTCCAGGACGGTGTCGAGCGCGCGGCGATACACCGAGTGCACCGAAACCCATCCGTTGCCCTGCGCGGCCTCCAACGCCGCGAAGTAGCCTGCGCGCCAACGCCGCACGAGGTCGCCCCAGTCGGCGTCCGGATGACGCCCGGCGCTGATCCGCGCCGCCTCGTCGCACACCGTCGAATGAAAATCCGTTGCCGTGCCCTGCACGTCGAACAACAGCGCCTTGACCACAAGGCTCATCATGCACCCCGGCGATTAGACTCTGCGGCGTCCAAACGCTTGACCCCTGACGTCCTGCGAGGTGGCCCGTGGCCGACGACACCGAGACCGGGCACGACGAGCGCGAGCCCGACTATCGATTCACCCTCGCGAACGAGCGCACGTTCCTGGCCTGGCAGCGCACCGCGCTGGGGTTGCTCGCCGCGGCGGTCGCGCTGGTGCAGCTGGTTCCGGAGCTGACCGTTCCCGGCGCACGGCGCGCGCTCGGCATCGGGCTCGCGGCGCTGGCGACGCTCACCAGCGGGATGGGGCTGTTGCGCTGGCAGCAGGCGGATCGCGCCATGCGGCACGGTGATCCGCTGCCGCGCCACCCCACCCCGGCCTACCTCGCGGTGGGCCTCAGCGTCGTCGGGCTGGTCGCGCTCGGGCTGGTGATCGCCAAGGCGGTCGTCGGTTGAGCGACTACCGGCCGCCGCCCGGGCAGACCGAGGACCGGACCACGCTGGCCTGGACCCGAACATCCTTTGCCTTCCTGGGCAACGGCGCGCTGCTGATGATCAAGAACCTGCACGGCCCGGTCGGGCCGCTGCAGCTGCTGCCCGCCTACCTGGCCGCCGCGGTGGCGTTGGGCACCTACCTGATCGCGCTGCGACGCCAGCGAACGCTGCAGCAGCGGCCCCTCCCGGCGGACATCAACCCGCGCCGCCCGGTGCACGTCATCGGGACCGCCGTGCTGGCGCTCATCGTGGTGACGACGGTCGCCCAGCTGGCGGCCTGACGGCCTAAGCATTTAAGCATGAAAGCCCAAGCAAACTCCCAGGTTTGGGACGCGCTCGTTGGGGGATTTTTGCGGCATGATCGCACGTCACATCACCCGTTTCCTTGTCCCTGCAGTCTGCGCGACGTCCGGTCTGAGCGCTTCGGTCCTCGCGCCTGATCTCCCCTTGGCCTCCGCCCAATGCCCGGACGTCCAGGTGGTGTTCGCCCGGGGTACGGGTGAGCCGCCGGGTGTCGGGCCGACCGG
>NZ_LQPM01000024.1 GCF_002101815.1 Mycobacterium paraense | reverse complement strand
CGTTGAAGGAGCCTCCGACGGCGCCTCCGCCGCCCCCGCCGCCGCCGGCACCGCCGCGACCGCCGAGGGCAGCCGCCCCGGACGCACCCTCGCCGCCCGCACCGGGCCAGCCGCCCTGAGCGCTGGCCCCACCGATCCCATTCGTGTCGACCAGCCCTCCGAAGCCGCCGGGACCGCCGAGACCGCCCTGACCGCCGGTGCCGCCGGTCCCGGTGCCGGAACCGGCAGCGCCGCCGGACCCGCCTGCGCCACCGCCGCCGCCACCACCGCCGTAGATGAAGTTTTGCGACGTCACCGGCGTGGAATTTTGACCGCCGTTACCGCCATCCCCGCCGTCGCCGCCCTGGCCGCCGGCACCATTGACGCCGCCTTGGGGCGTGCCGCCCCCCGCACCGCCGTCCCCGCCCCGGCCGCCGGTGCCCCCGTGGCCGCCGGCGCTGAACTGCGCGCCGGAGCCTAGCGCGCCGTTGTCGGCGAAACCGCCTGCACCGCCGTTGCCCCCGGTGCCGCCGTGGCCTGCCTGGCCGGCGAAACCGCTGCCGGCGCCGGCCGCCCCGGCGTCGCCGCCAACCCCGCCCTGGCCGCCGGCGCCGCCGCTGAGGCCGGTGCCGGTGTTGGAGAGGTAGCTGTAACCGGTGCCGCCCTGGCCGCCGTGCCCGCCGTCACCGCCGCTGCCGTTGGTGCCACCGGGACCCGCACTGCCGCCCTGTCCGCCGGCGCCACCGGCGCCGCCACTGAAGCCGGTCCCGCCGGCGGTCACCGCCGCGGTGCCGGCACTACCCGCCCCGCCGGTTCCCCCGGTGCCGCCGACGCCGCCGGGGGCATCGGCGCCGCGGGATCCGAACAACCCGCCGGATCCGCCGGATCCACCCACGCCGGGGCTACCGCCGGTGCCGCCGGTGCCGCCGGAATGACCGTCGCCGCCGAGGACCGAAGTGGTACCGATGCCGCCGGCGCCACCCGTCCCGCCGTGACCACCTGCGCCACCGGCGCCGCCGTTACTGAAGAGCGCCGAACTCGACCCGCCGGCCCCGCCGGCGCCCCCGACCCCGCCGGCGAAACCGGTCTGACCGGATCCCCCGATGACCGGGTTGCCCGACGCGCCGACGTCCCCGACACCACCGGTCCCGCCGGCCCCGCCCGGCCCGGCCGCCCAGCCCAGCAACGCGCCATTGGCGCCACCGACACCACCGTTTCCTCCGTGGCCGCCCGCGATGCCCAGGCCGGCTCCCGAACCGCCGGTGCCACCGACGCCGCCGGCCCCGCCGAATCCGCCCAACAGCCCGCCGACGCCGCCGGTTCCGCCCACCCCGCCGACCGCGCCGGCGCCCCCGGTCCCGCCGGTTCCGCCCACGCCGCCGCTACCGAACAGGCCCGCGGGCCCGCCCACACCACCGGGGCCGCCGGCCACGCCCGGCCCGCTGCCCGCAACCCCGGACCCGCCGTTGCCGCCGTTGCCCCACAGGATGCCGCCCGGCCCGCCGGCCTGCCCGGTTCCCGGCGCGCCATCAGCACCGTTACCGATCAGCGGGCGGCCCAGCAGCGCCTCGGTGGGCGCGTTGATCACGCCCAGCACGTCCTGTTCCAGGGTCTGCAGCGGCGAGGCGTTGGCCGCCTCGGCGAGGGAATACGCGCCCGCCCCGGCGTTCAGGGTCCGCACGAACTGCTCATGGAACGCCGCCGCCTGCGCGCCGAGCGCTTGATAGGCCTGACCGTGCCCGCTGAACAGCGCCGCGATCGCGCCCGAGACCTCGTCGGCGGCCGCCGCCAGCACCCCGGTCGTCGAGCCGGCCGCCGCCGTGTGGGCCGCAGTCAGCGCGGACCCGATGTTTTCCAAATCCGTTGCCGCGGAGGCCAACACCTCCGGCGCGGCCAGCAAGTACGACATTTCTTCCCTCCGCGAACTACGCCGTATTCGGCGCATCCGGGCCGCGTCATAGCCACGGCGGGCCACATCGTGGGGATGTCGCGGTCGGTGCTCGTGTCAGCCGCCCGGAGCGCTCGCCGTCTAGCGTGCGCCGCCGGGTCGGGCCGGTTTATCGGGAATTCTCCCTATTTTTGCCTCACGGCCGGGTGGTGTTGCCGGCCCGCGCCCGCGAGGGTGCAACCACCGACGCGTCCACTCGAGGACGCGTCGGCCGTTGCACCCTCGCGCGACGGTCAGACCGACTGCTGGGCCCCCGCGGCGGCCAGCGTCTCGAACTCCTCGTCGCTCAGCGTGATCTCGGCCGCGGCGACGTTCTCCTCGAGGTGCGCGACGCTGGACGTGCCGGGGATCGGCAGCATCACCGGCGAGCGCTTCAGCAGCCAGGCCAGCGCCAGCTGCGAGGGCGTCGCGTCGTGTTCGGCGGCGATGCGCTGTAGCGGGCCGTCCGGCGCGGCCAGCGGGCCGGCGGCCAAGGGGAACCACGGGATGAAGCCGATGCCCTGGCTGGTCGCGGCGTCCAGCAGCGGTTCGGCCGCCCGCGACGCCAGGTTGTACATGTTCTGCACCGAGACGATCTCGGTGACCTGCTGGGCCTCGGTGAGCTGGTTGACGTCGATCTCGGACAGCCCGATGTGGCGGATCTTGCCCTCGTTCTTCAGCGTGAGCAGCTCCCCCACCTGGTCGGCCAGCGGGAAGTTGCGGTCGATGCGGTGTAGCTGGAACAGGTCGATGGTCTCGACGCCGAGGCGGCGCAGGCTCATCTCGCATTCCTGGCGCAGGTAGCTGGGGTTGCCCAGCGGGACCCACACGTCCGGGCCGGTGCGCAGCAGCCCCGCCTTGGTCGCGATCACCAGGCCGTCGTAGGGGTGCAGCGCCTCGTGGATGATCTCCTCGGAAACGTAGGGGCCGTAGGAATCGGCGGTGTCGATGAAGTTGACGCCGAGTTCGACGGCGCGCCGCAGGACCCGCACGCATTCGGCGCGGTCGGCCGGCGGGCCCCACACGCCCTTGCCGGTGATGCGCATGGCGCCGAAGCCGAGTCGGTGGACGGTCAGGTCGCCGCCGAGGGTGAACGTTCCGGATGCTTGGGCAACAGTCTGAGTGGTCACTCCTGCGACCGTACGCTGAACACGTGGACCTAGCAGCACTCGAAGAGCTTCCGCTGACCTACCGGGAGGTGGGCGCGACCGCGAACGGCGAGCTGCCCGCCGGTTACGACCATCAGCATGTGGAGCGCCAAATCGGCACGGGCCAAGAGCGTTTCGAGCGGGCCGCGGACGCGGTCATGCGCTGGGGCATGCAGCGCGGATCCGGGTTGCGGGTGCAGGCCAGCTCCGAGGTCGCCGTCGTCGACGCGGTGTTGGTGGTGCGGATGGGTTTTCTGCCCGCGCCCTGCCGCGTGGTTTACGTCATCGACGAACCCGACATGCGCGGCTTCGCCTACGGCACCCTGCCCGGGCACCCGGAGTCGGGCGAGGAGCGCTTCGTGGTGCGCCGGGACCCGAACACCTCCGCGGTGTACGCGGAGGTGTCGGCGTTCTCCAGGCCCGCGGCCTGGTGGAGCAAGGCCGGTGGGCCGCTGGTCAGGGCGGCCCAGCGCGTCATCGCCCGGCGCTACCTGCGGGCGGTGTAACCGAAGTCGCGCAGCGCGCTGTCGTAGAAGCCGGGCGTGGTGCTCAGGGCCGGTCCCGATCAGGCGCCCACGCGGTGAGCAAACGCTCCGCGCCGCTGCACATCTGCTCGATGACCTCCCCCACCGACGCGTCGTCGCGGATCATCCCGACGCCCTCGCCGGCGTCGACCGGGGCGACGCGGCGATCGTCGGCGGCGATCGCGGCGGACAGTTCGTCGCACGCCCGCGGATCGAGCGCGTCCTCGTGGCCCGTCCAGCGCTCGACGAATTCGTTGGCCAGCACGCGCGACGGGAACCGCGCCGGCCAGGGCAGCCCCTTGGCGACGTCGAAGGCGCGGGTGACGGCCGTGTCGGTGGCCTGGGCGGCGATCAGCGCGCGGCGGCTGCCGTCACCGGTGAGCGCCTCCGGGCAGGCGGCCAGGCGGGTGCCGACCCACGCCCCGCTGGCGCCGGCGGCCAGGACGGCGGCCAGGCTCCGCGGCGAGGCGATGCCGCCGCCGGCCAGCACCGGCACGGAGACCGCATCCAACACGGCGTCGAGCAACGGCAGCGTGCCGAGCCGCACCTCGCCGTGCCCGCCGCCCTCGGCTCCCCGGGCGACCAGGACGTCGACGCCCGCATCGGCGGCGGCGCGGGCGCCGACGGCGTCGTAAACCTGTGTGACGGTGGGGATTCCGGCGTCATGCGCCTTGGCGACCCACGACCAGTCGGTGCCGAAACTGACCGACAGCAGGGCGGGCCCGGCCGCCAGCGCGTCCTCGAGCAGCCCGTCCTCGTTGCGCATCACCCAGTCCACCAGGCCGATCCCGAACCTGCCGCGCACGTGCCGCAGCTGGGCCCGCAGCAAGTCGCGGCTGCCGTCGCTGCCCATGCCGACCATGCCCAGCCCGCCGGCGGCGGTGACCGCCGCGGCCAGCCGGCCGCCGGCGACCCCGCCCATCGGGGCGTTGAGGATCGGCACCCGCAGCCCGAAGCTCCTCGACCAGGGCGTGGACAGCATGGGATCTAGTGCGCCGCCCCGGGCTGGCTCTTCAGCACGGTCAGCATCACCACCGAGTCCTCGACCGCGTGCAGGGCGTGCCGCTCGGCCGGGATCGCGACATAGTCGCCCGCCTTGCCCTCCCAGGAGTCGCCCCCCGTCGTCAGGCGCACGTGGCCCTGCAACACCTGCAGCGTGGCCTCACCGGGGCTGTCGTGCTCGGAGAGGTCGTGGTCGGCGAGCAGGGCCAGCACGGTCTGCCGTAGCTCGTGGGTGTGGCCGCCGTGGATGGTGTGGGCGGCGCGTCCGCTGTGCGACTTCCCCGCCTCGGCCAGCTTCTCGGCGGCGAGCGCGGTCAACGAGATGGATTCCATAATCGGCCCCTTCGGTATCGAAAGCCCGCAATCAGGCGGTCAATAGCAGTATCCCCGCCACCAGCAGGGCCACGGTTTTGACCGCCTCGAAGCCGACGTAAACGTAGTGGGCATTCGATCGCGGCCCTTCCACCCCGGCGAGCACCTGGTCGGACCGGCGGGTCAACCGGGGACGCACCGCGACCAACTGGATGGCCAGCGCGGCGATGGCGACGGCGAACGCGACGGCGACGCGCGCGGGCGTTTGCCCCGCGGTGCCCACAGAACCCGACGCCACGATCGCCACGATGACGAGCGCGAAGGCCACCTCGACGGTGTTGAGCGCGCGAAAGACCAAGCGCCCGATGCCGAGTCCGATCTGCAGCGTCACGTTGGGCGCGCGGAACTTCAGCGGCGCTTCCACGAACGAGATGGCCAGCACCATGCCGAGCCAGACGAAGGTGAGCGCGACGGCGACGGCCGATCCCGCGCTCACCTGCCGGCCCCGACCGGCTTGAGGTGCGCCAGGCACAGGTCCGGTTCGACGAACGCATCGAGCCGGTCGACGGAAACCGGCGCCGCCATCGTCTCCAGCGCGCCCTGCATCAGCCCCAGGTGGATGGGACACACGACCGCGCCGCGCGTCTCGGCCAGCTCCAGAAACGGGCAGTGCCGCAGGCCGACCAGTTGCTGCCCGTCCGAGGTCCGGCGCTCCGGGGCGAATCCCAGCTCGTCGAGCACGCCGACCAGGTGGTCGATGGCCTCCTCGGCGCCGGTGGGCTTCGCCGACGGCTTCGGTGCCGGCTCCAGGCTGCGTCCCCACGCGCGGCCGGCGGCCATCGCCTTGCCGCGCGGATCGCGGTCGGCGGCCAGCGCCTCGGTCAGGATCTGGGCCAGCAGCTTGTAGTGGCGCGTCCCGCCGCGGTCCATCTGCCGGACCGCGGTAAACATCAGCGGCGGCCGCCCGGGCCCCTTGCGGCCGTGCTCGACCTGCTCCACCCGCCCGTCGGCGACCAGGCTGTCGAGGTGGAAACGCACGGTGTTGGGATGCACGCCGAGTTGCTCGGCGATCGCGACGATGCTCATCGGTCCCGGCGACGAACGCAATAACCGCAGCACCTCGCGGCGGCGGTGACCCGTGGGTTCTGGAACTGACGTAATCCCGCTCACGCTCCTTTGATCTCGTCGACCCTGGGCTGGGCGGCGACCAGCGGTGTGTCGACGCCGAGGGCGCCGACCTTGGCCGCCCCGCCCGGCGACCCCAGCGGCTCGTCCCGGCCGGGCAGCACTTCGGTGAAGAACGCCTCATTATCGGCCAGGTACGGCCTCAGCGCCTCGGGAAGGTCGTCCTCGTAGTAAATCGCCTCCACCGGGCACACCGGTTCGCACGCGCCGCAGTCGACGCATTCGTCGGGGTGAATGTAGAGCGCCCGGCCGCCCTCGTAGATGCAGTCCACCGGGCACTCGTCGACACAGGCCCGGTCCATCACGTCGATGCACGGCTTTCCGATCACGTACGTCATGCGCTACAGTTTACACAAATTTACTTGTAAAAACCAAGGTGTTACGGAGAACCAGTGCCAGACAACGAACTTGACGTGCGCGAGCTGCGCAAGCCGGACAAGCACCCGACGATCTTCTCGACCTTCGGCGCGCTGGCGGTCGGCGAGTCCTTCGTGCTGGTGAACAACCACGACCCCAAGCACCTGCGGGGCGAGTTCGACGCCGACTACCCGGGCAGCTACGGCTGGGAATACCTCGACAAAGGGCCGCGGGTGTGGCGGATCCGGATCACCAAGCTCACCTCCACCCCACTGCCCCGAATCCTGGCCGATACCAACGACTTCCGCGCCGACGCCGAGCCCGACGCGACCGGGGCGGTGTGGCGGCTCGAGGCCAGGGAGCGCGACCTGGATTCGAACGTCATCGCGCTGCCGGCCGGGGGCGGCATCGACGCCCACACCGGGCCGGACCTGGACGTCTTGATCCACGTGCTGTCCGGCGGCGGGAGCCTGAGCACCGAGGCGGGGACCGTCGAGCTCGGCCCCGGCGCCCTGCTCTGGTTGCCGCGGCGTTCCCGCCGGCGGTTCACCGCCGGGCCCGGCGGGCTGCGCTACCTCACCGTGCACCGGTGCCGCCAGGCGCTCGTCCTGGAGCCGGCCGCGAAAACCTCTGCGCCACGGGCGGTCTGACGCGGTTCGATGATCGGCTCGTTTGCGTGAACCACGGCTCGTTCGGCCGACGGCGATGCGCCCCGCGCGCTATCAGGGACTTTGGACCCTATCCGCAACCTGCGCGTGACGGAATAATGACCTCGTCTGACGTAACTTGGCTGCGGCGGTTGCGGCTGAACAAAGGAGCATGACGGTTATGGGTCCCATCCCACCGTTGTTACTGACCGATACTGACGTCGACGCGCTCGCGCGGGAATTCATGCTCTCGCAATACCTCGGCCAAATTTATGCCGACTGGTCACCCGACCGGCGGCTGGACACCTTCCTGCGCCGGCGTGGCCTTGCCCGCGTCGCCGACGACGGCGATCTGTCCATGACCGTGATGGAGCGCATCATGGCCCGCGTGAGCGCCGGCTCCTAGGACCACCCGGGATGAATTGGTCGATAAAAGAACCGTCGATATTAATCGACAATATTGTTGGTTGTAATCAACAATTTCGTTGACATATATCAACGCATCCATAAAGTAACTGACGTGTCCGACCCCAGGCAGGGCGAGTAAATGCACGCCTCCCGAGGCCGCCGCTCGTCGCACTATTCGGGCGACGACCGCGAACAAGCGATCCTCGCCACCGCGGAACGGCTATTGCAGGAACGGCCGCTGGCCGACTTCTCCGTCGACGACCTGGCCAAGGGCGCGGGCATCTCGCGTCCCACCTTCTACTTTTACTTCCAATCGAAGAACGCGGTGTTGCTGTCGCTGCTGGACCAGATGAACAGCAAGGCGCACGCGGCGCTCACGGCGCTGGGCGGCAAGCTGTTCGGCGACCCCGCGACGCATTGGCGGGCGCGCATCGAGGCGTTCTTCGAAGTGTCGGGATCGCACCGGGCCGTGGCGGTGGCCGGCGCCGCGGCGAAGGCCACCAACCCCGAGGTCCGCCAGCTGTGGGCGACGCTCATGCAGAAGTGGATCTCCCACACCACGGCGGCGATCAAGGCCGAACGCCGCCGCGGCGCGGCGCCCGAGACCTACCCGGCCGAGGATCTGTCGGTCGCGCTGAACATGTTGAGCGAGCGGGTGATGGCCGCGACGTTCACCACCGAGGAGCCGGCCATCCCGGAGGACCGGGTGATCGACACGCTGGTGCACATCTGGCTGGCCAGCATTTACGAGGCCGACGGCAGGGCGCTGGCGACTAGCGGTTCTTGAGGACCCGCTCGGCGCGGCCCAGGCTCGCGTCGATCAGGCGGTCGGCGGCGCCGAAGTAGGTCGCCGACGCTTCCTTGCCGGCCAGCTCGGCGATCGCCCGTTGCTCGCCGTAAACGTCCGTCGCACGCAGGTTTTCGGCCATTCGCGCGGAATGCACTTGTAACCCGCCCAACAGCTCGGCGCACTGCGACCCGGCGACGACGGTCCGCCGGACCAGCGTGCGCAGGGTGTCCCACTCGGCGTGCCACGGGCCGTCGGGCCGCTCGTCGTTGGCCAGCGCCGCGGCGGTGTGCAGGGTGGCCGCCAGCGGGGGCGCCGCGATGGCGGCGCGGCGAATCAGTATCGACAACACCGGGTTGCGCTTGTGCGGCATCGACGACGATCCGCCGCGGTGCTCGGCCGCCGGCTCGCCGAGCTCGCCGATCTCCGGGCGGACCAGGGTGACGACGTCCGAGGCGATGCGGCCCCAGGAGTCGGTGCACCCGACGAAGGCGTCGGCGGCCGCGGTGACCGGCGTGCGGGTCGTGTGCCACGGCGACCGGGCGGCCAGGCCCAAAGTGGTTGCGGCGCTGCGCATCAGCCGGTCGGAGACCGCCGGCGGATCGGCGGCTGCGCCGATGAGCGCCGCGAGTTCGGTGGCGGCGGCCCGCGTCCCGACGGCTCCGCCGATCTGAATCGGGGTGACCAGCCCGGCGAGCCGCTCGTAGGCGTCGACGACCCCGTCCAGCCACCCCGCCGCCTTGGCGCCGAACGTGGTGGGCGCCGCGTGCTGGGTGAGGGTGCGCGCCACCATCGGCGTGGCGCGGTGCGCCGCGGCGAGGTCGGAGAGCGTTGAAACCTGTTGCGCGAGTTTCGTTGTCAGGTCATCGACCGCCGAGCGCACGCCGAGCATCAGCGCGCTGTCCAGAACGTCCTGGCTGGTGAGGCCCCGGTGGATCCACGGCGCGACGACCGGGGCGGCTCGCCCGCGCAGCAGGTCGACCAGGCCGATGACGGGGTTGCCGCCGCCCTCGGCGCCGGCGGCGAGCGACTCGCGGTCGCCGTCACCCAGCAGGGCCGCCAGGTCGGCTTCGGCGCATTCGCCGGGCGCCAGGCCGGCGGCGGCCAGGGCCGCCAGCCAGGCGGATTCGACCGCGACCATCGCCTCCAGCAGCGCGGCGTCCGTCATGTGCGCGCCCGCCCGCTGGTCGCCGGGCCACAGCAGGTTGGTCATCGCCGATACTCCAGGAAGACGGTCTCGTGCGGGCCCTGCAGGTGGATGTCGAAACGGTATGCCGCGCAGTCGCTTTCGGGGACGCACACCAGGGCGCCCAGCGCCGGGTCGGCGCGCACCTCGTCGTGGGGCAGGTAGGCCCGGGTGAACAGCCGGTGCAGCAGTCCCCGGGCGAAGACGGCGAGCGCGAAGAACGGGGGCCGCCCGCCGGGGGCAACCGTGACGAACGAGTAACGCCCGCCGGCGTCGGTCGCGCACCTGCCCCAACCGGTGAACGTTCCGTCGCGTCGCAGGGAGCCGGGCCGTTGCGCGATGCGCCCGTCGCCGTCGCGCTGCCACAGTTCGACCAGCGCGTCGGGGACCGGCGCGCCGGCGCCGTCGTACACCGTGCCGTGCAACCGCACGGCGCCCGGGTACCCGTCGGCGACCAGGTCGCTGTCACCGGAATACGGCAGCCCGAGTCCGAGGAATGGGCCCACCGTTTGCCCTGGGGTGCAAGGCAACTCAGCCATCGTCTGCGGTCCAGGTGCGGTGGCCGCCGCATATCACGATGTCCCAGCGGTAGCCGGTCGCGAACTCCGGCTGGGTGAGGCCGTGGTCGTAGCGGGCGATCAGGCGCCCTCGGGCGGCGGGGTCGGGAATCGATTGGAAGATCGGGTCCAGGTCGAACAGCGGGTCGCCGGGGAAGTACATCTGGGTGACCAGCCGCTGCGTGAAAGCCGTTCCGAACACGGAGAAGTGGATGTGCGCCGGACGCCAGGCGTTGTGATGGTTGCGCCACGGATAGGGGCCCGGCTTGACGGTCAGGAAACGATAGGAGCCGTCGGGCCCGGTGAGGCAGCGGCCGGCGCCGACGAAGTTGGGATCCAGCGGGGCCGGGTGCTGGTCGCGTTGGTGCCGGTACCGCCCGCTCGCGTTGGCCTGCCAGATCTCGACCAGCTGACCGGCCACCGGCCGGCCGGCGTCGTCGAGCACCCGCCCGGTCACGATGATCCGCTCCCCCAGCGGCTCACCGGGATGACCGGCCGTCAGGTCGGCGTCGAGCGGGCCGACCTCGTGGCTACCGAAACACGGACCCTCGAGCTCGAGCTCGTCGGGGTCGACGACCAGCGGGGGCCGTTTCGGGTGGCGCAGGGCGGTGCCGCGGTAGGGCGGGTAGTCCAGCCGCGGCCGCGCCGGATCCCCGGCGGCCGCACCGCGCCCCAGGGCGGCCATCTCCGCCGTGATGTCCTCCTGGGACGCGACAACCTCGGCGTTCATCAGCCGTGAGGCTACTCCCGATCGCGCGGCTAACCCCCCGTTAGCCGCGTGATGTCGTCCGCTAAAGACCTCGTACCAAGGCCGCCCGGCCCTTGGTGCGCATCCGGTGCAGCGCGGAGCCGCGGTACTGCTCCATCTTCGCGGCCATCTGGTTGCCCAGCTCCTCGAGCTCGGCGTCGGTGATCTGCACCTCGGGCGGCGCGGGGATCAGGTCGCGTTCCTCCTCGTCGGCGTGGGCCTCCAGCACCGTCTTGAAGGAGTTCCATTCGTCTTCGTAGCCCGGCGAGCTCTGCGGCGTCTTGAGCAGCACGGAAAGCTGGTCGACCACCTGGCGATGTTCGGCGTGCGCGACCGCGATCAGCTTGGTGGCATCCTTGAGCGCCGGGTAGTACAGGTCGTCCTCGATGCGGAAGTGGATGTCGAGTTCGACGAGGAAGTCGTCGAAAAGGGCATGCCGCTCTTCGCTGTTCACCGGCGCCTCGCTGATCTTGCGGCCCAGCCCCTTGATCACGATGTGGTGCTCTTTCAACACGTCATAGGCGTTCACTTCGCTACCTCCTCGGCACGCACCTCAACCATTCCGTCGACCAACCTGGCCTGATAGCGCGGCAACGGGGCCGCCGCGGGGCCCCGCAGGACCTCGCCCGACTCGGCCGCGAACCACGAGCCGTGCCAGGGGCACACCACCCGGCCGCGGTCCACCCAGCCGTCGGCCATCGGCGCCGCCAGGTGCGGGCAGAACTCGCCGAAGGCCGACACCTGCCCCGGGTTGGTCTGGCACACAACCAATCCCACGCCGTCGACCTCGACGCGCACCGGCTTGCCGTTCAGCGAGCTTGCGGGCAGCACGGGCGTCCACTCCGTGGTGCGCAGCCGCTCACCCGACTGGTCGATGCCGATGCCGGACTCGAACACCAGGGCCCCGCCGAGGTAGCTGCCGCCCAGGGTGATGGCGTAGCCGAGCGCGGTCAGGGCGATGCCGCGGCCGTGCCGGCCGTGGCGGCGGTCCCACCACGACTGCGCGTAGAGCGCCGTGGCGGCCAGGTTCACCAGGCCGTGCACCAGCCCCACCCGGCGGTCCTCCTCGTGGGTGTGCTGCCAATCGGTGGTCCCGGTGATCGCCGAGCCGACGCTGGCCAGGATCCCCACCCCCAGCGCGCGGGTCGCGAACCGCGACGCGTCGCGGACCTCGCTGGGGCGCTGCCCGGGCAGCAGGCTCAGCGCGTCCAGCGCCACCGTCGTGCCGAGCGCCCCACTGGTCAGCGACGCCAGCGGCGGATGGACCGGGTGCCCGAGCCAGACGCCGTGCAGCGCGTTGGTGACGGTGTTGCGCGCGCCGCCCAGCGCGTTGTAGCCGAAGCTCAGCAGGTGTTCGAGTCGATAGCTCGGCCGATCCAGCCACTCCTGCCGCCCGATTGCTGAGAGCACCCGCGGTCCGAGTTCCCGCAACCGACCACCGGCCCCCCGGGACCGATTCACCATGACACCGTCCTTCCTCAGATGCAGAGCCAAAACGGCAGCAATGCACGCAAAATCGGCGCTAATCCCGCCGTTGCTGCGCGCTCACATGCGCACGGGACCCGACGTGACCACCGTAGCGGCGCGGCGTGAATCCTCAGTTGTCAGACGCCTGTGAATTAGCCAAAAGGATGCTCCGAGGTCGCTGGCCGTGGGGAGTTGACCAGGCCGGTCGGCTGCGGGATTCTACTTAGCAGAATGTATTTCTGTGCTACAGAGGGCGCCGGTGACGGATCTTCGCAACGTTTTTGACCACGTTCGGCGCGGGCTCATCCCCGCGCACATCTACAACGACCCCGACGTGTTCGCGCTGGAGCGCGAGCGCCTGTTCGGCCGGGCGTGGACATTCGTGGGCCACGAATCGGAGATCCCCCACGACGGTGACTACGTGGTGCGGCGGGTCCTCGACGACTCCTTCATCATCAGCAATTGCGCCGGCGATATCCGGGCCATGTTCAACATGTGCCTCCACCGCGGCATGCAGGTGTGCCGCGCGGAGCTGGGCAACGCCTCCAATTTCCGCTGCCCCTACCATGGTTGGTCGTATCGCAACGACGGCCGGCTCACCGGGCTGCCGTTCCACCGCGAGGCCTACGGCGGCGACGAGGGCCTGGCCCGGAGCGCTCAAAGCCTGCTTCCCCCACCGAATTTCGCGAGCTACAACGGCCTGCTGTTCATCAGCATGGACCCGAAGGCCGAACCGCTGGAGGACTTCCTCGGCGACTTCCGGTTCTATCTGGACTTCTACACCAAGCAGAGCGCCGGCGGGCTGGAAGTGCGGGGCCCGCAGCGCTGGCGGATCAAGGCGAACTGGAAGATCGGCGCCGAAAACTTCGCGGGCGACATGTACCACACCCCGCACACGCACGCGTCGATCGTCGACATCGGCCTGTTCCGCGAGCCAAAGGCCCAGAAGCGCAAGGACGGAGCCACCTACTGGGCGGACCGCGGCGGGGGGACCACCTACAAGCTTCCGCCGGGCGACTTCGACGAGCGGATGCGCTACGTCGGCTACCCCGACGAGATGATCGGCCGGATCAAGGAGGCCTGGACGCCGCGCCAGCAGCGCGTCGTCGGCGAGGACGGGTTCATGATCTCGGCGGCCACCTGCTTTCCGAACCTGAGCTTCGTGCACAACTGGCCCAAATTGCCGGGCGGCGAGCAGGTGCTGCCGTTCATCTCGATCCGGCTGTGGCAGCCCATCAGCGCGGACGAGACCGAGGTGTGCTCGTGGTTTGCGGTGGATTCCGCGGCTCCCCCGCAATACAAACGTGATTCGTACCAGGCATATTTGATGTGCTTCGGGTCCACCGGGATGTTCGAACAAGACGACGTGGAGAACTGGGTGTCGCTGACCACCACCGCGGGCGGTTCGATGGCGCGCCGGCTGCTGCTCAACAGCCGGATGGGGTTGCTGGCCGACGATCGCCCCGTCGTCGAGGCGCTGCCCGCCGAGTCCTTCCACGGGCCGGGCCGCGCCCAGGTCGGCTACAACGAGTACAACCAGCGCGCGCTGCTGAACCTGTGGGCGGATTACCTCGCATGAGAAAGGCCCTGTCCTTCAACGACTTACGCCACCTGAAGGCGCATCAATTCCTGGTGGACGAGGCCTACCTCCTCGACGCCCAGGACTACGACGCGTGGCTGGACACCCTGACCGACGACATCCGCTACGTGATGCCGGTCCGCGTCACCACGGCGCGCGGCGCCGGGTTCGACACGTCACCGGGGATGGCGCACTTCGACGAGGACAAGTACTCGCTGACCCAACGGGTCGCGCGCTTCGCCACCGAGCACGCCTGGACCGAGGACCCGCCGTCGCGGCTGCGGCACTTCATCACCAACGTGCGCACGTTCGTCGAAGACGACATGCACCTGGCCGTCGAATCGGCCGAGCTGCTGTTCCGCAGCCGCGGGGACGTCAACGAGAGCGCGCTGGTGTCCTGCGGCCGCGAGGACCTGCTGCGCCGCTGCGGCGATCGCTGGAAGCTGGCGCGCCGCACCATCCTTGTCGACGAGTCCGTCCTTCGGATGCAGAATTTGGCGGTGTTCCTGTGAACGAATCCATCACGGTGGCAAACGAATTCGCCGAAGTCGAGGTGCGGCGGGTGGACACCCGCAACGGGACGCGGCTGCTGATCAGCGCGCCCAAAACCGGGCGGTCGATCAGCCTGGACGCGCTCGAACTCGAGGCGCTGACCTGGCAGAACGCCCGCACGCTGGCGACCATGGTCGGCATGTGCGGCGCGCCGCTGGTGCCCGACGAAGGTGACGACCCGTGACCGACTGGCTGCACCACAAGCGCGCCCTGGTCGTCGGAGCCGGTTCGGGGATCGGCCGCGCCGTGCTGGACGCGTTTCGCGCCGAGGGCGCCAAAGTCGCCGCCCTGGAACGGGATGGCCGCAAGTGCGAACGGTTGCGGGACGAGTCGCCGGGTGTGCCGGTGGTCGAGGGCGACGCCACCACCCGCGAGGCCAACGACCGCGCCGTCGCCGCCGCGGTCGAGGCGTTCGGCGGCCTGGACACGCTGGTCAACTGCGTCGGGGTCTTCGATTTCTATCGGGGCATCGGCGACATCGACGCCGCGGCGCTCGCGCCCGCGTTCGATGAGATGTTTCGCACCAACGTGCTGAGCCACCTGCAGTCGGTCAAGGCGGCCCTGCCCGCGCTGCGGGCCGGCACCGGGCCGTCGATCGTCTTGTGCGAGTCCACGTCGTCGTACCAGCCCGGCCGCGGCGGCGTGCTCTACGTGTCGTCGAAGTTCGCCGTCCGCGGGCTGGTCGCCACGCTGGCTCACGAACTCGCGCCGGAGATTCGGGTCAACGGTGTGGCGCCGGGCGGCACGCTGGGCACCGACCTGCGCGGCCTGGCCAGTTTGGGGCTCGACGGCGTCCGCCTCGACGACACCCCGGACCGGGCGCGCGACATGGCGGCCCGGACGCCGCTGGGTGCCGCGCTCACCGGCGCGGACCACGCCTGGAGCTTCGTGTTCCTGGCCTCGGACCGATCCCGCGGCATCACCGGCGAAACCGTCCATCCCGACGGCGGATTCGGGTTGGGGGGCGGGCGTGTTTGACCAAGAGCGCGCGTTGGTGGCGCAGGGCTGCCGGGTCGCGGCGGCCCGCGGCCTGGTCGACGGCGTCCTCGGCCACCTGAGCCTGCGCGTCGACGACGAGCGGCTGCTCGTCCGCTGCCGCAGCGACACCGACACCGGGGTGGCGTTCACCCGCCCGGCCGACGTCCGGCTCGTCATGTTCGACGGAACCGCCGGCGCCGCAGGCGAACTCGACGGCTATCGCGTCCCCAACGAGCTGCCCATCCACGTCGAGACCCTGCTGGCCAACCCGGCGCACCGGGCGGTCGCGCACCTGCACCCACCCGCCGTCGTCGCCGCCGACCTCGCGGGCATCACGCTGCGGCCGATCTACGGCGCCTACGACATCCCCGGCGCGTGGCTCGCGCGCGACGGTGTGCCGGTGTACGAACGGGCCGTGCTGATCCGAAACTCCGCGCTGGGCAAGGAAATGGTGGCGGCGATGCGCGGCCGCGCCGTGGTGATCCTGCGCGGGCACGGGATCACCAGCGCCGCGGCGACCGTGCAACAGGCGGTGCTGCAGGCGATCAGCCTCAACGAGCTGGCGCGGATGTCGTTGCGGGTGCGCGCGGCCGGCGGCGCGCTGCGCGACATCGACGACGCCGACTGGGACGACCTGCCGGACCTGGGGCCGGGCTTGAACACCGACGCGGCCTGGCGGCACGAGGTCGCGCGGCTGGACGGCTGAAAGTCAACGTCACAGGTTCATCTCCGGCGCGCGCCACGCGGCGGAGATCACCGGCGCCGGCCTTAACCTGCCGAGGTGAGCGAACTGGACCGGCGGCGCTTCCTGGTCGCCGTGGCCGCGACGGTGGCGGTCACCGGGATTTCGTGGTCGTCCGCCGGTGGACCCAGGGAGACGGTGGCGCGCGCCGAGGTGCCCGCGCCGCGCCCTGACGCGCCCGGGCTGCCGCCGCTGCTGTCCCCGCCGGACCGGGCGTCGCGCGTGCTGCTGCCCGGCGGCACCGTGCTGACCAAGCTGCCCGGCAACGGGGATCACCTGGCGTGGACCGTCGACGACGGCGCCGACAGCGAGGTGGTGCGGCTCTACACGCAATTCGCCAAGGACACCGGCGTGCGGCTCACCTATTTCGTCACCGGCTCCTATCGCTCGTGGACCGAGAATGCCGCCCTGCTGAAGCCGCTGGTGGAATCGGGGCAGATTCAGCTGGCCAACCACACGTGGACGCACCCCGACCTCACCAAACTGTCGGCCGCCCAGGTCGCCGACGAACTGCACCGCACCGACGCGTTCCTGCGCAACACCTACGGCGTGGACGCCGCCCCCTACTTCCGGCCGCCGTACGGGCATCACAACGCCGTGGTGGACAAGGTGGCCGCCGAGTTGGGCTACCAGGTGCCGACCCTGTGGAGCGGCGACCTACGCGATTCCGCGGCGCTGCCCGAGGACCAGATCGTCAGGATGGCGCTGCAGTCCTTCGCCCCGCAGAACATCGTGATCGGCCACCTCAACCACCCGGCGGTCACCCACGTCTACGGCCAGCTGGTCGACATCATCCGGTCGCGAAAGCTGCGCACCGTGACGCTCAACGACGTCTTCCTGCGACCGGAAATCCCGTACCGGACCTCTCACCCGAGCTGATCGCCGATCTCCTTGGCCGCCTTGGCAAGTGCGGCCGCCACGGCCGAGTGTTCAGCGCCGCCCAGCCGATTCTGCGGTGCCGCCGCGTTGAGGGCGAGCCGCAGCCCCGGGACCCGGGTCGGTATGGTCACCGCCACCGACGCGACGCCCTCCTCGCTCTCCTCGCGATTGACGGCGTAACCGCGCTCGCGGATGCGGGACAGCTCGGCCTCCAATTCGGTGCGGCTGCCGATCGAATGGGCGGTGACGCGCTCCAGCTCCTCGTCCGGAAACAGCTGGGCCAGTTCGGCTTCGGCGAGCTGGGCCAACATCACCTTGCCCGTCGAGGTGCAATGCGCCGGCATGGTTCGCCCCAGCCGGGAGGCCACCCGGACCGCGGCCGGGCCCTCGACCGCGGCCACGAAATGGACGTTGGCGCCGTCGAGCATCCCGACGTGAATGGTTTCCCGCAGTTGTTCGCTGAGGCTGCGCATGATCGGCGCGGCGGCTCGCTGAATGTCGAGGCGCGCGAGGATCGCAAACGCCACGCCGGTCAGCGAAGGCCCGGGCAGGTAGGCCTTGGACACCGGGTCTTGGCGGACGAACCCGCGGTAGTGCAGCATCGCCAGGAGCCGATGGGCGGTCGACGGCGCGACACCCAGATACCGCGTGGCCTCCGTCAGCCGGATCTCGGGCCGCTCCCCCAGCAACAAGAGGAGCTTCAGCGCGTTGTCGACCGACTCGATCGGATACTGGGGCGCAAGCGAATCGGCGGCGTCCTGCTGCCTCTTGTTCGCCATGACAGTGACGGTACCGCCACCTACAGCGCGCTCAGCGCCGTCGCGCCGAGCAATCCCGCCGCGATCACCGCCAGCGTCGTGGCCGCGGTGGCCTTCCACCCGAAGCTGCGTGCGACCATCGCGACCCCCGGGGCGCTGACGACGGGCAGAGTGATCAGCAGCGCGCCCAGCGTTCCCGTGGAAACCCCGAGCAGCGCCAGGGCCTGCAGGATCGGGATCTCCCCCGCCGTCGGGATGACGATCAGCGTGCCGACCACCGCGGCGAGGACGACGATGAGCAGGCCGTGGTGCGGCAGCCCGGCGAGTAACCAGCCCCGGAACGCCCCGACCACCAGCACCAGCACCGCGTACTCCGGCAGCAGGACCAGGCCGAGCCGCAGCAGCGCGCGCCCGAAGCCGATGGCCTGCGGGGTCACCGCCTCGGCGGCCGGTGGCGCATCGTCGCGGGTGACCAGGCCGACCGCCGCCGCGACGCCCAGCACGGCGACGACGCCGACGACGGCCCGGGTCAGCGTCCACTGCCACGGGGCCACGAAGAACAAGAAGGCCAGCACCGCCGGATTCAGCAAGGGGTTCCCGAGCCAGTAGGCGATGGCGGCGACGCGACCGACGCCGTTGCGCCGCAACGTGACGGCGACCGGGGCGGCGCAGCACGCGCACATCATCGACGGCATGCCGGCCAGCCCACCGGCCAGCGCGCTCGACAGCACGCCGCGCCGGTTCAACGCGCGCGGCAACCACGATCGCGGCAGCAACGCCTGCACGGACGCGCCGACGAGCAGCGCCACCACCAGCGCCTGCCAGATCGACAAGAAGTAGGCGTGGAAGAACGTCGTGGCGGCGTGCCAGGTCGGGCCGTCCCCGGCGCGCACCCCGCCCACGGTGAGGATGTTCGGCGCCGGCCAGTGATGGGTGCGCTGTGCCTTGAGGGTTTTCCCCGCGTAGGGCAGCCACTTCGCCCACAGCAAGCCGGCCACGAACACGACCACCGTGACGGCGACACCGATCGCGACGGTTCCCCGGCGCGGCGCGCGAATTGCGTTGACACTCAAGGGCGCAGCCACGGTCACCGAGGCTAACTCAATCGTCACACCAGTCACTGGCCGGGGTGGCACCCTTTGTGCCCGCCTCACTGGGGGTACCTCCCGCTTGCGGGGGACGACAACGCGCCCGGGCACCCCAACTTGTCGCTATGAGGCGGGCACAACGTCGCATCCTTCCCCGCAGATACCGCTGTGACGGGTGAGGCGCCGTGAGCTCAACCGCCCTGCGCCACTTGCGCTTTCGCCCAGCGGTAGTCCGCCTTGCCCGACGGCGAGCGCTGCAACCGGTCGCAGAACACGATCGCCTTCGGCAGTTTGTACCGGGCGATATGGCGGCCGGCCTCGGCGATGATGCTGTCCGCGTCGACGGACGAGCCGTTGGCCAACCGGACCAGCGCGACGACCTCGTTGCCCCACCGGGTGCTGGGCCGGCTCGTCACCACGACGTCGTACACGTCGGGGTGCTCGGCGATCGCGGCCTCCACCTCCTCGGCGAAGATCTTCTCTCCGCCGGAGTTGATGGTGACCGAATCGCGGCCGAGCAGCTCGATCTGGCCGTCGCCGTGCCAGCGGGCGCGGTCGCCGGGCACCGAGTGGCGGATGCCCTCGATGACCGGGAACGTGCGCGCCGTCTTGTCGGGATCGCCCAAGTAGCCCAGCGGTATCGGCCCCTGCTGGGCCAGCCAGCCGATCTCCTCGTCGCCCGGCGACAGGATCCGGGTGAGGTCCTCGCTGACCACCACCGCCCCCGGGTTGGGGACGAAGCGGCCGGACGCGCTCTGCAGCCGGCTGGAGGCCTGCATCATCTGCGCGCCGGACTCCGACGCCCCGCCCGCATCCAGAACGGTCAGCTGCGGCAGCAGCTCGACGAACCGCTGCTTGAGCGGGGCGCTCAGCGCGGCCCCGCCGGTCACCAGTGCGAACAACCCGGACAGGTCGTAGTCACCGGCCTCGAGTTCGTCGGCCAGGGGCCGCCCGAAGGCGTCGCCGACCATCGACAGCGACATCACCCGTTCGCGGCTGGCCAGCGCCAGCGCCTCGGCCGGATCGAAGTGGGTGGTCGTCGGCGCCATCACGAACGGCCGGCCGCTGCACAGGCTGATGAAGGCCGCCCACTGGGCCGCGCCGTGCATGAGCGGCGCGAGGGTCATCGAGCCCGGTCCCGCGATCCGCGACCGCTCGACGATCTCCTCCATGCTGCCCACCACCTCGCCGGTGCCCAGCGTCCGCCCGCCCATGGCGTTGACATAGATGTCGTGCTGGCGCCACAGCACCGCCTTGGGCATCCCGGTGGTGCCGCCGGTGTAGAGCACGTACAGGTCGTCGGGCGAGGGCGTGAGGTCGAGCGGCTCATCGGACGTCGAAGCCAGCAGCTCCTCGTAGCGCACCGCCCCGGGCAGCGGGTCGTTGCCCGACCCGTCGTCGACGTGGATCAGCCGCACGGGACGGGGCATCCGGGCCAGCGCCTCGGCCAGCGTCGGCGCGAACCGCGCGTGATACACGACCGCGTCGGCCCCGGCGTTGCCGAGCAGGTACACCAGCTCGTCGGCGACGTAGCGGTAGTTGACGTTGAACGGGGCGACCCGCGCCCCGTACGCACCGAGCATCGCCTCGAGGAATTCGTTGCAGTTCGCCAGGTACAGCCCCAGGTGGCTCTGGCCCGATTCGTGCGGCGCCAGCTCGGCGCGTTCGCGATGCGCGCCCAGCCCCCAGCCGTGCAGCGCGCGGGCGAACCGGCGGGCGCGCTCGGCGGTTTGCGCGTAGGTGAAGCGCCGATCGCCGAACACGATGCAGTCCCGGTCGGGGTTGGCCGCGGCGACCGCCCCGAACACCTGCGCGAGGTTGAATTCCACAGAATCTCCTAAGGGTCGAGCCAGCGCCACGCTACAACGACGAAGACGGACTTACCGGTTAGTCTCGGCATCGTGTACGGGGCTAGTGAGACCGGATACAGCCGATACGTCGCCATCGGGGACAGCCAGACCGAAGGGTTGTGGGACGGCAACGACGCGATCGGCTGCCTCGGGTTCGCCGACCGGCTCGCGGCCATGATCGACGCCCTCTACCCCGGTCTGCACTACGCCAACCTGGCCATCCGCGGCAAGCTGGTGGCCGACGTGCTGCGCGAGCAGGTCCCGCCGGCGCTGGCGATGCAACCCGATCTGATCACCGTCTGCGTCGGCATGAACGATGTGATCCAGCCGGGAAACTCGTTCGGCCGCGCCCTGGCCAACCTCGAGCAGGTGTACGCCGCGCTCGGCGGGTCGGGCGCGACGGTGGTGACCACCACCTTCCCGAACGTCGCGCAATTCCTCCCGCTCGGCCGGCTGGTGTCCGGGCGGCTCGCCCGCATCAACGACGCGATCCGGGCGGCCGCCGACCAGTACGACTTCCGGCTCGTGGACCTCTACAACGCGCCCGCGATGCGCGATCTGGACACGTGGGACATCGACCGCGTGCACGCCTCCACCAAGGGGCACATCCTGTTCGCCGAGGCGGCCGCCGAGGCGCTGAATCTGCCTGGCAGCAACCATGATTGGGCCGAAGCGAGCGGCAGCGCGACGCGCCTGTCGTTCAAGTCCCGCACGTACGGCCAGTTGCGCTGGACGCAGCAGAAATTCATGCCCTGGGTGTGGCGACGGCTGCGCGGCATGTCTTCGGCCGACGGGCGGGTGCCCAAGCGTCCGCGGCTCGAACCCCTCAGCACGCCGAGCGCGGAGATTACGGCGCGGTTCGTTCGCCGGTCAGGCATCCTTGACCCATGAATGTGGAGGCATTGCTGCAGTCCATTCCGCCCCTGTTGGTCTACCTGGTGGTCGGCGGCGTGGTCGGGATGGAAAGCCTCGGCATTCCCCTTCCCGGGGAGATCGTGCTGGTCAGCGCGGCGCTGATGTCGTCGCATCACGACCTGGCCGTCAACCCGGTCGGCGTCGGGGGCGCCGCGGTGATCGGCGCCGTCGTCGGCGACTCGATCGGGTACGCGATCGGCCGGCGGTTCGGCATGCCGCTCTTCGACCGGCTCGGCCGGCGCTTCCCCAAGCACTTCGGGCCCGGGCACGTCGCGCTGGCCGAAAAGCTATTCAACCGCTGGGGAGTTCGGGCGGTGTTCTTCGGCCGGTTCATCGCGTTGCTGCGGATATTCGCCGGGCCGCTGGCCGGCGCGCTGAAGATGCACTACCCGCGGTTCCTGGCGGCCAACGTGTCGGGCGCCATCTGCTGGGCCGGCGGCACCACCGCCCTGGTGTATTTCGCCGGCATGGCCGCCGAACGCTGGATGGAGCGGTTCTCGTGGATCGCGCTGGTCATCGCGATCGTGTGCGGCCTGATCGCCGCCTTCGCGTTGCGCGAGCGCACGTCGCGCATGATCGCCGAGCTCGAGGAAGAGCACTACCGCAAAACAGGGAGTCAGGCCGCCGACGCCGCCTGACCCGATCGCCGCTAGCCCACCGCCTCGCCGATGTCCTCCGGCGCCACCGGCCGGTGCTCCTCGATCAGCGCGCAGGCCATCTTGCGGGCGCGCAGCGCGGCGTCCAGGTCACCGACGGCCGCGAGAATGATGGCGCCCTTCATCAGGATGTGCCACGACGAGGCGAAGTCCTCGACCTCCAGCAGCCCGGCCGCGACGGCGCGCTGACGCACGATGTCGCGGACGTGGTCGATGTGGACGATGCATGCCTGGCCGGCCGGGTGGTCGGCCCCCAACTCCAGCAGCACGTTGATGAACGAGCACCCCTCGAACCCGTCACCCTGCTGAAACCACTCGTGCATGACGTCGAAGATCGCCAGCAACTGCTCCTCGGGAGTCGCGCCCCGCTGCCGCGACTGCTCGTCGATCAGGCCGTAGGTCCAGACTTCCTCGCGGCGCTGCAGCACGGCCAGGACGAGGTCGTTTTTGGTCGCGAAATGACGGTAGAGGGTGGCCTTCGCGACCCCCGCCCGCTCGATCACTTCGTCGGTGCCGACGGCGCGGATACCGCGCCGGCCGAAGAGCTCATAAGCCGCGGTCAGGATGCGTTCGCGGGCCGAATTGACCGGCGGCGGGACATCGTGGCTGGTCATACGGGCCTTACCATACTCTTAACCCCTCGCATGTAGACAGACCGCCCTGTCTCGTTATACAAATGAGATTCGCACGTCGCGAAGAATTCGTCTTAAGTAGCAGGACGGGCACCATCCCGACGCCAGGCGTCGGTTGATTAGGGGGTCCACCATGAGTCCGGTTATCGTTGCGGAACCGATGTCCAGCCCACCACCCCTCATGCTCAGCACGCGGCTGGTCTACGAGCTGGGCGATCCACACAGCACGCTGCGCGCGACCACCGACCGCAACGGCGCCGCGGTGCTGATCAACGCCGGCGGCGAGGTCGACGCCTGCAACGAGCACACCTGGCGCCAGCTGGTCAGCGAGGCCGCCAGCGTGGTCATTCCGCCCGGTCCCTTCGTGGTCGACGTCACCGGGCTGGATTTCATGGGTTGCTGCGCCTTCGCGGCGCTGGCCGACGAGGCGCACCGGTGTCGAGACCGCGGCATCGAGTTGCGCCTGGTGAGCCACCAGCCGATCGTCGCCCGCATCGTCGACGCCTGCGGGCTCAACGGCGTGCTGCCCATCTATCCGACCGCGGACGCCGCGCTCGCCTCGGCCGCCCGCTGGTGAGCTGAGCCGCGCCGCTATTACCGGCCCCACCTTCGGTGCGGAGGAGGAATTCCTCCTCGTCGACCCGCAAACGGGCGAACCGGCCCCCCGCAACGGCGCAGTGGCCGAAGAGGCGAAGCGCCGCGGCGTCGAGCTGCAGCTGGAACTGAGCAGCTGCCAGGTCGAGACCGCCTCGGGCGTGGCGTCGACCAGCGCGGAACTCGAGGAGCAACTCACCCGGCTGCGGCACGCCGCCGCGCAGGCGGCCGAGTCCGCGGGAGTCCGGCTGCTCGCCGCCGGGCTGCCGCCGACCACGCCGCACGAGTTTCCCGTCACCGACACCCCGCGCTACCGGCGAATCGGCGCGGACTACGGGATGGTCGCGCACGAGCAGGGTATCTGCGGATGTCACGTCCACGTCGAGGTGCCCGATCGCGCGGCCGCGATCCGGGTCAGCAATTGGTTGCGCCCGTGGCTGCCGAGTTTGCTTGCGCTGTCGGCGAATTCGCGCATCTACCGCAGCGCCGACAGCGGCTATGCGAGCTGGCGCAGCGTCCTCTGGCGGCGCTGGCCGGTCGCCGGGCCGCCGCCATTCTTCCCTGCGCCCGACGACTACGAGCGCACCGTGCGCATGCTGATCGACAGCGGGATCATTCTCGACCACAAGATGGTCTATTGGGACGTGCGCCCGTCGGAGAATTTCCCGACGATCGAGGTGCGGGTCGCCGACGTGCCGGCCACGGTCGCCGAAACCGTGCTGCTGGCGACGCTGGTCAGGGCCGCGGTGATGACGGCGCTCGACGAGCAGGCCGACGAGCCGGGGCGCCTGGCGCCCGCGGCGCTGCGGGCCGCGTACTGGAAGGCCGCGCACGACGGGCTGTCGGGGAGCTCGCTGGACCTGATCCACGGCCGCGGCGCCGTCCCGGCGCGCGAGCTGCTGGCCGCGTTCGTGCGGCGGCTGCGTCCGGCGCTGGACGCGCTCGGCGAATACGACCGCGTGACAACGGAACTCGACCGCGTCGCCACCGAGGGCAACGGGGCGATGCGGCAGCGACGGGCGTGGGAGAAACGCCGCGATGTGCTGGACGTCGTCGCAGAGGCCACCGTCAAGCCACGGTGAGTAGCCGGTAGAGCCCGATCAGGCCGACCACCACTATGGTCGAGCGCAACGCGGTCGGCGAGAGCCGACGGCCGTAGCGCGCCCCGACCAGCCCACCGATCAGCGAGCCCGCCGCGATCAGCCCGGCCACCGGCCAGCTGATCCGGTGAAACGCCACCAGCGAGTAGCTCACCGCCGCAACGACATTCACCAACAGCGTCAGGAGGTTCTTCGCCGCGTTCATGCGCTGCACGGATTCGGGCAGCAGCGCGCCCATCATGCCGACCAACAGGATCCCCTGCGCGGCGGTGAAGTAGCCGCCGTAGACGCCCACCGCGAACGTCCCGAACACCAGCACGGCCATCCGCGCCGGGCTGATGTGCTCGGGTGAGCGTCCCTCCTCTTCGGCACGCTGGGCGGCCCACGACTGCAGCTTCGGCCCGACCACCACCAGCACCAGCGCGAGCACCAGCAGCGCCGGCACGATCGCGGCGAACACCGTCGCGGGGAGATGCAGCAGCAGGAAGGCGCCCAGCACCGCGCCGGCCAGCGACGCGGGGATCTGCCAGCGCAGCCGGTTCCACTGCCCGGCCAGCTCGGCGCGATAGCCCCAGGTGCCCGACACGCTGCCCGCCACCAGCCCGACCGCGTTCGACATGGTGGCCGTGACCGGCGGGTAGCCCAGGGCGACGAGCGTCGGGAACGTGATGAGGGTGCCCGATCCGACGAGAGCGTTGATGGCGCCGGCGCCGAACCCGGCCAGGGCGATCAAAACCATATGGGAGAACAGCACTTCCGAAGAGCATAATCTCCGTCAGATCGGCGGCGCCTCCCGGCCGCGGTCGACGCCCGTGCGCAGCTTGACCGACGCCGAATACGCCAGGCTGCGGAAGCGCAGCACGGGATCCTCGGAGGGCTCGATGCCGTCGGTCACGCGCATCGGGTCGAACACCACGATGTCGCCGCCGTGCTCGCGTTCGGTGTCCAGGCCGGTGATCTCCAGGGTGCCGGCGGTGACGGTCTGGGTGCTGCGCCACGGCGCGGACGGGTCGACCGTCGAGTCGCCGGGCCCGGCGATCTGCACGCGCAGGTCGAACCGCACCGGCCCGCCGGCCAGCCGCGCGTCCAGCTCCTCGGCGAGAAAGTCGGGGCCACCGACCTCCTGGCCCTGGACGTCGTTGCCGGTCGCGTCGGGAACCCAGTGGTAGCGAACGAATCTGGCGCCGCCGTCGGCGCCGACCCAGCGGAAGGCGTGCAGGCCGTGGTACTCGATGGTGGCGTAGCTGGCCGGGACCTTGTTGGCCTCGCGCAGGATGGGCAACGCGGCGAACAGCTTCGGGTGGGTCAGGAAGTACTTGGCCATGCGCAGCGGCGTCGTCGGGCCGGGCCGCATCGCCTTCAGCAGGTCGACGAACCCGTCCGGCGTGCTGGAGACGAACAGCCGGGCGGTCTGCGCCGACACGTCGGTGGTGGACCCGTCGGGCAGGGTGAACTTCACCGCCATGCCGCGCACCCCGGGCGCGCCGTCACGCTGCTTCGGGTTGCCCGAGCCGTTGGAGAAGCGGATCAGCGCCGGGACTGGCGAGCCGTCGAGGTGCTTGGCGCGCGACAGTCCGGACGCCTCCGGCGTCGCGGTGAACGTCCCGCGGTACAGCGTGCCTTTGGCGTGCAGCGCGCGGGAGCCCGGCTGCGCGCCGCCGGTGCCTCGGATCGCGTCGATCGCCTCGTCGGGAGTGACCATGCGCGAATCTTAAGGCGCTACTCCGGGAAGCCGAAGAGTTTGACGACCCCGTGATCGCGACCCGCGGTGTAGCCGCCGTCGACGGCGATGGCCTGGCCGCTGACGAACGAGGCGTCGGTCGACAGCAGGAACGACGCCATCGCCGCCACCTCCTCGGGCCGGCCCAGCCGTTGCAGAGCGTGCTCCTCGGTGATGGACGCCAGCGGGCCTTCCATCCCCGGCAGGCCGAAAACGTTGTGGGCCATCGGGGTTTCGATGAAGCCGGGGCAGATGGAGTTGGCGCGGATGCCGCTCGGCCCGTAGTCGAGCGCGATGTTCTTGGTGAGCAGGACGACGCCGCCCTTGGCCGCGTTGTAGGAGCTGCCGCCGGCCGTGCCCTCCAGGCCCTCGATGCTGGCGACCGTGACGATCGAACCGCGTTCGCCGTTGACACGGGGTTGCTCGATCATCCTGGCCAGAGCGGCCTTGGCCACCAGGAAGGTGCCGGTGAGGTTGATGCCGATCACCCGGTCCCATTCGGCGCGGTCGAGCAGGTGGACGGGGCCGCCGCCGGCGACGCCCGCCGCGTGGAAGAGGCCGTCGAGGCGGTCGGGCACCGCGGCCAGCACCGCGGCGATGGCGGCCTCGTCGGTGACGTCGGCGGTGACGAAGTGGAAGTCGGCCCCGAGATCGGGCGGGGCGGCCAGGTCGGCGCCGATCACGGTGCCGCCCTCGGCCAGCAGGCGCTTCGCGGTGGCCAGGCCGATGCCCGACGCCGCGCCCGTCACGACGAAGGTCCGGGACCGGGCGCGATCGGCGTTCACCATGGCAGTCATGGTGGCATAGACGCCGCAGGGCACACTCGGAGGGAACGCACTCACACCACACGGAGGGGACATGACACAGACGCTCGCCGGGTTCGTCGAGCGCCACGCCGAGCGGCGGCCCGACGACGTCGCGATGCGCTTCGGCGAACTGCAGTGGACCTGGGCGGAGTGGTCGGAGCGGATCCGCCGCGCGGCCGGGGCCCTGCGCGAGGCCGGCGTGCGGCGCGGCGACTGCGTGGCGTTCCTGGACAAGAATCACCCGGCCTGCCTGGAGATCCTCTTCGCCGCCGCGTCGATCGGCGCGGTGACCACCGTCGTCAACTGGCGCCTGACCGGCGACGAGCTCGCCCACGTGCTCGACGACAGCCGCCCGCGGCTGCTGTTCGTCGGCGCGGAACTGCGCCCCGCCGCCGAGGCGGCCGCGGCCGTGGAGCGGATCGTCGTGGTCGACGACGAGTACGAATCCCTGATCGCCGCGGCAACTCCCGTTGCCCCCGAGGAGATCGGCGAGGACGAGACCGCGCTGATCATCTACAGCAGCGGCACGACCGGGCGGCCCAAGGGTGTGCTGCTGAGCCAGCGTGCGCTGGCCAACCACGCGGCCAACCTCGCACCGGCGTTCCCGTTCGACGACGGCGACGCGAACCTCGTGGCGATGCCCCTCTTTCACGTCGGCGGAATTGGGTACTGCCTCTTCGGAATTCGGGCGGGGGCCCCGACGATCATGACCCGCGAGCCCGACGCCGCATCCTTGGTCGGGGCGGTGCGGGCCGGGGCGACGCACGCGTTCTTCGTGCCGCCGGTGATCGCGCGGTTCCTGGAGGCCGGCGAGGCGGCGAGCGCGGCGATCGCGGGCCTGCGCTACATCGTGTACGGGGCCGCGCCCATGCCCTTGCCGTTGCTGCACCGCGCGCTCGAGACCTGGCCCGAGACGAGCTTCGTCCAGGTGTACGGCCAGACCGAGCTGTGCGGGGCGGTCACCGCGCTCGGCGACGCCGAGCACCGCGACCCCGACCGGCCGCACCTGCAGCTGGCGGCCGGAAAGGCGGTGCTGGGCTGCGAGATTCGCGTCGTGCACCCCGAGACCGGGGACGTGTTGCCCGCCGGGGAGGCGGGCGAGATCTGGGTGCGCAGCAATCAGAACATGACCGGCTACCTGAACCGGCCCGAGGCGACCGCCGAGACGATCACCGCCGACGACTGGGTGCGCACCGGCGACATCGGGCGCCTGGACGCCGACGGCTACGTCTACATCGAGGACCGCCTCAAGGACATGATCATCACCGGCGGCGAGAACGTGTACGGGCCGGAGGTGGAGAGCGTGCTGATCGAGCACCCCGCCGTCGCCGACGCCGCGATCATCGGTGTGCCCGACGACTACTGGGGCGAATCGGTCAAGGCGATCGTCGTTCCCAGCGCCGAGGTCGACGCGAACGACATCATCGCGTTCTGCCGCGGGCACCTGGCCGGCTACAAATGCCCGCGGACGGTGGACTTCGTGCCGTCGCTCCCCCGCAACCCGAGCGGCAAGATCCTGAAAACCGCGCTGCGGGAACCGTTCTGGCGAGGGAGGGCGCGCAATGTTTGACCCGACGCGGCGCGATCGCGCGATCACCGTGCTGGGCGGTCCGACGACGGTCATCGACATCGCGGGCCGCCGGCTGGTGATGGACCCGACGTTCGATCCGCCCGGCGAGCACGGCTACCTGACCAAGCTGACCGGGCCCGTGGTGCGCGCCGACGCGCTGGGGCCGGTGGACGCGGTGTTGATCAGCCACGACCAGCACCCCGACAACCTCGACGACGAAGGCCGGCGGATGGCGCTGGCCGCGCCGCTGGTGCTCACCCATCCGGGCGCCGCAGGCCGGTTGGGGGCACCCGCGGTCGGGGTGTCGCCGTGGGAGTCGTATGACCTGCCCGGCGGGTCGGGACCCCTTGCGGCGCAAGCCGTTCCGGCGGTGCACGGCCCGGCCGACGGGCAACGCGACGCCGGCGGCCACGTCAACTGCGAGGTGACGGGGTTCGTGCTGTCCGGGCCGGGCCTGCCCACCGTGTACCTCAGCGGCGACAACGCCTCGATGAGCGCGGTCAGGGACGTCGCCGATCGGCTCGGCGCGATCGACATCGCCGTGCTGTTCGCGGGCGCGGCGAGGGTGCCGGCCAAGGAGCGGGGCCGGCCGTTGACGCTGACGTCGGCGCGCGCGGCCGCCGCCGCCGAGGTGCTGGGCGCCAAGGTGGTGATACCGGCGCACGTCGACGGCTGGGCCCACTTCAGCGAGGGCGCCGACGAATTCGCCGCGGCGTTCGACGCCGCGGGGATCGGCGACGTGCTGCGCGTCGCCCCCCACGGCGAGTGGATCGACCTATAGCCGTCCCTCGGCGCGCAGCTCCGGGTGCACCCAGTCCGGCGAGCGCCGCTCCTTGAACGCGCGGAAGCCCTCCCGGGCCTCGGCGTCGCCGAGGCTGGCGGTCATGCCGATGCGGTCGTACAGGCCGAGGTAGTTGTCGATGCTGGACTTGATCACGCCGCGGGCGCGCGGCGCCGTGCGGCAGGCCTGCGCAAGCAGGTCTTTGGCCGCGGTGAGCAGGGTCTCGTGCGGCACCACCCTGTTCACCAGGCCCCAGTCGAGGGCCTCGACCGCGGTGAGCACCCGCCCGGTGAACATCAGGTCGCGGGTGCGGACCGGCCCGATGATGCGGGCCAGCATCTGGCTGTAGTAGGTGTCGGCGTAGCCGCGGAACAGCTCGGGCACGCGGAACGTCGCCCGCTCGCTGACCACGGACAGGTCGCTGCACAGCGCGATCTGCATGCCGCCGCCCTGGCACAGCCCGTTGACCGCGGAGACGACCGGCTTGGCCGAGGTCCGCACAGTGTCGAAGGGCGTGACGTCCATGCCCAGGCCGGAACCGAACGTCATCCAGTCGTCGGTGCCGCCCCCGCCGCCCATGTCGCCGCCGGGCGCGAAGATGTCACCCGTCCCGGTGATCAGCAGCCCGGCCAGGTCGGGATCCTCGTTGACTCGCCCTACGGCACAACGGATTCCGAAGTACATCGCCGGCGTGAAGGCGTTCTTGGCCTCCGGGCGATCGATCGTGCACACCGCGATCGGCCCCTGACGCTCGAATCTCAGGTACGGAGTGCCCAGCCAATCGCCCTCGGGGGGGCGGGGGCTGCTGTCCTGCGTGGCCACCGGGCTGGCTCCTGTCGTCGGCGTAACATCTCGCCCCCAGACTGTAACGCCCCCTACGCGTACTGCAGCGTGGCGGTTCCGATGGTCTGGGCGATGTCGTCGACGAGACCGGCGAGCTGGTTCTGCAGGGCGGTCGTGGCCTCGCCTACGGATTTGTCGCAGAAGCGGCAGTGAACCTTGAACTGCGGCTGGTCCCCTTCGTCCGGCCAGAACCGGCGCGTGCCGACCTGGGCGCCGGGGTCGTATTGGACCGCCTGATGGGGGGCCTCCTTGAGGATCCTGCCCACGGGGTGGCGCTGCGGGCATTCGAGTTTCAGCACGCCGATCCCCTCTTGGTTGGCTGCCATCGTCCACCGTCCTTACACGCTGAAGAGTTGTCGGGTTAGGAGTAGTCGATCACGATTTCGCGCGGTGGCGCACGGCGTCGGCTAAACCGCGCCTGACGTGCAAGGATTCCGGTGGTCCCGGCTGGGATCGAACCAGCGACCTTCCGCGTGTGAAGCGGACGCTCTTCCACTGAGCCACGGGACCGGCGCCGAGGGGCGAACGGTGTCGAAGGGTAGCACGAATCGGACCGCGCGGAACTCGCCGCGTGCGTCGCCGGGCGCGCTAGCCTAGAGCGGCAACGTAACCAAGAGATTTGTGCAGGCCCGCTCGGGTGGACTATCGTCGTCCTTCGCAACGGGCGACGATCTCGCCCGTTGCGCGCGGACGTAGCGCAGTTGGTAGCGCATCACCTTGCCAAGGTGAGGGTCGCGGGTTCGAATCCCGTCGTCCGCTCGAAGGTGCAAGTGGCATCAATCCCAGCGGTGGAGTGGCCGAGTGGTGAGGCAACGGCCTGCAAAGCCGTGCACACGGGTTCGATTCCCGTCTCCACCTCCAAATTTGACCCCCCGGCGCGATTAGCTCAGCGGGAGAGCGCTTCCCTGACACGGAAGAGGTCACTGGTTCAATCCCAGTATCGCGCACCAGAGTTCGTGCGGCTAGAACGCCGTACCCAGGCATTCAGGCGCAGGCCCGTGACCTAGATATGACCTGATACTCGGCGTCAGCGACTCCATCCCTGCTGCGAACAGGCATAAACGGTACTCAGCCGCAGTGGCGGAACTCACCGCGCTTAACCTGCGTCTGACAGCGTTGATCGGGCAGCTCCTCTCTCCACGGGGCTGACTTCATGCTTAACACCACATTCGCTGGGTACATGGACGTGGCGAAACTTTGAAGACCCGTCCCCGTGGGAGGTTGTCATATGCCGGGTTCTGCTCGCGAGCGCGAGGCTGCGGGTGATCGAGCAGCGCAACTGAATGAGCAGGTCGCTGAAGGTCATGAATGGGCCGCCGATGCAGAGCACAACAGTAGCGGCGACCTGCATAGCAACGCTGCCAATAAATACCGGCGGGCCGCCGGAAGAGATCGCTCCAAAGCCCAAGCCGCCAGAGATGAAGGCGACGGGCAAACGCAGTAGGGCCGGTATCTGGCGGCCGTCTTGCAGGTGATCCAGCGGCGGAGTTTCCAAGTGAGCTACTACTGCCCTTCCCGTCGGTTCGCGGGCTTTTACCACCGGCTGCGGTCAGGGCGTGGGCAGGAGCTGTCGTCATCGCATTAACAGCGCGAGAAGGTACACGCTAAAACTCTTGCTATTTCGCGAGTTTGAGTATCGCGCACCGTAGTTGGTGCATCAAGGCTTTCAGCCGCCTTTACCAACCCCACTCGTCGTCGTCCAGTACATCGACGGTCAGATCGTTGTCAGCGGGCCCTTTCGTCCCGTAGAGGAACGTGAGCAGGGTCCGCTCCCCGTCAAGGGGTTCGGTCGCTACGACGGTGGCGTGCCCGATCTTCATCCGGATCCGGTCTCCGGCCTTCAGTTCGTCCACGCGTCGTAGGGGCACACCGCACAGTCAACGCCAATGCACCGCCAATGGTGGGCGTTCCTCCTAGTCGGCGCGCCGCCTGTGTCACCCCGCCGCCGGCGGCCTCGGCATCACCGTCAGCCGGGTCCCGTAGCGCGGTATGACGCCCGACGCCCGCGTCAGCGTGCCCGCCGGCATCCCCGGTACGCCGGGCATACCCGCCCCGACCGCCTCCTCGGTTCCCGGGAGCGTGGTCAGGCCGGTGCCCGACAGGGCTGATATATGGCTGACCGCCGGGGTGGCCCAGCTCGCCGGAACCGACATCGGCCCGATCGACTTGGCGCCGGTAAATGTCGCGGACACCGCACCTGCGCCGCCACTGAATGCGGCCGGGCTCGCGCTCGGTAGCAATGTGATAGGAATCGGCTCGGTCAAGCCACTGATGCCATGTGCAATTGTGTCTGCGTCGACGGCGTCTTTGCCGACAAAACTGGCAATGTTGAGCGCGGTCGGTAGCTGGAAGACTCCGCTCGAGGATAGGTCGCCCCAGATGTTGGCGTCAGGTCCGTAGTTTGTCCAAAGGTCTTGAAACCACTGAGGGGTGGTCCCGGTCGCGAGTTTCTGCAGGGGGTTGGGTAGCGACGCGGCTGCCCGAGCGACCGCATCCGCCTGGGCGGCCGCGCCGGCCGGATTGGTGGTCTGGTTCGGCTGGGCGAACGGCGCCAATGCCGACGCGGCCGCGGAAGCGGTGGAGTATCCGTACATCGCGGCGGCGTCCTGGGCCCACATCTCGGCGTACTGCGCCTCGGTTGCCGCGATCGCCGCGGTGTTCTGGCCGAAGAAGTTCGTCGCTATCAGCGAGGCCAGCTGGGTGCGGTTGGCCGCGATCGCTGGCGGGGGCACGGTCATGGCGAACGCCTGCTCGAAGGCCGCCGCGGCGGCCCTGGCCTGCATGGCCGTCTGCTTGGTCTGCTCGGCGGTGGTGTACAGCCAGCCGATGTAGGGGGCCGCGGTGGCCGTCATCGACTCCGCGGCTGGACCGCGCCAGTTCAAGGTGCTCAGGCCGGAAACCACCGATTGGTAGGTCTCGGCGGTGGTGGTCAATTCGGCGGCCAGGGAATCCCAGCTGCCCGCGGCGGCCAGCAGCGAACCGGACCCGGGGCCGGTGTACATCCGGGCGGAGTTGACCTCCGGGGGAAAGATCGCGAAATCCATTGTGTCACAGCTCCTTAACTTGGCTTCGTTGGCAAACCCCCCTGCATTGACGGCGGCAGCGCGCCGGGCGAGATAGGACAAATTGGCGACCGCAGCCGGTCCGGTTTTTCGGGCACCGACGGCTTGGTTGAGTTCTGGGCGGACCACGCGCACTGGACATGCCAGCCACCTTTGATTGCGCTGTCCCGAAACTGGCGAGGCGAAATCCGGGTCAGTTTGCGGCTTCGGTGACTATCTCGTGTAAACCCTATGAATTTCGACTGGAAAAAGATACTGCCGGGCCGCTAAGACGACCCGATCCGATTTAGGCTCGCTACGGGTTCTCCTGGATCACGCACTGCACGATCGCGTCGGCGGCGCGCTGATCGAATCCCATCCCCGCCACCTTCTGCGCTTCCGCGGCGGGGGTGACTCCCGACTTGAGGTCCTGCTGGATCTGCCCGACACGATTCATGTTTTGTGGGTCGGGTTCGGTGATCGGGAGTTGCGAAATGTTTGCCACGCAACGGCGGTACCCGCTGAGGTCAGCGTGCGCGGACGGAACTCCCACCGATGCAAGCGGGGCGATAACCAAGGCGGCGGCGGCCGCGACAGTGCTGAAACGCATGCTCGAATAATATCGCCGGACACGCCCTAGGCATAGGACTTTTCCCAATCACCGTGCCGTGAAAAGCGTTGCTGCGCAGAGTGATCCGCAAGGCCAAATGCGTTGCGGCGCAAGGGCTTGCCAGTCTGCTAACGGCAAGGCCTGTCACACACGGTCGGCCGTCATGTACTCCTCGATCCAGCCCTGACACGCGCCGCTCGAGATGTCGGCGTGCATGACGCCGGACAGCGACCCGTTGGCCTGCGGCGTGTAGCGCACCACGGCGTGGGCCGGATTCCACTGGATGCTGGTGTCGGGCATCATGCAGTCCCACTGGAAGTCGCTCTCCTGCTTCCACGCCGACCCATCCCAGGTGAATTGCACCGGTTGCGGAACCGTCGGGTTGGTCGGGGGCGGGCCGCTGACGATCGTGGCGACGCACTTCCCGTTCGAACAACTCGAGCTGAACCCGTACGTCTGGGTGTGCTGCACCTCGGGGTCGCCGACGGCCATGCTGGTTCCGGACTTCGGCGCGACCATGAATGTGACCGCGTACTGACCATTCCACGACGGATTGTCGGCCGCGACAGTCGGTGCGGCCACGAGGGCGATTGCGAGCGGTGCCGCGCATAGACCACCGAATTTGCTCAGACCATTTCGGGCCATCGGTCTCTCCTCAGGTTCCGCGACAACACGGGACGGAAGCGCCAGCTCGTCGGAGGTATACCCAATCGGCAATTCTATTGCGCGCCCCACCGCGCAAACACAAGAAATTCGCAAGTGCGGGGCGCTAACGTCCGAATGACACGACGTGAGGCAAACCGACACAGACAGGAGCGAGCGTGAGGAACAAGGTGATGCGGGTCGTCGCGGGGGCGCTGCTGTCCGGCGGCGTCGCGGTGGCCGGCGTTGGGCTCTCCGCGGGCACCGCCCAGGCGATCTGCGACCCGATCTGCCACCACCAGTGGTGCCCGGGGCAACCGCTACCGAATTCCGGCGAACCGATCGGTTGGGACAGAAGCGTCTGCCACGACTGGTATTACGCTCCGGCGCCCGGCCTCCATGTCATCGAGGGAGTGCCCGCCCCCGGGCCGGGAGGCACCGGCTTCCCACTTCCGTAAGCCCGTAGGCCCGTAAGCCGGTCAGCCGGCGCGCCCAGAGCGGGCGGCGTCCTCCAACAGGTCGGCGGCGCGGGCGACGCTGTCGGCCGACTTGGTCATCTGGGCTGCCACTTCGCGGGCGCGGGTCGCGTAGTCCGGCGTGAGGATGCGGCGCAGGTCTGCGACCAGCGTCTCCCGGGTGGTGGCGGCGAACTGACGCTCCGAGCCGGCTTTCAGCCGCTCGAGGCCGGCCGCCCAGACCGGCTGGTCGAGCCAGAGCCACAGGGCCAAGGCGGGAATACCGGCCCGCAGGCCCGCGGCCGTGCTGCCGGCGCCGCCGTGGTGGACGACCGCGCGGCAGGCCGGGAGGACGGCCGCGTGGTTCACCGCGCCCACCATCTTGACGTGGTCGAAACGCGCGACTTCGGCGAAGTCGTTGGGGCCGGTGCAGATCAGCGCCCGCTCCCCCAACTCCGCGCAGGCGGCGCCGACCATGGTGACCAGCTCCGCCGGGGACGAGATCGGCGTGCTGCCCAGGCCGAAGCAGATCGGCGGCGTGCCGTCGGCGATCCACGCCAGGACCTCGTCGTCGGCGTCCGTCGGCACCTCGAGCGTCAGCGCGCCGACGAAGGGCCGCCGGCCGTCGGGTTCCACCCATTCGGCGGCGGGTCCGGGCAGGCAGAGCTCGTCGTAGGCCTGGATCTCCAGCGGCACACCGCCGGAAGCCTCAGGCAGGCCGAGCGCACTTCGCTGGGCCGCCGCAACGTCCTTGACCATGCCCGAGTACAGCGCGCCGCTGGACAACAATCGGGCCGGGAAGAAGTGCAGCGCGGCCAGCGGAATGCCGCAGTACTCCGCGACGGCGGTGGCCACTTCCTGCTCATTGATGCCGGACACGAGCAGGTCCGCGCCCTCCGCCAGCGACGTCAGCGTCGCAGTCTTCTCCGTCCAGACCTGCGTCAGATGCTCCATGACCGCCGGCAACGCGTCGAGCGGGTTCACCACCTTGCGTACTAACTGCATGGCCGAGCCCATTTGCTCGCGCGTGTCCGGTCCATAGGAAACCGCGGTGACCCCCGTCGCCTGGACGAAGGCCATCGTGTCAGGCGACACCGCCATCCGTACGTCGTGACCCCGCCGCAGCAGTTCCCGGGCGACGGCGGCGCAGGGCTCGACGTCGCCACGACTCCCGTAGCCGGCCAACACGAGCTTCATCGGCGGAACCGTAGCATTAAAGCCGTTGCCGCACAGCGCTACCCAACGCCGGCTTGAGCCACACCACACTCGCGGGCATATTAGGCGGTATGCATGTGATCAGCGGAGCCCGCGACCCGGCGGCGAGCTTTCCCCTCGATACGGTGGCGGACGATGCGCACGAGCGCCGGCAGGCCAATCGTGCGGTGGCGGTCAGCGCCGTCGGCCTGGCCCTGACCGGGTTCATCGAGTTGTCCATCGCGCTGCTGTCCGGATCGGTGGCCCTGCTCGGCGACGCGCTGCACAACCTGTCCGACGTTTCGACCAGCGCCCTGGTGTTCGTGGGTTTCCGGGCGTCCCGCAAGGTCCCCACCGAGCGCTACCCGTACGGCTACGAACGCGCCGAGGACCTCGCCGGGATCGGTGTGGCCCTGGTCATCTGGGGCAGCGCGCTGGTTGCCGGTTTTGAAAGCGTCACGAAGCTGCTGCGTCACGGCGGCACCGGCCACCTGGGCTGGGGCATCGCCGCCGCGGCGGTGGGCATCGCGGGCAATCAGCTGGTGGCCCGCTACAAGCTGGTGGTGGGCCGGCGGATTCGCTCGGCGACCATGGTGGCCGACGCGAAGCACTCCTGGCTGGACGCGTTGTCCTCGGCCGGGGCGATGCTGGGCCTGATCGGCGTGGCGCTGGGCTGGGCCTGGGCGGACGCGGTCGCCGGAATCGTCGTCACCGCGTTCATCTGCCACGTCGGCTGGGAGGTCACCGCCGACATCGCGCACCGCCTGCTCGACGGCGTCGACCCCGAGATCATCACGACGGCCGAAACGGCGGCCGCCGCGGTTCCCGGCGTCATGCACGCGCACGCCCGCGCCCGCTGGACCGGGCGGACCCTGCGCGTCGAGGTGGAGGGCTTCCTCGACCCGAAAACCCCACTGGCAGAAGCCGATCGCATCGGCCGCCGCGTCGCGTCGGCCCTGGGACCCGAGATCCCCGAGATGCACAGCTTCACCTGGAGTGCGCGCGCGGCGACTCAGTGAAACGATTCGACGACCTCGATCAGCTCGCCGGGGGCTTCCCAATTCAGTAGGTGCCCGGCGTCGGGCACGCTCACCAGCCGCGCGCCGGGGACACCGTCGGCGAGCCGGCGCGAATGGCTTTGCGGCGTAGTGCGATCGGCGGTGCCGACCATGACCACGGTCGGAACCCGTATCTCGCCGAGCCGGGGGTATCGATCCTCCCGGGAGAACGCCCGCACGATCGGAAGCAGGGGCCCGTGTTCGTCCAGGTGCTGGTTGAACGCCTCCATGAAGACCGACACCATCGCCGGCGACGGGCTCCTCCCGCACTGCGCCGCCCCGAACAGTGCCGCGACGGTCTGGTTGCGCATGAGCACTTGCAGGATGCCGAGTTGCAGCAGCGGAATCTGCAGCCGGTTCTGCGGCGCGCCATCCAGGATCCGGCCCGCCCACGTCGCGAACAGCACCAGCCCGCGCAGCCGCCGCGCCACGTCGGCGTGGTCGAGCACCGCGCGGATGCTGACGAACCCGCCCATCGAGTGGCCGACGAGCACCCCGTCACGAACGTCGAAGTGCTCGAGGACCGCCGCGAGGTCGGCCGCCATGGGCTCCGATCCGATTCCGTCGGAGCCAAGCGTGGAGCGCCCGTGGCCGCGCTGATCGAAAGCGATCACGCGAAACCCGCGCGCCTGCAGCTCATCCCAGACCAGGTTCCATTCGAGGACGCGGGCGGTGTACCCGTGGACGAGAATCACCGGCGCCCCCTGCCCCGCGGCCACAGCGCTGAGCACCGTCCCGTCGGGGCGTTCGATGAAGACCTGCTCACCCTCCGGTTCCGCCGTAAGCCGTTCGCGCGGAAAAGGATCCGGGTTGCGCCGTATCCGCGCCGCCACGCCCCGTGCGGCCGCCCAGCCGGCCAGTCCGGCCGCGCCGAGCGCCGTGGCGGCCCTCAGGAGGGCAGTCCGCTCTTGATGGCCGCGTCCTGTTTCTTCGCGAGATCGAGAACGAAGTCCGGTTGCAGCGGATCGGTTGGCGCGCTTTCGAATTCGAGAACCGTGAATACCTTGCCCTCGGTGAACATCACGATCGCCTTCGACTTCGAGCCGTCCGGCGACGGCCCCACGGCCATCTGACCGCCGGTGCCCACGTCGGCCGGCGTCGGGGCGGCCTTGACGCTGAGCTCCTGAATCCCCTTGGCGCTCTGGTCGAGCGCCTGCGACGCCGCGCCGGCGTCCGGATAGACGTAGATGGTGTCGTCCACCTTGCGCGTGCCGCCCTGATTCATGAACACGCCTTCGGTTCCCGCCGGGTTCGGCACCGGCAGCGTCTGCAGCAGGGTGAAGGTGTCGCCGGGCACCACGATGTCGGTGGCCTTGATCAGCAGGTTGCTGTAGTCGGACGGCTGGGCGGCACCGGTGTTCGGCGCCGGTGACGCGGCCGACGACGGCGCCGCGGAGGTCGACGTGGCCGACGGCGTTTGCCTCGGCGGCGACGGCTTTTCGCTACTGCAGCCCGCGACGCCGACTACCAGGGCGCCCGCCGCCAGGCCGGCTGCCATGACCGATACCTTCGTCACCCTGGGCTCCTTCATGCTCGCGACGTCCCGCGCAACATAACGGACCGCCCGCGGAGTTGGCTACCCGAGAAGCGTGCGAGACTCCGCCCATGACTTCACCCGACGCACGAGCCGCTTCCCCGGCGGAGGTAATGCAGGAGCTGATCCTCGCCGCGTGGGTTTCCCAGGGCATCACCGCGGTCGCCGACCTTCGCGTCGCGGACGCGCTGTCCGCGGGACCGCTCCCGATCGACGAATTGGCCGGCCGGGTCGGGGCCGACGCCGACGCGTTGGGCCGGCTGCTGCGGGCCCTGATCAGCAAGGGCATCTTCGCGCAACGCGACGACGGCCGCTACCAGCTGACCCCGATGGCCGAGGTGTTGCGCTCCGACGCCCCGGTGTCGATGGCGCCGATGGCGCGCTTCATCGGCGCGCGGCAACACCGCGAGCACTGGAGCCTGCTGACGGAGGCGATCAAAACCGGCACCTCGGTCGTTCCCGCGTTGCGCGGCAAGGACTTCTTCGACTACCTGGGCGACGAGCCCGAGTTCGGACAGATTTTCAACGACGCCATGACGGGCCTGTCCGGGTTGTCGATCGGGCCCGTCGTCGAGGCGTACGACTTCACCCGGTTCGCCACCATCGTCGACGTCGCCGGCGGCCACGGTCGGCTGCTCGGCGCGATCCTGGCGTCGGCGCCCGACGCCCAAGGGGTGCTGTACGACCTGCCCGAGGTGATCGCCGGAGCACCGACGCTGCTGCAGGAAACCCATGCCGAACGGGTCCGGCTCGCCGAGGGTTCGTTTTTCGACAGCGTCCCGACCGGGGCCGACGCCTACATCCTCAAGCACATCATCCACGACTGGGACGACGACGCGTCGCTGCGGATTTTGCGGAACGTGCGGTCGGCCGCTCCCGCCGGCGCCGCGCTGCTGCTGGTCGAGACCGTCATCCCCGAAGACGACAGCGGGCCGATCGGCAAGTGGACGGACATGGAGATGCTGATCATCAACAACGGCCGCGAACGCACCGCGGGCGAGTACCGCCGCCTGTTCGACGCGGCCGGTTTCGAGATGGTCGGCGTGATCGAGACCGCGTCGCGGTTCAGCATCATCGAGGGCCGCGCGGTTTAGCCGCGGCTAATCGCCGGCCGCGCCCTCGGGCTTGGGGCCTAAGCGTCTTGAGGCAGCTTGGTCAGCGCCTCGAATGCTTCCGCAAAAAGGGCGGCGATCTCGCGGTCGTCGGCGGTGGCGAGGGGTTCTTTTTGGAGCAGGGCGCGCAGGACACCCACTCCGAGGAGTAGGGCGGCGACCAGGTCGGCGCGAAGCCTTGGCTGGTCGGCGGTGATGCGCTCGGACAGGTTGCGGGTCAGGCCGGTTTCGAGCTGAGCGTTCAGGCGCGCGACGACGTCGGGGTCGCCGCTGGAGCGCAGCAGCGCAAACAATGGTGCGTCCACGTCGCGGCGGGCGCGCAACACCCGATCCATCAGGACACCGGATATCGCGCCGTCGGCTGCCTCGTGCACCGCGGCGACATTGTCGGAGACGTCGGTGGCCTCGGCGAACAGCTGCTCCTTTGACCCGAAATAGCGGCGGATCAGCATCACGTCGACGCCCGCCGCCGCGGCGATCGCGCGGAGCGACGTGGCCCGGTACCCCTGACTCAGGAACTGCTCGCGGGCCGCTTGCAGGAGCCGCGCCCGGGTGGCGGCGGCGTTGCGACGCGGCGGGGCGCTCTCCCCGGCGCTCGCCCGGTTGACCGGTGGTGGCATGCCGCCTCCAATCGACTATTTATCTACAGCTGTAGACATCATGCCCTACGAGACCTTACGATGGGCGATGTCTACATCTGTAGACATATGGCACGGCCGAGAAAGGGCGGGCGATGGCACAGCAGGCAAATTCACACCCGACGCCGACGGGCGTCGGCGCCACCTCACTGGGCGTTGCCGCCCTGCGGGCCCGCGAAAGCCGCCGCACCAACCGGCTTTTCAACGATCCGTACGCGCAAGCGTTTGTGGAGCGTGCCGATCCCCGCGGATCGCTCTGGGGCGGCGACGGCAGCGGGCCCGGCTTCCTCGAGCTGATGGCCGACCAAGTTGCGGTGCGGACCCGATTCCTGGATCAAGCGCTTCTGGATTCCGCCGGCGCCGGCATCACCCAGGTGGTGCTGCTGGCCTGCGGCATGGATAGCCGCGCTTTCCGGTTGAACTGGCCGCCCGGCACCGTAGTGCACGAAGTCGACCAGCCGGAGGTTTTGGCTTTCAAGTCCAACGTCCTCGATGAGCTCCACGCGCAGCCCCGCTGCCGGCGTGTCTCCGTGGCGCTGGATTTGCGCTCCGACTGGCCGGCAGAACTGGCGAAATTCGGATTTGATCCCGGAAAGCCGACCGCCTGGCTTGCCGAAGGAATCCTTTACGCTCTCGAACCCGACTCGGCCGACGTTTTCCTTGACCGGATCGGCTCGTGCTCTGCCGTAGGAAGCACCCTGGCCCTTGACCACAACGAGGATTCCGAGCTGCTTCGCGCCGCGCGAGCCGCCATCTCACCCGAACTCGTCTCGCTCTGGCGCGGCGGGCCGTCCGAGGACTTGGCCACCTGGCTAGGCCGACGCGGCTGGAAAGCCGAGATTCGCGACCTTGCACAGGTGGCGCCCGAGTACGGGCGGCCTGTCCCACCCCCGTTCAACCCCAAGCGGGACGGAGCGGTCCGCGCGTGGCTTGCCACCGCCCACAAGACAGCGAAAAACGCGAGTTGACAGGAGGAGTCATGACCGGAGTAATGCTCGTCAAGCAACGGGTCGCCAGCGTCGAGCGGTGGAACACCGTATTCCGCGATCCCGAGCTTGACCGCGTGCGTCGCGAACACGGCCTGGTGGTCACGGGAACCTACATCGATGCCGGCGACCCCGACACCGTCATCGTCGTCATGGATATGCACGACCTCACCAAGGCTCGTGAATTCGCTACCTCCGCCGAACTGGCGGCCGCCCGCGAACGGGCCGGGGCGGTCGGCGCTCCGGACGGCGTTTGGTATGGGGCGCAGCGGATTCAATGACCCGGCCGCCTTCGCGGTGAACAACGAAAGGATCGGTGTGAACGCACAGCCGCGGCGACGGGCTTCCGAGCATGAAGGCGCCGAAATCTTGATTGTGGGTGCCGGGCCCACCGGTTTGGTGCTGGCGGCCGAGCTGGCCCGGCGCGGTGTGATCCCGCGGGTCATCGACGCCGGGAAGGCCGAGGTGAAGGAAAGCCGGGCCGTAGCCGTGGCGGCGCGATCGCTGGAGTTGCTTGATGATCTTGGCATTGCGGCGGCTGCACTCCAACGCGGAATACCGTTGCGAAGACTCAACTTCCACCAGGATTCCACCGCCGTGGCGGAGCTGGACCTCACCGCCCTCGACTCGCCATTCCCGATCGACCTGGTCCTGCCGCAGTGGCAGACGGTCGAACTGCTCCGCGACAAGGTAGAAAAACTGGGTGTCGAAGTCGAGTGGGAAACACGCCTGGCCTCCTTTCGGCCCGATGACGGCGTCGTCACCGCCGAAATCGTCCATCCGGGCGGCCGCAGCGAACGGTTCAGCGCCGGCTGGCTGATCGGCTGCGACGGCGCCCACAGCACCGTGCGCACAGCGGCCGGAATCGGATGGGAGACAGCGGATCTCCGTCGAAACTTTATCCTCGGGGACGTCGCCGCAGACTGGGACATCCCGCGCGACTGCTTCCACGTCTGGTTCGCGAAGACCGGGCTGGTCGCGGTATTCCCGATGCCGGGTGGTTACTGGCGGATCATCACCAACGCCGCTGACGACCACCCGCCCGGGCGGCCCGGGCTGATCGACTTCGCCGCCAACGTCGGCGAGCGCACCCCGCTGGACCCGCGACTGCGCGACCTGCAGTGGAGTTCAGCCTTCGTGGCCCGTGAAGGGCTGGCGATGCAATTCCGCAGCGGCCGAGTGTTATTGGCCGGCGACGCCGCACACAGTCACAGCCCGATCGGCGGCCAGGGCATGAATACCGGTATGCAGGACGCCTATAACCTCGGCTGGAAGCTCGCCCTCGTCGTTGCCGACCGCCGCGATCCCAGGCTTCTCGACAGCTACCAGTCCGAACGCCGGCCGGTCGCAAGCTCGGTCATCAACGCAACATCAACCGCTACCCGCGTCGCGACCGGGAACGCCCTGGTCGCTCGTCGGGTGCGCCGCCACGCCCTGCGTTTGTTCGGCGAGCTCAACACCGCGCAGCAGAAGTTCTCGAATGCCCTCGGCGAGCACCTGGTCAACTACCGCAACAGCGCACTGGTCTACGAGCATTGGGTCAACGCCAAGCCGCGGCCGTGGAGCGACTCCGAAGCCGGTCCGGAGGCCGGTGAAGTCGTTCGGGATGGGTATGTCGAGACCGAATCGGGGCCGGTGGCCCTGCGGCACCTGTTCCGAGCCCTCGGCCATCACCTGTTGCTCTTCGCCGCGGACGAATCGAGGCCCGACGCGTTGACCGAGTGGAAGCTCCACGCCGAACAAGTCATGGCCGGGAATGGACAGGTCCACGTGATCACCCGGTGCCATGTGGCCTCTGGGTCCACCCCCGGCGTCTACGCCGATCTACGCAGCGACGTGCACAACCGGTACGGGGTCCGGCGCCCCAGCCTGTATCTGATCCGACCGGACAAGTATGTCGGCTATCGCAATGACGCCATGGATTTCGACCGCGTGCGCGACTACTTCCATCGGCTCGATACATGACGCCGCTGAGGTCGAGTCCCAGGCCAGCCGCGGCTAGTCGCCGGCCGCGCCCTCGGGCTTGGGGCCGCGACCCTCGCCGGTGAGGTACTTCGGGCAGTAGGCGCCGACCGCGATCACGGTGAACTTGGCCGCGCCGTTTCCGCTGAACCCGTTGCGCTGCTGAAGGTTTCCGATGATCTCGTCCTCGGACGATCCCGAGTCCTCCAACTGGCACAGCGTCTTGGCGGTCGATATCGCGGCGTTGGGGTCCTGGTAGGTGATGCCGGCGAACCTGAGCGCGGCGAGGAAGTCGGCGTCTGTCGCCGGGTCGGCGTTGGGGTCCGGGTCGGCATGGGCCGGCGCGGCCAGGCCGATCGCGGCGACGGCGATCGCCACCCCCCACAGAAGTCTCATGGCCTGGCCAGCTTAACGGCGCCGGAACCGCTCGCGCAGCTCGGGATCGTTCTCCCACCACAATCCGGACGGCGCGGCGGTGTCGCCCTGGTCGGCTTCGACGGCGTCCAGCTCGGCGTCGACCTCAACCGCGCGCGCCTTGTCGTCGCGGGACAGCGCGCGCATCAGCAGCAGCACGAACGGCCAGCCGACCAGGTCCCCGAGGATCCACAAGACGCCCGCGCCGATCGTCTGGTCGAGCCGCTGATCCGGCCCCCACGATCGGTGCAACGCCGCGTAATACGCCGCGCCGATCAACGGGCCCTGCCAGATCACCAATCCCAGCACGCCGTCGCCGAGCGCCTCGGCGACGGTGATGAGCAACGAAATCCCCTGGGGGTACCTGCGGGGCACGGGATCCGCCTGCAGCCGGGCGTAGAAATAGCCAAAACCGATGGCCACCAACAGGATACGCGTGGGCGCGCCGATCCATTCGTTGTCGAGGGACGCGGTGTACCAGGGCGTCAGGTACAGCAGCCACGGCGTACCCAGCATCGCCAGCGACGTGGTCAACGGGTGGGCGAGCACCCGCGCGGACCGGGTCGCCAGCAGCCGGTCGATGCGCTCGCGCCCGGATGCGCCGAGCGCGTCGCGCACGACGGTGACCGGCTTACCCTGCGCCAGGAAAAACGGCACGAGGTAGAGCAGCATCAGCACCTGCAGCGCGCGCATCCAGAACAGGGCGTTGGCGTAGGCGCCGACCGAGCTCATCGTCGCCAGCGCCCACAGCGCGACGCCGGCCCCGAAGCAGCCGGCCTGGGCGGGCCCGACCGTGCGGTCCACGCTGCGGCCGCGCCGGTAACACCACGCATATGCGGTGGCCACCACCACAATGACCGCCGCGGAGACCAAGTCCAGACGCCAGGTCTGGACCAGGGCGGCCCACGTCAGCGGCCCCAAATCGACGCGCATAGCCGTTAGCCTATTGCCGCGTGCGCGGTCGCCCGCGAGGCTCGCGTGTAGGTTGGGTGGTAAGCCGTTCGCGTTGGGCCTGCCGCCTGGACATTTTGTCTAGCAGACGCGCAGCTCAGAACCGATCGTCTTCTCTCGACAGATCAACCCAGACCCGACCAATTTAAGGACCCCGCCCGATGAATTCATCGGATCTCTTTTCGCATCGCTACGAGCCCGAGGTCGTGTCCGACAACGGTCGTGACCCGGAGCCGGTTCAACTTCCCATTTTTTCCGACCGCCCCGGGAGCGATTCCTCGGCTAAGCCGCCGGGCGGCTGAGCCGCAACGACTCGGGCAGGGCGCCGAGCTGGCGGCGCTCGGGGATCTCCCAGATGTCGCCGTCGAGAGCGCCGGGCAGCCCGGCCGCGCTGGCGACGAAGACCGGCCGGACGCCCCGGGCGGACTGGCGATGAAAGTCGCGCACCGCCGCGAACGCCCACTTGCCCAGCAGGCAGATCGCGACCAGGTTGGCGATGGCCATCAGCGCCATCGCGAGGTCGGCGAGCGCCCACACCACGGTGAGCTGAGACATCGCGCCGAAGACGATGGCCAGCAGCGTCACGGCTTTCAGGGCGTTGACCGCCAGATGGCGGCCGCCCAGGAAGAACAGGTTGGCCTCGGCGCAGACGTAATTGCTGAGCACCGAGGCGAACGCGAAGACGAAGACGACGGTCGTCATCAGCACGGTGGTCCACGATCCGAGGCCGACGGCGATCGCCGACTCGGTCAGGCTCGCGCCCGCCACCGAACCGGTGCGCGCCGGATCGTAGACGCCGGGCCCCGACATCAGCACGATGAACGCGGTGGCCGTGCAGATCACCATGGTGTCGACGAACACGGCGAGCGACTGAATCAGCCCCTGCTCCACCGGATGTGACACCGTCGCCGCGCCCGCGATGTTGGGCGAACTGCCCATGCCCGCCTCGCAGGCGAACAGCCCGCGCTTGACCCCGGTCAGCATGGCCGTCGCGATGCCGCCGGCGAAACCGCCTGCCAGCTGGCGGATTCCGAACGCGCCGCCGACGATCTCCTCGATGACGGCCGGCAGCGCCGTGATGTTGACCGCCACGATCGTCAGCGCCAGCAGCGCATACATCACTGCGACGACCGGGATGACCAGCTCGGCGACCTTGGCCACCCGCCGCACCCCGCCGAAGAGCACGGACCCCGCCAGCACGGCCAAAGCCGCTGTCGTCCAACCGACGTCGACGCCGTGCGACGACTTCAACACGCCGCTGATCGCGTTGGTCTCCACCATGTTGAACGCGGTGGAGAACGCGACCACCAGCAGCACGGCGAACAGGACGCCGCCCGTCCGCGAGCGCAGACCGCGCTGGATGTAAAACGCCGGGCCGCCGCGGAATGCGCCGTCGCCGGAGCGGACCTTGAAGATCTGGGCGAGGGTGGCCTCGATCAGCGCCGTGGCCATGCCGACCGCGGCCACCACCCACATCCAGAAGATCGCGCCGGGGCCGCCGACGGTGAGCGCGATCGCGACGCCGGCGATGTTGCCGGTGCCCACCCGCGATGCGAGGCCGACGCAGAAGGCCTGAAAAGAGGAGATCCCACCGTCTTGGCGGTGGGATCTGCGGAGCTGGCGAAGCATGCGGGGGAAGTAGCGGATCTGAATGAATCGGGTGCGGACCGTGAAATAGACGCCGACGCCGAGCAGCAGGTAAACGAGGACGTGGCCATTCAGGGCATTGCTCAGTGGATTGATCAACTGCGCCTGGACGAAGTCCAAATTGCATCCTTAGCTGGGCCGTTGTTTCCCAGGAGCGTAAAGGCGAAATGTTGACGACAGGTTTCGTTAACCGCGTGTTCGCGAACGCGAATGTAAAAAACCAATGACGGGGGTTATGCGCCGCCGTCGATCTTCGTGCTGGTGACCGTCAGGGATTGCGGGCAGTACACGTTGGCCGCGATCGCGGTGAACCTGGCGGCGTTGTCGCCGTGCAGGCCGGGGTTCTGGGACTGGACGGTCTTGACGACGTCCGCCATCTGCGTCCCCTTGCCCACGGCCTCGCAGACCCATCTTCCGGCCCCGATGGCCGGGCCCGGGTCCGGAAAGGTGATGCCCGCCGCGCGCAGCGAGGCGAGGAACGCGTCGTCGGTGCCGTCGGCCCGCGCCGGACCGGCCACGCCGACCAGGGCGGCGAGGCTCAGCATCGTCAGGAGCAGCGGTTTCACAGCCCACTGATCGTCGCAGAACGAAAGCCGTTTCGCAGCCCAAATGGTCGTCAACCTGAGGTTGACAGAATCCGCGTCGTCAACCTAATGTTGACGGCATGTCCGAACCGATGCCCATCGCCTACCCCGTCCGCCTCGACGAGCTGATCAACGCGATCAAACGGGTCCACCCGGACGTGCTGGACCAGCTCGCGGACGCCGTCCTGGCCGCCGAACACCTGGGCGAGGTCGCCGACCACCTGATCGGGCATTTCGTCGATCAGGCCCGCCGCTCGGGGGCCTCGTGGACCGACATCGGCAAGAGCATGGGCGTCACCAAACAGGCCGCCCAGAAGCGGTTCGTCCCGCGGGCCGAGGCCACCACGCTGGACCCCGAACAGGGCTTCGGGCGCTTCACGCCGCGGGCGCGCAGCGCGGTGGTGGCGGCCCAGAACGCCGCGCACGAAGCCGGCAACGGCGAGATCACGCCGGACCACCTGCTGCTCGGCGTGCTCAGCGACCCGGCCGCGCTGGCCACGGTGCTGCTGCAGCTGCAGAAGGTGGACGCCGAGACGATTCGCGCCGCCGTCACCCTGCCGCCCTCCGCCGGCGAACCGCCCGAGCTCATCCCGTTCAGCGGGCCCGCGCGCAAGGCGCTCGAGCTGACCTTCCGTGAGGCACTCCGGCTGGGCCACAACTACATCGGCACCGAGCACCTGCTGCTGGCGCTGCTCGAGCTCGAGGACGGGGCCGGGCCGCTGCACCGGTCCGGCGTGGACAAGGACCGCGTCGAGGCCGATCTGGTGGACGCGCTCGAATCGCTGAGCGCCGGCAAGAACCCCTCCCCCTCGCCGTAGCGCGTGTGCGATCATGCGAGGATGCACCGCTGGCTGATCGCCCTGTCAATCCTGCTGGTTGCGGCCGCGAACCTCGCGGCGCCGCGCGCGTGGGCCGGCGACGCGCCGATCGGCCACATCGGTGACACCCTGCGGGTGGACACCGGCGACTACGTCGCCGACATCACCGTGAGCGGCGTGACCCCTTGCGACCCGCCGCCGGGGTTCGGCTACACGCGCAGCGGCGTGCCGATCAAAAGCTTCCCCGGCAGCACCCCGAACCGCGCCGACGTGACGGTCCGCGCCGTCCGGGTGCCCAACCCCTACATCATGGCGACCGTGTTCAGCTTCGACGGCGTGACGCCGTTCGCCGACGCCTACAAACAGCGCGCCACCGACGCGCCCGACGAGCTGTCCAACGTGCTCGGCAACGCGCCGAACGGGGCGATCGTGCGCGGCGGGGCGTATTGGGACGCCTACCGCGACCCGGTGTCCACCGTCGTCCTGCTGGACCGGAAGACGGGCTATCACCTCGCGCAGTGGAATCTCTGACGCTATCGACGGGTTCGGTCGACGCCGGCGAGCTGGCTGCCGTTGCGGCCCAAACCTTTCCGCTGGCCTGCCCGCCGTCGACCGCTGCTGAGGACATCGCGTCGTTCGTCGAGGCCAACCTGTCGGCGGAGCGCTTCGCGGAATACCTGGCCGACCCGGACCGCGCGGTCATCACCGCCGCGCGGGGCGGGCGAATCGTCGGCTACGCCATGCTCATCCGTGACGGCTCCGACACCGCCGAGCTGTCGAAGATCTACGTGCTGCCCGACCACCACGGCGACGGGGTGTCGGCGGCGCTGATGGACCTGGCGCTGGCCACGGCCGAACGGTGGGGCGCGCGCAGCGTGTGGCTGGGCGTCAACCAGGCCAACCAACGCGCGCAACGCTTTTACGCCAAGAGCGGCTTTACGATCAACGGCACCAGGACGTTTCAAGTGGGCGGCCGCACCGAGAACGACTACCTCATGCTTCGCCGGCTCGGGTCAGCGCCACCAGCCGCGACGTCGCCCGCAGATACTTCTTGCGATAACCGCCCGCCAGCATCTCCTCGCTGAAGATGCTGTCCAGCTTCTCCCCCGATGCCACCACCGGGATCCCCGCGTCGTAGAGCCGGTCGGTCAGCGACACCAACCGCAGCGCGACGTTCTGGTCGTCGATGGCGTGCACGCCGGTGATGAACACCGCCGTCACGCCCTCGATCAGCGTCAGATACCGCGACGGGTGCATGGTGGCCAGGTGCGCGCACAGCGCGTCGAAGTCGTCCAGCGTCGCCCCCTCGACCCGTTCGGCGCGGGCGACCACCTCCTCGTCGGACAGCGGCTGCGGCGCCGGCGGCAGGCCGCGGTGCCGGTAGTCGGGGCCCTCGATCCGCACGGTGGTGAAAATGCTTGCCAGCGTGTTGATTTCGCGCAGGAAATCCTGGGCGGCGAAGCGGCCCTCGCCGAGCTGCTCGGGCAGGGTGTTGGAGGTCGCGGCCACCGACACTCCCCGCGCGACCAACGACGACAGCAGCCGCGAGACCAGCGTGGTGTTGCCGGGGTCGTCGAGCTCGAACTCGTCGATGCACACCGCGGTGTAACCGGCCAGCATCTCGATGCACTCGACGAACCCGAACACCCCGGCGAGCTGGGTCAGCTCGCCAAAGGTGGCGAACGCCTTGGGGGTTGGCGGTTCCGGTCCCGCGCCCGGCAACTGGTAGTAAGCCGAGGCGAGCAGGTGGGTCTTGCCCACGCCGAAGCCGCCGTCGAGGTAGAGCCCGACGCCGGGCAGTACGGCCCGCTTGCCGAACAGTTTTCGGCGGCCGGCCCGGCGCTCGACGGCCTGCCGGCAGAAGTCCTGACAGGCCTCGACGGCGGCCGCCTGGGTCGGTTCCGCCGGATCCGGGCGATACGTCGCGAAGCTCACGTCGGCGAACGTTGGCGGCGGCCGCAATTGGGCGATGAGTCGCTCCGGCGACACGGTCGGATGCCGATCCACCAACCCGGGCATGCCCCGAACTGTAGCGGCGTGCTGCAATCAAGCCATGCTGACGCTGCTCGGGTCCGCCCGCGAACTCGACGACGGCGAACTTGCCGGGCTCTACGGCTACCCGGACCGCGACGGCACCTGGCTGCGGGCGAATTTCATCACCAGCCTCGACGGCGGCGCCACGGCCGACGGCAGCAGCGGCGCGATGGGCGGGCCCGGCGACCGGCACATCTTCAACCTGCTGCGCGAACTGGCCGACGTGATCGTGGTCGGCGCCGGCACGGTGCGCATCGAGGGGTATTCCGGCGCGCACGTGGCCGTCGCGCAGCGCCAGGAGCGGCAGGCCCGCGGGCAAAGCGAGGTCCCGCAGCTGGCGGTCGTCACCCAGTCGGGGCACCTCGAGCCGGACCTGGCGGTGTTCACCCGGACCGAGGTGCCGCCCCTGGTGCTCACCTGCGCGGCGGCGGCCGACAAGACCCGCAGCCTGATCGGCGACCTGTGCGAGGTGGTGGACTGCTCCGGCGACGATCCCGGCAAGGTCGACGAGGCCACGCTGCTGGGCGCCCTCGCGGCGCGCGGAATGCGCCACATCCTCACCGAGGGCGGGCCGACGCTGCTCGGGACGTTCATCGACCGCGACCTGCTCGACGAGCTGTGCCTGACGGTCGCGCCGTACCTCGTCGGCGGCCTGGCGCGGCGCATCGCGGCGGGCCCGGGCCAGGCGCTGACCCGGATGCGCCGCGCCCACCTGCTCACCGACGAGGCCGGCTACCTTTACGGCCGCTACGTCAAGGCCTAGCTACTGTGGTCGGCATGAGTCGGCAGATCGCATCGGCCACGGTGCTGCTCGCGGTGACCGCGGTGGTGGCCGGCTGCGTTCCCGGCCTGGGCGCCGATCCGCGCTTCGCGACCAACTCCGGCGCCCACCCGCAGGGCGTGGCCCCGAGCAAGCCGCCGCCCAGCGGTCCGCCGCCGATCGCGGCGCCCAAGAACGACCTGGCCTGGCACGACTGCACATCGAAGGTCTTTTCCGACGCGGCCGTCCCCGCGGCGCCGGGTGTGCAGCTGGACTGCGCGACCTACGACAGCGACCTCGACCCGGTCAACGGCCAGGGCGGGAACCTGACCATCGGCGTGGTGCGCGCCCGCTCGAACCAGACGCCGCGCGACGCGGGACCGCTCGTCCTCACCACCGGATCGGACCTGCCGTCGTCCACGCAGCTGCCCGTGTGGCTCGCCCGCTCCGGCGCCGACGTGCTACAAACCCATCCCGTCGTGGCCGTGGACCGGCGCGGCATGGGCATGTCGAGCCCGATCGACTGCCGCGACCAGCTCGACCGGCAGTCGATGCGCGACCAGGCGCAGTTCCAGGCCGGCGACGACCCGGTGGCCAACCTGTCCGACATCTCCAACACCGCCACCACGAACTGCACCGACGCCATCGCGCCGGGCGCGTCCTCCTACGACAATTCGCACGCCGCCTCGGACATCGAGCGGCTGCGCACGCTGTGGGACGTGCCGGCGGTCGCGCTGATCGGGATCGGCAACGGCGCCCAGGTCGCGCTGGCCTACGCCGCGTCGCGGCCCGACCGAGTCGCGCGGCTGATCCTCGACTCCCCGATTGCGTTGGGCGTCAACGCCGAAGCGGCCGCCGAGCAACAGGTCAAGGGGCAACAGGCCGCGCTCGACGCGTTCGCCGCCCAGTGCGTCGCCGTCAACTGCGCGCTGGGCCCCGACCCGAAGGCCGCCGTCAGCGCGATGCTCACCGACGCGCGCGGCGGCAAGGGGCCCGGCGGCGCGGCGGTGGCCGGCGTCGCCAACGCCATCACCGTCGCGTTGGGTTTCCCGTCGGGCGGACGCGTCGGCGCCACCACGAGCCTGGCCAACGCGCTGGCCGCCGCCCGCTCCGGCGACGCCAACCAGCTGAACAACCTGATCAACCACGCGTACGCCGTCACCGACTCCGACGGCCAGTTCGTCAGCTCCTGCAGCGACGCCATCAACCGCCCCACCCCCGACCGGGTCCGCGAGCTCGTCGTGGCGTGGGCCAAGCTCTATCCCCAGTTCGGCACCGTCGCCGCCCTCAACTTGGTCAAATGCGTGCACTGGCCCACGATTCCGCCGCCGGCCCCGCCGAAGAACCTCAAGGTCGACATCCTGTTGGCGGGCGTGCAGAACGACCCGATCGTCGGCACCGAGGGGGTGGCTCAGACGGCGGCCACCATCATCAACGCCAACGCGGCCAGCAAGCGGGTGATGTGGCAGGGCATCGGTCACGGCGCCAGCATCTATTCGCCCTGCGCGGTCCCGCCGCTGATCGGCTACCTCAACAGCGGCAAGCTGCCCGGAACCGACACCTACTGCCCCGCCTGATACTTTGCGCTTCGTGACCGCAGCTGACTCGACCCGAACCGGCCTGCGTGACGGGATATTGGCCGCCTTTCGTCCCCGCACCGGCGCCCCGAGCGCCGCGACGATACTGCGATCGGTGCTGTGGCCGGTGGCCATCATGTCGGTGCTGCACCGCAGCATCATCCTCAGCATCAACGGCAACATCACCGACGACTTCAAGCCGGTGTACCGCGCGGTGCTGAACTTCCGGCACGGCTGGGACATCTACAACGAGCACTTCGACTACGTCGACCCGCACTACCTCTACCCGCCCGGCGGCACGCTGCTGATGGCCCCGTTCGGCTATCTGCCCTTCACGCCGTCGCGCTATCTGTTCATCCTGATCAATACCGTGGCCATCCTGATCGCCTGGTACCTGTTGCTGCGGCTGTTCAAATTCACGCTGTCCTCGGTGGCCGCTCCCGCGCTCCTGCTGGCCATGTTCTGCACGGAAAGCGTGACCAGCACGCTGGTGTTCACCAACATCAACGGCTGCGTGCTGCTCGCGGAGGTGCTGTTCCTGCGCTGGCTGCTGGACGGCCAAGTCGGGCACCAGTGGTGGGCCGGCCTCGTCATCGGGCTCACGTTGACGCTCAAACCGCTGCTCGGCCCGCTGCTGCTGCTGCCGCTGCTGAACCGGCAGTGGCGGACCTTGGTGCCCGCGTTCATCGTGCCGGTCGTCATCAACCTGGCCGCGTGGCCGTTGGTCAGCGACCCGATGGACTTCGTCACCCGCACGATGCCCTACATCGGCGGCGTCCGCGACTACTTCAACAGCTCGATCGAGGGCAACGGCGTGTACTTCGGGCTGCCCACCTGGCTGATCGTGTTCCTGCGGATCCTGTTCACCGTGCTCGCGATCGCCGCGCTGTGGCTGCTGTACCGCTACTACCGCACCCGCGACCCGCTGTTCTGGTACACCAGCTCGTCGGGCGTGCTGCTGCTGTGCTCCTGGCTGGTGCTGCCGCTGGCCCAGGGCTACTACTCGATGATGCTGTTCCCGTTCCTGATGACGGTCGTGCTGCCCAATTCGCTGATCCGCAATTGGCCGGCGTGGCTGGGGATCTACGGCTTCATGGCGCTGGACGACTGGCTGATCTACCGGTACATGAGGTACGGCCGCGCGCTGCACTACCTGAAGATCACCTACGGCTGGTCGCTGCTGCTGATCGTCGCGTTCACCGTGCTCTACTTCCGCTATCTGGACGCCAAGGCCGAGGGCCGGCTGGACGAGGGCATCGATCCGGCGTGGGTCCCGGACGAATGTCAGCGCGACGCGCTGATCGCAAGCGCGGCGGAGCCGGGCGCAGCGGGTCAGCGCCATCCGAGCTAGCGTGGACGCATGACGAGCCCCAAGGTGCAACTGTCCGACGACGAGTGGCGCCAAAAGCTGAACCCGCAGGAGTTCGAGGTGCTGCGCCGCGCCGGCACCGAACGGCCGTTCACCGGCGAGTACACCGACACCAAGACCGAGGGCGTGTACCAATGCCGGGCGTGCGGCGCCGAATTGTTCCGCAGCACAGAGAAATTCGAGTCGCACTGCGGCTGGCCGTCGTTCTTCGACCCGGCCAGCTCCGACGCGGTGATCCTGCGTCCCGACCACTCGATGGGGACGACGCGCACCGAGGTGCTGTGCGCGAACTGCCACAGCCACCTGGGCCACGTGTTCGCCGGCGAGGGCTACCCCACCCCGACCGACCAGCGCTACTGCATCAACTCGATCTCGTTGCGGCTGGTGCCGACGGGCGCCTAGCCCGGCACCCGCCGAACCGATTCCCACGCGTCACAAGAAGCGAGGCATGTGCCTTGGTGCCCGCCTCATAGCGACAATCGCGCGCACCGCGCCGCGGGGACAGTTGTCGCTGTGAGGCGGGCAAAGAGTCACCCCCAACTTTCGGGTGACTGATGTGACGGGTGGGGCTAGTCCACCCGCGTGGCGTGGCATTCCCAGAACGGGGCGTGCACCCGGCCGCCCTCCAGCCACGGCTCCATCGCCCGGAACCGGTCCAGCAGCGCCTGCACCTGGTCGGCCATGTCCGGGTTGCGCGCGGCCATCAGCTCGATCGTCTGGGTGCTCATGTTGACCAGATAGGTCGTCGGGCCGAGGTAGGTGATCTCCCACCCGCCGGCCGGCAGCACCTCACGAAAGTCGTCCTCGGACAACGACCGCATCATCTTGAAGCCGTTGACGTCGTGCTCGCCGAACTCGAACATGTACAGCCGCGCCCCGGGCTTGGTCGCCCGGCGCAACGCCTGCACGTACGCGTGCTGCATGTCCTGGTCGGTGCTGAAGGTGTGGTAGAAGGCGCAGTCGACGACGGTGTCGAACCGGTTGTCGAATCCCTCCAGCTTGGTGGCGTCAGCCAGCTCGAAATTCACTGACACGCCGGCCTTTTGGGCGTTCTGGCGGGCCCGCTCGATCGCTCCGGCCGACCCGTCGATGCCGGTCGCCGAGTAGCCCTTCGAGGCGTAGTAGATCGCGTGGTGACCGGGGCCGGTGCCCGGGTCGAGCACCTCACCCTTGATCGCGCCCAGCGCGACCAGCCGCTGAACCACCGGCTGCGGACCGCCGATGTCCCACGGCGTCGCCGCGGGCAGTCCGTGCGACGTCCGGTCGTCGCGGTACATCTCCTCGAAGCGGGCGGGATCGGTCGGGTCGAACGGCGCGGTCGTCACGGCAGCGCCGCCACCAACTGCTCGACCGGCACCCGCGGCCCGGTGAAGAACGGCGTCTCGGCGCGGGTGTGGCGGCGCGCGTCGGTGGCGCGCAGCTCGCGCATGAGGTCGACGATGCGGTCCAGCTCGGGCGCCTCGAAGGCCAGGATCCATTCGTAGTCGCCCAGCGCGAACGCCGGCACGGTGTTGGCGCGGACGTCCTTGTATTCGCGCGCGGCCATGCCGTGCTCGGCGAGCATGCGGCGGCGTTCCTCGTCGGGCAGCAGGTACCACTCGTAAGACCGCACAAAGGGATACACGCAGACGTAGTTGCCGGGCTCCTCGCCGGCCAGAAACGCCGGGATGTGGCTCTTGTTGAACTCGGCGGGCCGATGCAGCGCCACGCTGCTCCACACCGGCGCGCTGGCCCGGCCCAGGGTGGTGGTGCGCCGGAAGTCGGCGTAGGTCGCCTGCAGCGCCTCGATGCGTTCGGCGTGGGTCCAGATCATGAAATCGGCGTCGGCGCGCAGGCCCGCCACGTCGTAGAGGCCGCGCACCACCACGCCGCGCGCCTCCTGCTCCTTGAAAAACCTGGCGGCGTCGTCGATCACGGCGGCGCGCTCGTCACCGAGCTCGCCCGGCCGCACGGCGAACACCGAGAACATCAGGTAGCGAAGCTGCGAATTCAGCGCCTCGTAATCGAGTTTGGCCATGGCATCTATCGTGCCACTTCCGCCTGCAGCGCCTCGGCCGCCCGGGCGGCCGCCCCGACGCAGGCCGGCACACCGATCCCGTCCAGGTAGCTGCCGGCGACCGCGAGACCGGGCGGCAGCCCGGCGCGCACCTCGGCGACCACGTCGGCGTGGCCGGGACCGTACTGCGGCATCGCGTCCATCCAGCGCTGCACCCGGGCGTCGACCGGGTCGACGCTCAGCCCGAACACGTCGACCAGGTCGCTCAGCGCCCAGCCCAGCAGTTCGTCGTCGGGCGTGCCGGCCGCTGAATTTTCCGGGTCGTCGCCGAACCGCCCGAACGACAGCCGCAGCAGCTGGGTGTCCCCCCGCGCGCCCCATTTGCGCGACGACAGCGTGATCGCCTTGGCCCGCAGGCGTTCCCCGGTCGCGGCCAGGACGCCGGAGCACTGCGGGAACGCGGTGTCGGCGGGGACCGCGAGCGCCACCACCACCGACGACGCGCTCTCGATCCGGCGGGCGGCGGCGCTGGTGCGCGGCGCCACCTCGGCGACCAGCGTCGCCAGCCGCGGGGCCGGAATGGCCAGGATCACCGCGTCGGCGCGCCAGCGGGTGCCGGCGTCGTCGAGCAGCGACCAGCCGGCCCCGTCGGGTTCGAGCCGTTGCACCGCGGCGCGCACCCAGTTCGCGCGGCCGCGCCCGACGAGCTGGTCGACCAGCACCCGGTACCCGCCGTCGATCGCCCCGAACACCGGCGCGCCGGTGTTCGGGGGCAGCCCCTCGGTGACGGCCTCGGTCAGGCTGGTGGCGCCGCGGTCGAGGGCCGCCGCGACGCTGGGGGCCGCCGCGCGCAGACCGATGGTCGCCGCGGAGCCCGCGTACACCCCGCTGAGCAGGGGATCCACCGACCGGGCCACGACCTGCGCGCCGAACCGGTCGCCGACCAGGTCGGCGACGGCGGGGTCGCTGCCGGGTTGCCACGCCAGCGGGCGGCCGGGTTCGGCGTCGATGCGCGCGAGGGTCGCGTCGTCCACCAGCCCGGCCACCGAGGCGGACGACGACGGGATCCCGACGACGGTCCCGGTGGGCAGCGGGTGCAACCGCCGCTGGCTGTAGATCAGCGGCCTGGCCCCGGTGGTGGCCCGCTGGAGATCCGACAGGCCCAGCTCGGCCAGCAGCGCCGGCATCTCGGGCCGGCGCAACACGAACGCCTCCGCGCCCACGTCCATCGCCTGCCCGCCGACCCGCTCGGTGCGCAACACCCCGCCGAGCCGGTCGGCGGGCTCGAACAGTGTGATCGTCGCGTCGTCACCGGCGGCCGCGCGCAGCCGGTACGCCGCCGTAAGCCCCGAAATGCCGCCGCCCACAACGCAATACGAGCGGGCGGTCATAGCGAGTGGACCAGCGCGACCAGGTCGGTCAGGATGCCGGGATCGGTCTCGGGCAGCACCCCGTGACCGAGGTTGAACACGTGGCCGGTCGCGCCGGCGTCGATCGCGCGGCGCCCGTCGTCGATGACGGCCCGCGCGGCGCGTTCCACCACCGGCCAACCCGCCTGCAGCACCACCGGATCGAGGTTGCCCTGCAGCGCGGTGCCGGGCTCGACCCGGGCGGCGGCGTCGACCAGCGCGGTGCGCCAGTCCACCCCGACGGCGGTGGCCTGCCGCGGCTTCATCCCGCACTTCAGCGCCGAGGACATCGCGCCCAGCAACTCGGCCGTGCCGACCCCGAAGTGCGTCATCGGCACGCCGTATTCCGACAGCGTGGCGAACACCCGCGAGCTGTGCGGCAGCACGTAATGGCGGTAGTCGGCCAGCGACAGCGTCCCCGCCCACGAGTCGAACACCTGGATCGCGTCCACCCCGGCCTCGATCTGCCCCCGCAGGAACGCGACGGTGAGGTCGGTCAGCTTCTCCATCAGCGCGTGCCAGCTGTGCGGCTCGGCCAGCATCATCGCCTTGGTGCGGGCGTGGTTGCGGCTGGGGCCGCCTTCGACGAGGTAGGACGCCAGTGTGAACGGCGCGCCGGCGAAGCCGATCAGCGGGACGTCGCCCAGCGCGCCGACGAGCAGCGAGACCGCCTCTCCTATCGGCGCAATCGCCTGCGGCTCAAGGGGTTTCATCGCATCGATGTCGGCGTCGGTGCGCACCGGGTGCGCGATCACCGGCCCCACGTCGGCGACGATGTCCAGTTCGACGCCCGCGGCGCGCAGCGGCACCACGATGTCGGAGAACAGGATCGCCGCGTCGACGCCGTGTCGGCGCACCGGCTGCAGCGTGATCTCGCAGGCCACCTCCGGCTCGAAGCAGGCCGCGAGCATGCTGTGCCGTTCCCGCAACGCCCGGTATTCGGGCAGCGAGCGCCCGGCCTGGCGCATGAACCACACCGGCACGCGGCCGGGCTTGCCCCCGCTGACGGCGGCCAGATACGGCGACTCGGGCAGGTCACGGCGGGCACGCACGGGGGTGTTCATCAGCCTCAATGCTGCCACGAGTGCCGATCGGCGCATGCGTAACATCGACCCCGTGCCGATCAGCTACGACGAGTTTCCCAGCCTGCGCTTCGAACCCGCCGACAAACCTGGTTCCGAAGGCGTGCTGACGCTGGTGCTCGACTCCCCCGGCCTCAACTCCGTCGGGCCGCAGATGCACCGCGACCTGGCCGACGTCTGGCCGGTGCTCGATCGCGACCCGGCCGTGCGCGTCGTCCTGGTCCGCGGCGAGGGCAAGGCCTTCTCCTCCGGCGGCAGCTTCGACCTGATCGACGAGACGATCGGCGACTTCGAGGGCCGGATCCGCATCATGCGGGAGGCCCGCGACCTGGTGCTCAACATGGTCAACTTCGACAAGCCCGTCGTCTCGGCGATCCGGGGCCCCGCCGTCGGCGCCGGCCTGGTGGTGGCGCTGCTCGCCGACATCTCGGTCGCGGGCCGCACCGCGCGGTTCATCGACGGGCACACCAAGCTCGGGGTGGCCGCCGGCGACCACGCCGCGATCTGCTGGCCGCTGCTGGTCGGCATGGCCAAGGCCAAGTACTACCTGCTCACCTGCGAAACCCTGCTGGGCGAGGAGGCGGAACGCATCGGACTGGTCTCCACCTGCGTCGACGACGACGAGGTGCTGGCGACCGCCACCCGCATCGCCGAGAACCTGGCCCAGGGCGCGCAGAACGCCATCCGCTGGACCAAGCACAGCCTGAACTACTGGTACCGCATGTTCGGCCCCACCTTCGAAACGTCGCTCGGCCTGGAATTCCTCAGCTTCGGCGGCCCCGACGTCCGCGAAGGCCTGGCCGCGCACCGGGAGAAGCGCCCGGCCCGGTTCGACGGGGAAAAGCGCCCTGAGCAGCCAAGACGTTCTGCAGCGGGCACCGATAGGCGCTGGTAACGGCTTGGTCGCGACGGGCGCGGAATTCGGCGCGCCTGTTTCGGCGTGTCGGGTGATGGGTCTAGCGTCGAACGCTGTGACGTCAGCTGAACCGGCCCCATTCCGCGAGGCGGTAGTGGCGATGAACGCCGTCACCGTGCGGCCGGAGATCGAGCTGGGCCCGATCCGTCCGCCGCAGCGCCTGGCGCCCTACAGCTACGCGCTGGGCGCCGAGGTCAAGCACCCCGACCTCGAGATCGTCCCGGAGCGGTCCGAGGGCGACGCGTTCGGCCGGCTGATCCTGCTCTACGACCCCGACGGCGCCGACGCCTGGGACGGGACCATCCGCCTGGTCGCCTACATCCAGGCCGACCTCGACCCGACCGAGGCCGTCGACCCGCTGCTGCCGGAGGTGGCGTGGAGCTGGCTGGTCGACGCGCTGGAATCGCGCCTCGAGCACACCACCGCCCTGGGCGGCACCGTCACCGCGACCACGTCGGTGCGCTACGGCGACATCTCCGGGCCGCCCCGCGCCCACCAGCTGGAGCTGCGGGCGTCCTGGACGGCGACCAGCCCCGACGTCGGCGCGCACGTCGAGGCGTTCTGCGAGGTGCTCGAGCACGCCGCGGGCCTGCCGCCGACCGGGGTCACCGACCTGAGCTCCCGGTCACGCGCCTGACATGAGCGAAGCTGGGGCCGTCGGGCCCGACAGCGCCGTGCCCGAAGCGTGCCCGCTGCTGCACCCGGCCGACGGCGTCCCCGACCTCGCGGTGAGCGTGCGGGAGATCGAGGCGGCCGCGCGGCTGTTGGACCGCGGGCGCGGACCTTTCGCGGTGGACGCCGAGCGGGCGTCGGGATTCCGCTACTCCAACCGGGCCTACCTGATCCAGATCCGGCGGGCGGGCGCCGGCACGGTGCTCATCGACCCGGTCAGCCACGGCGCCGACCCGCTGACGGCGCTGCGGCCGGTCGCCGAGGTGCTCGGCTCCGACGAGTGGATCCTGCACTCCGCCGACCAGGACCTGCCGTGCCTGGCCGAGGTCGGCATGCGGCCCCCCGCCCTGTACGACACCGAGCTGGCCGGTCGGCTCGCCGGGTTCGACCGGGTGAACCTGGCCACCATGGTCGAGCGGCTGCTCGGATACGGCTTGGCCAAGGGCCACGGCGCGGCCGACTGGTCCAAGCGCCCGCTGCCCGCCGAGTGGCTCAACTACGCCGCCCTGGACGTGGAACTGCTGATCGAGCTGCGCGCCGCGATCTCCGACGTGCTGGCCGAGCAGGGCAAAACCGGTTGGGCCGCAGAGGAATTCGACTACCTGCGCGACGCGGGCTCCAAGGAGCTGCCGCCGGCCGCGCGGCGCGACCGCTGGCGCCGCACGTCGGGGATCCATCGGGTGCGCGACCGCCGGGGCCTGGCCGCGGTACGCGAGCTGTGGACCGCGCGCGACCGGATCGCGCAGCGCCGCGACATCGCGCCCCGCCGCGTCCTGCCGGATTCAGCCATCATCGACGCCGCCCTGGCCGACCCGAAGACCGTCGAGGAACTCGTCAAGCTGCCCGTGTTCGGCGGGCGCAACCAGCGCCGCAGCGCCGCGGTGTGGCTGGGGGCGCTGGAAGCGGCCCGGCGGAGCCAGGACCCGCCGGAGGACGCCGAGCCGCCCAACGGCCCGCCACCGCCGGCGCGGTGGAGCAGGCGCAAACCGGAGGCCGCGGCGCGGCTCGAGGCGGCCCGCGCGGCGCTGGGCGAAGTGTCGGAGCGGGTGGGGGTCCCGACGGAAAACCTGGTCTCGCCCGACCTGGTGCGACGGCTGTGCTGGGACTGGGCGGGCGCGCCCGACCCCGACGAGGCCGTCGACGAATTCCTGCGCGCCGGACAGGCGCGGGCGTGGCAGCGTCAGCTCGTGGACCCGGCGCTGGCCCGGGCGTTGCAGCCGCCGGAGGCCGGCGACTAGTCCAGGTGCTCCGGGATCTCGGCCTCGGACACCAACGACCCCAGCGCCGCCACCCAACCGGTGACGCGACGGGCCACGTCCTGGTCGGTCAGACCCAGATCGGCGAGCACCTCACCCCGCGACGCGTGCTCGTAGAACCGCTGTGGCAGCCCGACGTCGCGGCACGGCGTGTCGATCTCCGCGCGCCGCAGCGCCGCCGACACCGCCGAGCCCACGCCGCCGTTGACGCCGTTGTCCTCGCACGTGACGACAAGCTTGTGCTGCGCCGCCATGTCGAGCACGCCGTCGGCCACGGGCAACACCCAGCGCGGGTCGATCACCGTCACCCCGATGCCCTGGTTGTGCAGCCGCTTGGCCACCGCCAGCGCCATCGGCGCGAACGCGCCGACCCCGACCAGCAGCACGTCGTGGTTGAGCCCGTCGGCCGGGACCGCCAGCACGTCGACCCCCCCGCGCCGTTCGAGGGCCGGAATGTCCTCTCCCACATCGCCTTTGGGGAACCGTATCGCCGTCGGGCCGTCGTCGATGTCGAGCGCCTCGCCGAGCTCCTCGCGCAGCCGGGCGGCGTCGCGGGGCGCGGCCACCCGGATGCCGGGCACGATGTTCAGCATCGACAGGTCCCACATCCCGTTGTGGCTGGCGCCGTCGGAACCGGTGACCCCGGCCCGGTCCAGCACCATGGTGACCGGCAGCTTGTGCAGCGCCACGTCCATCATGATCTGGTCGAAGGCCCGGTTGAGGAACGTCGAATAGATCGCCACCACCGGGTGCATGCCGCCCATCGCGAGCCCGGCGGCCGACGTCATCGCGTGTTGCTCGGCGATGCCGACGTCGAACAGGCGGTCCGGGAACTGCTGCCCGAACGGGGTCAGCCCGGTGGGTCCGGGCATCGCGGCGGTGATGGCCACGATGTCGCGGCGTTTGCGCGCGTAGGCGATGAGCGCGTCGGAGAAGGTCGCCGTCCAGCCCGGCCCGGGGATCTTGGTGGCCAGGCCGGTGGCCGGGTCGATGACCCCGCAGGAATGCATCTGCTCGGCCTCGTCGTCCTCGGCCGGCGCGTAGCCCATGCCCTTGCGGGTGACGACGTGCACGATCACCGGTCGGCCGAAGCCGCGGGCGTGGCGCAGCGCGGCCTCCACCGCGCGCTCGTCGTGGCCGTCGACCGGGCCGACGTACTTCAGGCCGAGGTCGGTGAACAGCAGCTGCGGCGAGAGGGAGTCCTTGATGCCGGCCTTGACGCTGTGCATGAAGCGGTAGGCGATCTGGCCGACGAGGGGCAGCGAGCGCACCGCGTCGCGACCCCGTTCCAGCATGTGCTCGTAGGCCGGCTGCAGCCGCAGCGTGGCCAGGTGGTCGGCGACCCCGCCGATGGTGGGCGCGTAGCTGCGGCCGTTGTCGTTGACGACGATGATCACCGGCCGGCGCGAGGCGGCGATGTTGTTCAGCGCCTCCCAGCACATGCCGCCGGTGAGCGCGCCGTCGCCGACGACGGCGACCACGTGCCGGTTGCGGTGCCCGCTCAGCTCGAACGCCTTGGCCAGCCCGTCGGCGTAGGACAGCGCCGCGCTGGCGTGACTGGACTCCACCCAGTCGTGCTCGCTCTCCGCGCGCGACGGATACCCCGACAGGCCCCCCTTTTTGCGCAGGCTCTCGAAGTCGTGGGAGCGGCCCGTCAGCATCTTGTGGACGTAGGCCTGGTGGCCGGTGTCGAAGACGATCGGGTCGTGCGGCGAGTCGAACACGCGGTGCAGCGCGAGCGTCAGCTCGACGACGCCCAGGTTGGGCCCCAGATGCCCTCCGGTGGCCGCCACCTTGTGGATCAGGAACTCGCGAATCTCGGTCGCCAGATCACGCAGCTGCGGTTGGGAGAGGTACTGCAGATCAGCGGGCCCGCGGATCTGTTCCAGCATCCCGTTAGTCTACGCAGCGGCCGCGGCCACACCAGGGAAGCCGCTGGCGGGGGCCTACGGCCGGCCGAAGAGTTCGCGCAGGGTGGAGTGAAGTTCGGGATCTGCCAGGACGACGACCTCGTCGCCGGCCCGAAGTTCCGTCTCGCCCCGCACGGGCACCAGGCCGGTGGTCCGGACCACGATGCTCACCCAGATGTCACCGACACGGTCGCTGAGCCCCTCGACGGTGCACCCCTCGGCGGCGGAGCCGGGCGCAACACTGAACCGATGGACACCCTCCGGTTCGTCCGCGAGCCGGACACCGATCTGCCACGGCCGGGTCTCCACGGTGCGCATGGGCAGCTTCAGCAGCCGGGCGACGCCGGGGACCGAGCTGCCCTGCACCAGCACCGAGAAGATGACGACGACGACCACGATGCCGTACAGCCGCTCGGCGTCGGCGACGTGGGCGGCGCGGAGGAATTCGCCCAGGAGGATCGGCACCGCGCCCTTGAGCCCGGCGAAGAGAATGAAGACACGTTCGTTCCGCTGCAGTCGAACCGGAACCAGGCACGAGCCCACCGCCAACGGGCGAATCACCAGCGTCAGGGCGACACCGAGGGCGACCCCGGGAATCCACACATCGGGATGGGTCAGCACGTCGAGGTCGACGGTCAGGCCGAGAACGGCGAACGCAACGATCTCCGCGAGACCGGCCAGGGCGGCGTGGAATCGCTTGATCTCCGGCTTGTACGGCGCGCGGGCGTCGCCGATCACGATGCCCGCGACGAACACCGCGAGAAACCCCGAGCCGTGCGCGAGCGTGGCTATGCCGTACAACATCAGACAGGACGCCAGCGTTCGCAGCGGATAGAGGCCCTCGCTGGGTAATGCCACGCGGCGCATGAAGACGAGCAGGGCGCGGCCGCCGATCACCCCGACGGCCAGGCCGATCGCCATCTGCAGGACGAATTGGGTTCCCACGCCGGCGAATCCGGCCGCGCTGAGACCACCGGCCGCGACCAGGCTCGACATCAAGGAGATGCCGACCGGGTCATTGGCGCCGGACTCGCCCTCCAGGATGGTGCTGCTGCGGCCCCTGATCTCGCGTTTGCCCAGGACGGAGAAAACGACCGCCGGATCGGTGGGGGCCACGGCGGTGGCAACGAGGACCGCGGGAAACCAGCCGATTCCGCAGACGTAGTGCACCATCAGTGCCGCCCCGGCAGCGGTGAGGGCGGTTCCCACGACGCCCACCGACAGGATCGGGGCGGCCGCGGCGCGGAAGCGCGCCGGACCGATGTGCATGCCGCCGTCGAACAACACGAGCACCAGCGCGATGGTGATCACCCGTTCGACGGTGCGCTCGGAGGGTGGCTGCACCACCGGGACCGCGCGCACCGCCACGGCGGCTCCGATCAGCACCAGCAGCGGCACCGGCACCTTGACCCGCTCGGTGAGGCGGTTCGCGAGCACGGCCATCAGACCGAGTGCGCTCGTGAACGAGACGATCAGTGCGTAACCGAGGCTTTCGTTCATGATCGCCGGGACCGCACCCGAGCCTTTCGGTTGGTCGACAAGGACATCGCCGACCAGACTTCCCGGCACACCGCGACGGAGTCTAGCCGCTGCCGGGAGAATCGACCTAACGGGTCAGCAGCGCAACGGATTCGGTGTGATGGGTCAGCGGGAACGCGTCGAACACCTTGATCTTCTCGACAGCGTAGCCGCGCGCGCGGTACAGGCCGATGTCGCGCGCGAAAGACGCTGCCTCGCAACCGATGTGGACCACGCGCGGCACCTCGGCGGCGGCCAGTAGGTCGATGATCTCGCGCCCGGCGCCGGCGCGCGGCGGGTCCAGCACCGCCACATCCGCCCTTGGGGCCCCGGGCCCTTGCGCGGTCAGCGCCCGCCGGACGGAGTCGGTGACGATGTCCACCTGGGGCAGGTCGGCCAGCGCGTCGCGCGCGGCCCGCGTCGCCGAGCGCGAGGTGTCGACGGTCAGCACCCGCCCCGAGGGACCCACCGCGTCGCCGAGCGCGGCGGCGAAAACGCCCGCGCCGCCGTAGAGATCCCACACCGTCATGCCCGCACTCGGCTGCGCCCAGTCGACCACCAGGCCGCTGTAGACGCGCGCCGCGTCGCGATGCGCCTGCCAGAACGCCGTGACCGGTACCCGCCAGTTGCGCGCGCCCACCCGCTGCACCGCCTCGTAGCCGCCCTCGACCACCGTGGTCTGGGTCCGCCGGCCGTGCCGCACGGCGCACACGACGTGGCGCTCGCCGTCGTCGTCGACGGCGACGTGAAGCTGCGCGTGCGGGGGCCAGTCGGCCTCCGAAAGCCCGTCGAGCATGCCGGGCGGCAGCTGCGCGCACCGCAGGTCGGTGACCAGCTCGTCGCTGTGGTAGCGGTGGAAGCCGGGCCGGCGGTCCTCGCCCACCTCCAGCCGGACGCGGGTGCGCCACCCGGCGGGCCCGGCATCGGAGAGCGGCACCGCCTCGCCAGCCCAGTCGTGCCCGCCCAGCCGGGACAGCTGGTTGGCGACGACCTGCGCCTTGAGCCCCCGGGCCGCCTCGGGGGTGGCGAACGCCAAATCGCAACAGCCCGCGCCGTCGGCCCCGGCGATCGGGCACAGCGACGCGACGCGGTCGTCCGACGGCTCGATCACCTCGACAACCTGGGCGTGCCAATAGGAATCGCGCTCGGAGGTCACCCGCACCCGCACCCGCTCGCCGGGCAGCGCGTAGCGGACGAACACGACCCGGCCCTCGTGGTGCGCCACGCAGCTCCCCCCGTTGGCCGGGGGGCCGGTGACCAGCGTCAGTTCGGTGCTCAATCGAAGATGCCGCGACGGGCGTCGCCGGGCGCCGCGTGCGGGTGGAAGGCCTTGAGTCGTTCCGACGAATTCAATTGCCAGGGAACCGAAGTCACCATCACATTGGGCATGAACAGCAGCCTGCCCTTGAGCCGCAGCGCGCTCTGGTTGTGCAGCACCTGCTCCCACCAGTGGCCCACCACATATTCGGGGATGAACACCGTCACCACGGTGCGCGGCGACTCCTTGCTGACCCGCTTGACGTAATCGAGGATGGGGCGGGTGATCTCGCGGTACGGCGACGCAATGACCTTGAGCGGCACACTGATATCGCTTTCCTCCCACTTGTGCACCAGGTCGCGGGTTTCGGCGTCGTCGACGCTGACCGTGAGGGCCTCGAGCACGTCGGGACGGGTGGCGCGCGCGTAGGCCAGCGCGCGCAGCGTCGGCAGGTGCAGCTTCGACACCAGCACCAGGGCGTGGTTGCGGCTGGGCAACACCACGTCGTGCTCGGCCGCCTCCTGCTCCTCCAGCTCCCGGCTCACGGTGTGGTAGTGCCGGTGGATCATCTTCATGATGATGAACAGCAAGCTCATCGCGAACAGGGCGATCCACGCTCCCGCGGCGAACTTGGTGACCAGGACGACCAACAGCACCGCGCCGGTGGACAGCAAGCCGACGGTGTTGACCACCCGCGAGCGCATCATCTTGCGCCGCACCCGCGGATCGGTCTCGGTGCGCAGCAGCCGGGTCCAGTGCCGCACCATGCCGATCTGGCTCAGCGTGAACGAGATGAACACGCCGACGATGTACAGCTGGATCAGCGCGGTGACCTCGCCGCGGAACGCGATGATCGCCAGCAGGGCCGCCCCGGACAGGAACAGGATCCCGTTGGAGAACGCCAATCTGTCGCCGCGGGTGTGCAATTGGCGCGGCAGGTAGCTGTGCTGCGCCAGGATCGAGCCGAGCACGGGAAACCCGTTGAAGGCGGTGTTTGCCGCCAGCACCAGGATCAGCGCGGTGACCGTGGCGATCAACAGGAACCCGATGTGAAAGCTGCCGAACACCGTCTCGGCCAGCTGCGTGACCAACGTCTTCTGGTAGTAGTTCGGCGGGGCGCCGGTCAGCTGCCGCGCGGGATCCTCGACGAGCTTGACCCCGATCTTCTCGGCCAGCACGATGATGCCCATCAGCAGGGTCACCGCGATGCCGCCCAGCATCAGCAGGGTCGTGGCCGCGTTGCGCGACTTGGGTTTCTGAAACGCCGGCACGCCGTTGCTGATCGCCTCGACACCGGTCAGCGCCGCGCAGCCCGAGGAGAACGACCGCGCCACCAGAAAAGCCAGAGCGAAGCCGACGATCTGGCCGTGCTCGGCGTGCATCTCGAAACCGGCCGACTCCGCGCGCAGTGGGTTGCCCAGCACGAAGATCCGGAACAGGCCCCAGCCGATCATGACCAACACGCCGATGATGAAGGCGTAGGTCGGAATGGCGAACGCCAGCCCGGACTCGCGGACCCCGCGCAGGTTCAGGGCCATCACCAACAGGATCGCGGCCACGCAGAACCACACCTTGTTCTGCGCGACGATCGGGATCGCCGAGCCGATGTTCGACATCGCCGACGCCGTCGAAACGGCAACGGTGAGAACGTAATCCACCATCAGTGCGCTGGCCACGACCAGGCCCGCGGTGTCGCCGAGGTTGGTGGTGACCACTTCGTAGTCGCCGCCGCCCGACGGGTAGGCGTGCACGTTCTGCCGGTAGCTGGCGACCACGACCAACATGACCGCGGCCACGGCCAGACCGATCCACGGTGTCAGCGCGTACGCGCTCACCCCGGCCACCGAGAGCATCAGGAAGACTTCCTCGGGCGCGTAGGCCACCGAGGACAGCGCATCGGAGGCGAACACCGGCAAGGCGATCCGTTTGGGCAGCAGGGTGTGACTCAGCCGGTCGCTGCGAAACGGCCGGCCGATCAGCAGCCGGCGCGCAGCGGTCGAAAGTTTGGACACGAGAGCCAAGAGTAAGCCCACCCGGGCTTGGTAGCGTTTCGTAGGCAACAATGTTGCGGACGGACCGAATCGGCTGGCCAGCCCGGGTTGCCGATTGGACAGCGCAGGACCCGGCCGAGAGGACCCCAAGTGCGCGTGGTTGTGATGGGTTGCGGCCGGGTGGGCTCCTCGCTCGCCGACGCGCTCTCCCGCATCGGCCACGACGTGGCCGTCATCGACCGCGACAGCACCGCGTTCAACCGGCTCAGTCCGGAGTTCTCCGGCGAGCGGGTGCTGGGCCAGGGATTCGACCGGGACGTGCTGCTCAGCGCGGGCATCGAGGAGGCCGACGCGTTCGCCGCGGTGTCGTCGGGGGACAACTCGAACATCATCTCGGCGCGGCTGGCGCGGGAGACCTTCGGCGTGCAGCGCGTCGTCGCGCGGATCTACGACGCCAAGCGCGCCGAGGTCTACGAGCGCCTCGGCATCCCGACGATCGCGACGGTCCCCTGGACCACCGACCGCCTGCTCAACACGCTCACCCGGGAGAGCGAGACCGCCAAGTGGCGCGACCCCACCGGCACCGTCGCGGTGGCCGAGGTCGATCTGCACGAGGACTGGGTGGGGCACCGGGCCACCGACCTGGAGCAGGCCACCGGCGCGCGGGTGGCGTTTTTGATCCGGTTCGGCACCGGGGTGTTGCCCGAACCGAAGACCGTGATCCAGGCCGGCGATAAGGTCTACATCGCGGCAATATCCGGCCGCGCCGCCGAGGCGGTCGCCATCGCGGCGCTGCCGCCGGCAGAGGACCTCGAGTCGGGACCGCGCAAATGAAAGTAGCTGTCGCCGGGGCCGGCGCCGTCGGCCGATCGGTCACCCGCGAACTCGTCGGCAACGGCCACGACGTGACCCTGATCGAGCGCAACCCCGAGCACGTCGACGTCGACGCCATCCCGGCCGCGCACTGGCGCCTCGGCGACGCCTGCGAACTGAGCCTGCTGCAGTCGGTGCACCTGGAGGGCTTCGACGTGGTGGTCGCCGCGACCGGCGACGACAAGGCCAACGTGGTGCTCAGCCTGCTGGCCAAGACCGAGTTCGCGGTGCCGCGGGTGGTGGCCCGGGTCAACGATCCCCGCAACGAATGGCTGTTCACCGATGCGTGGGGGGTGGATGTGGCGGTGTCCACGCCGCGCATGCTGGCCTCGCTCATCGAGGAGGCGGTCGCCGTCGGTGATCTGGTGCGGCTCATGGAATTCCGCCGCGGTCAGGCCAACCTGGTCGAGATCACCCTGCCCGACGACACGCCGTGGGGCGGCAAGCCGGTGCGCCGGTTGCAGCTGCCGCGGGACGCGGCCCTGGTGACCATCCTGCGCGGGCCGCGCGTCATCGTGCCGGAGGCCGACGAGCCGCTCGAAGGCGGCGACGAACTCCTCTTCGTCGCGGTCGCCGAGGCGGAAGAGGAGCTACAGAAGCTGCTGCTGCCGGACGCCGAGCCCGGCGACTAGTCGGTCACCCGTTCGGCGCCGGCGTTCTCCTCGGCGGGCATCGCGCGCTGCGCGGCCTTGATCGCCGCAAACGTCGCCAGCGCGGCCAGCACCGTCAGCGGCCAGCCCATCGAGATGCGGGCCACGCCCAGCCAACCGGTCTGGTCGGCGTCGTACAGGATGTGCTGGACCACGAACCGGGCGCCGAACACCAGCACCCAGCACAGCGAGGCGATGTCGAACGCGTAGACGGCCCGCGGAACCTCGCGCCAGGCGCGGTCGCGCCCGGTGGCCCAGCTCCACGCGTAGCCGACGAGGGGCCGACGGATCAGCACCGACGCCGCGAACAGCACCGCCCACAGCAGCGACATCCAGATGCCCAGCAGGAAGTAGCCCTTGGACTGCCCCACCGCGTAGGCGATCAGCGCGCAGACGGCGACGCCGATGAACCCGGAGAACGCCGGCTGGGTGGATTCCCGGCGGATCAGGCGCCACAGCAGGACCAGCGCGGCCACGCCGAGCGCGGCGCCGATGGCGGGCAGCAGACCGGACAGGCCGGAAACCACCACGAAGACCACCACGGGCAGCGACGAGTAGATGATCCCGCTGAATCCGCCCACCTGTTCCAGCAGGCGCTCGCTGGGAGCGGTCACCGTTGAATTTCGTAGTGCGGGTTGTAGATCGCCTTGCTGCCGTTGTCCAGCTTGCCCATCCGGCCCCGGACCCGCAGCGTGCGCCCCGAGTCGATGCCGGGGATGCGGCGTTGGCCCAACCACACCAGCGTGACGGTGTCGGTGCCGTCGAACAGTTCGGCGCGGACCCCGCCGGAACAACCCTTGCCGTTCGTTTCCACGCTGCGCAGCGTGCCGACCATGGTGACCTCCTGGCCACGTTCGCAGTCGATCGCACGTTGCGCGCCGGTACTCGCGACTTCGTCGGACAATTCTTCGGAGTCGAGCTGCTCCGGGTCCTCCGTCAACCGACGGGTGAGCCGGCGCAAATATCCTTGGGCCCCCATGGCCACTCCTGACAGTGCTCTAAAAGCCTCGGTGCTTCCTCCATGCCAACGGACACCGTAGACCTGTTGGTTCCCCGGCGCCAACCCAACGAAACGTGATGTTGGACGGCTCGCGACGGCCGGGCAATATCGAGGGGTGGCTGTCGATCTGCGGGGCGTCGCGACCGTGTTGCTGCCGGGCACCGGCTCCGACGACGACTACGTCTACCGGGCGTTTTCCGGTCCGCTGCGCGCGGTCGGCGCCACGCTGGTGGCCCCGCCGCCCCGGCCGGACCGGTTGATCGACGGGTATCTGTCCGCGTTGGACGACGCGGCCCGCGACGGCCCGATCGGCGTGGGCGGCGTGTCGATCGGCGCCGCCGTGGCGGCCGCGTGGGCGCTAGCCCACCCCGACCGCGCCGTCGCCGTCCTGGCCGCGCTGCCCGCCTGGGCCGGCGCGCCCGGAACCGCGCCCGCCGCGCTGGCGGCGCGGTACTCGGCGTCCCAGCTGCGCGCCGACGGCCTGGCGGCGACGACGACGCAGATGCGGGCCTCCAGCCCGCCGTGGCTGGCCGACGAGCTGACCCGGTCGTGGCGCGCCCAGTGGCCGCAGCTGCCGGACGCCATGGAGGAGGCGGCGGAATACGTCGCGCCCAGTTGCGCGGACCTGACCGGGCTGGGCACGCCGCTGGCGGTGGCCGCCGCGGTCGACGATCCGATCCACCCGTTGCAGGTGGCGGTCGACTGGGTCACCGCCGCGCCGCGGGCGGCGCTGCGGACGGTGACGCTGGACCAGCTCGGCGCGGACCCCGCCGCACTGGGCGCGGCCTGCCTGGCCGCCCTCGAAGAGCTGTAGTAAAACTAACCGCCGGTGGTGGTGCGCAGCTGCTGCATGGCCGACCCCTCGGCGCTGCGGCGCGCGGCCGGCTCGGGCGGCTGCTCACCCGGGGGCTGCTCCCCCTGCGCCTGGGCCTGCTGCGCGGCCGCGGCCGCCCGCAACTGTTCGGCCATCGGCTCGGGCAGCTGCACCGGCAGCGGCGTCCGCACCGGCAGCGGTGTGTCGCCGCGGCGAACCACGGTGTCCGCCAACGCCGCACGCGCCTCCTGCTCCAACGCTTCCATCGTTTCGTGCGCGCCGTTGATGACGCAGCGGATCATCCAGCGGTAGCCGTCGACCCCGATGAACCGCACCACCCCGGTGGCGGTGCCGACCACCTCGCGGCCCCAGGGCCCGTCCTTGATGCTGACCTTGGCCGAGTCTTTGCGCAGCGACTCGGCGAGCTCGGCGGCCACCTCGCGCCACAGACCCCCGGTCTTGGGCGCGGCGTAGGCGGCGATCGTGAAGCGGCCGTTGGGCGTGACCACCCACACCGCGCTGGGGACGCCGGTCTCGGTCAGCTCGACCTGCAGTTGGCCGGCCTCCGGCATGGGGATCAGGACCGAGCCCAGGTCGAGCCGCGCCAGCTCGGCCACCGCGGGGTCGTCGAAGTCGTCGATGTCGAACGGGCCCTCGAGTTCGTCGGACTCCTCGGGGGAAACCTGGGCCTCGACGTCGTCCGTGGGGTCGCCGTCGCCTTTGTCTGAGCGCTTACCGAATGCCGCCATCACAAACTCGCATGTCCTCCGGAGGAACCGTGACCACCGTCGCCACGGGATGTTTCGGCCAGCCCGGCCTCGTCGAACGACGACACCTCGACCAGCTCCACCAACTCGACCCGCTGCACCAGCAATTGGGCGATCCGGTCGCCGCGGTGCACCACGATCGGCTCGTCCGGGTCGAGATTGATCAGCGCGACCTTGATCTCGCCGCGGTACCCGGCGTCGATTGTGCCCGGGCTGTTGACGATCGAAAGGCCAACGCGCGCAGCCAATCCCGAGCGCGGGTGCACCAAACCCACCATCCCGTACGGGATGGCCACCGCGACGCCCGTTCGCACCAGGGCGCGACGCCCCGGGTCCAGCTTGACGTCTTCGGCGCTGAAAAGGTCGACCCCGGCGTCGCCGTCGTGGGCGCGGCTGGGCAGCGGGAGTTCGGGATCGAGGCGGACGATGGCCAGACTGGTGGACACGGGGCCACAGACTACCCTTGACCGCGTGTCTGGAACGCGCGTCGCGCCGCACGGCGTGCGATATCGCGAACGGCTGTGGGTGCCATGGTGGTGGTGGCCACTGGCTTTCGGCCTGGCGGCGCTGATCGCCTTCGAAGTCAACCTCGGTGTTCGCTCGCTGCCCGATTGGCTGCCGTACGCAACGCTGTTCGTGGTGGCCACCGGCGCGCTGCTGTGGCTGGGCCGGGTCGAGATCCGCGTCACCGCCGACCCGTCCGCCCCGGGCGGGGTGGAGCTGTGGGCCGGCGAGGCGCACCTACCGGTCAACGTGATCGCCCGCTCGGCCGAGGTTGCGCCGTCGGCGAAGTCGGCAGCCCTGGGCCGCCAGCTCGACCCGGCCGCCTACGTGCTGCACCGGGCATGGGTCGGGCCCATGGTGCTGGTGGTCCTCGATGACCCAGACGACCCGACGCCGTACTGGCTGGTGAGCTGCCGTCACCCCGAGCGGGTGCTGTCGGCATTACGCAGCTGACCGATCAGGCTGCGCAGTCGGTACAGATCATCACGCCGTTCTTCTCGCTGGCGAGACGGCTGCGGTGTTGCACCAGAAAGCAGCTCGAGCAGGTGAACTCGTCGGCCTGTTTCGGGATGACGCGTACGGACAGCTCTTCTCCGGAAAGATCGGCGCCGGGCAGTTCGAAATTCTCAGCTGATTCAGACTCGTCGACGTCGACGACGGCCGAGGCCGCCTCGTTGCGTCGTGCTTTGAGCTCCTCGAGCGAGTCTTCCGAGACGTCGTCGGTCTCGGTACGCCGCGGAGCGTCGTAATCGGTAGGCATATCTCTCCCCTGCCCTATCCCCTCTAACAGGCCTCGTTTATCCCAAGCAACGCTTTGTACCAGCGTCGAACGCATCCACCAAACGATTCGTGCCCGGATCGCGCGCCATTAGTGTGTGATTTGCATCACACCCCGGGATTGACCCTTGCCTCGAGTCTTAAACAGTGCCTTTAGAGTGCACATGTGGTCGCACAGATTACCGAAGGTACGGCTTTTGACAAGCACGGGAGGCCCTTCAGGCGGCGCAATCCCCGGCCCGCGATCGTGGTGCTGGTCCTCCTGGTGGTGGCCACCGGCGTGGTGTGGACGGTGGCGCTGACGCGACCGGCGAAGGTGCACGAGGCCGTGGTGTGCAACCCGCCGCCGCAGCCGCCCGGGTCGACGGCCCCCCAACTCGGTGAGCAGGTGTCGCGCAGCGCCATGGCCGACGTCACCCCCGCCAAGCTCGCCGACACCAAGGTCCGGGTGCTCAACGCCAGCGGTCGCGGCGGCCAGGCCGGCGATGTCGCGGGCGCCATGAAGGACCTGGGCTTCGCGCAGCCCACCGCCGCCAACGACCCCGTCTACGCCGGCACCCGGCTGAACTGCCAGGGGCAGATCCGCTTCGGCACGGCCGGGCAGGCCACCGCCGCCGCGGTGTGGCTGGTGGCGCCGTGCACGGAATTGTTCAACGACAACCGCGCCGACGATTCCGTCGACCTGGCCATCGGCACCGAGTTCACCTCGCTGGCCCACAACGACGACGTCGATGCGGTGCTCGCCAGCCTGAAGCCGGGCGCCACCGAGCCGTCGGATCCCGCACTGCTGCAAAAGATTCACTCCAGCAGCTGCTGATCCTCGCTCACTCCGGCAGCGGCTGCAGGCCGTCGAACCGCTCCAGGGCCGCCAACAGCTCGTCGGCGATGCCCGGGGCGGCGGCCACCACCAAACCCGCGCTGCCCGACGGGCCGTCCGGCTCGGTGACCAACACGCGGGCCCCCGCCTCGGCCGCGATCAGCGCGCCGGCCGCGCGGTCCCACACCTGCAGCCCGTGCTCGTAGAAGGCGTCCAGCCGGCCCGCCGCGACCATGCAGAGATCCAGCGCCGCGGACCCGATGCGACGGACGTCGCGCACCACCGGGAGCAGCTGCGCCACCAAGGCCGCCTGGCTCACGCGGCGCCGCCGCGAGTAGCCAAAACCGGTGCCCAGCAACGCCATCGACAACTCGTCGACCGCGGCGCACCGCAAGGCTTCGGTGCCCCGCTCGTCGCTGACGTGCGCGCCCAGGCCGGTCGCGGCCGAGTACACCCGGCCGCCGACGACGTCGGCCACCGCGCCCGCCACCGACACGCCGTCGATCTGGGCGCCCACCGACACCGCGTAGGCCGGGATGCCGTAGACGAAATTCACTGTGCCGTCGATGGGATCGAGCACCCACGTGACCGCGCCGGCGGGGGCGGTCCCGTCGCCGGCCGGCCCGCCGCCCTCCTCGCCGAGAATCGGGTCGCCGGGCCGCAATTGGGCCAACCGATCCCGCAGTAGCCGCTCGGTCTCGGTGTCGACCACCGTCACCGGGTCCGTCGGGGTGGTCTTCGAGCGCACCGCGCCGCTGCCCGCCGCGGAAAGGCTCGCGGCCCGGCCGCCGAACACCTCGGCGCGGCGGCGCCGCACGAACTCGGCGGCCTCGGCGGCCAGCTTTTCGGCCACGGAACGCAGCTGCGCGGGGTCGTTATCGGGTGGCGTCACCGGTCCATCGCATCACAGACGCCACGGCGCCGCAGATAGCCGCAACCGGCGTCGCCACCGGGCTAAGGTGGGCGGACAGGCCAACTCTCGCCGAGGAGTCTCGATGACCAGCACCGACTCGACCACGGGCACGCCCCTGCAAGCGGTCTCCGGCAAGCCGCAGCGTCGCGGGTTCGGCATCGACGTCGGGGGCAGCGGCATCAAGGGCGGCATCGTCGACATGGACACCGGGCTGCTGATCGGCGAACGGATCAAGCTGTTGACCCCGCAGCCGGCCACCCCGTCGGCCGTCGCCAAGACCATCGCCGAGGTCGTCCGCGGCTTCGACTGGACCGGTCCCCTGGGGGTGACCTACCCCGGCGTCGTCACCCACGGGGTCGTGCAGACGGCCGCCAACGTCGACAAGGCCTGGATCGGGTGCAACGCGCGCGACGTGATCAGCGCCGAACTGGACGGCCAGGAGGTGGTGATCCTCAACGACGCCGACGCCGCCGGGCTCGCCGAGGAGCACTACGGCGCCGGCAGGAACCAGTCCGGTCTGGTGGTGCTGCTGACCTTCGGCACCGGCATCGGCTCCGCGGTCATCCACAACGGGACGCTGATACCCAACACCGAGTTCGGGCACCTCGAAGTGGGTGGCAAGGAGGCCGAACAGCGGGCGGCGTCGTCGGTCAAGGAGCGCAACGGCTGGAGCTACGAAAAGTGGACCAAGCAGGTCACACGGGTGCTGGTGGCCATCGAGAACGCGATCTGGCCGGACCTGTTCATCGCTGGCGGCGGGATCAGCCGCAAGGCCGACAAGTGGCTCCCGCTGCTGGAAAACCGGACCCCGGTGGTGGCCGCGGCGTTGCAGAACACCGCCGGCATCGTGGGCGCGGCGATGGCGGCCACTTCGGATGTGACCCACTGAATTTTGGCCGGTAGCCGGGTACGGGCGGCCGCTGTCGTTACAATGGTCCTCGGCGACCGCCCGACTGAAAGCGTGCAAACACACACACGCCGATATCAACGCCGACATTCGACATAGCAGACACTTTCGGTTTCCCATGCCCATACCCACCGAAAGTGCGTCCAAACGAAGGGGTGTAAGTGGCACCGAGCAAGGCAAGTGCGGCAACCGACCAGCCGGTGAAGCGCACCGCCACGAAGTCTCCGTCGTCCCCCGCTAAGCGCCCGGCCGCGAAGGCCGCCAACGGCGCCGCCCCCGCGAAGCGGGCCGCCAAGACGGCCCCGCGGGCCACCAAGGCGCACGAGGCCCCCGCCGCGGCCGAGACCGCGAAGAAGACCCGCACCCCGGCGAAGGCCGGCGCCAAGGCGCCGTCCGCGCGCGGAACCAAGGCGGCCAAGGGTGCCCCCGACGACGCCGACGTCGAGGCCCTCGACACCGACGGCGCGGTCGAGGATCTCGACGCCGAACCCGACCTCGAGGGTGAGCCGGGCGAAGACCTCGACATCGACGCCGACGACCTCAACCTCGACGACCTCGAAGAGGACGTGGCCGCCGACGGCGAGGACGCCGAGCTCGAGGCGGGCGACGCCGAGGAAGGCGAGGAGGAGGCGGCGGAGAAGCCCGCCGCCAAGGCCGCGACGGCGGCCGAAGAGGACGAGGACATCGCCGAGCCGTCCGAAAAGGACAAGGCCTCCGGTGATTTCGTGTGGGACGAGGACGAATCCGAGGCGCTGCGCCAGGCCCGCAAGGACGCCGAGCTCACCGCGTCCGCGGACTCCGTTCGCGCCTACCTGAAGCAGATCGGCAAGGTGGCGCTGCTCAACGCGGAGGAAGAGGTCGAACTCGCGAAGCGGATCGAGGCCGGCCTGTACGCCACGCAGCTGATGAGCGAGCACGCCGAGCGCGGCGACAAGCTGCCCGCCGCCCAGCGCCGCGACATGATGTGGATCTGCCGCGACGGCGATCGCGCGAAGAACCATCTGCTGGAAGCCAACCTGCGGCTGGTGGTTTCGCTGGCCAAGCGCTACACGGGCCGCGGCATGGCCTTCCTCGACCTCATCCAGGAAGGCAACCTGGGCCTGATCCGCGCGGTCGAAAAGTTCGACTACACAAAGGGTTACAAGTTCTCCACCTACGCCACGTGGTGGATCCGCCAGGCCATCACCCGGGCCATGGCCGACCAGGCGCGCACCATCCGCATCCCGGTCCACATGGTCGAGGTGATCAACAAGCTGGGCCGCATCCAGCGCGAGCTGCTTCAGGATCTGGGCCGCGAGCCCACGCCGGAGGAGCTGGCCAAGGAGATGGACATCACGCCCGAGAAGGTCCTGGAGATCCAGCAATACGCGCGCGAGCCGATCTCGCTGGACCAGACCATCGGCGACGAGGGCGACAGCCAGCTCGGCGACTTCATCGAAGACAGCGAAGCGGTGGTGGCCGTCGACGCGGTGTCGTTCACCCTGCTGCAGGATCAGCTGCAGTCGGTGCTGGAGACGCTGTCGGAGCGCGAAGCCGGCGTAGTACGGCTGCGCTTCGGGCTCACCGACGGCCAGCCCCGCACCCTCGACGAGATCGGGCAGGTGTACGGCGTGACCCGCGAGCGCATCCGCCAGATCGAGTCCAAGACGATGTCGAAGCTGCGCCACCCCAGCCGTTCCCAGGTGTTGCGCGACTACCTCGACTGAGGACCCGCCCAAAAACATACGTTGACCACGGTGTTCGGCTTAAAGCCGGATTGGCATCAAGGGCTCAGTTAAGGTATCGGTCATGCGATTTCGACATCGCCACGTTCACCTCGGAAGTGAACAAGCCGATCGGATGGCTAGCACCCGGCCGCCTGAAGTTGATTGAGTACCTGCTCGACAGCATCCACAGCACTATCCACCACGAAGAGCAATGGGCGCGTGTCACCAACGTCAGGTAGTTCGATCTTCTCGATGTAGCCGTTTTGAACCTGGAAGTTCACAGGCCGCAAGCCGGGATTGTTGGTGCCGTCTAATCGGACGGGTGTCGGCGGTGGTAACTCAAGGGTCACCGTCGCTACCACGGCTCCGTCGAGCATCTCGACGGGTTGGGCATCAACCGACGCAACAGGCAATTCGCTGTCGACGATGTCGAAGTCTTCGTTCACATACGACACGGTTCGTACTGCACGGTGCTTGTCCTGATTCACCAGGCTGTTCAGTACAGCGAGCGGGTGCCAGTCTGGCCCGCCCTGCTGCTGTGTGAAATGAAAAGGCTGGCTCTGATCGATCACCGCTAGGACCGCCGAGTCAACAAGAGGGCTTAGGTTGGCTTGTGTCGCTTGCCATTTCTGCGGATCCGTAAGGATAGGGAAGTACAGCGACCGTTCTTGCTGCGGCGTCAGCGTGCTTCGCGCTTCCGCGTGGCCGAAGACTGAATGGTCAAGGGCTGCACGCAGGTTCGTGAGGACGTCTCCAACGGTCAAGCCCCAGTGGTCGGGCTTCTCTTCGTTCACTTTCACGACAACCCGAAAGGTAAGACGGTCGTTCGGGTCGCGGTAGCTCGTCTGTTGAAGCACCCAGTCGTGCGGCTCCCGTGCACGAAATGCCTCGACATCCGCCTTCAGAGCATCGCGATGCATCTTGGCGCGGGCTAGCTTCGCGAAAGCGCTCTGCATTGTTTCCCTCCCCGTCTTGGGACACCGACTCAGCCCGGAGCGCACCCTAGCACTTAGGGTGGTGCGCGCGGTGTCGTCGCGCGCCGCGATTGTCGCGCTATCGTCGGCGTTATGGCGAACGGCGACGAACCGCCGGTGCAGCAAGGTTACGAGTGGCTGGAAAACCGTGTTTCTGCAGCGTTGGAGACTGTGCTCGGGTTAGAGGTTGCGGCCACGTCCGAGATCGCAGAGGACGACGCCTACTTGCACCCGATCTATCGCACCTTCCATCAAGACGTTGTCCAGTGCTTGCTCAGCGCGCTCGACCATCTCCGGTTCTTAAGTTGGTCGCTGCGTAACCGCAACGAGCCGTTCCCCTACGCACAGTTCACGCTGATTCGGACAGCGATCACCGGCGGTTCGACGGCGTTATGGATGTTGAGCGGAAGCACGCGCGATGAGCGACGAATCCGCGCGCTCGAATTCAGCTTCAAGGACATCAGGTCCGAAGTGGCATGGGTCGATACGGTCAGGGCGTTCCCTCAGAACCAGGACCTCAACGGCGAGGACCACCAGGAGTGGGCTGACGAAATGGGGAGGCGACAGGACTGGATCGTCGAGCAGGCCAATTCGCTGCTCAACCCGACAACGCCGCTCACGCGCCGGAGCTTTGCCAAGCAGTGCACCACAGATACCGAAATAGTGACGCTCGCTGGCAGAGCCCTGCCTGCAGGCGCTACGGGCAGCTATGACCCGGCGATCACGCTCCTCAACACCTGGCAGACGATGAGCGGCTTCGCGCATGCGCGCCCCTGGGCCGCCCTACCCGGCAGGGAGATAACGGGCACCGACCCCGTTACGGGCTGGTGGAAGGTCACCCAGAAGGGCGATCCCAACCGGCTGCTGGATGCTGCGTTTCGTGGGCTGCCAGCGGTCGAAGAGGCGGTGCGCAGGCTGGTCGCATTGTCACGGCCATGACCGCCTTCGTCGCGGGAAGTAATTGCGGCGGCGCATGTACCGTGACCAGTTATGCCTAAGCGGACCAACGAGTTCCAGGAACTGGTAACGGCCCTCACTCAGATTCTGGGCCGGGACGTGGCGACGCCGAGCGCCATGCTGCCTGACAGCGCGGTCCCGGGCGAACGCCGCGAGGTCGATATCTGCGCCGAAGGCCAGGTGTCCGGTCACAAGGTGGTCTTGGGTATCGAATGCCGGGCCTGGAAGCGGCCGCAGACGGTCGAGTGGGTAGAAGCGATGTACGGCAAGCATTCCCACTTGCCTACTGACAAGCTCGTCTTGGTCTCGGCCAGTGGGTTCACCCCCGCCGCTCTCAAGCTGGCCGAGTTCCTCAGGATCAAGGCGATCACGCCCGATGACGTGACACCCGGCTTTGTCGGGGAGGTTGTCAACAACCTGGATAGCGTCTGGGTGAAGCGATTGGACTTCACCCCCGACACGATGACCGCCGTGATCGACCCACCCATCACCTACCCCGACGGACAGGTAGCCGACCGCGTCGACCTCTTCCCGATCCTCGGTACCTACCTACATCGAGCCGACTCGGCGGTTGTGTGCTCAGCCGGCGACGTGCTCCAGCAGACGATGCGGAACCTCGACATGAATCAACCGGCCGTGCGCGACGCCACCGGCGACGAAACCGCGTTCACAATCGGATCGGACGACGACCCGCTCGTAAACGGCGAGGCGGTGTACTTGATGGGGGGCGACGACCCTGACCCACCGCGTACTCTCCGCCGCATCACCAAGGTGCTGATCACAGGGAAGTTGAAGGCGCACGTGGTTGAGGTACCGCTCAAGCATGGCCAGTATGAGGGCACGCCGTTCTCCACCGGAACCTCGAAAACCGGCGACGAAACCTTTCACTGGGTTATCACGGAGGGCGACGAGGGTCCGCGTATGGGTGTTCGGGTCCTCAACGCTGGCCGCCCGACCGATGGGGAGTTCGTCCAGGGCAAGATGGGCGACTGGGCGGCGCGGCGAGCGGCCGCTGCCCCGTCGCCGCTCGGCGACGTCCCGCCATCGACCGACGATGAAAGCTGACGCGCACACGATGAAGACCGCGACCCTCGTCCCCTACGCGCTCGCCTTCGTGCTTCAGATGGCCGGAGCGGCGGGCGTGGTCCAGGACGTCCGCATCAGCATTCGCAATATGCGCCAGTTCAAAGACGACCTGACGGAAGCCAAGGCCGCCGCGGACGAGCACAGTCGGCAGATCGCGACCATCCGCGACAGGCCTGGAGCGCGGGGGCTGCAGAGGGTAACGGCGCAGATAGCCGCAGCGACTGGCGAAAGGTGGGTCGATCAAACGGGTCCGGGAGCGGCGGCCCAGCGCAGGGCAGTGGTGAAGTACGTGACCGCTCAGAACGACATCAGCGACCGACGCCGCTGGTTCGCTGTCGGCCTGCTGCTTCTCGGCTTGGTCGTCGGCTTCATCGGCAACGTGCTGTCTCTCCTCCCCCTATGACGGGGATTCCTTGGGACCGAACCGGATTGGCCGACTGCGGGCCGCCTGACGCGCAGTCCGACCCGTGCGCGTCCAGTCAGTCACTGATATTGGACGCATCTAGGCAGTTCGGGACCAGCGTTTATGCAGGTCGAGCACCCGATGAGACCACGTACAGTGCGCGACTACCTCGACTGACGCGACGAGTCGGTGCGCTGACAGCGTCGGCGACGCCGCGTGGGGACTGCTCGTGGCCTAGGCGTCATGCGCTTGGCGGAGGGTCCCCCAGTCCGAGATGCTGACGCACGGTGTTGGTCTGAAGCGCATGTTGTCCCAGCCGAGTCAATCCGACAGCGACGCGGTCTCCCCCGGCCGAATCCATAAGCAGGCCCGCGTGTTCGAGAACCTGTATCGCCTCAGCGACGGCACGAGAATCGGGGTTGCCGAACTTTCGTAATTCGTCGCCGCTCGTATAGCCACCCGCGGGTTGGTGATACTGGCCCGTCCTACACCACCCGACGATCGCTTCGATCATTGTGAACTCGTACACGTACGGGGCAGACGAGAACAGCGGCAGGATAGCCCCCGCCACTTCGGCTGGCGGCCACGTGAGCCACCACGGCTGAGGGTTGTTCATCCGCGCATTGAACCATGGCGATCGGCGCGCTCGCGCCCAACGAATCGTGTTCGAGACCTCCGGAAACCCCTCTTCGCTCAATCGGGTCCCGGACGCTCCAGGGTTCCGTTCGGGTCGTAGTACACCTCCTGGCGCGCGATGCGCCCGTCGCGGTAGCGGTAGATCACCACGTACGTCGAGCGCAGGCGGTGCCCACCCCGGGTCCAGTCGAACCGCACGCGCACGAACGACGCGTCGCCGGCGGGGGTGATGGCGAGGTCGGTCGCCTCGTAGTCGATGTCGTCGCAGCCGCGGATGGTGAGCGCGATGAACTCGAGCGTGCGCTCGATGCCGTCGATCCGGGCGGGCCAATCGAACAGGCGCACCGTCGGGCTCACGTACACCACGTCGGGCGCATACAGGTCGCGGGCGAGCGTCACGTCGCCGGCGGCGAACGCCCGCGCGAACCGCTCCTCCTGCGCGCGCAGCGCGTCCTCGGAGATGCCGGACCTGGTCATCGACAGCATGCTAACCGAACGCGTTGGTGCCCAAGCCAAGTCGGAAAAATCGGGTGCGCCCTCCCGCGCCGCCGTCGTACTGTGACCGCATGCCAGCCAACCGCACAGTGGTCTCGTCCGGGTCCGACTTCGAGTCGGTCGTCGGTTATTCGCGCGCGGTGCGGGTCGGCCCGCACGTGGCGGTGGCCGGAACGACCGGCGCGGGAGCCGCCGGTGACATCGCCGCGCAGGCGCGAGATGCCTTGCGCCGCATCGAGATCGCGCTGCAGCAGGCGGGCGCCGCGCTCTCCGACGTGGTGCGCACCCGGATCTACGTCACCGACATCGCCCGCTGGCGGGAGGTGGCGGCGGTGCACGCGGCAGCCTTTGGGGAGATACGTCCGGCGGCGACCATGGTCGAGGTTTCCGCGCTGATCGCGCCCGAGCTGATGGTGGAGATCGAGGCCGACGCCTACGTGGCGGCCCCGGACACCGGGCCGAAGGTGCCGTCGGGCCCGGGCGAATAGGCGATGACGCCGACCACAGCGCTCACCGGCAGCCGGCCGTACAGATGCGGGAACAACATCGCGTCGGGATCCGTTGCCACCCCCGGTTCCCAACGCACGGGCGAGTCCAACAGGGCCGGATCGATGTGCAGGAGAACCAGGTCGTCGCGGCCGCGGAAGAGCCGGTTGGCCGGCAGGTGAACCTGTTCGGGCGTCGACAGATGGATGAATTCCGAGCCGGGCGGCCCGGGGTCGATTCCGCCGAGATCGCGCGCCCGGGACCACTCCTCGCGCCCGCATAGGTGCACCAAAACGCCGGGAACGGTGGCCACAGTCGGCCACCCTAGCCGGGCCCGCCGGTTAAACCACAGCGACTCGTGAGAAACGACACACCCGATAACGATCGGGGAACAAGGCGAAAACCCCATACGTCTGAGAGAGTGAATGTACGAGAACGGAGAAGCCATGAATGCAACTCTGACCAGTCCCGAGCTGACACGAGCGGACCGCTGCGATCGCTGCGGTGCCGCGGCTCGAGTCCGCGCCAAGCTGCCTTCAGGGCTTGAGCTTCTCTTCTGCCAGCACCACGCGAACCAGCATGAGGCGAAACTGACCGAGCAGGACGCGGTGCTGGAGGCCAGCGCCAGCTAGTTTCACCGAACTCACCCGTCGGCAATGTGGGCGGTGCGGGCAGTCATCGGTAATGCTGGACGGGTATGAGCGATCAGGTCGCAAAGCCGTCCCGCCACCACATCTGGCGAATCAGCCTCAGGACTCTGGGCAAGAGCTGGGACGACTCGATTTTCTCAGAGTCGGCGCAGGCCGGCTTCTGGTCGGCGCTGTCCCTGCCGCCGCTGCTGCTGGGGCTGCTGGGCACCCTGGCCTACGTGGCGCCGCTGTTCGGGCCGGACATGTTGCCCAGCATCGAACACCAGGTGATTTCGACGGCCCACAGCGTGTTCTCGCCCAGCGTCGTCAACGAGATCATCGAGCCGACCATCCGGGACATCGCCAATCACGCCCGCGGCGAGGTGGTTTCGCTGGGTTTTCTGATCTCGCTGTGGGCGGGGTCGTCGGCGATCTCGGCGTTCGTCGATTCCGTGGTGGAGGCGCACGATCAGACGCCGTTGCGTCATCCCGTGCGGCAGCGGCTCTTCGCGCTGTTCCTGTACGTGGTGGGGCTGGTCGTCGTGGTGGTGACGGCGCCGCTGGTGGTGGTGGGCCCGCGCAAGATCTCCGAGCACATCCCCGTCGGCCTGGCCAACGTGCTGCGCTACGGCTACTACCCCGCGCTGCTCCTGGGCCTGATGCTGGGCGTGATGATCCTCTACCGGGTGTCGCTGCCCGTGCCGCTGCCGTCGCATCGCCTGATCTTCGGCGCCGTCCTGGCCACCGCGGTCTTCGTGATCGCCACGCTGGGCCTGCGGTTCTACCTGAGATGGATCACCAGCACCGGCTACACCTACGGCGCGCTGTCCACGCCGATCGCGTTCCTGCTGTTCGCGTTCTTCGGCGGCTTCGCGATCATGATCGGCGCCGAACTCAACGCGGCCATCCAGGAGGAGTTCCCCGCCCCGAAGACGCATGCCCACCGGCTGCGCAACTGGGTGCTGGCGCGCGCGCGTGGCCACAAGTCCGCGGTGGACACACCGCCCAACCCCGCACCACCCGCCGTCGCGACGGCGGAGCCGCCGGCCTGATCAGTCCTTTTTCAGGTGCTCGTAGATCCGCTTGCACTCCGGGCAGACGGGCGAGCCCGGCTTGGCCGCCCGAGTGACGGGAAACACCTCGCCGCACAACGCCACCACATGGCTGCCCATCACCGCGCTCTCGGCGATCCTGTCCTTCTTGACGTAGTGGAAGTACTTCGGGGTATCACTACCGGTCCCGTCGTCGACGCGTTCGTCGGTCTCGGTGCGTTCGATCGTCTGGGTGCGCATGCCTCACATTGTGCCTCCTGACTCGCCGTTACCGGAATCGATCAGGTGTGGGACAGTGGAGGTATGAAGCGCGGCGAACAGCTGGGTTTCGACGACGCGGGCCGCCCGGTCCTGATCACCTCCGCCGCCCCCTCGTACGAGGAGGAGCACCGCGCGCGGGTGCGTAAGTACCTGACCCTGATGGCGTTTCGGATTCCGGCGCTGATCCTGGCCGCCGTAGCGTACGGCGCCTGGCACAACGGTCTGATCTCCCTGGCGATCGTGGCGGCCTCGGTGCCGCTGCCCTGGATGGCGGTCCTGATCGCCAACGACCGGCCGCCGCGCCGCTCCGACGAACCGCGGCGCTTCGACGACGCCCGCCGGCGGACGCCCCTGTTCCCACGGGCCGAGCAGCGAGCGCTCGAACCGCGCCGCGCCCCCGAGCCGGGGACGCACGCGCCGACCTGGGACCACCACGACCACGGTTCCCGATAAGCGGCCGCTAGCCGCACTTCTCAGGACATTCTCAGGTCAGCGGCACATCTCTGCACGTCAAGGCGTGTGAGATCGCGATGGGGTGGGAACTCCCAGGCTGGGTCTGTCGTTGAACGACATGACAGTACAAAGCCGAACGGGAGGTCGCTATGGCGAATGCCGGCACAAGCAGGATCGACGGCGATCTGGATGCTCAAAGCCCCGCTGCGGACCTGGTGCGCGTATACCTCAATGGCATTGGTAAGACGGCGCTACTGAACGCGGCGGGCGAAGTCGAACTGGCCAAGCGCATCGAAGCCGGTCTGTATGCCGAGCACCTGCTCGAGACTCGTAAGCGCCTCGGGGAGAACCGCAAACGCGATCTCGAAGCCGTCGTACGCGACGGCCAGGCCGCGCGCCGCCACTTGCTGGAAGCGAACCTGCGGCTGGTGGTTTCGCTGGCCAAGCGCTACACGGGCCGCGGCATGCCCCTGCTGGACCTCATCCAGGAGGGCAACCTGGGCCTGATCCGCGCGATGGAGAAGTTCGACTACACAAAGGGTTTCAAGTTCTCCACCTACGCGACGTGGTGGATCCGCCAGGCGATCACCCGAGGGATGGCCGACCAGAGCCGCACCATTCGCTTGCCCGTCCACCTGGTCGAGCAGGTCAACAAGCTGGCGCGGATCAAGCGGGAGATGCACCAGAACCTGGGGCGTGAGGCCACCGACGAGGAGCTGGCCGCGGAGTCCGGCATCCCGATCGAGAAGATCAACGACCTGTTGGAGCACAGCCGCGACCCGGTGAGCCTCGACATGCCCGTCGGCTCCGAGGAAGAGGCCCCGCTGGGCGACTTCATCGAGGACGCCGAGGCGATGTCCGCGGAGAACGCGGTGATCGCCGAGCTGCTGCACACCGACATCCGCAGCGTCCTGGCCACTCTCGACGAGCGCGAGCATCAGGTGATCCGGCTGCGCTTCGGCCTGGACGACGGCCAGCCGCGCACGCTGGACCAGATCGGCAAGCTGTTCGGGCTGTCCCGTGAGCGGGTCCGCCAGATCGAGCGCGACGTGATGTCCAAGCTGCGCAACGGCGAGCGCGCCGACCGGCTGCGGTCGTACGCGAGCTGAGACCAACCGGATAGATCGCGGCGACCCGCGGCGCCCGGCTAACGCCGCGCTTGCGATCGCCGCCAGATAGATCGCGGCGACCCGCGGCGCCCGGCTAACGCCGCGCTTGCGATCGCCGCCAGAGCCAAGTAACAAGACGGTATGCCCGCCGCGTCACGCGGCGGGCATACTGCTTGCCGGGGACGCGTTACACCCATTCGCGCAGCTTGCCAAGTAGACTCGGCGTCAATGGAGGGTGCTGGATGAACGAGCTGGTTGATACCACCGAGATGTACCTGCGAACCATCTACGACCTCGAGGAAGAGGGCGTGACGCCGCTGCGCGCCCGGATCGCCGAACGTCTCGAGCAGAGCGGTCCGACCGTCAGCCAGACCGTGTCCCGCATGGAGCGGGACGGGCTCCTCCACGTCGCCGGGGACCGTCACCTGGAGCTCACCGACAAGGGCCGGGCGCTGGCCATCGCCGTGATGCGCAAGCACCGGCTGGCCGAACGATTGCTCGTCGACGTCATCGGGGTGCCGTGGGAGGAAGTGCACGCCGAGGCCTGCCGGTGGGAGCACGTGATGAGCGAGGAAGTCGAACGCCGGCTCGTCAAGGTGCTGAACAACCCGACCACGTCGCCGTTCGGCAACCCGATTCCGGGTCTGTTGGACCTCGGCGTCGGCCCGGATTCCGGCTCGGATGAGGCCAACCTGGTCCGGCTGACCGAGCTGCCCGCCGGGTCGCCGGTCGCGGTGGTCGTCCGCCAGCTGACCGAGCACGTCCAGGGCGACATCGACCTGATCACCAGGCTCAAGGACGCCGGCGTGGTGCCCAATGCCCGGGTGACCGTCGAGAACACCCCGGGCGGGGGTGGGGTCACCATCCTCATCCCGGGCCACGAGAACGTCACCCTGCCGCACGAGATGGCCCACGCCGTCAAGGTCGAGAAGGTCTGACCGCGCCCTGACTACCCCGCCCGGCGCCCGAACGCCCGGCGCGGCGGCAGCCGCACCCCCAGCCGCTTGGCCAGCCGGTAGCCGGTGACCGCCAGTTCCCGGATGGTCTCGGGCCGCATGCCGGATTGCAGCGCCTGGTCCAGCATCCCCGCCATCCGATGTTCGGGGTCGCAGCGCAGCGCGGCGTCCAGCGACACGCCCGCGAGCGGGCCGTCGCCGCGGACGTACGCACTGAACGCGAGCAACACCAGCGCCTCCACCCGCCACGGCTCGGGCAGCGAGCGCGCCAGCAGCGCCCACAGCGACTCGGCCTCGCCGGCGCGCTCGCCGACCGCGAGCGCGTACAACGTGTCGCGCACCTGCACATCGCGCAGCGCGCAGCCCAACGCGGCAAGCTGGGTGGCGGACGGCGTTTCGCCGCTGGCGACGCGCTTCGCGACGGTCAGTGCGCGCCGCACGTCGCGGCGGGCGCAACCCAACGGATCGTCGCGCAGCGCCGCCTCCCGCTTCGCCGCCTGCCGCAGCACCGCGCCGGCCAGCCCCGCGCTGCGCGCCGCGTCGACCGCGATCACGGCCTGCAGGTCGGCCCGGCGGGCGTAGAGCCGCCGGCCGTCGAGCACCGCCGCGGCGGCCAGCGGCGACGCCGAAGGATCGTCGATGATGCCGCCGGCTCCGCAGCGGTCCACGCAATGCCAGCGGCCGCCGCGCGCCACCCGGTCCACCACGTGCGCGGCCCACAGCTGAATCCCGCGCTGCGCCAACGCGTCTGCGAGCGCCGCGCACAGCAGCCGGTGCTCCTCGTTGCACCCCGGGCAGTGCGCGCCTTCGGCGTCGACGACCACCGCGATGGCGGCCTCGGGCTCGGCTGCGGCGGCGATCTCGGCCAGGTGCCCCACCCGGTCGGTCACCTCCTCGGACAGATCGACCCGCAGCACCGACCCCAATTCGCCGCCGTCCAGCGACACCAGGATCAATGAATTCTCCGGAACGAAGCCGAGAACGGCCGGTAGCGCCGCGATCAGCGCTCCGGGGCGGTTGAGTGAGAAATCAGCTCGATGCGTCGTCATGGGCACCAACGCTGACGGCCGGCACCGTCAGGCCGTGCTCCCGCAACGAAATCCGGCCGCTCGTCTGTGGAGAAAGTCTGGACTGTGGGCCTTATCGTCTATCCATGGGTTCGATGCAGGAGTACGACATCGTCGTCATCGGTTCGGGACCGGGCGGCCAGAAGGCCGCCATCGCCTCGGCCAAGCTGGGCAAATCGGTCGCCATCATTGAACGCGGCCGGATGCTGGGCGGCGTGTGCGTCAACACGGGCACCATCCCGTCAAAGACGTTGCGCGAGGCGGTCCTCTACCTCACCGGGATGAACCAGCGCGAGCTGTACGGGGCCAGCTACCGCGTCAAGGACCGGATCACGCCGGCCGACCTGCTGGCGCGGACCCAGCACGTGATCGGCAAGGAGGTCGACGTGGTGCGCAATCAGTTGATGCGCAACCGAATCGACCTGCTGGTCGGCCACGGCCGCTTCATCGACCCGCACACCGTCGTCGTGGAGGACCCGGGCCGCCGGGAGATGACGACCGTCAGCGGCGAATACATCGTCATCGCCACCGGCACGCGACCCGCGCGGCCGTCCGGGGTCGAGTTCGACGAGGAACGGGTGCTCGACTCCGACGGGATCCTCGACCTCAAGTCACTGCCGGCCTCGATGGTCGTCGTCGGCGCCGGCGTCATCGGCATCGAGTACGCCTCGATGTTCGCCGCGCTGGGCACCAAGGTGACGGTGGTGGAAAAGCGGGACGACATGCTGGACTTCTGCGACCCCGAGGTGGTGGAGGCGCTGAAGTTCCACCTGCGCGACCTGGCGGTGACGTTCCGGTTCGGCGAGGAGGTGACGGCGGTCGACGTCGGCTCCGCGGGCACCGTCACCACCCTGGCCAGCGGCAAGCAGATCCCGGCCGAGACGGTCATGTACTCCGCGGGGCGCCAGGGGCAGACCGACCACCTCGACCTGCACAACGCCGGCCTCGAGGTCGAGGGCCGCGGGCGGATCTGGGTGGACGACAAGTTCCAGACCAAGGTCGAGCACATCTACGCCGTCGGCGACGTGATCGGGTTCCCGGCGCTGGCCGCGACCTCGATGGAACAGGGCCGGCTGGCCGCCTACCACGCGTTCGGGGAAGCCTGCGAGGGCATCACCGACCTGCAGCCGATCGGCATCTACTCGATCCCCGAGATCTCCTACGTCGGGGCCACCGAGGTGGAGCTGACCAAGAACTCCATCCCGTACGAGGTGGGCGTGGCGCGGTACAAGGAGCTGGCCCGCGGCCAGATCGCCGGAGACTCCTACGGGATGCTCAAGCTGCTGGTGTCCACCGAGGACCGCAAGCTGCTCGGCGTGCACATCTTCGGCACCAGCGCCACCGAGATGGTGCACATCGGGCAGGCCGTGATGGGCTGCGGCGGCACCGTCGACTACCTGGTCGACGCGGTGTTCAACTACCCGACCTTCTCGGAGGCCTACAAGGTCGCCGCGCTGGACGTGACCAACAAGATGCGGGCGCTGTCCCAGTTCCGCCGCTGACTCAGCAGCTGTCGTCGAGGTCGTTGGGCACCGGGTCGCCGGGACCGCCGGCCTCGGCGCGGGCCAGCAATTGCGCGGTCTGGGCGTCGAACGGCGCCGAGTACGACACGTTGGCGGCGCACCCGCCGCGCTCGAAGCCGCCGATCACCCCAGTGAGCGTGGTGCCGCTGACCCACGGCGCGCCGCTGGTGCCGTCGACCAGCCCCTCGCAGGTCAGCGACGGAAACCCGTTGTCGTTGACCGAGGTGGTCGCCTGGCAGCCGATGGGTGAGCCGCCCACCCCGGCCGCGTACCCCAGCACCGTGACGTGGCTGCCCGGCGGCGGCGCGATGCCCAGCGTCAGGGCCAGCCCGACGTGTGACTCGACCGAGCCACCGGCGTCGTTGCTGACCCGCGCGATCGCATAATCCGCGTGCGGGTCCTTGCCGGCCGTCCAGCGCGGATCGAGATAGACCGCATCGGCCTTCCAGACGTCCGCGGGCGGCGGCGTGGCGTCACCGGCGAACCCGGGGACGAAATTGATCTTGGCGGCTCCCGCCAGGCAGTGCGCCGCCGTCATCACCAGGTTGCCGGCCGCCGAATGCACCACCGCGCCCGTGCAGACGTGCAGCGGGCCGTCGTTGATGAAGATCGCGCCGACGCGCCGGTCCGGGTCGACGGGGCGCGCGACGGCCTTCTGTTGAGGCTGGCTGAGCCGCTGCACCGGCGCGGTGGCCACGTCGGCGGAGACGATCGGGCGCGCGGCGGGATCGGCGGGCCTGGTGCACGACGTCAGCAACGTCGCCAGGCCAACCCCCGAGCACAGCAACACCCTCGATACCCGCATTTGGTGTCCATCATGCCTGACCATGGGGCGGCGGGCAGGGTTGAACCCGCCGGGACGGTCTGCGCCCGGTTCGGTGTTTCCGTTAGGGGTGCCCGTTGATTCGGGGGAGACTTGTTAGGGCACCCTGGAGAGATTCCCGAGAGGAGGGAGCCCGATGGCGCGCCATCACAGTCCGGACGACGACGACTACCAGCCAGGGCAGCCCGGCATGTACGAGCTGGAGTTCCCGGCGCCCCAGCTGTCGACGGCCGACGGCCTCGGCCCCGTGATGGTGCACGCGCTGGAGGGCTTCTCCGACGCGGGTCACGCGATCCGGCTGGCCTCCACCCACCTGAAGGCGGCGCTGGACGCCGAGCTGGTGGCGTCGTTCGCGATCGACGAGCTGCTGGATTACCGCTCGCGGCGGCCGCTGATGACGTTCAAGACCGACCACTTCACCCACTACGACGACCCGGAGCTGAGCCTGTACGCGCTGCGCGACAGCGTCGGCACCCCGTTCCTGCTGCTGGCCGGCCTGGAGCCCGACCTGAAGTGGGAGCGTTTCATCACCGCGGTGCGCCTGCTGGCCGAACGGCTGGGGGTGCGGCGCACCATCGGCCTGGGCACCGTCCCGATGGCCGTTCCGCACACGCGCCCGATCACGCTGACGGCGCATTCCAACAACAAGGAGCTCATCTCCGACTTCCAGCCCTGGATCTCGGAGATCCAGGTTCCCGGCAGCGCGTCCAACCTGCTGGAATACCGGATGGCCCAGCACGGTCACGACGTCGTCGGCTTCACCGTGCACGTCCCGCACTACCTGACCCAGACCGACTACCCGGCCGCCGCGCAGGCGCTGCTCGAGCAGGTCGCCAAGAGCGGATCGCTCGAGCTGCCGCTGTCGGCGCTGACCGAGGCCGCCGACGAGATCCGGGCCAAAATCGATGAACAGGTCCAGGCGAGCGCGGAAGTCGCTCAAGTGGTGGCCGCGCTCGAGCGCCAGTACGATGCCTTCATCGACGCTCAGGAGAACAGGTCTTTACTAACTCGCGACGAGGACCTGCCTAGCGGCGACGAGCTTGGCGCCGAGTTCGAGAGATTCCTTGCCCAGCAGGCAGAGAAGAAAAAGAACGACGACGACCAATCTTGAGACTCTTTAAAACGCCCATAGCCCGGGCCGACACCAAGGTTGGCGAGATGACCGAGCGCAAGCGCAAGAGCAACCTTCGCCCGGTGCGTGAAGTGACCACGCCGACGCTCGAGTTCCGCACCATTCACGGGTATCGGCGGGCCTACCGGATCGCGGGTTCCGGCCCGGCGATCCTGCTGCTGCACGGCATCGGTGACAACTCCACCACCTGGAATGCCGTGCAGGCCAAGCTCGCCCAGCGGTTCACCGTGATCGCCCCCGACCTGCTCGGCCACGGGAAATCCGACAAGCCGCGCGCCGACTACTCGGCGGCCGCCTACGCCAACGGGATGCGTGACCTGCTGTCCGTGCTCGACATCGAGCGGGTGACGATCATCGGCCACTCGCTGGGCGGCGGGGTGGCCATGCAATTCGCCTACCAGTTCCCGCATCTGGTCGACCGGCTGATCCTGGTCGCGGCGGGCGGGGTCACCAAGGACGTCAACGTCGTCTTCCGGCTGGCCTCCTTGCCGATGGGCAGCGAGGCGCTGGCGCTGCTGCGGCTGCCGCTGGTGCTGCCGGCGGTTCAGCTCGCGGGCAAGCTGGCCGGGCTGGCGATCGGGTCGACCGCGCTGGGCCACGACCTGCCCAACGTGCTGCGCATCCTCGACGACCTGCCGGAGCCGACCGCCTCGGCGGCCTTCAGCCGGACCCTGCGGGCGGTGGTGGACTGGCGCGGGCAGATCGTGACGATGCTGGACCGATGTTATTTGACCGAGGCCATCCCGGTTCAGATCGTCTGGGGCACCAAGGATGTCGTGGTCCCCGTCCGGCACGCCTGGATGGCGCACGCCGCGATGCCCGGCTCGCGCCTCGAGATCTTCGAAGGCTCGGGCCACTTCCCCTTCCACGACGACCCGGCCCGCTTCATCGACGTCGTGCAGCGCTTCATCGACAGCACCCAACCCGCCGAATACGACCAGGCCGCCCTTCGCGAGCTGCTGCGCACCGGGGGCGGCGAGAAGACCGTCACCGGCCCGGCCGACACCCGCGTCGCCGTGCTGAACGCCATGGGCTCCGACGAGCGCAGCGCCACCTGATAATTGCGTTGACCCGGCCCGTACAGTCGGGTCATGGGGCTCGACGTGACCGTGGTCCGCGTGTTCACCGACGCGGACGGCAACTTCGGTAATCCGCTCGGCGTCGTCGACGCCGCCCTGGTGGCACCCGGGGACCGGCAACGGCTCGCGACCCAATTGGGTTACAGCGAAACGGTATTCATCGACCTGCCGGCCGCCGGCGCGAGCACCGCGCACGCGAAGATCTACACCCCGCGCACCGAGCTTCCGTTCGCCGGGCACCCGACCGTCGGTGCGGCGTGGTGGCTGCGCGACAACGGCCGGCCGATCAAGACGCTGCAGGTGCCGGCCGGGCTGGTGCAGGTGAGCTATCCGGGCGAGCTGACCCGGATCAGCGCCCGCTCCGAGTGGGCGCCGGAGTTGGCGATCCACGAATTCGATTCCGCCGACGATGTTTTGGGCGCCGACCCGGCGGACTTCCCCGTCGACGTCGGGCACTACGTGTGGGCCTGGGTGGATCGGCCGGCCGGGACGCTGCGCGCGCGGGGGTTTTTCGCGAACCTCGGCGTGCCGGAGGACGAGGCCACCGGGTCCGCGGCGATGCGGCTCACCGACTACCTCAGCCGCGACCTGCACATCACGCAGGGCAATGGGTCGGTCATCGAAACCACGTGGAACGCCGAGGGCTGGGTCGCGGTGGCGGGGCGCGTCGTGGGCGACGGCGTGAGGCAGGTCGACTGACCCGCGGCTCAGCGCTGGCGGCGCAGGACCGCGTCGAGGTGATCCTGCAGGTGCTGGCCCACGGCGCCCATCCGCACGGAGTAGGACAGCTCGTCGCCGGCGATGCGGAACGAACGGCCAAGGGCGGTCACCTCTTTGGCGGTCGGGGTCAGCCCGATCACCCCGCCGGGGCTCGTCGACATCTCGACTTCGATGACGTCGCCGTCCACCGAGTAGGTGCCCACTTCGATTTCGGTGATGCCGCTGGGATGGGCCAGAACCAGCTCGATTTCGCCCATCCGCGGCGCCCGCAGAAACCCCGTCTCGGCGTGCAACGGTTTACCGTCGGCGACCGCCTTGGTCTTTTGCGCGTAGGCCAAAAACGGCTTACCCACATGGGAAAACACGACTTCCTCGAAGTAGTCGAAGGGCTGGATCGTGGGATATTTGCCCGAACCGCGACCGGCCCAGGTCCCCAGCAACGGCGCCAGCGCCTCCAGATCGGGATGCAGATCGGGCGGCATGACGACAGCCTAGCGAGTGACCGGTTCCGGATCGGTGGACACGTTGCGGTGCGCGCGCAGCGCCTCGATCTCGCGCTCGAAGTCCTCCGCGGAGGAAAACGACCGGTACACCGAGGCGAACCGCAGGTAGGCCACCTCGTCGAGGTCGCGCAGGGGCCCGAGGATGGCCAGGCCGACCTCGTGGCTGGGCACCTCGGGCGACCCGGCGGCGCGCACAGTGTCTTCCACTTGCTGGGCAAGCAGATTCAGCGCGTCGTCGTCGACCTGGCGGCCCTGGCAGGCCCGCCGGACCCCGCTGATGACCTTTTCCCGACTGAACGGCTCGGTGACGCCGCTGCGTTTGACGACGGCCAGCACCGCCGTTTCGACGGTGGTGAAGCGCCGCCCACACTCGGGGCAGGATCGGCGGCGCCTGATGGCCTGGCCTTCATCGGTTTCCCGCGAGTCGATCACCCGGGAATCGGGATGGCGGCAGAACGGACAGTGCATGACCGCTCCTTCGCCGTGCTCACATCCGGGGTCGCAGAACACCCCGAGCGTACCCGTGCGCTCCCCCGCTTGGCATCGTCACCTTGTCGCGCTTCGCGCGTCAGCCGACCGGCGCGATCAGCGTCTGACCCGCGGCGACGGACGGCGAGTTCAGGTCGTTGAGTTCGCGAATCCGCTGGGCCACCTGGCGGGCCGGCGCGTCCGGCGCCACGCGGTGGGCGACATCCTGCAGGGACTCGCCGGGTTCGACCCGCACGACGGCGAGCCGATCGGGCACCGCGGCGGCCGATCCCGGCGAATCGCCGTTGACCGCCTGGCCGATGTTGGCGACCAGCCCCAGCCACAGCGTGATGATTCCGGCCACCAGCGCCAGCCCCACCGTCGTCGCCAGCGTGACCGGACGACGAGCGCGGTGCGGCGCGACGGACATGGCGACGCCGGTGCCGTGGTAGCGCGGCGGCGCGACCGCCGGCCTGGACGGACCCGGCCGGCGGGAACGGGCCAGCCCGTCCCGGCCGTGGCGGAGCACCGGCACCGGCCCGTTGACCGGGCGCCGAACGCCGCTGGTACGCGGCGCGACTGTGTGGATGATGGTCATCTGCGTTCCTCCGGTCAACTCATTCTCGCTCGTGTGTTCGAAACTATATCGCTCGTGTGTTCGATACCCGAACATTTGAGCGAAGCGTGTCGGACGAGCAAAACGCTAGAGCACCCCACCGACAACTTTGGGGGCGCGACCGCTGACATGGCGTTGAGATACCCGATCAATCGAAGAGTTACACCTTTGTTATTCGGCTGCCAATCGCCTGTTTCGGGACCTCCCCGCCGCCGCGACACGCCAGTCGAACACATGTTTGATTCTTTGGCGCGCTGCCGCTACATTCGGTGCATGAGCGACAGCAACGACACCCCATCAAGCAGCTCGCACCCCGTGGACTCGTCGCTGACCGAACGGCAGCGCACCATTCTGAACGTCATCCGCGCCTCGGTCACCAGCCGCGGCTACCCGCCGAGCATCCGGGAGATCGGCGACGCCGTCGGCCTGACCTCCACGTCGTCGGTGGCTCACCAGCTGCGCACGCTGGAACGCAAGGGATACCTGCGCCGGGACCCGAACCGCCCGCGGGCCGTGGACGTCCGCGGCGCCGAGGACACCGGCGACGCGGCGGCGGTCACCGAGGTCGCCGGGTCGGACGCGCTGCCCGAGCCCAGTTACGTCCCGGTGCTGGGGCGCATCGCCGCCGGTGGGCCGATCCTCGCCGAAGAGGCGGTCGAGGACGTCTTCCCGCTGCCCCGCGAGCTGGTCGGCGAGGGCACGCTGTTTTTGCTCAAGGTGGTGGGCGATTCGATGGTCGAGGCCGCGATCTGCGACGGCGACTGGGTGGTGGTGCGGCAGCAGCACGTCGCCGACAACGGGGACATCGTCGCGGCCATGATCGACGGCGAGGCGACCGTCAAGACGTTCAAGCGCGCGGGCGGTCAGGTGTGGCTGATGCCGCACAACCCGGCGTTCGACCCGATCCCGGGCAACGACGCGACCGTGCTCGGCAAAGTCGTCACGGTGATCCGCAAGGTCTAGCGCCGCTCAGTCGGCCTTGACGAAGCCGTTGGCCTGCGCGACTTCCTCGCTGGACAGCCATAATTCGGCCAGGGTGTCGTGATAGAGCGGGCTCTCGGGCGTGTAGTACAGGCCGAAGCTCGCGCTGGCCTTGATCGGGTAGCCGTCGGGCACCTGGTAGGGGTCGTCCAGCGGCAGGCGGATCGTCGGGCGACCAGCGGCGACGGGCGCCGCGTCGACCGCTTCCGGGCCCGGTGTTTCCTCGTCGTCCGCGGCCGCATGGTGCCGGCCGATGCGCGATTCGGCGCCGGCCGCCAAGGCCTCCGCCGCCTCGGGGCCGCCGGCCTCGGGTAGCTCGGCGTCTTCCGCGGCGGCATCCGGCTGGCCGGCCTGCTCGTAGCCGGGCTCCTCGTAGCCGGGCTCTTCATAGCCGGGCTCCTCGTAGCTGGCCTGCTCGTAGCCGGTGTCCTCATAGCCCACGTCGTCGTAGGCGGCGTTCTCGTAGGAGCCCTCGCCGGCGACTTCGGGATAGCCGCCCTCCGCCAGGGCGGCCCCGGAGACGATCGGAATGGAATCCGTGTCCACCGCATCGGGATCTTGCTCCTCGGCATCGAGCGCCTCGGCGCCCCGGCTCCAACTGACCCGCCCCGCGGACTCGGCGTCGGCCGCCGGCTGCTCCTCGGCCGGATGCAGGTCCCCGGCCGCGAAGTGGTCGGTCGCGAGCTCGCCGTCGTCCTGGCCCCAGCGCGCGTCGGCCGGTTCCTCGTAGCCGGTGTGCGCGTCGCGCTCGGGCTCGTAGGCGGGGGCGGCGGCGATGTCGCCGGCGCCGCGGCGCGCGCGCCGCCGGCGCAACCCGAACGTCAGCAACGCCGACAGCAGGATCAGCACCAGCACCGCGATGGCGGCCGGCAGCCACCACCGGTGCCAGTCGAACTTCTTGCCGTGGGAGGGCATCGCCGCGGTGCTCGGCTGGTTCTGTCCCGACACCTGCAGGCCGGACAGCAGCGGCGCCAGATTCGACGGCTCGGTGGCGAACGAGTTCTTCGCGCGGTTCCACGAGATCTTGCCGCCGGTGAACTGTTGCGAGACGACGTCGCCGTCCACGGACTGATCGCCGACGGGGGCGCCGAGCTTGCCGTTGGGGCCGCGCAGCTTGTCCCACGCGGCCTTCATCGCGCCGCGTATCACGAACGCACCGTGGTCGGAGGTCCAGAAGATCACCGGCTTGTCGACCGCCGCGAAGGTCGCGATCCGGCTGGACGGGCCGATGCCCCCGTCGGACTCGTTGGCGGTGGGGAACCCGAGGTCGCTGCCCGCCGGCCCGCCCAGCGACTCGTACTTGGCCAGGACGTCGCTCTCGAGGGCGTTCGCGCCGGTGGCCGGGTTGAAGAAGACCTTGCCGCCGGCGAAGTTCTGGGCGATCCCGTCGCCGCCGATCGGATAGGTTCCGCCCTGCTTGGCGCCCAGCGGGCCGGTGGCCCCGCCGGCGGCCCGCCACGCCATGTTGATGGCGGCGGCCGGATCGATCGCCACCTGCAGGCCCTTCAGCTGGTCGGCCAGCGGCGCCGGGTTGGTGGTGAACTCCTTGGTCTTGCGGTTCCAGGAGATCTCGCCGCCGCTGAACTTCTGGGAGGTGACCTCGCCGTTGTAGGTTTCGTCGCCGGCCGGCGCCCCCAGCACGCCGCCCGAGCTGCCCAGCTTGTCCCAGGCGGCGTTCATCGCGCCGCGCACCACGAAGGCGCCGTGGTCGGGCGTCCAGAAGATCACCGGCTTGTCGCTGGCCGAGAAGGTGGCCACCCGGCTGTCCGGTCCGGCCAGGCCGGGAACTTCGTTGATCGTCGGGAAGCCCAGATCGCTGGTGACGGGACCGCCCAGCGCCTCGTATTTGTCCAGGATGGGGCCGTAGACGAACTTGGCGCCCGTCTCGGTGGTGTAGAACATCTTGCCGCCGTCGAAGTCCAGCGCGAACCCGTCGCCGGCCGGGTAGACGTCACCCTTGCGGGCGCCCAGCGGCGAGGTGTCGCCGCCGGCCTTCTCCCACGCGGCCATCATGGCGGCCTCGGCGTCGCCGATCGGCGACGCGGACACGGACGGCGCCAGCAATGCGGCCGCCAGCACCGCGGCCGCCATGCCAACCAGCGCGCGTCCGACCAGCTTGCGCATTCGACCTCTCTGCCCGCTCACCAAGCCTCCGATGGATAGGCACCTATCCCCGGCCATGACCGCACCTAAACCCGTGCCGAACCGCATTATCGCCGGACTCGCACAACTTTGCCCCGGCCGACATGCAATGCGAAGTCAAATTGGAAATAGTACGGAAACGGATACCGCGCCGATGTCGAAATGATGCCGGAGCGCGCCCGGACCGCAATCGACCCCGCTCACCAGCGCCGCGATCGCCGATGTGGCGATGTGTGACTACGCAGTCGATATACGAGAAACACATGCGCCGACGGTACGCGAGGCCGTTAGCTAGTCAGCGAACTACCCGCCGGAATGGCCGATTAGGCCATTCATTATTTGCCGGGCTAGCTAGCCGACGGGGCGCGCGGTGCGGCGTGCTGTGCGCGCCGAAAGCCGCGATTGCGTTGCGCCGCAACATGATTGCTAGACGCCGAGGCTGCGACCGACGATCTCCTTCATGATCTCGGTGGTGCCGCCGTAGATCGTCTGCACCCGAGCGTCGAGATAGGCTCGGGCAACCGGGTATTCGCGCATATAGCCGTAGCCGCCGTGCAGTTGCAGGCACCGGTCGATCAGGTGCACCTGCTTTTCGGTGGAGTACCACTTGGCCATGGCGGCCTGTTCCGCGGTCAGCTTGTGGTCGAGGTGCAGGCGGACGAACTCGTCGACCATCATCCGCACCACGGTCGCCTCGGTGGCCAGCTCGGCGAGGACGAAGCGGCTGTTCTGGAAGCTGCCGATCGGCTTGCCGAAGGCCTTGCGCTCCTTCACATATTGCAGCGTCTGGTCCAGCACGCCTTCCATCGCGGCGGCGGCCATGATGGCGATCCCGATCCGTTCCTGCGGCAGGTTCTGCATGAGGTAGATGAACCCCATCCCCTCCTCGCCGAGCAGGTTCTCGACCGGCACATGCACGTCGGTGAACGACAGCTCGGCGGTGTCCTGCGCGTCGAGGCCGATCTTGTCGAGGTGCCGGCCGCGTTCGAATCCCTCCATGCCGCGCTCGACCACCAGCAGCGAGAAGCCCTGCGCGCCTTTGTCCGGATCGGTCTGGGCGACCACGATCACCAGGTCGGAGTTGATCCCGTTGGTGATGAACGTCTTTGCGCCGTTGAGCACGTAGTGGTCGCCCTGCTTGACCGCGCGGGTCTTGATGCCCTGCAGGTCGCTGCCGGTGCCCGGCTCGGTCATGGCGATCGCGGTGATGATCTCGCCGGTGCAGAACTTCGGCAGCCAGCGCTGCTTCTGCTCGTCGTTCGCCAGCGACAGCAGGTACGGCGCCACGATGTCGTTGTGCAGGCCGAAGCCGACTCCGCTGTACCGGCCGAGCGTGGTCTCCTCGGTGATGATCGTGTTGTACCGGAAGTCGGGGTTGCCGCCGCCGCCGTACTCCTCGGGCACCGCCATGCCCAGGAAGCCCTGCTTCCCGGCCTCCAGCCACACGCCGCGGTCGACGATCTTGGCCTTCTCCCATTCGTCGTGGTACGGGGCCACGTGGCGATCGAGGAAGCCGCGGTAGGACTCGCGGAACAGTTCGTGCTCGGGCTCGAAAAGAGTGCGCTCGTACTTGATGGCACTGCTCATGGACAACCTCCGCTGACCCTCGGCGAATGGGACTCTGCCGCCCAAGATATACCAACCACCCGGTTGGTCGGCAGTGGGCCGGGCCGGGCTGGCTAGCGGGCGGCGAACTCGCGCAGGCTTGCCGCCAGCGCCACCGGGACGCGCGCCCTGATCCGGGTGCCGTCGGCGTTGTGTTCCTCGTGCTGGACGCGCCCACCGGCGTGCAGCCGGGCGACCAGGTCGCCGCGGTCGTATGGAATGACCACGTCGACGGCGGTGTCGGTGGGCGCCGCGAGCTCGGTCATCCGCCGCCGCAGGTCGTCGATGCCCTCGCCGGTGCGCGCGGAGACGAACACCGCGCCGGGCAGGCCGTGGCGAAGCTTGGCCAGCGTCAGGTCGCTGGCGGAGTCGACCTTGTTCACCACCAGCAGCTCGGGCGGCGGGCCGCCGTCATGGGAGGCAATCTCCGAAAAGATCTCAGTGACCACCTGGCGGACCGCGTTGATCTGGGCCATCGGGTTGGCGTCCGAGCCGTCGACCACATGCACCAGCAGGTCGGCGTCGACGACCTCCTCCAGCGTGGAGCGGAACGCCTCGACCAGCTGGGTCGGCAGGTGCCGGACGAAGCCGACCGTGTCGGTGAGGACGGCCGGACGGCCGTCGGTGAGTTCGGCGCGCCGGGTGGTGGGCTCCAAGGTGGCGAACAGCGCGTCCTGCACCAGCACCCCGGCCCCGGTCAGCGCGTTGAGCAGGCTGGATTTGCCCGCGTTGGTGTAACCGACGATGGCGATCGACGGGACGTCGCTGTGCAGCCGGCGGCTGCGCTGGGTGTCGCGGGCCTGCTTCATGTCCTTGATCTCGCGGCGCAGCTTGGACATCCGTTCCCGGATGCGGCGCCGGTCGGTCTCGATCTTGGTCTCACCGGGACCGCGCAGCCCCACGCCGCCGCCGCTGCCGCCGGCGCGGCCGCCCGCCTGCCTCGACATCGACTCACCCCAGCCGCGCAGCCGGGGCAGCATGTACTCCATCTGGGCCAGCGACACCTGCGCCTTGCCCTCCCGGCTGGTGGCGTGCTGGGCGAAGATGTCCAGGATCAGCGCGGTGCGGTCGATGACCTTGACCTTGACGGCCTTTTCCAGCGCGGTCAGCTGGGCCGGCGACAGCTCGCCGTCGCAGATGACGGTGTCGGCGCCGGTGGCCAGGACCACCTCGCGCAGTTCGGCGGCCTTGCCGGAGCCGATGTAGGTGGACGGGTCGGGCCGGTCGCGGCGCTGGATCAGGCCTTCGAGCACCTGCGAGCCGGCGGTCTCGGCGAGGGCCGCGAGCTCGGCCATGCTGGCCTGATTGTCGGCGGCGCTGCCCTCGGTCCACACGCCCACCAGCACCACGCGCTCCAGGCGCAGCTGGCGGTACTCGACCTCGGAGACGTCGGCGAGTTCGGTGGACAGCCCGGCGACCCGGCGCAGCGCCGACCGGTCTTCGAGGGCGAGTTCGCCCGCACTGGGCTCGAGATCCGGCTGATCGTAAAAGGGAGATTCGGGATGTGTCATAGGCAATTAGCAATAGTGCACGCTAAATCGGTGCAGCGCACCTGATTTAACGCTCCTGGGCGTGCCACCATTCCTCGCTGATCTCGCCGCGGGCCACCAGCACCGACGGTCCGCGCAAGTAGCTCGTGGCGTCGGTGACGGTCACCACGACGTCGCCGCCGGGCACCCGCACGGTGAGGGTCCCGGTATCGGCCCCGGCGTCGGCCAGCGCGGCGACGGCGGCCGCGACCGTTCCGGTGCCGCACGAGCGGGTCTCACCGACGCCGCGTTCGTGGACCCGCATCCGGACCAGTCCCCCCGCCGGCGCGGTGAGCACCTCGACGTTGACGCCGTCCGGGAACTGGCCGCGGTCGAACGCCACGGGCGCGCCGACGTCCAGCGCCGCCAGCCCCTCGGCGTCCAGTTGCGGGTCGACGCAGGCCAGGTGCGGGTTGCCGACGTCGACCGCCAGGCCGGTGAACCGCCTGCCGCCGACCGTGGCCTCCCCCGTGCCGACCCGGTTGGCCTTGCCCATGTCGACGGTGACGTCGGCGTTGGTCGCGCCGGCGTGGTGCAGGGTGACCGGCCGCGGGCCGGCCAGCGACCCGACGACGAACTCGTCGCGCGATTCCAGGCCGGCGGCCCGCAGGTAGTGCGCGAAGACCCGCACGCCGTTGCCGCACATCTGCGCGATGGACCCGTCGGCGTTGCGGTAGTCCATGTACCAGTCGCCCGCGCCGACGCCGTCGGGCAGGCGCTCGAGCACGCCCGCCCGCACCGCGGCGCCGGCGGTGGTGATCCGCAGCACTCCGTCGGCGCCCAGGCCCCGGCGCCGGTCGCACAGCGCGGCCACCCGGGCGGCGGTCAGCGCCAGCCCGGCGTCGAGGTCGGGCAGCAGCACGAAGTCGTTCTGCGTGCCGTGGCCCTTGGCGAAGATCATGTGCGCCACTCTCCCCCGCAAGCGGGCGGTACCCCCACCGATCCACGGGCATCATCGTCGTCGGCGCGGATCACCAGTTCAGGGTACTTGCCACGCTCGCAAAGCGTCCTCGACGAGCGTGGGGCCATCGGCGGCGTCGAGCCAGGTCACCCGGTGGTCGCGCCGGAACCACGACCGCTGCCGCCGCACGTAGCGCCGGGTGCCCACGTAGGTCTGCTCCCGCGCGTCGCGCAGCTGATCCGCGCTAGGGCCGGTTTCACCGCCCGCGTCGAGCGCGGCCAGCACCTGCGCGTAGCCCAGGGCGCGCGAGGCGGTGACCCCGTCGCGCAGACCGTCGGCCAGCAGCCCGCGCACCTCCTCGACCAGGCCCTCATCGAACATCGCGTCGGTGCGCCGGGCCAATCGCTCGTCGAGAACGGTTGTGTCGCAGTCCAATCCGATGATGACGGTGTCCCAGCGCGGGGCGCCGATGCGCGGCGCGGAGGCGGCGAACGGCTGCCCGGTGAGCTCGACGACCTCCAGGGCGCGCACGGTGCGCCTGCCGTCGGTCGGCAGGATCGAAGCGGCCGCCGCCGGGTCGCGGCGGGCCAGCTCCGCGTGCAGCCGGCCGACCCCGACCTCGGCGAGCCGCCGCTCCCAGCGCGCCCGCACGGCGGGGTCGGTCGCGGGGAACGACCAATCGTCGAGCAGGGACTGGATGTAGAGCATCGAGCCGCCCACGATCATCGGGACCGCGCCGCGGGCCGCGATCGCCTCGACGTCCGCCGCGGCGGCCTGCTGATAGCGGGCGACGGTGGCCGTCTCGGTGACGTCGAGGACGTCGAGCTGGTGATGGGGGATGCCGCGGCGCGCCTCGACCGGCAGCTTGGCGGTGCCGATGTCCATGCCGCGATACAGCTGCATGGCGTCGGCGTTCACGATCTCCCCGCCGATCCGTTCGGCGACGTCGAGCGCCAGCTGTGACTTGCCGGTGCCGGTGGGCCCGATGATCGCGATCGGTCTCATGGTTGCCAGGCGCCGGCGAAGTAGCCCACGCCGAAGGGCGCTCCCCGGTAAAGCTCCTTGGCCGACCGCGGCCCCGGCCCGGCCAGGCCGGCGAGCACCTGGAACGCGACCCGGCCCAGGATCTGCCGCGGCAGCCCGGCCAGGGCGGCGACGTCGCCGTTGGCCAGCGCGTCGTCCAAGGTCGCTTGCGCGTCGGCGTCGCCCGGATGGTGACCGCCGGGCGCCGACGGCGTCAGGGTGTTCGCGCCGTCGGCCACGACGAGCACCCCGATCGGGTCCGGGACGCGGTCCAGCTCGGCGCGCAAGCGCCTGCCGTGGGCCAGCGCGGTTTCGGTGTCTTGGTCGCCGCGGTAGACGCGGACCTGCACGGCCGCGTCGGAGCGGGCCTGCCCCCGCACCCACCCGGCGAGCAGCGCGCACACGGGAAGGTCGCCGGGGGCGCCGGACCGCGGGGACAGCCCGACGCGAACGTCCACCCCGAAGCCGGCGAAGGTGCCGCCGGCCTCCGGCTCGAGTACGTCGTCGGCAGGGCCCGTTCCGACGGCGACCCAGCGCGACGGCAGCAGGGCCGCCGCCGACAGCACCGCCGAGGTGAGGTCGGCAACCTCGGCGGCGGCCGCCCCGGCGAGCTCGGGAACGAGCACCGGCGCGGAGGGAACGATGGCGATGGCGCCCAGCACGCCACAAAACTAACGGGACGCGGACCGGACTAGGTAATCGTCTTGGTTGCGTCCGGGGCCGCCTGGGAAACCGGGATGGATTCCTGCGGCGGCGGGTCGCCGGGCAGCGGTTCGTTTCTCAGGTCCCGCCCGGTCCCGGCCGCCATCGAGGCGGCCTCGCCCCGGGCCAGCGCAACCGTCGCGATGATGACCAAGGCCACCGACGACACCAGCGCAAGCGCGGCGGGTCCGGTGGCCCGCAGCGTCTCGCTGAGGACGGTGACGCCGAGAACGCCCGCCACCACGGGCTTGGCCACGGTCATGGTGGGCAGCGACGCGGTGAGCGCGCCGGCGCGGAAGGCGGACTGCTGGAAAACCATGCCGCACAGCGCCACCAGCAGCCAGGGAACGAATTCCGGCATGCGCAGCACCGCACCGGCGCCGCTTTCGGCCACCTCGACGACGCCCTTGGTCAGCACCGCGAACAGCGCCAGCGAGGAACCCGCCACCACCGCCAACAGGATCGCCGCGACGGGACGGCCCTTCCAGATCCGGGCTCCCACCACACACAGCACCAGCGTGGGGCCCATCACCGCGGCCACGATCAGCCACGTCGACAGCGGGGCCCGCTCGTGACCGGAGCGCGGGTCGCCGACGATGATCACCACCGCCAGCGCCGCGGCCAGCACCAGCGCCCACACCCACTCCCAGCGGGTCACCCGGTAGTTGGTCAGCCGCGCGTAGATCGGCAGCGCGAACAGCAGCGCGGTCACCTGCAGCGCCGTCACCAACACCACCGAGCCCCAGGCCAGGGCGGCGGCCTGCAAGCTGTAGTTGACGATCGCCGCGAGCCCGCCCAGCCACCACCGCTTGTCGCGCAACGACATCCGGAACAGCTCCAGGTGCCCGACCTCCTTGTCGGTGATCTCCTGGGCCGAGCGCTGCCGGATCACGTCGCCGACCGCGGAAGCCAGCGCCGCACACAACGCAATCAGCGCTGCGACATCCACTTTCGTCATGCGAGCCCCCTCTCCGGCGTTTCCGAGCAGCATTCCCTTCGACGCTGCGTGTACACGCGCTGTTCGATCAGAATTCAGCGACCACTGTAGTGCCGTACGGGCGCGAGCGCCGGGACCGGATACGCAGCATCCATCGCGCCTCGCTCATCCCACCTCAAACACCACTCGACTTCCGCAACGGTACCGGGCGGCGCCGCGGCGCCCTATGGCCGAAGCGACGACGGAATAGAACTGTTATCCGCCCCGGCGACGCCGGGCGCGGCCAACGGGTAGGGGCGCGACGCCCGCCAACCTGCTTGAATACTGTGGGAACCAGTCGAAGTGCGAACGGGAGCCGCCACGCGCGGCAGGTGCGCGGGACATCACCGCGCGAGAGGTTTGGAAGGTGGTGACGAGAGGATGACGGCCGACGAGCCAGGCAGCACCGCTTCTCCGAAGCCGGTGCCGCGACCGGGGCCGCGTCCCGGCCCCCGCCCGGCGAGCCCGGGCCCACGACCCACCCCCTACCCGTTGGCCACGCACCCGACCAGCGACCCGCACCGGTTCGGACGCGTCGACGACGACGGCACGGTCTGGCTGATCAGCTCGGCCGGCGAGCGCATCGTCGGCTCCTGGCAAGCCGGCGATCGCGAGGCCGCCTTCGCCCACTTCGGCCGCCGATTCGACGATCTGAGCACCGAGGTCACCCTCATGGAGGAACGGCTGGCCTCCGGCACCGGGGACGCGCGCAAGATCCGCGCCAATGCATCCGCGCTGGCCGAAACGTTGCCGACCGCGACCGTGCTGGGCGACGTCGACGCGCTGTCGGCCCGGTTGACCAGCCTCCTGGAACGCGCCGAGGCGGCCATCGCCGAGGGTCGCTCGAAACGCGAGGAGCACCGGGCCGCCCAGACCGCCCGCAAGGAGGCGCTGGCCGCCGAGGCCGAGGACCTGGGCGCCAACTCCACCCAGTGGAAGGCCGCCGGTGACCGGCTGCGGGCGATCCTCGACGAGTGGAAGACGATCAGCGGCCTGGACCGCAAAGTCGACGACGCGTTGTGGAAGCGCTATTCGGCCGCCCGGGACGCCTTCAACCGGCGGCGCGGATCCCATTTCGCCGACCTGGACCGCGAGCGCTCGGGGGTCAAGCAGTCGAAGGAGCGGCTCTGCGAGCGCGCCGAGGAATTGTCCGACTCGACGGACTGGACGGCCACCAGCGCCGAGTTCCGCAAGCTGCTCACGGAGTGGAAGGCGGCCGGACGGGCGACCCGCGAGATCGACGACGCGCTGTGGCGCCGGTTCAAGGCGGCCCAGGACTGTTTCTTCACCGCCCGCAACGCCGCCGCGGCGGAGAAGGACGCCGAGTTCGCTGCCAACGCCACCGCCAAGGAGGCGCTGCTGGCCGAGGCGGAGAAGATCGACACCGGCAACCTCGACGCGGCTCGGGCGGCGCTGCGCTCGATCGCCGACAAGTGGGACGCGATCGGAAAGGTGCCGCGGGAACGGTCCGCCGAGCTCGAGCGGCGGCTGCGCGCGGTCGAGAAGCGGGTGCGCGACGCCGGCGAAGCGGACTGGTCGGACCCGCAGGCGCAGGCCCGGGCCGAGCAGTTCCGGACCCGCGCCGAGCAGTACGAGCAGCAGGCGCAGAAGGCGGCCGCCGCCGGGCGTACCAAGGAGGCCGACGAGGCCAGGGCCAACGCCGAGCAGTGGCGGCAGTGGGCCGAAGCGGCCGCCGAGGCGCTGACCCGCCGGTCCTAGTGGCGATCGCGAGGGCGGCGTAGCCGGGCGTGGGGGTACCCCCGCGGAGCTGGGGGACGGGTCGCCACCAACGGCCTATGGCGATCGCGAGGGCGGCGTAGCCGGGCATGGGGGTACCCCCGCGGAGCTGGGGGACGGGTCGCCCCCGACGGCCTAGGCTTCGGGCTTCGGCGCCGACGGGTCCTCCGGCTCCCCCAGGCTGTCCAGCAGCGTCATCGACTGCTGCTGCGCGGCGATGCGGCGCCGCTGCTCCTCGGCCGCCAGGTGTACGGCGGTGCGGGCCCACACCACGCGGGCCCAGTGAAACGTCAACACCATCACGGTGATCCACGCGACGATCAGCCCCACGCCGGGCCCGGGGTGCCCGGCGGCCACGGTCTGGCGCGACCACACCGCCAGCAGCCCGGCGCCGGAGGCGATCGCCGAACCGGCCAGCGCGACCCAGGCCAGCGCCCAGCGCCGCGTCATCAGCGCCAGCATCGAGCAGCCCACGCCGAACACCAGCGCCAGCCACGCGAACGCCTGCGACGGCAGGGCCACCGCGGCGGCGCCGGCGCCGTGGCTGGAAAACAGCACGTCCCATCCCCGCACGCCGCCGGTGTGCGGCAGGGCGAACGAGCCCAGCAGCACGAAGACCAGGATCGCGACCACCAAAGCCCGTGGGCCGGGGTCTATTTCGCGTGCCACGCGACGCTCGGCGGCCTCGATCTCGGTTCGTAAAGCGTCGATGTCGACGTGTTCTTTCTTCATCGGGGACACCCCAGCGGTTCTAGCGGTTGTAGCGGTTCGGTGGACGGCCCGACGGCGGGCATGCCGAGGCCGATGGTGCGGGGGCGCCGGCCGGCGGCGTGCGCGTCACCCGCCCGGGTGCGGCGGTGGGTGCGGATTCCGGCGTCGGCGATGAGGTGGTGCGGGGCGGCGTCGGTGACGACCGTGGTGACGATGTCGCCCGGGCGCACCGCCTCGTTCGAGGCGAAGTGGACCAGCCGGCCGTCGCGGGCCCGGCCGGTCATGCGCGCTGTGCGGGCGTCCTTGCGGCCTTCACCGGTGGCGACCAGCAATTCGACGGGCCGCCCGATCAGCGCGCGATTGCCCTCCAGCGAGATCTGCTCCTGCACCTCGACCAGCCGCTCGTAGCGTTCCTGCACAACGGCTTTCGGCAGCTGCCCGTCGAATTCGGCGGCGGGGGTGCCGGGCCGCTTGGAGTACTGGAAGGTGAACGCCGCCGCGAACCGGGCCTGCCGCACGACGTCGAGCGTGGCGGCGAAGTCTTCTTCGGTTTCGCCGGGGAATCCGACGATCAGGTCCGTGGTGATCGCCGCGTGCGGCATGGCCGCCCGGACCCGCTCGATGATCCCCAGATACCGCTCGGCGCGGTACGACCGCCGCATCGCGCGCAGCACCCGGTCGGATCCGGACTGCAGCGGCATGTGCAGGGCCGGGCAGACGTTCGGCGTCTGCGCCATCGCCTCGATGACGTCGTCGGTGAACTCGGCCGGGTGCGGCGAGGTGAAGCGCACGCGTTCCAGCCCGTCGATGTGCCCGCAGGCCCGCAGCAGCTCGGCGAAGGCGCCGCGATCGCGCGGCTGCGCCGGGTCGGCGAAGGACACCCCGTAGGCGTTGACGTTCTGGCCCAGCAGGGTGACCTCGAGCACGCCGTCGTCCACCAGCGACCGCACCTCGGCCAGGATGTCGGCCGGGCGGCGGTCGACCTCCTTGCCGCGCAGCGACGGGACGATGCAGAACGTGCAGGTGTTGTTGCAGCCCACGGAGATGGAAACCCAGGCGGCGTAGGCGGATTCGCGGGCGCTGGGCAGCGACGACGGGAACTGCTGCAGCGTCTCGGCGATCTCCACCTGCGCCGCGTTGTTGTGCCGGGCCCGGTCGAGCAGCGCCGGCAGCGAGCCGATGTTGTGCGTGCCGAAGACGACGTCGACCCACGGCGCCTTGCGCAGCAGCGCGTCCCGGTCCTTCTGGGCCAGGCAGCCGCCGACGGCGATCTGCATGTCGGGGTTGCCGCGCTTGCGCGGTGCCAGGTGGCTGAGGTTGCCGTACAGCTTGTTGTCGGCGTTCTCCCGGACGGCGCAGGTGTTGAAGACGACGACGTCGGCGTCGGCGCCGTCGGCGGCCCGGCGGTAACCGGCCGCCTCCAGCAGTCCCGCCAACCGCTCGGAGTCGTGGACGTTCATCTGGCAGCCGTAGGTGCGCACCTGGTAGGTACGCGCCCCCGAAACATCCCGGGCCGCCATCGAAGTCACGGGGCCATGGTACGGCGAGCATCCTGCGGGCGAGAAACCGCACGTCACAGGGCTAGACGCAGCGGCGCTCCCGCTCGGCGGCCAGCTCGCTGAGGACGACCTCGCACGCCAGGTTCTGGCTGTAGCCGCGCCGGGCCAGCATCGCCACCAGCCGGCGGCTCACTTTGGCTTCGTCGCTCAGCGTCTCGCGACGCAGCTTGGCCCGCACCAGTTCCTCGGCCCGGTCCCGCTCGGCGGCGGCGTCGATCCCGCCCAGCACCGCGGTGATCACGTCCTTGTCGACGCCCTTGGTGTGCAGCTCGGCGGCCAGGGCGCGGCGGCTCTTGCCCGCCTTCGCCCGGCGGGAGGCCACCCACTGCTCGGCGAACTCGACGTCATCCACCAGACCGACGGCGGCCAGCCGGTCGAGCACCCGGCCGCTGACGTCGTCGGGGTAGCCGCGTTTGGCCAGCTGGCCGAGCAGCTCGGCCCGGGTGCGCGACCTCGCGGTGAGCAGGCGCAGGCACAACGCCCGCGCCTGCTCCTCGCGGGAGGGCTCAGAAATCGACGGGGGCTGGCAAGACGTCGTCATCAGCAGTCACCACCGCGCCAATGCCGAGCTTTTCCTTGATCTTCTTCTCGATCTCGTTGGCGATGTCGGCGTTTTCCATCAGGAAGGTGCGGACGTTCTCCTTGCCCTGGCCGAGTTGCTCACCCTCGTAGGTGAACCACGACCCGGACTTGCGGATGAAGCCCTGATCCACACCCATGTCGATCAGCGAGCCCTCGCGGCTGATGCCGCGGCCGTAGAGGATGTCGAACTCGGCCTGCTTGAACGGCGGCGACACCTTGTTCTTGACGACCTTGACCCGGGTGCGGTTGCCGACCGCGTTGGTGCCGTCCTTGAGCGTCTCGATCCGGCGCACGTCCATGCGCACCGACGCGTAGAACTTCAGCGCCTTTCCACCCGTGGTGGTTTCGGGGCTGCCGAACATCACGCCGATCTTCTCGCGGAGCTGGTTGATGAAGATCGCCGTGGTTCCCGAGTTGTTGAGCGCGCCGGTCATTTTCCGCAGCGCCTGGCTCATCAGCCGGGCCTGCAGGCCGACGTGGCTGTCCCCCATCTCGCCTTCGAGCTCGGCGCGCGGCACCAGGGCCGCCACCGAGTCGATGACCAGGATGTCCAGCGCGCCGGAGCGGATCAGCATGTCGGCGATCTCGAGGGCCTGCTCACCGGTGTCGGGCTGGCTGACCAGCAGCGAATCCGTGTCGACGCCAAGCTTCTTGGCGTAGTCCGGGTCCAGGGCGTGCTCGGCGTCGATGAACGCCGCGACGCCGCCGGCGGCCTGGGCGTTGGCCACCGCGTGCAGCGCGACGGTGGTCTTACCCGAGGACTCCGGGCCGTAGATCTCCACGACCCGCCCGCGGGGCAGGCCGCCGATGCCCAGGGCCACGTCCAGTGCGATGGATCCGGTCGGGATGACCGAGATCGGCTGACGCATCTCGTCGCCGAGACGCATCACCGAGCCTTTGCCGTAACTCTTTTCGATCTGGGCCATCGCCAGTTCGAGAGCCTTTTCGCGGTCGGGGGCTTGCGACATGGTTGCCTCTTCCTATCGTCGGTGTGTTCTTCTGACCGGTATCGGTCGGTTGGCCGTGACACTAGAGAAGGCCACCGACAAGTCGGCGTCTCGAACGTTCACCACAGTAGCCGAACACCTGTTCGATTCAAGCTTGACACGCCGTGCGCGCGGCGTGTGGCAATATTTGCTACCGAAAGGCGCTGACGGGCCACACCCCCTGAGGAAACCGGTGCGAATCCGGTGCGGTCCCGCCACTGTGACCGGGACGGGCATGCCCCGACCCGAGAGCCAGATACTCACCGTCAGCGCTTCCTCACGAGAACTGGGGCGGATTTCCCCAGAGAGGGTTGGTTGCGCATGGACATTTCCGCCGAGCTGGCCGAAATATCTTCGTACAAAGGCTTTTTCGCGCTCACGGTGGGCGGTGAACCGGCGGGGTGGCATCCGGTGAAACGGTCCTACACCGACGGCTTCACCGATCTGATCGACACCACCGCCCGGCGGTATCACACGTCGGACCTGCGGATCGGCGCGTCGCTGGTGCATCTCGGCCACGCCACCCGGCTGTGGTCGCCGGTGCTGGCCTGCGCGCTGGCCCACGGCGTCGTTCCGGACCTCAAAGACCTGCAGCGCGCCGACGACGGGGCGCAGCTGCGGATCCCCGAACCCGTCGGGCGACCGGTCGACCCGCCGTCGGCGAAGTCGCTGTACCGCGTCGTGGTCAAACAGCACATGAACCCGTTCGCCGCGGGCCTGCGGGTCAAGCTGGCACCCGCCCTGCTGGCCGGCAACATCGCGTCCGCGCTCGTCGGCGCCGCCCGGGCATTGCTCGTCGCGCGCCCCGACCTGCGGCCCGCGATCGTCGCGATGACGGAGTCACTGCTGGACAGCGGCATGCTGGCCGGCTCCGGCGTCCTCAGCGGCCCGCACCTCGCGTTCCGCCGCCACAGCTGCTGCCTGTTCTACCGCGTGCCGGGGCGGTCCGTGTGTGGCGATTGCGTGTTTCGGCGGGACCGGCGGTCCCACCGGCGTTGAGTGTGCGTCCACGGTTTCCGGTGTGCGTCGAGGGCGGGAAAAACGCCCGAATCGCGCCACCAGTGCACACCCGACGCCGCAGGCGCACACCCGAGGGGCCGAAGGCTCACCACTGGTCGCGCGGCACGTCGAAGTCGGCGCACAGCGCGCGCCAGACGTCGCGGGGCTCGACGCCGTCGTCGATCGCCTGGGCGGCGGTGCGCCCGTCGAAGCTGGTCAGCACGTGATCCACCAGCACCGACGGGCCGTATGTAGCGCCAAAGCGCAACACAACCCGTTCGTTGAACTCCGTCAGCCGCACGTCAGCCAACATACCCAGCCGGCTCAGCCGGCAAGCGCCAGCGCTTGGTGGCACACCCGCACCGGGTCGGCGACGTCGGCGATCCCGGCGGCCGCTCGCTGCGCGGCCTGCCGGTAGCCCGGCGACGACAGCACCTCGCCCACCGCGTCCACCAGCGCGTCGGCGCTGAGCGGCCGGATCAGCCGCCCGCTGCCCTGGCGCACCACCCGATTGGCCATCTCCCATTGGTCCCCGCCGCCGGGAACGACCACCAGCGGCACCCCGGACAGCAGCGTCTTGGCCACCATGCCGTGGCCGCCGCCGCAGATCACCACGTCGGCGTGCGTCAGCAGCTCCGCCTGGCGTCCCAGCCCGACCACCGCCCAGGGCGGCACCGTCAGGTCCGCGCCGCCCAGCCGCGACACGACCAGCCGGGAGCCGGCCGGCAGCGTGTCCCCGGGCCGCAGGCAGTCCAGGGCGACCTCGGCCAGCCCGGCGGTCCCGGTCAGCGCGGTCGACGGCGCGACCACCACCACCGTCCCGGAGCCCGGCGGGATGTCCAGCACCCGGTCGGTCGGCTCGAAGTGCAAGGGCCCTACGACGACGGCCTCGTCCGGCCAGTCCGGGCGCGGCACCTCGAGGGCCGGCAGCGTGGCGATCAGGCGACGCAGCGGGCCGGGATCGACGGCGGGCAGCCCGATCTCGAGCCGGGCGGCCGCGCGCTGCTTGATGCCGGCGCGCCAGGACCGCGCCGTCAGCGCCCGCATCGTGACGTCCCGCAGCCGGCCGCGGAAGCCGGTGCCGGGCGCCAGCCCGCTGCCGATCGGCGGCAGCCCCTTCGACGGCAGGTACAGCGGGTGGGGGTTGAGCTCGATCCACGGGATGCCCAACAGCTCGGCGGCCATTCCGCCGCCCGCGGTGATGACGTCCGATACCACCAGGTCGGGAGCCAACTCGCGCAGAGCCGGGACGTTGAGCACCGCCATCCGCGCCGCCCGCCGGTGGATCCGGGCGCCGGCGTCGACGTCCTCGTCGGTGGCGGTGAGCCCGTCCAGCTCGACGGCGTCGATGTCGGCGGCGCGGGCGGCGCCGAGCCACTCCGGGCCGGTGAACAGGATGGGCTCGTCGCCCGCCTCGCCGAACCGCTGGCACAGCGCGATCGCGGGGAACGAATGCCCGGGATCCGGCCCGGCAACCACGGCGACGCGCATCGGCCCTACCCTGCCACACGGCCGAGCCGCCGCACTCGCCTACGCTGGCACCATGACCGAGCTCACTGGCACTGACGTTGCGAACACCCGCACGGTCGAGGGTTTCCTGAACGCGCTTCAAGATTCGGACCTGGACGCCGCCGGGGCGGCGCTCGACGAGAACCTGGTTTACCAGAACGTGGGGCTGCCGACGATCCACGGCCGCGCCCGCGCGATCAAGCTGTTCCGCATGATGGAGGGCCGCGGGGCCTTCGAGGTGAAGATCCACCGCATCGCCGCCGACGGCGCCGCGGTGCTCACCGAACGCACCGACGCGCTGATCGTCGGCCCGCTGCGGCTGCAGTTCTGGGTGTGCGGCGTGTTCGAGGTGCACGACGGGCGAATCACGCTGTGGCGGGACTACTTTGACTTCTTCGACATGCTCAAGGCGACCGTGCGCGGCGTGGCGGGCCTGATCGTGCCGTCGCTGCGGGCGTCCTTCTAGCGCCGCTCTAGCGCCGGGGCAACCCGCCCAGCTCGTCGAACGCCTGCGCCCACCCGAGCAGGCGATCGGTGGCCCCGACCAACTCGGCGCGGTAGCGCTCCTGGGTTCCGGCCAACCCGGCACCGGAGTTCCCGTTCGCCGAGGACACCAATTGCGCTGCGGCCGTGACCATTTCGTTGTACTGACGCACGCCGGCGCTCAGCTGGGCGGTGAACGCGTTGATGGTCGGCACCAGATGCGCTCGCGACGACTCGGCGTACTGCGCCGCGCGCTCCATCGACACCACCTCGGCGGCGGTGGCCGCCATCGCCGCCGACGACTTGCCGGCGGCTGCGCCCAGGTCACGGATTTCGTCCGCCGGCAGCATGGCGCCGCGTTCGATCACCCCCAGCAGCGAGAAGAATCCGCGTTCGGAGGCGCCGAGTGCGTACATGGCGGGCCGGGCGGCCGAACCGGGCGGCGGCAGCCGGCGGGTGCTCGTGGTCCGCTGCGCCGGCAGCGGCTCCGAGCGCAGCCAGCGATAGCGCAGCAGCAACAGCGTCGCCGGGACCGCCAGCACGACCGCGACCGCGCCGGTGACCTGCAACAGCAACGTGAACCAGCCCCACGCCGCGAGCAGGCCGGTCACCGCGATCCAAAACACGCAACCGGCCGCGCAGATCAGGCCCCACCGCAGCGCGCGGCGCTGGCGGCGCAGCAGCCGTGCCCGCGGGTCCGCGGCGGCGCTGATCTTGCGGGCCACCAGGTCGGAAACGTCGGCGGCGGTGGCCAATCCGCGCTGCACCAGGGCGCGCCACGGCCGGTGGTGGATCGCTTTCACCGCCATCGCGGGCCCCCGCCGGCGTTACTGGCCAACGGGCTTCTCGGCGACCTGGCCACCGGTGGTCTCGGCGGGCGCGGGGGTCGCCGGGGCGCCGCCCGGAGTGGCGGCCGTTCCGCCCGCGGGCAGCGCCTCGCCGCGCATCGACGCCCGGATCTGCTCCAGGCGGGAGTGGCCGGCCATCTGGATGCCGGCCTGCTCGACCTCGAGCATGCGGCCCTGCACCGACCCCTGCGCGAGCTCGGCCGACCCGATCGCGTTGGCGTAGCGGCGTTCGATCTTGTCCCGCACCTCGTCCAGGCTCGGCGTGTTGCCGGGGGCGGCGATCTCGCTCATCGACCGCAGCGACGCGCTGACCTGTTCCTGCATCTTCGCCTGCTCGAGCTGGCTGAGCAGCTTGGTGCGCTCGGAAATCTTCTGCTGCAGCACCATCGAGTTCTGTTCGACGGCCTTCTTGGCCTGCTGCGCGGCGGACAGCGCCTGGTCGTGCAGGGTCTTGAGGTCCTCGACGCTCTGCTCGGCGGTCACCAGCTGGGCCGCGAACGCCTCGGCGGCGTTGTTGTACTCCGCGGCCTTGGCGGCGTCCCCGGCTCCGGTGGCCTGGTCGGCCAGCGTCAGCGCCTGACGGACGTTGACCTGCAGCTTCTCGATGTCGGCGAGCTGGCGGTTGAGCCGCATCTCCAGTTGGCGCTGGTTGCCGATCACCTGGGCGGCCTGCTGGGTCAGCGCCTGGTGCTGGCGCTGCGCTTCCTCGATGGCCTGCTGGATCTGCACCTTCGGGTCGGCGTGCTCGTCAATCTTGGCGTTGAACAGCGCCATCAGGTATTTCCACGCTTTGACGAACGGATTGGCCATCAGTCGGGTCCACCTTCGTTTCTCATATGTCGGACAAGCGCCCTGCCGCTCAATTTATCGGGTCGGGGCCGATCGCCCCACCCCTGACGCTGGATCCGCCCGGGTGGCCTTCAGGCCACGGCCAGCGACGCCACCGGCGGGATGACGACCTTGGTGCTGGCGTCGATGGTGGGCCCGCCCGACCCGGCGGCCGGCGCGCTGTACGCGGCGCTTTCCTCGCTCGCCATCCGCTCCCCGGCGCCGGTCAGCACCGCCGACAGCGGCACCTCCAGCGCGTCGCAGATCGCGTTGAGCAGCTCGCTGGAGGGCTCCTTGCGGCCGCGCTCCACCTCCGAGAGGTACCCGAGGCTCACCCGCGCCGAATCCGAGACCTCGCGCAGCGTGCGGCCCTGTGACGTCCGGGCCCGGCGCAACACATCGCCGATGACCTCGCGCATCAATGGCGCCATCCTGCTCTCCTTCGTCCAGTCAGCCCTGCTCAGCACGTCAACAACCCCAAATTCAGCAGGCACTCATTACGGCCAACGCCGGCGGCCGTGCGTTGGTTCCCGTTCAGGCGGTCGACTGACGGACCGCCCTGACGGTGGACACCACGTAGTCCACCCCGGTCACCACCGTCAGCACGATCGCGATGCCCATGACGGCGGCCGCCACCACCCGCAACGGCCCCGACAGCGGCAGCACGAACAAGCCGATGGCCAGCGCCTGGACGACGGTCTTGAGCTTGCCGCCCCAACTCGCCGGGATCACGCCGCGGCGGATCACCGCCAGCCGCAGCAGCGTGACGGCCACCTCGCGGGTCATGATCACCGCCGTCACCCACCACGGCACGTCCCCCAGCATCGACAGCCCGATCAGCGCCGACCCGATCAGGGCCTTGTCCGCGATCGGATCGACGAACGCGCCGAATTCGGTCGCCATCCCGTAGTTGCGGGCCAGCAGGCCGTCGAACCGGTCGGTGATGCAGGCGACGGCGAAGATCACGAAAGCGACTATGCGGCCGGCGATTTGGTGCCCGTCGGCGGTGAACAGCGCGACCAGGAAAATGGGGACCAGCACCAGCCGCAGCAGGGTCAGGACGTTGGCGAGATTGGCGATGCGGGCGCGGCCTGCCATCGGCGGTGTTTGCGGCTGCCCCGACACGGCATAAGAATAGCTGTTGACCAGCGCCCCTCTGCGCGTTGCCGATACTGTTACCCGTGACCCAAAGCTCACCGGCCCCCCGGCCGACCGTCCGGCGCGCGCGAACATCCGACGTTCCCGCGATCAAACAACTCGTCGACACCTACTCCGGACGCATCCTGCTGGAGAAGAACCTCGTCACGCTCTACGAGGCCGTCCAGGAGTTCTGGGTGGCCGAGCACCCGGATTTCCCGGGCAGGGTGGTCGGCTGCGGCGCGCTGCACGTGTTGTGGTCGGACCTCGGCGAGATCCGCACCGTCGCGGTCGACCCGGCGATGACCGGCCACGGCATCGGCCACGCGATCGTCGACCGGTTGCTCGAGGTCGCCCGCGAGCTGCAGCTGGAGCGGCTGTTCGTGCTGACCTTCGAGACCGAGTTCTTCGGCAAGCACGGGTTCACCGAGATCGAGGGCACGCCCGTGACCGCGGAGGTGTACGAGGAGATGTGCCGCTCCTACGACATCGGTGTGGCCGAGTTCCTGGACCTGAGCTACGTCAAGCCCAACATCCTGGGCAACTCCCGGATGCTGCTGGTGCTGTAGCCGCCGAGCGTGAAGCTGCTGCGAAAATCCGGGCGAAAACTCGCAACAGTTTCACGTTCGGCGCTACTACTCGGGGTCGCCGCCGTCGGCGTCGCTGCCGCCGCGGATCAATGCCAACGTTCCGGCCAGCTCGTCGGGCTTGACCAGAACGTCGCGCGCCTTGGACCCCTCGGACGGCCCGACGATGCCGCGGGTCTCCATCAGATCCATCAGCCGGCCGGCCTTGGCGAAGCCGACGCGCAGCTTGCGCTGCAGCATCGAGGTGGAGCCGAACTGGCTGGACACCACCAGCTCGACGGCCTGCAGGAACACGTCCATGTCGTCGCCGATGTCCGGGTCGACGTCGGTGCGCTCGCCGGTCGGCTTGGCGGTGGTGACGCCCTCGGTGTACTCGGGTTCGGCCTGCTCTTTGCACGCAGCCACAACCGCCTGGATCTCCTCGTCGGAGACGTAGGCGCCCTGCAGCCGGACGGTCTTGCTCGCCCCCATGGGCAGGAACAGCGCGTCGCCCATCCCGATCAGCTTCTCCGCGCCGGCCTGGTCCAGGATGACCCGGCTGTCGGTGAGCGACGAGGTGGCGAAGGCCAGCCGCGACGGCACGTTGGTCTTGATCAGGCCGGTGACCACGTCCACCGACGGACGCTGGGTGGCCAGCACCAGGTGGATGCCCGCGGCGCGGGCCTTCTGCGTGATCCGCACGATCGCGTCCTCGACGTCGCGCGGCGCGGTCATCATCAGGTCGGCCAGCTCGTCGACGATCGCCACCACATACGGGTAGGGCCGGTACTCGCGCTGGCTGCCCAGCGGCGCCGTGATGGCGCCGGATCGCACCTTCTCGTTGAAGTCGTCGATGTGGCGCACACGGGAGGCCTGCATGTCCTGGTAGCGCTGTTCCATCTCCTCGACCAGCCACGCCAGCGCGGCGGCCGCCTTCTTCGGCTGGGTGATGATCGGGGTGATCAGGTGCGGAATGCCTTCGTACGGCGTCAGTTCCACCATCTTCGGGTCGATCAGGATCATCCTGACCTCCTCCGGGGTGGCGCGCGCCAGCAGCGAGACCAGCATGGAGTTGACGAAGCTCGACTTCCCCGATCCGGTGGAGCCGGCGACCAGCAGGTGCGGCATCTTGGCCAGGTTGGCCGAGATGAAGTCCCCCTCGATGTCCTTGCCCAGGCCGATCACCAGCGGGTGGTGGTCGCGGCGGGTCGAGGGCGCGGTGAGCACGTCGGCCAGGCGCACCATTTCCCGGTCGGTGTTGGGCACCTCGATGCCCACGGCGGACTTGCCGGGGATGGGGGCCAGCATGCGGACGCTCTCGGTGGCCACGGCGTAGGCGATGTTCTTCTGCAGGGCGGTGATCTTCTCGACCTTGACGCCGGGACCCAGCTCGACCTCGTAGCGGGTCACGGTGGGCCCGCGGGTGCAGCCGGTGACGGCGGCGTCGACCTTGAACTGGTTGAGCACCTCGGTGATGGCGTCGGCCATGACGTTGTTGGCAGCGCTGCGCTTTTTCGGCGGGTCGCCCGCCACCAGCAGGCCCAGCGATGGCAGCGTGTAGGGGCCCTCGACGACGCGGTCCACGATCCGGGTTTCCGGCTTCTTGGCGCGACGGCGGCTTCGGCCGGGCTCCGGGATGGTGGGGGTGTCGTCCGCGATCGGTTCGGCGGGGCCCGCCTGGGCAGCGGCCGCCGACGGCCACGCCTGCGGCTCGGGTTCACCGGACTCGTCGTAGTAGCCGTCGGAGAAGTCCTCGCGCGGCTGGTCCTCGTCGTCGAACTCGTCGGCGTAGTCGTAGGCGATGTCGTCGTCGCCGGCCAGCCGGCTGCCGAACAGGCCGCGGACGACGTCGGGCACCTCGCGGATCGTGGTCCCGGTCAGCAACAGCAGGCCGAACATGAAGCCGATGAACAACAGCGGCGCGGCGATCCACGGCGTCAGCCCGTCCGACAGCGGCCCGCCGATGGCGAAGCCGATGAATCCCGCTGCGCGACGGCGCAATTCGGGGTCCCCCGGCGATCCCGACCACAGATGTCGCAGGCCCAGCGCCGACAGCGCGATCAGTGTGCCGCCCAGGATCAGCCGCGGCCGCGCGTCGGGGTTGGGCTCGGTCCGCATCAGCGTGATCGCCACCGCGGCGGCGACGACGGGCAGGGCCAGGACGCCCGAGCCGATGAAGGTGCGCAGCAGCGCGTCCACCCAGGCGCCGATCGGCCGGGCGGCGTGGAACCACGAGCTCGCGGCGACCACGACGGACACTCCGAGCAGCACCAGCGCGATGCCGTCGCGGCGGTGCCCGGGGTCGATGTCGTGGGCCCGCCCGATGGACCGGGCCGCGCCCCCGACGCCCCGCGCCGCCACCAGCCAGGTGGCCCGCACGGCCCGGCCGCAGGTCAGCCCGGTGGCGACCAGCAGCGACTGGTTGCGGCGCTTGGCGGGCCTGCTGGGCTTCCTGCGGGGTGCGGGGCGCGGCTTTCGGGCCCCGCCAGCCCGGGATGGGGCCTTTGACCTGCTCGTTCGGGCGCCGGAGCGGGCGGCGGTCTTACTGGGCATGAGGGCAAGGGTAGTCGCAAATACCTCATCTACACCACCCGCCACACGGGTAACGGCGGCCCGGGGCGGGATGTCCGTTTCCGGGCCTGAGTAGGGTGACGAATGGTGATCGCAGTCACGCCGTCACCCACCCCTCACACGCCCAGGAGGCACCAGCATGCCCGTCGTCGTCGTCGCCACCATGACCGTCAAACCCGAATCGGTGGACACCGTCCGCGACATCCTGACCAACGCGGTGAGCGAAGTGCACGAGGAGCCGGGGTGCCAGCTGTATTCACTGCACCAAAGCGGCGAGACGTTCGTGTTCGTCGAGCAGTGGGCCGACGAGGAGGCGCTCAAGGTGCACAGCACCGCGCCGGCGATCGGCAAGTTGTTCGCCGCGGCGGGCGAGCACCTGGACGGGGCGCCGGACATCAAGATGCTGCAGCCCATCCCGGCCGGGGACGCCGACAAGGGGCAGCTGCGTCCCTGATGGCCCGCTCACTCGAAGGCAAGGTCGCTTTCATTACCGGGGCCGCGCGCGGCCAGGGACGCGCGCACGCGGTGCGGCTGGCCAGCGACGGGGCGGACATCATCGCCGTTGACCTGTGCGGGCAGATCGCCAGCGTCCCCTACCCGCTGGCCACCGCGGACGACCTCGCGGCCACGGTCAAGCTGGTCGAGGACACCGGTGCCCGCATTGTGGCCAGGCAGGGCGACGTGCGCGACCGGGGTTCGTTGTCCGCCGCGCTGCAGGCGGGCCTCGACGAGTTCGGCCGGCTCGACATCGTCGTGGCCAACGCCGGCATCGCCCCGATGCAGTCCGGCGACGACGGCTGGCGCGACGTCATCGACGTCAACCTCACCGGCGTCTACAACACCATCAAGGCCGCCATCCCGACGATGGTCAAGCAGGGCACCGGCGGATCGATCGTGCTGATCAGTTCGTCGGCCGGGCTCGCGGGCGTCGGCAGCCCGGACGCCGGTTCGGTCGGCTACGCCGCCGCCAAGCACGGGGTCGTCGGATTGATGCGGGTATACGCGAATCTGCTTGCCACACAAATGATTCGGGTGAACTCGATTCACCCGTCCGGTGTCGAGACCCCGATGATCAACAACGAGTTCACCCGCGAGTGGCTGGCCAAGATGGCGGCCGCCACCGACACGCCGGGGGCCATGGGCAATGCCATGCCGGTGGAGGTGCTCGACGCCGAAGACGTCGCCAACGCGGTGGCGTGGCTGGTGTCCGACCAGGCCCGCTACATCACCGGCGTCACGCTGCCGGTCGACGCGGGCTTCCTGAACAAGTAGCCATGGCACGAAATCCCGCTGCACAGACCGCCTTCGGCCCGATGGTGCTGGCCGCGGTGGAGCGGAACGAGCCGCCGGGGCGCCGGCTGGTGGACGACGACCTCGCGGAACTGTTCCTGCCGCGCCCGCTGCGCTGGCTGGTCGCCGCGACGCGCTGGGCGCCGGCGCGCCGCCTGATGGTCCGCGGCTCGGAGTACACCGGGCCGGGGCTGTGGGCCAATCTCGCCTGCCGCAAGCGGTTCATCGCCGACAAGCTCGAGGAGGCGCTGCCCGGCATCGAGGCGGTCGTCATCCTGGGCGCCGGATTCGACACCCGCCCCTACCTGTTGACGCGGCGCGTCCGCCTGCCGGTCTTCGAGGTGGACCTGCCGGTCAACATCGCCCGCAAGGCGCGGACGGTCCGCCGGGTGCTGGGCGGATTGCCGATGTCGGTTCGGTTGGTGCCGTTGGACTTCGAGCGCGACGACCTGCTCACCTCGCTCGCCGAGCACGGCTACCGCACCGATTTCCGGGCCTTTTTCATCTGCGAAGGCGTGACCCAGTACCTCACCGAAGACGGCGTCCGCCGCACGCTGGAGGGGCTGCGCGCCGCGGCCCCGGGCAGCCGGCTGGTGTTCACCTATGTCCGCCGCGACTTCATCGAGGGGACGAATCTGTACGGCACCCGCACGCTGTACCGCAATGTCCGCCGGCGCCACCAACTCTGGCATTTCGGCCTGCAACCCGACGAGGTCGCGGAGTTCATCGCCGAGTACGGCTGGCGCCTGGTGGAGCAGGCCGGCCCCGACGAACTCGTCCAGCGCTACGTGGCGCCCACCGGCCGCAAACTCGCGGCGTCCCAGCTGGAATGGTCGGCCTACGCCGAGAAGATTTAGCTGGTTTGCTAGACCTCGATGACCGTCGGCACGATCATCGGCTGCCGGCGGTAGGTCTCGCCGACCCACTTGCCGACGGTGCGGCGCACCGCCTGCGCGATCCGCACGGGATCGGTCACGTCGTCGGCGACCAGCGCCTCGAGCTCCGCCTCGACCTTGCGCACCGCGGGCTCGAGCGCCTTGGGGTCCTCGGAGAAGCCGCGCGAAAACAGTTGCGGCGCAGCGGCGGGACGGCCGGTGCCGCGCTTCACCACCACGGTCACCGCGACGAAACCCGACGACAGGATGAGCCGCTCACCCAGGGTGATGTCGCCGACGTCGCCGGTGATCAGACCGTCGACGAACATCTTGCCGACCGGCACCGCCCCCGCGATGGAGGCGTGGCCCGCGACGAGGTCGACGCTGACGCCGTTCTCGGCCAACAGGATTGATTCCTCGGGGACCCCGGCGCGCGCCGCCAGCTTGGCGTTGGCGCGCAGCATGCGCCAGGTGCCGTGCACCGGCATCACGTTGCGCGGGCGCACGCCGTTGTAGAGGAACAACAGCTCGCCGGCGTAGGCGTGACCCGAAACGTGCACGCGCACTTGCTGGTTGGTGACGACGCGGGCCCCGATCTTGGCCAGCGAGTCGATGACCCCGTACACCGCCTCCTCGTTGCCGGGGATCAGCGACGACGACAGGATCACCAGGTCTTCGCTGGTGAGCGTGATGCTGCGGTGCTCGCCGCGCGACATCCGCGACAGCGCCGACATCGGCTCGCCCTGGGTGCCGGTGGTGATCAGCACCACCCGCTCGGGCGCCATCATCTCGGCCGCGGAGATGTCGATGAGGTCGGAATCGTCCACCCGCAGGAAGCCCAGTTCCCGCGCGATGCCCATGTTGCGCACCATGGATCGCCCGACGAACGACACCCGCCGGCCCAAAGCCACTGCCGCGTCGATGATCTGCTGCACCCGGTCCACGTTGGAGGCGAAACACGCCACGATGACGCGGCCATCGGCGCCCCGGATCAGCCGGTGCAGCGTCGGGCCGACCTCGCTTTCCGACGGCCCGACCCCGGGGATCTCGGAATTGGTCGAGTCGCACAGGAACAGGTCGACGCCCGCGTCGCCCAGCCGCGACATGCCGGGCAGGTCGGTGGGCCGCCCGTCCAGCGGCAGCTGGTCGAGCTTGATGTCGCCGGTGTGCAGCACGGTTCCGGCGCCCGTGTGGACCGCGATGGCCAGCGCGTCGGGGATGGAATGGTTGACGGCGAAGTACTGGCACTCGAACACGCCGTGCGTGCTGCGCTGCCCCTCGGCGACCTGCACGAAGACCGGCTTGATGCGGTGCTCGCGGCATTTGGCGGCGACCAGCGCCAGGGTGAACTTGGAGCCGACGACCGGGATGTCGGGGCGCAGCCGCAGCAAAAACGGGATCGCGCCGATGTGGTCCTCGTGCGCGTGCGTGAGCACCAGCGCCTCGATGTCCTCGAGCCGGTCCTCGATGTGGCGCAGGTCCGGCAGGATCAGGTCGACGCCGGGCTCGTCGTGGGTGGGGAACATCACCCCGCAGTCGATGATCAGCAGGCGGCCCAGGTGCTCGAAAACCGTCATGTTGCGGCCGATTTCGTTGATGCCGCCCAGCGCGGTGACACGCAACCCGCCCGGGGTCAGAGGACCCGGCGGGGTGAGGTCTACATCCACTTCCCGGCCGCCCTTTGGCTCACCGAAGGACCGAGGCCGCGCGCATGTCGGCGGCCAGCGCGTCGCTCTGCTGCGGCGTGGCCGGCATTTGCGGCAGCCGGGGGTCGCCCACGTCGAAGCCCTGCAGGCGCAGACCCGCCTTCGACATCGTCACCCCGCCCAGGCGGCCCATCGCGTTGCACAGCGGGGCGAGGGAGACGTTGATCTTGCGGGCGGTGGCGATGTCCCCGGAGTTGAAGGCGGACAACAGCTCCCGCAGCTGCCCCGCCGCCACATGGGCGATCACGCTGATGAAGCCGGTGGCACCCATCGCCAGCCACGGCAGGTTCAGCGCGTCGTCGCCGGAGTAGTAGGCCAGGCCGGTCTCGGCCATGATCTGGCCGCCGCTGTGCAGATCGGCCTTGGCGTCCTTGATGCCGACGATGTTCGGGTGGCCGGCAAGCGCGTGGATGGTCTCGGTCTCGATCGGTATCACCGAGCGCGGCGGGATGTCGTAGAGCAGCACCGGCAGCTCGGTCGCGTCGGCGACCGCGGTGAAGTGCGCGACGAGCCCGGCCTGCGGCGGCTTGGAGTAGTACGGCGTGACGACCAGCAGGCCGTGGGCGCCCTCGGCCGCGCAGGCCTTGGCCAGCCGCACGCTGTGGGCGGTGTCATACGTGCCGGCACCGGCGATGACGCGGGCGCGATCGCCCACCGCCTCCAGCACCACATGCAGCAGCTCGAGCTTCTCGTCGTCGGTGGTGGTCGGCGACTCGCCGGTGGTCCCGGAGACCACCAGGCCGTCGCACCCCCCGTCCACCAGGTGGTTTGCCAGCCGCGCCGCCGCGGCGGTGTCCAGGGACCCGTCGGCGGCGAAGGGCGTCACCATCGCGGTCAGCAGGGTTCCCAGCCTCGCGGGGGCGTCGAATCCGACGGTGCTCACGGTCTTCAGGTTACCTGGCGGCGGCAAGGTGTTTTGCACCCGCGGCGGGCGTGCCGTCGTCTCAGCCGCCCCAGGAGTCACGGCAGGTCGAGGCATGTCCGATGTGCCCGCCTCATAGCGACAACGCGGCGGTCGTTGTCGCTGCGCTGATGGGATTAGGCGGCTACGCCTCGGTCGCCAACGGGCTGGTGGCGACCTCGGTGCCGTCGGCCAGCGTGGAGACCTCGAAGTCGGCGAACACGGCGGGCGCCACGTCGACGAGCTGGCGCAGGCACTCGATGGCCAGGCGACGGATTTCCACGTCGGCGTGCTCGCTGGCGCGCATCGCGATGAAGTGCCGCCACGCCCGGTAGTTGCCGGTCACCACGATCCGGGTCTCGGTGGCGTTCGGCAGCACCGCCCGCGCGGCCTGGCGCGCCTGCTTGCGCCGCAACACCCCCAATTTTTCGCCCGGCTCGCCCGTTGCGAACTTGGCCTCCAGCTTGGCCAGCAGCTCGGCGTACGTGGCCCGGCCGGCGTCGGCGGCCTCGGTGAGGATCCGCAGCAGCTCGGGGTCGTCGTCCATCCCGGGCGGGACGACGACCCGCGAGTCGCCCTCGGGCACATAGCGTTGCGACAGCTGCGAGTAGGAGAAATGCCGGTGCCGGATCAGCTCGTGGGTGCACGACCGCGAGATGCCGGTGATGTAGAACGACACGCTCGCGTGCTCGAGCACCGAGAAGTGCCCGACGTCGATGATGTGCCCGATGTAGCCGGCGTTGGTCGCCGTCTTCGGGTTGGGCTTCGACCAGCTCTGGTAGCAGGCCCGGCCGGCGAACTCGACCAGCGCCGGCCCGCCGTCGGCGTCGGTGGTCCAGGGCACGTCCGGCGGCGCCAGGAACTCCGTCTTGGCGATCAGCTGCACGCGCAGCGGCGCGGTCTCGGCCACGGCGCTCACCTTAACGCGACGGCCGCACCGCGAGTTCACCCGATATCAGCGGCGGCAGCGCCGCGTCGCGGAAGGCCGACAACCGCACGCATTCGGCGCGGCGGGCGTGGCACAGCGCGCCCAGGCCGGTGATCGTCCGCGACGCGGCGGGCGCCAGTCGCCGGACGTCGCGGACGCGGACCTCGAGCAGGTCGCGCGGTTGGATCCGCTGATGGCTGCCCGAGGTTCCGCCGACCTCGAGGCGCAGGGTCTCGGTGACTTCGGGTTGCCGCAGGGCCGACCACAGTGCCGACGTATCAACCCCGACCGGGCGCAGCACCACGAATTCGGTGCTGGCCAAGGCCATTTGCGCCGGCAACACCGGCACGTTCCAGATGCGCGGGATCCTCGGGTTGAGCTTCGCCACCAGCACGCACGGCCGCGACAGCAGGAACTTGCCGCTTTTCACCGACCCGCCGGCGACCAACGCGGGCGTGGCGCCGTCGTCGAACGCCGGGAGGCTGAAGTGGGCGACGACGTCGTCGAACCTCGCCGGCCCGAGCGGTGCCGTCGACCGCTCGGCCAGGCGAGACAACGGCACCCGCTCGGGCACCGCCTCCGCGATGGCCACCATCAATTGTTCGGCGGCGGCGATCACGCGTTCGTTGGCGGCGATCTTGTCGTCGACGGCGCCGAGCACCTCGGCGATCCGGCGCCGTTGCGGCGCCGCGACGGTCGACACCGAGACGTCGCGCAGGATCCGCTGGTTCAGCAGGGGTTGGCCGGATCCGGCGCGGTGATCGCCCAGCCCGCAGGTGTGCAGCGCGTAGTACCAGTACCTGGTGTCCCGCGGATCCTTGGCCCGGCATACCAGCGCGTTGTCGGTGACCCAGACCTCGGCATCGCAATACCGCAGGCTGCCGCAATAGGTGCCGACCCGGCCCAGGACGATGAGGGGGCCGGCCGCATTGTGTTGTGCCGCATAGCCGATCGCCCCATTGGAGCCGTAGACGCGAAAGCACCCGTCCGGCACCCGGCGCGGCGGGCTGGTTCCGTTGCTGAATTCGAGATGGTCGCCCAGCCTGGCCCTCACCGCAGGCGCCCCACCTGCTCGCGCACCAGCGCGTCCAGGCGCGCCGATTCGTCCAGCGCCGCCAGCAGGTCGCCGGTCAGCCGGGCGATCTTCTCGTCGACGGGCTCCCCGTCGTCGGCGGCGGCGGGCGGCCCGACATACCGCCCGGGGGTCAGGGCATAGCCGGCGGCCCTGATGTCGTCCAGCGACGCCGATCGGCAGAAGCCCGGAACGTCTTGGTACGTCAGGCCTTTGGCGGCGGACGACGGGGATCCGCGCCACGCGTGGTAGGTGTCGCCGATGCGCACCACCTCGTCGTCGGACAGGACGCGCTCCGCCCGATCCGCCAGGTAGCCCAGGCCGCGGGCGTCGATGAACAGCACCTGGCCGGCCCGCGCGGCCTTGTCCCGGGCGAAAAACCACACGCACACCGGGATGCCGGTGCTGCGGAACAACTGCCCGGGCAGCGCGACCATGCACGACACCAGGTCGGCCTCGACGATCCCGGCCCGAATGTCGCCCTCCCCCAGCGTGTTCGACGACATCGAGCCGTTGGCCATCACCACCCCGCCCGAGCCGCCCGGCGCCAGCTTGGACAGGATGTGTTGGATCCAGGCGTAGTTGGCGTTGGTGGCGGGCGGAACGCCGAAGCGCCAGCGCGGGTCCGCTTCGTCGCGGGCCCAATCCTTGATGTTGAAGGGCGGATTGGCCAGCACGTAGTCCATCTGCACGCCGGCGTGCAGGTCGTCGACGAACGTGTCGGCCCAGCGCGCGCCGAGCCCGGCGTCGTCGATGCCGTGGACGGCGAGGTTCATCTTCGCCATCCGCCAGGTCTGCTCGACGCTTTCCTGCCCGTAGATCGTGACGTTCGCGCGATCGCCGTCGCGCGCGGCGATGAACTTCTCGGTCTGCACGAACATGCCGCCCGACCCGCAACACGGGTCGTACACCCGCCCGCTCGACGGTTCGAGGACCTCGACGAGCACCCGCACCACGCTGGGCGGTGTGAAGAACTCGCCGCCGCGCCGGCCCTCGGCCCGGGCGAAGTTGCCCAAGAAGTACTCGTACACCTCGCCCATCAGGTCCCGCGGGCGGCGGCCGCCGGCCCGGCCGAACTGCGCGCCGTCGAGCAGGCGCACCAGCTCGCCGAGGCGGCGCGGGTCGAGGTTCTCGTACAGCCGCGGCAGCGTGGCGGCCTCCATCGCGTCGTCGACCAGCCGGCCGATGTCGGGCGATTCGGCGTTGTGCGCCAAGGACTTCCAGCGCGAATCGCTGGCGTGCTTGAGGAACACCAGCCCGAGGATGACGTCCTTGTACTGGCCCGCCGACAACGAGCCGCGCAGCTTGTTGGCGGCCTTCCAGAGCGTGTCCTTGAGCTCTTTGTCCGTCGCCCGCATCAGCTGGCCGCCCGCAGCTCGGCGGCCAGGTCGCCCCGGGTGGAGACGCTGAACCCGCCCAGGTCCAGCCACGACGCCATGGACCGCAGTTCGCCGGCGAGCGCGTCGACCACCCGCGGCCGCGTGATCCCCGGCTCGCCGAACGCCCCCAGCACGCGCAGCGCGTCGCCGGCCCGGTCGGCCTTGAGGTCGACGCGCGCCACCAGCCGCCCGTCCATCAGCAGCGGCCAGACGTAGTAGCCGTACTGCCGTTTGGCGGCCGGCGTGTAGATCTCGATGCGGTAGTGGAAGCCGAACAGCCGCTCGACCCGGGGCCGGAAGAAGATCAACGGGTCGAACGGGCACAACAGCGCGGTGCCCCGATCGACGCGCGGCACCGTCCGGCCCGCCCGCAGGTACGCCGGCGCGGACCAGCCGTCGACGTCGACCCGCTCGATCGCACCGGCGGACAGCAACTCGGCGATCGCCGGCTTGACCTGCTGGGCCGACAGCCGGAAGTAGTCGCGGATGTCGGCCTCGGTGCCCACGCCCAGCGCGGTCGCGGCGCGCAGGGTGAGCTCGCGGACCGCCTCGTCGTCGTCGACCTCGCGGGCCAGCACGCTCGCCGGCAGCACCCGCTCCACCAGGTCGTAGTGGCGCGCGAAGCCCACCCGGGTGGCGGTGGTGAGCACGCCGGACGCGAACAGCGCCTCGGCGACCCACTTGGTGTCGCTGCGCGTCCACCAGGTGCCCTTCTTGCGCCGGGGCTCGGCGGCCAGGTGCTCCTCGATCTGCCCGGCCGTGCTGGGCCCGAGCTCCGCGACGGCGGCGACGATGCGCTCGGCGAGGCGGGGATTGGCCTTCACGATGTGGGTGCCCCAGCGGCCGTGCCGATACTGCCGCATCCGCCAGCGCAGCAGCGGCCAGTCGTCGACCGACATCAGCGCGGCCTCGTGGGCCCAGTATTCGGCCAGCAGCCGCGCCGAGCGCGGCCCCCAGGCTGCGCGGTCCAGCACGTCGCGGTCGTAGGGGCCGAGCCGGCTGAACACCGGCGCGTAGTGGGCGCGCACCGCCACCGAAACCGAATCCAGCTGCAGCACTTGGATTCTCGATATGAGCCGCTTCAGATGCGCGCGGGTGATCGGGCCCGCGGGGCGGGGCTCGCTAAACCCTTGGGCCGCAACGGCAATGCGGCGGGCCTGCGCGGCGGTCAGCCTGGAGCTGCGGGGCGACACGCGCCGAGAATACCGGCTTTTCGCGGGTCGTCGGCGGCGGCGCGACCGGGCTCAGCCCGCCCGGGCTTTCCCGTCCACCGATACCAGGGCGCCCAGCTCCGGCGGATTCTTTCGTTCTTCGTATGCCGACTCGAGGGCGGCGGGGACCGGCTCCAGGTCGCGGTACACGGCCATCAATTCCTCGAGGATCTTGATCCGTTGCCGGCTCGCCTCGTCCACCGCGCGCAGGGCCTGGTCGCGATAGTGGTCGGCCTCCTGCTTCGCGTCGCCGAGGAGCTGCTCGCGCGCCTTGTGGGCGTCGGCGCGCATGCCGGCCAGTTCGTCCTCGAGCTGCTTTTTGGTCTCGGCGTACTCGGCTTCCATGGCCTTTTGCTGCTCGGCCATGTCGGCCAGCACCTCGTCGCGCCGTCGCTGGGCGGCCTCCGCCTCGGCCTCGGCCGCCGCGATCAGCGCTTCGGCCTCGGCCCGCGCCTCGGCCTGCATCTCGGCGGCCTCGTCGACCGCACGGCGCAGCATCTTCGCCATCCGCTGCTGCACCGCGTGCGGCGAGGTCGAGGTCTCGGTGAGGACGGCGATCTCCTTGCGCAGGGCGGCCGCCTCCTCGCCGGATTCCCGCAGCCGCGCTCGCAGGCTCTCGACGTCGTCGCGCAGCAACTGCTGCTTGGTGGCCAGCATCTCGATGTGCGCGTCCACGGCGCCGGGATCGTAGCCCCGGAACATGCGCGTGAACGTCTTCGCGGGTTCGGTTATCACTGCCACAATTCCCCCTCCTGGCAACGTCTGGTGAAAAACCCCGGCGATACCGACCCCGCGTCCGAGTATGTCACGGCCGCGCCGGGCAACTCACGCCCGACGGTAGCTGTGAAACCGGTAGCGCAGCCCGGTGCGGCTGACCTGCCACTCCCCCGTCGCGCCCAGCCACGACTCGTCGAGCGCCGGCGCCATCGCGTCCTCGTCGTCGCGCACCAGGTCGATCTCGACCTCGGTGACCTCGCACCGGGAGGCCAGCGGCAGCCCGAGCACGTAGATCTCCGCGCCGCCGATCACCCACGTCTCGGCCTCCGACGCGGAAATTGTCGAAGCGGCCTCGAGCGAACCGACCACCTCCGCCCCGTCGGCGCGGTAGTCGGCCTGCCGCGACAGCACGACGTTTCGCCGGCCCGGCAGCGGCCGGACCCGGGCCGGCAGCGACTCCCAGGTCCGCCGGCCCATCACCACCGTGTGCCCCATGGTCACCTGCTTGAAACGGGCCAGGTCTTCGGGCACCCGCCACGGGATGTCGCCGCCGCGCCCGATGACGCCGGACGTCGACTGAGCCCACACCAGACCCAGCGACGTCATATGCGGCTCATACCGCGACGGGTGCTTTGATCGCCGGGTGCGGGTCGTAGTTCTTCACGACGACATCCTCGTAGGTGTAGTCGAAGATCGAATCCCGGTGCGCCAGAACCAGTTCCGGATAGGGCCGCGGTTCGCGGCCGAGCTGGGTGCGCACCTGCTCGACGTGGTTGTCATAGATGTGGCAGTCGCCGCCCGTCCAGACGAATTCGCCGACCGACAGGCCGGCCTGGGCGGCCATCATGTGGGTGAGCAGCGCGTAGCTGGCGATGTTGAACGGTACGCCGAGGAACAGGTCCGCGCTGCGCTGGTAGAGCTGGCAGCTCAGCCTGCCGTCGGCCACGTAGAACTGGAAGAACGCGTGGCACGGCGGCAGCGCCATCTGCGGGATCTCGCCGACGTTCCACGCCGACACGATGATGCGCCGCGAGTCCGGGTCGGTGCGCAGCAGCTCCAGCGCGGCGCTGATCTGGTCGACGTGTTCGCCGGACGGGGTCGGCCAGGACCGCCACTGCACGCCGTAGATCGGCCCGAGATCGCCTGTCTCGCTTGCCCATTCGTCCCAGATGGTGACGCCGTGCTCGTGCAGCCACGCGACGTTGGAGTCGCCGCGCAGGAACCAGAGCAGCTCGTAGACCACCGACTTCAGATGCACCTTCTTGGTGGTCAGCAACGGGAATCCGGCCGCAAGGTCGTAGCGCAACTGCTGGCCGAACAGGCTGCGGGTCCCGGTGCCGGTGCGGTCGGATTTCGTCGCGCCCCGCTCGAGCACCAGGCGCAGCAGGTCCTCGTAGGGGGTCGGGATCGGCACGCGGTCAGCTTAGCGGCGATCGCAAGCGCGGCGAAGCCGGGCGCGGGGGTCGACGCCGACAAATTGGGCTCGACGGACCAGGAGTAGAACGAATGCCATGCCGAAGATCACCGACACTGTCACCACCCCCGACGGCTCGTGCCCCGTCGGGCTGTTCACCCCCGAAGGGTCCGATGGCCAGGGCCCCGGCCCCTGGCCAGGAGTAGTGATGTATTGCGATGCCGGCGGGGTGCGCGACACCTTCGACCAGATGGCGGCCAAGCTGGCCGGATTCGGTTATGCGGTGCTGCTTCCCGACGTGTACTACCGCAGCGGCGACTGGGCCCCGTTCGACATGGCCACCGTGTTCAGCGACCCCAAGGAACGCGGGCGCCTGTTCGGCATGATCGGCGGCATCACCCCGGACAAGATGGCCGGCGACGCCGGCGCCTTCTTCGACTACCTCGCCGCGCGACCCGAGGTGTCCGGCCAGCGGTTCGGCGTGTGCGGCTACTGCATGGGCGGCCGGACCTCGGTGGTGGTGGCCGGGCGCCTCGGCGACCGCGTCGCCGCCGCCGCGTCGTTCCACGGCGGCGGGCTGGTGACCGACGGGGCGGACAGCCCGCACCTGCTGGCCGACCGGATGACCGCGACGGTGTACGTCGGTGGCGCCGAAAACGACGCGTCCTTCACCGCCGATCACGCCGAACAGCTCGACAAAGGCGCTGACGGCGGCCGGCGTCCCGCACACCATCGAGTGGTATTCGGCCGGTCACGGGTTCGCCGTCCCGGACAATCCGCCCTACGACCCGGCCGCCGACGAACGCCACTGGGCGGCGATGACGGAGGTGTTCGGTTCGGCGCTATAGCGCCGGGCCGGCGGCGCTGTGAGCGCCGACCTCCTCGAGCAGCCGCGTCGCGGCCACGGCCGCACCGTCGGTGCGGATCTCGCCGGCGACGGCCTGTGCCCGCTCGCGGGTCTCGGGCGCCAGGGCGGACGCCAGCATCGCCGACAGCGCGCCCGCCGTCGGCGGCGCCACCAGCGCGGTGCCGATGCCCAGCTCGGCGACCCGGCGCGCCCAGTACAGCTGGTCGGCCCCCTGCGGCACCACCACCTGGGGCGATCCCGCCAGCGCGGCGGTCGTCGTGGTGCCCGCGCCGCCGTGATGCACGACCGCGGCAACACGGGGGAACAGCGCCTGCTGGTTGACCTCGCCCACGGCAAAGCAGTCGTCCCCGTCGTCGATCGGGGCCAGGCCGGCCCAGCCGCGGGCGAGCAGCGCGCGGCGGCCGTGCGCCCGGATCGCCTCGATGGCCGCCCGGGCGATGCTCTCCAGCGCCGGCACGGGCATGCTGCCGAAGCCGAGGTAGACCGGAGGTGCGCCGGCGTCCAGGAACTCCCTCAGCTCGGCCGGGAGCGGGCGGGTGTCGCGCAGCAGCCACGCGCCGGTCCGGACCACGTCGAGGTCGGCCGGCTCCGGCCATGGGCCCAGCGTGGGGTCCGCCGCGAGCCAGGGGCGGCCGGTGAAGGCGTGGTCGCGGACGTTGTCGACCGGTGACAGGCCGATCGCGGCCCGGTGCCGGTTCAGCGTCGCGCCGAAGTGCGCGTTCGCGTTCCGGGCGTCCAGGTCCCACAGCACCCGGTTGTCGACCATGCCCGGCGCCAGCGGCGCGCGCCAGAACGACGGCGGCGGGTGGTGCGGCGAGGGCAGGTCCGCCGGGTGATAGCTCGCGTACACGTAGTGGACGCCCAGCTTCTCGGCCACCGACCGCGCGCCGGCCGCGGCCGGCAGCAGGCCCGCCGCCACCAGCGCGTCACACCCCTGCGCCGCCGCGGCGACCGTGTCGAACTGCGCGGCGATCAGCTCGTCGATGTGGCGGCGCAGATCGGCCTCCGTCGGCGGCGTCGCGCCGGTCACCATCGCGCGCACCGACTCGCCGAACGGCACCAGCGGCACGCCGAGACCGGCGACCCGCTCGGCGAACTCCTCGTCCGGCGGCGCGCAGATGCGCACCTCCGCGCCGAGCGCCTGCAACTGCACGGCCAGCCCGACCAGCGGCTCGACGCCGCCGCGCGAATCGTAGGTCGAGAGCAACACGCGCATTTCGCTAGTGTGCAGCAGCGAAGCGCGCCGCATGCCCGACCTCGTTGCCCGGAGCCCTTTGCCGGACGAAATGGTTTTCATCCGTTTGAGGGAAACCTGGCGATCACCGCCAGCCGAATGCGACGTGCACGAAAGGGCAAGCAGCTTGCCCGTCGGCCGCCGCGCCCGCGAGCTGAAATTAGCGATTTCCGGCCAAAACCCTTGCTGTCACCGGCTATCGTCGGCCACTGGCACTTTCGCACAGTTGGCCGACGGCCTGCAAAAGAGTTTGCTGACAGGAGGCAGGCACGCCGCTTCAACGGCGTCGGAGCCTAGCGTGCAGCTAATAAACGGGACTAGGAAAAACGCGTCGATCCGATGGCCTGGCCCCCAAATAAAATTTAACATGTGACAAATAGCTAACGCGGGCACGGCGAACTATAGACTTATTAGTGCCCGTACCTTAACATTTGCTGGAATCGTGTTTAGCAATGAGCACGACTACCCGCTTCGGGGCGTAATGCCACGGCAACGACGGGGGTATCGTGACCGGGAACATTCCCACAGCTGTCAACGGTCGACGAATTGAGCGTCGAAGCCCGCGGCCGCCCAACCAGCGTCCGATCGACGAACTCCAGCGGATGCCGGCCTTGGTCGTGTTGGACCGGCTGCCCTCGCCGGCCCTGGCGGTCGACCGCCTGGGCGCCATCTTGTTCGCCAACGGATCGTTCTGCGACATGCTGGGCCGTTCCTGTGACGAGCTGCTCGAGATGGAGTTCGACCACCTCTTTTACCGCCTGCCGGCTGACGACGGCTGGGTCGCGCTGGTCGGCACGGGCGCGAAACGCCTCGTGGAGCTGCGACACAAATCCGGCCACTCGGTGTGGGCCAGCATGAGCAAGTCGGCGATGCGGCGCCGCGATGACACGATCGCGCTGGTCACCTTCCACGACCGCACCGACGAGCTGTGGCACAGCACCGACGGCCCGCGTTACGAGGCCGGCAGGTTCACCAGGCCCGACAACAGCGCGCGGTGGCGATAGGCGGTGCCGAGCGCCAACTGGTCGCTCTTGGCCCGCTTCAGGTAGAGGTGCGCCGGATACTCCCAGGTCATGCCGATGCCGCCGTGCAGTTGCACGCACTCCTCGGCGGCGTGGACGGCGATGCCGCTGCAGTAGGCCTGCGCGATGGCCGCAGCCGCCGCCGCGTCGTCGTCGCCCCGAGCGCACGTGTCGGCGGCGTAGCGCGCGGCCGCCGTCGCCGCTCCGACCTCGAACCACAGGTCCGCCAGTCGGTGCTTGATCGCCTGGTAGGAGCCGATCGCCCGCCCGAACTGCTTGCGCTGCTTGACGTAGGCCAGCGTGGTGTCGAGACACCACTGGGCCACCCCGAGCTGCTCGGACGCGAGCAGGGCCGCGGCGGTGCGCAGCGCCTCGGTGACGGCGGGGCCCGCCGGCCCCACCGGTGACGACGCCGCGCCCGAAAAGCTCACGCGCGCAAGCGGTCTCGTCATGTCCAGCGCCAGCACCGGCGTCACCTGCACGCCCGCCGCGGCGCGGGCAACGGTGTGCAACTCCAGCCCGTCCGGGCCCGCCACCGGCACCACCAGCACGTCGGCCTCCGCGGCGCCCGCGACGCTGCCGACCGATCCGCTCAGGCCCGCGGCGCCGCCGGTGACGCCCGCGACCGCATCGCCCGGCGCGGTGGACAAGGGCACCACCAGCGCCGCGGTGACCTCGCCGCGTGCCAGCGCGGACACCGTTTCCGTGTCGCCGGCGCCCAGCAGCGCGACCGTGGCCAGCACCGCGCTGGACAAAAACGGCACCGGCGCGACGGCCCGGCCGATCTCCTCCATGACGACCGCGGCCTCGCGCGCGGACGCGCCGGCACCGCCGAGCGCTTCGGGCACCAGCAGCCCGGCCACCCCGAGCTCCGCGGCCAGCGTCCGCCACAGCGCCGAAAAGTCCTGCGGCTCAGGGTCGTAGGCGCGGGCCACCGATTCGGGAGGGCAGCGCTCGGCGAACAGGTCGCGGACGCTGTCCCGCAACGCCTCCTCGGTGTCGGAGTACAGCAGGTCGCTCACCGGTCCAGGTCCTTCCATGGTCGGTCCTTGTCGACGCGGTGTTCGCCCGGCAGGCCGAGGATCCGCTCGGAGATGGTGTTGCGCAACACCTCCGACGTGCCGCCCTCGATGGAGTTGCCGCGGGCCCGCAAGTAGCGGTAACCGGGCTCGCGGCCGACCAGGTCGACCGTTTCCGGCCGGCGCATGGTCCAGTCGTCGTAGCGCAGCCCGCCCTCGCCGTGCAGCTCGATCTCGAACCCCGAAATCGCCTGGGCCAGGCGGGCGAACGCCACCTTCATGCCCGCACCCTCCGGGCCCGGCTGGCCCGCGGTGGCCTGCTGACGCAGCCGCTCACCGGCCAGCCGCAGCACCTCCGCCTCCACCCACAGCCGCATCAGCTCGTCGTGCATCGCGGGGTCGCGCAGCCCCGGCTCGGTTCGCCAGGCCTTGGTGACCTTGCCGATGTGGCCGCCCTCCCGTGGCGTTCCGGCACGGGTGCCGATGGCGACGCGCTCGTTGTTGAGGGTGGTGGTCGCGACGCGCCAGCCGCCGCCCTCCGGGCCGAGCCGATTGGCGTCGGGCACCCGGACGTCGGTGAGGAACACCTCGTTGAACTCCGCCTCGCCGGTGATCTGGCGGAGCGGACGGACCTCCACGCCGGGCTGGGTCATGTCGCACAGGAAGTACGTCAGGCCCGCGTGCTTGGGCACCGTCGGGTCGGTCCGCGCGACCAGGATGGCCATGCTCGCGTGCTGAGCCTGCGACGTCCACACCTTCTGCCCGTTGACAATCCAGTCGTCCCCGTCGCGGACCGCCCGGGTGGAGACGCCGGCCAGGTCCGAGCCGGCGCCGGGCTCGCTGAACAGCTGGCAGTAGATCTGCTCGCCGGTGAACAACGGGCGCAGGAACTTTCGCTTCTGCTCGTCGGTCCCGAACGCCGCGATCGTCGGCGCCGCCATGCCCATGCCGATGTAGTTCTTGACGGTGCCGCCCACCGGCGCGCCGGCCGCGGCCAGCTCGGCGTCGACGAGTTCCTGGGCTGTGCGCGGCAGGCCCAGCCCGCCGAACCCCTCCGGCAGGTGCACCCAGGCCAGCCCCGCATCGTATTGCGCCCCAAGGAATTCGCGCGCGTCGGTGGTGGCCGGGTCGTGCTCGTCCAGCAGCTTATGGACCCGCGCCTCGAGGTCCGCCTCCGGGCTCATTGGGCCTGGAACCCCTGCGCGGGGCCGAGCAGCAGGCCGCCGTCGATCACCATCGTCTCGCCGGTGATCCAGCTCGCCGCGTCCGAGACCAGGAAGGCGACGGCGCCGGCCACGTCGGCCGGCTCGCCGATGCGCCCGAGCGCGATCGTCGCCGCCAGCGGATCCTCGTGGTCCTTCCACAGCGCCTCGGCCAGCCGGGTGCGCACCACGCCCGGCGCAATCGCGTTGACGCGTACGCGCGGCGAAAGTTCGAGCGCCAGTTGCTTGGTGACGTGGATCAGCGCGGCCTTGGTGGCGTTGTACATCCCCATCGCCGGCGACTGGTGCATTCCGCCGATGGACGCGGTGTTGACGATCGCCCCGCCGTGCTCGCCCATCCAGGACTTGACGACGAGCGAGGTCCACAGCAGCGGGGCCCACAGGTTGACGTCGAAGATCTTGGTGAACCGCGCGTGGTCCTGGTCGATCAGCGGGCCGTACGCGGGATTCGTGCCGGCGTTGTTGACCAGGATGTCGACGCGGCCGAAGCGCTCCAGCGTCAGATCGACGCAGCGCCGCGCCGCCTCTTCGTCGACGGCGTGCGCGCCGACGCCGACGGCCTTCTCGCCGACCTGCGCCGCGGCCGCATCGGCCGCCTCCTGCTTGCGCGCGGTCAGCACCACGTCGGCGCCGGCCGCGGCCAGTTGCTGGGCGATCGCCAGCCCGATCCCGCGCGACGCCCCGGTGATGATTGCGGTACGGCCGGTCAAATCCAGTGACGTCATCGCGGTGTGCCTTCCCGTTCACTGCCTCGTTCGCTACAAGGATGTTTTACACATGTGAGTCCGTGGTATGCGACCGGCATGTTCACGAAATTAACCCTCACGAAAAGACTGGTAGTGGGCGGGGCTGCCGCCGCGGCGATCGCGGTCGCGCCGATCGCCATGACGGACCCGGCTGCTTCCGCCGCGACGCCTACCGGTCCCGCGCCCACGCACGTCATCTTCAAGGACGACCCGGGCGGCGGCGGCTGCGACGCCAACGGCAACTGCGGTTCCGGCGGCCAGAACCAAGGGCCCAACGGGGGTCCGGGTGGCCAGGGCTGCGTCCCCGGCGTCGGCTGCGGCTCCGGCGGCCAGTTCGCCGGTCCCGGCGGCGTGCCGGGCGGCACCGGCTGCCTGCCGGGCGTCGGCTGCGGTTCCGGACACGGATAGCATCTCGCCCCTCAGCCTCCCGGGAGCCTGGTGATCCAGGCCCGGGAGGCTGCCGGGTCGATCACGTCGTCGAGTTCGAACGTGGTGGCCGAGCGCAGCGCCTTGCCGTGTTGGTAGGCCGCCGCCACGAGCTTGTCGAACAGCTGCTGGCGCTGCGCGGGATCGGCCTCGGCCGCCAGCTCCTTGCTGAAGCCGAGGCGCACGGCGCCCTCCAGACCCATGCCGCCGATCTCGCCGGTCGGCCAGGCCACCGTGAACCGGGGCGCGCGAAAAGACCCGCCGGCCATCGCCATCGCGCCCAGCCCGTAACCCTTGCGCAGGATGATCATTCCCAGCGGCACGGTCAGCCGCGCGCCCAGCACGAACATCCGGCCGAAGCGGCGGACGGCGGCCTCCTTTTCCGCGTCGGGCCCGACCATGAATCCCGGGGTGTCGCACAGCGAGATCACCGGCAACCGGAACGATTCGCACAGGGCGAGAAAGTCGCCGGCCTTGTCGGCCGCCTCGGCGTCGATGGCGCCGCCGAGGTGGTGGGTGCTGTTGGCGATCAACCCGTATGCCACCCCCTCGACGCGCACCAGCGCGGTGACGATCCCGACGCCGTAGTCGGGCCGCAGCTCGCACACGGAACCGACGTCGACGATCGACGCGATCGCGCGGTGCACGTCGTACGCCCGTAACCGGTTCTCCGGCACCACATGCCGGGCCAGCCGCGGGTCGGGCGCCTCCCACTCTGCGAGCGCGCCCTGGAAATACGAGAGGTATTGCTTGGCGAGCGCGACGGCGTGCGCCTCGTCGCGGGCGACCATGCCGACGACGCCGTTATGCCGCTGCACGTCGATCGGCCCGATCGCCTCCGGCGGGTACACCCCCAGCCCGCCGCCCTCGATCATGGCCGGCCCGCCCATGCCGATGTTGGCGTCGGGGGTCGCGATGATCACGTCACATACCCCGGCGAGCGCGGCGTTGCCGGCGAAGCAGCGGCCGGAGACGATCGACACCAGCGGCACCCGCCCGCTCAGCGCGGCCAGCATCCGAAACGTCGGCACATCCAGTCCCGCGTGCCCGCCGACGTCGGTGTCGCCGGGCCGGCCGCCGCCGCCCTCCGCAAACAGCACCACCGGCAGTCCTTTTCGGGTGGCCAGCTCGAAGACGCGGTCGGTCTTGGCGTGGTTGCGCATGCCCTGCGTTCCGGCCAGCACCGTGTAGTCGTAGGACACGACGACGGCCTCGGCACCCCCGATGGTGGCGAGGCCGGCGACCAGGCCGTCGGCCGGGGTGTTGGCGATCAGGTCCTCTTCGGTGCGCCTGCTGCGCTGGGCGGCGATCGCCAACGCGCCGTACTCGACGAAGCTGCCCGGGTCCACCAGGTCGGCGATGTTCTCCCGGGCGGTGCGGCGGCCTCGCGCGTGCCGCTTGGCCACGGCCGCCGGCCGGCCCTCGTCACGGGTGAGCAGATGCCGGTGAGCGACCTCGTCGAGGTCGGCGCGCGGGCGATCGAGATCTACTGCGGCCGAGTATAATTCGCCGTCGACCCCCGCGCCCGTGCGGGTGAACACGACCAGGGGATCGCCGGTCCCGACGACCTGGCCGGGCGTCACCAGGCTTCGCACCGTCCGCAGCGTGTCCGGCGCGGCGAGCACATGTTGCATCTTCATCGCCTCGAGGACGACGACCTGCCCGCCGGCGGCGATCTCCTCGCCTTCGGCCGCCACCTCGATCACGGTGCCGGCCAGTTGCGCGCGCAGCGCCTCCTCGCCGGGATAGAGCTCGACCGGCGCCGCCCGGACGTCGTGCTGGTGCGACAGCGCGGCGGCGGCCAGCGCGGGCAGCTTCTCGTCGAGGAAATCCGTCGTCACCGAACCGGATTGAACCTGGCTGTCGCACAGCAGCTCGCGCAGCACGTCGATGTTCGTGCGGACGCCCTCGATGCCGAATTCGCCCAGGGCGGTGCGGGCCTTGCGCGCCGCGGCCTGCACCGATGATCCATGCACGTGGACGATGACCTTGGCCAGCAGCGAGTCGTATCGCGGGCTGATGACCAGCCCCGGCCGGCCGTAGGTGTCGACGCGCACGCCGGGGCCGCTCGGCGGCGAGAACGCGGTCAGCGTGCCCGCCGCGGGCACCACCGCCCCGTCGGCGGCGAAGGTCTCCGTGTTGACCCGGGCCTGAATCGCGATGCCGCGCCGCGCGGCCGGCTCGCCGATGACTTCGGTTCCGTCCGAAGCGATTCCGGCCGGAAGCCCCAACTGGTAGTACGACGCACCGCCGGCGATGGCCAGTTGGGCGGCCACCAGGTCCACGCCGGTCGTTTCCTCGGTGACCGTGTGCTCCACCTGGATGCGGGGGTTGACCTCGAGGAACACGAATCTGTCTCCGGCCACCAGGAATTCGACAGTGGCCACGCCGCGCAGTCCGACCCGGGCGCACAGCCGCGCCGCCGCCTGATGCAATGCGCGGCGCAGGCCGTCGGAAAGCCCTTGGGCGGGCGCGATTTCGACCAGCTTCTGGTAGCGGCGCTGGATGCTGCAGTCCCTGTCACCGAGCGCCAGCGCGTGCGTCTGGTGCCCGGCCACCGCGCCCACGACCTGGACCTCGATGTGCCGCGCGTCGGACAGCACCGCCTCGGCGAACACGGCGGGCTCACCGAAGCCGAGCCGCGCCTCCGCGGCGCACTGTTGGTAGGCGTGCTCGATCTGATCGGCGGCGCTCACCTTCCGCATTCCCCGGCCACCCCCGCCGGCGACGGCCTTGATCATGATGGCGCCGCCGTGGGCGGCGAAAAACGCCTGAATGTCCCCGACGCTGCTGGGCCCGTCGGTCGCCGGCAGCACGGGGACGCCGGCCGCCACTGCCGCGGCCCGGGCCGACGGCTTGTCGCCCACCAACTCGAGCACGTCGGCGGCGGGTCCGACGAACGTGTAGCCGGCGGAGGCGCAGGCGGCGGCGAATTCGGCGTTCTCGCTGAGGAACCCGTAACCGGGGTGAATGAGCTCGGCGCCGGAATTCTTGGCCGCCGCCAGCAGCTCGGCGTGATTCAGGTAGGCCGCCGGGCCCGCGCCCGGCAGGCCGATCGCCTCGTCGGCGGCGTGCACGTGGGGGCTGTCGGCGTCGTCTTCGGCGTACACCGCGACCGTCCGGATCCCCAGTTCCGTTGCGGTGCGGATGATCCGAAGGGCGATCTCGCCGCGGTTGGCGATCAGCAGGGCGCTCATCGGAGCGGGTCGCCCCAGCGCACCTCGCCGCGCAGCCTGCCCTTGAGCAGCTTGCCGCCGGCGTTGCGCGGCAGCGCCTCGTCCACCACCGTGACGTACTGGGGGACCTTGTAGTCGGCCAGCCGCTCGCGGCAGTGGTCGAGGACGGCCCGCACGTCGATCTCCGCGTCGCCGGGGAACAGCACGGCGCCGACCTTCTCGCCCATCACGTCGTCGGGCACCGCCAGCACGCAGGCGTCGGCGACGTTGGGCGCCGCCAGCAGCACCGCCTCGACCTCGACGCTGGAGACGTTCTCGCCGCCGCGGTTGATGATGTCCTTGAGCCGGTCGACGATGTGCACCCGCCCCGCGTCGTCGACCCGGACCACGTCGCCGGTGTGCAGCCAGCCGCCGGCGAAGGTGTCCCGGGTGGCGTCCGGCCGGTTCCAGTAGCCCGCGGTGACATTGGCGCCGCGCGCGACCAACTCGCCCACGCCCGGCTCGTCACCGCCGAATGGGATCAGGCCCAGGTCCACCGAGGGGACGGCGTAGCCGACGGAGTCGGCGTGCTCGACGGCGTCGCGGTCGGGCAGGACGGTCATCAGCGAGGCGGTCTCGGTCATGCCGTACCCGTTGAACACCGTGGCCTGGCCGAACGCCTGCTTCACCGCCGTGACCAACGACGGCGCGATGGGCGCGCCCCCGTAGCCCACCCAGCGGACGCCGGACACGTCGGCTTGCGCAAACCCCTTGTGCCGCAACATCAGCGCGTAGATGGCCGGAACGGTCACCATGACCGAGATGCGCTCGGCGCTCAGCGTCGCGATCAACTCGTCGAGGTTGAGCGCGGGCATGATCACCGACGCTCCCCCGAGGCGCATGGCCGCCAAAAGCTGTGAGTTGCAGCCGGTCACGTGGAACAGCGGCACCGAGATGAGCGTCCGCATCCCCTCGCCGAGGTCCCTGGGCTGGTCGAGGCAGCGGATACCGTTCTCGGTGTTGGTCACGAAGGCCTCGTGCGTGGTGGGCACGCCCTTGGGGTGGCCGGTGGTGCCCGAGGTGTAGAACAGGGCGGCCGTGTCCGTGGGGCCGAGCCCGTGGGTCACGTACGGCTGGCCGTCGGGCAGCGGCGCCTCCGGGGACAGGTCCACCCGCGCGCCCGAGTCGGACAGGACGAACTCGACCTCGGGGCGCGCCGAACGCGTATTGACCGCCACCGCAACGCCGCCGGCCATCACCGTGCCCCAGAACGCCAGCACCCAATCGATGCCCGCCGGATGGCGCACGGCCACGCGATCGCCCGGGCTCAGCCCGTCCGCGCGCAGCCCGCCGGCCACTCGCGCCGCGCGCTCCCACAGCTGCCGGTAGGTCAGTCGGCCGGCGCCCAGTTCGACCACGGCCTCACTGTTCGGGCGGTTGTCGACCTGCTCGGCGAGCATGTCCAGCAGGGTCGCGGGCAAGCGGTCGTAGCGCGGGACGCCGGCGGCGTCTCGGGACACACCCGTCGTCGGGAATGGGTTGTGGCCGCGCGGAATTTCGATCACTGGAGGCATGCCCTGTCCCTGTATCCTCCTGCCCTATCGTGATAGCGGTGACGATCGAGGATTCCGCCATCATGCCCGAGGCGTTCTTCACTGTCGACGGCGACTCCTTCCTGCCGGGCCCGATGACGCGCGGACCGTGGGGCACGGCGCTGGGCGGCCAGAACGTCGGCGGGCTGCTGGCGTGGGGAATAGAGCGATCCGGCCTCGATCCCGAGCTGCAGCCCGCCCGCCTGACCGTCGATCTGCTGCGCCCCGTCCTGCCGGAGCCGGTGCGGATCGAGACCTCGGTGCAGCGCGAGGGCAGGCGCATCAAGCTGGTCGACGGCGCCCTGGTGCAGAACGGTCAGACCGTCGCGCGGGCCAGCGCCCTGTTCCTGCGACGGGGCGAACATCCCGAGGGCGAGGTGTGGTCCGGCCCGGTCGAGATGCCGCCGCTCCCGGCCGGCTCCGACGGCTTCCCGACCGACATGCCGTTCCTGATCTGGGGCTACGGGGCCACAACCGACGGCAGCCCGGGCATCGCGGCGGGCGAGTGGGAACAGGCGCATTCCCAGAAGTTCGCGTGGACGCGGCTGTTCCGCCCGATGGTGCAGGGCTACCCGCTCACGCCGTTCACCCGCTTGGGGTTCGTCGGCGACATCACTAGCTCGCTCACCCATTGGGGCACTGGCGGTTTGCGGTACATCAACGCCGACTACACCGTCACCGCGAGCCGCCTGCCCGACGGCGAATTCCTCGGGCTGGCGGCCCAAAGCCATTACGGCACTGCGGGTGTGGCCACCGGCAGCGCGATCCTGTTCGACCGGCACGGTCCGCTCGGCTCCAGCACGGCGCTGGCCATCGCCCAGCCCGCCGATGCTTTCCAGCCGAGTTATCAGTAGCTCAGCCCATCAGCTGGGCGGCCACCGTCGCGCCCAGTTCCCAGCACGATTCCAGGTCGGCCTTGCTGGGCTTGCCCGAAACCACCACGGTCGGTGCGGCTTTCGTCCAACCCAGGCCGGTCGTGATGGCCTCGATGCCCCGCTCGGCGCCCTCGGTGCCCTCGTTGCCGTGCAGGTACACCCCGAACGGCCGACCGCGCGTCGCGTCGAGGCACGGGTAGTAGCAGACGTCGAACGCGTGCTTGAGGGCGCCGCTCATGTACCCCAGGTTGGCCGGCGTCCCGAGCACGTAGCCGTCGGCGTCGAGCATGTCGGCCGGCGACAGGGTGAGCGCGGGCCGGCGCACGACGTCCACGCCTTCGATCTCGGGGTCGGTGGCCCCGGACACGACCGCCTCGAACATCTCCTGCGTGTGCGGGGACGGCGTGTGGTGCACGATCAGCAGCGTCTTGCTCATCGGTCTGCCTGCATGGTGACCGCGGTCTTCATGGCCTCGCGCGCCCGTCGGCGATCGCCCGCGTAGTCGTAGGCGCGGGCCAGCCGGTACCAGCGCCGCCAGTCGTCCGGGTCGGCCTCCACCTCCGTGCGCACCGTGGCGAACAGCGCGTCGGCCGCGTCCCGCTCGATGCGGCCGGAGGCCCGCCGCGGCAGCGCGCTGATGTCGAGTTCCATTCCGTCCGCGGCGATCAGGCGGGCCAGCCGCTGGTGGGCGAAGCCGGCCCGCAGGGTGGCGACCATCGCCCACAGCCCGATGACCGGCATGACGAGCAACGCCGCGCCCAGGCCCACGGCGGCGGCGCGGCCCGACCCGATCATCGCGAGGGCCAGGCGGCCCAGCAGCACGAAGTACGCCAGCATCGCCACGCACAGGAACGCGATCAGCAGCTGGATGCGCAGCGTCTTGGTCATTGCAGGTTGAGCAAGGGCTCGAGGCCGACCGTGAGGCCGGGCCGTTCCCTGACGCGCCGCACGGCCAGCAGCACCCCCGGCACGAACGACGTGCGGTCCAGGCTGTCGTGGCGGATGGTCAGCGTCTCCCCCTCGGTCCCGAACAGGATCTCCTGGTGGGCGACCAGCCCGGCCAGCCGCACCGAGTGCACCGGTATGCCCTCGACGTCGGCGCCGCGGGCGCCGGGCAGGCTGCTGCTGGTGGCGTCGGGGTTGGGCGGCAAGCCTTTTCGGGCCTCGGCGATCAGCTTCGCGGTGCGGGCCGCGGTGCCCGACGGGGCGTCGGCCTTGTGTGGGTGGTGCAGCTCGATGACCTCGGCCGAGTCGAAGAACGGCGCGGCCTGCTTGGCGAAATGCATCGACAGCACCGCGCCGATCGCGAAGTTGGGCGCGATCAGGACGGAGGTTTTTGTGCCGGCGAGCCACGCCTGAACCTGGTCGAGGCGCTCCTGGGTGAAGCCCGTCGTGCCCACCACGGCGTGAATTCCGTTGCGGATGAGGAACTCCAGGTTTCCCATCACCACGTCGGGGTGGGTGAAGTCGATGACGACCTCGGTGTGGCCGTCGGTGAGCAGGCTCAGCGCGTCACCCTGGTCCACCTCCGCCGACAACGTCAGATCGTCGGCGGCTTGGACGGCCGAGACCATCGTCGACCCGACCTTGCCCTTGGCTCCCAGCACGCCTACCCGCATGGGTTTCACCCTAGACCGCGGGGTCGCGGGCGCTCGGTGTCCCCGCACGTGCCAGTCCGCTTTGACGAGTTTGGAAGCTGTTTCACAGCTGGAAACGTTAATGTCAAGTCATTAGCGGCGCCGATCTTTGATCGCAGCAGCCCTATTCAATAGCGCGCTTCTTTCAATCCGTCGTTTTGGCAGAGGAGATGAAGCTATGACGGCATACACGCGCAACGGCCGGTTTATCCGCCTGGCGGCGGTGGGAGGCTCGCTTCTGGTCGCCGGAGTCGCCTGGGCCGGCCCGGCCGGGGCCGACGCCTCCTCCTACCTCAGGGACCTGCACAACGCCGGCATCCGCGACGTCGACGGGGGCGACGCCGCGCTGTTGCAGGTGGGCACGAAACTGTGCACGCAGGTGTCCTACGGTGTTTCGCCCGCGACGCTGAAGACCATGGCGTTGCAACGCTCGGATGCCACACTCGGCGCGGGTGGGCTGACTCCCGCTCAGGCGAACGAACTCGTGAATTACGCGGTGGCCGATCTCTGCCCGAACTATTGATCGGGGGCCGGCCGAATTTCGCTTTATCCACAGTTCGGCTTTCATCCACAGCGGCCGCGTAAATCGTTATTGATGTCGGCTCCGCCCGGTATTGTTTCGAACATGAGTTCGATCGACATGCCGGCAGAGGTGTCTGCCGAATTGGACGCGCTCGACGCGGCCGTGGCGGTGATCGACCAACGCAATTTCGACGCCCTGCCCCCCGCGGTCCGGCTGCGCGCGCTGGAACGCATGGAAACGGCGGTGCGACGGCAGGTCGCGTCGAGTCACGACGTCATCGCCGGCCTGGCCAAGGAGGACCCCGCACACGTCGGCGGGCCGGTCCACAAGGTGGTTGCCGACTGGCTGCGGGTCAGCTGCGCCGAGGCCGCCCGCCGGCTCCGCGATGCCGGGCAGCTTTCCCCGCGCCTGACGCTCACCGGCCAGGAATTACCACCCGAGTTGCCCGCCACCGCCGTGGCGTGGCGCGACGGCCTGCTCGACGGGCAGCACCTGCGGGTGATCCAGACGTTCTTTCGCGGCCTGCCCCAGGAGACGCCGGTCGCCGCCGTGGAGAAGGCGGAGCGCTTTCTGGCGCGGCAGGCGACCAAGCTGCGTCCCGACCAGCTGGAGAAAGCCGCGCACCGGTGCGCGCTGCTGCTCAACCCCGACGGGAAGTACTCCGACGCCGACCGTGCCCGGCGGCGCGGGTTCACCTGGTGCGGCCAGCGTGCCGACGGAATGAGCGTCGGAAAGCTGGTTGCGTCCCCGGAGCTGCGCGCCAACATCGACGCATGGCTGGCGCGTTTCGCGGCGCCCGGAATGTGCAACCCCGATGACGAAACGGCCTGCGTCACAGCAGAACCCGGCGAGGACCGCGCGCGTCGGGACACCCGCAGCCACGCCCAGCGCCAGCACGACGCGCTCAATGCCCTTGTCCGCGGGCAGCTGGGCGATCCAAAGCTCGGCCAACACAACGGCTTACCGGTCACCGTCATCGTGTCGACCACGCTGCAGGAGCTGACCTCGGCGACGGGTCGGGCGGTGACCGGCGGCGGGACCGTGCTGCCCATGCGCGACCTGATCCGGATGGCCAGCCACGCCTACCACTACCTCGCCGTGTTCGACGAGCACTCGAACCGCCCGCTGTACCTCGGCCGGACACGCCGCATCGCATCACCCGACCAGCGCATCGTCCTCTACTCGAAGGAACGCGGCTGTACGCATCCCGGCTGCGACGTCCCGGGCTACTGGTCGGAGGTCCACCATGTCACCGAGTGGGCGGCCGGCGGATCGACCGACGCCGACAACCTCACGTTCGCCTGCCCGCCATATCACAAGCTGATCGAAGACGGTTGGACGACAAGGAAACTGCCCAACGGCCGCACCGAGTGGATCCCGCCGCCGGACTTGGACCGCGGCGCGCGCACCAACGACTATCACCACCCGGAGCGCCTCTTCGATGACGACGAGGACGACGATGACGACGGGGCCCCTTGAGGCGCTTGACCGCGCGCCTACCTCTTGAACCGCCCCGCGAAGCCGCGCAGCGGCAGGTCGGCGCTAGTGATCAGCCCCGGCGCCGCCGCCACCACCGACTTGATGGCGGCGAGGGCGGGCATGCCGGTCACGGTCATGCCGATGGAGGCGAAGTTGTCCGGGTTCGACAGGTCGACGCCGGGCTTGGGGAAGATCATGTGCTTGTTGTAGATGCACGGGTCGCCCTTGACCTGGGTGATGTAGCAGCCCTTGATGTTCCAGCTCGGATCGGTGTGCGGGGTCATCTGCCACTCCAGGTGCGTCTCGACGCGGGGCACCCCGTCCACCATGCCCTGGTACTTGATGTAGTTGCCGCCCAGCGAGCCCTTGGGCAGCGTGTACCAGCCCAGGTCGACGTCCTTGGTGCAGGCGCCCAACTCGTAGCTGAACTTCACCTCGTCCAGCGGCAGGTCGAAGCAGTCGGCCATCATCAGCACGCTGTCGGCGAAGACGCGGGTGTACTTCTCCAGCTTCCCGGGGATCTCCGGGTCGTCGACCGGCTGGCCGTAGCCCACCTCGATCCAGGTGTCCTTGGAGTGGTGGCAGGAGACGTCGACGGACTCGATGGTGGTGACGTTCTCGATGTCGGCGACGTCGGCCGAACACACCACGCCGAGGATCTGGTTCAGGCCCGGGTTCATGCCGGTGCCGTAGAACGTCGCGCGCCCCTTTTCGCAGGCTGCGGCCAGCAGCTGGGTCACCGGCTTGCCCGACGGGTGCGGATGGTTCTTGTCGCGGTGCCAGCCGGTGATCCAGTCGGCGGTGGTGACGATGTTGATGCCCGCCTCGAGCACTTTGACGTAGAGGTCCTCGTCGGGAAACACGCCGTGAAAGGTCAGCACGTCCGGCTTGGCGGCGATGATCTCCTCGATCGTGCCGGTGGCCGTCACGCCGTTGGGCCCGATGCCCGCGAGCTCGCCGGCGTCGCGCCCGATCTTGTCGGGCGAATAGCAATGCACGCCAACGAGTTCCAGGTCGGGCTGCGTGGCGATCCGCTTGATCATCTCCGAACCGACGTTTCCGGTGGCCACCTGGAAGACGCGGATCGGTCGAGCGGGTGCGGTCATTTCGTGGTCAGCCTTTCTGAGATGCGTAGACGTCGGGGTAGAACTGCTTGGCCCACTTGCGGATCGCGGTGAAGCCTTCGTACTCGTCGGGGGCCAGCGCGGGCGGGTCGGAGTAGCGCTGGTGCCGCCAGATCTCGATGTCCTGCTCGAACTGCCGGATCACTTCCCGCCCGAATTCGGCCGCCTTGCGCTCGGCGCGCGCGGGGTCCTTGGCGGCGCCGGCCTCGGGGCGGCCGATGTAGACCATGAACCGGACGTCGGAGGTGAATTCGTCGACCGGGGTGACCGCGGAGATGGTGCGGTTGTCGACCATCCCCCAACTCTTGGTGACGGCGAGGCCCAGCCCGCCGTTGATGGCCTCCACGCCGCTGTTGACGTCCTCGATCTTCTGGCCGTCGTCGCCCTCGAAGGTGATGGTGAAGTCCACGAAGGACACCGGCTCGGCGAAGTCGTGGCGGGTGAACACCGGCACGATCGGGGTGTTGTGCACGAACTTGAAATGCGCGAAGTCCACGCCGTTTTCGAGCACGTACTGCGGGTGCAGTTCCAGGCCCTGGCGGAACAGCCGCTGTTGCGGGTAGTAGTCGCCCGCGCCGCGGCCGTCCTCGAACGAGGCGAACACGTCGGGCGCGTCGAAATACGGCTCGCGGCGGTCGACGTCGTGCCAGATGTAGACCGACTCGTTGCGCTCTACGACGGGGTACGTGCGCATCCGCCTGCCGCGGTTCGGCCGATCCTGGTACGGGATGCAGACGTTGCGGCCCTCGGAGTTCCACTGCCACCCGTGGAACGGGCACTGCAGCGCCTCGCCGACGACCTTGCCGCCGTAGCCGAGGTGCGCGCCCAGGTGCTCGCAGTAGGCGTTCATCGCCGTGAGCTCGCCCGACTCGGCGCGCCAGGCGACCATCTCCTCGCCGAAGTACTTCATCCGGTGCACGTCGCCCACGCCGATCTCGTCGGACCAGGCGACCTGGAACCATCCGGTCGGCTTCATCGACAACGGCGGCTTAGCCATGGAATCACAGTACCCTCTATGAAAATGTTAGGCTAGGCTGCATGGCCGATCCGAAGGTCGTCGAAAGGCGCCCCAACCGGCGCGGCAACGCGACCCGCGAGAGCATGCTCGAGGCGGCGCTGAAGTCGCTGGCCTCGGGGGATCCGGGCTCGGTGTCGGCCAACCGCATCGCCAAGGACATCGGCGCCACCTGGGGCGCGGTGCAATACCAGTTCGGCGACGCCGACGGATTCTGGGCGGCCGTGCTGCACCGCACCGCGGAGCGGCGCGCGGCCACGTTCTCTGTGCTGTCGGGGCCGGCACAACCCGACGCGCCCCTGCGCGAGCGCGTCGGCGCCATCATCGACACCCTGTACCGCGGCCTGGCCTCGGCGGATTCGCGCGCGATCGAAAACCTGCGCGCCGCGCTCCCCCGCGACCCCCGCGAGCTGGAGCGCCTCTACCCGCGCACCGCCGCCGAGCTGTTCTCCTGGGGCAAGAGCTGGCTGGAGACCTGCCAGCACGCATTCGCCGGCCTGGACGTCGACCCCGACCGGTTGCGCGAGGTGGCCGCCCTCATCCCGGGCGCGATGCGTGGCCTGGTTTCCGAGCGCCAGCTGGGCTCCTACGCCGACCTCGACATGGCGCGGCGGGGCCTGACCAACGCGCTGGCGGCCTATCTGGAAGAGCGGCCGGCAAAAGTTCTCTAGCCTTAGCGTGTGCAGGCCAGCGACATCGCGATCCGGGAAGCCACCCCGGACGATTTCCCCGACGTCGCGGCGATGCATTACCCGGTGTGGCGGCAGTCGTGGGCCGGGATACTGCTGCCCCAGGTGCTCGACCTGCTCGGGCCGCCCAAACGCTGGGTGGCCGAGATCTACCCGCAGAGCCTGAGCCGCGAGGGTTGGCGCATGTGGGTCGCCGAGGCCGACGGCCGCACGCTCGGCGTGGCCATCTTCGGGCCCGACTCCGACCAGCCCGCTGACCTGATGGTCGACGCGCTCTACGTCGCCGAGGAGAACCAGCGGCACGGAATCGGGCGCCGCATGCTCGACGAGGTCCTCGGCTCACACCCGTCCGGTGACGTGATCCTGTGGTGCGCGGAGCACAACGCCAAGGCACGACGCTTCTACGAGAAGAACAACTTTCGCGTCGACGGCCGCACCCTCGACTGGGAACCGCTGCCCGGCATCAAGGTGGCCCACGTCGGATACCGGCTCAAGCGTTGACGTGCCGGTCGACCCAGTCGGCGGTCAGCTCGGCGATGACCTCCGGGCGCGCCGTGACCACCCAGTGCCCGCCCTCGATGGGAATCACTCTGCCGCCGGCCGGAATTGCGCCGGTGAACCGCTGCAGCGCGGGCGTGACGAAGATGTCGCGGCGCGGCACCAGGGTTTGAACGGCGACGCTGGTCTGCGGCAGCCGCGGGCCGGGCGACAGCATCGGCCCGGGCATGTTCGCGCGGTACAGCTTGAGCCCGGTGACGTAGTCGGTGATGGATCGCGGCGTCGGATCGCGTCGGCCACGCGGCCGGCCGATGCGCTCGAGGGCCCGATGGACCAGCACGCCGACCCGGGATAGGAACGCGAGCTCCGGCAGACCGGGGCACAAGAAGAACGCGATGTACAGCGACCCCAGCAGCTGCAGCGCGACCTGGCCCACGGCGCGTGGCGTGCGCGCCGAGTGCAGGAAGCGGCCCGCGTAGCGCAGGTGCGGCCCCGAAATCGACGTGAACGACGCGACTTTGGCCATCACCGCATCGTCGGTGACGGCCGCCCAGGCCGCGATCGAACCCCAGTCGTGGGCCAGCAGGTGGACCGGCCCGACGCCGAGGCTGTCGATGACCGCGCCGATGTCGGACACCAGTTGCGCGAAGGCGTAGTCGGATCGCCTTGCGGGGCGCGATGATTCGCCGGCACCGCGCACGTCGTACGCCACGACGTTGTAGCGTCCGGCGTAATTCTCCTCGAGCTCGGAAGCCACCCCGTCCCAGAGGTGGTGGTTGTCGGGCCAGCCGTGGATCGCGAGGATGGTCGGGCGCGCCGCGTCGATCTCGGTGTAGCGGTGCACCGCCAGGGTGGCGCCATCGGAGGCGGTGACGCTGGAAGTCGTTGCGGCCATGCGTCAGCGCGACGCGCGCGCGGCGGGCGAGACCGCCAGGTAGTCGACCGCCGCCCCGAGACCGCCCAATTGGGAGGGGTGGAAACCCGGCCGGTAGTAGTTGCCGACCACCCGCACGAACCGCAGCGGCCCGGGCACCAAACCGCGCCGCGCCGCGCGAAAGTAGTCCCGCCAGCGCGCCTTCGTGCCCGGCGGCAGGTACGGGTCCACCGAGTACAAAAACCGGACGCCGCGAATCCACAGCAGCAGGATGCCCGGCGTCACCACCAGTTGGGCGCGCACCCGTCGCAGGTAGCCGGCCCGCAGATGCTTCATGGTGTCGAAGGCGACGGCCTTGTGCTCGACCTCTTCCGCGCCGTGCCAGCGCAGCATGTCCAGCATCACGGGGTCGGTGCCGATGGCGTCGTGGGCGGGCGAGTCGAGCACCCACTCGCCCAGGATGGCGGTGTAGTGCTCGATCGCCGAGACGAACGAAACCTGTTCCAGCAGCCAGTTGTGCTGCCGTCGCCGGCTCCAGCCCGGCCTGGGCCCCAGCAGCTTCTCGAACAGCCACCTGATCTGGTCGGTGTACGGGGTCAGGTCGACCCCGGCGGCGGCGAAGTGGGCGAGCACCTGGGCGTGCGCCTGGGAATGCACGGCCTCCTGGCCGATGAATCCCTGGACGTCCAGGCGCAGCTGGTCGTCCTTGATCAACGGCAGCGCCCGCTTGAACGCGTCGACGAAGAACTCCTCGCCCGCGGGCAGCAGCAGGTGCAAGACGTTGAGGACGTGGGTGGTGAACGGCTCGCCCGGCACGTAGTGGAACGGCAGCTTCGCCCAATCGAACTCGACGTCACGCGCCTCGAGGACCAGCCGCTCGTGGTCCAGCGACGCGTCGTGCGGACCCGCCGCGTGGTCGTCGACGGTGAACATCGTGGGCCCTCCCCTCAGCGCGCGGCCACGCGCCTGCGCAAGTCGTACTCTCGCAGATCCGTTGCGGCCAGCATCGCCCGGTGTTCGGCCGGGGTGAAGGGCCACACCTCGGGCACCCCGTCCTTGTTCAGGTACCAGCTGTCGCAGCCGGTGGTCCACACGGTGTCCGGCATCGCCGCGCGCAGCCTCTCGTTGTAACGCTCGGTCGCCGATTGCGTCGGCTCGACGGTGTCGAATTCGCCGCGGCGCCAACGCTGGATCCAGCCCAGGATGTGCTCGGCCTGGTGCTCCGCCACCGCGGTGAGCGAGTGGTTGCCCACCGGGCTGTGCGGGCCCAGCATCATGAAGAAGTTCGGGAAACCCGGCATCGCCACGGTCCGGTACGCGCGCGGCCCCTCGCGCCACACCTCGTCGGCGGCGATGCCGTCGCGCCCGGTCACCCGCATCGGCCGGAAGAACGCGTGCGTGTCGAACCCGGTGCAGGCCACGATGACGTCGGCCTCGTGCAGTTCGCCGTCGTCGGTCACGATGCCCCGCGATTCCACGTGGTCGATGCCGGCGGTCACCAGCTCGACGTCGTCGCGCTGGATCGCGCGGTAAAACCCGCCCGACACCACCAACCGCTTGCACATCGGCTCATACGTGGGCGTCAGCGCCGCCCGCAGCTCGGGGTCGCGCACCCGGCGCAGGCTGGCCCGGCACAGCGCGCCCATCGCCGCCCGCCGCAGCCCCGGCTTGGTCAGCGCGACGGCGAAGGTGTCGAAGATGAGGCTGTACGCCCGGTAGGCCAGCCGATCGAGCCACGGAACGGCCCGGTGGCTGCGACTGGCGAACTTCGAATACGGCGGGTTGGGCATCGGGACGACCCACTGCGCGGTGCGCTGGAACAGCAAGACCCTGCCCGCCACGCCGGCCAGGCCGCAGACGAGCTGGATCCCGGTCGATCCGTTGCCGATCACCGCGATTCGGCGCCCGGCCAGCTCGACGGAATGATCCCAGCGCGCCGAGTGGAAGACCGGGCCGGCGAAGTCGTCCAGGCCGGCGATCGACGGCATCCGGGGATGGTGCAGCACGCCGGTCGCCGAGATCAGGAAGTCGACCCTCGATTCGTCGCCGGCGTCCGTGCGCAATACCCAGCGGTCGTCGTCGAACCGGGCGCTGACGACCTCGGTGCCGAACCGGATCCGGTCCCGCAGCCCGAATTGGTCGGCGACGCCGCGAAAGTAGGCCTGGATCTCGCCGCCCGGCGAGAACATGTGCGACCAGTTCGGCTTGGTGGCGAACGTGTACTGGTAGACGCGCGACGGCACGTCACAGGTCAGGCCCGGGTAGGTGTTTTCCCGCCAGGTCCCGCCGACCTCGTCGGCCTTCTCATAGATCGTGACGTCGTCGATGCCGTTGCGCAGCAAGGCGATTGCCATACACAGCCCCGACATGCCGGCTCCGACGACGGCTACCGAGGGATCGCGTGTCGCCATCGCCGGCTGCCCTGTTGGTCATCCATCCGCCGATCATAAGCACGTTCGGTCTCGGGAGAGCCCGGATAGCACCACCGAATAGCCGGGGATGACGAGCGCCGTCGCCGTCATCCCCCTGGCGGTCAGGTAGGCGAGGCTGGACGAGTGCGGCCGCGGGCGAGCGCCAGCCACGAAATGTCCTGCCCCCCAATGTCTTTCCCCCGACGTGATCGCCTACCCCGTCGCGCGCGGCCGCTGCAGCTGGCTGAATTGGGGAACGGCGGCCAGGGTGGCAATCACATCGAAGAGCGCCTGTCTCATCTCCGGCGCCGGCGGCCCGGACAGCACCGGTCCGAAGAAGGCCTTGCCGTCGATCTGCAGGATCGGGCTGCCCGCGATCTCGCCGAGCGCGTTTTGTCCGGCTTGATGGCTGACCTGCACCAGGTCGTCCTGCGCGGTATCCGACATGACCCCGGGGTCGACGTCGTGGCAGCCCACCGCGTCCAACACCTCCGCGACCAGGCGGTCGTCGAGCGCCTCGGAGCGTTCGAGGTAGCGCTCGCCGAAGGCGAAATACGCTGTGGCCATGGCCTCGGCGCCGTGTTTTTCGCGGATTGCGGCCATCAGCCGGCCGATCCGCCGGGAGTCGTCCATGCGCGCCTGCTGCGGTGGCGGCAGCTCGCGGCCCTCGTTGAGCACCGCCAGGCTCATCAGTCGCCAATCGATCGCCAATTCGTGCTCCCAGGCCAGTTCGTTCAGCCACCGGGCGGTGTGCCAGGAAAACGGGCACACCGGGTCGAACCAGATCGTCACCGCGGGCCCCTGCTTATGCGCTTGACTCATCAGCTCCGCTCCTCTCCTGTCAGTCGCATTGCGTTCTCCCGAGAATACCCCCTGGGGTATAAACGGGACACATCCGGCGGGTGTTTGCGGCGGTCGCGAACTTTCTCCACACTTGAGCCATGCGAGTCGGCGTCCCGACCGAGACCAAGACCAACGAGTTCAGGGTGGCCATCACCCCTGCCGGCGTCGCGGAGCTGACCCGCCACGGCCACGAGGTGCTCGTCCAGGCCGGCGCGGGAGAAGGCTCGGCCATCCCCGATGCGGAATTCAAGGCGGCGGGCGCCCAACTCGCCGACACCGCCGAGCGGGTGTGGGCCGACGCGGACCTGCTGCTCAAGGTCAAGGAACCGATCCAGCGCGAGTACGGCCTGCTGCGCGACGGGCAGGTTCTGTTCACGTACCTGCATTTGGCCGCTTCCCGCGCCTGCACCGACGCGCTGTTGGCCTCCGGCACCACGTCGATCGCCTACGAGACCGTCCAGACCGACGACGGCGCGCTGCCCTTGCTCGCCCCGATGAGCGAGGTGGCCGGTCGGCTCGCCGCCCAGGTGGGGGGCTATCACCTGATGCGCACCCAGGGGGGCCGCGGCGTGCTGATGGGCGGGGTGCCCGGCGTCAAGGGCGCCGACGTGGTGGTGATCGGGGCCGGCACGGCCGGGTACAACGCCGCCCGGGTCGCCGGCGGCATGGGCGCCAGCGTCATGGTGTTCGACGTCAACATCGGCAAACTTCGGCTGCTCGACGCCGAGTTCGGTGGCCACGTCGGCACCCGCTATTCCTCGGCGTACGAGCTGGAGGGCGCCGTCAAACGCGCCGACCTGGTGATCGGGGCCGTGCTGGTGCCCGGCCACAAGGCGCCCAGGCTGATCTCGAATTCCCTTGTCGCGCAGATGAAACCGGGCGCGGTGCTGGTCGACATCTCCATCGACCAGGGCGGCTGCTTCGAGGATTCCCGGCCCACCACCCACGACGACCCGACCTTCGCGGTGCACGACACGCTGTTCTACTGCGTGGCCAACATGCCCAGCGCGGTGCCGAAGACGTCGACCGTCGCGCTGACCAATGCCACCATGCCGTACGTGCTCAAGCTCGCCGACCGGGGCTGGCGGGCGGCGTGCCGGTCGGATCCCGCTCTGGCCAAAGGGCTTTCGACGCACGCCGGGATGCTGCTGTCCGAACAGGTGGCCGGCGACCTCGGCCTGCCGTGCACGGACCCCGCGTCGGTCCTGGCCTGAAACCTAGTCGCTGAGGCCGGCGACGATGTCGGCCACCGAGCCCGTGCGGGCCTGCCGGAACGACGTGCCCGCCCACAGGGCCATCCCGTTCGGGTCTTCCCGTTCGGTCGCGGCCTCCCGGATCGGCAGCGTCATCTGGTTGACCTCGGGGTAGCCCAGCGGGGCCACGTTGTCGAGCAGGCGGATGAATTCGTTCTCCAGGCCGCGCCCGTACCGGCCGGAGAACGCGCGCGTGACGATGGTCTTGGCGAACAGCTGATTCTTCATGGCGGTGCGATGCGCCTGGCTGGTGCCCGCCTCGTTGCTCAGCAGCAGCGCGGTGCCGACCTGCGCGGCCACGGCACCGCGGCGCAGCACGCCCGCGACGTCCTCCGCGGTGCCCAGGCCGCCCGCCGCGATGATCGGGACGTCGCGGTGCGCCCGGTGGATCCGGTCGATGAGGTCGTGCAGCGAGTCGGTGGCGGGCTCCATGTCCGGCGCGAAGGTGCCGCGATGCCCGCCGGCGTCGGGGCCCTGGACCACCAGGCTGTCGGCGCCGGCGGCGACGGCCACCCCGGCCTCGTAGGCCGACGTCACCGTGACCATCACCAGCAGCCCCTGCGCGCTCAGCCGCCGGATCACGTCCGGGGGCGGGACGCCGAACGTGAACGACACCAGCTCCGGGTGCACGTCGAGGACGACCTCGAGCTTGCGCTCCCAGTCGTCGTCGTCACCGAACTCGGGCCGGCCCACCTCGCACTGATAGTGCTCGGCGATGCCTTCGAGCTCGTCGGCGTAGTAGTCCAGCGCCACCCAGTCGGCGACGGAGGGCTGGGGCACGAACAGGTTGACGCCCAGCGGGCCGGTGGTCATGGCGCGGGCCGCCGCGATGTCTTCGGCGAAGCGTTCGGCGCTCACGTACCCGCCCGGGATGAAACCGAGCCCGCCCGCGTTGGACACCGCCGCGGCCAACGCCGGGGTGCCGGGTCCGCCGGCCATGGGGGCACCCACGATGGGCACCGCGATATCCCAAAAGCCCAGAACCACGGCGCTAGTCCGCCGACGGCGAGCGCCGGCACGGCGCGAGTGAGGAGGCGGACATTTGAGCTAATGTACCATCGCCCGAAGTTGTTGGGGCAGCGATCGTTTCGACGCATACGGGCCCAGAACGGCCGCCCCGTAGCGCCTGCCCAGCAGGCGGCGGGCCACCGCGTTGACCTCGTCGACGGTCACCTCGTCGATTTTTTGCAGGCTGTGCTCGATGCTGCGGTGCCGGCCGTAGTTCAGTTCGCTGCGGCCGATGCGGCTCATCCGGGAGCTGGAGTCCTCCAGCCCGAGGACGAGCCCGCCGCGCAGCGAGCCCTTGGCGATGCGGCATTCCGCCTCGGTGATGCCGTCGCGGGCCACCGCGTCGAGCACCTCGCTGGTCACCCGCATCACCTCGGGGAAGCGCTCGGGCAGGCAGGCGGCGTACACCGACAGCGCGCCGCTGTCGGCGAAGATATCGACCGCCGAGTACACCGAGTAGGCCAGGCCGCGCAGCTCCCGAACCTCGTGGAACAGCCGGGAACTCAGGCCGCCGCCCAGCGCGGTGTTCAGCACCGACAGCGCCCAGCGATGCTCCCAGCTGCGCCCCGGCGTGCGGACGCCCAGCGACAGGTGGGTCTGCTCGGCGTCCCGGTTGATCAGCGTGAGCCCGGGGTTGCCGGTGACCCGCCCGGCGCCCTTGCGGGGGGCGATGGGCTGCCGGCCCCGGACCAGATGCTTCCCGAAGTGCTCGCGCACCAACGCGACCACCTCGTCGTGATCGACGTTGCCGGCCACAGCGACGACCATCCGCTCCGGGGTGTACCGCCGCACATGAAACGAGTGCAGCTGCGAGCGCGTCATCGACGACACCGACCGGGCGGTGCCGATCACGGGGCGGCCCACCGGGTGATCGCCGAACAGCGCCGACAGGAAGACGTCGCCCAGCGCGTCCTCGGGGTCGTCGTCGCGCATGGCGATCTCCTCGAGGACGACGTCGCGTTCCAGCTCGACGTCCTCGGCGGCGCACCGGCCGTTCAGCACCACGTCGGCGACCAGGTCGACGGCCAGCTCCAGGTCGCTGTCCAGCACGTGGGCGTAGTAGCAGGTGTGCTCGCGGGCGGTGAACGCGTTCAGTTCCCCGCCGACCGCGTCCATCGCCTGGGCGATGTCCACGGCCGTGCGGGTCGGGGTGGACTTGAACAGCAGGTGCTCGAGGAAGTGCGCCGCGCCGGCCACCGTGGCGCCCTCGTCGCGGGATCCGACGCCGACCCAGACCCCGACCGAGGCGGATCGCACGGCCGGCAGGTGCTCGGTGACCACCCGCAGGCCGCCCGGGAGTGTGGTGCGGCGGACGGTTGCCGCCTCTTGGGCCGCGGCGCTGTGGTTTCCCCGGCGCAGCGCCGCGGCGGGATCAGCTGCTCGCGGTCGCGGCATCGACCGGTGTGTCCGCCGGGGCGTCGGCCGGGGCTGAGTCCTCTTCGTCGACCAGGACCAGCGAGATCTTGCCCCGCTTGTCGATGTCGGCGATCTCCACCCGCAGCTTGTCGCCGACGTTCACCACGTCCTCGACCTTCGCGATGCGCTTGCCCCTGCCCAGCTTGGAGATGTGCACCAGGCCGTCGCGACCGGGCAGCAGCGACACGAACGCGCCGAAATCCGTTGTCTTGACCACGGTTCCGAGGAAACGCTCGCCCACGGTGGGCAGCTGCGGGTTGGCGATGGCGTTGATCCGGTCGATCGCGGCCTGCGCCGAGGGCCCGTCGGTGGCGCCGACGAACACGGTGCCGTCGTCCTCGATGGAGATCTGGGCACCGGTCTCCTCGGTGATGGCGTTGATCACCTTGCCCTTCGGGCCGATGACCTCACCGATCTTGTCCACCGGGACCTTGATCGTGGTCACCCGCGGCGCGTACGGGCTCATCTCGTCGGGCGCGTCGATGGCCTCGGCCATGACCTCGAGGATGGTCAGCCGGGCGTCCTTGGCCTGCGCCAGCGCACCCGCGAGCACCTGGGAGGGAATCCCGTCCAGCTTGGTGTCCAGCTGCAGCGCGGTGACGTAGTCCTTGGTGCCGGCGCACTTGAAGTCCATGTCGCCGAACGCGTCCTCGGCGCCGAGGATGTCGGTCAGCGTGACGAAGCGGCGCTCGGTCTTGCCGTCCACCTCGACGTCGTCGGAGACCAGGCCCATGGCGATGCCGGCGACCGGCGCCTTGAGCGGCACGCCGGCGTTCAGCAGCGCGAGTGTGGACGCGCAGACCGAGCCCATCGACGTCGAACCGTTGGAGCCCAGGGCCTCCGACACCTGCCGGATCGCGTAGGGGAACTCCTCGACGCTGGGCAGGACCGGGATCAGGGCCCGCTCGGCCAGCGCGCCGTGCCCGATCTCGCGCCGCTTCGGCGAACCGACGCGGCCGGTCTCGCCGGTGGAGAACGGCGGGAAGTTGTAGTGGTGCATGTAGCGCTTGGAGGTTTCCGGCCCCAGCGAGTCGATCTGCTGGGCCATCTTGACCATGTCGAGGGTGGTCACGCCCAGGATCTGGGTCTCGCCGCGCTCGAACAGCGCGCTGCCGTGCGCCCGCGGGACGACGGCGACCTCGGCGCTCAGGGCGCGGATGTCGGTGACGCCCCGGCCGTCGATGCGGAAGTGGTCGGTCAGGATGCGCTGGCGGACCAGCTTCTTGGTCAGCGACCGGAACGCGGCGCTGACCTCCTTTTCCCGGCCCTCGTAGGTCTCGGCGAGCCGCGCCAGCACCTCGGCCTTCAGCTCGTCGGTGCGCGCGTCGCGCTCGGCCTTGCCGCCGATGGTCAGCGCCTTGGCCAGCTCGTCGGTGGCCACCGAGGCCACCGAGTAGTAGACGTCGTCGCCGTAGTCCGGGAACGTCGGGAAATCAGCCGCGGGCTTGCCTGATTTTCCAGTCGCGTCGGCCAGCTCCTGCTGCGCGGCGCACAGCACGGCGATGAACGGCTTGGCGGCCTCCAGGCCTTCGGCCACAACGGTTTCCGTCGGCGCCTGGGCCCCGCCCTCGACGAGCTCGATGACCTTCTCGGTGGCCTCGGCCTCGACCATCATGATCGCCACGTCTTTTTCGGCGGCACCGCCGCCGACTGTGCGGCCGGCCACCACCATGTCGAACACGGCCCGCTCGAGCTGCTCGACGGTGGGAAAGGCGACCCAGGTGCCGTCGATCAGCGCCACCCGCACACCCCCGATGGGGCCGGAGAACGGCAGGCCGGCCAGCTGGGTGGAGGCCGACGCGGCGTTGATCGCCAGCACGTCGTACAGGTCGTTGGGGTCCAGGCTCAGGATTGTGACCACGACCTGGATCTCGTTGCGCAGGCCGGAGACGAACGACGGCCGCAGCGGGCGGTCGATGAGCCGGCAGGTCAGGATCGCGTCGGTGGAGGGACGGCCCTCGCGGCGGAAGAACGAACCGGGGATGCGCCCGGCGGCGTACATCCGCTCCTCGACGTCGACCGTCAGCGGGAAGAAGTCGAAGTGCTCCTTGGGGCTCTTGCTGGCGGTGGTCGCCGAGAGCAGCATGTTTTCGTCGTCCAGGTACGCGACGACGGCACCGGCGGCCTGCTGGGCCAGCCTGCCGGTCTCGAAACGGATGGTGCGGGTGCCGAAGCTCCCGTTGTCGATGGTGGCGGTCGACTCGAAGACGCCTTCGTCAATTTCAGCTACAGACATGGGTGTCCGTATGACCTCTCTGGGTATTCAGCTTTTTCGCGCGCCCTGACGCCACCCGGAGAACAAGAGTCTGAATGCGGCTACGGCCATCGATCGAAGCGGCCGACCTGCCCCAGATCCGGAGAGCCCGGCAGCCACTACCGAAGACCGCCCGATGCAGACTGTGCTGCTCCCTCGGACACACGCAGTGACGTGCTGGAACGGCTCACGCGGATCTGCGCAAACCGCACCGTTTGCTCGGGCCGAACCGGCCCAGAACGCTCCCACTCTACACGGGCGAACTTAGCCGGGAAGTGGGCGTCGGGATTTGCCGGCGTCAGCGACGCAGGCCCAGCCGCTCGACGAGCGAGCGGTAGCGCTCCACGTCGATCTGCGACACGTATTTGAGCAGCCGGCGCCGGCGGCCCACCAGCAGCAGCAGTCCGCGCCGCGAGTGGTGGTCGTGCTTGTGCACCTTGAGGTGTTCGGTCAGGTCGGCGATGCGCCGGGTCAGCAGGGCGACCTGCGCCTCCGGGGAGCCGGTGTCGGTGTCGTGCAGGCCGTAGGAGCCCAGGATCTCTTTTTTCTGCTCGGCAGTAAGCGCCACGAAACTATCTCCATCAATCGGTCCGCGAAGTGGATTCTTCAGAGCGCGGCCACCGCGAACCGCAGCACGCGCCGATGTCGTCCGGCAGTTTAGCAGCGGTTTAGCGCCGGCTCCGAATCGTCAGGCGGCCCTACTCAACGGACAGCAGGGCGCGGGCCCGGTCGGTGTCGTCGGCCATCGCGGCGACGAGGCCTTTGATGGTGTCGAACTTGCGCTGCCCGCGGATGCGCGCGACGAAGTCCAGCGCCACGTGCTGCCCGTACAGGTCGGCGCTGGTGTCCAGGACGAAGGCCTCGACGGTGCGGGTGCGCCCGGAGAAGGTCGGGTTGGTGCCGACGGACACCGCGGCCTGGTAGCGCTCCCCCGGCACGACGGTGCCGGCCACCGGCCCGTGCCCGAGCACGGTGAACCACGCCGCGTACACGCCGTCGGCCGGGATGGCCGAATACATCGGCGGCGCCACGTTGGCGGTGGGAAAGCCCAGCTCCATGCCCCGCCCCTCACCCCGGACGACGACGCCCTCGACGCGGTGCGGGCGGCCCAGCGCCTCGGTGGCCGCCACCATGTCGCCCGCGTCCACGCAGGAGCGGATGTAGGTGGACGAGAAGGTGACGGTCTCGTTGCTGTGGTGCTCGGACAGCAGCGACATCGACTCCACCGCGAATCCGAACCGCTCGCCGGCGCGGCGCAACGTCTCGACGTTGCCGGCCGCCTTCTTGCCGAACGTGAAGTTCTCCCCCACCACGACCTCCACCACGTGCAGGTTCTCCACCAGCAGCTCGTGGATGTAGCGCTCGGGCGTGAGCTTCATGAAGTCGCTGGTGAACGGCATCACCAGGAAGACGTCGATGCCCAGCTCCTCGACGAGCTCGGCGCGGCGGGTCAGGGTCGTGAGCTGCGCGGGGTGGCTGCCGGGATAGACGACTTCCATCGGGTGCGGGTCGAACGTCATCAGCACCGTAGGCACGTTGCGGGCGCGGGCGGCCTTCACCGCGTGCGCGATCAGCTCGGCGTGGCCGCGATGGACACCATCGAACACCCCGATGGTGACCACGCATCTGCCCCAGTCCGTGGGAATCTCGTCTTGGCCGCGCCACCGCTGCACGACCGCAAGCCTACGGCGCCGCACCGGGGCTTGGCGCGCCAGATCGGAGCGCGGCACGCCGAATCAGGTGTGGGTTGCCTAAACTTTCTGCTTGTGAGGGCTGACGACGAGCCTGGCGGTATCACCGCGGTCGGCCAGGACTACCTGAAGGTCATTTGGAATGCCCAGGAATGGTCCACCGACGGGTCCGCGCAGAAGGTCAGCACCAAGATGCTGGCCGACCGGATCGGGGTGTCGGCCAGCACCGCCTCGGAGTCGATCCGCAAGCTCGCCGAGCAGGGGCTGGTCGACCACGAGAAATACGGCGCGGTGACGCTGACCGAGGCCGGGCGGCGGGCGGCCCTCGAGGTGGTGCGCCGCCACCGGCTACTGGAGACCTTCCTGGTCAACGAGCTCGGCTACGGCTGGGACGAGGTGCACGACGAGGCCGAGGTGCTGGAGCACGCGGTGTCGGATCGCCTGGTCGCCCGCATCGACGCCAAGCTGGGGTATCCGCAGCGCGACCCGCACGGCGATCCCATCCCCGCCTCCGACGGGCAGGTGCCCACGCCGCCGGCGCGCCAGCTGTGGGCATGCGGCGACGGGGACACCGGGACGGTCGCCCGCATCTCCGATTCGGATCCGGAGATGCTGCGCTACTTCACCGACGTCGGCATCCACCTGGACTCGCGGCTGCGCGTGCTGACCCGCCGGGAATTCGCGGGCATGATCTCCGTCGCGATCGAAGCCGCCGACGGCGCCGAGTGCACCGTCGATCTGGGCAGCCCCGCCGCGCGCGCGATCTGGGTGGTCGCCTAGCCCTTCGCCGAACGTGCCGTCAGGGCGAGATTTTGGCCGATTTTTCGCCCTCAGGGCACGTTCGGCGCGCGCTCAGCCGCTCAGCAGACCCTTGGCGATGTGGGTGACCTGGACCTCGTTGCTGCCGGCGTAGATCATCAGCGACTTCGCGTCGCGGGCCAGCTGCTCGACGCGGTACTCGGCCATGTAGCCGTTGCCGCCGAACAGCTGCACGGCGTCCATCGCGACGTCGGTGGCCGCCTCCGAGGAGTACAGCTTGATCGCCGAGGCCTCGGCCAGCGTCAGCGGTTTGCCCGCCTGCTGCCGCTCGATCGTCTGGAACACCATGTTCTGCACGTTCATTCGCGCGATTTCCATCTTCGCCAGCTTGAGCTGGATCAGCTGGAACTGCCCGATGTTCTTGCCCCACAGGGTGCGGGTCTTGGCGTAATCCACGCACAGCCGGTGGCATTCGTCGATGATGCCGAGCGCCATCATCGCGATCCCGATCCGCTCGGCGGCGAAATTGTCGCGGGCGCTGTCGCGGCCGTCGCCGCCGGCCCGCTGGTTCTCGCCGAGCAGCCGGTCGGGGGTCAGCCGCACGTTGTCGAAGAACAACTCGCCCGTCGGCGAGGACATCATGCCCATCTTCTTGAACGGCTTGCCCTGCGTGAGGCCCGGCATGCCGGCGTCCAGCACGAAGATCAGCACCGGCCGGTTGCGCTTGTCCGCCGCCGAGCCACCAGAAACAGGCGAGTCCAGCTTGGCGTACACCACCAGGACGTCGGCGTAGGGCCCGTTGGTGATGAACGTCTTCTGCCCGTTGAGGATGTAGGCCCCGTCTCCGTCGCCGGAGCGCCGGACTGAGGTCTTCATGCCGCCGAACGCGTCCGAGCCGGAGTCGGGCTCGGTGATCGCCCACGCCGCGATCTTCTTCAGCGTCATCAGGTCCGGCAGCCAGCGTTCCTTCTGGGCCAGCGTGCCGCGGCTCATGATGGTCGCCGCGCCCAGGCCGATGCTGACCGACGCGGTGCTGAGCAACCCGATGCTCACGCGGGAGAGCTCGGACACCAGCACCGCCATCATCGACGCCTGGGCGCCGAAACCGCTTGCGCCGTCGCCCTTTTCGTCGGGCGCCTCACCGGCTAGCTTGGCGCGCTCGCGTTCCAGCATCGACTTGACCGACTCGGCGGCCATCGCGTCGAGGCCGAACTGGCTGAACAGCTTGCGCGCGATCGGATAGGGCGACAGCGCGCCCGTCTCCAGCTCATCGAGGTGCGGGCGGATCTCCTTGTCGACGAACTGGCGGACGGCGTCCCGGACCATCAGGTCCGTCTCGGACCATTCGTACATCGCGCCCTTAGCGTTCGGCGCGCTGATACGCGGTGACGACGGCGGCGCCGCCCAGCCCGATGTTGTGCTGCAGCGCGGCGGTCACGTTGTCGACCTGCCGCTTGTCGGCGGTGCCGCGCAGCTGCCAGGTCAGCTCTGCGCACTGCGCCAGCCCCGTCGCGCCCAGCGGGTGCCCCTTGGAGATCAGCCCGCCGGACGGGTTGACCACCCAGCGGCCACCGTAGGTGGTGTCGCCGTTGTCGACCAGCTTCGGCGCCTCACCCGGGCCGCACAGGCCGAGGGCCTCGTAGAGCAGCAGCTCGTTGGCCGAGAAGCAGTCGTGCAGCTCGATCACCTGGAAGTCCTCGGGGCCCAGCCCGGACTGGTCGTAAACCTGCTGGGCGGCTTGGACATTCATGTCGTAGCCGATGAGGTTCTTGGCGCTGCCGTCGAACGTCGAGGCGAAGTCGGTGGTCATCGCCTGACCGACGATCTCCACCGCCTGACCGGCCAGGCCGTGGCTGTCGACGAAGCTCTCCGAGGCCACGATCGCGGCGCCCGACCCGTCCGACGTCGGCGAGCACTGCAGCTTGGTCAGCGGGTCGGAGATCATCCGCGACGCGAGGATGTCGTCGAGCGTGTAGGACTCCTGGAACTGCGCGAACGGGTTGTTGGTGGAGTGCTTGTGGTTCTTGTAGCCGATCTTGGCGAAATGCTCTGCGGTGGTGCCGTATTGGCGCATGTGCTCGCGGCCGGCCGCGCCGAACATCCACGGCGCGACGGGCATCGCGAACTCGTCGATCTCGGCCATCGCCTTGACGTGCTTGCCCATCGGCGACTCGCGGTCCTGGGCGCCGCCGGACAGCGCGCCCGGTTGCATCTTCTCGAAACCGAGCGCGATGGCGCAGTCGGCGAGCCCGCCGCGAACGGCCTGCGCGGCCAGGAACAGCGCCGTCGAGCCGGTCGAGCAGTTGTTGTTGACGTTGACGATCGGAATGCCGGTCATGCCCAGCTCGTAGAGGGCCCGCTGCCCGGACGTCGAGTCGCCGGCGACGTAGCCGACGTAGCCCTGCTGCACCTCGCGGTAGTCGATGCCGGCGTCGGTCAGCGCGTTGGTGCCCGACTCCCGCGCCATGTCCGGGTAGTCCCAGCCCTCGCGGCGGCCCGGCTTCTCGAATTTCGTCATGCCGACGCCGACGACGTAAACCTTGTTGGACATAGCGCGCCTTCCGCAGATGTGGGGCGAGTTGACACCCGTCTGGTCGGGAGCTTAGCCGGGCGAACGTGGTCGCTGGAACCCCCGTCGCCGCCGGGGCGCCCGACGTCACGCGGGGTCGACGAAGACCGGGTCCTCCCCCGACATTCCGGCGACCACGGCGGCAAGCTGATTGGGCTTGCCGATCAGCCCGACTTGCAGCTCGGATTCGCGTTTGAGGGCGGCCGCGGCGTCGTTGCTGAGCCACGTCTCGTCGTAGAGGCGCTTGGCCGCGCGAACGGCATCGGGAGATTTCCGCGCGATCTCGTCCGCGAGTTCCTTCGCGGAGGCCAGCGGATCGTCGCAGGTTCGCGTGACCAGTCCGAGCGCCAAGGCCTCGCTGCCTGCCACGATGCGGCCGGTGAAGGTCAGCTCCTTGGCAACGTCGATGGGGACGAGTCGCGGCAGTGTCTGCGTGATGCCCATGTCGGGAACCAGCCCCCACTTGACTTCCATGATGGACAGCTTCGCGTCCGGTGCGGCGATCCGGATGTCGGCGCCCAGCGCGATCTGCAGGCCGCCGCCGAAGCAGTTGCCGTGGATCGCCGCGATGACCGGCGCCGGCACCAGAGACCAGTCGTAGGCCACCCGTTGCGCAAAGTTGGCCACCCGGTCGCCGTCGCGTTCCAGCAGAACCCCGGTGCCGCCCTGCCCGGACATGAAGCTGGCGACGTCCAGGCCCGAGCAGAAGCTCTTCCCCTCGCCGTGCAGCACGACCGCGCGAACCGAGTTGTCTTCTGCCAGTTGGCCTGCCGCATTCATCAAGCCCTCGAACATGGCTTGGTCAAGCGCATTGTGCTTGTCGGTGCGCACCATCGTCACCGTGGCGACGCCACCGTCCCCGACGCGCACCCGAACCCTGTCTTCGCTCACTCGTACGAACCTACCGCGACAGCGTCGAGGGACTGGGCCGGATTGCCCGACTCCTCCTCAGTCCGTCCCGGACTGCATCGTCGCCGGACGAATCACCACGACCGACTTGGTCCGCGCACCCTCGTCGCGCAGCAGCGCGATCACCCGGCCGTCGGCGCCGGCGGCGGCGTAAATTCCGTCGATCCCGGCCGCCGGCAGCGCCCGGCCGTTGCTCGCCGCCTCGGCCTGTTCGGCGGACAGGTCGCGGCGCGCGAACAGCAGCAGGCACGCCTCGTCCAGCGACCAGGTCAGCGCCGGCCGTTCGGCCAGCTCCTCCAGCGGGCGCGCTTGATCCAGCCCGAAGCGCCCGACGCGGGTGCGCCGCAACGCGGTCAGGTGCCCCCCGACGCCCAGCGCGGCGCCGAGATCGCGGGCCAGCGCGCGGATGTAGGTCCCCGACGAGCAGTCGACCTCGACGTCGAGATCGACGACCTCGCCCTCGCGGCGCGCGGCCAGCACCTCGAACCGGTCGATGCGCACCGGCCGGGCCGCCAGCTCGACGGCCTGACCCTCGCGGGCCAGCCGGTAGGCGCGCCGGCCGTCCACCTTGATCGCGCTGACCGCCGACGGCACCTGTTCGATGTCGCCGCGCAGCCCGCCGACGGCGGCGGCGATCGCCTCTCCCGTCAGGTGTCCGGCCGGAACCGATTGCAGCACTTCGCCTTCGGCGTCCTCGGTGGACGTGGTCTGACCCAGGCGGATGGTGGCGGCATACGACTTCGACGCCGCGGTCAGCAGGCCGAGGATCTTGGTGGCCCGGTCGACGCCGATCACCAGCACGCCGGTGGCCATCGGGTCCAGCGTCCCGGCGTGCCCCACGCGGCGGGTGGCGAAGATGCGGCGGCACCGCCCCACCACGTCGTGGCTGGTCATTCCGGCCGGCTTGTCGACGATGACTAGCCCAGGGACGTTGCCCGGCCGGGTCATAGGACGATGGCGGTCAGCACCAGCCCGCGCTCGACCGACCAACGGCCCCGCAGCGACGTCAGCGGCGGACCCGACAGCGCCTCCCCGTCGATCAAGATCTTGGAGACGAACACCCCGGAGGTGCGCCCGCCGGGCGGGTCGAGGTCGAACACGATGTGGGCGTCCTCGAAACCCAGCCAGCGCTTGGTCAGCGGGAACCAGGCCTTGTAGGTCGCCTCCTTGGCGCAGAACAGGATCCGGTCCCAGTGCAGGCCCTCGGGCAGCGCGCCGATCTCGTGGCGCTCCTCCTCCAGCGCGATGGCGCCCAGCACGCCGTCGGGCAGCACGTCGTGCGGTTCGGCGTCGATGCCCACCGACCGCACCGCGCCGGCGCGGCCCACCACCGCGCCGCGATAGCCGGTGCAGTGGGTCAGGCTGCCGACCACGCCGTCGGGCCAGCAGGGTTCGCCCTTGTCGCCCTTGAGGATCGGCACCGCCGGCAGGCCGAGCTCGCCCATCGCGATGCGGGCGCAGTGCCGCACGGTGATGAACTCGTTGCGCCGCTTGGCGACCGACTTGGCGATCAGCGGCTCCTCTTCGGGCAGCGGCGTCAGGCCCGGCGGGTCGGAATACACCTCCGCATACGCGAGGTCGTCGGACCCCGAAGAGAGCAGGGCGTCGGGCAGCACCGACGACACGAGCATGCGGCCCGTCATCGGGATTGCCGCTGGCGCACTCGTTCCCGGAACTGCACGGCCTGCTTGCGCATCTCGGGGGTGATCACGAAGTGGCCGCCGAAGTCGTTGAGATAGCCGGGCGCGTACTGGGGATCCGGCAGCACCTGGCGCAACCAGCTGTACGGCTTTCGGCGCCGCCACTCCCGCGGGTAGCCGACCGACACCTCCTCGAAGCGCACGTCGTCGTACCAGGTGGTGCGCGGGATGTGCAGGTGCCCGTACACCGAGCAGATGGCGTTGTACCGGGTGTGCCAGTCGGCGGTCTTGGTGGTTCCGCACCACAGGGAGAATTCCGGGTAGAACAGCGCGTCGCAGGGGTCGCGCACCAGCGGGAAGTGGTTCACCAGGACCGTCGGCGTCATCCAGTCGAGTTCCTCGAGGCGCGCGCGGGTGCTGGCGAGCCGTTCCCGGCACCAGGCCTCACGGGTGGCGTAGGGCTCGGAGGAGAGCAGGAACTCGTCGGTGGCCACCACGTTGCGCTCCCGCGCGATGGCCAGGCCCTCCGCTTTGCTCGTCGCGCCCTCCGGCAAGAAGGTGTAGTCGTACAGCAGGAACATCGGCACGATCGTGGCCGGGCCGCCGCGTTCGGTCCACACCGGGAACGGGTGCTCCGGGGTGATGACGCCCAGCTCGTCGCACATGTTGACCAGGTAGTCGTAGCGGGCCTTGCCGAAGATCTGCATGGGGTCGCGGTTGGTGGTCCACAGCTCGTGGTTGCCGGGCACCCAGATGACCTTGGCGAAGCGCCGCCGCAGCAGGTCAAGCGCCCAGCGGATCTCGTCGGTGCGTTCGGCGACGTCGCCGGCGACGATCAGCCAGTCCTCCGGCGAGGACGGATGCAGCGACTCGGTGACCGGCTTGTTGCCGAGGTGGCCGGTGTGCAGGTCGGAGACCGCCCACAGCGTCGGCTGCGCCCCGTTCGTCGATTCCGATGTCACCACGACTAACCAGCCTAACGACCCGCTCCGCCGGGCCGGTTTTACGCCGGGGCCTTGCTTGCCGGATTAGAACGTGTTCTCTTTTCACTGTGACGCCGCGAACCCGACTTGTACACTCCCGGCAAGGACGGCCGAGGCCTGACCGGGGCGGGGGGAGGAGATATCAGTGTTCGCCAATCTGCGTCTGATCTCCGCGCTGGGCGCGCTGGCCACGGCGGTGGCCGTGGGCTGGCAGTGCGCGCCGCCCGGGCCGAGCGGCGGTGGGCCCGTCGAGCTGCGGTCGACCGCCCAGCCGATGGAGACCACCATGAAGAGCCCCATCGTGGCCACCACCGACCCGCGTCCGTTCGACGCGTGCGAGGACATTCCGCTCGACGTCCTGCAGCGGCTCGGGCTGGCGTTCACGCCGCCCGAACACGAGGACGGGCTGCGCTGCCACTTCGACGCGGGCAACTATCAGTTGGCGGTCGAGCCCATCATCTGGCGGACCTACGAGCAGTCGCTGCCGCCCGACGCCGTCGAAACGACGATCGCCGGCCACCGGGCCGCCCAGTACTGGGTGATGAAGCCGACCTACCACAACAGCTTCTGGTTCTTCTCCTGCATGGTGGCCTTCAAGACCAGCTACGGCGTCCTGCAGCAGGCGCTGTACTTCTCGGCGGTCTACTCCAACCCCGAGGTGGAATGCATGTCCACCAATGTGCAGCGCGCCAACGACCTCGCGCCGTATTACAAGTTTTAACGCGGCGAAGACCCTAGCCTGGGGGTCGTGGCTACCACCTCCACCCGTCCCGCGCAACGCGCGCCGAGCCCGCTGAGCCGCGTCGGAGACGCCGCCCTGGGCCGCGTGCTGGGCCTGCCCCGGGCGACCACCGATTACACCGTGCACCGCGTCGACGTGCCGATGCGCGACGGCGTGCGCCTGGCCGCCGACCACTACGCGCCCACCACGCCGAGCCCCGTCGGGACCTTGCTGGTCCGGGCGCCGTACGGCCGGGCCTTCCCGTTCTCGCTGGCCTACGCCCGGCTGTACGCCGCGCGCGGCTACCACGTGGTGCTGCAGAGCGTGCGCGGCACGTTCGGCTCGGGCGGGGACTTCGAGCCGATGGTCAACGAGGCCGCCGACGGCGCCGACACGGCCGCGTGGCTGCGCGAGCAGCCGTGGTTCACCGGCCGCTTCGCCACCGTCGGGGTGTCGTACCTGGGCTTCACGCAGTGGGCGCTGCTGCAGGATCCCCCGCCGGAGCTGGCCGCGGCCGTCATCACCGCGGGCCCGCACGACTTCAACGCCTCGGTGTGGGGGACGGGTTCGTTCGCCATCAACGACTTCCTGGGGTGGAGCGACCTGGTGTCCCACCAGGAGGACCCGGAGCGCCTCCGGTCGGCGCTGCGCCAGCTGCAGGCCCGGCGCAAGGTGGCGGAGGCCGCCGGCGCACTGCCGCTGGGCGCCGCGGCCCGAGCGCTGCTCGGCGCCGGCGCGCCGTGGTTCGAATCGTGGGTCGAACACCGCGACGCCGACGACGCGTTCTGGGACTCGCTGCGGTGCCGCGAGGCGCTGGACCGGACCCGGGTGCCGGTGCTGCTCATCGGCGGCTGGCAGGACATCTTCGTGCGGCAGACGCTGCAGCAGTACGCGCACCTGCGCGGCCGGGGCGTCGACGTCGCGCTGACGATGGGCCCCTGGACGCACACCCAGCTGCTCGGCAAGGCGCTGCCCCTCAGCGCGCGGGAAACGCTGGACTGGCTGAACGCCCACCTGGGCGGCGAGCCCCTGCGCCGGCCCAGCAGGGTGCACGCGTACGTCACCGGCGCGGACGGGGGCCAAGCCTGGCGCCACCTGCCCGACTGGCCGCCGGCCACCACCGAACGGGCGCTGTACCTGCGGCCCGGCGGCCACCTGGGCGAGACCGCACCCACGGGCCTGAAGAGACCGGCGCCGGCGACATTTCGCTACGACCCCACCGACCCGACGCCCACCACCGGCGGACCGCTGCTGTCCACGAACGGGGGCTACCGCGACGACAGCAGCCTCGCCCAGCGCGACGACGTGCTCGCCTTCACCAGCCTCACCCTCACCCAGGACCTGTACGCGTACGGGAACCCGGTGATCGAGCTGGCGCACAGCTCCGACAATCCCCACGTCGACCTGTTCGTCCGGGTGAGCGAGGTCGACACCAAGGGCCGGTCCCGCAACGTGAGCGACGGCTACCGGCGGCTCAGCGGCAAGACGAAGACCGTCCGGATCGAACTGGACGGGATCGCCCACCGGTTCCGCGCGGGGTCACGCATCCGGGTCCTCATCGCGGGCAGCTGGTTCCCCCGCTACGCGCGCAACCTCGGCACCGACGAACCGGTGCTGACCGGCCGGCAGTCCACGCCGGCCACCCACGCCGTGCACTACGGCCGTTCCCGGCTGCTGCTTCCCGTCGGGCCCGGCGACCCGTCAGCCGACCGCGTCGCGGACCCGGCGGGCCACCCGGTCTAGCGCGGCCTCGTCGCAGACCGGCGCGGCCGGCCGCGCGTCGGCCGGCGCCAGCGGGAGCCGCACCCAGCTGGTGCAGCCGGCGTACTCCGGGCTCCGCGGGATCCGCACCGGCTCGGCCAGCGGAATCACCGACACCACCAGCACGGCCAGCTTGTGCTTGGGCCGGAAGTCGAGCCGGTCCTCGCGCACCGACGCGGCGGTCCAGATGTGCAGGTCCTCGAGCGCCGGGAGGCCATCCGGCCGGTTGACCTCCTGCGCCGCAACGACTTTCGCGGCGGCCCGGACCACCAGCCACTCGTCGGTGCTGTCGGCGGCCCCGGCGGCCAGCAGGTCGCGATGCTCGGGCCGGACCCGCTCGGCGTGGCTGTGGGCGACCGTCGGGAACAGCAGGAACTCCCGCGCCGCCAGCTCGAAGCGCTTCTCCCCGATGCCGCCCTTGCGCAGCAGCACGCGCTGCCGGCCGTCGAGCAGCGCGTGCACCACCGCGCCCCACTCCTTGAGCGCGGGCATGGTCGCGGTGAGCGTCATGTGGCGCCCGCCAGGCGGGCCACCACCTCGGGCCGGCGCAGCGGCGGGACGGTCTTGGGCGGCTGGCGCCGCGGCGGCAGGGCGGCCAGCAAGCGCGTCGTCGTCTCGGTGACCTCGGCGATCGCGGCCTCGAACGCCTCGACGTTCGCCGCCGACGGATGGGTGATGCCGCTGACCTTGCGCACATACTGGCGCGCGGCCGCCGCGATCTCCTCCGGCGTGGCCGCCGGCTGCAGTCCGCGCAGTTCGGTGATGTTCCGGCACATGGGATCCACGATAAGCGTGGCGGCCGCTCGTCACACCCGCCACAGGCGTCTCCGCCGGAAGCGATCGTGCTCGTGCCCACCTCACAGCGACAAAAGCCGCCGACGGCCCGGGTTGTCGCTCTGAGGCGGGCACGTCGGGTGCCACCCGGCGGACGGCACCCTGTGGCCGGTGTGGCGACAACCGGCCACCCTCTACGGTGAACACATGACCGACGACATCCTGCTGATCGACACCGACGAGCGGGTGCGCACCCTGACCCTGAACCGGCCCCAGGCGCGCAACGCGCTGTCGTCGGCGCTGCGGGACCGGTTCTTCGGCGCGCTGACGGAGGCGGAGACCGACGACGGCGTCGACGTCGTCATCGTCACCGGCGCCGACCCGGTGTTCTGCGCGGGGCTGGACCTCAAGGAGCTGGGCGGCGAGTCGGCGCTCCCGGACATCTCGCCGCGCTGGCCACCGCTGACCAAGCCGGTGATCGGCGCGATCAACGGCGCCGCGGTCACCGGCGGGCTGGAGCTGGCCCTGTACTGCGACGTCCTGATCGCCTCCGAGCAGGCCCGCTTCGCCGACACGCACGCCCGGGTGGGGCTGCTGCCCACCTGGGGGCTGAGCGTGCGGTTGCCGCAGAAGGTGGGCATCGGCCTGGCCCGGCGGATGAGCCTCACCGGCGACTACCTGTCCGCCGCCGACGCCCTGCGCGCCGGGCTGGTGACCGAGGTGGTGCCGCACGACCGGCTGATGGCCACGGCCCGCGAGGTCGCGGCCTCCATCGTCGGCAACAACCAGAACGCGGTGCGGGCGTTGCTGGCGTCCTATCACCGCATCGACGACTCGCAGACCAGCGCGGGGCTGTGGATGGAGGCGATGGCGGCCAGGCAGTTCCGGACCAGCGGCGACGACATCGCCGCCAACCGCGACGCCGTCCTGCAACGCGGCCGGGCCCAGGTGCGTTAGGAGGCGGCGATGCGCGGCAACACCCTGCGGGCCCTCGGGGGCCTGACCCTGGCGGCATCCGCGTTGGCCTCGGCGCCGGTGGCCGCGGCGGCGCCCCCGCCGGGATTCCCCGACCTGAACAGGTTCATCGCCGTCCCCGCGGACGGCTATGCCACGCCGCCCCGCCCGGGCGGTGCCCCACGGATCAGTTTCTCGGTCACGCCGACCCTGGTGTGCGACTTCTACGGCGGCCCGGCGCCCGTGCCGCAACCGTCACAGGACATCAAGTGCAACGGCGACATGCCCGGAATGGACGACGTGCCGTTCCCCGGCGGGGGCCACCCGAAGCCCGGCGACTGCGTCGTGGGCTCCGCGAGCTTCAAGGGGCCCGGCTACGAGCTGACCCGCATGACCTACGGCGGGTGCGACGGCAACCCGCCGGCGCTGCCGTCCGGCGCCAAGCCCCTGGCCCCGGGCGCGAAGTTGTCGTACCTCAACGTGACCTGCGCGGTGGACGCCGACAACCTCGTCGCCTGCCTGGACACCACCAGCGGGGACCACGGCTTCGTGCTGCAACGGTCGGGAAGCTGGGCGTTCTAGCCCGCTCGGATCAGCCGAGCGCCGCCCGCAGCGACGCCACCGCGTCGTCGATCGAGCCGTCGGTCGAGTAGCCGGCGGCCAGCCGGTGACCCCCACCGCCGAACTGCGACGCGACCGCCGCCAGATCCACGTCGGCCTTGGCCCGCATCGACACCGACCACCGCTGCGGGTCGACCTCCTTGAAGACGGCCGCCACCTCCGCCTGCTGCGTGGTCCGCACGATGTCGACGATGCTTTCGACTTCCTCCGGGCGCGACTCGACCCAGTCCCGGTGCCCGACGACGGCGTAGACCAGCCCGCGACCGCCGACCGCGTCGGGCAGCAGCTGCGCCGACGCCAGCACCCGCGACAGCAGCGGCAGCCACCCGAACGGGTGCGTGTCCATCAGCGTCCGGCTGATGGCGGCGTTGTCGACACCGACCTCGACCAACCGGGCCGCCAGCCGCAACGCGCGGGCGCTGGCCCAGCGGAACGATCCGGTGTCGGTCGTCAGCCCGGCGTAAATGCAGTGCGCCACATCCACATCGATCGGCTTGCCCCAGGCGTCGAGGATGTCGGCGATCATCATCGTGGTCGAGTCCGCCGCCACGTCGATGAAGTTGGCGCTGCCGAACATCTCGTTGGAGGCGTGGTGGTCGATGACCAGGACCCGCCGGCCGGGACCGGCCAGGTCGCTCAGCTCCCCCAGCCGCTTGACGCTCGGAACGTCAACGGTCACAACCAAATCCACGTCGCGGCTCATGCCTGCGGAGCTGACCAGCAGGTGGCAGCCCGGCAGCGACGCCAGCGATTCCGGCAGCGTCGCCGGCGCGGCGAAGCCGACCTCGACGCGCTTGCCGCACTTGTCCAGCACCAGGGCCAGCGCCAGCCCCGCGCCGATGGTGTCGGCGTCGGGGTGCACGTGGGCGACCACCGCGATCGTCGCGGCGCCCGACAGCAGCTCGACGGCGCCGCGGGCGTCGACGCGCGCGTCGGAGCCCGCCAAGTCAGTCTTCGGGTCGATCGCCGTCACCGGTGTCCCTCACACGATATGGATCGGCTTCACCGGCCGGCTTGGCGCCGGAACGGACGCGCTCCAGGTCGGCGTCCGCGGCGCGGGCGCGCTCCAGCAACTCGTCCATTCGCTGCACACTGTCGGCGGTGGTGTCCCGGCTGAACGTCAGCGTCGGCGTGAAGCGCACCCCGGTGCCGGCCCCGACCATGGTGCGCAGCGCGCCCTTGGCCCGCTCCAGCGCGGCCGCGGCGGCGGCGTAGTCGGGCTCGTCGTCGAGCGTGCGACCCATCACCGTGTAGAACACGGTCGCGTCGTGCAGGTCGGCGGTCACCTTCGCGTCGACGATGGTGACCCCGTCCAGCCCCGGATCCTTGATCTCGAACTCGATCGCCGAGGCGACGATCGTGAAGATCCGCTTGGCCAACCGTCGCGCGCGGGCGGGGTCGGCCATTAGGCGCGCTCCTTCTGGACCAGCTCGTAGGACTCGATGATGTCGCCTTCCTTGATGTCGGAGTAGCCCAGCGTCATACCGCATTCGAAGCCCTCGCGGACCTCGGTGACATCGTCCTTCTCCCGCCGCAGCGACGTGATCGAGAGGTTGTCGGCCACCACGATGTTGTCCCGCAGCAGCCGGGCCTTCGCGTTGCGGCGCACCACGCCCGAGCTGATCATGCAGCCGGCGATGATGCCGACCTTCGAGGACCGGAAGATCGCCCGGATCTCGGCGCGACCCAGCTGGTTCTCCTCGTAGATCGGCTTGAGCATGCCGCGCAGGGCCTTCTCGATCTCGTCGATCGCCTGGTAGATCACCGAGTAGTAGCGGATCTCCACGCCCTCGCGGTTGGCCAGCTCGGTGGCCTTGCCCTCGGCCCGCACGTTGAAGCCGATGATGATCGCGTCCGAGGCCGACGCCAGGTTGACGTTGGTCTCGGTGATGCCACCGACGCCGCGGTCGATGACGCGCAGCGCGACCTCGTCGTCGACCTGGATGCCCATCAGGGCCTCCTCCAGCGCCTCGACCGTACCGGCGTTGTCGCCCTTGAGGATCAGGTTCAGCTGGCTGGTTTCCTTCAGCGCCGAGTCCAGGTCCTCCAGACTGATCCGCTTGCGGCTGCGCGCCGCCAGGGCGTTGCGCTTGCGGGCGCTGCGCCGGTCGGCGATCTGCCGCGCGATGCGGTCCTCGTCGACCACCAGGAAGTTGTCACCGGCGCCGGGCACCGACGTGAACCCGATGACCTGCACCGGCCGCGACGGCAGCGCCTCCTCGACGTCCTCGCCGTGCTCGTCGACCATGCGCCGGACGCGACCGTAGGCGTCGCCGGCGACCACCGAGTCGCCGACCCGCAGCGTGCCGCGCTGCACCAGCACGGTGGCCACCGGCCCGCGACCGCGGTCCAGGTGCGCCTCGATCGCCACACCCTGGGCCTCCATGTCCGGGTTGGCGCGCAGGTCCAGGGCGGCGTCGGCGGTCAGCAGCACCGCCTCCTCCAGCGCCTCGATGTTGGTGCCCACCTTCGCCGAGATGTCCACGAACATGGTGTCGCCACCGAATTCCTCTGGCACCAGACCGAATTCGGTGAGCTGGCCGCGGATCTTCTGCGGGTCGGCGCCCTCCTTGTCGATCTTGTTGACGGCCACCACGATCGGCACATCGGCCGCCTGCGCGTGGTTGATGGCCTCCACCGTCTGCGGCATCACGCCGTCGTCGGCGGCGACCACCAGGATCGCGATGTCGGTGGCCTTGGCGCCGCGGGCACGCATGGCGGTGAACGCCTCGTGACCCGGGGTGTCGATGAAGGTGATCAGCCGCTCGGTGCCGTCCAGGTCGACGGCGACCTGGTAGGCGCCGATGTGCTGGGTGATGCCGCCGGCCTCGGCCTCGCGCACGCTGGCGTTCCGGATGGTGTCCAGCAGTCGCGTCTTACCGTGGTCGACGTGACCCATGACGGTCACCACCGGCGGGCGGGTCTGCAGGTCCTCCTCGCCGCCCTCGTCCTCGCCGTAGGTCAGGTCGAAGGATTCGAGCAGCTCGCGGTCCTCGTCCTCCGGGCTGACGACCTGCACGACGTAGTTCATCTCGCTGCCCAGCAGCTCGAGCGTCTCGTCGCCGACCGACTGCGTGGCCGTCACCATCTCGCCGAGGTTGAACAGCGCCTGCACCAGCGAGGCCGGGTTGGCGTCGATCTTCTCGGCGAAGTCGGACAGCGACGCGCCGCGGGCCAGCCGGATCGTCTCGCCGTTGCCGTGCGGCAACCGCACGCCACCGACGACCGGGGCCTGCATGTTCTCGTATTCGGCGCGCTTCGCCCGCTTGGACTTGCGGCCGCGCCGCGGCGCACCGCCGGGACGGCCGAACGCGCCGGCGGCACCGCCGCGCTGGCCGGGACGGCCGCCACCGCCGCCGCCACCGCCGGGACGGCCGCGGAAACCGCCGCCACCGCCGGGGGGTGCGCCGACTCCGCCGCCACCGCCGCGGTAATTGCCGCCGCCGCCGTCGGAGCGGCCGCCGGGACCGCCCGGCCGGGCACCGCCGGGCCGGGGGGCGCCGGGCCGCGGCGGGCGGCCCTGGCCGGCGGCGCCACCGGGTCGGGGCGGCATGCTGCCGGGCGAGGCGCCCGGGCGCGGTCCACCCGGCCGGGGCGCCCCGGGGCGGGGCGCCGGCGGACGGGGAATGGGACGGTCGACCGGTTGGGCCGACGAGAAGGGGTTGTTGCCGACGCGCGGGGTGCGGACCCCCGGCTTCGGCATCGGGCCGGGACGCGGGCCCGGCATGCCCGGCTGCGGCGCCGGCTGGCCGCCCGGTTGCCCGGGGGCCGGCGCCGCGGGCTGGCCGGGCTGCGGGCGCGCGGGTGCCGGTGGCGCGGCGGACGCGGCCGGCGCGTCGGCGGTTGCGGCCGGGGCGCCCTGCGCGGCGGCCGCCACCCCGCCGGCGGCGGGCTTGGCGGGCGCGGCGGTCGCTTCGCCGTTCCCGGCGGGCTTGCTGATCGCCTTGTCGAGCGCCTTGTCGAGCGACTTGTCCGGGCCCTTGGCGGGCGCCTTCGCGGCGGGCTTGCCGCCCCCGAAGGACTCGCGCAGCCGGCGAGCGACCGGCGCCTCTACCGTCGACGATGCGGATTTGACGAATTCGCCCTGTTCATTCAGCCGGGCGAGGACTTCCTTGCTGGTAACACCGAGTTCCTTAGCCAACTCGTGTACGCGGGCCTTACCTGCCACTACATCTCCTGTCTATGAGGCGACAGCAGTGGGCCGCGCCTCGGGTTTAGCTATGAAGCATTGTCATCGGGACTTCACGGTGTGCTCATGTTCTTTGCTGCCTCTTCTGTTGCCGGGCGAGTCGTGCGCTCCAAGTGCTCGACCACCGCGGAGGTGTCCAATGGACCGGTGATGCGCAACGCTTTGGTGAAAGCCCGCCGCCGAATCGCCTGTTGCACGCACTGTGGCACGGGATGCAGCCATGCACCCCGCCCCGGCAGGCTACTCCTGTCGTCAACGATCGCGGCATACTCGCCGTTCCCCGTCGACACAGCCACCACTCGAAGCAGTTCGGCGGCCAGCTCTCGCTTTCGGCACCCCACACACGTCCGCACCGGACCATCAGTGCTTCTGTGCGCCAAGACCGAAGGCTCGCGCTGGATCACGGCTCAGTCTAGCGTCCCTTGACCGGAGGTCAGAACCGCCCGAAGCCGCGCCTAGCGGTCGTGCGCCACCGGGTGGCCGGCGCCGTGTTCGGGCTGGCTCTCGGCGTGGCCCGGGGAATCCCCGCGGATGTCGATGCGCCACCCGGTCAGCCGCGCCGCGAGCCGGGCGTTCTGGCCCTCCTTGCCGATGGCCAGCGACAACTGAAAGTCGGGCACCACCACGCGGGCGGCCCGCCCGGTCTGGTCGATGACCGACACGGACACCACCTTGGCCGGTGACAGCGCGTTGGCGACGAAGCGGGCCGGGTCCTCGTCGTAGTCGATGATGTCGATCTTCTCCCCGGACAGCTCGCTCATCACGTTGCGGACCCGCTGACCCATCGGGCCGATGCAGGCGCCCTTGGCGTTCAGGCCGGGAACGTTCGAGCGCACCGCGATCTTGGAGCGATGGCCGGCCTCGCGGGCCACCGCCACGATCTCCACCGATCCGTCGGCGATTTCGGGGACTTCCAGCGAGAACAGCTTGCGCACCAGGTTGGGGTGGGTGCGCGACAGCGTGATCAGCGGCTCGCGGGCCCCGCGCGTCACGCCGACGACGTAGCAGCGGATCCGGTTGCCGTGCTCGTAGCTTTCGCCGGGGACCTGCTCGGCGGCCGGGATGACGCCCTCGGACGCCTTCGTCTCGGTGCCCATCCGCACGACGACCAGCCCGCGCGCGTTGGCCCGGCTGTCGCGTTGGATGACGCCCGCGACGATCTCGCCCTCGCGGGTGGAGAACTCGCCGTAGGTCCGCTCGTTTTCGGCGTCCCGGAATCGCTGCAGCATGACCTGGCGCGCGGTCGTGGCGGCGATGCGGCCGAAACCCTCGGGGGTGTCGTCCCATTCGCTGATGACGTTGCCGTCCTCGTCGGTCTCGCACGCGATCACGCGCACGACGCCGGTCTTGCGGTCGATCTCGATGCGCGCGTCCATCTGGTGGCCCTGGGTGTGCCGGTAGGCGGTCAGCAGCGCGGATTTGATGGTCTCGACCAGCTCGTTGACCGAGATGCCCCGGTCCACCTCGATCGCGTGCAGCGCGGCCATGTCGATATTCATGCTCCGGCCTCCGTTCCATCGGGCCGACCCCTGACCACCCCCGCCAGCTCCAGCTCCGCGGGTGCCGGGGGCGAAAACTCAACTTGCACAACGGCTTTCACGATCTCGCCGAGCGGGATCTCGCGTACCGTCCAGTCCCTGCCCGCGCGGAGCACCACGGCGACGGTGTCGTCGCGGGTCTCGCCGACGCGGCCGGTCAGCTGCGATCCGTCCGCCAACGCGAGCTCGACCTTGCGGCCACGGGCGCGGCGGAAGTGCTTCGCGCTGGTCAGGGGGCGCTCCACACCGGGGGAACTCACCTCGAGCACGTAGCTGTCGGCCGCGTTGTCCAGGCCGTCCAGCAAAGCCGACGCCGACCGCGACAGGGTGGCCACCGTGTCGAGGTCCAAGGGGTCGTCGCCGTCGGCGATCACGGTGATCCGGGGCGGCCGCGCCCGGCCGTCGATGACCACGTCTTCGATTTCGTAACCGGCGCGCGCGAACTCACCGCCGAGTAGCTCGATCACCTGCGTCTGGGAAGGTAGCCCGGTGGTCACGGCGAGCTCCTCATCTTGAGTTGTCCGGTCATCGGTCGGAGGTCGCCACCCGGGTGGCTTCCGAGCGGCTTCCGCTCTGAGTCAGCTATCCACGATACGCCAGGAATCGCCGATGACGGCGTGATCGCCGCTCGGTCAAGATCCTCGGACCTGCCCTGCGGCGTGACCGGGCCCGCCGATGGCAGGATGTTGCTGTGCCTAGCGCAGTACCCGTCACCAACAGGCGGGGCGTGCTCGCCGGTGTCGCGGCCCTCGCTGCGTTCGGGGTGGTCGGATCCGCCTGCGGTGAGTCCCCGCCCAAGCCGCCCACCGTCGAGAACCTCCTGGGGCCGTTGGACCAGGCCCGCAAGGACAGCGCCCTCGCCGGGGCCGCCGCCGCGGCCGTCGGCGTCGCGCCGCAGATCGCGGCCGCGCTGACCGTGGTCGCCACCCAACGCGCCGCGCACGCCCGCGCGCTGTCCACCGAGATCGCGCGGGCCGCGGGCAAGCTCACGTCCTCGTCGAGCGAGACGACGCCGCCCAGCACCAGCCAGGCCGAGCCGGGCCCGCCACCGCCCCCGCCGCCGGTGTCCGACGTGATCAATTCGCTGCGCGCGTCGGCCGAGAGCGCCGGGCGCCTGGTGACGACCGAGTCGGGCTACCGGTCCGGCCTGCTGGCCTCGATCGCGGCGTCGTGCACGGCCTCCTACCAGGTGGCGCTGGTGCCCGGGGGGCCCTCGATATGACATCCGGCCCGATATGACGTCCGGAAAGGACGCCGACAACGCCGCGCTGTGCGACGCGCTGGCCGTCGAGCACTCGACGATCTACGGCTACGGCATCGTGTCCGCGCTGACGCCCCCAAGCGTCAACGGCATGGTGGTGGAGGCGCTGACCCAGCATCGGCAGCGCCGCGACGACACCATCGCCATGCTGGCCGCGCGCAAGGTCAACGCGCCGGTCGCGGCGCCCGGCTACCAGTTGCCGCTGATGGTGGGCAGCGCGGCGGACGCGGTGCGGCTGGCGGCGCGGATGGAGAACGACGGCGCGACGGCGTGGCGCGCGGTCATCGAGCACGCCGAGACGGCCGACGACCGGGCGTTCGCGTCGACGGCCCTGATCCAGAGCGCGGTGATGGCCGCCCGGTGGAACCGGGTGCTGGGCGCCTGGCCCATTACGACCGGATTCCCGGGCGGCAACGAGTAGGCCCGCTACCGGCCGCCGATCGCCGCGGCGATGTCGGTGGCCAGCGACTCACCCACCGTCAGCTCGCGGGTCTGCCCGTCGAACCGGTCGCGCAGTTCGACCACGCCGTCGGCCCAGCCGCGCCCCACGACGACGATCCACGGCACGCCCAGCAGCTCGGCGTCCTTGAACTTCACCCCGGGCGACGCCTGGCGGTCGTCGAGCAGCACCTCGACGCCCAGCCGGTCCAGGTCGGCGGCCAGCGCGGTCGCCCCGGTGCGGGCCTCGGCGTCCTTGTTGGCGATCACCAGGTGCACGTCGAACGGCGCGACGGCCGGGGGCCAGCGCAGGCCGAGCTCGTCGTGGTGCTGCTCGGCGATGACGGCCACCATCCGTGACACCCCGAGGCCGTAGGAGCCCATGGTCAGCCGCACCGGCTTGCCGTCCTCGCCGAGGACGTCGACGGTGAAGGCGTCCGTGTACTTGCGGCCGAGCTGGAAGATGTGGCCGATCTCGATGCCGCGGGCCGACACCAGCGGGCCGGCGCCGTCCGGGGAGGGGTCGCCGTCGCGCACCTCGGCGGCCTCGATGGTGCCGTCGGCGGTGAAATCCCGGCCGGCCACCAGCCCGACGACGTGCCGGCCGGGCTCGTCGGCCCCGGTGATCCAGCTGGTGCCGTCGACCACCCGCGGGTCGACGAGATAGCGAACACCGTTGTCGCGCAACGCTTTCGGGCCGATATAGCCCTTCACCAGGAACGGATGCCTGGCGAAGTCGGCGTCGTCGAGCAGCGCATATTCGGCCGGCTCCAGCGCCGCGCCCAGCCTCTTGTCGTCGACCTCGCGGTCGCCGGGCACCCCGATGGCCAACAGCTCCCACTCCCCGCCGGGCTGGCGCACCTTGAGCAGGACGTTCTTCAGTGTGTCGGCCGCGGTGACGGTGCGGCCCAGGCCGGCCGTGTTCGCCCAGTCCACCAGGGTCGCGATGGTGGGGGTGTCGCCGGTGTCGTGCACCACCGCCTCGGGCTGCCCGTCGATCGGGAGCGCCTCCGGGGGGGCGGTGACGACCGCCTCGACGTTGGCCGCGTACCCGGACTCCAGGCAGCGCACGAAGGTGTCCTCGCCCACCTCGCTTTCGGCCAGGAACTCCTCCGACGCGCTGCCGCCCATCGCGCCCGACACCGCGGACACGATGACGTAGCGCACCCGCAGCCGGTCGAAGATGCGCTGATAGGCCTCCCGGTGCGCGTGATAGGCGGCCTTGAGCCCGGCGTCGTCGATGTCGAACGAGTAGGAGTCCTTCATCAGGAACTCCCGCACGCGCAGGATGCCGGCCCGCGGCCGCGCCTCGTCGCGGTACTTGTTCTGGATCTGGAACAGCAGCAGCGGAAAGTCCTTGTAGGAGCTGTATTCGCCCTTCACGGTCAGCGCGAAGAGCTCCTCGTGGGTGGGGCCCAGCAGGTAGTCGTTGCCGCGGCGGTCCTGCAGCCGAAACACCCCGTCGCCGTACTCGGTCCACCGGTTGGTGGTTTCGTACGGGGCCCGCGGCAGCAGGGCCGGGAACAGGATCTCTTGCCCGCCAATCGCGTTCATCTCGTCGCGCACGATCCGCTCGATCTTGCGCAGCACCCGCAGGCCCAGGGGCAGCCAGCTGTACAGCCCGGGCGCGACCGGCCGGACGTACCCGGCCCGGATGAGGAGTTTGTGGCTGGGCACTTCGGCGTCGGCGGGGTCGTCGCGCAGGGTGCGCAGGAACAGCTCGGACATCCGGGTGATCACAGCGGGCAAGCCTAGCCTGACGACGATGCGGGCAAGTCAGCGCAACCGAAAGTGCAACTAGCGACACATTTCCCGAGTACGGGCGCCGGCAGTTGCACTCTCGCGACGAATGGCGGAGCTACAGCTCGCCGGCGTCGATCGCGTCCTTGACCTCTTGCGCGTGGGCGACCTGCTCCGGGGTGTAGCCGATCAGCAGCGCCGCGGCGCCGACGATGACGGCCACGCCGGCCACCCACAACAGGCCGTAAGTGTAGCCGTGGTCCAGCGCACCCAATTGGGCGTCGGTCATGAACTTGACCGGGCCGGTGGTGCCGCCCAGGTACAGCGTGCGGGAGGTGATCACGGCCTGGATGACGGCGAGCACCAGCGGCCCGCCCAGGCTCTGCAGCATCAGCGCGATGGCCGACACCGGGCCGATCTGGTCGAAACCGACGCCGGCGATCGCCGAGAGGGTCAGCGGGACCACGCAAATGCCGATCCCGATGCCGCCGACGATGACGGGCACCACCAGGTTCGGGAAGTAGGGCACGCCCCGGTGCATGAACGCCCAGCCGGAGATCATCGCCCAGAACAGCAGCAGTCCGCCGCCGATCGTCAGCACCCGCGGCGAGAACCGCGACACCAGCTGCGACGACACCCCGAGGCCGATCCCCATCGCGATGACGAACGGGATGAACCCGACGCCGGCGCGCAGCGCGCTGTAGCCGAGGATGTCCTGCACGTACAGGCCGATGCACACGGTCAGGCTGAACATGAGCCCGCCGGCCAAGAAGATCGCGGTGAACGTCACCAGCCGGTTGCGGTCGCGGAACAGGCCGAACGGGACGACCGGGTTCTCGGCGCTGCGCTCCACCACGACGAAGGCCAGGGCGGCCGCCAGAGCCACCGCGCCCGAGCCGATGGTGGTGATCGAGACCCAGCCCCTTTCCGGACCCATCGAAAAGGCGAACACCGCGGCAGTGCACGCCAGCGTGGCCAGCAGCGCGCCGGTGGCGTCGAGCTTCATCCGCTCCCGGTTGGTTTCCCGCAGGGCGGTGCGGGCCAGGTAGATCATCACCAGCCCGATCGGCACGTTGACCAAAAACGCCAGCCGCCAGGACACCTCGGTCAGCGCCCCGCCGACCACCAGGCCCATCACCGAGCCGACGGCGGTCATCGCGGCGAACACGGCCGTCGCGGCGTTGCGCGCGGGCCCCTTCGGGAAGGTGGTCGCCACCAGCGCCAGGCCGGTGGGCGACGCGATGGCCGACCCGATGCCCTGCAGCAGCCGGGCGATGACCATGGTCGCCTCGTCCCAGGCGACCGCGCACAACACGGAGGAGATGGTGAACAGCGCGACGCCGACGATGAAGGTGCGCTTGCGCCCGATGGTGTCGCCGAGGCGCCCGCCGAGCAGCATCAGCCCGCCGAAGGTCAGCACGTAGGCGGTGATGACCCAGCTCCGGCCGGCGTCGGACAGGCTCAGCTCGTTCTGGATCTTAGGAAGCGCGACGATCGCGACGGTGCTGTCCATGGTCGCCAGCAGCTGCATGCCGCCGATGGCGATCACGGCCGCGATGAAGCGCCAGGACGGCAGCCACGCGGGGTAATACCTGCTAATCCGTGAGGAGGCGGTCTCCGCCGGCGTCGTTGCGCGCGCCGGGGCCGGACGATCGGGGCGTACGGATGCCAAGTTGTGCACCGCGCGCTCTGAGTCGTTGAGAGCCGTCATAATGGGTTACCTTACAGTAATCTTAAGATCCTTTTAAATGCCGAACGCCACTCAGGCCGACTACGGCCCCGATCACGATGATTGCGGGAGGTCGGATCCCCTCCGCGCGGACCTTCTCCGGCGTGTCGGCGAGGGTGGCCCGCAACGTGTGCTGAGCTGCCGTTGTGCCGTGCTGGACCACCAGCACCGGCGTATCCGCAGGTCGGCCCCCCTTCAACAGGACGTCGACGAAAAGCTCGATGCGTTCGACCGCCATCAGCAAAACGATGGTCCCCCTCATCGCGGCCAGTGCATCCCAATTTACTAACGATTCGGGGTGGCCCGGCGCCACATGCCCGCTGACCACCACGAATTCGTGATTTATCGCCCGATGCGTGACCGGGACGCCCGCCAGAGCGGGCACCCCTATGGCACTTGTCACACCGGGCACCACAGTCACCGGGATGCCCGCATCGGCGCACGCCAACACCTCCTCATACCCGCGCGCGAAGACGAACGGGTCCCCGCCCTTGAGGCGCACGACGAAGCTGCCCGAGCGGGCCCGCTCGATCATGACGTCGTTGATCGCGTCCTGGGCCATCGCCCGCCCGTATGGAATCTTGGCCGCGTCGATGACCTCCACGTGCGGCGGCAGCTCGGCGAGCAGCTCGGGCGGCGCGAGCCGGTCGGCGACGACGACGTCCGCCTGGGCGAGCAGGCGGCGGCCGCGCACCGTGATGAGCTCCGGGTCGCCGGGGCCGCCGCCGACCAGCGCCACCCCGCCGCGCACCACGTCGGCGCTCTCGGCCGTGATGACGCCTTGCTGCAGCGCCTCGCGGATGGCCGAGCGGATCGCCGCGGACCGCCGGTGCTCGCCCCCGGCCAGCACCCCGACCGACAGGCCGGCATAGCTGAAGGTCGCCGGGGTCACCGCGGTGCCCTCGACGGCGATGTCGGCCCGCACGCAGAAGATGCGGCGGCGTTCGGCCTCGGCGACGACGGCGGCGTTCACGTGCGGGTCGTCGGTGGCCGCGATGGCATACCAGGCCCCGTCGAGGTCGCCGTCGCGGTATTCGCGCACCGACAAGACGATTCCCTCCATCGCCTCGACGGCCGGGGTGGCGGACCGGGAGATGACGTGCACGTCGGCGCCGCTGGCGATCAGCAGCGGCAATCGGCGCTGTGCGACGGTCCCGCCGCCGACCACCACGACCTTCTTGCCGGCCAGCCGCAGTCCGGCCAGGTAGGCGTTCTCGGTCACCGGGCAAGCCTAGTGGCGACCGCCAGCGCGGCGGAGCCGGGCGCAACGGGTCGACACCATCGTTCTAGTGGTTGGTCTTCGAGCGCCCGCGGGCCAGCGCGGCGTGGGCGACGAAGCGCGCCACCGCCCCCGGCGCCGCGGCCGGGTGGGTGTGCAGGTACGACGCGTGCACGCCGGCGTGCACGGCGCCGTCCCGGACCGGAGCCGCGTCGCCGCCCCGGTACACCCACGCCGGCTGGTAGCTCTCGGCGAAAGTGACTGCGGTGCGGTGGAATTCGTGCCCGACCACCCGCTGCCCGGTCGAATACAGCGGCGAATCGGCCACGGCGACGGCGTCGCGATAGGCCAGCGTGAGGTGCGGCGTGAATCGCGCCGATGCGGCCAGCACCCCGCACATCGGGTGGCCGTCGAGGTCGGACGCCAGGTAGATCAGCCCGGCGCATTCGGCGTGCACGGGCGCGCCGGCGGCGGCCAGCTCGCTGATCTGGCTCCGCACAACGCGATTGGCGGAAAGCTCCGCCGTGAACTGTTCGGGGAAGCCGCCGGGCAGCAGCACGGCGTCGGTGCCGTCGGGCAGCGCGTCGACGAGCGGGTCGAACTCGGCCACGTCGGCGCCGGCGGCCCGGAGCAGCTCGGCATGTTCGGCGTAGCCGAAGCTGAACGCCTTGCCGCTGGCCATGGCGACGGTGGCGCCCGCGCCCGACGCCTCGCCGACCGCCTCGCCTACCGCCGCGGCGGCGTCCCACGGCCGGTCGGCCGGCCCGCACCGGGCGATCGCCACCACGGCGGCCAGGTCGACGTGGCGCGCGACCAGGGCGGTCATCGCCTCGACCGCGTCCCGGGCGCGCCGCCCGTACTCCACGGCCGTGACGAGCCCCAGATACCTTGTCGGCAGCTCTAATTCGGCGGCGCGGGGAATGGCGCCCAGGACCGGGACCCCGGCCTGCTCGCAGGCCTGCCGCAGCACCCGCTCGTGCCGGGCCGACCCCACCCGGTTGAGGATCGCACCGCACACCCGGGTCGCGGCGTCGAAGGTCGAAAAGCCGTGCAGCAGTGCGGCGATGCTGTGGCTCTGGCCGCGCGCGTCGACCACCAGGAGCACCGGGGCACCCAGCAGGCCGGCGACGTGCGCGGTCGAGCCCGCCGCGGGGGCGGTCGCGCCGATCCGCCCGTCGAACAGCCCCATCACCCCCTCGACCACCGCGATGTCGGCGCCGGCGGCGCCGTGGGCGTACAGCGGGCCGATGAGCCCCTCCCCCACCAGCACCGGGTCGAGGTTGCGGCCGGGCCGCCCGGCGGCCAGGCCGTGGTAGCCGGGGTCGATGAAGTCGGGGCCGACCTTGAACGGCGCCACGGTGTGCCCCGCGCCGCGCAGCGCCCCGATCAAACCCGTTGCGACGGTGGTCTTTCCGCTGCCCGACGCGGGGGCGGCGATGACCACCGCGGGGACGCTCACCACTCGATGCCCTTCTGCCCCTTGCGCCCGGCGTCCATCGGGTGCTTGACCTTGGTCATCTCGGTGACCAGATCGGCGGCATCGACCAAGCGCGGCGGGGCGTCGCGACCGGTGATCACCACGTGCTGGTGGCCGGGCCGGGCCAGCAGGACGTCCACCACGTCGTCGACGTCGACCCAGCCCCACTTCATCGGGTAGGTGAATTCGTCGAGCACGTAGAAGTCGTGGCGCTGCGCGGCCAGCCGGCGCGCGATCTCGGACCAGCCGTCGGCCGCGGCCGCGGCGTGGTCGAGATCGCTGCCCTCCTTGCGGCTCCACGACCAGCCCGCGCCCATCTTGTGCCACTCGACTTCCCCGCCGACCCCGTCCCGGTCGTGCAGCTCGCCGAGCCGGGCGAAGGCCGCCTCCTCGCCCACCTTCCACTTCGCGCTCTTGACGAACTGAAACACGGCCACCCGCAGGCCGGCGTTCCACGCCCGCAACGCCATTCCGAACGCGGCCGTCGACTTGCCCTTGCCCGCCCCGGTGTGCACGGCCAGCACGGGGGTGTTGCGCCGCGCTCGGGTGGTCAGCCCGTCATCGGGCACTTCGAGCGGTTGTCCTTGTGGCACGGCTGCTTACCTCACGCGACGCTTCGGACGGCCTGCGTCAGGTGGTCGGCGCGCAACTGCTCCAGCCGCACCGCCGGCGCGCCGAGCTGGCCGGCGAGCCGGTGCGCCAACCCCAGCCGCACGTACGACGTCTCGCAGTCGACGACCACCGCGGCGGCCCCCTCGGCGAGCAGGCGCGCGGCAGCGATCCGGGTGCGCCCCAACGGGTCCGGTCCCGCGGTGGCCCGGCCGTCGGTGAGCACCACGACGAGGGGCCGCCGCGCGCGGTCGCGCGCCCGTTCCCGGACGATCAGCTCGCGCGCGGCCAGCAAGCCCTCGGCCAGCGGGGTCCTGCCGCCGGTGTCGAACCGGGCCAGCCGCCGCCCGGCGATGTGCGCCGACGACGTCGGCGGGAGCAGCAGCCGCGCGCCGTGGCCGCGGAAGGTGATGACCGCGACCTTGTCGCGGCGCTGATAGGCGTCGCGCAGCAGCGACAGGGTGGCGCCGTTCACCGCGGCCATGCGGTCCCGGGCCGCCATCGAACCCGACGCGTCGACGACGAAGATCACCAGATTGCCTTCGCGCCCTTCGCGGATGGCCCGGCGCACGTCCTCCGGCGTCGGCCGCAACGGCCCGGCGCCGGCGCGCTCGGCGGCCGACAGCAGGGTCGCGAACAGGTGCAGTCCGTGCGCGCCGACGCTGGTCTCACCCGCGTCGGCGGCCGCCACCACGCTGCCGGAGGCGTTGCGGGCCCGCGACCGCCGGCCCGGCGCGCCCTCGCCGACCCCGGGAACGGTCAGCGCCCGGGTGCGAAAGGTGGCCGACGGCGGCGCGCTGGGCTTCGTCGACGATCGCAAGCGCGGCGAAGCCGCGCGCAGCGGGTCGTCGCCATCCGGGTTCGTCGACGATCGCAGGCGCGGCGAAGCCGGGCGCAGCGGGTCGTCGCCATCCGAGTGCGTCGAGGGCGCCGCGGTCGGCTTCGAATTCGGTTGCGGCGCAGGCGCATCCGCGGACTGCCCGCCGCCCGGCGGGTCGGGCTCGGGGTCGGGGTCGTCGGCGCCGGCCCGCGCCAGGGCCTCGTCCAGCTGGTCGCGGTCGATGCCGGGGTCGTCGAACGGGTCGCGGCGGCGCCGGTGCGGCAGGGCCAGTTCGGCCGCGACCCGGATGTCGGCCTCCTCGACGGTGGTGGCGCCGCGCCACGCGGCGTGCGCGACGGCGGTGCGCGCCACCACCAGGTCGGCCCTCATGCCGTCCACGTCGAACGCCGCGCACAGCGCCGCGATGCGCCGCAATTCGTTGTCGGGCAACGACACGTCGTCGACCAGGGCGCGGGCGGCGCCGATCCGGCGGGCCAGTTCCGCGTCGGCGTCGGCGTAGCGCTCCGCGAACCCGTCGGGGTCGGCCTCGTAGGCCATGCGCTGCCGGACGACCTGCATTCGCACGTCGACGTCGCGCGACGCGTGCACGTCGACGGTCAGGCCGAACCGGTCGAGCAGTTGCGGACGCAGCTCGCCCTCTTCGGGATTCATCGTGCCGATCAGCACGAACCGCGACTCGTGCGAGTGCGAGATGCCGTCGCGCTCGATGTGGACGCGGCCCATCGCCGCCGCGTCGAGCAGCACGTCGACCAGGTGGTCGTGCAGCAGGTTGACCTCGTCGACGTAGAGGACCCCGCCGTGCGCGCGCGCCAACAGCCCGGGGGAAAACGCGTGCTCGCCGTCGCGCAGCACCCGCTGCAGGTCCAGCGAGCCGATCACCCGGTCTTCGGTTGCGCCCAAGGGCATTTCGACCAGCGCGCCCTCACCGGTCGCGGCGGACAGCAGCGCCGCGAGCCCGCGCACGGCCGTCGACTTGGCGGTGCCCTTCTCGCCGCGGATCAGCGCCCCGCCGATCTCGGGACGCACCGCGCACAGCAACAGGGCCAGCCGCAGCTGGTCGTGCCCGACGATCGCGCTGAACGGATACGGCTTCACGGCTGCTGCGCCAATCCCGAACCCGGCCGCAGCATCGGCACATGCGGCACACCGTCGTCGACGAAATCGTCGCCGTCGCGGACGAATCCGTGCTGGGCGTACATGTCGGCCAGATAGGTCTGCGCGTCGATGCGGCACGGGTAGTCCCCCACCTCGGCCAGCGCGGCGCGCAGCAGCCGGGTGGTGTGGCCCTGGCCGCGCGCGCTGCGCTTGGTGCACAGCCGGCCGATCCGGAAGGCCTTCTCGCCGCCGGCGTGCTCCTCCATCAACCGCAGCGTGCAGATCACCTCGCCGTCGGGCGTCTCGAGCCAGAAGTGCCGGGTTTCGGCGAGCAGGTCGCGGCCGTCCAGCTCCGGGTACGGGCAGGCCTGCTCGACGACGAACACCTCCACCCGCAGCTTGAGCAGCTCGTACAGGGTTGGCACGTCGAGGTCCTTGGACCAGGCCCGGCGCAGCGATTCGCTCATGACGCCTCCAGCTGCAGCGCCTTGGTGCCCCAGGACCACACCTCGTCGAACAGCGCGGGCTCGCGGGACAGCTCCACCCCCAGCGACGGCACCATCTCTTTGAGCGCGGGCAGCCACGAGTCGTAGCGGTCGGCGAAGCACCGCTGCAGCACGTCGAGCATGGCCGGCACGGCGGTCGATGCGCCCGGGGAGCCGCCCAGCAACCCGGCGATGCTGCCGTCGGCGGCGCTGAGCAGGGTGGTGTTGAAGTCGAGCGCCCCGCCTTTGCGCCTGTCGCGGCGGATCACCTGGACCCGTTGGCCGGCCACCGTCAGCTCCCAGTCGGAATCGCTTGCGCTGGGCACGAATTCGCGCAGGATCCGAACGCGGTCGGGTTCGGAGAGCCGCAGCTGGCCGATCAGGTAGTTGACCAGTGTCATCTGGGTGACCCCGACACCGAGCATCGACAGCAGGTTGTCCGGCTTGATCGAGCGGGGCAGGTCGGTGAAGTGGCCGTGTTTCAGGAACTTTGGCGACCAGCCGGCGTACGGCCCGAACACCAGCCAAGACTTGCCGTTGACGAACCGAAGGTCGAGGTGCAGCGCGCCGAGCGGCGGGGCCCCCGGCGCCGGCGCGCCGTACACCTTGGCGCGGTGCGCGGCGGTGAGCGCCGGGTTGCCGGCGCGCAGGAACCGGCCGCCGATCGGGAAGCCCGCGAAGCCCTTGACCTCGGCGATGCCCGACCGCTGCAGCAGCGGCAGCGAATCCCCGCCGGCGCCGACGAAGACGAATCTGGCGTTCAGGCGCCGCTTTTCGCGGGTGCGGCGGTTGCGGATGCTCACCGCCCAGCCACCGTCGGATTGGCGCGTCAGGTCGCGGACCTCGTGGCCGAACAGCGCGGTCGCGCCGCCCTGCACGCAAAAGGCGATGAGTTGGCGCGCCAGCGCACCGAAGTCGACGTCGGTGCCGTCGGCGGCCCAGTTGAGCGCGATCGGCTCGGAGAAGTCGCGCCTGGCGGCCATCAACGGCAGCCGGCGCGCGAACTCACCCGCGTCGTCGATCAGCTCGGTGCGCGCGAACAGCGGGTTGTCGGCCAGCGCGCGCCGGCGCCGCCGCAGGTAGTCGACACCCGGCGCGCCGCGCACGAAGCTGGCGTGCGGGATCGGGTTGACGAAGCCGCGATCGGTCAGGATGCCGTTCTCGACCGCGTACGCCCAGAATTGGCGGGTCACCTGGAACTGCTCGTTGATGCGGACCGCTTTGGTGATGTCGATGGAGCCGTCGGGGTTCTGGGGGGTGTAGTTCAGCTCGCACAGCGCGGAGTGCCCGGTGCCGGCGTTGTTCCACGGGCTGCTGCTTTCGGCGGCGACGGCGTCCAACCGCTCGACGAGGGTGATCGACCAGTCCGGCTCCAGCCGCCGCAGCAACGCCCCCAGCGTCGCGCTCATGATGCCGGCGCCCACCAGCACGACGTCGGTCCGCGCGGTTGTGGCCTGCCCTGACACCGTCCCAGGTTATCCCGACGGGTTCGACGCACTGACGACGTGCGGCCCACCCGCCGCCAGCAAAACCTTTAAGCTGGCCTCGTGACTGGCTGGGTGCCCGACGTGCTGCCCGGCTATTGGCAGCACACCATCCCGCTCGGCCCGGACCCCGCCGGCGAGGGCGACATCGTGGCAACGCTGATCCGGCGCGGCGAACCGACCGGGGCCGACCAGCACGCGGTGCTGGCGGTGCACGGCTACACCGACTACTTCTTCAACACCGCGCTGGCCGATCACTTCGCGGATCGCGGCTTCGCCTTCTATGCGCTGGACTTGCAAAAGTGCGGCAGGTCGCGGCGCGACGGCCAGACCCCGCACTTCATCACCGACCTCGCCCACTACGACGCCGAACTCGAATGCGCCCTGTCGGCCATCCGCGAGCAGGCCCCCGCCGGCCGGCCCGCCAAGATCCTGGTCTACGGCCACTCCTCCGGGGGGCTGATCGTGGCGCTGTGGCTGGACCGGCTGCGCCGTCGGGACCCGGCGGCGCACGCCGGCATCCGCGGCCTGGTGCTCAACAGCCCGTTTCTGGACCTGCACGGCCCGGCGCTGCTGCGCCTTTCGCTGACCTCGGCGCTGATCGCCGGCCTGTCGCGGGTGCGGTCCAAGGGGGTGGTCCGGACCCCCACCGAGGGCGGCTACGGCACCACGCTGCACCGCGACTACCGCGGGGAGTTCGACTACGACCTGCAGTGGAAGCCGGTCGGCGGGTTCCCCATCACGTTCGGGTGGCTGCACGCCATCCGCCGCGGCCACGCCCGGCTGCATCGCGGGCTCGACGTCGGCGTGCCGAACCTGATCCTGCGGTCCGACCACAGCGTGGCCGAATCCGACGATGCCGAGGCCATGCACCGCGGCGACGCGGTCCTCGACGTCGCCCAGATCGCCAGGTGGGCCGGCTGCATCGGGAACCGCAGCACCGTCGTCCCGGTGCCCGACGCCAAGCACGACGTGTTCTTGTCGTTGCCCGAGCCGCGCCGGCTGGCCTACCGGGAACTGGACGTGTGGCTGGACGACTACCTGGGCAGCGAAAACCGCCAAGCGCCGGCCTCCCCGGGGAAGGGGTGAGGCCCGAGCATGGAAACCTACGACCTCGCCATCATCGGAACCGGTTCGGGCAACACCATTCTCGACGATCGCTACGCGGGCAAACGCGTGGCCATCTGCGAGCACGGCACGTTCGGCGGCACCTGCCTCAACGTCGGCTGCATCCCGACGAAGATGTTCGTCTACGCCGCCGACGTCGCCGCGGGCGTCCGGGGGGCTGCCCGCTACGGCATCGACGCGCACATCGACGGGGTGCGCTGGGACGACATCGTCTCGCGTGTCTTCGGGCGCATCGACCCCATCTCGATGAGCGGCGAGGAGTACCGACGCTCGCTGCCCAATGTCGACCTGTACGAACGGCACACCCGGTTCAGGCCGGTTCAACCCGACGGCCGATACCTGTTGCGCACCGACGCGGGCGAAGAATTCACCGCCGATCAGGTGGTGATCGCGGCGGGCTCGCGCCCGGTGATCCCCTCGACCATCCTCGCCTCCGACGTGCATTACCACACCAGCGACACCATCATGCGCATCCCCGAGCTGCCCGAGCACCTGGTGATCATCGGAAGCGGCTTCGTGGCAACGGAATTCGCGCACGTCTTCTCCGCTCTCGGCGTGCGGGTCACGCTGGTCATCCGCGGCTCCACGCTGCTGCGGCACTTCGACGACACCATCTGCAAGCGGTTCACCCGCATCGCCTCGCGCAAATGGGAACTGCGCACCCACCGGATGGTCGCCCGCGCCGCCAACCGCGGCTCCGGCGTCGCCCTCGAGCTCGACGACGGCTCCACCCTGAACGCCGACCTGCTGCTGGTGGCGACCGGCCGGCTGCCCAACGGCGACCTGCTGGACGCCGATCAGGCCGGCATCGACGTCGAGAACGGCCAGGTGGTGGTCGACGAATACCAAAGGACCTCGGCGCGCGGCGTTTTCGCGCTCGGCGACGTCTCCTCGCCCTACCAGCTCAAGCACGTCGCCAACCACGAGGCCCGCGTCGTTCAGCACAACCTGCTGTGCGACTGGGACGACACCGAGTCGATGGCCAAGACCGACCACCGGTTCGTGCCGTCGGCGGTGTTCACCGACCCCCAGCTGGCGACCGTCGGCCTCACCGAAAACCAGGCCATCGCACGCGGATTCGACATCGCGGTCAAGGTCCAGGACTACGCCGACGTCGCCTACGGCTGGGCGATGGAGGACACCACCGGCATCGTCAAACTCATCGCCGAGCGCAACAGCGGGTGCCTCCTGGGCGCCCACATCATGGGCCACCAGGCGTCGTCGATCATCCAGCCGCTGATCCAGGCGATGAGCTTCGGGCTGACCGCCCAGGAGATGGCGCGCGGCCAGTACTGGATTCATCCGGCACTGCCCGAGGTGGTCGAGAACGCCCTGCTGGGCCTGCGCTAGGCCGCTGTCAGCCGCGCTGGCACTGGGGGCACAGGCCGCGCAGCGTCAGGCCGGCCGCCTCCGACAGCGCGAACGAACTGCCCGCCATCGCGTGCTCGAGCGCCGAGCTCAGCTGGCGCGCGGGCACCTCGATGATGGAGCCGCATCGGGTGCACACCGCGTGGTGGTGCGGCGCGGTGGCCAGCCCGTAGGTGGCGATGCCGCCGTCGAGGGTCAGCGCGTGCAGCACCCCCTGGTCGACCAGGGTGGTCACGGTGCGGTAGATGGTCGCGACGTCGGGCGGCTGGGCGCCCGGCGGCAGGCTGGCGCGCACCCGCTGGTGGATCTCCGCCACCGTCAGGTGCCCGTTGACCGGCTCGAGGACCGCCAGCACCTGGATCCGCGACGCCATCCGCCGCAGCCCGTGGGCCCGCAGCACGGCACCGATCCGTTCGGTGACGGCCGGGTCCAGCGCCGGGGCCTTGGGACTCACCCGTTCAGTGTCGCGCCCGACACCGGAGACCGCCAGTTTTCGGCCCACCCGGGCGCCCGGGCCGTTCCTGCAACCAACTTGCATTTGCCGCGCGGCGGCCCCTAATGTCGTGCCGGTGGCCAGTACTGAGTTGGACTGGCGGCCATCGCGACTGAACCGGCCCTCCAGGCTGCGGGGCGCGCTGGCGCCGGCGGAGTGGTGGCGGCTGGGATCGATGGTGGCGGTGATCGTCGCCCTGCACCTGGTCGGCTGGATCACCCTGGTGCTGATCGTGGATCCCGAGCGGTTCAGCCTCGGCGGCAAGGCGTTTGGCGTCGGCGTCGGGCTGACGGCCTACACCCTGGGCATGCGGCACGCCTTCGACGCCGACCACATCGCCGCCATCGACAACACCACCCGCAAGCTGATGAGCGACGGGCAGCGCCCGCTGGCCGTCGGGTTCTTCTTCTCGCTGGGCCACTCGACGGTCGTCTTCGCGCTGGCGCTGCTGCTGGCCACGGGGACGAGGGCCGTCATAAAGGCCACCGTAGGGCCGGTCGAGGACGACTCCTCGGCGCTGCACCACTACACCGGGCTCATCGGCACCAGCGTCTCCGGGGTGTTCCTGTACCTCATCGCCATCCTCAACGTCATCGTCCTGGTCGGCATCCTGCGGGTGTTCCTGCGGCTGCGCCGCGGCGAGTACGACGAGACCGAACTCGAACGGCACTTGCAGAACCGCGGGCTGATCAACCGATTCCTCGGCCGGTTCACCCGCTCGATCACCAAGTCGTGGCACCTGTATCCGGTCGGGCTGTTGTTCGGGCTGGGGTTCGACACCGCCACCGAGATCGCGCTGCTGGTGCTGGCGGGCACCAGCGCCGCGGCCGGTCTGCCGTGGTACGCCATCCTGTGCCTGCCGGTGCTCTTCACCGCCGGCATGTGCCTGCTGGACACCATCGACGGATCGTTCATGAACTTCGCCTACGGCTGGGCCTTCGCCAGCCCGGTGCGCAAGATCTACTACAACATCACCATCACGGGCCTGTCGGTGGCGGTCGCCCTGCTGATCGGGACCGTCGAACTCCTCGGCCTGTTCGCCGACCAACTGGGCTGGCGCGGCCCGTTCTGGCGCTGGCTGGGCGGCATCGACCTCAACACCGTCGGCTTCGTCGTCGTCGGCATCTTCGTCGCGACCTGGGCGGTCGCCCTGCTCGTCTGGCGCTACGGGCGCATCGAGGAAAAGTGGAGTTCGGCCCGGAGCTGACGGGAAAATCGGTGTAGACCCCGGCAAGGTGTAGAACAGTGCCATGCACGAGCTGTCGCTGTGCGAGGCCATCGCCGGCCTGGTCAAGACCCACGCCGACGGGCGGCACGTCGATGTCGTGCGGGTGCGGATCGGGGCCCTCCGCCAGGTGGTGCCCGAATCGCTGTCCTTCTGCTGGACGCTGGTCCGCGACTCCGAGGACATGCCGGACGCGGAGCTGGAGCTCGAGTGCGTCACCGCCGAGGTGCGCTGCCGTGCGTGCGGCCGCCAATCCGAGATCACGTCGACCTGGTCGATCTGGTGCCCGCGGTGCGACAGCCCCGACGTCGAGGTGCTGCGCGGCAACGAGTTCCTGGTGACGTCGTTGGACGTCTCGTAGCGCCCGCCCAAAGCGCCACGGGCGTATCGCCTTTACCGCTTTCGGCGAGCGTGCAAATTGCGATGCAACACGCCGAAATCGCGTCGCGCAATGCACGCTCGGCGGCCCGGGTTGTGCCGAGCACTAAGATTCGGGCCATAGCACGACACGAACGGATCCGGTCATGGGTAGATTTCATCGCCACGACGACGGCACGGTGCACACCCACGATCACGACCACCCCGACCACGATCACGGCGACCACAGCGCGTATCGGACGGGCAGACAGCGCATCGACGTGCTGGAGGCGATCTTCGCCGAAAACGATGTCCTCGCCGACGCCAACCGGGCGGCCTTCGAGAGCAACGGGATCCGCACGCTGAACCTGATGAGTTCACCGGGATCGGGCAAGACCACCATCGTGGCGGCGACGCTCGACGAGCTCGCGGGCGAAATGGCGATCGGCGTGATCGAGGGCGACATCGCCACGGACCTGGATGCGGCCAAGCTCAGCGGTCGCGGCGCCCAGGTGTCACTGCTCAACACCAGCAGCGGGTTTGGCGGCGAATGCCACCTCGACGCGCCGATGGTCAATCGCGCGCTGCCGGGCCTCGACCTGCCCGCCCTGGACCTGGTGATCATCGAAAACGTCGGCAACCTGGTCTGTCCGGCGGAATTCGACGTCGGTGAGCACGCCAAGGCCATGGTCTACTCGGTGACGGAGGGCGAGGACAAGCCGCTGAAGTACCCGGTGATGTTCCGCTCGGTGGATGTGGTGCTGCTCAATAAGATTGATTTGGTGCCCTACCTCGACGTCGACGTCGACTCGTACATCGCGCACGTGCGCGAGGTCAACGCCACCGCGGAGATCTTGCCGGTCAGCGCGCGCACCGGGGCCGGCATGGGCGCCTGGTTCGGCTGGCTGCGGCGATTCGCCGCCGACCCCGACGCGTGATCCTCTGATGCGATCGGTTCGCATGACGACGTCTTGCGAATGATTCGCACCACAACGGTTTTGCGCCGCCCTCGTTAGGCTGGCTCACGGGTTGGGCGACGGCTCGGCGGCGGTGCGTATTCCCTTGCGGGGCAAGGGGAATGACCGGGCCGTCCGGCTTATGGGACATATGTGCATTTGCCGGCAAACCGAGACCGTTGACAACGGTGGGCGGCGGGAGTAGACCCAAAATCAGCGTTGCGCAAGTGGGCCGATGGTCGACTCCGGCAGCGCAGGAGCATCCAGCCCGGCTCCGGAAAGCTGCGTCATGCCAACTGAAGCGGCAGTCAAAGCAGAAGAAACATTGATCCATGTTCTATGGATCAATGCGGGGCTAAGTTGCGACGGCGATTCGGTGGCGTTGACTGCCGCCACTCAGCCCAGCGTCGAGGAAATAGCACTCGGCGCGCTTCCGGGCTTGCCGAAGGTTGCCGTGCACTGGCCCCTGATCGATTTCGAATGTGGACCCAACGGGGGGGCGGACGACTTCCTCGAGTGGTTTTTCAGAGCCGATCGCGGCGAGCTCGAACCCTTTGTGCTCGTCGTCGAGGGATCCATCCCCAACGAGAAGATCAAGGACGAGGGCTACTGGTGCGGGTTCGGCAACGACCCGGCGACCGGCCAGCCCATGACCACCAGTGAGTGGCTCGACAGGCTGACGCCCAAGGCCACGGCCGTCGTCGCCGTCGGGACCTGCGCCACCTATGGCGGCATCCACGCGATGGCCGGCAATCCGACGGGGGCGATGGGCGTTCCCGACTACCTCGGCTGGGAGTGGAAGAGCAAGGCGGGCATCCCGATCGTCTGCGTGCCTGGCTGCCCGATCCAACCGGACAACCTCTCGGAGACGCTGACCTACCTGCTCTACATGGCGACCGGTCAAGCGCCGATGATCCCGCTCGACGACGCGCTGCGCCCCCAGTGGCTGTTCGGCAACACCGTGCACGAAGGGTGCGACCGCGCCGGCTACTACGAGCAGGGCGACTTCGCCACCGAGTACGGGTCGCCGAAATGCATTGTCAAGCTTGGTTGTTGGGGACCCGTGGTGAAATGCAACGTGCCCAAGCGCGGGTGGATCAACGGTGTCGGTGGCTGCCCGAACGTCGGCGGCATCTGCATCGGATGCACCATGCCGGGCTTCCCGGACAAGTTCATGCCGTTCATGGACGAGCCGCCGGGCGGCAAGGTGTCCACCACCGCCTCGGGCCTCTACGGGTCGGTGATCCGCAACCTGCGGGGCGTCACGGCGCGCACGGTGGACAAGGAGCCGCGCTGGCGCCACAACGGCGACAAACTCACTTCCGGAGCCCGCCGCACCTGGTAGTCCCCTACCAGGTCGGCGCGCTTGCATTCACTTCAGACGGAGACACTGCGATGACAACTATCGTCCCCGAGCCGACCACCGCGAAGCGCGAGCCCGGCCAGCTCGTCGACATGGCGTGGGACCCGATCACCAGGATCGTGGGCAGCCTCGGCATTTACACCAAGATCGACTTCGAGAACAAGGAGGTCGTCGAGTGCCACAGCACCTCGTCGATCTTCCGCGGCTACTCGATCTTCATGAAGGGCAAGGACCCTCGCGACGCCCACTTCATCACCAGCCGCATCTGCGGCATCTGCGGCGACAACCACGCCACCTGCTCGTGCTACGCGCAGAACATGGCGTACGGGGTCAAGCCGCCGCACCTCGGTGAGTGGATCGTCAACCTCGGCGAGGCCGCCGAATACATGTTCGACCACAACATCTTCCAGGAGAACCTGGTCGGCGTGGACTTCTGCGAAAAGATGGTCTCCGAGACCAACCCGAGCGTGCTCGCGCTGGCGGAGAAGACGCCGGCGCCGCAGGCGGGCGCGCACGGCTACCGGACGATCGCCGACATCATGCGCTCGCTCAACCCGTTCAGCGGCGAGTTCTACCGGGAGGCCCTGGCGGTCAGCCGCTGGACGCGAGAGATGTTCTGCCTCATGGAGGGCCGCCACGTGCACCCGTCCACGCTGTACCCCGGGGGCGTCGGGACCGTCGCCACCGTCCAGCTGATGACGGACTACATGACGCGGCTGATGCGCTACGTCGAGTTCATGAAGAAGGTCGTGCCCATGCACGACGACCTGTTCGACTTCTTCTATGAGGCGCTGCCCGGCTACGAGAAGGTCGGGCTGCGCCGGACCCTGCTCGGCTGCTGGGGCTCCTTCCAGGACCCCGAGGTGTGCAACTTCGCCTACAAGGACATGGAGCGCTGGGGTAACGCGATGTTCGTCACCCCGGGCGTGGTGGTCGACGGCAAGCTGGTCACCCATTCGCTGGTGGACATCAACCTCGGCATCCGAATCCTTTTGGGCAGTTCGTATTACGACGACTGGACCGATCAGGAGATGTTCGTCAAGACCGATCCGCTGGGCAACGCGGTGGACCGGCGGCACCCGTGGAACCAGCACACCAACCCGCACCCGCAGAAGCGGGACATGGACGGCGGCAAGTACAGCTGGGTGATGTCGCCGCGCTGGTTCGACGGCCAGGATCACCTGGCGCTAGACACCGGCGGCGGGCCGCTGGCGCGGCTGTGGGCCACGGCGCTGGCCGGGCTGGTCGACATCGGCTACGTCAAGGCGACCGGCAACAGCGTCAAGATCAACCTCCCCAAGACCGCGCTGAAGGGGCCGGTCGAACTCGAGTGGAAGGTGCCCAAGTACGGCAGCAACACGATCGAACGCGACCGTGCGCGCACCTACTTCCAGGCCTACGCGGCGGCGTGCGGGTTGCACTTCGCCGAGAAGGCGCTCGAGGAGATCCGCGCCGGGCGCACCAAGACGTGGGAGCGCTTCGAGGTGCCCGACGAGGCCATTGGTTGCGGCTTCACCGAGGCGGTGCGCGGCGTGCTCAGCCACCACCTGGTGATCCGGGACGGCAAGATCGCCAACTATCACCCGTACCCGCCGACGCCGTGGAACGCCAACCCGCGCGACAGCTACGGCACGCCGGGCCCCTACGAGGACGCGGTGCAGGGCCAGCCGATCTTCGAGGAGAACGGCCGGGACAACTTCAAGGGCATCGACGTGATGCGCACGGTCCGCAGCTTCGACCCGTGCCTGCCGTGCGGCGTGCACATGTACCTGGGTAAGGGCAAGACGCTGGAGAGACTGCACACGCCGACCCAATCGCCCGTCGGGGCGTGATCGACGGTGGATCGCCCGGAGGCCCTTGAGGAGAACGACGCGCAATGGCGCACGGCGGGCGATCGGATCCAGACGCTGCTGGATTCCTGCGCGTCCGGTGGCGCGGCGGCGTATGAGCGCGCGAGGGAGTTGGTCCGCGAGGTCGTCGCGCTCTATGGGGCCGGTCTGGAACGGATCGTGCGTGCCGGCGACCCCGGTCTGGCCGAGCGGCTGGCCGCCGACGACCTGGTGGCCAGCCTGCTCCTGGTGCACGGGCTGCACCCGCACGGCGTGCACCGGCGGGTGTCCGACGCGCTGGACCGGGTGCGGCCCTACCTGGGGTCGCACGGCGGCGACGTCGACCTGCTGGAGATCGTGCCCGGCGAAGGGCCGGGAGAGAGCACAGTGCGGCTGGCGTTCCGGGGAAGTTGCAAGAGCTGCCCGTCGTCGGCGGTGACGCTGGAGCTGGCCGTGCAGGACGCGGTCCGGGCGGCGGCGCCGGAGATCTCGTCGATCGAGGTGGTCACCGCCCCGGCCGACAAGGCCGCCGGCGTGATTCCCGCCGAATCGCTGATGGCACACGTGAAGTCGAACGGGCACGCGGCCGGCTGGCATCCGCTACCCGAGGTGGGCGACCTCGCCGCGGGCGAGGTGGCGGGGTTCCTGGTTTCGGGCACCCCGCTGCTGGTGTGCAGAGTCGGCGACCTGCCACTGGCCTACCGCGACCACTGCCCGGTGTGCGACGACACGTTGGCGGGTGCGCAACTGCGCGAGACGCTGCTGGGCTGCCCGCGCTGCGGCACGCAGTTCGATGTCGTGCACGCGGGGGCCGGCCCCGACGGCGCGCACCTCGAGCCGGTCCCCCTGCTGCTGCGCGACGCGGTGCCGTCGGTCGCGCTGGCCGAACCGATGGGGGCCCCGGCATGAGCAGCCCCTTCGACGTGCTCAACCGGATCCGGAGCAACCGGGCGGCCCCGCAGCCGGCGGGCGAACGATGCGAAATGTGCTCCGAGCTCATCGCCGACGAGCACCAGCACGTGGTGAATGTGGCGGCGCGCCAGTTGATGTGCGTCTGCCGGGCCTGCTATCTGCTGTTCACCGATTCGGCGGCCGAGCTGCGCTATCGCGCCGTGCCGGACCGGTATCTGGCGTTTCCGCGCTTCGCGCTGGACCGCCGCGCGTGGGAGGCGCTGCAGATCCCGGTCGGGGTCGCCTTCTTCTTCACCAACTCGGAGCTGGGTCGCACGGTCGCCTTTTACCCGGGCCCGGCGGGCGCGACCGAATCCGAGCTGGACCTGGACCTGTGGAACGCCGTCGGCGGGGCCGACCCCCGCGCGGGGCTGCCGGCCGACGACGTCGAGGCGCTGCTGGTGCGGGTGCCCGAGGGCGACGACGAGAATGCCGAGCCGGAAAGCTATCTCGTTCCGATCGACGCCTGTTACGAGTTCGTCGGGCGCCTACGCATGATGTGGCGGGGGTTCGACGGGGGCCAGGAGGCCCGGGCGTTCATCGACGGCTTCTTCGCCGACATCAGGGCCCGCGCGGTAGAGACGCCGCCATGACCACCGAGCACGTGGACGTGAACTTCGCGGTGCTCGATGTGGCGCCCGAGCCGTACTCGGTGAGCCCGGTGTTGACGGCGCGGGTCAGCGTCGCCGCCAGCGGCGACGATCCGGTGCACGCGATCGCCCTGCGCTGCCAGGTCCGGATCGAGCCGCTGCGCCGCTCCTACTCGGAGGCCGAGGCGGCCGGCCTGCTCGACCTGTTCGGGCCCCGCGAACGCTGGGCCGCCACCCAGCGCACCTTCCTCTGGCAGCACGCCACGGCGATGGTGCCGGGCTTCGCCGGCAACACCACGGTCGCGCTCCCGCTGGACTGCACCTACGACTTCGAGGTCGCCGCCGCCAAGTACCTGCACGCGCTGCGCGACGGCGCCCTGCCCCTCCAGTTCCTTTTCAGCGGAACGATTTTCGTCAAGTCCGAACGGGGATTCTCGGTCCAGCAGGTGCCGTGGGACTGCGAGTACCGCTACGACATGCCGGTCACCGTCTGGCGGGATCTGATCGCGCAGCACTATCCGAACACCGGCTGGGTGCGGCTGAGCCACGACACCATCGCGGCGCTGGCCGCGTTCAAGTCGGCGCGGGGCATGCTCGACCTCGACCACGCGGTCACCTCGCTGCTGGGCACCGACCGCGAGGAGGCCCGATGACCTCCCGCTGGGACCGGGCCCGCGCCGTCGCCGACGCGGTGCTGTACGAGGGCTATCTGCTCTACCCGTACCGCGGGACGTCGAGCAAGAACCAGTCGCGTTGGCAGTTCGGCGTTCTGGGACCACCCGGGGCCGCGGACGCGGGACTGGGCGAAGACGACAGCATGGCCGCGGACTTCCTGGTCGACGGCGCCCGGGCGCTGACGCTGGTGGTGCGGTTCCTGCAGTTGCAGCATCGCCGGGCGGAGCGCGAGTTCACCCACGGCGAGTTCGAGCCGGTCGACGAGCTGACCACCCCGGCCGGCTCCTGGCTGACCTGGGACGAGGCGGTCGAGTGCGAAGTGTCGTTCGGGCCGCTCGCCCTCGACGACGAGCCGTGCACGCTGCCGGTGACGGCCGCGGAGGGGACGGACATCGAGCTGCTGGCCGGCGGGCGCCTGGTGCGCCATCGGCGGGAGGTGCTCGGCGTGCTGACGGTGGCCAGCGAGCCGGACGGCGACCTGCGCCGGGTGTCGATCCGGGTCAGCAACGTCGGCGACGGGGCGCGCGACAAGAACGACGCGATCGCGCGGTCGATGATCGGCACGCACGTGATCGCGGAAGTCGTTGGCGGCGAGTTCGTCTCGCTGCTCGAGCCGCCGCCCGGCGCCGCCGCCGCGGTGTCGCGGTGCGGGCGACACCGGTGCTTCCCCGTGCTGGCCGGGCCGCCCGGCACCCGGGACATCCTGCTGATCTCGCCGATCATCCTCTACGACCACCCCGAGGTCGCCGAACAGAGCGACACCGCCCTGTACGACTGCACCGAGATCGACGAGATCCTCACGCTGCGCGTGATGACGATGACGGACGAGGAAAAGGCCCAGGCGCGGGCCACCGATCCGCGGGCGGCGCGGATCATCGACCAGTGCGATGCCATGTCGCCCGAGTCGATGGCGCGCCTGCACGGGGTGCTGCGCGATCCCCACGCGATCTCCGGCCTCGTCCCCGAGATCCCCGACGGCGTTGACTGGTGGGATCCGCTGGCGGACAACGCCGTTCGCCCCGAAGTCGACGCGGTCCTGGTGAACGGCATCCGGGTCGCTCGTGGCAGCCGGGTCCGGTTGCGCCCGCGGCGCAACGCCGACGCCCAGGACATCTTCGTGGCCGGCAAGACCGCCCGCGTCACGTCGGTGCATGAGGACGTCGAGGGCAACAAACACGTCGCGGTCGTCGTCGACGACGACCCCGCCGCCGAGCTGCACGACTGGTACGGACGCTATCTCTACTTCTCCCCCGACGAAGTGGAGCCACTCGAAACCTCGCAACCCGCGACGTGAAAGGAGTTCGAAATGGAAGTCTTGGGTTGGATATTCATCGCCCTCATCGCGCTGGTGGTCGCGATCGGGCTGGTGCTCGGGCTGGTGTCGATTCCCGATGCGCGCCGCTACCTGAAGTTGAGGCGGATGTAGCCGCCTGGACGAGGACATGACAGCACGCATCCTGGTGGCCGGGATCGGCAACATCTTCCTGGGGGACGACGGATTCGGTTCGGAAGTGGTCCGCAACGCCGAGATCCCGCAGGGCGATTCGAGCGGCAATTCCTGTGTCCGGGTCACCGACTACGGCATCCGGGGCATGCACCTGGCGTACGACCTGCTCGAGGACTGGGACAGCCTGGTCCTGGTCGACGCCGTGCCCAGCCGCGGCAACCCCGGCACGTTGCACGTCTTTCAGGCCGACCACGAATCCGATTGCGGCGCCGCGGGCCTCGACGGTCACAGCATGGATCCGGCCGCGGTGTTCGCCAGCCTGCGGGCGCTGGGCGGCAGTCCGCCCTACACGGTCGTGGTCGGGTGCGAGGCGGGCAGCGTCGAGGAGGGCATCGGCCTGACCGAGCCCGTGGCCCGGGCCGTCCCGCGGGCAGCGCGGGCCGTGGAGGAGATCGTCGCGGCGCTGCAAACGTCGACGCGGGGGGACCGCTGATGTGCCTGGGGATACCGGGTCAGGTGATCCGGATGCTGGACGGCTACGAGGGCCAGCTCGCGCTGGTCGATGTCGCCGGCGAGCAGCGCAGGGTCAACGTCGGCATGCTCCCGGAGGAGACGTTCGCGCCCGGCGACTGGATAATCATCCACATGGGCTTCGCCGTCGAGAAGACCGACCGGGCCGGCGCGGAGCAGGCCATGGCCGGCCTGGAGCTGATGGGCAGGGGCCGCACCGATCCGACGGCCGACCCGGAGGGCGGCTGAAATGACCCAGTCCCCCCTGCTGCTGCGGACCGGGCCGCCCGATACCCAAGTCCGGCGGCGCTTCACCGTGACCGGTGTCGTGCAGGGGGTTGGCTTCCGTCCCTTCGTCCACCGGATCGCCGGCGGGCTCGGCCTGGCCGGCCTCGTCGGCAACGATTCCGGCGCCGTCTTCATCGAAGTGCAGGGTGACCGTTCCCGCGTCGACGAATTCGCCCGCCGGTTGCGCGCCGAGGCGCCGCCACTGGCCCGCATCGGCGCCGTCACGGTCACCGACCTGCCCACCGACGCCGGCTGCGGGCGCGGGTTCCGGATCGTTGGCAGCCGGCCGATCGCCGGTGCGGCAACACCCATTCCACCCGACGTCGCGGTGTGCGACGACTGCGTGGGCGAGCTGTTCGACCCGCACGACCGCCGCTACCGGCACCCGTTCGTGACGTGCACCAACTGCGGGCCGCGGTTCACCATCATCCGCGAGTTGCCGTACGACCGCCCGGCCACCACCATGGCCGGCTTCGCCATGTGCGACCGGTGCGCCGCCGAATACCACGATCCGGGCGATCGCCGGTTCCACGCGCAGCCGATCGCCTGCCCGGATTGCGGCCCGTCGCTGTGGTTTTCGTCGGCCGGCGGGCGCTCGGCGGGACCGGATGCCGCGCTGGCGGCCACCCAGCGCGCGCTGGCGGCCGGCGCCGTCGTCGCCGTCAAGGGCATCGGCGGTTACCACCTCGCCTGCGCCGCCGCGGACGACGCGGCCGTCGCCGCGCTGCGGGCCCGAAAAGCGCGGGGCGCCAAGCCGTTCGCCATGCTGGTCCGCGACCTCGACGTCGCCCGCCGCTACGCGCACGTCGACGCCGACGAGGCCGCGGTGCTGTCCAGCCCCGCGCGGCCGATCGTGTTGCTGCGGCGCCGATCCGGCGCGCCGGTCGCCGACGCCGTGGCGCCCGGCAGCCCGCGGCTCGGGCTGATGCTGCCGTACTCCCCCGTCCACCACCTGCTGCTGGCGCCCGTGCCGGGCGCCGCCGCGCCGGTGCCCGACGCCCTGGTGTTCACCAGCGCGAACCGTTCCGACGAGCCGATCTGCTTCACCGATGACGATGCGGCCCAACGGCTTCCGGCGCTGTGCGACGCGGTCCTCGACCACGACCGGCCGATCCACGTGCCCTGCGACGACTCCGTCGTGCGGGTCGTGAAAGATACCGGGGTTGGCCGGGAGCTGCCGATCCGCCGATCCCGCGGCTTTGCGCCGCTGCCGGTGGACCTGGGGCGGGCGGGCCCGACCGTCCTCGCGGTGGGCGGGGAGCTGAAGAACACCTTCTGCCTCACCGACGGCTCGCGCGCCTACCTGTCCGGCCACATCGGCGACATGGCCACCTGGGAGACGCTGCGGGCGTTCGAGCGAGCGGTGAATCAGCTCACCGGAATGCGCGGCGCCCCGGCACGAATGGTCGCCGACCTGCACCCCGGCTACCACACCCGGGACTGGGCCGAGCGCCACGCCGGCGAGCGGCCGCTGGACCTCGCCCAGCACCACCACGCGCACGTCGTTTCGCTGCTGGCCGAGCACGGACGCCTGGGCGAGCCCGTCATCGGGGTCTCGTTCGACGGAACCGGCTACGGCTGCGACCAAACCATCTGGGGTGGCGAGATCCTGGCTCTGGGCACCGACAGCCACCGATTCGTGCGCGTCGGCCACCTGTTGCCGGTCCCGCTGCCCGGCGGCGACGCCGCCGTGCGCAACCCCTGGCGGATGGCGCTGTCGCAATTGTGGACCGCCGGCATCGCCTGGACCCCGGATCTGGCGCCGGTCGCCGCCGCCTCCCCGGACGAATTGCGCCTCACCCGTTCGCAATTGGAGAGCGGCGCCGGGTGTGTGCCGTGTTCCAGCATGGGCCGGCTGTTCGACGCCGTCGCCTCGCTGCTCGGGGTGCGGCACCGGATCGACTACGAGGGGCAGGCCGCCATCGAGCTGGAGGCGCTCGCGGAGTCGGCGCACGGCGATCCCGGCCCGTCGCTGCCGCTGCTGGTGCAGGCCGACGGGGTGATCGATCCCACCACGATGGTGCAGACGATGGTGGCCGCCCTGTACGCCGGCACCCGGCCGGCGCTGCTGGCCGCCGCGTTCCACGAGGCGGTCGCGGACGCCGTCGCCAAGGTGGTCGCCCAGGTGGCCGGCGAGGTCCGGCTGGTGGGCCTCACCGGCGGGGTCTTCCAAAACGTGCTGTTGCTGCGCGCATGCCGGACGCGGTTGGCGCGCAAGGGGTTCGAGGTGCTGACGCACCACATCGTCCCGCCCAACGACGGCGGGCTGGCGCTGGGTCAGGCCGCGATCTCCATGCTGAGGGGGATGGAGGAGACTGAATCATGACCATCACCGCCATCGACCGCGGGCTGGGCGCCGAATTGGCCGAGGACCTGGCCGCCACCGCGTTCACCCTGGCCAAGCGGTTCGCCGCGGGCGCGACCATGTGGTCCATCGCGCCGTCGTGGGAACCGCACGCGCTGCACATCGCCGTGGAATTCGTGCACCCGGTGATCATGGGCAAGCGCGCCCTGCCCGCGGTGGCGCTGACCGGACCCGACCTGGTGGATCTGGTGCGGGTGTCGGTGCGGCCCGGCGACATCGTGGTCGCGGTCGCCGGCGCCGACGACGCGCAGGTGCGTTCCGTGATGCGGCGCAGCCCGGCCTGGGGCGCCACCACGATCTGGATCGGCAGCGGCGAGCGGCCGGCGGCGGGGATGGCCGACCACGTGCTGTGGCTGGACGACCCCGACCCGCGGGTCCCCGCGACGGGCGGCTTCGTGCTGTTCTATCACCTGCTGTGGGAGCTGACCCACGTGTGCTTCGAACACTCGGGGCTGCTCAAAGACGAATGCCGGGAAGACGTTTGCGTCACGTGCAGCGACGAGGGCCGCCTGGGCGAGGTGGTCGGCGCGTCGGAGGGCGGCCAGGCGGCGGTGCGCACCGCGCGCGGCGTCGAGAACGTGGTCACCACGCTCGTCGACCCGGTCGCCGCCGGTGATTTGATCCTGGTGCACGCCGGCATGGCGATCAGCAGGGTGGAAGGCGAGGAGGGGCCATGAGCAGCCCGGACGAACCCACCAACTTCCTGTATCCGTTCATCGACGCGCAGGAGGACGACCCCAAGTCGCTGCTGGCCGACCTGGCCGCCTCGGCGCAGGCGAAGGCGGCCGAGAGCCTGGCGCTGCGCCGCTCCACCCTGGAGGCCAACACCGCGCTGCTGGAGGCGGCGGCAGCCGAGCTGGCGCGCCGCTTCGCGGCGGGCGGGCGGTTGTTCACCTTCGGAAACGGCGGCAGCTGCACCGATTCCACGACCCTGGCAAGGCTGTTCGCCCGGCCTCCGCTCGGCAGGCCGCTGCCCGCGTGGCCGTTGACGGCGGACCAGGCGGTGATGACGGCCCTGGGCAACGACGTCGGGTTCGAGCTGGTGTTCGCCCGCCAGCTCATCGCCCGGGCAACGGCCGGCGACATCGCGATCGCCATGTCGACCAGCGGGGGCTCGCCCAACCTGCTCGCGGCGCTCGCCGAGGCCCGCCGGCGCGGCCTGTACACCATCGGGTTCGCCGGCTACGACGGCGGCGCCTTCGCCGACAACCCCGACGTGGACGCCTGCTTCGTCGTGCGCTCGCAGAGCGTGCACCGCATCCAGGAATCGCAGGCGCTGCTGGGCTATCAGCTGTGGTTGAGCGTGCATCAGCAGCTCGGCGACCGGGGACTGGGGGCGGCATGAACAAGCCGACGGGCGAATACCTTTCGTCGGGGCCGCGGTTCGCCGAGGGCGAGGTGATCGAGCGGATCGAGTCGTTCCGCAGGCGCCGCCCCCGGTTGCTCGACGATCACGTGACCCTGGCGCACGGGGCCGGCGGCAAGGCCTCGGCCGCGCTGGTGGACGCGGTGTTCGTGGAGGCCTTCCGCAACCCGCTGTTGGAGTCGCTGGGCGACGGCGCGGTCCTCACGCTGCCCGGCGGCGACCGCCTGGCGATGTCCACGGACTCGTTTGTGGTGCAGCCCAGGCGTTTTCCCGGCGGCTCGGTCGGCGAGCTCGCCGTCCACGGCACCTGCAACGACCTCGCGATGGCCGGCGCCGTGCCGTCGTGGATCTCGGCGGCGTTCGTGATCGAGGAGGGCTTCGGAATCGCCGAGTTGAAGGAGATCGTCGCCGACATGGCGGCCGCGGCCGCGGCCGCGGGCGTCCAGATCGTCACCGGCGACACCAAGGTGGTGCCCAAGGGCGCGGCCGACGGGCTGTTCGTCACCACCACCGGGGCAGGCGTCATCCCGGCTGGGCGCACGCTGTCGGCGGGGTCGGTGCGCACCGGCGACAAGGTGCTGTTGTCCGGATCGATGGGCGATCACGGCATGGCCGTCATGCTCGCCCGCGGCGACCTGGCCATCGAGGCGGACATCGTTTCCGACACCGCGTCGGTCAGCCCGCTGGTGGAGTTGCTGATGGCGGCCGCCCCGTCGACCCGGTGGATGCGCGACGCGACCCGCGGCGGGGTCGGCACCGTCTGCAACGAACTCGCCCAGGCCTGCGGCCTCGGGGTGCTGCTGGAAGAGGAGCGACTGCCCGTGCGGCCCATGGTGAACGGCGCCTGCGAGTTGCTCGGCATCGATCCTTTGTACGTCGCCAACGAGGGCAAGTTCGTCGCCGTCGTCGCGCCCGGGGAGGCCGACGCCGCCCTGACCGCGCTGCGCGCGCACCCCCTGGGCGCCGAGGCCGCCGCGGTGGGGGAAATCGTTTCCGAACCGGCCGAAAGCGTGGTGCTGCGCACCGGTTTCGGCGGCACCCGGATCGTCGACATGCTCGTCGGGGACCCGCTGCCGAGGATCTGTTAGGAGGCTACGCGCATGTGTCTGGGGATTCCGGGCCGGATCGTCGAAATCACCGACCCCGCCAACTATCTGGCGAAGATCGACGTCAGCGGCGTCCAGCGCACGATCAGCGTGCGGCTGCTGGAGGACGGCATGCCCGAGCCCGACGACTGGGTCCTGGTGCACGTCGGGTTCGCCATGGCCAAGATCGACGAGACCGAGGCGTTGCTGACCCTGGCCGCCATCAAGAAACTCGGCGAGGCCTACGCCACCGAGATGGAAGCCTTCGACTCGTCGTCCATCGTGTAAGGAAGGCGCACAATGAAATTCGTTGACGAGTTCCGTGATCCGGCCGCGGCCCGCAAGCTGCTGGGCGCCATCGAGCACCTGGCCGGGACCACTGGGGACCAGTTCAAGTTCATGGAAGTGTGCGGCGGGCATACCCACACGATCTACCGGCACGGCATCGAACACCTGCTGCCCGACAACGTCGAGCTGGTGCACGGCCCGGGCTGCCCGGTCTGCGTGATCCCGATGGGCCGCATCGACGACGCGATGTGGCTGGCCGGCCAGCCGGACGTGATCTTCACCTGTTTCGGCGACATGATGCGGGTGCCCGGGTCGGCCGGCAGCCTGCTGGACGCCAAGGCGCGCGGCGCCGACGTGCGGTTCGTCTACTCCCCGCTGGACGCGCTGAAGATCGCCGTCGACAACCCCGACAAGCACGTGGTGTTCTTCGCCATCGGCTTCGAGACCACCGCGCCCTCGACGGCGGTGACGCTGGTGCGCGCCCGCGACCTGGGCCTGCCCAACTTCAGCGTCTTCTGCAACCACGTCACGATCGTGCCGCCGATCAAGGCCATCCTGGAGTCACCGGATTTGCGGCTGTCGGGCTTCATCGGCCCCGGCCACGTGTCGACGGTGGTGGGCAACCGCCCCTACCGTTTCGTGCCGGACGTGTACCGAAAGCCGTTGGTGGTGGCCGGTTTCGAGCCGCTGGACATCCTGGCCGCCGTGGCGATGCTGCTCACCCAGATCCGCGAGGGCCGCTGCGAGGTGGAGAACCAGTACAAGCGCGTGGTCCCCGAGCGCGGCAACCCCGCCGCGCTGGCCCTGATGGGCAAGGTGTTCGCGCTGCGCCCCCACTTCGAATGGCGCGGACTGGGGTTCATCTCGCAGAGCGCGCTGCGCCTGCACGACGATTTCGCGGAGTTCGACGCCGAGCTGCGCTTCGCGATGCCCGGCGTGCGGGTCGCCGACCCCAAGGCCTGCCAGTGCGGCGAGGTGCTCAAGGGCGTGCTCAAGCCCTGGGAATGCAAGGTTTTCGGCACCGCGTGCACACCCGAGACACCGATCGGCACGTGCATGGTCTCCCCCGAGGGGGCGTGCGCCGCCTACTACAACTTCGGCCGCATGCATCGCGACGCGGTCAAGCTGGTGGGCCGCACTTGACCGACATCCGGGGTGCCGAGATGTTCGCCCGGTACGCGTACGCCCCCAACGCCCTGGGCTACTGCGGGCCCCCGCTGGGGGCGACCCTGCGCGACGGTTCCGTCGAGGAGGTGCGGCGCGCGGCCACCGGGTTCTCCGGGGCCTGGCCGTACCTGCGGGTGCTCTCCGAGCTGACCGGCATCGCCGACCCGCTGGACTACCGGCTCGTCGAATCCTATTGGCTCGGCGGCGGCGTCGGCGCCGACCTCGACCCACACGACTTCATCGACGCGCTGCTGGCCATCATCGGCCCGCAGGCCGGCCGCTACTGGGCGCACCTGACGGGCGACCTGGCCGGCGAGGCCGCCGCCAACCATTGCTTCCACGTGTTCGGCGTCTACCCGTGGACCCGATTCCTCGGTCGCGGCATGGACGAACATCCGTTGAGCGTGCTGGACAATTGCCGAATCACCTGGGGCACAGTCGTTTCCCGCGCCGGCGACGACGTCGAGGTCATGTGCCGGCGCCTCGTCTGGGACGGTCGGGCGCTGACGCTGTCCGAGCCCTCGGTCCGCCCGCTCGACGTCCGGGCCGACGGCTACAGCGCCGTGCCCGACGTGGCCGTCGGCGACGAGGTCGCGGTGCACTGGGGCCGGCTGTGCGGCCGGCTGTCCGCCGAGCAGGTTCGCGCGCTGGACGACAGCACCGACCGCCAGCTGCGGGTGACCAGTCAACGGCTGGCGCCCGTGCCAGACTGACCCCGTGCCCGGTTCGATCTGCGACGTGCTGCCCGCCGCGGCGGCGCTGCTCGGGGCCCCCGGCGGGGTCGATCGTTTGGGCCTGATGGAGTCGATCGGTCCGAAGGATCGCGTGGCGGTCGTGCTCGTGGACGGGCTGGGCCGGCACCTGCTACCCGAGTTGGCGGGAGGCGCTCCCCTGCTCGCCTCGGTGCTCGGCGGCGGCACGGGACGGCTCACCGAACTCACCTGCACCTTCCCGTCGACCACCCCGAGCAGCCTGGTGTCGCTGGGGACCGGTGCGTGGCCCGGCCGGCACGGCATCCTGGGTTTCACGCTCAACGTGCCGGGCACCGACCGGGTGCTCACCCACATCGTGTGGCGCGACGACCCGCCGCACGACGAATGGCAGCCGCTGCCCACCTGGTTCGGGCGGCTGCGGCGGTCCGGCATCGGTGCGCGCGCCGTGCTGCCGGCGGCGTTCATGGGCAGCGGGCTGACGGATGCGGCTTACCGCGGCGCCCAGTTCCGCCCGGCGCAGCCGACGGACGACTACGCCGCGGAGCTGGTCGCCGAGCTGGCCGCGGCGCCCGGGCTGGTCTACGGCTACACCGCCGAGCTGGACACCGCCGCCCACCTGTTCGGCATCGGTTCCCCGCAGTGGCACGAGGCGGCCGCCCGCGTCGACGCCCTGCTCACCCGGCTGGTCGAGGCGCTGCCGCCCGGTTCGGCGCTGCTGGTGACCGCCGACCACGGCGGCCTGAACGTCCCGCCCGACGCCCGCGTCGACCTCGACACCGAGCCCGGGCTGGCCGAGGGGGTGCGGGTGGTCGCCGGCGAGGCGCGGGTGCGCTACCTGCACACCGAGCCGGGGGCCGCCGCGGACGTGCAGGCCGCCTGGACCGAGTCGCTGCACGGCCGGGCGCGGGTGTACAGCCGCGAGCAGGCGGTGGCCACCGGCATGTTCGGGCCGGTCGACCCGGCGCACCTGGCGCGGATCGGCGACGTCGTCGTCGTCTGCACCGGCGACACCGCCGTGCTGGCGACCGCCCACGAGCCCCCGGAAATGGCCCGCCTCATCGGATTTCACGGCGGCCCCACGCCCGCGGAGATGGCGATCCCGTTGATCGTTTTTGTCGGTGGCCGTTGGTAGACCTGGCGCTATGGACAGCAAGGAGCGAACGCGGCGGTGCGAAGAATTCCGGCGTCTGCATGCCCGCGATGAGATGCTTGTGCTCCCGAATCCCTGGGACGTCGGGACCGCCCGACTGTTCGCCAACATGGGATTCCGGGGTCTGGCGACGACGAGCGCCGGTCTGGCATTCTCCTTGGGCCGGCGTGACGGCGACGGCGCGGTCAGCAGGGACGAGACGCTGGCACACGTGCGCACGATCGTCGACGCGACACCGCTGCCGGTGACCGCGGACCTGGAGAACGGGTTCGGCGACACGCCCGAGGCGGTGGCGGAAACCGTGCGGCTCGCGGGTGAGGCCGGCCTGGCGGGAGCATCGATCGAAGACGCGACGTACCGGCCCGACCAGCCGGTCTATCCCGCCGGGCTGGCGGTCGAACGAGTCCAGGCCGCGGTCGAAGCCGCGCGAGCGCTCCCGTATCCCTTCACCCTGACCGCCCGCGCGGAGAACTTCATCCGCGGCCGCCCCGACCTCGACGACACGCTGTCGAGGCTGCTGGCATACGAAGCCGCGGGCGCCGACGTTCTGTACGCCCCGGGCTTGCCCGACGAGTCGGCGCTCCGCCTGGCTTGCCGCAGCCTCGCCAGACCGGTCAACTACGTGGCCGGCATTGGGCGGGCGCGCTTTACCGTCGCCGAGCTCAAGGAGTTCGGCGTGCGCAGGGTGACGATCGGCACCTCCTTTTGTCGCGCCGGACTGACCGCCGTGGTCCGCGCCGCCCGCGAAGTGCTCGACCAAGGCTCATTCGACTACACCGACACCATCTACACCGTGGCCGAGTGCAACGAACTCATCGATCCCCGCGGTGATTTCACGGCTGACCATCCTCCCGGTCCCGCCTTGTAGGTTCCGCCGCCCGTCGCCGCGCCGGCCGACCCGGCACGTCACCACCAGGCCACGCGAAACCGCGTCACATCCCTGAGCCGGACGACGGCACGCCGCACACACGCCCGGATGATTGCGGGGACAAGCGGTTTACGGAGCCCCCGCGGAGCGGAGTGGGCGTCCGCATCGGCAGCAACCTGGGAAGTCGCCGAGGACAGCCACCTGGGTGCGCCCGCCAAGTTGGAGGGCATGGGCTCGTGCAACATCCGGGGCCGGCGCCCGGTGCCCGCCTGGCGGCAATAGAGGCCGTGGCGATCGCTTTTCAGGGAGCCGTCCCGGGGGATCCACACCCCCGACGGGTGCTGGACAATTTGCCTGCCACAGTGGCGGCAGGTCGCCACGTACAACCTTCGCCCCCCTGATATTCGCTGGCAGGTCCGCGGCCCCCCGACTGCATCGCTGTTATGTCAACCTTACGTCGCGGACGCCACAAAGCGAAAGCATGCGTTTTCACCACCGTGACCGGGGTCGATCGCCGGGGCAACGGCCGGCACCTGGGCGCCGGAGCACTGCCCGACGACTGCGAGCGTTTTCACAGCTCCCTCCGACCGTCCGCCAGGCTTTGCCCTATAGATTCGGGCCACTGTGGGGTTGCAAAGCGGCGGTATGACTCGACGACGGCGGTCGGCCATCGCGATCGTCGCCGCGCTCGGCGCCTTCGTCGCACTCGTCGCGGGTTCGGCGCTGCGGCCCCAGTTCGCCGCGGCGGCGCTGCCCGAGCCGGCGGGCTGGTCTGATGGCGTGCCGGTCGCCGGCCCGCACGCCGCCCAGGGGGAACTGCGGGCATCCGCGCCCGCCGCGCCGACCGACAAGAAGCCGTTCCACACCACGTGGATGACCAAGGACCGCCCACCGACGCCCGGCCGCCTGTCACCGCCGTCCGTCGGATCGCCGCTACCGGTCTCGTTCATCGCGTTCGCATTTCGGCCCCGGGGCGCCCGGCCCCGCGCACCCGCGGCCCTGGAAGCCGAGCCGGACATCCTGACGCGGTTCTGCGTAGCCCGTCGCTGATCGGCCATCGAACCGGCCGTGTAACCCCTGCGTCTATCTCAGGGGAGAGTCCATGTCAAAGCAGAGGTTGTAATGGATTTCGCGACGCTAGCACCGGAAATCAACTCCGGGCTGATGTATTCCGGTCCCGGCGCGGGACCGATGATCCAGGCCGCCACGGCCTGGGACCGGCTGGCCGTGCGGCTGAGCACCGCGGCAGCCGACTACCGCTCCGTCACCGCAAAGCTGGCCGCGCGACGCGGCGTGGCGCCCTACGTGGACTGGCTCGACACCGTCGCCGGGCACGCTCACCAGGCGGCCGCCCAGCTCGCGGCGGCGGCCGACGCCCATCAGTCGGCGCGCGAGGCGATGGTCCCCCCGCCGGCGATCACCGAGAACCGCGCGCGGCGGCGGTCGCTGGTCATCCAGAACTGCCTCGGGCAGAGCGGCCCGGCCATCGCGGACGCCGACGCCGAGTACGAGCGGATGTGGGCCCGCGACGCGGACGCCATGTACGCCTACGCCCGCGCCTCGGCCAAGGCGGCCACGGTGACGCCGTTCGCTTCGCCGCCGGGCAGCCACGACGCGAACACCTGGGTCCTGGAGTCGGCGCCGGAGGTCGTCGCGTCCGGTGCACGGGTGATGGCCGCGATTCCCGAAGCGCTGCAGGCGCTTTCGGTGACCCCGCTGACATCGTTCGACGCGTCGCTGTCGTCGGCGACGCCGGCCCTGTCGCGACTGAGTTCGCTGTCGGCGCCGACGGACTCCGCGATCAGCCACCTGAACGCTCGCAACAAGCGCGCGGCGCTGGGCGCGCTGTTCGGCAAGCCGGCCCGCCGGGCGCCCGTCCCGGGTTTCGGCCGCGGCACGTCCATCGGGAAGCTGTCGGCGCCCCAGGCCTGGGCCACGGCGAGCGCGCCCGTCGCGCTCTGCCGCGGGACGGTCGCCTAGAGCGGGGTGACGTAGGCCGAGCTGATGCCGCCGTCGACCAGGAAGGTCGACGCGGTGATGAAGGAGGCGTCGTCGCTGGCCAAAAAGGCCACCGCGGCGGCGATCTCGTCGGGTTCGGCGAAGCGACCCAGCGGCACGTGCACCAGGCGGCGGGCGGCGCGCTCGGGGTCCTTGGCGAAAAGCTCCTGCAGCAGCGGGGTGTTGACCGGCCCCGGGCACAACGCGTTGACGCGGATGCCCTGCCGGGCGAACTGCACCCCCAGCTCCCGCGACATGGCCAGGACCCCGCCCTTGGATGCGGTGTAGGAGATCTGCGAGGTGGCCGACCCGAGCACCGCGACGAACGACGCCGTATTGATGATCGACCCCCTCTGCGCGGGCACCATGTGCCGCAGCGCCGCCCGGCAACACAGGTACACCGATGTGAGGTTCACGTCCTGGACGCGCTGCCACGCCGCAAGTTCGGTGTTCTCGATCAGGTCGTCCTCGGGCGGTGAGATGCCGGCGTTGTTGAACGCGATGTCGACCCGGCCGTAGGCCCCGGCCGCGGCGTCGAACAGCGCGTCGACCGCGTTCTCGTCCGACACATCGGTGGGCACGAACAACCCGGACAGCTCGTCGGCGACCGCCGCCCCGGCCTCGCGGTCGACGTCGCCGACGACGACGCTCGCGCCTTCCGCGCGCATCCGCCGAGCCGCGGCCAGCCCGATGCCCCCGGCTCCGCCGGTGATGACGGCCACCCGGCCGGCCAGCCGTTGCGTCAGGTCGATCACGAATCCTCCTTGACGGCGATGAACACGTTCTTCGTCTCGGTGAACTGCAGCGGCGCGTCGGGGCCGAGCTCGCGGCCCAGGCCGGACTGCTTGAAACCGCCGAAGGGCGTGTTGTAGCGCACCGACGAGTGTGAGTTCACCGACAGGTTGCCGGACTCGACCGCCCGCGACACCCGCAGCGCGCGGGACAGGTCGTCGGTCCAGATCGACCCCGACAGGCCGTAGGCGGTGTCGTTGGCCAGCGCGATGGCGTCCTGCTCGTCGTCGAACGGCAACACGGTGACGACCGGGCCGAAGATCTCCTCGGTGACGCTGCGGTCGGTGCGCCGGGGCGTGAGGACCGTTGGCGGGAACCAGAATCCGGGGCCCGACGGCGCGGTGCCGCGAAAGGCCACGGGCGCGTCGTCGGGGACGTAGGAGGCCACCCGGGCGCGGTGGTCCGCCGACGCCAAGGGGCCCATCTCGGTGTCCCGGGACGCCGGGTCCCCGACGGCGACGGCCCGCACCGCGGGCTCGAGCAGCTCCATGAACCGGTCATAGACGCTGCGCTGCACCAGGATCCGGCTGCGCGCGCAGCAGTCCTGGCCGGCGTTGTCGAACACCCCGGCGGGGGCGGTCGCCGCCGCGCGCTCCAGGTCGCAGTCGGCGAAGACGATGTTGGCGCTCTTGCCGCCCAGTTCCAGCGTCACCCGCTTGACGTGGGCCGCCGCGCCGGCCATCACCCGCTTGCCCACCTCGGTGGAGCCGGTGAAGACGACCTTGCGCACCCCCGGATGGGTGACGAACCGCTCCCCCACCACCGCGCCCCTGCCGGGCAGCACCTGCAACAGGTCCGGGTCGAGCCCGGCCCGCACCGCCAGCTCGCCGAGCCGGATCGTGGTCAGCGGCGTCAACTCGGCCGGTTTGACCAGGACCGCGTTGCCCGCCGCGAGGGCGGGGCCGATGCTCCAGGACGCGATCGGCATCGGAAAGTTCCACGGCGTGATCACGCCGACCACACCCAGCGGCTCGTTGAATGTGACGTCCAGGCCGCCGGCGACCGGAATCTGCCTGCCGGACAACCGTTCCGGGCTGCCGGCGTAGAACGTCAGCACGTCGCGGACGTGACCGGCCTCCCATTCCGCCGACGCGATCGGGTGCCCGGAGTTGGCCACCTCGAGCGCGGCCAGTTCGTCGGTGTGGGCGTCGACGGCGGCCGCGAAGGCGCGCAGGCCTTCCGCGCGTTCCGCCGGGGACAACCGGGCCCAGCGCCGCTGGGCCGCCGCGGCGCGCGCCACCGCGTCGTCGACCGCGGCGGCGTCGACGAGGTCGACCGAGGTCAACACCTCCTCGGTCGCGGGGTTGACCAGTTCCGTGGCGGTCATCGGCTTCGTGCGTACGATCGCGCGGCCTGCACCACCGCCTTGAACAGCCGCAGGTCGTCGAGCGACTTCTCCGGATGCCATTGCACCGCAAGGACAAACGACTCGCCGGGCAACTCGACGGCCTCGACGACGCCGTCGGCGTCCATGGCGCTGACCACGAGTCCGTCGCCGACCTTGTCGATGGCCTGGTGGTGGTAGCAGGGCGCGTCGGTGGATTCGCCGAGCAGCGCGGCGAGCCGGGTGCCCGCCACGGTGCGGACCGGCAAGCGGGTGAACACCCCGTTGCCCGCGCGATGGCCGTTGTGCCCCAGCACGTCTGGCAGGTGCTGGTGCAGCGTGCCGCCGAACGCGACGTTGAGGACCTGGGCGCCGCGGCAGATGCCCAGCACCGGAATCCCGCGGTCCAGCGCGCCGCGCAGCAGTGCCAGCTCGAGGTCGTCGCGGTCGGTGCGGGGCGCGTCGGTGGCCGGGTGCGGATCCTGGCCGTAATGGGCGGGGTCGACGTCATAGCCCCCGGTGATCACCAGCGCGTCCAGGCTGTCCAGCAGCGCACCGGCGGCCTCGGCGTCCATCGGCTGCGGCGGCAGCAGCGTCGCGATGCCGCCGGCCATGACGACGCCCTCGAAGTAATCGGCGGGCAGGTACCCCGCGGCGATGTCCCAGATCCCCGTTCGTATTTGCTCGAGATAACAGGTCAGGCCGATCACGGGTCTAGAGCCGTTCAAACCCACGCATCCTCTCCCAGTCGGTGACCGCCGCGTTGAATGCCGCCAACTCCACGCGGGCGTTGTTCAGGTAGTGCGCGACGACGTCGTCGCCGAACGCCTCCCGCGCCAGCGTCGACGCCCCGAACACCGCGGCCGCGTCGGCCAACGTGGCGGGCAGCCGCTCGAGATCGGTTGCGTGGTAGGCATTCCCCGCGTGGGGGGCCGGGGGTTCGAGGCCCCGCTCGATACCGTACAACCCCCCTGCGATCAGCGCCGCCACCGCCAGGTAGGGGTTGACGTCGCCGCCGGGGATCCGGCACTCGACGCGTTTGTTGCGGCCGTGCCCGACCACCCGCAGCGCGCAGGTGCGGTTGTCCAGGCCCCAGGCCACCGCCGTCGGGGCGAAACTGCCGTCGGCAAACCGCTTGTAGGAGTTGATGTTCGGCGCGTAGAACAGGGTCAGCTCGCGGACCGTCGCCAACAGGCCCGCGAGGAAACCGCCGAACGTCGCCGACATGCCGTGCGGGCGGGCGCCGTCGTCGAACACCGCGGCGCCGTCCTTGTCGCGCAGCGACAGATGGATGTGGCAGCTGTTGCCTTCGGCCGCATCGTATTTCGCCATGAACGTCAGGCTCTTGCCGTGCCGGTCGGCGATCTCCTTGGCGCCGTTCTTGTAGATGGCGTGGTTGTCGCAGGTGACCATCGCCTCGTCGTAGCGGAAGCCGATCTCCTGCTGGCCCCTGTTGCATTCGCCCTTGACGGCCTCGAACCGCAGGCCCGCGCCCTCCATGCCCAGCCGGATGTCGCGCAGCAGCGGCTCCATCCGCGCCGACGCCAGCATCGCGTAGTCGATGTTGTAGTCGCTGGCCGGCGTCAACCCGCGATAGCCGCCGGCCCAGGCCTGGCGGTACGACTCCTCGAACACGATGAACTCGAGCTCGGTGGCGACGTCGGCGATCAGCCCGCGCGCGCCCAGCCGCTCGAGCTGCCTGCGCAGGATCGCCCGGGGCGCCACGGTGACCTCGCCGCCGTCGGCCCAGCCGAGGTCCGCGATCACCAGCGCGGTGGCGTGCAGCCACGGAGTCAGCCGCAGCGTGGACAGGTCCGGGGTCATCACCATGTCGCCGTAACCGGTCTCCCAGCCCGACATCGCGTAACCGGACACGGTGTTCATCTCGACATCGACCGCGAGCAGGTAACTGCAGCACTCCGCGCCGTGCGCGGCCACTTCCTCGACGAACAGCCCGGCCGCCATGCGCTTGCCGACCAGCCGGCCCTGCATGTCGGCGAACGCCACGATGACGGTGTCCACCGCGCCGCGCTGCACCAGCTGTTCCAGCGCGGCCAGCGACAACATCGCGGAGGGCGCTACCACGTGCTGGTGCGCAGGACGATCTCGGCGGCCAACTGCGCCGTCGACTCCTGCGCGGTGCGCCGGCCCAGATCCACCACGCGGTACTCGGCGTAGACGTACCGCTGGCTGGCGGCGGCGGCCGCCTTGGCGGCCGGGGAGCTGACCAGCACCGTGGTGCCGATTTCCACTGGCGGGCAGTGCTCGTCGAGCACCACCCCCTTGGCGTCGGGCACCCGCGGATGCCCGCGGTCGATCACGATCAGGCCCACGAACCGCCCGAGCCGGGTCGCCGCCAGCTCCCAGGCCAGCTCGCCGCCGGCGCGGTCGCCGAAGACCACGGCCCAGCGAATCCCCAGCGCATCGAGGATGCCGACCACCGATTTGGCGGTCAGCCGCTGATCGAGGCCGATGACGACGGTCCGCAGCGAGGCGGTGTGCAGCCGCTCGCAGACCGCGTCGTAGGCGACGGGCGCGCGCTCCTGGTCGCCGAGGATGACGACGACGACGCCCTTTTCCGGACCTGCCACGGCCACCGGGACCGGAAATCCGTCGAGCGTGTTCATCATCGAGTGCACTCACGCAAACTACAGCCAACCGGCCAGCTCGCGCGAGGTTTCCTGTCCGTCACGGCCGCAGCCCGATCGCGACATGGGGCCGCGCGGGCGGCGGCCCGTCGAGCAGGTCCAGGACGGCGTCGACATCGAGATGGGCGGCGAGCAGGTCGGCGATCGCGTCCAGCTGGGCGTCGCGGCGCGCGGCGACATCAGTGTCGGCCAGGACGAACCCGCCCCGGCCGGCCGCGGCGGCGACCCCGGTCAGCCACGCCCGCCGGAACTCGTCGTTGTCGAGCAGGCCGTGCCAGTGGGTGCCGAAGACCGCGCCGCGCGCGATGCCCTGGGGTCGCGAGTCGACGCTGAACCAGGCGTCCTCGGCGCAGCGCGAGAGCCGCCCGTGATGGATCTCGTAGCCGCTCAACGGCTGCTGCCAGCGCCGCAACACCTTGGCCGGCGCGAAGGCGATGTCGGCGTCCAGCAGCCCCAGGCCGTCGACCTCCCCGGCACCGGATTCCACGGCGTCCTCGATGCGCCGGCACAGCATCTGGAACCCGCCGCAGATGCCCAGCACCGGCCTGCCGGCCCGGGCGTGGTCGACGATGGCGCCGGCCAGGCCGCGATCGCGCAGCCAGGACAGGTCCGCCACCGTGGCCTTGCTGCCGGGCAGCACGATCAGGTCCGTGTCGGCCAGGTCGGCGGGGTCGGTGACCCAGCGCACCAGCACCCCCGGCTCGCAGGCCAGCGCCTCGACGTCGGTGGAGTTGGAGATCCGGGGCAGCCGCACCGCGGCCACCCGCAGCCACTCGTCGCCGCGCGGCGGGCCCGGTGCGCCCACGACGCGGTGCGCGAGGGCCGACAGCGAGTCCTCGGCGTCCAGCCAGAGCTCCTCGGCGTAGGGCAGCACGCCGTACGTGGGGCGGCCGGTCAGGGCGCGCAACTGCCGCAGCCCGGGTTCGAGCAGCGCGGGGTCCCCGCGGAACTTGTTGACGACGAAGCCGGCGATCAGCGCCTGGTCGTCGGGCTCGAGCACCGCGAGGGTCCCGAACAGGTGGGCCAGCAGCCCGCCGCGGTCGATGTCGCCGACCACGATCACCGGCAGCTTCGCGGCCCGGGCCAGCCCCATGTTCGCCAAATCCGTGGCCCGCAAGTTGATCTCGGCGGGCGACCCGGCGCCCTCGCAGATGACCGCGTCGAATTCGTCGCGCAGGCAAGCCAATTCGTCGAAGACGATGCGGGCCAGCCGCTCGCGATGCCGCACGTAGTTGGTCGCGGACACCGACTCGGCGACCTGACCCCGGATCACCAGCTGCGACGTGCGGTCACTGCCCGGCTTGAGCAGGATCGGGTTGAATCGCACGCTGGGCTCCAGCCCCGCCGCCCGCGCCTGGATGGCCTGGGCGCGGCCGATCTCGCCGCCCTCGACGGTGACCACCGAGTTGTTGGACATGTTCTGCGCCTTGAACGGCGCCACCCGGATCCCCTTGCGCGCCAGCAGCCGGCACAGCCCCGCCACCACCACCGATTTCCCGGCATCGGAGCTGGTGCCGGCGACCAGCAGGGCCCCGCTCACGAAGTCACGGCTTGCTATACCGAAGTGAGGATTTCGGCGCCGGTGTCGGTGACCAGCAGGGTGTGTTCGAACTGGGCGGTCCACTTGCGGTCCCTGGTGACCACGGTCCAGCCGTCGTCCCAGATCTCGTAGTCCAGCGCGCCGAGGTTGATCATCGGTTCGATGGTGAACGTCATGCCCGGCTGGATGATCGTGGCCACGGAGGGCTGCTCGTAGTGCAGCACGACCAGCCCGTTGTGAAACGTGGTGCCGATGCCGTGGCCGGTGAAGTCGCGAACCACGTTGTACCCGAACCGATTTGCGTACGACTCGATGACCCGGCCGACGACCGAGAGCGCGCGGCCCGGCTTGACGGCGTTGATGGCGCGCATGGTGGCCTCACGCGTGCGCTCCACGAGCAGCCGGTGCTCCTCGGAGACGTCGCCGGCCAGAAAGGTCGCGTTGGTGTCGCCGTGTACCCCGTCGATGTAGGCGGTGACGTCGATGTTGACGATGTCGCCGTCCTCGATCACCGTCGAGTCGGGGATGCCGTGGCAGATCACCTCGTTGAGCGACGTGCAGCACGACTTCGGGAATCCCTTGTAGCCCAGCGTCGAGGGGTAGGCCCCGTTGTCGATCATGTACTCGTGGGCGATCCGGTCCAGTTCGTCCGTCGTCACGCCGGGCGCGACCGCCTTGCCCGCCTCGGCCAGCGCGCCGGCCGCGATCCGGCCGGCGACCCGCATCTTCTCGATGACCTCGGGCGTCTGCACCCACGGCTCGCTGCCCTCCTGCGCGGTCGGCTTGCCGACGTATTCCGGGCGCGGGATGCGGCCGGGCACCGGCAGAGTCGGCGAGATCACTCCGGGGGAAAGCGCGGTCCGAGCAGGCATGGGGCCAGCTTAGCGACGCTAAGTGCGAGGCGCCTTCAGCGAGACTCGCCGAGCCGGTAATTGTGCGGGCACCCACTCGCAGTTCCGCTGCAAATTTTCAGGCTCGGCGAATCAGACCTTGCCCCGGCGCAGGAACGAGCGGCGCGGCCCCCGCACGATCACCGAGCCGCACACCACCCGGCCCGTCAGCACGACGTGCGGCGTCCCCTCGCCACGGGCGTCCTTGCGGCGGTCGCTGGCGCTGCCCACATAGACCTCGACGTCGTCGATCGAGGCGCTGGCCCCCTCCGGCAGGCGGACCTCCACCGAGCCGAACCGCATGTCGAGCTCGATCACCACCACCGGCCCGGCGAATCGGGCCCTGGTCAGGTCGAGTTCGACCGAGCCCAGGCGGCGCACCAGCGCCAGCCGGGTGGGCACGGTCCATTCGCCGTGCCGCTTCAACGAGCCGGCCCAGCCGCGCAGTTCGACCCGGTCGGCCGCGGACGTGACGATCGCGCCCGGCCCGGGCAGGTCGCCGACCAGGCCGTCCAGCTCGCCGCGGGTGCGCGCGTACGACACCTGCGACGAGCGCTGCTCGAACTCCTCGATGTCGATCAGCCCGAGCGCGACGGCGTTGTGCAGCCGCCGCATCGTGCCGTTCCGGTCGGCGTCGGAGACCCGCAGCGCCACCATGTCCCCGCCGGATGTTTCGCCCACGCTTGCAATTTACCGCCGCGACGGGGTGGGGGCTCTAGGCCAAATAGTCCCGCGGCAGCGACTCGAACATCACCTTGGTCATCCGGACCGCGTATTCCGAGCTGCCTCCCCCGACGATCAGCGCGGCGAACGCCAGGTCGCCGCGGTACCCGGCAAACCACGAGTGCGATCCGCCGGGGAACTCGGCCTCACCGGTCTTGCCGTAGATCTCGCCGCAGCAGCCGGCGATCTCCTTCGCGGTCCCGTTGGTGACCACCAGCCGCATCATCGGGCGCAGCGCGTCGACCATCTTCGGGGAGATCGGCGTGTCGTCGCCCTCGACCGTCGTCGGCCGCCCGGCGATCAGCTGCGGCACCGGCGTCTTGCCGGCGTCGACGGTGGCGGCGACCAGGGCCATGCCGAAGGGGCTCGCGAGCACCTTGCCCTGGCCGAAGCCGTCCTCGGTGCGCTCGGCCAGGTCGACCGTCGGTGGCACCGACCCCGTGACGGTGGTGATGCCGTCGACCGTGTAGTCCAGCCCGATGCCGTAGCGGTTGGCCGCCTGGGTCAGGCCCCGCGGCGGCATCCTGCTGCTCAGCTCGGCGAACGTGGTGTTGCACGAACTGGCGAAGGCCCGCGACATCGGCACCACACCCAGGTCGAAGCCGCCGTAGTTGGGGATGGTGCGATGCCCGATGTCGATGTGGCCGGGGCAGCCCAGCATCGTGTTGGGCGTGGCCATGTCGCGGTCGACGGCGGCGCCGGCGGTGACCATCTTGAACGTCGACCCCGGCGGGAACAGGCCGTTGGTGGCCGGCAGGCCGTCGGCGTCGGCGCCCTTGTTCTGCGCGATCGCCAGGATCTCCCCGGTCGACGGCTTGATCACCACGATCATCGCCTTGCCGCCGCGGGTGTCCACCGCGTGCTGCGCGGCGTTCTGCACCGCGCGGTCCAGGGTGATCGACACCGACGGCGCCGGGGAGCCCTCGACCTCGTGCAGCACGGCCACGTCGACGCCGTTCTGGTTGACGCTGACCACCCGCCAGCCGGCCTGGCCGTCGAGCTGGTCCATCACGGCCTTCTTCACCTCGGCGATGACGGCCGGCGCGAAATGTGGGTCGGTCGGCAGCATCTCGGCCTGCGGCGTCACCACGACGCCGGGCAGCCTGCCGATCGCGGGGAAAACCTTGTCGTTGTCGTCGGGGTGCAGCGTGACCCCCAGGTCCAGCGGCTGCGTCGCCGAGGTCGCCTGCTCGGCCAGCAGCTGCGGGTCGGCGAGCGCGTTGTTGAACGGCCGCAGCACGTCGACCACCGCGTGCGTCGTCCCGATCAGGGCGGGCCCGGCCTGCGTGGCGTCCAGCGTGTAGTGGTACAGGTAGCCCGGCGCGAGCACATCGCTGCCGCCGAGCTCGTTCACCGAGGCCCGTCGCGGTTTGTCGGCGCGCAGCGCGAACGTCTGGTGCTCGCCCAGCTTCGGGTGCAGCCCGGTGGTGGCCCACCGGACCTCCCAGCGGCCCTCGTCGCGGGCCATCTGCAGCTGGCCGTCATAGCTCCAGGTCCGGTTCTTCGGCAGGTGCCAGGTGAAGCGGTAGTTGACCGTGCCGGTGTCCTCGGCGTACTTGGCGGACAGGACCTGCGCGTCCAGGTGGGTGGCCTGCAGCCCGGCCCAGGCGGCGTTCAGCGCTTCGCGGGCCTCGTTGGGGTTGTCGCTGAGCTGGGCGGCCGTCGCGGTATCCCCGACTCCCAGCGCGCGGAAGAACTTCTCGGCGGCCGGCCCGGGGCCGTCGGGCCTGGGGGTGCACCCGGACAGGGCGATCACCGCGACGAGCAGCATGCCGGCCGCCGCTGATACCAGTGGGGTTTTTGTGACCATCGGTACAGATGTTATGAATGCCGGGCCGCCGACAGGCGCCGACACACCGAGACCGAACCGTTATGCCGTCGGAGCGGCCCTCCGGCGCCGAGTGTGCGGCCAGCCGCACCGTCGGTGCCCGGTGTGCGGCCAGCCGCACACTCGCGGGCAGGAGCTAGTCGAGCAGGACCGTCGCGAAGGTGCCGACCTCGGCGAAGCCCACGCGGGCGTACGCGGCGCGGGCGACCGTGTTGAAGTTGTTCACGTACAGGCTCGCGATGCGGCCGCTGCCGACGATCACGGCGGCCACCGTCGCGGTGCCGCGGGTGCCGATGCCCAGGCCGCGCCACTCCGGGTGCACCCAGACCCCCTGGATCTGGCCCACGCCGGGCGACTGCGACCCCACCTCGGCCTTGAACACGACCTCACCGTGCTCGAAGCGCGCCCACGCCCGGCCCGCGGCGATCAGACTGGCCACCCGGCGGCGATAGCCGCGGCCGCCGTCGCCGAGCCGCGGGTCGACGCCGACCTCGCCGATGAACATGTCGACGGCGGCCACCAGGTAGGCGTCCAGCTCGTCGGGGCGGACCTGGCGCACGCCGACGTCGATCTCGCAGTCGGGGTGGCGGGTCAGCGCCATCAGCGGCTGGTCGTCGCGCACGTCGCGCGCCGGGCCCCAGGCCGACTCGAGGCGCGCCCACATCGGCATCACCAGGTGGGCCCTGCCGACCAGCGAGGAACAGCGCCGTGTCCCGCTCATCGCCTCGTCGGCGAAGGCGTTCAGGTCGGCCTGCGCGCCGCGCAGCGGGATGAGGTTGGCACCGGCGAAGCACAGCGACTCGTCCGGGCCGCGGCGGGTCCACAGCTCCCCGCCGATCGCGTTCGGGTCGATGCCGTGGTCGGCCACCCGGGCCGCGACCATGCACGAGCCGACCGGGTCGTCGTCGAGCACCCGCCAGACGGCGGCGGCGTCACGCACCACGGACACCCGTCGCTCGCCGACAAGGCGCATGATGGGCGGAGCCGACATCTACGGAACTCTCTGTGGTGCGTAAAGACGATCAGTGCTGGGGCGCAAGCCCCTATCAGCTTACGGTCACAATCGGCGAACCGCTCGCTTCTGTTTGAGGATCGTGACCGGTCCCCATCTCGGCCGCCAGCCGCATGGCCTCCTCGATGAGCGTCTCGACGATCTGCGCCTCGGGCACGGTCTTGATCACCTCGCCCCGAACGAAGATCTGCCCCTTGCCATTTCCGGACGCGACGCCCAGGTCGGCCTCGCGGGCCTCGCCCGGGCCGTTGACGACGCAGCCCATCACGGCCACCCGCAGCGGGACGTCGAGCCCGTCCAGCCCGGCGGTGACCTCGTTGGCCAGGGTGTAGACGTCGACCTGCGCGCGGCCGCACGACGGGCAGGACACGATCTCCAGCCCGCGCGGCCGCAGGTTGAGCGACTCGAGGATCTGGATGCCGACCTTGACTTCCTCGACGGGCGGGGCCGAGAGCGACACCCGGATGGTGTCGCCGATGCCGCGCGACAGCAGGGCGCCGAAGGCGACCGCGGACTTGATGGTGCCCTGGAACGCGGGACCGGCCTCGGTGACGCCCAGGTGCAGCGGGTAGTCGCACCGCGCGGCCAGCTGCTCGTAGGCGGCGACCATCACGACGGGATCGTTGTGCTTGACGCTGATCTTGATGTCGCCGAAGCCGTGCTCCTCGAACAGCGAGGCCTCCCACAGCGCCGACTCCACCAGCGCCTCGGGCGTGGCCTTGCCGTAGCGCTCCAGGAAGCGCTTGTCCAGCGAGCCGGCGTTGACGCCGATGCGGATCGGGATGCCGGCCGCCGCGGCGGCCTTGGCGACCTCGCCGACGCGGCCGTCGAATTCCTTGATATTGCCCGGATTCACCCGCACCGCGGCGCACCCGGCGTCGATCGCGGCGAAGATGTACTTGGGCTGAAAGTGGATGTCGGCGATCACCGGGATCTGGCTCTTCTTGGCGATCGCGGGCAGCGCGTCGGCGTCCTCCTGGCGCGGGCAGGCCACCCGGACGATGTCGCAGCCGGCGGCGGTCAGCTCGGCGATCTGTTGCAGCGTCGCGTTGATGTCGTGCGTCTTGGTGGTGCACATCGACTGCACCGATATCGGATGGTCGCTGCCGACCCCGACGTCGCGGACCATCAATTGCCGCGTGGTGCGCCGGGGGGCGAGCGTGGGCGCCGGGGCGTCCGGCATGCCCAGGCCAATGGTCACTTTCTGCCTTCTCTCACTTACTGGCTCTCAGTTACTGGAAGAGCCTGATCGGATTGACCAGATCGGCGGTCACGGTCAGCAGCATGTAGCCGACCACGAATACCAGCACCACGTAGGTGGCGGGCATCAGCTTGAGGTAGTTCACCGGCGCCGCCGCGACCATGCCGCGGGCCGACCGGATCAGGTTGCGCACCTTCTCGAACAGCGCGATGGCGATGTGGCCGCCGTCGAACGGCAGCAGCGGCACCAGGTTGATCGCGCCCAGGATGAGGTTCAGCTGGGCCAGGAAGAACCAGAACGCCACCCACAGCCCGTGGTCGACGGTGTCGCCGCCGATGATGCTGGCCCCGACCACGCTCATCGGCGTCTGCGGGTCGCGCTGCCCGCCGCCGATGGCGTGCACCAGCGCGCCGACCTTGGTCGGGATCGTCACCAGCGCCTTGCCCACCTCGACGGTCAGGTCCCCGGCGAAGGCGAAGGTGGCCGGTATCGCCGACAGGACGCCGTAGTGCGTCGGCGTCACCTTGACGGCGCCGACGCCGATGGCGCCGACGGTGGCCGCCTCGGGCTTGGCGTTCTGCGCCTTCGAGATGTAGCGCTGGGTGGGCGTCACGTCGACGTAGGTGGTGATGGTGGAGCCGTCGCGCTCGACGACGACGGGAACGGTGCCGTGCAGCTTGCGCACCGCCGCGGCCATGTCCTCGAAGGTGGACACCGGGGTGTCACCGACCTTGACGACGACGTCGCCGGGGCGGATCCCGGCCAGCGCGGCCGGGCCCGGCCCGGTGCAGTTGCCGACCTTGCCCGGGCTGACTTCCGGTGCGACACAAGCGGTTTCACCGACGATGGCCTTGGTGGGCGGGTGCAGGTTGGGCAGGCCCCAGACCAGCGCGATGCCGTAGATCAGCACCAGGCAGATGACGAAGTTCATCCCCGGGCCCGCGAACAGCGTCGCGACCCGCTTCCAGGTCGCCTGCTTGTACATCGCGCGGTCGGTCTCGTCGGGCTCCAGGTCCTCGACCGGCGTCATGCCGGCGATGTCGCAGAAGCCGCCCAGCGGAATGGCCTTGACGCCATATTCGATTTCACCCCGGCGCGTCGACCACAGCGTGGGCCCGAAGCCGACGAAGTAGCGCCGCACCTTCATGCCGGTGCCGCGGGCGACCCACATGTGGCCGCACTCGTGCAAAGCCACCGAGATCAGGATGGCGAGCGCGAACAGCACAATGCCGATAGCGAACATCATCAGGCTGCCAGGACCTTTCTCACACCATTCCGGAGATCTTGTGGGCACTCGCGCTTCCGAGCGCGCGCTGCGCCCGCTCCCTTGCCCAGCGCTGCGCGTCGAGTACCTCATCCACGTTAGCCGGTGAAACCGCCCATTGGTCGGCGGCGTGCAGCACGTCGGCGATGGTTTTCACGATGGCGGGGAACCTTATGCGGCCGGCCAGGAACGCCTCGGCGGCCTCTTCGTTGGCCGCGTTGTACACGGCCGTCATGCAGCCGCCGGTCATCCCGGCGTGGCGGGCCAGCTCGACCGCAGGAAAAACCTCGCTGTCCAGCGGCTCGAATTCCCAGCTAGAGGCGGTGGTGAAGTCGCAGGAGGCCGCCGCCCCGGGCACCCGGTGCGGCCAGCCCAGGGCCAAGGAGATGGGCAGCTTCATGTCCGGGGGGCTGGCCTGGGCGATGGTCGAGCCGTCGATGAAGGTGACCATCGAATGAACAATCGACTGGGGGTGCACGACGACCTCGATGCGGTCGTAGTCGATGCCGAACAACAGGTGCGTTTCGATGAGCTCGAGCCCCTTGTTGACCAGCGACGCCGAGTTGAGCGTGTTCATCGGGCCCATCGACCAGGTGGGGTGGGCGCCGGCCTGCTCGGGCGTGACGGCCTCGAGGTCCGCGGCGGCCCAGCCGCGGAACGGGCCGCCGGAGGCCGTCAGCACCAGCTTGGCGACCTCATTTTTTTCAGGGTCGGAGTTCCCACAGCGCAGGCACTGGGCCAGCGCGGAGTGTTCGGAGTCGACGGGCACGATCTGGCCCGGCCGCGCCGCCCGCAACACCAGCGGACCGCCGGCGATCAGCGATTCCTTGTTGGCCAGGGCCAGCCGAGCCCCGGAGTCCAGGGCGGCCAGGGTCGGGCGCAGGCCCAGGGCCCCGACCAGCGCGTTGAGGACGACGTCGGCGTCGGTCTCCTGGACCAGCCGGGTGACCGCTTCCGGGCCGCTGTAAGGGACGTCGCCGACCTGCTGCGCCGCCCGCTCGTCGGCGACGGCGATGTTGGTGACCCCGGTCTCGGCGCGCTGCCGCGCCACGGTCTCGGGGTTGGCGCCCCCGGCGGCCAGCCCGACCACCTCGAAGCGGTCCGGGTTGGCCGCGATGACCTCGAGGGCCTGGGTGCCTATCGATCCGGTGCTGCCCAGCACCAGCACGCGCAGGCGGCCCTCCGTAGTCGCGTCGGTCACTCACTCATTGTGCCCGCTCGGCCCCGCGAGGGATGTGCCAGAATCTGTCCTACCAGCCGATCACGAAAGGGATTCGCCGTGGCCAGTACCGAGGTGGAGCACTTCAACGGCGTCGACGTCGCCGAGGTGCCGTCGGCAGCGTGGGGGTGGAGCAGGATCAATCACCGCACCTGGCACGCCACCGGGCTGGTCATCGTGATCTTCCTGCTGGCCATGCTGCGCGGAAACCACGTCGGCCACATCGAGAACTGGTTTCTGATCGTCTTCGCCGCGCTCACCCTCGTCGTGCTGATCCGCGACCTGTGGGGCCGCCGCCGCGGCTGGCTCCGGTAGCCGCCGCACCCGGCGATACCAGGCGGCCGCGACCGCCCCGGTCACCAGCACGAACAGGGCCACCGCCCAGGGCACGACGCCGTGCTGGTGCACCCAGCCGGCCAGCGCGCCCTGCAGCCGGCCGGCCGCGGCGATCACCGCGTCCCGCGGATCCGCGTCGCCGTCGAACAGCCGCAACTCGTAGACGCCGTAGTAGCCGACGTAGAACCCGACCGCCACCAGCAGCCCGCCGCCGATCCGGTTGACGAACGGCAGGACGCGGCGCAGCCGGTCGGCCAGCGCCGAGCTCGCCGAGGCCGCGGCCAGCGCCAGGACCCCGACGACCAGGGTCAGGCCACCCACGTAGGCGACGTAGACGGCTACGCCGGTGACCGCCGACCCCTTGAAGCCGGCGGCGGTGACCGCCAGGAACGGCCCGATGGTGCACGACAGCGAGGCGATCGCGTAGCTGACGCCGTACGAATACATGGACCCCAGCCGCACCGTCGGGGCCCACCGCGGGCCGAGCGGGCGGGGGGTCAGTGCCGTCAGGTCGCGACCCGACAGCAGCCAAAACCCAAGCGCGACAAGCACAATGCCGATCACCACGGTTCCGTAGGGCAGGTAGCGCTGCACGGTGCTGGCCGCCGAAATCGTCAGCGCGCCGAACAACCCGAAGACCGTCAGGAAGCCCAGCGCCATCCCGAGGGTGGCCGCCAGCGCGCGGCCGAGCGGGACCAGGCCGCGGCGTTCGCCGGGCCGCGGCCCGCGCACCACCAGGAGCAGGTACGCGGGCAGCATGGCAAACCCGCAGGGATTCAGGGCGGCGACCAATCCGGCGGCGAACGCCAGGCCGACCAGACCTCGGTCCATCCGATCAGCGCAGCGCGGCCACCCGGCCGGCCAGCTCGCTTTGGGGCATGGCCGCGGTGGGGTTGTTGACGAACGTCGAGCTGCCGTCCGCGCGGTAGAACACGTAGGCAGGCTGCCACGGGACGTTGTAGCGGGCCCAGATCGAGCCGTCGGCGTCGTTGAGGTTGGTGAAGTTCAGGTTGTACTTGGAGACGAAGTTCTGCATTGCCCCGACGTCCGAGTGCGCCGCGACGCCGACGAAGGTGACGCCGGGATTGGCGGCCGCCACCTGGCTGACCCCCGGCGCCTCGGCGTTGCAGAACGGGCACCACGGCGTCCAGAACCACAGCACCGCGGGCTTGCCCTGTAGGGCGGCGCCGTTGAACGGCGCGCCGCTCAGCGTGGTCCCGGTGAATTGCAGCCGGTCGTCGGCCGCCGCCGAGCGCGGGGCCTCGGCCAGGCCGAAGATCAGGGCCGCGGCGAAAACGGCCGCGGCAAACAACTTGAGCGGAGAGAACAAGCGAACCATCACGGCACCCCCTGGTTTGCTGGGTTATGCCTTAAAGACGTATTCGGAGCCGCCGGGGTTCAGCCGCCGGCTCAGCCACCCGTCGCACGCCGAGCGTGAAACCAGCGCGACAATTCCGCGAAAAACTCGCAACAGCTTCACGTTCGGCGCGGCTACCCGCGCTCGGCGGCCAGCTGCCCGCAGGCGGCGCTGATCTCGCGGCCCCGCGTATCGCGCACCGTGCAGGAGACGCCTTGGGCGCGGACCCGCCGCACGAATTCCCGCTCCACCGCCTTGGGGCTGGCGTCCCAGTCGCTGCCGGGGGTCGGGTTCAGCGGTATCAGGTTCACGTGCACCAGCGGGCCGAGCGCGCCATGCAGTCGCTTTCCCAGCAGGTCGGCCCGCCACGGCTGGTCGTTGACGTCGCGGATCAGGGCGTACTCGACCGACACCCGCCGGCCGGTCACGTCGGCGTAGTACCGGGCCGCCTCGAGCGCCTCGGCGATCTTCCACCGGTTGTTGACGGGGACCAGCGTGTCGCGCAGCTCGTCGTCGGGCGCGTGCAGCGACAGCGCCAGCGTCACCGCCAGGCGCTCGTCGGCGAGCTTGCGGATCGCCGGGGCCAGGCCCACCGTGGACACCGTCACCGAGCGGGCCGAGATGCCGAAGCCGTCCGGCGGCGGCTCGGTGATGCGCCGCACCGCGGCCAGCACCCTGGCGTAGTTGGCCAGCGGCTCCCCCATGCCCATGAACACCACGTTGGACAGCCGTTGACCAGGCGGGTCGAAGTCGTCGCGCAGCGCCGCCGCGGCGGCCCGCACCTGTTCCAGGATTTCGGCCGTGGACAGGTTCCGGGTCAGCCCGCCCTGGCCGGTGGCGCAGAACGGGCAGGCCATGCCGCACCCGGCCTGCGACGAGATGCACACCGTGTTGCGGTCCGGGTAGCGCATCAGCACCGACTCGACCGTGGCCCCATCGATGGCCCGCCACAACGTCTTTCGCGTCTCCCCCGCATCGCAGGTGACCTCGGCCGCCGCGGTGAGCAGCGTCGGGAACAACGCCTCCGCGATCGCCTCACGCACCGCCGCCGGCAGGTCCGTCATCTTCCGCGGGTCGGCGATCAGCCGGCCGTAGTACTGCTGCGCGAGCTGCTTGGCCCGAAAGGCGGGCAGGCCGAGCTCGGCGACGGCCGACGCCCGGCCCGCCGCGTCGAGGTCGGCCAGGTGCCGCGGCGGCCGGCCCGGGCGCGATTCGGTGAAGACCAATTGTTGGACCATGACCCGTCCAGTATCGGCCACGCCTGGCCGATGGTGGCGACCCCCAGCGCCCGGCTACGCCGCCCTTGCGATCGCCACTAGCGCACGAGCGTCAGCACCGTCCACGCCGCGACCGCCGAGGGCAGCACACCGTCGAGCCGGTCCATCAGGCCGCCGTGGCCGGGCAGCAGCCGGCCCATGTCCTTGATGCCCAGGTCGCGCTTGATCTGCGACTCCACCAGGTCACCCAGCGTGCACGTCAACACCAGGACGACGCCCAGCAACGCGCCGACCCAGAGCGGTTTGTGGGCCAGCAGGGTCGCGGTCAGGATCGCGGCCGTGATCCCGAACACCAGCGAACCGGCGAACCCCTCCCACGACTTCTTCGGGCTGATCGCCGGGACCATCGGATGCTTGCCCACCAGCACGCCCACGGCGTAGCCACCCACGTCGGAGGCGACGACGGTGATCATCAGGCAAAACACCCGGCCGGCGCCATCGATGGGGTAGACCAGCATCGCGGCGAAGGAGGCGAACAGCGGGACCCAGGCGGCCAAAAAAACGGTGCCGGACGCGTCGCGCAGGTAGTTCGCCGAGGGCGAACCGGCGAACGGCTCCGGCCGCTTGCTGTTGTCCTGCTGGAACAGGCGCCACACCATGCACACCACGACCGTGGCCCCGAAGCCGGCCACCGCGCCGGCGGAGCGGTAGGGCCAGGTCAGCCAGACGGTGACCTGGCCGCCGATCAGCAGCGGGATGACCGGGATGACGTAGCCGGCCTCCCGCAGCCGGCGCACCACCTCGTGGGTGGCGACCAGGATGGCCCCCGAGCACAGCACCACCCAGAACCGCGGGGCGAACAGCAGCGTGGCGACGAGGACGGCGCCGATGCTGACGCCCACCGCGATCGCGGCCCGCAGGTCGCGCCCGGCGCGCGAGGTCTTCTTGGCCGGCTGCTGCGTCGCTTCGCGGGGCCCACGCCGCGGCTCGTCGGACGGGGCCCCTGCGCCGGTAGTCACCACGGATACGTTGCTGAGCGGCCGCTAGACCTCCAGCAGCTCGCCTTCTTTGTGCTTGACCAGCTCGTCGATCTGGGTGACGTACTGATGGGTGGTCTTGTCCAAATCCTTTTCCGCCCGGCCGACCTCGTCCTCGCCGGCTTCCCCGTCCTTGCGGATGCGGTGCAGCTCCTCCATGGCCTTGCGGCGGATGTTGCGCACCGACACCCGCGCCTCCTCGCCCTTGTGCTTCGCCTGCTTGACCAGCTCGCGGCGACGCTCCTCGGTCAACTGCGGCACCGCCACCCGGATCAGGGTGCCGTCGTTGGTGGGGTTGACGCCCAAATCGGAGTTGCGGATGGCCGTCTCGATCGCGTGCAGCTGGCTGGCCTCGTAGGGCTTGATGACGACGAGCCGCGCCTCGGGGACGTTGATGCTGGCCAGCTGCGTGATGGGCGTGTTGGTGCCGTAGTAGTCGATCACGATCCGGTTGAACATGCCCGGGTTGGCGCGCCCGGTGCGGATGGTGGACAGATCGTCGCGGGCCACGGATACGGCCTTCTCCATTTTCTCTTCCGCGTCGAAGAGAGCCTCGTCAATCATCGTCTTCCCCTCAGGTGGTGACCAGCGTCCCGATCTTCTCACCAGCGACCGCCCGAGCGATATTGCCGTTGGTCAGCAGGTTGAATACCAGGATCGGCATGCCATTGTCCATGCACAGGCTGAAGGCGGTGGCATCGGCCACGCGCAGCCCGCGGTCGATGACCTCCCGGTGGCTGATCGCGGTGATCAGCTCGGCCTCGGGGTTGAGCCGCGGGTCCGCGGAGAACACCCCGTCGACCGCCTTGGCCATCAGGACCACCTCGGCGCCGATCTCCAGCGCCCGCTGCGCGGCCGTGGTGTCCGTGGAGAAGTACGGCAGCCCCATGCCGGCCCCGAAGATCACCACCCGGCCCTTCTCCAGGTGGCGGACGGCCCGCAACGGCAGGTAGGGCTCGGCCACCTGGCCCATCGTGATCGCGGTCTGGACCCGCGTCACGATGCCCTCCTTTTCCAGGAAGTCCTGCAGGGCGAGGCTGTTCATGACGGTGCCGAGCATGCCCATGTAGTCCGAGCGCGTGCGCTCCATGCCGCGCTGCTGAAGCTGTGCGCCCCGGAAGAAGTTGCCGCCGCCGATCACCACCGCGACCTGGACACCGCCGCGGACCACCTCCGCGATCTGGCGGGCCACCTGGGCGACGACGTCGGGATCCAGCCCCACCTGGCCGCCGCCGAACATCTCGCCACCGAGCTTGAGCAAGACTCTCGAATACTGAGATCGCCTCTCCGGTACGCCGTTGGCGCTTCTCGTCGGCTCCGTCATCAGACTCCTCGCATGAGAGTGCCATCCCGGGCGAACTTCATCCGGAACGGCATTTCACATCCTGCCTCATCGCAACACAATGTGGCGCGGGCGGGGTGCATTATCTGCACAGTTGGCGATTCGCGTGGATTCCCGGGCGACGCTTGCCATCCGGCGCCGGATGTTTGAGCGGGTGGCGGCATGGGGAATAGAGACCATCGCGGGGGGCGAACCTACGGTCTTGAGAATAAGGACCACGCCTCGCCGTATGGAGGGCCGATCGCTGTGGCGATCGGCGCTGAGCAGTTGCTCAAGCACGTACGCCAATGAGGAGGAAAATCCATGGCGGACAACGAGAACAAGTCGGGACCTGCCGAGGCGGTCAAGGGCGTCGTCGAGGACGTCAAAGGCAAGGCCAAGGAGGCCGTCGGCGCGGTGACCGGGCGTGATGACCTCACGCGCGAGGGCCAGGCCCAGCAGGACAAGGCCGAGGCTCAGCGCGACGCGGCAAAGAAGGAAGCCCAGGCGGAGGCCGCGCGCGGCGGTGCCGAGGCGGCCGAGGAGCGCCAGAAGGCCAACCAGTAGCAGCTTGTCGCAAGGATGGGTCCGGTCCGTGTAAAACGGGCCGGACCCATCGGCATTCCCGGGAAAGAGCATTGACCCCGCGATCGCGGGCAATAAACTTTGCATAGTTTGGCTCTGAATCGGGTACTCAGCGCTGCGCTGGCAGACATCTCGCCGTGAGGTGCCTACGGGTGGGGGGCGATGACAAACTCACGAGTTTGGAGATGTCGTTGGACGTTTTACTACTTACGGAAGTAGACGACTTCGAAACCGTCCTGCCGACTCTGAAGTCCTTCGCTCACTCCGTGCGACGTGGTCCCCTCACCGGGGCCGTCGACGGGCATCGCGGTGACGCCGACGTCGCGATCATCGACGGGCGCGCCGACCTCGAGGCCGCGCGCAGCGCCTGCCGCCGGTTGGCTTCCGACGCCCCGTCCATCGCGGTGGTGGCCGTGGTGACGCCCGCCGACTTCGCGGCGGTGGACGTCGACTGGCACGTCGACGACGTGCTGCTGCCCGCCGCCGGGGCCGACGAGCTCCAGGCGCGGCTGCGGCTGGCGATCTCGCGCCGCCGCAGCGCCATGGACGGCACGCTGAAATTCGGCGACCTGCTGCTGCACCCGGCCAGCTTCACCGGGTCGCTGGGCGGTGTGGACCTGGGGCTGACGCTCACCGAGTTCAAGCTGCTGAATTTCCTTGTGCAGCATGCCGGCCGGGCCTTCACCCGCACCCGGCTGATGCACGAAGTGTGGGGCTACGACTGCAACGGCCGCGTCCGCACGGTCGACGTGCACGTGCGGCGGCTGCGCGCCAAGCTGGGACCCGAGCACGAATCCATGGTCGACACGGTGCGCGGCGTGGGCTACATGGCGGCCACGCCGCCGCACCCCGAATGGGTCCTCAGCGGCTCGACGCTGGCCCCGCTGTGGACGTCCACGACACGCCCCGCCACCGACCGCGTCGCGCACTAGTCGCGACGGAGCCTGTCTTGCAAGGCTTTTGACGCCTCACTCAGGCGAACAGCGGCAGCGCCCGCTTTCGGGCCAGCGCGTCCATGCCCTCCTGGATCGAGTCCTCGACCTCATGGTATTTGGAGTCGACGTACTCGTCGTCGTCGGCGCGTGCCGGGTCGCGGTCGAGCTCCACGGCGGGCATGAACCGGGTCCTGATCTTGGCCGGCAGCGGCAGCTGCGGCAGCGCCGCCGGGGCGATCCCCCAGGGCAGCGACACGGCCACCGGAAAGACCTTCAGCCGCAGCAACCGGTCGAGTTTGAGCGCCTTCGACAGCCGGTCGCCCCGGATCAGCACCGGCATCGCGTCCGCTCCCCCGACCGTCGCGATCGGCACGATCGGCACGCCGGCGCGAATCGCCATCTTCACGAAGCCGTTTCGCCCCGCGAGGTTGGCGCGATCACGCTCGGTCCACGGGCGCAGCGAGTCCACTTCCCCGCCGGGCCACAGCGCCACGTCGCGCCCCTCGGCCAACGCCGTCGCGATCGCGTCCGGGGCCGCCGGCAGCACGCCCATCGAGCGGAAGTACCGCCCGAAGACCGGGATCGCCATCAGCGCGTCGTGGGCCGTGCCGTGCAGCGGGCGGTCCTGGCCGAAGCGCCGCCACCACTGCAGGCCGACGGTCCAGGCGTCCCACACGAACGGGGCACCCGAGTGAATGCCCACCAGCAACGCCGGCGGCTGCGGCGGGATGTTCTCCCAGCCGTCGATCTCCATGCGGAACCAGTAGTCCACCAGCACATTCCAGAAAAACTTCTGGCGCTGCAGGGTGGCCTCGTCCTGGCCGCTGAGGTCCCACCTGCCGGCGCGCTCCGCGACCCAGCCGGCAATCCCGCCGTCGAGCTTGCTGCGGCGTTCGTCCATCGCCACGCGCGCGCGTCTGGCATTGAGCTTGGCTTGTGCCCGTACTTCTGCTGGTCTGTGATCGGGGTTACTCATGCGTGTCGGGTACCCGATTCGGTCGCGCGGGATTCCCGAAGACGCAAATCTCCCCGCGCCATTGGGCGGCGCGGGGAGATCCTTGCTAACCGATTACGCGTGAGGCGCCGGCGCGGGCGGCTGGCCCGGGGCCGGACTTGCGTTCGGCGGCGCGCCAGGCGTCGAGGCGCCCGGCACGTTCGACGTCCAGATCAGGATGTCCTGCAGTCCGTCGTTGTAGACGACGCCGTTCGGCGGCGCGCCGGTCACGTCGAAGTACAGCGTGCCCGTGGACTCTTGGCCCTGCGGGATCGGCGCCGGGTTAAGGCTGCCCGGGGCGCCGGGCTTGTCGATCAGCTTGTACGTCTGACCGTTCGGGCCGCGGGCGCTGAAGTCCTTGACCATCGGGGTGACGACGCCGGCGTCCGACCTGGCCGTGATGTCGGCCTGGTACAGCGTGCCCTTCGGTGTGTAGCCGGGGATGGACACGTTGCTCGGCTGCAGGTTGCTCACCGTGTAGTTGGTGATCATCGGCCCGTCGACGAGTTGCTCGCTGGTGCCGAAGCCCTGGATGTTGGGCGCGGCGGAAGCGGTTGCTGCTGCGAAAACGCCTGCAGCCGCTATAGCTCCGGCGGCAATAGCACTTTTAACAGCGGTTGTGGTGACCTTCATGGTATTCCTTTCGTGTCGAACAATCGCTCCCATACATAGGGCGATAACCGCACTTCGTGGGCATAACCCGTCGGTCGCGACACTAAACCCCGGCTAATGCCGGAATTTCGAATGCGTGCGCCCTTACCTGCATTAATGCGTCACTGCTAGTTTTGTGGCACACAGCTTTTCGCGTCACAGAATTAACATTGGCATCATTGCCACCACTGCCGGAAACGAGATTAGTTCCGTCCCCGCGGGGTAGCCGCATCAGGGAATCGCGTCGAAGGGAGTTATCGATGGAACGCGGCAGCGCCAAGCACAGCCCACGCGAAGACGAGGAATTGAAGCACGAATTGAGCGGAACGGTGCGCGGAAACAGGTCGAGTCGCGCCGAGGAATGGCGCGACCCGGAGCCGCCGGCCGACGACGACCCGGACGTTCCGACCGCCGGTCCGGCGAACCGCGAATCGTAGCCGGCGGGTAATGCACAAGGACGAAAGGACCTCTCACCCATGGGTTTTGCGGCGCAACAACAAGAAGTTCCGGGCGTGCAGTCGCACATGGACCCCGTCCCCGATTGCGGCGAAACCAGCTACACGGGCTCGGGAAAGCTCACCGGCAAAAAGGCGATCATCACCGGCGGCGACAGCGGCATAGGCCGCGCCGTCGCCATCGCCTTCGCGCGTGAGGGCGCCGACGTACTGGTCTCCTACCTCAACGAGGACGACGACGCGCGCGACGTCGCCCGCTATGTCGAGGACGCCGGCCGTAAGTGCGTGCTGGTGCGCGGCGACCTGTCCGACGCGGCCCACTGCCGCGCCGTGGTGCGGCGGGCGGTCGAGGAGTTCGGCGGCGTCGACATCCTGGTCAACAACGCGGCCTTCCAGATGATGCACAAGACCCTCGAGGAGATCAGTGACGAGGAGTGGGAGTACACCTTCCGGCTCAACGTCGGCGCCTACTTCCACCTCGCCAAAGCGGCCCTGCCGCACATGAAGCCGGGCTCGTCGATCATCGGCAGCTCGTCGGTGAACTCCGATACGCCCAACCCCACCCTGGCGCCCTACGCGGCGACCAAGGCGGCCATCGCCAACTTCTCGGCGAGCCTCGCCCAGCTGCTGGGCGACAAGGGAATCCGGGTCAACAGCGTGGCGCCGGGACCGATATGGACGCCGCTGATCCCGTCGACCATGCCGCCGGACAGCGTGGAATCGTTCGGGGACAACGTGCCGCTGGGCCGGGCGGGGCAGCCGGCCGAGCTGGCCCCCATCTACGTGCTGCTGGCCTCCGACGACGCGAGCTACATCTCGGGCGCGCGCGTCGCCGTGACGGGCGGGCGGCCAATCCTGTAGCGCGCGAACCGATCAGGAGCCGCGGTTCTCGCCCAGCTCCTCGACGATCGGGCTCCCGGGGGCCGACTTGCCGGCGTCGTCCTGGTCATCGGCGATCGTTACCGACGCGGCGACCTGACCGACGTTGGTGTAGGTCTCGGGTGGGATGCCGCGCAACGCGCGGACGGTCTGCTCGTCGCAGCCGTTGCGGTCGGCGGCATCCAGCAGGTCCTGCTTGTTCGCCGGAAAGTCCACGTCGTTGAGGCACTTTCGGAGTTCACTACGGGTAGTAGACGCGACCATGGCTGTCGGGGTGCCCAGCGCGTCGCGACCTAAACGCCGTCAGCGGCCGCGCACCCGCCGGTTCTGCTTCTTGATCGCGTCGACGAGCTCCGCCTTGTTCATCGTCGAGCGGCCGCGCACCTCGAGCCGGCGCGCCACGTCGAGCAGATGCTTCTTGCTGGCGTTGGCGTCGACGCCCTCGGCCGAACGACCGGTGTTGCGCGGGCCGCCGCCCTCGGCCAGCTCGTCCGACGGGCCCTTGCGTTCCTTGGGCTCCCAGTGGTCGCCGACCTTTTCGAAGCTGTGCTTGAGCGCCGAGTAGGCCACCCGGTGGGCGCGTTCCTCGCTGCCGTATTCCTCGGCGGCCGAGTCGTGGGTCTTGGCGAACGTGCGTTGCGCTTTGGCGTTGGAGCGCTGCAGGGTGCTCGGCAATTCGCTCTTCTTGGCCGCGCCGCCCTTCGTCGTCTTCGGCATGAATCCTCCTTGTGTGTCAGCCCTCGGCCAGCTGCTGGGCCCGCGCGTAGGCCAGCTGCAAGAAATCGGCGCCGGCCAGGGCGGTGAAGGTGCCCGCGATCAACCGCGTCGGTCTCGGCGCGAAGATCAACCCGATCACGAACGCGGTGGCCACCCACATGTCGAGGCAGAAGGGGCAGGTCAACAACTCACCCAGGCTGTGGCGCAGCGCGCTGCTGTGCCGCGTTTCCTCCATCACCTCGGCCGGGCCGCCGGAGCCCTTGTAGCGCGCGAACGGCGCCCGCAGCGGGCTGGTCACGGCGTCCTTGGAGACGGTGCGTGACAGCTTGTGGGTGCCGATGGTAACGGTCAGAAGGTCCTGGACACTCCAGCGTTCGGGCAACTTGCGCCCGGTGGCCGCGGCGATCACGGCGGTCAGGGTGACCAGGGCGCCGTAGATCGCGAGGACCACGGTGTAGCCCTCAAGCGGGCGGGGGTTGTCGCCGCGGTACGCGTCGGCTTCCTGCCGCGCGCGCTCGGCCACTCCCTGGGTCATTTCGGTTGCATCGCCCATCGGCGCTCCTTCACGTCTGGATCCCCTGTGGGTTACCCCGTTGGGCGCCCGGGAACCACACCGGCGAGGGTGCGCAGCCAGGCGCCCCCGATATGTCAGGATCGCTGACATGGGTCAGGCCGAAGACGCTCCGCTGGGTTACCTGTTGTACCGGGTGGGAGCCGTCCTGCGGCCGGAGGTTGCCACGGTGCTGGGTCCGCTCGGGCTGACGCTGCCCGAATTCGTCTGCCTGCGCATCCTTTCGATGCACCCGGGCATGTCGAGCGCCGAATTGTCCCGGCACACCAACGTCACACCGCAGGCGATGAACACCGTCCTGCGCGGGCTGGAAGACGTCGGGGCCGTGGAACGGCCCGCGTCGGTCTCGTCCGGCCGGGCGCTACCGGCGACGCTGACCGGTCAGGGCCGCGCGCTGCTGAAGCGCGCGGAGGCCGCGGTCCGGGTCGCCGATGCCCGGATCCTGGGCAAGCTGACCGACGCGCAACAGCGCGAGTTCAAACGCATGCTGGAGAAGCTCGGATCCGACGGCTGATCATCCTGCGTGGATGCGGGCCCAGGGCCGGGCCTCCTCGAGCTCGTAGGCGAGTTCCAGCAGCGTCGATTCCTGGCCCAGGTCGGCCGACAGCATCATGCCGACCGGCATGCCGTCGGCGGATTGCGCCAGCGGCAGCGAGATCGCGGGCTCGCCGGTGACGTTTTGCAGCGGGGTGAACGCCACCCAGTCGATGAGGCGGTCCATCACCTGCCGATAGTCGGCGGGGGCCAGGTGCCCGATCCGCGGCGTCTGGTCGGCGAGCGTCGGCGTGAGCACCGCGTCGTACGTGCGGAAGAATTCCGCGGTGCGCCGCCGCAGCCTGCGCAGGCGCACGATCGCCAGCGGCAGCCGGTGCAGGTTGCGCCCGCTGTGCCGCTCCAGGCCGAGCGTCAGGGCGTCCAGCCGGGTGCGGTCGAACGAGTCACCGAAGAGCCTGCGCCCCCCGCGGACCTGCGCGAAAGCCAAAAAGCCCCAGTACAGGACGAAATCGTCGACGAAGCTGGCCGGCACGGGGGGTTCGTCGAGGTGTTCGACGCGGTGACCGAGCTCCTCGAGCAGGGCCGCCGCCTTCAGCGTCAGCTCGCGCACCTCGGGGCTGGACTCGCGCTGGACCGACCGGGTAAGCACCGCGATCGTCAGCCTGCGCCTGCCCGGCCTCGTGACGTCCCCGACGGGCGCCAGTTTGGGGTTGCGCCAGCTCCGCTCGGCCTCGCGGTAGAAGGCGGCGGTGTCGCGCACGGACCGGGTCAGCACGCCGTTGGCGACGATGCCGACGGGCATGCGGCGGTGGGCCGGGTCCAGCGGCAACCGGCCGCGCGAGGGCTTGAGCCCGACCAGCCCGTTGCAGGCGGCGGGGATGCGGATCGACCCGCCGCCGTCGTTGGCGTGGGCGATCGGGACCACGCCGGCGGCGACGAAGGCGCCGGAGCCCGACGACGAGGCGCCCGCGGTGCGCTCGACGTCCCAGGGGTTACGCACCGGTCCCAGCCGCGGGTGTTCGGCCGACGCGCTGAAGCCGAACTCCGACAACTGCGTCTTGCCGAGCGAGGTCAGCCCGGTGCCGAGGAACACCTCGGTGACCACGCTGTTGGCCCGCGCCTCGAACGGCGTCCACGCGTCGGCGCCGTGCATGCTCGGCTGGCCGGCGACGTCGACGTTGTCCTTGACGAACGTCGGGACGCCGGCGAAGAAACCGCGTGCCGGTTCGGCCGCCCTCGCCTGCTCGAACCCGTTGTAGGCCAGGCCGTTGAGGGCAGGGTTGACGGCTTCGGTCCGGGCGATGGCGGCCTCGATGACCTCGGCTAGGCCGACCGTCCCCGCCCGGAGGGCGTCGGCCAGTCCGACCGCGTCGAGATCACCGAGGGCATCGTCGCCGAAAGCGTGCACGCGTCGCATGACACGACGCTAGCCGCTCGCGTCCGCCGGTTAAGCCTGGCCCACCTCAAAGCGAACAAACCGCGTCACCGTCACCCCGGCCTCGTCGAGCAGGGCCTTGACGGTCTTCTTGTTGTCGGACACCGCCGGCTGCTCGAGCAGCACCGCGTCCTTGAAGAAGCCGTTGAGGCGGCCCTCGACGATCTTGGGCAGCGCCTGCTCGGGCTTGCCCTCGGCCTTGGCGGTCTCCTCGGCGATGCGCCGCTCGCTGGCCACCACGTCCTCGGGGACGTCGTCGCGGGACAGGTAGCGGGCCTTCAGCGCCGCGATCTGCAGCGCGACGGCGTGCGCCGCGTCCTGGCCCTCGCCCTCGAACTCGACCAGCACGCCCACCGCGGGCGGCAGGTCGGCCGCCCGCTTGTGCAGGTAGGTCTCGACGTTGCCGTCGAAGTACTGCACGCGGCGCAGCTCGAGCTTCTCGCCGATCTTCGCCGAGAGGTCGGCGATGGCCTGCTCGACGGTTGTGTCGCCGATCTTGGCGCCCTTGAGGGCGTCGACGTCGGTGGCCTTGGCAGCCAACGCGGCCTCGACGACCTGGTCGGCGAGCTTCTGGAACTCCGCGTTCTTGGCGACGAAGTCGGTCTCCGAGTTGAGCTCGATGAGCGCGCCGCCCTTGGCCGCGACCAGACCCTCGGCCGTGGCCCGCTCGGCGCGCTTGCCGACGTCCTTGGCGCCCTTGATCCGTAGTGCCTCAACAGCTTTGTCGAAGTCGCCGTCGCTTTCCGCCAGCGCGTTCTTGCAGTCGAGCATGCCGGCGCCGGTGAGTTCCCGAAGCCGCTTGACGTCGGCAGCGGTGAAATTCGCCAATGCTCAGCCTTCCTATGAGGATTCAGTGGTTGATTCGGGTGCGCCCGCAGCGGCGTCGGTGGGGGCGACGGTTGCTGTTGCTGTCGCCGAGGCCAGCAGCTCCTGCTCCCACTCGGCGAGGGGCTCGGCGGACTCCGCCTCGGGCTTGCCGTCGCCGCGGCCCAGCCCGGCGCGGGCCTGCAGGCCCTCGGCGACCGCGGAGGCGATCACCTTGGTCAGCAGGGCGGCGGAGCGGATCGCGTCGTCGTTGCCCGGGATCGGGTAGTCGACCTCGTCGGGGTCGCAGTTGGTGTCCAGGATCGCGATGACCGGGATGCCCAGCTTGCGAGCCTCGCCGACGGCGATGTGCTCCTTGTTGGTGTCGACGACCCAGATCGCCGACGGCACCTTGTTCATGTCGCGGATACCGCCGAGGCTGCGCTCCAGCTTGTTCTTCTCGCGGGTCAGGCCCAGGATTTCCTTCTTGGTGCGACCCTCGAAGCCGCCGGTCTGCTCCATCGCCTCGAGCTCCTTGAGGCGCTGCAGCCGCTTGTGCACGGTGGAGAAGTTGGTGAGCATGCCGCCCAGCCAGCGCTGGTTGACGTACGGCATGCCGACGCGGGTCGCCTCGGCCGCCACAGACTCCTGCGCCTGCTTCTTGGTGCCGACGAACAGCACCGTGCCTCCGTGGGCGACGGTCTCCTTGACGAACTCGTACGCCTTGTCGATGAAGGTCAGGGTCTGCTGCAGGTCGATGATGTAGATGCCGTTGCGGTCGGTGAAGATGAACCGCTTCATCTTGGGGTTCCAGCGACGGGTCTGATGCCCGAAGTGGGTGCCGCTGTCGAGCAGCTGCTTCATGGTTACGACAGCCATTGCCGCCATTCCTTTGTTGTCGGTTGTCGCCCGGCATCGGGTGAGGCCGGGCCCTGGCGCCTGCGGAATGCCGCACCCGTCCTGGATGTCCCGGACGGGACCGCACGGCAATCTCTTGGTTGCAGGCGCGCGAAGTCAGCCCGCTAACGAGCTGCGACCAGGAGTTTACACCGTCTCAGCAGGTGCTTTTTCCACAGCGGTGACTGGCGAGGTCGCGCGGGTCCCGCTGTACTCGCCAGGTGCGGCGGGCGATGCTCCTGATCCTGGCACTGCTGTGGGCCGCGCCTGCGCGGGCCGACGACGTGCGGCTGGAGTGGCCGCTGCGGCCGCCGCCGGCCTTGGACGGGCAAGCCCGCGGATTCGACGCCCCCTCCCCCGACTGGCAGCCCGGGCACCGGGGCGTGGACCTGCCGGGCTCCCCAGGTCAGCCGGTGTATGCGGCCGGCGCCGCGACCGTGGTGTTCGCCGGGCTGCTGGCCGGGCGGCCCGTGGTCTCGCTGGCGCATCCCGGGGGCCTGCGCACCAGCTACGAGCCGGTTCGGGCGACCGTGCGGGCCGGCCAGGCGGTGACGACCGGGACGGTGATCGGTTCGTTGGAGGCCGGGCACGCCGGCTGCCGGGCCGCGGCCTGCCTGCACTGGGGGGCGATGTGGGGGCCGGCGTCGGGCGCCCACTACGTCGACCCGCTGGGACTGTTGAAGGCGACACCGATCCGGCTCAAGCCGCTGAACCGGTGACCGTCGCACCAGCGGTCACACCCGCCACAGGAGCCTCTATTGGAAGCGGCACCCTTTGTGCCCGCCTCATAGCGACAAAACCAGATGGGACCGTGGCAGGCGGGAGTTGTCGCTGTGAGGCGGGCACAACGGGTGCCGCCGCTTCCAGAGACTGTTGTGAATTAAGTGACCGATGTGACCAGCGTGGCCTCAGGCCCGCGGGTGGGCCTGGTCGTGCACGGCGCGCAGCCGGGAGACCGCGACGTGGGTGTACAGCTGGGTGGTCGCCAGGCTGGAGTGGCCGAGCAGCTCCTGGACCACCCGCAGGTCGGCGCCGCCTTCCAGCAGGTGCGTGGCCGCGCTGTGCCGCAACCCGTGCGGCCCCATGTCGGGTGCGTCGTCCACCGCGGCGACGGTCTGGTGCACGACGGTGCGGGCCTGGCGGACGTCGAGCCGCCGGCCGCGCGCGCCCAGCAGCAACGCCGGCCCGGAGGCCGCGGTCGCCAGGGCGGGGCGCCCGTCGGCCAGCCACGCCGTCAGCGCCTCGGCGGCCGGCATCCCGAACGGCACGGTGCGCTGCTTGTTGCCCTTGCCGAGCACCCGCAACAGCCGATGGTGGGCGTCCACGTCGTCGAGGTCCAGGCCGCACAGCTCGCTGACCCGGATTCCGGTGGCGTACAGCAGCTCGACGATCAGCCGGTCCCGCAACGCCAGCGGATCCCCTTGCTGCGCACCGGATTTGGCGGCGGCCATCGCGTCGAGCGCCTGATCTTGGCGCAGCACCGACGGCAGGGTGCGGTGCGCCTTGGGCACCTGCAGCCGCGCGCCCGGATCCGTCGCGAGCAGGCCGCGCCGCGCCGCCCACGCGGTGAACGCCTTGATCGCCGAGGTGCGACGGGCCAACGTGGTGCGGGCCGCCCCGGCACCGGCGGCCGCGGCCAGCCACGCCCGCAGCACCGGCACGCTCAGCGCGTCCAGGCCCTCCCCGTTTCGATGGCCGTCGAGGAACGCCAGCAGCGAGCGCACGTCGCCCAGGTATGCCCGGCGGGTGTGCGCCGAGCGGCCGCATTGCAGGTCCAGGTACTGGTCGAATTCGTCGAGGATCGCCTCCACGCCTTTACGTTCGCAGGCGCCGGGGCCGGGGCTCAGGTGACGCGCCGGAGCGTGTCCGGGGTGAGATCTTTGCGCGCGGGATACCCGTCGACGGCCATGATCAGGTCGGCTTCGGCGAGGATCGCCCGCAGCACGTGCACGATGCCGTCGATGCCGCCGAGGGCCAGGCCGTAGGCGTACGGGCGGCCGATCCCGACCGCCGTCGCGCCCAGCGCGAGCGCCTTGATGACGTCGGCGCCGCTGCGGATGCCCGAGTCGAAGAGCACCGGCAGCCCGTCGGCGGCCTCCACCACCCCGGGCAGGCAGTCGATCGCGGGCAGGCCGCCGTTGGCCTGCCGGCCGCCGTGGTTGGAGCAGTAGATGCCGTCGACGCCGCCGTCCCTCGCGCGCCGGGCATCGTCGGGGTGGCAGATCCCCTTCACCAGCAGCGGCAGGTCGGTCAGCGAGCGCAGCCAGGGCAGGTCGTCCCACGTCAGGGCGTTTCCGAAGACCTGTACCCAGCGCAGCGTGGCGCCCTGCGGGTCCTCCTCGGGCGGTCGTGCCAGGCCGGCGCGGAAGACCGGGTCGCTGGTGTAGTTGGCCAGGCAGTGCCCGCGCAGCTGGGGGAAGTTCGACGTGCCCAGGTCGCGGGGGCGCCAGCCGGTGACCCAGGTGTCGAGGGTGACGACGATGCCCTTGAAGCCGGCGGCCTCGGCGCGCTGGACCAGGCTGGCCGCCAGCTCGCGATCGTTCGGCGTGTACAGCTGAAAGAAGCCGGGCGTGTCGCCCAGGGCGGCGGCGACGTCCTCCATCGGGTCGACCGTCAGGGTGGACGCCACCATCGGGACTCCGGTGCGCGCGGCCGCGCGCGCGGTGGCCAGGTCGCCGTGGCCGTCCTGGGCGCACAGGCCGATGACCCCGATCGGCGCCATGAAGACCGGCGACGGCAGGGTCATGCCGAACAGCTCGACGGACAGGTCGCGTTGAGCCGCACCGACGAACATGCGCGGGATCAGACCCCAACCCTCGAACGCGGTGCAGTTGGCGCGCTGGGTGCGCTCGTCGCCGGCCCCGCCCGCGACGTAGGACCAGACCGAGGGCGGCAGCGCCGTGGCCGCCTTGGCCTCCAGTTCGGCGAAGGCCATCGGCAGCGGCGGCACCACGCCGGACAGGCCCTGCAGGTAGATCTCGTTCTGGTAGTCGCCGAAGTGCGCCATGGTCTAGGCGCCCGACTCCGCCTCGGCCAGTTCCCTCTTCCACTGCCGGAACGTTTCCTCGGTGCGGCCGCGCCGCCAGTAACCCGAAATCGACGAGGCCCATTTTGCGTCCACGCCACGCTCGTTGCGGATGTAGGGACGCAGGTTGTGCATGACGGTTTGCGCCTCGCCGTGGATGAACACGTGCACCTGCCCGGGCAGCCACGGCGCGGTGGTGACCGCCTCGATGAGCGGCGCGAAATCCCCGGCGCGGTCCTCGGGCACCAGGTCGGCGCGGCCCCCGCGGTAGACCCAGCTCACCTCGACGTTCTCCGGCGCGGTCAGCGGGATTTCGTCTTCGGGGCCGGCGACCTCGATGAAGGCCTTGCCGACGGCGTTGGGCGGCAACGCTTCCAGCGCCACGGCGATGGCCGGAAGCGCCGCCTCGTCGCCGGCCAGCAGGTGCCAGTCGGCGGCCGGGTCGGGGGTGTAGGCGCCGCCGGGACCCATCAGATAGATCGGCTGACCGGGTTGGGCCGACGCCGCCCACGCGCCCGCGATCCCGTGCTCGCCATGCACCACGATGTCCAAGGTCAGCTCGCGGGTCGCGACGTCGACGTCGCGGACGGTCATGGTCCGCACCGAGGGCCTCTTCTCCGGCGGCAGGTCGTTGAAGCTGTCCAGCGTCAACGGCTGCGGCAGCCCGGCCACGTCGACGTCGTCGGCCACGAATGCCAGCTTGACGTAGGAGTCGGTGAATTTGCTCGGCGTGAAGGTGTCGAAATGACTGCTGCCGAGCACCACCCGGACCATGTGCCGGGTGAGTTGCTCGGTGCGGACAACTTCGAAGCTTTGCAAAGGTCGACCCGCCACTTGTCCTCCTGTCCAGACCCGACCCCCGTCGACTATACGAGCCGCGGGGCTCCGGGCCTCGGCGTGGCGGCCGGCGGCCCGGACGATGCGCCACCGCCCGTCGTCGGGGCGCGCCAACCCGGCCATCTCGAGCATGGCCAGCGGCCCCAGCACCTGGTGCGGCGGCAGCGCCGACGCGACGGCGATCTCGTCGATCGTGGCGGCGCCGCGGCCGGGCAGTGCCTCGTACACCCGGCGCTCGGCCTCGCCCAGCCCGTCGAGCGCCGTGCCGGGGTGCGACTGTTCGGGTGCCAGCTCACCGATGCGGCCGACCAGCTCGACGACGTCATCCGCCCGGGTGACCAGGTGCGCGCCCTGGCGCAGCAGCGCGTGGCAGCCCGCCGACGCCGACGACGTGACGGGTCCGGGCACCGCGGCCACCACCCGGCCCAGCGCCCGCGCCCAGGCGGCGGTGTTCGCCGCGCCGCTGCGCAGGCCGGCTTCCACCACCACCGCCGCCCCCGCGACGGCGGCGACCAGGCGGTTGCGGGTGAGAAACCGGTGCCGGGCCGGGCGGATACCGGGGGGATATTCGGTGAAGACCAGCCCGTGCTGGCCGATCCGATGCAGCAGCCCGGAATGACCCGCTGGATAGGGGATGTCGATCCCGCCGGCCAGCGCCGCGACGGTGATCCCGTCGCAGCTCAACGCCGCGCGGTGGGCCGCGCCGTCGATGCCGTACGCGCCGCCGGAGACCACCGCGACGTCCCGTTCGACCAGCCCGGCGGCCAGGTCGGCGGCCACCTGCTCGCCGTAGACCGTCGACGCCCGCGTTCCGACCACGGCGGCCGCGCGCTGAGCCACCTCGTCGAGGCGCGCCGGGCCCGTCGCCCACAACACCATCGGCGCCCCGCCGCGCGCCCTGACCTCGGCGGTCGCGAAGGCGGCGAAGGCGAGCAGCGGCCACTCGTCGCAGCCGGGGGTGATCAATCGCCCGCCGCGGTCGTCGAGCAGCTCGAGATCGGCAGCGGCACGGTCTATTTCGCGCCTGGCCTCGGTGTGCCGCGCCAGGTCGGCGTCGACCGCGCCGCGCCGGACCCGGTCGGCGGCCTCCACCGGGCCGACGCGTCGCACCAGCGCGTCGAGCGGCGGGCAGGGCGGCTCGGCCACCCGGGACAGGTAGGCCCACGCCAGCGACGCCGGATCGTTCATCGCCGCGCCCCCGGCTGCCGGAAGCTGAGCGCGGTGGCGACCTCGTCGAGCCCGGGAGCCGCCCGGCCGGCCAGGTCGGCCAGGCTCCATGCGACCCGCAGCGTGCGGTCCAGGCCGCGGATGCTGAGCAGCCCGCCGTCCAGCGCCCTGCGCAAGGGTTCCATCGCGGCGTTGCCGGGGCGAAACTTGCGCCGGAGCAGGGTCCCGCTGACTTCGGCGTTGGTCCGAAAGCCGTGTGGTTTCCAGCGCTCGGCGGCCGCGTCGCGGGCCGCCGCCACCCGCCGGCGCACCTGCGCCGTCGACTCGCCGTCGGTGACCGAGATCGCCCCGGCGCGCACCGCGTGCATCTGCACCCGCAGGTCGACCCGGTCCATCAGCGGCCCGGACAGCTTGCCCAGGTAGCGGCGTTTGGCCGCGGCCGCGCAGATGCAGTCCTGCGGATCGGCCGGCGCGCACGGGCACGGGTTGGCGGCCAGCACCAGCTGGAAGCGGGCGGGATAACAGGCCACGCCGTCGCGGCGCGCGAGGCGAATCTCCCCGTCCTCCAATGGTGTTCGCAACGCTTCCAGCGCGCTGACGCTGATCTCGGCGCATTCGTCGAGGAACAACACCCCGCGATGCGCCCGGCTGACGGCGCCGGGGCGGGCCAGTCCCGATCCGCCGCCGACGAGCGCCGCGACGCTGGAGCTGTGGTGCGGCGCCACGAACGGCGCCCGGGTGATCAGCGGGGTATCCGCCGCCAGCATCCCGGCCACCGAGTGAATCGCGGTCACCTCGAGGGACTCGGTCTCCGACAGCGGCGGCAACAATCCCGGAAGCCGTTGCGCCAGCATCGTTTTGCCGACTCCCGGCGGCCCCGTCAGCATGAGGTGATGCGCCCCGGCGGCCGCGACCTCCACCGCGAACCGCGCCTGGGCCTGTCCGATCACGTCGGCCAGGTCCGCCGCCGGCTCGGGGTCGGTGGCCACCGCGCCGATCCGGGGCTCCAGGCCGCCGGAGCCGTCGAGCCAGCGCGTCAGTTGCCGCAGCGTGCGCGCGCCCCAGACGTCGATCCCGTCGATCAGGCTGGCCTCGGCCAGGTTGTCCACCGGGACGACGGCGGCCGGCCACCCGTCGCGTTTGGCGGCCAGCACGGCCGGCAGCACCCCGCGCACCGGGCGCACCCGGCCGTCCAGCGACAGCTCGCCCAGCAGCACCGTCTTCTCCAGCCGCTCCCACGCATCCTTGCGCTGCGCGGAGAGCACGGCGGCGGCCAACGCGACGTCGTAGACCGACCCCATCTTCGGCAGCGTCGCCGGCGACAGCGCGAGCGTGAGCCGGGCCTGGGGCCAGTCGTTGCCGCAGTTGGTGACCGCCGCCCGCACCCGGTCCCGCGACTCCTGCAGTGCGGCGTCGGGCAGCCCGACGAGGTGCACGCCGGGCAGCCCGGAGCTGATGTAGGCCTCGATTTCCACGATCGCGCCGTCCAGCCCGCGCACGCCGACCGAGAACGCCCGCCCCAGCGCCATCAGCCGATCCCCCGCAGGTGGCTGATCTGCGGGGACTTCGGACCGACCCGCACGCCGATCACGTCGATGCGCAGCGCCGCCCACCGCCGGTCCTGGGCGGCCAGCCACAGCCCGGCCAGCCGGCGCAACCGCCAGACTTTGCGCGGGGTCACCGCGTGCGCCAGCCCGCCATAGCCGTCGCCGGTGCGGGTCTTCACCTCGACGAAGACCACAGTGCGGGTGGCGTCGTCGGCGGCGATCACGTCCAGCTCGCCATAGCGGCAGCGCCAGTTGCGGCCCAGGATCCGCAACCCCATCCGGGTCAGGTGATCCACGGCGAGCGCCTCGCCCATCGCGCCCAGCTGGATCCGCGTCATCGTCTTGTGGGTCGTCATGGGGGCCACGGTGCCTATGGACGGCGACAGGCCGGACCGCCGGGGCCGCCCGCGGCCCGCGCACGGACCGGGTTATCCCCAGTCGCGCGCCCATCCACAGCGATTACGTGACGCGCTCGGCCCTGGTGTAGATGTTCATCGAGTCCTCCCGCAGGAAGGCCACCAGCGTCAGCCCGGCGTCCTCGGCCAGCGAGACGGCCAGCGACGACGGGGCCGACACCGCGGCCAGCACGGGAACCCCCGCCATCACGGCCTTTTGCGTCAGCTCGAACGACGCGCGCCCGCTGACCAGCAGCACCGCGCCGGACAGCGGTATGCGCCGCCGTTCCAGCGCCCAGCCGATCACCTTGTCGACCGCGTTGTGCCTGCCGATGTCCTCGCGCACCACCAGCGCGCTGCCGTCGACGCCGAACAGGGCCGCCGCGTGCAGCCCGCCGGTGCTGTCGAAAACCTTTTGCGCGGAGCGAAGTTGGCCGGGCATGGCCTTCAGGGTGGTGGCGGCGACGGTGGCCGGATCCGCGCCGGGCGAGAAGCGCCCCGTCAGCCGCACCGCCTCCAGCGACGCCTTGCCGCACACCCCGCACGACGAGGTGGTGTAGAAGTTGCGGGTGACGTCCAGCCCGGGCGGTTCCACGCCGGGGGCCAGGGTCACGTCGACGACATTGTAGGTGTTGGCCCCATCCTCGCCGCGGCCGCCGCAGTAGCGGATGGTCAGCACGTCGTCGCGGCCGCCGATGACTCCCTCGGTCAGCAGAAACCCTTGCGCCAGTTCGAAATCCGAGCCGGGAGTGCGCATGGTCACCGTGACAGGCGCGCCGTTGACGCGGATCTCCAGCGGCTCCTCGACGGCCAGGGTTTCCGGTCGGGTGACGGCCCGATCGGCGGTGAGATGATGCGCGCGCCGACGCGCCGTCACGTGGCTCACCGGCGCCGGAACCTCATGGGATCAAACTACATTGGCCAGCGCCGCCAGCGTCTCCTGCGCCGAGTGAACCGGCCGCCAGCCCAGCTCGGTCCTCGCCTTGGTGGTGTCCATCACCACCGAGGTCCGGGCGACGTGCAGCCACTCCAGCATGGACGGGACGAACGGCACCCGCGAGATCGCCGCCGACGCCGCCGAGGCGGCCACGGCGGGCACCCGCACCGGCCGGCCGCCCAGCGCCTTGGCCACCTCGGACACGGTGACCACGCCGTCGCCGGCGATGTTGTACGCCCCTGGCGGCGCCGGGGCCGTCGCCGCCAGCGCGATCGCTTCGGCGACGTCGTCGTGGTGGACCAACTGCAGCGGGATTCCCGGATCGGGCACCACCGGCTTGAGCATCGGGGCCACCTTGGAGATGGCGCGCAGCGGGCCGGGCAGCTGATTCCACGGCATCGCATCGGCCAGCGCGGTCGCCTTGGGCCCGGCGACGATGCAGGGCCGCAGGACGAACACCTCGAGCGACGAGTCCTTGGTGATGTCGGCCAGCAGCGCCTCGCACGCCGCCTTCTGCGCGGAGTAGTAGTGCTCGGCGGATCCCCGGGTGGGCACGTCCTCGGTGAGCGGAACCGGGTTGTCGGAGTGGTAGCCATAGGCCGCCACCGACGAGGTGTACACCAGGCGCCGCGGCCGCTCGGCCGCGACCGTCGCCTCGAACACGTTGCGGGTGCCCTGCAGGTTGATGCGCGAACTCTCCTCGCGGGAGCCCATGATGATGAACGCCAGGTGGACCACCACGTCGGCCTGCGCCACCAGCGCATCGACCGCATCCCGGTCGAGGATGTCGCCGCGCTGGTAGACGGTCTTCTGCCAGCCGCACGAGACCGGGTCGAACGGCCGTCGCGCCATTCCGATGATGGTGTCGACGGCGGGCTCGCGCTCGAGCGCAGTCACCGCCGAGATACCGATTTCTCCGGTCGGTCCGGTCACCGCCACGGTCAGCCCCATTCGAAGTGGCCTTCCCTGTCGCGGCGCGTCGAAACCGCGAGTGACCAAAGTCGCAAGTCGATATTCTCGACACGGAGCGTGAGCAGCCACGCCGCCTAATTGCCTGAGCAACGGGCCATACAGCGTGTGGGGCCCGTGTTGGCGACCGATACTCTACGGCGATTGCGAGTCAACCCGGCCCGCAGGAATGGGGACACCACGTGGCAGACGACGCGCATGCCGTCGCGGACGGTGCGAAACCGGGCGGGGAGAAGGCCGACCCGGCGACCGTCTTCGCCGCCCTCGCCGAGATCATCTACCAGGGCTCGGACGCCAAAGAGATGTACGCGGCCATCTGCATCGCCGCGACGCTGACCGTCCGCGGCTGCGACCACGCCAGCCTGATGCTGCGCGAGGGCGACCGCTACGTCACGGTCGGGGCGAGCGATCAGCTGGCACACCACATCGACGAGCTGGAGCGGCGCGCCGGGGACGGCCCCTGCATCGACGCCATCGAGGAAGAGACGCCGCAGATCGATACGGACCTGACGACGCCGTCGCTGTGGCCCAAGCTGGCCAAGGTCCTGGTCGAGGAAACCCCCGTGCGCGGGGCGATGGGCTTTCGGCTGCTGGTCGAGAAGCGCAAGGGGGCCGCCCTGAACCTGTTCAGCGACACGCCCAATCTGTTCGACGCCGAGTCCGCCGGCCGGGCGGCGGTGCTGGCGGCGTTCGCCAGCGTGGCCATCAACGCGGTCGCCAAGGGCGAAGACGCCTCGAGCCTGCGCCGCGGGCTGTTGAGCAACCGCGAGATCGGCAAGGCGGTCGGCATGTTGATGCTGCTGCACGACATGACCGAGGAGCAGGCGTTCGACCTGCTGCGGCGCCACTCGCAGGCGCTGAACATCAAGCTGGCCGACGTGGCGCGCGCCATCATCGACAATCGCGGCCAGCTGCCCTCCGACGCCGAAACGAAGCCCACGCCCAACACCTAGGCGCGCGCTACTCGGGCAGCCGCAGCTCGGGCTTTTCGACCTCTTCGATGTTGACGTCCTTGAAGGTGACCACCCGCACCTGCTTGACGAAGCGGGCCGGCCGGTACATGTCCCACACCCAGGCGTCGGACAGTCGCAGCTCGAAGTACACCTCGCCGTCGGCGTTACGCGGCACCATCTCCACGCTGTTCGCCAGGTAGAAGCGCCGCTCGGTTTCCACGACGTAGCTGAACTGGCCGACGATGTCCTTGTATTCGCGGTAGAGCGAGAGCTCCATCTCGGTTTCGTACTTTTCGAGATCTTCTGCGCTCATCTGCCACTCATCTGCTCAGACGCCTCCGTCGCCGGGAACCTGGTCCCATCTTTCCTCACCGATACCCGTCCCGGTCGGCGGGAGGGTCTGGTTTGCACTCGGCGACCACCCGGGCGCCGGATCCGGTTGCCACCCGCCGGACGTTGATGAACGAATAGCGGTGTTCGGCGCAGGGGCCCAGCCGGGTCAGCGCCGTCGAGTGCGCCGGGGTGCTGTAGCCCTTGTGGTCGGCGAAGCCGTAGCCCGGGTGCTCGGCGTCCATGGCGACCATCAACCGGTCGCGGCTGACCTTCGCCAGCACGCTGGCCGCGGCGATGCAGGCGGCCGCGGCGTCCCCGCCGATCACCGGCAGCGACGGCATCGGCAGCCCGGGCACCCGAAAGCCGTCGCTGAGCACATACCCCGGCCGGACGGCCAGGCCGGCCACCGCCCGGCGCATGCCCTCGATGTTGGCCACATGCACCCCGCGCCGGTCCACCTCGCTCGAAGGGATGAACACCACGTGGTAGGCCAACGCGTAGCGGCGGATCAGGGGGAACAGCTTCTCCCGCACCTTCTCGGTGAGCTTCTTCGAATCGTCCAGGGCGGCAAGGCTTTCCAGGCGTCCCGGCCCTAGCACGCAGGCCGCCACCACCAGCGGGCCCGCGCAGGCCCCGCGGCCCACCTCGTCCACCCCGGCGACCGGCCCCAGGCCGCTGCGATACAGCGCGGATTCCAGGGTGCGCATCCCGGACGACTTGCGGATCACCGTCCGCGGCGGCCACGTCGTGGCCACGGCTACTGACCCTGTTGGGGATTCACCGATCCGACCCCGCCCCAGCGCGACGGCGGCCACACGATGAATCTCGCCTTGCCGATGACGTTGGACACCGGCACCGTTCCCGAGTTCGGGTCGCCGGTGCACAGGATGCCCTTGAGGGCCTCGGCCGGGACGCTGGTGCAATGGGCCCGCGAGTCCGCCGAGTGCGTCCGGTTGTCGCCCATCACCCACAGCCGCCCCTGCGGCACGGCGACCGGCCCGAACTCGCTGCCCAGGCACGGGTACTTCGCCGGGTCGGCCATCAGGGTGTTCGGATCCAGGTACGGCTCCTTGAGCGGCTTCCCGTCGACCGTCAGCCCGGTGTCGGCCCGGCACTGCACGGTCTGTCCCCCGACCGCGATGACGCGTTTCACCAGGTCGTTTTCGTCGGGCGGCACGAAGCCGATGAAGGAGAGCCCGTCCTGCACCCAGCGCAGCGCGGTGTTGTTCGAGCGGATCGACTTGTATCCGGCGTTCCACGACGGCGGGCCCTTGAAGACGATCACGTCGCCGGGACGCGGTTGACCGAACCGGTAGGTCAGCTTGTCGACCATGATCCGGTCGCCGACGCACCCGGTGCAGCCGTGCAGCGTGGGCTCCATCGATTCGGACGGAATCAGGTACGGGCGGGCGATGAACGTCAGCATCACGTAATAGAGCACGATCGCGATCACCGCGAGGATCGCGAGTTCGCGCACCGTGGACTTTTTCTTGGGCTCCGGACCCGCGTCGGGCTGCGGCGACGCCTCGGACGCGTCGGGGTCGCGGGTGGAGACCTTCGGCTCCGGCTGGCCGGCGTCGGACTGGGGCTCAGATGGGTCCGGGTTGTCGGTCACGGGATCAGCGTAGCCAGGATGGTTCGTGGCCTGGTGAACCGCGTCCGGTCAGCGCTTTTCCTTGATCTTGGCCTTCTTGCCGCGAAGTTCACGCAGGTAGTACAGCTTCGCCCGGCGCACGTCGCCACGCGTCACCACCTCGATGTGATCGATGTTCGGCGAGTGCACCGGGAAGGTCCGCTCGACGCCGACGCCGTAGCTCTCCTTGCGCACGGTGAACGTCTCGCGGATGCCGCCGCCCTGGCGGCGGATCACCACGCCCTTGAACACCTGAATACGCTCCTTGGCGCCCTCGATGACCTTGACGTGCACGTTGATGGTGTCGCCCGGGCTGAAGGCCGGGATGTCGTCGCGCAGCGACGTCTGGTCGACGAAGTCCAGCCTGTTCATCGTACGAAGCACTTCCTTGCGGTCGCGGCTTGCGACGCCTGCCCACACGCCGGGCGTGGGGCGGTCACAAGCCGATGGATTTCGGGCTTTTGTGCCTATCTCGCAGCGGCCGGGAAGCGGCCCGGCCCGCTGACGGGTTCGAGACAACTGAGCAATTGTGCCAGATGGCCCGCTTGCATTGAAAATCACATGTAAACGTCGCGGTTCATACGCAGCCGAAGACCCTGGTGAGTGGTTACATATGACTCGGGTCAAAACGCGCCGATCGGCCCGTTTCGCCCCAGGCAACCGAGGAGATCCACCCATGCGCCCCCGCCCGCTCACCGTGCTCGCCGCCGTGGCGGCCGTGACGCTGGTGCTGGCCGGGTGCGACGAGGCGCTGGTGGAGCGCCAAAGCCAACCGAAGGTGTCGGGCAGCCCGGAAACCAGCGCGCCCGAGCGTCAGCCCCTCAAGCAGCCCGAGACGGTTCAGCTGCTGCTGGACGCGGTGCCGATGCACGGGCCGCCGCAGGCGCTGGCCGGGACGGTGTTCGGCGGCCTGCCGGCCCGGATTCAGCAGGCCATCGACGACGCCGCCGCCGTCGGGGCCACGCTGTCGGTGGCCGTGCTGGACCGCAAGACGCACGAGCTGGTCTCCAACGGCAACAGCCAGGTCATCGGCACCGCCTCGGTGGCCAAGCTGTTCATCGCCGACGACCTGCTGCTGGCCGAGTCCCAGGGCAGGACCACCCTGTCCCCGGAGGACCGCCAGGCCCTCGACGTCATGCTGCAGTCGTCCGACGACGGCGCGGCCGAGAAGTTCTGGGGCCAGGGCGGCGGCGACGCGATCATCAGCCAGGTCGCGACGCGCTACGGCCTGTCCTCCACCACCCCGCCCAGCGACGGGCGCTGGTGGAACACGATGAGCTCGCTGACCGACCTGGTCCGCTACTACGACATGCTGCTGGACGGGTCGGGCGGCCTGCCCGCCGAGCGCGGGATGATCATCGTCAACGACCTGGCCCAGTCCACGCCCACCGGGCTCGACGGCTACCCGCAGCGCTTCGGCATCCCGGAGGGCCTGTTCGCCGAGCAGGTCGCGGTCAAGCAGGGCTGGATGTGCTGCATCGGCAGCGACTGGGTGCACCTGTCGACCGGCGTGATCGGCGCGGACCACCGCTACGTCATGGTGGTCCAGTCGCTGCAGTCCTCCGACGACGCCACCGCGCGGCAGACCATCACCCAGGCCGTCAAGACGATCTTCCCCAGCGGGAAGATCCGGTAAATCGCGGCGTCAGCCCAACAGGTCCGGGCGGCGTTCGCGCGTGCGCTGCAGCGAAACCTCGCGGCGCCAGGCGGCGATGCGCGCGTGATCTCCGGACAGCAGCACCTCGGGGACGTCGAGGCCCCGCCAGCTCGGCGGCCGGGTGTAGCTCGGGCCCTCCAGCAGCCGGTCCAGCGCCGGCGAGTGCGAATCCTCGTGCAGCGACGCGGGATTGCCCAGCACGCCGCTCAGCAGCCGTAGCACGGCTTCGATCATCACCACCGCCGCGGACTCGCCGCCGGGCAGCACGTAGTCACCGATCGACACCTCCTCGACGCGCATCCGTCGGGCCGCGTCGTCGATGACCCGCTGGTCGATGCCCTCGTATCGCCCGCAGGCGAACACCAGGTGCCGCTCGGCGCTCCAGCGCTGCGCGGTCGCCTGGGTGAACAGCGCCCCGGCGGGGGTGGGAACCACCAGAAGCGTGTCGGCGGAACACGTTTCGTCCAGCGCCTCCCCCCACACCGGCGCCTTCATCACCATCCCGGGGCCGCCGCCGTAGGGCGCGTCGTCCACCGAGTGGTGGACGTCGTAGGTCCACCGCCGCAGGTCGTGCACGTGCAGATCCACCAGCCCGGACGCAATCGCCTTGCCGGGCAACGATTGTCGCAGCGGCTCGAGGTAGGCCGGGAAGATGGTGACGACGTCGATCCTCATGCCAGATCCAGCAGGCCATCGGGCGGGTCGATCTCGACGCTGCCGTCCTCCAGCGACACCGACGTGACGATCGCGCCGACGAACGGAACCAATACCTCCCCGCCGTCGCCGCGCCGCACCGCCAGCAGCTCACCGGCGGCGGTGTGCAGCACCTCGGCGACGACGCCGACGTCCCGCCCGGTCGTGGTCCGCACGATCAGGCCCTCGAGCTGGTGGTCGTAGTAGGTGTCGGGCTCGTCGATCGGCGGCAGCTCCGCGGAGTCCACCACGAACAAGTGGCCCCGTAGCGCGTCGGCGGCGTCGCGGTCGTCCACGCCGGTCAACCGCACCAGCAGCCGCGCGCCGTGCTCGCGCACGTGGCTAACGACGACGCTGCGTTCGTCACCCGTCCGAGAGTTCTTGGCACGCAACGTGTTACCGGGCGCGAAGCGGGCGGCGGGATCGTCGGTGCGGACCTCCACGACCAGCTCACCGCCGATGCCGTGCGCCTTGACGACGCGCCCGACCGTTAACTCCACGGGAGCTCCGCTACTGGTCGGTGTCCACCACGTCGACGCGGATACCGCGGCCACCGATGCCGGCGACCAGTGTGCGCAACGCGGTCGCGGTGCGTCCGCCGCGACCGATCACCTTGCCGAGGTCGTCGGGGTGGACGTGCACCTCGACGGTGCGCCCACGCCGACTGGTCACCATGTCCACCCGGACATCGTCGGGGTTGTCGACGATCCCGCGGACCAGGTGCTCGACTGCGTCAACGACGACCGTGCTCACCGCGGGTCAGCTTTCCGTGGCGGGTTCGGCGGCCTCGGCGGGCGCGTCGGCGGCCGGCTCGGCAGCGGCGTCGGCCGCGGGCTCCGCGGCGGCCTCGGGCGCAGGCTCGGCCGCGGCCTCGGGTGCCTCTTCGGCGGCCTTGGCGGCCTTCTTGGCCGGCGCCTTCTTCTTCGGCTTGGCGGCCTCGGTGGTGGGGGCGCCGTCGGCCTCGGCCAGCGCGGCGTTGAACAGCTCCAGCTTGGTGGGCTTGGCCGGCGGGGTCTTCAGGCTGCCCTCGGCGCCGGGCAGCCCCTTGAACTTCTGCCAGTCACCGGTGATCTTCAGCAGCTTGAGGACGGGCTCGGTCGGCTGGGCGCCCACCGAAAGCCAGTACTGGGCCCGCTCGGAGTCGATCTCGATGAGGCTCGGGTCTTCCTTCGGGTGATACCGGCCGATGACCTCGATCGAGCGGCCGTCGCGGCGGGTGCGCGCGTCGGCGACCGCGATGCGGTACTGGGGATTGCGGATTTTGCCAAGCCGGGTCAGCTTGATCTTCACAGCCATGGTTAAGCGACTTCTCCTGTGGTGTCACGCTGCAATTCAGCGACTCGGGCGGGATGCCCGGATCCGGTTTTGCCTCGCGTGTGTTGCCTCGCCGCGCGTGGCCTGAAAAGGCACGGTCGTGCGGCGGACAGCCGCCCATTGTGCCAGAACGGGGCGGTCAGGCGGAAATTCGCTTACATCACCTTCTGGAAGGTCTTCGTTTCCACCCGCCGGGTCATCCGCCAGCCGTCGGCGGTGCGGACGAACTCGTCGTCGTACCACAGCCCGCAGAACAGGATCTGGTCTTGTTTTGCTTGGGGGTCGCCGCCCAGCACCATCGGGTTGAAGCAGATCACCCGCGAGGCGGCCTTGTCCCCGTCGATGCGCACCGAGAAGTTGCCGAGCATGTGCGCGTAGACGGGGAAGTTCGGCAGCACCTCCGACAGCCATTTCTTGACCTCCGGATAGTGGCCCTCGATGCCCCCGAGCGCGGTGTAGTCGATGTACGCGTCTTCGGTGAAGACCTTGTCCAGGTCGTCGAAGCGGCGGTTGTCGATGGCGGTGGAGTAGTCCACCAGCAGCTGTTGGATTTCCAAACGATCCGAGATCTCTTCCAGGCTCAGCATGTCGTTGATTCAACACCGCCGCTCCTCGGAGGTTGGGATCGGTAGCCGTGCGGGCGGTGTGCACTTGCCGCAGGATCGCCAGCAACGAAGGAGCCCGACATGAACCCAGCGCGACAAGTTTCCCGTTTTGGCAGGACAGCAACCGCGAACGAGGAGAATAATCCCAGGTTTATGAAAGCGGCATTCGTGGGTTTAGCAACGACGCTGTTGATGTTCGGGGGTGCGGGGCTGGCCGCGCCGTCGGCCGAGGCCGCCCCCTGCCCGGCCGGGAAGTCCTGCCAGCACTGGTGCCCCGGCGACGTCCTTCCGGCGGGCCGGCCGGTCCCGTGGGACGGCAACGTCTGCCACGACTACTTCTGGGACTACTACGGCGTGCACGACATCGGCGACGGGAAGTTCTATTCCTGGCGCGACATGCCCTGGCACTGACACCGGCGGTGGCGACCCGCCGCGCCCGGCCCCCCCGGGCTTCGCGGGGCACCCCAACGCCGCGCTAGCGATCGCCACCAGCCCCCGGAAGTTAAACTGTGCGGCCATGCGGAAGCTCATGGCCGTCGCCGCCCTACTGGTGGCCATCGCTTGCGGTGCGACCGTCGGGACGACGCCCGCGTGGGCCGACCAGGCGCAGCCGATCGGCTCGGTGCCCATCCCCGAGGGCCCGGCCCAGACCTGGATCGTCGCCGACCTCGACAGCGGTCAGGTGCTGGCCGGCCGCGACCAGAACGTCCCGCACCCGCCCGCGAGCACCATCAAGGTGCTGCTGGCGCTGGTGGCGCTGGACCAGGTGAGCCTGGGCTCCACCGTCGTCGCCGACGTCGCCGACACCCAGGTCGAGTGCAACTGCGTCGGCATCAAGCCGGGCCGCACCTACACCGCGCGCCAATTGCTGGACGGGTTGCTCCTGGTCTCGGGCAACGACGCCGCCAACACGCTCGCGCACCTGCTGGGCGGGCAAGACGCGGCGGTCGCAAAGATGAACGCCAAGGCCGCGTCGCTGGGCGCGGCGAGCACGCACGCGGCGACCCCGTCGGGCCTGGACGGCCCGGGCGGCTCCGGGGCCTCGACGGCGCACGACCTGGCCGTCATCTTCCGGGCCGCCATGGCCAACCCGGTGTTCGCGCAGATCACCGCCGAGCCGTCGGCGATGTTCCCCGGCGATCACGGCGACGAGCCGATCACCAACCAGGACGAGCTGCTGGCGCGCTACCCCGGCGCCATCGGCGGCAAGACCGGCTTCACCGACGCGGCCCGCAAGACCTTCGTCGGCGCCGCGGCGCGCGGTGGCCGCCGGTTGGTGATCGCGATGATGTACGGGCTGGTGAAGGCCGGCGGTCCCACGTATTGGGATCAGGCCGGCAGCCTGTTCGACTGGGGCTTCGCGCTCAACCCCGAGACCGGCATCGGCTCGCTGTAATCGCCTGCTAGGGGCCGGCATTCGGCAGCGCGGCGGTCAGCAGCGCCGTGAGCACCCGAATGCGTTGCTCCGCGATGGCCGGCTGCGGCAGCACGCCCTCCACCACGGCGGCCCCGTCGAACACGTTGGTCATCAGCGCCACGACGACCGGGAACGTCTCCGCCGGGAAGCCCTCGGCACCGGGCAGGGCCCGGGCGGCCTCGACGATCTTGGCGGAGTACTGCCCCAGCTCGTGTTGCAAAGTCTCCCTGAGCTTTTCGTCGGTGCGCGCGGCGATCAACAGCTCGTAGACCACCGCGTTGGTCGGGCCGCTGGTGATGTCGCGCAGGATCGCCAGCGCGGCTTCCAGCGCCGGCTGGTCGGCGGGGATTTCGGCGACGCCCTTGGTGAAGGACTCCAGCTGGCGGCGCAACACCTCGGACGCGGTGGCCGCCATGAAGTCGCCCATGGTCTCGAAGTGGCGGAACAGGGCGCCGACGGACACCCCGGCGCGCTTGGTGATCACGGCGGCCGAGGCCCGGGCGTAGCCGACCTCGACGATGGTGTCGATGCAGGCGTCGATGAGCCGCCCGACGGTCTCCTCGCGGCGCTGCTGCTGGGTCCGGGCCATGTCAGGCGCTCACATTGACCGCGGCGCGCTGACCGGCCCGCAGGTAGCGACCGGACTTCACGGATTGGCCGTAGCCGTCGCGGAATTGGCCCTTCGCGTAGACGACGGCGCCGCCCACGCCGGTCGCGACGACGGCGTCGTCGTTGCGGTTGACCATGCGCCGCAGCCCGCCGTAGAACGGCACGGCTTCCTCGTGGTAGCCGTCCACGGCCTCGTTGAGCCCGGCCGGGTCGATCACGACGAAGTCGGCGCGGTCGCCCTCGCGCAGGGTGCCGGCGTCGATGCCGAACCACTCGGCCAGCTCGCCGGTCAGGCGATGCACCGCGCGCTCGGTCGACATGAACGGCGCGCCGGCCCGCTGGGCGTCGCGGGTGCGCTTGAGCATCTTCAGGCCGAAGTTGTAGAAGGCCATGTTGCGCAGGTGCGCGCCGGCGTCGGAGAAACCCATGTGGATGCTCGGCTCGTTGGCGAGCTTGTCCAGTTGCTTGGGCCGGTGGTTGGCGACGACGGTCGTCCACCGGACGTTGCGTTCGCCGTTTTCGACGAGCACGTCGAGGAACGCGTCCAGCGGGTGCAGCCCGCGCTCGTCGGCGATCGCGCCGAAGCTCTTGCCGATCAACGAGGCGTCGGGGCATTCGACGATGACGGCGTCGTGAAAGTCGCGGTGCCACAACGACGGTCCGAGCTTGATGCGGTCGAACTCACGGCGGAACTTGCGGCGGTATTCCTTGTCGGCCAGCAGCTCGTTGCGCTGCAGCTGGTCGCGCAGGTGCAAGGCGGCCGTTCCGGCGCCGAATTCCTCGAAGACGGGCAGGTCGATGCCGTCGGAGTACAGCTCGAACGGAACGGGCAGGTGCTGGAACCGCACGGCCGAGCCCAGGAACTTGTTCAGCATGCGGGTGCCGAACCCGAAAGTGTGCACCGCCAGCGGCATCGACTTGGCGTCCGCGGACACCAGCATGCTCATGCGAACGCCCTTGCCGCGCCCGAAGATTCGGCTGCTGGTCAGGAAGAACATCAGCGCCGACGACGGGTTCTCGACGTCCGGGGCGCTCTGCAGCATCCGCCCGCGCCGGCGCAGCACCTTGATCAGCTTGCGCCGTTCCCGCCAGGTGGCGAACGTCGACGGCAGCGCCCGCGACCGGAAGCGGTCGCCGTCGAGCTTGTCGATGGCCGCGTCCATGCCGGACATGCCGAGCATCCCGGCGTCCAGCGCCTCCTCGAGCAGCGCCGCCATCCGGTCCATCTCGGCATCGGTGGGCCGCACGGTGGCGTCGGTGGCGCGGTCGAGCCCCAGCACCGCGGTCCGCAGGTCCGAATGACCAAGCAGGGAGCCCACATTCGGCCCCAGCGGCAGGGCGTCGATCGCCTTGACGTACTCGGCGGCCGTCGACCATGTCTTGTTGGCGTTCAGGGCGCCGTGCACGAATTCGCGGGGCACGGCCTCGACGCGGCTGAACAGGTCGGCCGCGTCCTCGGAATCGGCGAAGACCGTCGACAGCGAGCAGTTGCCCAGCAGCACGGTCGTCACGCCGTGGCGCACCGACTCCCGCAGCCCGGGGTCCAGCAGCACCTCGGCGTCGTAGTGGGTGTGCACGTCGATGAAGCCGGGCACGACCCACTTGCCGGCCGCGTCGATCACCTCGGGGCAACCGGTCTCGTCCAGCGGCGCGTCGGAAGGCCCGGCCACCGTGGCCACCACGCCGTCGCGGATCCCGAGCGTGCGGGTCTGCGGCGCGCTGCCCGTGCCGTCGAACCACAGCCCGTCGCGAATGATCACGTCGTAGGTCACGGTTTCCTCCATGGTCGTCGGGTGCAGGAACCGTAACATAGATAGCAAGTGCTCGCAATCTTTTCGAGAAAGCCGGCGTGTCCCAGCCAAAGTGCTGGTCAAGCGGTCTTCAGCGGGCGGGCGCGGGCGGCCCGGCGCTCGGCGATGCGGGATCGGCCGGGGCCGGGGCGGCCGGCGCGGTCGTGGTCGGCCGGCCGGCCGGGGCGACGGCCGGGTCGGTCTTGCGGCCGATCAGGAAGCCGACCGCGAGCACGGCCGCGACGAGCAGCACCGCCACCGCGCCCAGCGCGCGCCTGCGCGTCCAGCGCCTGCGGGGTGCGGGCTTCGCCGGCTCCGGCTCGCCCGCCGCGGGCAGCCCGGAAGCGCCTGCCGGGCTCTCGCGGCGAGGGGCCGGCGATGCGGCCGGCGGGCGCTCGCGCGCGGCCCGGCGCGCATAGGCCGGGAATTCGGCCACCAGGACGGCTCGGGGCTTGCGGGCGGCGCCGGGAAGGCCCGCCTGTTCGTCCGCCGCCGCGGCGAAGGCCCGGCAGCTGCCGAACCGCTCGTCGGCGCCGTTGGCGAGCGCCCGGGCGAACACGCCGTCGAGCCGCCGCAGTTCCGGCCGTTGGTCGCTGAGCCGGGGCGGTGCGCCGTCGGTCGGCGGCGGCGCGCCGGTCAGCAGGTGAAACGCGGTCGCGGCCAGCCCGTATTGGTCGGCGCGCGCGTCGACGCCGGCGCCCAGCAGCTGCTCGGGCGCGACGTAGCCGACCGTGCCGGGAGGGCGGACCACACCGAAGTCCGTCAGCAGCGTCCGTTGTTCGCCCTCGCCCCGCCCCGGCAGCAGGACGTTGGCGGGCTTGACGTCGCGATGCAGCAGCCCGCGCTCGTGCGCGTAGTCGAGGGCGCCGGCCAGCGCGGTCACGATGGTCAGCACCTCGCCCGCCGGCGCGACCGCCGGGAATCGCTCGGCGATCAGCCGCGCGGCGGTGATCCCCTCGACGTACTCCATCGCGACGTACAGCTGGCCGTCGAACTCGCCGCGGTCGCGCGCCTCGACGATGTTCGGGTGATGCAGGCGCGTCGCGACGGGGACCTCGTCCAAAAACCGCCGGCGGAATTCGGCGTCGTCCGATAGCGCCGGCGCCAGGACCTTCAGCGCCCGCCAGCGCGACGCCCGCGGATCCTGGGCAAGGTACACCGTGCCAGTCGGTCCAGAACCCAGCCTCCGCGCGACCAGGTAACCGGCGAAGGTCGCGCCGCTGGCCAACGCCATTCGAGGGATCCTATCCGCGATCGCGACGCCTCGCGCGTCTAGCCGTGGGGCCGAAAGGCCTTGCCCCGCAATATCACCAGGTCGGGCCGGTTCAGCACACCCGGACCCTGTCGGGGGTCCTCGGCGTAACACAACAGGTCGGCCGACGCCCCGTATTCCAGGCCGGGCCGGCCCAGCCAGCGGCGGGCGTCCCAGCACGCCGCGCCCAACGCCTCGGTCGGGCTCATCCCGATGCCCTTGAGGGCCTCGACCTCGACGGCGATGCGCCCGTGCGCGATCATGCTGCCCGCGTCGCTGCCCGCGTACACCGGCACGCCCGCCTCGCGCGCCGCGGCCGTCCGCTCGAGGCAACGGGCGTGCAGGTCGCGCATGTGGGCGGCGTAGGCGGGGTAGCGCCCCGCGGACTCCGCGATGCCCGGGAAGTTCTCCAGGGTGTTGATCAGCGTGGGAACCAGCGCGGTCCCCCGCTCGACCATCAAGGCGATGGTGTCGTCGGTGAGCCCGGTGCCGTGCTCGATGCAGTCGATGCCGGCGTTGATCAGGCCGGGCAGGGCGTCCTCGCTGAAGACGTGCGCGGTGACGCGCGCGCCGTGCTCGTGTGCGGTCGCGATCGCGGCCTCGAGTACGTCGTCGGACCACAGCGGGGCCAGGTCGCCGACGCCGCGGTCGATCCAGTCGCCGACCAGCTTGACCCAGCCGTCGCCGCGCTTGGCCTCCCGGGCCACCGCCTCCGGCAGCTGGGATTCGTCTTCGAGCTCGACGGCGAAGCCCCGCGAGTAGCGCTTGGGCCTGGCCAGGTGCTTGCCCGCGCGGATGATGCGGGGCAGGTCGTCGCGCTCGTCGAGGCTGCGGGTGTCGGTCGGGGCGCCGCAGTCGCGCAGCAGCAGCGCGCCGGCGGCGCGTTCGGCCTCGGCTTGGCCGATCGCCTCCTCGAGCGGGATCTCGCCGTCGTCGCCGAGCCCGACGTGGCAATGGGCGTCGACCAGCCCGGGCAGAATCCAGCCGCCGTCGAAGACGGTGTCGGCGCCGGCGACCGGTTCGGTGCTGATGCGGCCGTCGACGATCCACAGCTGCAGCTCGGCCTCGTCGGGCAGCCCCCGACCCCGCACGTGCATCCGCACGGCGCGGCTACGTCCGATGGCGACGACCCGCTTCGCCCGGCTCCGCCGCGCTCGCGATCGTCACGAGTTCTTGCCCGGGTTGCCGGGGAACTTCAGCTTGGACAGGTCGAAGTCGGCCAGCCCCGGCGGCAGCTCGTTGAGGCCTTCGGGCATCTGCGACAGATCGGGGAAGCCGGCCGGCATGCCGGGCATGCCCCCCATGAGCGGGTTCCTGACCTTCGGCGGCGTCGGGCCGCGGCCGCCCTTCTTGCCTTTCTTGCCCTTTGCGCCCTTGCCCTTTCGGGTCGCCGACTTGCGGCCCAGGCCGGGGATGCCCATGCCGCCGAGCATCGACGACATCATCTTGCGGGCCTCGAAGAAGCGGTCGACCAGCTGGTTGACCTCCGACACGGTCACGCCCGAGCCGTTGGCGATGCGGAGCCGGCGCGACGCGTTGATGATCTTCGGGTCGGCGCGCTCCTGGGGCGTCATCCCGCGGATGATGGCCTGCAGCCGGTCGAGCTGGCGGTCGTCGACCTCGGCCAGGGCGTCCTTCATCTGGCCGGCCCCGGGCAGCATGCCCAGCAGGTTGCCGATCGGGCCCATCTTGCGGATGGCGAGCATCTGCTCGAGGAAGTCCTCCAGCGTCAGCTCGCCGCTGCCGATCTTGGCGGCGGCCTCCTCGGCGCGCTGCGCGTCGAAGACCTGCTCGGCCTGCTCGATCAGGGTCAGCACGTCGCCCATGCCCAGGATGCGGCTGGCCATCCGGTCGGGGTGGAAGACGTCGAAGTCCTCCAGCTTCTCGCCGCTGGACGCGAAAAGGATTGGCACGCCGGTCACCTCGCGGACCGACAGCGCCGCGCCGCCGCGGGCGTCCCCGTCGAGCTTGGTCAGCACCACGCCGGTGAACCCGACGCCCTCGCGGAACGCCTCGGCGGTGGTGACGGCGTCCTGGCCGATCATCGCGTCGAGGACGAACAGCACCTCGTCGGGGTCGACGGCGTCGCGGATGGCCGCGGCCTGGGCCATCAGCTCGTCGTCGATGCCCAGCCGCCCGGCCGTGTCGACGATGACGACGTCGAAGTGCTTGGCCCGCGCTTCCGCCAGCCCGGCCGCGGCGACGGCGACGGGATCGCCCGGACCGGACTCGGGCGAGGCGCCGGGATGCGGCGCGAACACCGGCACACCGGCCCGCTCGCCGACGACCTGCAGCTGGTTGACCGCGGCGGGCCGCTGCAGGTCGCAGGCCACCAGCAGCGGCGTGTGCCCCTGGCCGCGCAGCCACGCGGCCAACTTGCCGGCCAGCGACGTCTTACCGGAACCCTGCAGGCCGGCGAGCATCACGACCGTCGGCGGCGCCTTCGCGAACGCCAGCTGGCGGGTCTCGCCGCCCAGGATGCCGATGAGTTCCTCGTTGACGATCTTGACGACCTGCTGCGCCGGGTTGAGGGCACCCGAGACCTCCGCACCCCTGGCGCGTTCCTTGATCCGGCCGACGAACGCCCGCACCACGGGCAGGGATACGTCGGCTTCCAGCAGGGCCAGCCGGATCTCGCGGGTGGTCGCCTCGATGTCGGCGTCGGTCAGTCGACCCTTGCCGCGCAGCCCCGCAAGGGCACCGGTCAATCGGTCGGACAGGGATTCAAACACCCCGCCAGCCTAGTGGTTGCGGAGTGAATGCCGAGCGTGCGGCTGGACGCACATTGGGCGCCGAGCGTGCGGCTGGCCGCACACTCGCCGCATCGAGGGGATTGACGGGGCGACGGGAGCAAACAAAAGTCGGCTCATGCTCGAGGTGATCGACAAGGGGTCCTGCACCGACGCGCACCCGGTGCCGCTGCTGTTCGTGCACGGCGGCTGGCACGGCGCGTGGTGCTGGGACGAGCACTTCCTGGACTTCTTCGCCGGCGCGGGCTATCGCGCCGTCGCGATGAGCCTGCGCGGGCATGGCGCCAGCCCCACCGACAAGCCGCTGCAGCGGGTTTCCATCGCCGACTACCTCGACGACGTCCGGTCGGTGGCCGACGACCTCGGCGGCTCGCCGGTCCTCATCGGGCACTCCCTGGGCGGCTACACGATCCAGCGCTACCTCGAGGACCGGTCCGCCCCGGCCGCCGTGCTGGTCGGCTCGCTGCCGCCGTCGGGCGTGCTCGGGGCGGCGCTGCGGGTGTGGCGGCGCCGGCCGTGGATGACGGTGCACTCGTTCAACGACCCCACTCTGGTCAAGTTCCTCCGGACGTCGGCGCTTGCCCGCGAATACCTCTTCTGCGCCGACACGCCCGAGGACGTCGTCCAATCCTGCTGGCACCGCGCCGGACCCGAGAGCATCCGCGCGGCGATGACCGAGCCGATGTCCCGCCGGGTCAGAACCGAGCGCGTGACGACCCCGATGCTGGTCCTCGGCGCCCTGCACGACGGCTTCGTCAGCGTCCGCTCGGTGCGCGCCACGGCGCGCGCCTACCGGACCGAGCCGGAGTTCTTCGACATGGGCCACAACATGATGCTCGAACCGGGTTGGGCCGACGTCGCCGCACGAATCGACACCTGGCTTCAATCCCGCGACCTGGCGCGCCACGCCGTGTAACTCTCGCGTCGCTGCTGCGCCGAAAAGCGTTGGCATGCTACATTTCACACCCGCCGCCGATCCGGGCCGGCCGCGTCGAGCATGCAACTTGAGGGGGAGCCGTTTCGATGCAGTCGGACGGCGACACCGGCTTGGCGTTGCGGGGCTGGCAGCGCCGGGCGCTGGTGCGCTACCTCACCGCCCAGCCGCGCGACTTCCTGGCCGTCGCCACCCCCGGCTCCGGGAAGACGACGTTCGCGCTGCGGGTCGCCGCCGAACTGCTGCACCAGCGCGCCGTCGAGCAGCTCACCGTCGTCGTGCCCACCGAGCACCTGAAGGTCCAGTGGGCGCTGGCCGCCGGGCGGCACGGCCTGGCCCTGGACCCGAAGTTCTCCAACACGAACCCCCAGACCTCGCCGGAGTTTCACGGCGTGATGGTGACCTACGCACAGGTCGCCGCGCACCCGACGCTGCACCGGGTGCGCACCGAGCAGCGCAAGACGCTGGTCATCTTCGACGAGATCCATCACGGCGGCGACGCGAAGACCTGGGGCGAGGCCATCCGCGAGGCGTTCGGCGACGCCACCCGCCGGCTCGCGTTGACGGGCACGCCGTTTCGCAGCGACGACAGCCCCATCCCGTTCGTCGAGTACACGTCGGGCAGCGACGGGGTACTGCGATCGCGGGCCGACCACACCTACGGCTACGCCGAGGCGCTGGCCGACGGTGTGGTCCGGCCCGTGGTGTTCCTTGCCTACTCGGGCGAGGCGCGCTGGCGGGACAGCGCCGGCGAGGAGCACGCCGCGCGGCTGGGCGAGCCGCTGACCGCCGAGCACACCGCGCGGGCGTGGCGCACCGCGCTCGACCCCGCCGGCGAATGGATGCCCGCGGTGATCGCGGCCGCCGACGAGCGGCTGCGCCAGAAGCGCGCCCACGTGCCCGACGCCGGCGGCATGATCATCGCCTCCGACCGCACCGCGGCGCGCGCGTACGCCGCGCTGCTGACGAGGCTGACCGGGGAGAAGCCCACGGTCGTGCTGTCCGACGATCCCGGATCGTCGGCGCGGATCAGCGAATTCGCCGAGAGCACCAGCCGGTGGCTGGTCGCGGTGCGCATGGTCTCCGAGGGCGTCGACGTGCCGCGGTTGTCGGTCGGGATCTATGCCACCAGCGCCTCGACGCCGCTGTTCTTCGCCCAGGCCATCGGCCGGTTCGTGCGTTCCCGCCGGGCGGGCGAAACGGCAAGCATCTTCCTGCCGTCGGTGCCCAACCTGCTGCAGCTGGCCAGCGAGCTGGAGGCCCAGCGCAACCACGTGCTCGGCCAACCGCACCGCGACGCCGGCGACGACCCCCTCGACGGCGACCCCGCGACCAGGAGGCAGACCGAAAAGACCGAGACCGACAACGGTTTCACCTCGCTGGGCGCCGACGCCGAGCTGGACCAGGTCATCTTCGACGGATCCTCGTTCGGCACCGCCGCGCCGGCCGGCAGCGACGAGGAGGCCGACTACCTCGGCATCCCGGGGCTGCTCGACGCCGAACAGATGCGCGCGCTGCTGCACCAGCGCCAGGACGAGCAACTCAAAAGGCGGGCCGCCTCCGGCGACGAAGCCCCGGCGGCGCGGCCCTCCATGCACGGGCAGCTGCGCGACCTGCGCCGCGAGCTCAACACGCTCGTCTCGGCGACCCACCACCGCACCGGCAAGCCACACGGGTGGATTCACAACGAGCTTCGCCGCCGCTGCGGTGGGCCACCGATCGCCGCGGCGACCCGCGAGCAGATCCAGGCCCGCATCGAAGCCTTGCGGCAGCTGAATTCTGAGCACTCTTGAGTGATGTTGTGCGACAAGCACGTTGGCTAGACTGCCGCCATTCAGTGACGCGAGCAGTGGTGTTCCTCGCAGCGTCGTAGCTGTCGTGATAACGCAGCCACGCCATCGGGTAGGGCACCGCATCGTCGGCGCCCTCGCGCAGAAACACGCTCAGGCCGGGCAATTCGCCGCGTTCGATCCAGATGGCTCCCGCCGCCTTCTGTTCGGCGGTCGACCGGTAGTTGTAGGTGAGCTCCTTCTCCTGTTCGAGTAACTGGGTGCGCGCAACGAGCCACTCCGAGCGCGGCACGATCCTGGGAGTGTTCATGGTGTTCTCCTGATCGACTGCGTACCCGAGTCCTTTCCCGAGCATCGGTCTAATCGACGAAGAACAAGCGCCGGCCTCGATAGGTTGTGACGGTTGATTTCCTGGGCACAACGCGCCTGCAGGACACTAGCCGAAGGCCTCGTCGGGGCCGCCCACCGCGACCATCAGGTGCTTCTCCGCAGCAGCCTGCGCGTCTTGCGGCGCCTCCACACACGACACATCTGCCCCCGTCGACCCGAACGTGTGGACCTTCACCCACGCGATGTCCCGAGAATCAGGTAGTCGACTACTGGTGCTTCCCCCAGACCCCTTGCTTACGCTGCATCTACCTGACGGTGGAGGACTGCCGGGCTAGTGAAAACCAGGGGCTAGCCAGTAGGACGATCGACATGTCGTATGTAATCGCGGCGCCGGAGATAATGACCCCGGCGGCAACGGATCTGTCCAACATCGGCTCAGCGCTGAGCGCCGCGCAAGCGGCGGCGGCCGCCCCGACGACGGGGGTGCTGGCCGCGGCTGAGGATGAGGTGTCGGCGGCGATTGCGGCGGTGTTGTCCTCCCATGGCCAGCAGTTTCAGGCACTCGGTGCGCAGGCGGCGGCGTTTCATGACCAGTTTGTGCAGGCCTTGAACAGCGCGGCGGGCGCGTATGCGGCTGCCGAGGCGGCCAATGTCTCGCCGTTGCAGGCCCTGGAGCAGGACCTGCAGGCCTTCGCGATAGCCCCGGTGAAGTTTCTGACGGGGCGCCCGTTGTTTGGCGATGGCGCCAATGCGCCGGCGGGCAGTGGCCTGCCCGGCGGGGACGGCGGGTGGCTTTTCGGTAACGGCGGCAATGGTGGGTCGGGTGCTGCCGGGCAGGCCGGCGGGGCCGGCGGGGCCGGCGGCGCGGGCGGTGCTGGTGGGTGGCTGTTCGGTAACGGTGGCCTGGGTGGCGGCGGCGGGAACGGCGGGGCCAGTGGGACCTTTGGCGTGGCCGGCGGCAACGGCGGTGCCGGTGGCGTTGGTGGTCACGGCGGGCTCGGCGGCGGCGTCGGCGGGGCCGGCGGTCCCGGCGGTGCCGGCGGGGTCGGCGGCGCGGTCATCGCCGGCTTTGCCGCGCCCGGCGGTGCCGGCGGGGCAGGCGGCGCGGGCGTGGGCGGGGCCGGCGGTCCCGGCG
>NZ_LQPM01000023.1 GCF_002101815.1 Mycobacterium paraense | reverse complement strand
GTCGACCGCGGCCAACCCCGCACCAACACCTACCACCACCCCGAAAAACTCCTCCACCCCGACAACAACGACGACGACGAAGACGAAGGCGAAGGCGAGCAGGCAGCGTCCTAGCGGTCAGCCGGGCTGGCCGGTGATGGCTGCCATCGTCGCCTGGGGAACGATCGGCCCGGCAATGGTTTTCGGCTACCGGGCCGGTCACGCGGCAGCGACCGGGGAGTCGGTCGAACCTGAAATAGGCTGCGATCTCGCCACTAAGTGTGGTCTTCGTTGTCGGGCGGGAATCGCTCGGAGCTCAAAACGACGACCGCCGCATAGTTGCGCGGTAGGGGGAATTTCCCAAATCCAGCTGCCGCTCAACTCGCAAGCGCATAGGCTGCCATCGGTCTAGCAACATCAGCAACAGAAGGAGCCTTGGGCGGATGTTCGTCCGTGCTGCTCTCATCGCGGCAGCGATCTTCGCCGGTGAATCTGCGGTCGCTGGGATCGGTTTCGCGGGGCCGGTGCGCGCGGACGCCGTTGACGATGCCTTTCTCCAAGACCTCGATAACCACGGCGTTCAGTACGGGGACCCCGTGGACGCGATGCGTGTGGCCATGGTCGACGTCTGCGGCCGACTGGACTCCCACCCCTGGGAATCGATCAGCGATGTTGTTTCCGGCGTGGCGACCAACAACAACTGGTCGAACGCCGACAGCGCTTACTTAACTGGGGCGGCCATCGCGGCCTACTGCCCGCAGTACAAAGCCCTCGTCGATGCACCTCCGACGGACACGCCGAACGCGTCGACCGTCCCGGTCGTCTAGGCGGCAAGGGGCGGGAAAGACGCCGCACCTGCCCATCACCGATGCGCCCGTCGCGCTGGGCGGCCGCAGTCCCACTCATGCGTACTCGCCGCGATGTGGCTACTGAAACTGAAGTCACAGAAGGGCGTTACAGATGACAACGGCCTCGGCTAGCTGAACGCGCTGGTGATGGCTTCCATATCGAAGTAGTCACGCCACGCGACGATGCGGTCGTCGCGCACCTCGAAGACGCCCATCACCGGCAGGGGGACGGTTTGGCCGTCCTTACGGCGCATCACGTCGGTGCGCTCGTTCATCACCAGGGTGCCGTCGCTGATCTGCCGGTGCACGTTGAAGTCGATGCCGTCGAATGCCGCGAGGAACCCCGCGATGAAGTCTCTTATCGCGTCTCGGCCGTGCAACGGCTGCATCGGGATGTTGTGGTACACAGCGTCTTCGGTGAAGTACCCGGCCAGCTCGTCGGGGTCAGGCGACGCCCAACGGGCGCAGAATTCGGTTACCAGATCAGCGGCCGAGCGTGTCATATTTTCATGCAACACACCGATAAGCGGTAAATCAAGGCCGCATTCAGTCGAAGGTGACGACGACCTTGTCGGCGGCACCGGGTGTGGCGGCCATCCGCAGCGCTTCCGCCACGTTGTCGAACGGGACGGTGTGGCTCACGATGACGGCGTACTTCTCCCAGTTGGCGATGATGTCCTTGGTGACGTCGAAGATCTCCGTCGGGTAGCCCATCGACCCGACGATGGTGACCTCGTTGCTCATCACGTTGAGAAAATCGACGGGCACCGGTTCCTTGTGTACGGCGACCACCACGAGCCGTGCTCCCGGTTTGGCCGCCGCCAGGGCCGCGGTGATCACGGCCGGCGCGCCCGCGGCGTCCAGGTAGATGTCGGTGCCCGCCTTGCCCGGAAACATCGACTCGCCGGCGCCGTGGAGTTCGACCAGGCGTCGCGCGACGTCCTCGTCGGCGGAATTGATGACCGCGTCGGCCCCTACCTTGAGGGCCTTCTCCAGCCGGGACGGGATCAGGTCGACGACGGTGACATGCTGTACCCCAACCGATTTGAACCCGATCGTCGCGCCGAGCCCGATCGGGCCGGCGCCGAACACGACGGCCTTGTCGGAGGGCTTCGGCGCCGCCTGGTTCACCCCGTGCCGCGCCACGGCCATCGGCTCGTTCAGCGCGGCCACCTCGAACGGTATGTGGTCGGGCACCACTTCGAGGCTTTCGCCGCGAACGGCCCGCTCGATCAGCAGATAATCCGCCAGCGCGCCGCTCGCACCGCCGTTGCCGATGATCCCGCTGGGGGCGACCATCGGGTTGATGACCACGTGGTCGCCGATGGCGATGCCCGCCACGTCGTCGCCGACCGCCACGACTTCGCCGGCCGGTTCATGCCCGAGCGGCATGTGCCCCTGCCGCGGCGGTAGTCCGCCCAACGCGACGTACAACGCATCCGACCCGCAGATCCCGCAGGCCCGCATCTTCACCAAGACGTCGTTGGGGCCCACGCGGGGTTCGGGCGCCTCGACGACCTGCGTCTGCCCGGGACCGGTCACCATCGCGACTTTCATTGGTGCGCTGTCATTCTGCCCTCGGCGACAACAGCTTTTCGGCGGCGGTATAGGCGTCGGCGTCGCCGTCGACCACCGCCTCGGCGAGCCGGTCAAGATCCGGCCGGGTACGCAGCAGCGTTTGAGCCAGCGACAGCATCTGCGCGCGCGCCCGCGCCACCCGGCGCTCCCGGCTGTCGGTGCGGTGGTGATCGTCGATGGCGGCCACCAGATCCGCGACACCGTCCCCCCGGGCGGCGACGAGGCTCACGATCGGGGCGCTGGTTTCGGCGCGCAGATCGCGCACCGTCTGTTCGGCGCCCTCACGGTCGGCCTTGTTGACCGCCACGATGTCGGCGACCTCCAGCACGCCGGCCTTGGCGGCCTGCACCGCGTCTCCCGCCCCCGGGTTGAGGACGACGATGGTCGGGTCGGCGACGGCGGCGATCTCGATCTCCGACTGCCCCACCCCGACTGTCTCCAGCAGCACCACGTCGTATCCGATCGCGCCCAGCAGCCGGATGGCCGCCGGAACGGCGGCGGCCAGACCCCCCACGTGACCGCGAGTGGCCACCGAGCGGATCAGGACGTCGGAGTCGTTGATGTGGGCGGTCATTCGGATCCGGTCACCCAGCAGCGCGCCGCCGCTGAAGGGCGACGACGGGTCCACCGCTAGCACTGCAACCCGGCTGCCGCGTGCGCGGTAGGCGCCGACCAGGGCCCCGATCGTCGTCGACTTACCGGCTCCGGGAGGTCCGGTGATGCCGATAACGCGGACCGTCGACGGTTCGAGAACCGCCAGCACCTCGTCGCGGCGTTCGCCCTCGACCAGGCTGAGCAACCGACCCGCCGCGCGCGGAGATCCGTTGCGCGCGCCCGCGATCAGGTCGGGGATCGTCATGTGCGCATTATGGCGCAGCGACCTCGATGACGGTCGCCGAACCCATTCCGCCGCCGGCGCACATGGCCGCGACGCCTATTCCGCCGCCGCGACGGCGCAACTCGTGCGCCAGGGTGACCAGCATCCGGGCCCCGGTCGCCGCGACGGGGTGCCCCAGCGAGCAGCCGCTGCCGCTGACGTTGACCTTGTCGGGGTCCAGGTCGAGCAGCTTGATGGTGGCCACGCACATGGCCGCGAAGGCCTCGTTGATCTCGAACAGGTCCACGGCCGACACTGAAAGACCCGCTCGGGCAAGCGCTTTCGGTATGGCGTCCACCGGCGCCAGGCCGGTGATGGCGGGGTCGACGCCGACCGACGCCCAGGACCGCACGGTGGCCAGCGCGGGCAGGCCGAGCGCGTCGCTCGCGATGATCAGCGCCGCCGCACCGTCGTTGGCGCCGCAGGCGTTGCCGGCGGTGATGGAGAAGCCCTCGATCTCGGGATGCAGCGGCTTGAGCGCGGCGAGCTTTTCCATGGTGGTGTCGCGCCGCGGATGCTCGTCGACCGAGAACAGCCCGTGCGGCGTCTCGATGGGAACGATCTCCTCCTTGAAGCGGCCCTCGTCGATGGCGGCGATCGCGTTGCGGTGCGACCGCAGCGCCCAGGCGTCCATCTCCTCGCGGCTCACGCCCGCCTTGACCGCGGCGTTCCAGCCCACGGTGATCGACATGTCCATGTTCGGGGCGTCGGGGCGGTCCGGGTGCGTCGGCGGGAACCAGTCCACCCAGTCGCCGTCCACCTGCATGCGCGATCGCGGCGACGTCGAGGCCGAGTTCACCCCACCGGCGATGATCAGCTGATCCATCCCCGCGCGCACGCTGGCCGCCGCGCTCTGCACCGCCGCCTGACCGGCCGCGCAGTGCCGGTTATTGGCCAGACCCGGCACCTGGGGCAGCCCCGCCGTGATCGCCGCGTGGCGGGCGACGACGCCGCCCCCGTAGAGGCCCTCGCCGAAGATCACGTCGTCGACCTGCGCCGGGTCCAGATCCTTGACCGCCTCGCTGACCACGTGGTGCGCGAGGTCGAATGCGCTGGTGTCGCGCAGCGTGCCCTTGCGGGCGGTGCCAATCGGCGTGCGCAGGGCGGACACGATGACGGCTTCGGGCACGGGCTTCTCCCCTTCGGCGGGCGCGACGCGGCGGCGTGGCCGGGCGCGCGGTCATGAGAATCCTATTCTCTCATTTCGAGAGCGAGAGTTGCAAGGAGGGGCGGGCGCGCCAGCAGACGCAGAATCGCACACCGTGGCGCCGAATCGTGCGATCCTGCGTCTGCTCGCCAATCGATGAGGAGGCATGTCGGCAATGGAAGGGACTACGGCGGTCCCGGGCGGCAGCGTGTGGTTCGAGCGGGTGGGTGAGGGCGCGGGCCTTCCGCTCCTCGTGGTGCACGGCGGACCGGGCCTACCGCACGACTACCTGCGTTCGCTCGAACGGCTGGCCGACGAGCGCGAGGTCGTTTTCTGGGACCAGCTCGGGTGCGGACGGTCCAGACGGCCGTCCAACACCCAGCTTTGGACGATGGGACGCTCGGTGGCCGAAATGGACGCGGTGGTGCACGCGCTGGGCCTGGACCGCTTCCATGTCTTCGGCAACTCCTGGGGCGGAATGCTGGCGCAGCAGTACGTGCTTGACGTGGCATCCGATGCCGCCAGCCTGACCATCTCCAACAGCATCGCGTCGATACCCGAATTCTCGAACATGGTGGCGCGGTTGAAATCCGAGCTGGACCCGGCGACTCAGTCGGCCATCGACCGCCACGAAGCGGCCGGCACGACCTATTCGGCCGAATACCAGGCCGCCATCCGCACCTGGAACGAAACCTATCTGTGCCGCGTGCGTCCCTGGCCCAGGGAACTCGAGGAAGCGTTCAGGAACATGGGAACCGATGTCTTCGAGACGATGTTCGGCCCGAGCGACTTTCATATCGTCGGGACCATCCGCGACTGGGATGTGTTCGGCCGGCTAGGCGAGATCACCTTGCCGACAATGGTTCTCGCGGGGCGGTACGACGAGTGCGTGCCGGAGCACGCATGGGAAATGCACCAGCGGATTCCCGGTTCACGGTTCGAGCTGTTCGAGTCGAGCGCTCACATGCCCTTCATCGAGGAGCCGGACAAGTTCGATTCGGTGATGCGTGACTTTCTGCGGGCGCACGACTGATCAGTTCTTGCCCTCGTTCAGTTTGGTGACGATCGTCCGGAAGTCCTCGGTCGTGAACGACTGGTGCTCCGCCGAAAGCGCATAGTCCAGGCTGGCCAGAACCGCGCGCTCCAGATGGATGTTGAGCACCCTCTTGGTGCTCTCGACGGCTTGCTGGGGCAACTCGAGAATCTTTTTGGCGCAGGCGATCGCCTCGGCAACGGGGTCCGCCGCCACGTGGTTGGCAAGCCCGAGTTCGACGGCGCGCCGCGCTTTGATTCGCGTCCCGGTCAGCGCGTACTCCTTGGCCAGCAGCAGGCTGATGTGCAGTGGCCAGGTCAGCGGTCCGCCGTCGGCGGCCACCAGCCCCACCTGCACGTGCGGGTCGGCCAGGAAGGCGTCCTCGGCGATGTAGACGATGTCGCTCAGCGCGACCAGGCTGCAGCCGAGCCCGACGGCCGGCCCATTGACCGCCGCCACCACGGGAATTCGGCAGCGCGCCATGCCGAGCACAATCTCGCGCCCGTCCCGGATGGTCTTGGCGCGCAGGTCCGCGTCGGCCGACAGCTCCTTGAGGTAGGCGAAATCGCCGCCGGCCGAAAAGGCCTTGCCCGCGCCGGTGATCACCGCGGCGCGGGCCGTGGGGTCGTCGGTCAAACGCTGCCACAGCCGCGCGAGCCCCACATGAAGGTTGTCGTTGACCGCGTTCAGGTCGTCCGGCCGGTTCAGCGTGATGATCCGAAGCGCCCCGTCGGCACGGACGTCGATTTCGGCTGGCATGTCGTACATTCAGACTCCCAATCCCAGGATTCGCGAGGCGATGATGTTCTTCTGTATCTGCGAGGTCCCGCCCATCACGCTCTGCGCGCGACTGTACAAGTAGGCGCTGAGCAGGTCAGGGTCGCGGGTCCCGGCCACCGCCAGCGCGGCGTGCCCGACGGACTGCTCGACCCAGGTCATCAGCAGCTTGTCGAGCGAGCCTTCCGGGCCGTGCGAGACCCCGTCCAGCTGCTCGGACAGCCGGCGCCGGACATGATGTGTCAGCATCTCCGACTCGACCGCCGCCCAGGCGAGCTCGTCGGACACCGCACCCTCGTTGCGTTCGAACAGGTTTCGGACCAGCTTGCCGTATCGGGCCGCGTAGCCGAGCGTGGAGGGTTCGCGCTCGTGCCCGACGACGGTCATGGCGACCGCCCACCCTTCACCGGGCGCACCGACCATTCGCTCCGCGGGCACCGTGGCACCATCGAAGAACACCTGACCGAACTCGTTGGTGACCCCGTTCATCATGCGCAGTGGCCGCTGTTGCACGCCAGGCTGTTTCATGTTGAGCACGAACGCCGACAGGCCGCGGTGGCGCTTGGCCTCGGGATCGGTGCGCGCCAATAGCAGACACCAGTCGGCGACATCGGAGTAACTCGTCCAAATCTTGTGTCCGTGCACCACATAGGTGTCACCCTCGAGCGTGGCGGTGGTGGTCAGCGATGCCAAATCGGAGCCGGCGCCGGGTTCGCTGAAGCCCTGGCACCACCGCTCGGTGCCGTTGATGATGCCGGGCAGGAAGCGTTTGCGCAGCTCGTCACTGCCGTGCCGACCGATGCCGTACACCAGGTAGCCCACGCTCGGGCGTGGCGGGGCGCCGGCGCGGACCAGCTCCTCGTCCACGATGACGTCGTACACCGGCGCCAGCTCCTGGCCGCCGTAGTCGCGCGGCCATGACAGGCCGAAGAAGCCGTTGTCGTAGAGGGCCCGATGCCAGTCGGCCATGCGCTCCCAGTACTCGTCCCCGGAACCGGAATATTGCTTGGCGTGCAACGCAAGCCAAGCACGCAGCCGCTCGCGGAAGGCGGCCTCGTCCGGCGAATCACGAAAGTCCAAAGTCGATCTCCTTCAGCGTCACGGGCCAGAGTTCGGTCGATGTCAGCGCGCGGCGCAGGTAGACGTGGATCAAGCACTCCCAGGTGTTGCCGATGCCGCCGTGGACCTGCACGGCGGTCTCGCACACCGTGCGGGTGGCCCGGGCGCAATACACCTTCGCGACCTGAGCGGCCCTGATCGCTTCGGGCGGCGCGAGCTCGTCGACACCCCACGCCGCGTGGCGCAGCACGCTGACCGAGCCCTCAATCAGCGCAAGGCTTTCGGCGAGCAGGTGCGCGACGGCCTGATACGACCCGATCGTCTTGCCGTACTGCTCGCGGATCTTCGCGTAATCACAGGCGACGGCGTGGGCGCCCCGGGCGATGCCGACCAGGTCCGCCGACGTGGCGACCAGCGCGAGGGACTGCCAGCGCGCCGCGGCGTCGGGCGTCACTTCGCCGACGGCCGCGGGCGATCCCGCCAGGTCAGCCTCGATGCGCGTCAGGTCGGCGTCGGTTCGGGTCCCGTTCAGGTCGGCCGCCAGAACGCTGTCGCCGGAAAGCAACAGGGCACGCCGGGCGCCGCGAGCGTCGATCACCCGGTTGTCGACCGCGACGGTCGCACCCGCGCTGTCGGCGCCGAGGTGCCGGGCCAAGTCGTCGGCCAACACCGGGCCCAGGAACGGCGCGTCCACGAGCCGGCGCCCGAATTCCTCCGCGACGATGGCCACCTCGACGCCGGAGGCGCCGTCGGAGCGCAGCGACCTCCACCCGGTCGCCTCAATCTGCTTGTCCAGCCGCGCGATTCGGGCCTCGTCCTCGAGGTCCTGCACGGCAGCGAGCCCAAGGTCGTCGGCCAGCTTGGCCGCGGCGTCGCGAAGCTGCCGTTGTTCAGACGTCAGACGTACATCCATAAGTCTCCTTCAATACGCGGCGCAGCACCTTGCCCGAGGGCAGGCGCGGGATATCGTCGACGAACACGACCCGGCTCAGGCGTTTGTACGAAGCTAGCCTCTCGCCCACCCGGGCCGTGAGCTCGCCCGGATCGACGTGCCCGCGCGCCGCCACCGCCGCGACGATCGCCTCGCCGTTGATCCCGTCGGGGACGCCGAACACCGCGCAGTCCTTCACGGCCGGATGGCCGTGCAGCACCGTCTCGATCTCGGCCGGTGCCACCTGGAAGCCGCGCACCTTGATCATCTCTTTGAGGCGGTCGGTGATCCGCAGCCAGCCGTCGTCGTCCAGCCAGCCGACGTCGCCGGTGCGATACCAGCCGTCGCACATGGCCTCGGCGGTCGCCTCGGCCGGCAGGTAGCCGGCCATCAGCGACATCGACCGGGCCTGGATCTCACCCACCTCTCCCGCCCCGACGGGACGGCCGGTCTCCAGCGAGACCACCCGGACGTCCACCCCCGGCACGGGGTGCCCGACCGAGTCAAGCCGGGCTTCCCGCAAGGGATTACACGCGATGACTGGCAACTCCGTGGTGCCGTAGGCGGGGACCCAACCGACGCCGGTGCGGCGGGTCACGGTCTCGGCGACGCTCGGACTGACGGGCGTCGCCCCCCACATGATGAAGCGCAGTGAAGACAGGTCGTAGGACTCGAGGTCGGGATGCGACGCAATGGCGAGCGCGATCGGGGCGACCGCCATTTCGACTGTGATGCGGTCACTTTCGATGTGCCGCAGCATCCGGTCGACGTCGAATCGCGGGTGCAGCCGCATCCAGGCGCCGGTTCGCAGGGCGGTGAGGATGTTGAGCAGCCCGAGAATGTGTGACGGCGGCGTGGCGACTTGAATGCGGTCCCGCCGGGTCAGCTGCAGGGCCGCGCGCCAGTGCCCGACGGCCTCGTCCAATGCGGCGTGGGTGTGCCGCACCGCCTTCGGCAGCCCGGTGGTGCCGGAGCTGAACACCAGCACTGCGTCGGCCCGAGGCGGCAGCGGCCCGGCCACCGGCTCCCCGGGCGGGATCGGTTCGTCGAGGTGCAGCATCGGCATCAGGCCGGCCAGTACCGGATGGTCACCGACGGCGTGCACCGGCTCGGTGAGCCCCAGCGCGTGGTCGACCTCGTCGCGCTTCCATGCGGGGCTGATGAGGACGGCCGTGGCGCCGAGCCGCCAGATCGCCAGCAGGACGGCGACGAACTCGGGACGGTTCGACGCCATGACCGCAACCCGCTGACCGGCGATGACGCCGCGTTTGGTCAGCGCCGCGGCCAGGCCGGCGGCCAACGCGTCGAGCTGAGGCAGGCCGAATCGCCGTTCCTCGAACACGAGCGCCGGCGACTCGCTCACGTCTCGTCCCTTCCAACAGCCGTCTTGAGAAGACCCTATCGCTCTGTGAGAATAGTATTCTCTATACTGAAGAATGCAAGTACGGGAGGGGGCGGTCATGGTGACGGTCACCACGATCATCGAGGAGACTCCACGGGTGACAGATCCCGCATCCAAGAACGGCGGCGAGGTCGGTACGGTGACGATCCACCTCGACCGCAAGAAGGTGACGGTGCCGCGGGTCCCCGGCGAGACGCTGCTGGAGAGCGCCCGGCGGGCCGGCCTCGAGCCGCCCTTCAGCTGCGAGGCCGGCAACTGCGGCACGTGCATGGCCCTACTCGAGGAAGGCCACGCGACCATGCGGGTCAACGACGCTCTCGATGACGACGAAGTGGCCGAGGGCTACATTTTGACGTGCCAGGGCGTGCCCGACAGCGACTCGGTCACGGTGCGCTACGAGTAGTGGTCACAGAGAGGCGGCGACGATGGCCAAGGGAATCATGCTCGTGGAGAGCGTGCCCAGTTCGCCCGATCGCGAGGACGAGTACAACACCTGGTACGACGAAGTCCACATACCGCAACTGCTGGAACTCGACGGCATCGTCGCGGCGCGCCGGCTGCGCCCGGTCGACGGGAACGGGCCGTACGTCGCGATCTACGAACTCGAGGGCGACGACCTGCAGGCAATCCTGGACAACATGATCGCCAACGCCGGCCAGCTGCACATGTCCGATGCCCTGCAGCTGAACCCGGCGCCCGTCCCGCGGCTGCTCGAAACGACCATCGAGTGTGGCGGCTAGCCCAGTTCGGCCAGCGCTGGGGCGAGGCGTTCGAGTTCGCTTATGCCAGAAGCGAACTCAACGCCGATCGGCAGCAGGAGTGTGACATGATCGGCGCCGGCGGCCAGGTGGTCGCGCGCCGCCGCGGCGATGCCCGCCGGCTCGATCCCGTCGGCGACGGACACGCCGACAACCAACAGCTTGTCCGGACCTAGCGACTCCCGCGCCCGCCCGGTGAACTCCGGGGCCAGCATCGCCGGCAGCGCGCCGTCGGCGATGTCACCTGCCAGCGCAAGCATTTTCGGGCCGTTGGCGGCGATGATCCGCGGGTAGGGTGCGTCGGGCGCGGGCGGCGACGTGGGGCTGTCCATCCGGTTCACGTAGTCGCGCATTGTGGCCAGCGGGCTGCCGAATTCCCGGCCGACGCCGGCCGCCTGCTCCGGGTAGCCCACCCCGAGTCCGAGCACAAATCGGCCCGGGTAGGCCTGCGCCAGTTGAGCGGCCGCGGCGTGCATCGTCTGAGCGGGGCGGGCCCAGATGTTTGCGATGCAGGTGCCGAACACCATCCGCTCGGTGGCGGACAGCAGCACCGCCAGTTGCACCATGGCGTCCTTGCCGATCACTTCGTTGGTCCAGGCGGCGCGGTATCCGGCACGTTCCAGCCGGCCGACGGCGTCGCGCAGCGAATCGGCGGGCGGATTGCTGGTGAACGAGACCGGCAGGCATACGCCCACCGATCCCAACGCCCGCCGCGCGGCATCGACACCGTTGTCCCTCTCACTCATTGAAGTAGTGACCTTCGTCGAGATCCTCGAGAAGGCCTGGCCTTTCGGGTTTCCAGTCCAGCACCTCCTGCGTGAGCGCGCTCGACGTCGGGTTGTCCAGCGATGCGAACAAAGCGAGAAAGCCGAAATGTCCGGCCTCTTCGGCCGGGATGCTCACCGCCGGAACGTTCAGGTGGCGGGCGACGACGTCAGCGATGTCGCGGAACGGCACCCCTTCGTCGGCAACCCCATGCAAACGCGTTCCGGCGGGGGCCTTTTCGAGGGCCAGCCGGTACAGGTGCGCGGCATCCAGGGTGTGCAGGCCGGGCCAGCGGTTGGCTCCGTCGCCGATGTAGGCCGACACGCCCGTGTCGCGCGCGGTGCTGATGAGGTGGTGCGCGAAGCCGTGGTGATCTAGCTCGCTGTGCACCAACGGCGCGAGCCGAATGACGGAAGACCGCACCCCGCGCTCGGCCAGGCCGATCACCGCGTTCTCCGAGTCGATTCGCGGTCCGCTGGGCAACGTGTCGTTTTCCGTCGCGACACGGCCCGGTGCGGCAAAGGCGAGCAACAGGGTTCCCGAGGTGCCCACGAAGGGCTTGTCGGTGCCGACGAGCGCCTCACCCATGGCCTCGACGGCGCGCAGATCGGCCTGCGCCGCGCCCGCGAAGTCGTCCCAGGCGTGCTTGAACGCGAGGTGGATGACGCCGTCGGCCGCGGCGGCGGCGTCTCGCAGGCCGTCGAGGTCATCGAGATCGCCCCGGTGCGCCACGGCGCCGGCCGCCGTCAACGCGGCCACTCCCTGGTCCGAGCGCGCCAGGCCGGTGACTTGGTGGCCTGCGTCGAGGAGTTCGGCGACGACCGCGGAGCCGATGTGCCCGGTGGCGCCGGTGACGAAGACGTGCATGGAAGTTCCCTTCTGTCCCCTGATGTCCGTGCCATCAAGTCAAGGACGAGCCTGCGCGGGATGTCCAAGTCCTGATTCATATGACGCGATGCAATTCAGGTATCACGGCAGCTTGGGACGGCTGTTGGCGAACATCGCCCCGAACGCCACGGCTACACTTGGCGCATGAGTGGCTCGGAACCGACGGTCGTGGATCTCGACCTCCGGCTGGTGGGCTACTTCGTCGTCGTGGCCGAGCACCGGCACTTCGGCCGGGCGGGCGCCGCGCTGCGCGTCGCGCAACCGTCGCTGAGCCGGCAGATTCGCCGGCTGGAACAGCAACTGGGCGCTCGGCTGCTGGACCGCACGCCGCAGGGCACCCGGCTCACCGAGGCGGGCGAGGTGTTCCTGCCCCGGGCCAAGGCGCTGCTGCGCGCGGCCGCCCAGGCGACGGCGGAGGCCCGGGCCGCCGCCCAGCCGAGCCGTCTGGTGATCGGCTATACGACGGGCATGATCGTCACGCCGGCGGTGCGGGAGCTGCGCCGCGAGCACCCCGACGCGGATGTGCAAGTGACACACCTGGATTGGGATAAGGCGCGTGATGCGCTGCTCGACCATCGGGTGGACGCGGTGGTCACCCGGTTGCCGTTCCCCACCGACCAGCTGCACGTGACGGTGCTGTACGACGAGCCGCGGGTGCTGGCCGTGCCGGTCGATCATCGCCTGGCGGGCCGGGAGTCGGTCACCCTCGACGACATCGCCGACGAGCCGATGCCGCGGGTGCGGCACTCCGATCCGGCCTGGAGCGCATTCTGGCGCGTCGACCCTCGCCCCGACGGGCGCCGCGCGCCCGATGGTCCGTTCATCGACGCGCTCGAGGACAAGTTCGAACTGATCGCCTCCGGGCAAGCGGTGGCGATCATGGCGGGCCTTCACGGCAACAGCCTGCGACCCGATATCACCACGATCCCGCTGGAAGGGGTCGAGCCCAGCCACGTCGTGCTGGCAACTCGCGCCGGCGACCGTGGCCGCCTCCTGGCCGCATTCCGCAAGCTCGCCGAAGCGCACCTGAAGCCTTGACGCCGAACGTCGACTTGTTGCGCAGAATTGGCGATTTTCCCGCCACAACTCGACGTTGGGCGGATTCAGCCCTCGCCGAGTTCCGGCGGCGGCCGGTACTCCGGCTGGTAGCCGGAAACCTGGATCGGGCTTCCCACCAGGCGAAATTCGCCCGCCGTCACCACCACTTCCGGGGTGGCTTTGAGCGCCTCGGGCAGCGTCCTGACGGCGGCGGCCGGAACGCCGAGGGGACGCAGTCGCCGTTCCCAGCCGGCGGCGGTGTCGGTCGCCAGCATCGCCGTGACGACCGCCAGCACCTCGTCGCGCCGGGCAACCCGCTCGGCCATGGTGTCGAAGCCGCCGATACCCGCCTCGGTGGCAAACGATTTCCAGAACCCGTCATGCGTGATGAACAGCGCCAAGTACCCCTCGGCGGTCGGGAAGAGCTGCGCGGGAACGTAATACGAATGCGCCCCGTTGGGCCGGCGCTGCGGTTCGACGCCGTTGTTGAGGTAGGCGGATGCGTGGTAGTTGAGCTGCGACAGCATCACATCGCGCAGCGACACGTCCACCTGGCCGCCGGTGCCCGAGATGACCTTCGCCAAAAGGCCTAGCGCCGCGCACATTCCGGTGGAGTTGTCGGCCGAGGAATAGCCGGGCAGCGTCGGCGGGCCGTCCGGGTCGCCGGTCAGGGCGGCGGTGCCGACGCCGGCCTGCACCACGTAGTCGAACGCCGGATCGTCGCCGCCGTACAGACCGAAGCCGGTGATGGCCACGCAGACGATCCGCTCGTTGTGCCGTCGCAGCGCGTCGTAGGTCAGACCCAGCCGGCGGATGGCGGACGGCTTCAGGTTGACCAGCAGCGCGTGGGATTCGGCGACCAGCTCGCCCAAACGTTGCTGTCCCGCATCGGAGTTCAGGTCCAAGGTGATGCTGGACTTGTTGCGGTTGAGGCTGGCGAAGTAGGAGGCGCCGACGCTGCGCGAGATCTCGCCGCCGGCGGGTTCGATCTTGGTGACCTCGGCGCCGAGATCGGCGAGCAGCATGGTCGCGTAGGGACCCGCCAGCATGGTGCCGACCTCGAGGATGCGTATCCCCGCGAGCGGCCCGGTGTCGCTCGGCGTCAACGCAATTCCGCCGCGAGTGAGGCGATCATCTCGCGGGTGCGGCGTTTGGAAGCGACCAACTCGTCCCGATTGTCGCCGATGGGCAGCAGCCGCACCGACAGGTCGGTCACGCCTGCGTCGGCGAAGCCGCGCATTCTGGCCAAGATGGCCTCCTCGTCGCCGGCCGCACACAGATCGCCGACATCGCGAGCGTCGCCGCGTTCCAGCAGCCGCTGGTAGTTGGGTGACACCTCGGCCTCACCCAGGATGCGGTTGGCCCGCTCCTTGGCCTCGTCGACTTGCGCGGGCGCACACAGGCATACCGGGATGCCGGCCACGATCCGGGGCGCGGGGCGACCGGCGTCCGCGGCGGCCTTGGTGATCTTGGGCGCGATGTGGTCAGCGATCGCACGCTCGTCGGCCATCCACAACACGGTGCCGTCGGCGAGTTCACCGGCAAGCTGCAACATCACCGGCCCCAGCGCGGCGACCAGCACCGGCATCGGGCTGTCGGCCCCGATCGCCAGCGGATTGTGCACCGTGAACGAATCATTCTCGACGTCAACGGGTCCCGGCCCGGCGATGGCGGCGCCCAGCACCTGCAGGTAGTCGCGGGTGTAGGCGGCCGGCTTCGCATAGGGCAGCCCGAGCATGTCACGGATGATCCAATGATGCGACGGCCCGACACCGAGCGCGAGTCGTCCGCCGGCCACCGCGTGCGTCGAGAGGGCTTGGCGGGCAAGGGCGATCGGATGCTGGGCCTGCAGCGGCACCACCGCGGTGCCGAGCTCGATGCGCGAGCTGTGCGCGGCCATCAGCGACACCATGGTCAGGCAGTCGAAGTCGTTGGGCACCTGCGGCATCCACGCGGTGTCCAGACCCGCGGACTCGGCCCATTCAATATCTGAGGCCAGCTTGCTCACCTTGCGGGCCATGTCGCCACGCTCGGCGCCGATCATCACTCCGACGCGCACGATTCCTCCGGGGCAGGCTCGGGATTGCCGGTCAATGCGCGGATTTCGCGCACCAGGTCCTCCAGCGGTGTCCCCGTCGGGAACACGGCGGCGGCTCCGGCCGACAACAGCTTGGGCACGTCGGCGTGCGGGATGGTGCCGCCGACGACGACGGCGATGTCGGCGGCGTCGGCCGCGCGCAACGCCTCGATGGTGCGGGCGGTGAGCGTCAGGTGAGCTCCGGACAGGATGCTCAGGCCCACCACCGCCACGTCTTCCTGCACGGCGATCGATGCGATGTCCTCGATGCGCTGCCGGATGCCGGTGTAGATCACCTCGAAGCCGGCATCGCGCAGGGTGCGCGCGACGATCTTGGCGCCGCGGTCGTGCCCGTCAAGGCCGGGCTTGGCCACCAGAATCCGCACCGCCATCTAGAACACCACCGGTTGCTGAAATTCGCCCCACACGCCTTTGAGCGCGGAAACCATCTCGCCGACAGTGCAGTACGCGTTGGCGCAATCGATCAACTTATGCATCAGGTTGTCGGTTCCTTCGGCGGCCCGCGACAGCTCCGCGAGCGTGGATTGCACTGCGGCCGAATCCCTTTCGGCCTTCACCTTGGAGAGGCGCTTCAGCTGCAGGTCGCGGCCCTCGGCGTCGAGCTCGTAGGTGACGACGTCGGGCTCGGGCTCTTCGGAGACGAAGCGGTTGACCCCGACGACCGGGCGGGTGCCCGCCTCGATGTCCTGGTGCACCCGGAAGGCTTCGTCGGCGATCAGACCCTGCAGGTACCCGTCCTCGATCGCGCTGACCATGCCACCGTGGCGCTCCAGGTCATCCATGATCTCGACGATGCGGGCCTCGGTGGCGTCGGTGAGCGCCTCGACGAAGTAGGAACCGCCGAGCGGGTCGGCGACGCTGGCGACGCCGGTCTCGTAGGCGAGGATCTGCTGGGTGCGCAGCGCCAGCGTCGTGGACTCCTCGGTGGGCAGCGCGAACGGTTCGTCCCAGGCCGCGGTGAACATCGACTGGACGCCGCCCAGCACGGCCGCCATCGCCTCGTAGGCCACCCGCACCAGGTTGTTCTGCGCCTGTGGGGCATACAGCGAGGCGCCGCCACACACACAGCCGAACCGGAACATCGACGCCTTGTCCGTCGTCGCGCCGTAGCGCTCCCGCACGATCGTCGCCCAGCGCCGCCGTCCCGCACGGTATTTGGCGACCTCCTCGAAGAAGTCGCCGTGGGTGTAGAAGAAGAACGAGATCTGCGGCGCGAACTGGTCGATGGTCATCCGGCCGCGTTCGACGACGGTGTCGCAATAGGTGACGCCGTCGGCAAGGGTGAACGCCATCTCTTGCACCGCGTTGGCCCCCGCGTCGCGAAAGTGCGCCCCGGCCACCGAGATGGCGTTGAATCTGGGGACCTCGGCCGCGCAGAACTCGATGGTGTCGGCGATCAGCCGCAGCGACGGTTCCGGGGGCCAGATCCAGGTCCCGCGCGAGGCGTACTCCTTGAGGATGTCGTTCTGGATGGTGCCGGTGAGCTTGGCCCGCGGTATGCCTTTTTTCTCGGCGGCGGCCACGTAGAAGGCCAGCAGGATCGCGGCCGTCCCGTTGATCGTCATGCTCGTGCTGAGCTTGTCCAACGGGATCCCGTCGAACAAGATCTCGAAGTCGGCCAGCGTGTCCACCGCGACGCCGACCCGTCCGACCTCCTCGCCGAACTCGGGATCGTCGGAGTCATACCCGCACTGGGTCGGCAGGTCGAGCGCCACCGACAGCCCCGTCCCGCCCTGGTCCAACAGGTAGCGGTAGCGGCGATTGGATTCCTCGGCGGTGCCGAACCCGGAGTACTGCCGGAAGGTCCACAACTTGCCCCGATAGCCGGACGCGAAGTTGCCCCGGGTGAACGGGAACTCCCCCGGCGGCGGCGGTTCCGCGGTCCTCTCCGCCGGCCCGTACACGGGCTGCAGCGGAATGCCCGACGGTGTCTGAGCAGCGTTATCCATCGATGAATAACGTACTTGCAAAAAAAGAGAATGCCAATACCACGTAGCTGACCTGGGAAGTTGCGTTTCTCACTTACGCACGGCAGAGGATCTCGCCGTGTGGAATCGACAGCCAACCGTCGGGCGCCGCGGCCCAGGACCGCCACGCCGCGGAGATTTCTCCGAGCTGGTCGGCGGTGGCCAGGCCCGAGGCGAGCAGGTCGCGACCGACGCTGGAGTGCAGGATCCGGTCAGCCCACATCCCGCCCCACCAGTCGCGGGTTTCGGGCGTCGCGTAGCACCAGACGCTGCCCGTCGGCGCGACGTCTTCGAAGCCGGCCGCCAGCGCCCACGACAGCAGCCGCCGGCCCGCATCGGGTTCGCCGCCGTTGGCACGGTGCGCCTTGCCGTAGAGGTCCAGCCACAGGTCCAGCCCGGGGATCCGCGGAAACCAGATGAAACCGGCGTAGTCGGCGTCGCGCGCGGCGACGAGCCCGCCCGGCCGGCAAACGCGCCGCATCTCCCGCAGCGCCTGCACCGGATCGGCGACGTGCTGCAGCACCTGGTGCGCGTGGACCACGTCGAACGTGTCGTCGGCGAACTCGAGGTGATGCACGTCGGCGGTCGCGAACGTGACGTTGGGCAGGTCGCGCCGCTCGACCTCGGCGCGGGCCACGTCGAGCACGTCGGCGGATTGGTCGACGGCCAGCACCGGTCCGGGCGCCACCCGCTCGGCGAGGTCGGCGGTGATCGTCCCCGGGCCGCAGCCGATGTCGAGCACCGACGAACCCGGCTTCAGGTGGGGCAGCAGGTAGGCCGCGGAGTCCTGCGCGGTGCGCCGTTGGTGGCTGCGCAACACCGATTCGTGATGTCCGTGCGTGTACTTGGCCGGACGCGTGTCGTCCATGCCCACAAGCTTACCGGTGCCGCTCATAATACGAAATCTGTGTCTCACAGTGTGGGACGTCCTGGGCGGTTTCCCACGACATCGGAGACATCTGTCGATCTCATCGTGAGGGCCGGCAGGGGCCCAGCGCACTTGCGGCTCAAGGTTTCCCGTTGGCTCAGCGCCCGCACCTACGGCATGTGACGCATCGCGCTCGCCAACACGACGGATCTGTCCAAGCGACCGCGGGCTGATCACCTCATACTCGACGTCGTGGATCCGTGTTCTCTGCTCCCGCCGATCGACATTTTCTCCAGCTGGATCGAGCTGCGTGAGGGTGGCGCCGTCGAGTCGCGGTCGCGGGGCGTGTCCGGTGAATGGGGCCGGTGGACCGTAGCGGCCTTTCACGTCACGGACAACGACTCGGTGCATTCCGATGTCTGGGAGCGGCACCCGGCCGGCGACGAGGTGCTGTTTCTGCTCTCCGGCGCGGTCGCGGTTCATCTGCGAGATCTCGCCGGCGGGGAGGCAGCGACGACGCTACCTACTGGAACATGCTGGGTGGTGCCGGCCGGCACATGGCACCGCCTCACTGTCGAAGAGCCCGGCGACCTGCTGGTGATCACACCGCGCGCGAACACCGAGCACCAGAAGAAGCCTAATGAAGCTGAAGCGCTGGCCGATTCGCATCGGTGACCATCGGCTCGCAGCGGCGGGCGGCGCCTTCGTCGTTTACACGGCGCTGATGCTGTTGCCGGAACGACGCATGCACGCAACCGGGGGGCCCGGGATCATTCCATTCGAACTGGCCGGCAGCGCCGCCGGAGCCGAGCGCATCATGACCCGCTGGGGCCCGGACGGTCAACGTGCCGCACGCGTATCCCTCTGGCTCGATTTCGGATACATGGCGACCTACGGCACGTTCACCGCGCTGCTCGTCGACCGCGCGCGTCGGCGTCGCGGCCATCCGGCTGTCCTGCCCGCCGCAGTGATCGCGGCCGTTGCAGCCGATGCGGCCGAGGGAGCTTCGTTGCTCAAGGTACTCGGGCGCGCGGACATCGCGATTCACGCGCGGCGCGCCCGGGTTGCGGCTTTGGCCAAGTTCGCACTTCTCGTGCTCGCCCTCACTTACGTCGCCGCCGACCGTGCGATGAAATCGCCACAAGTCCGCAAGGACGCGTCTTTGCCTCGCTGACAGCCGATCTCGTCCCGTTCGCCAACAGAGGCCGGACGCGCCGCAGGAGCTTGCTAATGCACGAGGTGCGGCGCGAGGAGATCGACCATCCCGGCGACGAGGCGCGCGAGCGGGCGACCGGCCGACACCATCGCCGGAAAGATGCCGCCGCGCCGTCGTGCAAGCCCATGACCGAAGGCCTCCGACAACCTGACCGCAACCGCAAATGGTCGCGCCTGCCATGTCAGCGTGCGGACCCTTTCCGTCTCGTCGAGCCGCAGCACCCAAGCCGCTTCGCCGCGGACGCCTCGCACGGTGAATTCGCAGATCAGCACTTTCGTGGCGGAGTCGCCGAACTCCGCGTGAATCGTCAGGTCGTCGGCGGCATCCAGCAGAATCGCCAGGATGTCCGCCACCAGCGCTCCGCGGACCGGTTCGCTCATCACCGGAGAGTGGTACGTGACGTCCGCGGAGAGGCAGGCAAGGAGGCTCTCGAGGTTCTGGTTCGCGAGTGCTTCAGCGAATGGATGCATGGCCTGCGGATCGGTCGTCGATCGCTCTACGGGTGCGGTCCTGCGCGACGGCCTGGGCAAGTGCAGCGTGCACTTGGGCGGCTGCGATCAGATTGCGCTGCTCCGTGCTCGGTGCGGATGGATCCAGGTCGAGTGCGGCGGCCAGCAATCGCAACGCCTCATCGCGATGCTGCTCAACACGGGTGTCAGTCCCGGACACCGTGTACCCCAGCGCAATGCTTCGCGACAAAGCTTGCCAACAGATCGGCGGTCAGGCCGGGTTCTTCAAGGATCGGGCTGTGTCCGATGCCGGGCAGCAACTCGACGGCGACGTTCGGCACCGCGCCATAACCCGCGGCCGACGAGGCTCGCCATCGCCGGTCCTCGACCCCGAAAATCACCAGCACCGGCAGCGCCAACTTGCGAAGGCGGTCCGGCAAGGTCTGCCGGGCAAGGTATTTCATGGTCTCTTTGGGCGTTGTGGTGAACGCCCGATGATTCATGCCTCGGACATCGGCAACGATCTGCGGGTCGATATCGACCTCGCGGGTGAACGCCGAACTCAATCCCTTGCGGATGGTGGACTCGCTTCGCATGGCCCACAGAATGCGCCCGATAACCGGCATCGATATCAACCGGCCGAGGCCGCCTGGTCGGAGATAGGCGTCGACGCTCGGTCCAGTATCGATCAGCGCAAGCGCGATGACGGCGACGCAGGGATGGTCCGCGAGGGCGGTCGCGATCGCACCGCCGGTGGAGTGGCCGACGGCGATGACCCGGCGCACACCCAGCTTCAACAGAACCGAGGCGGTCGTGTTCGCCTGCGCCGCAATACTATAGCCGTCGGAGGGCTTGGCCGATTGTCCGTGCCCAACGAGGTCGACGCGAATGACCCGATGGTTCTCGGCCAGTCGAGGGACCAGACGATCCCACCACACCGTCGACCCCGCATAGCCATGCATCAGCAGGAGTGCCGGTTCGCTGTCGGGTCCGTTTTCGACAACGTGGACATCATGGCCGTCGACCCTGACCACGCGCTCTCGCACATGGGTCTCCGGTAGTTCGTCTGGTGCGTCGTCTGCCATTCGGCCTCCTCGCTCGCGACGCGTCCTGCATCCGCACCGTTGCCGACCACGAGCATGCACCGATCGCATCGTGTGTGCTTGTACAGATCCGTCGTGTGTGAGATGACCGGCGCGCGCCGGGTTTGGAGCTAGTCGACGGGCACGTTGAGGATCGGGCGGTCGACGCCGGCGCCCGGGCCGTCGAAGTGCCACCACTCCCCGGAGTAGGGCGCCAGCCCGCCGTATTTCATGGCGTCCCGCAGCCGCGCGCGGTTCGCCTGGGCGTCGGCGCTGACGCCCTGCGTGGCGTATGCCGTTGCGCGCGAGGAGAAGTCGTCGAAGTCGGTACCCATGTCGGCCAGGCACAACCCGTCGACCTGCCGCTCCGGCGGGCACTGTGCCTGCACGGTGGTGAACGTCACGTCCACCGAACGCCCGGACTCGTGGCTGTGCGCGTACTGGCCGGGGCGGGCCACCCACGCGGGGTTGGGGACGGCGTTGAACAACTTGACCTGGACGTCGTGCGGCCGATAGCAGTCCCAGAACACCAGCACGTGGCCCTGGGGGCGCAGCGCCGTCGCGGCCGCCGCCAGCCCGGGACCCATCGACTGATGCACCAGGCATCGGGCGTCGGACGGGTACAGCTGCGTGTGGGTGAAATTGTTCGTCGTCGCATAGCGCAGGTCGATGATCGCGTCGGGCACCACGGTGCGCACGTCGATGAATCCCGCCGCGCGCGCCGCGTCGCCGACCGGCGGCACGTTGGGGTCGGCTTGCCCTGCCGGGGCGCCGAGGACCAATGCGGCTGTCACGACGAGTGGAAGCGTCACGCGCATCTGGCCATTCTCGCCGTTCGCCAACCCGAATCACCTTCCATTCGGGGCGATGTCGCCGTCGACGTAGCGCTGCAGGTTGGGCCCGATCGCCGCGACCACCTCGTCGTCGGCCATCGAGGCGATCGGCTCGATCTTCCAGACGTAACGCAACAACGCGAAGCCGATCAGCTGGCTGGAGATGAGGCCGCTGCGACGCAGCCGCTCGTCCTCGTCTTCGCCCAGCGTGGATTCGCCGATCAGCCCCCGCTCCACGATCAGGCGCAGCTTTTCGCGGGTCTTGGTCTCATGGGCCGCGGTCAGCACGACCGCCCGCAGCACGGGCCCCACCTCCTCGTCCGCCCAGATCTCCAGGACGTTGCGGATCAGTCGCTCGCCGAGTTCCGCCTTGGGCGTGGCCCATGTCCTGGCGACCGAATCGAGAAATCTCGGCGGCGGCGTGGTGGCGGCGTCGAGCAGGCCTTCCTTGGAGCCGAAGTAGTGGTAGATCAGCGCCGGGTCGACGTCCGCGGCGCGGGCGACCGCCCGAATCGCGGTGCCGGCCCAGCCGTGTTCGGCGAATTCGTCCCGCGCCGCGGACAGGATGCGCGCCGCCAGGACGCCGCGCTCGTCGCGCGGACCCGGCGTGATCGATCGCTTCGGCACCGGCTCACCATACCGCGAAATTTCATCTTGCGTTGAGACTAGTTTCAACGTACCGTGAAACTATGATCACGACCCTGAACGGCCCGCAGACCACCGGCCGGCAGTACCGCAACCTGAGCGAGCCGCGATACGCGACGCGCAGCGACATCAACACCGCCATCGCGATGCGCGACGGCACCAGGCTGTTGGCCGACGTCCATCGACCCGACGCCGACGGCCGCTTTCCGGCCCTGCTCGCCGCCTCCCCCTACCCGCGGCAGGTCCAGGACCTGGGGGCCCCGGCCGGATTCGTCGAGGCCGGCGTCACCGACTTCTGGGTGCCGCGCGGCTACGTGCACGTCATCGCCAACCTGCGCGGCACGAACGGCTCGGACGGAACCTTCACCTTCTTCGACGCCCAGGAGCGCCGCGACATGTACGACCTCGTCGAGTGGGTTGCCGCCCAACCGTGGTGCGACGGCAACGTCGGCATGATCGGCATCAGCTACTTCGCGATGACCCAGCTCGAGGCGGCCGTCGAGCGCCCGCCCCACCTCAAGGCGATCTTCCCGCTGGCCGTGACCGCGGACCTGTACGACGGCGCGAACCATCACGGCCTGCTGAGTTCGTCGTTCGTGACGCCGTTCCTGGTCATGATGGGCCTGACCGCCGAGCGCGGCGACCGGCTCTGGCGCAGCAAGCCGGTCGGCGTGGCCCGCCGCGTGCTGAAAAGCCCCCGCGTGCACAAGAAATTCGAGACCGCCAACGGCGAGGCCGCGGTGACCATGCTGCGCCAGGTCCTCCGGCTGCCCCACAACCCGCATCCGTGGGACGAACTGTGGCAGGAGGCGGTCGTCAAGCATCCGACCCGCGACGAGTGGTGGGAGGAGCGAAACCTGTTGCCGCTGCTCAAGGAAATCGACATTCCCGTGTACCTCGGCTGCGACTGGGAGAACGTGCCGCTGCACCTGCCCTCGACGTTCGCCACCTGGAAAGGGTTGTCCGACAACGCCTGCGTGCGGATGGGCATGCTGGGCAAGTTCGGGCTGACGTGGCCCTGGGAAAGCATGCACACCGAGGCGCTCGCCTGGTACGACCATTGGCTCAAGGGCCGTGACACCGGCATCACCGAGGGACCACCGATCCGGTACTTCCTGCCGGGCGCCGACGAATGGCGCACCGCCGACGTCTGGCCGCCGTCACACGCCCCGCACCGCGAACTCGCCCTGCGCGCCGACGGCGCCCTGGGTGAGGACGAGGGCGAGCCGGGAAGTCGCGAATTCATGGTCCTGGGCCCGGGGCTGGGTCGGGTCAAACCCAGCAAGATCGACCCGCCGTCGTCCCTGACCTGGACCGGCGCGCCGCTTACCGAGGACCTCGACGTGGTCGGCGACATCGAACTGCGACTGGTCGCCTCGGCGACCGCGATCGACACCGGGTGGATCGCGATGCTGCAGGACGTGGCGTCCGACGGCACCGCCACCGATGTGACGGCCGGCTGGTTGCGCGCCAGCCTGCGCGAGGTCGACGAGGCGGCCAGCCGACCCGGCGCCCCGGTGTTGCCGTGCCGCAACGCGCGGGGCGTGCCGCTGGGCGAGGACGTCGTGTACCGAATCCCCTTGGTGCCCAACGCCCGGCGGTTCGGGGCCGGCCACCGCATCCGCCTGACACTCACCAGCGACGACCAGGACCCGTCGGCGCCGGTGATCATGAACTTCCGGCACGCCGGCGTGGGGACCACCAGCCTGAACACGGTTCGCTCGTCGTCGCGGTTGCTGATCCCGGTGCTGACGTAGCCGTCGAGGTGTGGCCCGGCGGTGCGCCAAGCGGGATGATCGTGCGATGCCGATGATCGATCTGACGTTCGTGCGCGGCTCGCTGGACGACGCGGCGCTGGGCCGGTTGGCCGAGGAGTTGGTGACCGCGCTGCTGCGCGCCGAACGCGCTCCGGACACACCGTTTCTGCGGGAGAACACCTGGGTGTACCTGCACCCGGTGGACGCGGGCGAGCTGTTGGTGGGCGGCCGCGGTCCGGGGGCGCCGCGATTCAGGGTCGAGCTGACAGTCTTTCAAGGCGCGCTGGACCGGCATCGCAAGGAGCGGCTCGCCGCCGACGTGCACGGCGCCGTGTGCGCCGCGGCGGGGATCGAGCCGCAGGGTCCCCAGGCGTTTCACGTGTGGACGCTGATCCACGAGATCCCCGAGGGCAACTGGGCCGGCGGCGGACAGGTCATCTACTACCGGCAGGTGAAAGGCCTTGTGGCCGAGGACATGCCCGACGAACGTCTTGCCTGAACGCCCACCCAGCCCGTCCGACCGCCCTATGCTGGCGTGCGAGGGAGGGACCGATGGTGTACGTGCAGGCGCAACCGCAGGCGATGGCGACGACGGCCGCGGATGTGGCGGCAATCGGCTCGATGATCGACGAGGCCGGGGCGGCCGCGGCGGGCAGAACGACCGGCATGGCAGCGGCCGCCGCCGACGAGGTGTCCGCCGCGGTGGCGCGGCTGTTCAGCGCGTACGGCCAACAGTGGCGGGCGCTGGTCGAGCGGGCGGCCGCCCTGCACGGTGAGTTCGCCCAGGCGCTGGCGGCGGCGGGCAACGCCTACGCCAACACCGAGGCCGCCAGCCAGGCCACGCTCGCCGCGACCGGCGGTTCCGCGACGGCGGCCCTGCAGAACGCGGCGGATCCGCCCGTCACTTTCGTCCTGGGCGGCAGCGGAATGCCGATACCTCCGCAAGATTTCGTGACCAATGTCGTCACCAAATACGTCGCCCCCAATTTCCCCGTCGGCCTTGTCCAAGCTCTGGTGATGCCCGCCGGAGAATATCCGGACAGCGGCATCAAAGATTTGATGCAGAACATTTCGATATCGCGGGGCGTCATAGCCCTGAACAACTCGATCCAGCAGCAACTCGACGCCGGAAACACCGTCAACGTTCTGGGCTATTCGCAGGGCGCCAACATCGCCGCGCTGGAAATGAAGTTGCTGGACCCTGGCGGCACCCCCAGCAATCTACCGATAAACTTTGTGCTGCTTGGCAATTCGATGAATCCCAACGGGGGCTGGGACGCGCGCTTCCCGGGCCTGAACCTGCCGACGCTGGGCTTTTCGACCATCGGCCCAATGCCGACCAACGACTTCGTGACCAAGGTTTACACCCTGGAATACGACGGCTGGGCCGACTTTCCGCGATACCCGATCGATATCTTCTCCGACCTGAATGCCCTGGCCGGCATGGTCACTGTGCACACGAGCTACGACACCCTGACACCCACCCAGATCAATTCGGCGATCGTGCTGCCGACACAGGGCCCCACCGAGACCACCTTCTACATGATTCCCAACCCGAACCTGCCGTTGTTGGATCCGGTGCGCCTTATCCCCTACGTGGGCAACCCGCTCGCGGATCTGGTGCAACCGGTTTTGACGCCCCTCGTCAATTGGGGCTACGGAGATCCAAACTTCGGCTGGTCTACCGGCCCGGCGAATGTGACGACCCCGTTCGGGTTCTTGCCGCCGCTGAGCGACACGACCGCCCTGGGACCCGCCCTGGTCAGCGGCATCCACCAGGGAATCGGCGCCGCGATCGGCGACTTTGCCGCCGAGGGGCCCCCGCAGCTGCCGTCGCTGCAGGGCATATCGCAGGCCCTTGGGTCACTGACGTCCGGTCCCGGCACGCCGGCGCTGCCGTCGGGGCCGCCCTCGATCACCGACCTGATTTCGGGACTGGAGGCGGCGAACACCGGGATCGTCGGCGGTGCGACGACGTCGTTCTCGACGGCCTATTCGACGCTGCTTCCGACGGCGGACATCACGACGGCCGCCCTCGTCTCGTTGCCGTCGTACGACCTCAACCTGTTCCTGAACGGGGTGACCCAGATGGTCAACGGCCAGCCCCTGGCCGGGCTCGTCAACGCGTTCGGGTACCCGCTCGCCGCCGACGTCGGCTTGCTCCCGATGCTGGGCGGTTTGGAAGTTGCGGTCCTGGGAGAGGCGGGTTATTCGATCCTGACCGGCACGCCGTACGGCAGCTTCTAGATCGTTCTCGCAGTGGCCAGGGGCGGGATCGAACCGCCGACCTTCCGCTTTTCAGGCGGACGCTCGTACCGACTGAGCTACCTGGCCGGAAGGCAGTGGCTGCCTCGCCGTGCTGGCGACCCTGACGGGACTCGAACCCGCGACCTCCGCCGTGACAGGGCGGCGCGCTAACCAACTGCGCCACAGGGCCTTGCTCTCGCTCCGCGTCATTGCGTCGCGCGTACCCCCAACGGGATTCGAACCCGTGCTACCGCCGTGAAAGGGCGGCGTCCTAGGCCACTAGACGATGGGGGCCAGAACCGAATCACTCCGGGGGCACTCGCAACGCAGTTACCGTTGGGAGCCACGTCAGCTTAGGTCACCGCAGGCCCAATCCTCAAACGAGCGCCGTTCGGGCGGTGTTCCGAACCCAGTATTCTGAACGTTCGCGCCCCTATAGCTCAGTTGGTAGAGCTACGGACTTTTAATCCGCAGGTCCTAGGTTCGAGTCCTAGTGGGGGCACTGAAAACGGTTATTACCTCGGCCTATGCCGCCGGCACGCCCCCCGGCCGCGTCTGCCACCTCTTTGTCGCACGACACCCGCCCCGCGGACCGGCCGACGCGGGGTATGGCCGTCGTTCGGCCGCCGGACGACTTGGCTTATGCTTCGAATCGTGAGCGTCGACGCGGCCTACCCCAATGCACCAGTAGCCCTGGTAACCATGGAAATCCGTCATCCAGCAACGGATTCCCTCACCGAGTCCTCGAGCGGCGAGCTCAGACGTCTGCTCGCGGACCTGCTGCCCATCGAACGCCAGGCGCAGGACGTTGCCTGGGCGATGGGCCCCGGCGGGCAGCCGCAGCCGGCGGCCGAGCGGTTCGTCCGCTACGTCAACCGCGACAACACTCTCGCCGCGTCGATGAAGACCCAGGCCGTCGTCATCGAGACCACGGCCTACACCAACTTCGAGGAACTGGTCGACCTGGTGATGCGGGTCATCGACGCCCGCTCGCAGTTCTCGCCGATCGTCGGGGTGGAGCGCCTCGGCCTGCGCTACGTCCTCGAGATCCGCGTGCCCCAGGGCGTGGACGGCCGCATCGAGTGGGCCAACTGGATCGCCGAGCCGCTGCTCGGACCGCAACGCATCGCCCCCGCCGGGCTGACCCTGACCGAATGGCAGGGCGCCGCGGTCTACCGCGAGGCCAACCCCGGGAAGTCGATGATCGTGCGTTACGGGCCGGGCGTGGGCCAGGCGCTGGACGCCAGCTACCACCTGCGCCGCACGATGCCGGCCGCACAGGGACCGTTCTTCCTGCTGGACATCGACAGCTTCTGGACCCCGCTCGGGTCAATCCCCGAATACGACCGGAGCACGGTGCTGACGACCTTCCAGGACCTCTACGACCCGGCCCGCACCGTGTTTCAGGAGATGCTCACCAACCGCCTGAAGGACGACCTGCTCAGTCGCTAGGACCGGTCAACACGGCGCTGGTGTAGGTCACGTCGGCGAAGGCCTGGGCGACGTCGTCGTCGGGATAGACGAAGCCGTTCGCCGCGTGTAACTCCCGGACGGTTTGCGATGACGTCCGCCAGCCGCGCTGGCCGAGGTGGTCGATGATGTGGCTGCGCTGGCCGTGGTACACGAGGTCGTTCAGGTCGACCTCGAATCCGAGTTCGCTCATCCGGTCATGGTGTGCGCGCCAGCGCTCGTCGCCGAAAACGGCTGTGTCGGGCACGAATTCGAAGGCGAGGCGGCTGCCCGGCGCGCTCAGCGCGGTGATGTTGTCGAACAGCGCGTCCTGGGCTTCGTCGGGTAGGTAGACCAACAGGCCCTCGGCGCTCCACGCCGCGGGCGCCTGCGGATCGAAGCCCGTCTGCTGCAGCGCCGCGGCCCAGTCGTCGCGCAGGTCGATGGCGACGGTGCGCCGCTCGGCGGTCGGCTCGGCGCCGAGATCGCGCAGCGTCGACGTCTTGAACTCGATCACTTCCGGCATGTCGACCTCGTAGACGACGGTGCCCGCCGGCCAGGGCAGGCGGTAGGCGCGCGCGTCGAGGCCCGAGGCGAGGATCACCACCTGGCCTATGCCGCCCTTGGCCGCATCAAGGAAGAATTGGTCGTAAAACCTGGTGCGGCAAGCCATGCCGCGCGCCATCCGCTGCGGATCGAACTCGGTTTCCTCGTCAACGGGGATCTGGCCGTTGACCAACCGGACGTAGACGTCGATGCCGACCGCGCGCACCAGCGGCGCCGCATATGGGTCCTCGATCAGCTTCTCGTCGCTGGACAGCGCCCGCTGCGCGGCGACCATCGTCGCCGTCGCTCCGACGCTCGTCGCCAGATCCCAACGGTCGCGGTCGGTGCGTGCCATGTGGTTTCCCCATCCCAGCCGAAAAATATAGATAGCCTAGTTAATACCACAGCGCCGGCGGCCGCCCTGCGGGACTACCCTCCGACCTGTGACCGACTTCGCCCAGCGCACCATCGAGTTGGCCCGCCGAAACGTCGCGGAAGGCGGTCGCCCCTTCGCGACGGTGATCGTCAAAGACGGCGAAATCCTCGCCGAGAGCGCCAATCGGGTGGCCCAGACGAACGATCCGACCGCGCATGCGGAAATACTGGCCATCCGTGAGGCGTGCACGAAGCTGGGCACCGAGCACCTGGTCGATTGCACCATCTATGTGCTGGCCCACCCGTGTCCGATGTGCCTGGGCTCGCTGTACTACTGCTCGCCCGCGGAAGTCGTCTTCCTGATCACCCGCGAGTCCTACGAGCAGTACTACCTCGATGACCGCAAATACTTCGAGGTCTCCACGTTTTACGACGAATTCGCCAAGCCTTGGGACCAGCGCCGCCTCCCGATGCGCTACCAACCTGACGACGCCGCGGTCGACGTGTACCGGTTGTGGAACGAACGCAACGGCGGCCGGCGCAGGTCGACGGTCGTCCCGCCGGGCTGACCCGCGGCGTTGCCCCGCGGCGTTGCCCCGCGGGGCTAGTGTTTGCGTATGCATGCAGGTAATAGCGAAGACCGCCTGCCCGACGACCAGGCCGGTCTGGTCGTCGAGGTGTTCCGGATGCTCGCCGACGCCACCCGCGTGCAAGTGCTCTGGTCGTTGACGCATCGCGAGATGTCGGTCAACGAACTCGCCGAACACGTGGGCAAGCCCGCGCCGTCGGTCTCCCAACACCTGGCCAAGCTGCGCATGGCGCGGCTGGTGCGCACGCGCCGGGACGGGACCAGCATCTTCTACAGCCTGGAAAACGACCACGTCCGGCAGCTCGTCATCGATGCGGTCTGCAACGCCGAGCACGCCGGCCCCGGGGTTCCCCGCCATCACCGGAGCGAGAGCGACCTGAAGGCCGTCGCCGGATCGTCGACGACCCGGCGCCCCCGGCCGCGCCGGGGCACGGCCTGATCACCAACGGCCACAACAATCTTCACGTCGGGCGGTCACATGACGAGAGACGCCGCCTAGGAGACCCGCGGGCAGTAGTGCTTCGGGTTGTCCCGCTCGTCCAGCGGCGGCAGGTTGCGCGCCGGCGTCTGCACCAGCGGGGCGTCCGCCGGGATCCGGCCGGTCACGCGATCCCAGCCGGCCCGCGCCCGCGGGTGCTTACGGTATCGCCTTGGCACGCAGGCGAACACGACGCGGACGAGGTCGCCGAAACGCCGGTGCAGCCATTCGTCGCGGCGCGACCACCGATAGCCCATCAGCTCGCGCACCGGCGGGTCGTAGAGGCCGACGGTGAGCCATACGAAGAACGGGGCCAGCAGTTTGCGCTGCGCGGCCCACAACGGATCCGGAAGCCATTGGGCGAAAGGGGGTTTGGGCAGTGCGGTCAGGTCGAGGACCGCACGGGCGGCCCAGTTGTCCTCTAAGACGTTGCGACACATGTGGTCCCAGTAGACCTTGAAGTCCTCCCAGGACGCCGGCACCGGTCGCATGCTCATGCCGTACATGCGATACCACTCGACGTGCTCGTCGAAGAGCTGGCGCCGCTGCGCCTCGGTCAGTCCGCCGCAAAACCGTTCGGCCACATGGATCGTGCCCACAAAGAAGGTGGCGTGGGCCCAGTAGAACACGTCGGGATTCAGTGCGTGGTAGCGCCGGCCCTGTTCATCGACGCCCTTGATGTCGGTGTGGTAGTCGCGCACCTCGGCGCCGGTCACCGGCGCGCGGTCGCCGTCGAAGACGACGCCCCCGATCGGATACAACGAGCGCAGCAGCCGCGGCCAGCGCTCCCGGAAGAACGTCGAGTGGTCGATGACCGCCGCGCCCAGCTGCGGGTGCATGTTTTGCATGGAGCCCGCCCACGGACCCTGCAGCATGCCCCGCCAGTCACCGAAGTACCGCCAGGTCAGTGAATCCGGACCGAGCGGCATCGGCGGCGCCTCGTAGCCGAGCGGTGACACCGGGCAGCCGCCGGCGACGCCGTCGGAGCCGCTGGTCAGCGGGCGGGGTGCGGAAGTATGTTGGGTCACTATTGGATTCCTGTAAGTATTGGCAAAACTGACTACATACGTTGTCACTTTAAGCTTAGGAGCGATGTGCCGACCGGTCAACGACGGGGCCGCTGGACCGGTGTCCCCCTGGAGAGCCGGCTCGCCCTCCGTCGGGACAATCTCATCACCGCCGGCGTGCAGCTGCTCGGCAGCGATCGGGGTCCCGCGTTGACCGTGCGCGCGGTGTGCCGCAAGGCAGCGCTCACGGAGCGCTACTTCTACGAAAGCTTTTCCGACCGTGACGAATTCGTGCGCGCCGTCTACGACGATGTCTGCACGCGGGCGATGAACACCCTCACCTCGGCGAAGACCCCGCGGGAGGCCGTCGAACAATTCGTCGAGCTGATGGTCGACGACCCCGTGCGCGGGCGGGTGCTGCTGCTGGCGCCCACGGTGGAGCCGATCTTGACCCAGTCGGGCGCGGAGTGGATGCCCAACTTCATCGACCTGCTGCAGCGCAAGCTGTCGCGGATCGGCGATTCGGTGCTGCAGAAAATGATCGCGACGAGCCTGGTCGGCGGGCTGACGAGCCTGTTCACCGCCTACCTCAACGGCCAGCTCGGCGCCAGCCGCGAGCAGTTCATCGACTACTGCGTCAACATGCTCTTCACCGCGGCGGCCCCCTATGTCTCGGCGGCCGAGCAGGCCAACTCCGAGTAGCGGTTTTCCTACGCGCCGCGCGGGCTAGCCAAGAGAAAGCCGGGTTGTGCGCATGGGCGGTTCGGCGTCAAAACCGGCGACGGCGCGCGGGCTGGAGGAACTTGATGCTACCGGCGGGCACAGATATATTGACTGCAACCCGTAGACACAGATAACTGGAGGGGGACTATGTCAGCCCAGCTGACCGACCTACAGCTGCTGCACGAGCTGGAGCCGGTGGTCGAGAAGTACCTCAACCGGCATTTGAGTGTGCACAAGCCGTGGAACCCGCACGACTACATCCCCTGGTCAGACGGCAAGAACTACTACGCGCTGGGCGGCCGGGACTGGCATCCGGAGGAGAGCAAGCTTTCCGACGTCGCCCAGGTGGCGATGGTGCAGAACCTCGTCACCGAGGACAACCTGCCGTCATATCACCGCGAGATCGCCATGAACATGGGCATGGACGGCGCCTGGGGGCAATGGGTCAACCGCTGGACCGCCGAGGAGAACCGGCACGGCATCGCGCTGCGCGACTACCTGGTGGTGACCCGCGCCGTCGACCCCGTCGAGCTCGAACTGCTTCGTCTCGAGGTTGTCAACCGGGGCTTCAGCCCGGGCCAGAACCACCAGGGCGAGTACTTCGCGGACACGCTCTGCCACTCGGTGCTGTACGTCAGCTTCCAGGAACTGGCCACCCGGATTTCGCACCGCAACACCGGCAAGGCCTGCAACGACCCCATCGCCGACCAGCTGATGGCGAAGATCTCGGCCGACGAGAACCTGCACATGATCTTCTACCGCGATGTCAGCGAGGCCGCGTTCGACCTCGTCCCCAACCAGGCGATGCAGGCGTTACACCTCATCATCAGCCACTTCCAGATGCCCGGCTTCCAGGTGCCCGAGTTCCGGCGGAAGGCCGTCGTCATCGCCATGGGCGGCGTCTACGACCCGCGCATCCACCTCGACGAGGTCGTCATGCCGGTGCTGAAGAAGTGGCGCATCTTCGAGCGCGACGACTTCACCGGTGAGGCGGCCAAGCTGCGCGACGACCTCGCCCTGAAAGTCAAGGAGCTCGAGCTGGCCTGCGACAAGTTCGAGGTGTCCAAGCAGCGCCAACTGGATCGCGAAGCCCGCACCGGCAAGAGGACCACCGCCTACGAGCTGCACAAGACCGCGGGCAAGCTGGCCATGAGCCGCCGCTAGTCCGGCTCGGGACAAATAGTGCGCATCGGTCCGATCACGCTCGCCAGCCCGGTGGTGCTGGCCCCGATGGCCGGCGTGACCAACGTCGCTTTCCGCACGCTGTGCCGTGAGCTCGAACAGGCGAAGGCCGGAACCGTCAGCGGGCTGTACGTCTGCGAGATGGTGACCGCTCGTGCGCTCGTCGAGCGCCATCCCGTCACCATGCACATGACGACGTTCGCGCCGGAGGAGTCGCCCCGCTCGCTGCAGCTGTACACCGTCGACCCGGCGACCACCTACGCGGCCGCCAGGATGATCGCGGACGAGAACCTGGCCGATCACATCGACATGAACTTCGGCTGCCCGGTGCCCAAGGTCACCAAGCGCGGCGGCGGGGCGGCGCTGCCGTTCAAGCGGCGGCTGTTCGGCCAGATCGTCGCGGCCGCCGTGCGGGCCACCGAGGGCACCCGGATACCGGTGACCGTCAAGTTCCGCATCGGCATCGACGACGACCATCACACGCACCTCGACGCCGGCCGCATCGCGGAGGCCGAGGGGGCCGCGGCGGTCGCGCTGCACGCCCGCACGGCGGCGCAGCGCTACTCCGGCACCGCCGACTGGGAACAGATCGCCCAGCTCAAGCAGCAGGTCCGGGCCATCCCGGTGCTGGGCAACGGCGACATCTACGACGCCAGCGACGCGCTGGCGATGATGGCCACCACCGGATGCGACGGCGTGGTCATCGGCCGTGGCTGCCTGGGCAGGCCATGGCTGTTCGCCGAGCTGTCGGCCGCGTTCACCGGCAAGCCGGCGCCCGCCCCGCCCACGCTGGGCGAGGTCGCCGACATCGTGCGCCGGCACGGCCGGCTGCTGGCCGCGCATTTCGGCGAGAACAAGGGCATGCGCGACATTCGCAAGCACATCGCCTGGTACCTGCACGGCTTCCCGGCCGGATCGGAATTGCGCCGGGCGCTGGCCATGGTCATGACGCTGGACGAACTCGACACGCTGCTCGGCCGGTTGGACGGCGCGGTGCCGTTCCCGGAGGCCGCGGCCGGCCCGCGCGGGCGACAGGGCTCGCCGGCGCGCGTGGCGCTGCCCGAAGGCTGGCTGAGCGACCCGGACGACTGCACGGTGCCGGCCGGGGCGGACGTGATGCACTCGGGCGGCTGAGCGTTAACACGCTCGAAATCGCATCGCGACCCAGAACTCAGTACGATGTGGACCTTGCCGCATTGCGCTTCCGTGGGGGTCGGTCTGGTGCCGCTGCAGGAGCGCGCAGGGATTTGCGCACGGGCTCCCTTACCGTCGCACGAGAGCTTCGGAGGCCGATAGGACATGAGTGATGGCGGCACTGACGCCACTCTTGACCATCGGCGCACCCCGCAACCAAGGCTGGGCTCCGCCCCGTGGGAACGGTTCGCCGTGCCGCCCGCCGATCACGGCATTCACCGATGGCAGGCCGAGCCCGACCTGACCGAGCCCGCGGCCGACGAGCCGGAGGATAAGGCCGGCTGCCACGCCGACGGCGGCCTCACGGTCGCCGATCTGATCGCCAAGGTCGGGGCCCCGAACGCCGCTCGGCCCAGCCACCGTCGCGCGGCCCCCGACCCCGAACCTGACCCTTATGAGGCCGAGCCGGGTCTGCCCGTGGAGCTGCAGGACACGCAGGTGATCGAGACCCCGGCGTATTCGCTCGACCCGGCCGCCGAGCTACCCGACCTCGAGGCCGCCAATTACCCCAACGACGACGAGCTCGACGGACCGGCGGCCGCCTCCGAGGCGGACGAGGCGCCCGAGGGCCGCGAGGCGAAGCCGAAGTCCCGCCGGCGGCCGATACTGCTCGCCGCGCGCTCGGCGGCGGCCTTCTCCGCCGTGGTGGCGCTGGCGCTGACCGGTGGCGCGTGGCAATGGAGCGCGTCGAAGAACAACCGCCTCAACATCATCAGCGCGCTCGATCCGAACTCGAGCGACATCCGGGACCCCGGCGGCCAGTACGGCGACGAGGACTTCTTGATCGTCGGGATCGACTCGCGATCCGGGGAAAACGCCGACATGGGCGCCGGCACCACCGACGACGCCGATGGCGCGCGGTCCGACACCGTCATGCTGGTCAACATCCCGGCGAACCGTAAGCGGGTGGTCGCGGTCTCGTTCCCGCGCGACCTGGCGATCACCCCGATCCAGTGCGAGGCCTACAACCCCAACACCGGCAAGTACGGGCCCATCTACGACGAGAAGAAGGGGACCTGGGGCCCCAAGATGGTCTACACCGAGACCAAGCTGAACTCGGCTTACGCGTTCGGCGGCCCCAAGTGTCTGGTCAAGGAGATCCAGAAGCTGTCCGGCCTGAACATCAACCGTTTCATCGCCGTCGACTTCGCCGGGTTCGCCAAGATGGTCGACGCCCTCGGCGGCGTCGAAGTGTGCAGCCGCACGCCGCTGCACGACTACGAACTCGGCACGGTCCTCGACCACGCGGGACGCCAAGTCCTCGACGGCCCGACCGCGCTGAACTATGTGCGGGCCCGGCAGGTGACGACCGAGACCAACGGTGACTACGGCCGCATCAAACGCCAGCAGTTGTTCTTGTCGTCGCTGTTGCGGTCGCTGATTTCCGAGGACACGCTGCTCGACCTCAACAAGCTCAACAACGTGGTGAACATGTTCATCAGCCTCACCTCCGTCGACAACGTCAAGACCAAAGACCTGGTGCAGCTGGGACAGTCGTTGCAGGGCATGGCGGCCGGGCACATGACGTTCGTCACCGTGCCGACCGGCGTCACGGACCAGAACGGCGATGAGCCGCCGCGGATGGCCGACATGCGGGCGCTCTTCGACGCCATCATCAACGACGATCCGCTGCCCGAGGAAAACGACCAGAACGCCAAGCCGTTGGGCGGCAGTTCGCCGACGTCGGGAGCCACCAAGGCGCCCACCACCAAGAAGACGCCGACCCCCACCGCGACCCCCGAGGCTCAGCACCAGCAGGTGACGACCACGTCGCCGCAGGACGTCACGGTGCGGGTTTCCAACGCGACCGCCCAGAGCGGGCTGGCGGCCACCGCGACCAAGCAGCTGAAGAACAACGGCTTCAACGTGATGACGCCCGACGACTACCCGAGTTCGGTGAACACGACGACGGTGTTGTTCTCGCCCGGCAACGAGCAGGCCGCCGCCACGGTGGCTTCGTCGTTCGCCAACGCGAAGGTCCAGCGGGTCTCGGGCTACGGGCAGGTCATTCAGGTGGTGCTGGGCCCGGACTTCAACACGGTTGCGACGCCCGCGCCCACCGGCTCGTCGGTCAGCATGCAAATCGAACGCGGGTCCGGCAACGCGCCGGCCCAGCTGCCCGACGACCTGACGGTGACCAACGCGGCCGACACCAGCTGCGAGTAAAGAATTTTGGCGGTACGGCACCGCCCATTTCCTGTGTCGAGAACGTAGGCTTGGCGGCATGCGGACCGCCTACCACGAGCAGCTTTCGGAGTTATCCGGGCGCCTCGGTGACATGTGCGGGCTGGCGGGGATCGCCATGGAGCGGGCCACCCAAGCCCTGCTCCAGGCCGATCTGGTGCTGGCCGAACAAGTGATTTCCGACCACGAAAAGATCGCGGCGCTCAGCGCGCAAGCCGAGGAAAGCGCCTTCGTATTGCTGGCCCTTCAGGCGCCGGTCGCCGGTGACCTCCGGTCCATCGTCAGCGCCATCCAGATGGTGGCGGACATCGACCGCATGGGGGCGCTGGCCCTGCACGTCGCCAAGATCGCCCGTCGCCGCCACCCGCAGCACGCGCTGCCCGAAGAAGTCAACGGGTATTTTGCCGAAATGGGCAGGGTCGCAGTCGAACTGGGCAACAGCGCCCAAGAGGTGGTGTTGTCCCGCGACCCGGAAAAGGCCGCGCGGATCCGCGAAGAAGACGACGCGATGGACGACCTACACCGCCACTTGTTCTCGGTCTTGATGGACCGCGAATGGAAGCACGGCGTGGCGGCGGCCGTCGACGTGACGTTGCTGGGCCGCTTCTACGAGCGCTTCGCCGACCACGCGGTGGAGGTGGCGCGGCGCGTCATTTTCCAGGCGACGGGCAGGCTGCCCGAGGACGACGCGAAACCCCTGACGAGCTAGCCGAAGCGGCCGGAGATGTAGTCTTCGGTCGCCTTCTGGGTCGGGTTGGAGAAAATCTTTTCGGTGTCGTCGATTTCGACCAGCCGGCCGGGCTTTCCGACGGCCTCCAGGTTGAAAAACGCCGTCAGGTCACTGACGCGGGCGGCCTGCTGCATGTTGTGGGTGACGATGACGATCGTGTAGTCCTGCTTCAGCTCACTGATCAGTTCCTCGATGGCCATCGTCGAAATGGGGTCCAGGGCGGAGCAGGGCTCGTCCATCAGCAACACGTCGGGTTGCACCGCGATGGCCCGCGCGATGCACAGGCGCTGCTGCTGGCCGCCCGACAGGCCGCCGCCCGGCTTGTCCAGCCGATCCTTGACCTCGTCCCACAGGTTGGCGCCGCGCAGCGAGTATTCGGCCGTCTCGTCGAGCAGCTTGCGATTGCGCACCCCCTGCAGCTTCAAGCCGGCGACGACGTTGTCGCGAATTGACATGGCGGGGAACGGGTTCGGCCGCTGGAAGACCATCCCGATGGCGCGGCGCACCCCGACCGGGTCGATGCCGGCGCCGTAGATGTCCTGGTCGTCGAGGAGCACGCTGCCCTCGACCCGGGCGCCCGGAATGACCTCGTGCATCCGGTTCAGCGTGCGCAGCACGGTGGTCTTGCCGCAGCCCGATGGACCGATGAACGCGGTCACGCTGCGGGGCAGCACCGACAACGTCACATCCGCGACCGCCTTGAACGACCCGTAATAGATGTTGACGGCTTTGAGGTCCAACCGCTTGGCCACTACTGCTCCTGCCTACGCCTTCTTGGGGGCAAACTTTCTCGCGATCACCCTGGCCCCGACATTGATGATCGCGATCACCAGGATGAGGGTTAACGCCGCACCCCACAACCGATCCGTCGGCGCCGGGTTGATGCCTGCGCCCGCCGATGTCTGGTTATACATCATCCCGGGCAGCGACCCCATGAACCCGTGGAAAACGTTGAAGTTCATCGACTGTGAATAACCGATCAGGATCAGCAGCGGCGCCGTCTCACCCATCACTCTAGCCACCGCCAGCAGGATCCCGGTGATGATGCCCGACAACCCCGTCGGCACGACGACCCTGGCGATCGTCTTCCACTTCGGGATCCCCAGCGCGTAGCTGGCCTCACGCAGGTCAATCGGAACGATCCGCAGCATCTCCTCGGTGGCCCGCACGATCACGGGAATCATCAGCAAAACGAGCGCTAGGGACACCGCGAACCCGGAACGGGGCAGCCCCAGCGTCGCCACCCACAGCGCGTAGATGAACAACGCCGCCACGATCGAGGGCACGCCGGAGAGGATGTCCACCATGAACGTGGCCAGCCTGCCCAGGGCGGTGCCGCCGCCGTACTCGACCAGGTAGATCGCCACCAGCATTCCGATCGGGACCGAGATCACCGCGCATACCAGCCCTTGCAGCAGCGTGCCGACCGTCGCGTGGTAGGCGCCGCCGCCGGCGACGAACGCCGTCATGCCCGCCTGCGAATGCGTCCACCACGCGGTGGAGGCAATCGCCTTGAACCCCTTGGCAATCACGGAGGCGAGAACCAACACCAACGGTGTCAGCGCGATCACCATCGACAGCGTCATCAGCACGGTCGCCGCGGCGTTGGCCGCCCGGCGGCGGCGGCCGACCCCCGGGAAGGCCCGCGGCTTGAGGGGCCGGTCCAGCATCGAGGTCATCGGCCGGACCGCCTGTTGTGGGCGCCCGCAACGGCGCCGCGGGCCAGGGCGTCGACGAGGAAGGTGAGCAGGAACAGCACCAGTCCGGCGGCGATGTAGGCACCGGCCTTGTATCGGTCGTTGAACTCCGAGGCGGTGGCCGCGATCTTGGTGGCGAACGTCGAGCCGCCGTCGAACAGCGACCAGCCGAACGCGGCCTGGGTGCCCCGCAGGATGATCAGCAGCGCGACCGTCTCGCCCAGGGCACGGCCCAGGCCCAGCATCGCGCCGCTGACGTAGCCGGATCGCCCGAACGGCAGCACGGTCGTCTTGATCACTTCCCAGCGCGTGGCGCCGAGGGCCAGCGCCGCCTCGATCTCGTCGTTCGGGGTTTGCATGAACACCTCGCGGGTGACCGCGGTGATGATCGGCAGGATCATCACCGCCAACACGATCCCGCCGGTGAAGACCGTGCCGCCACCCGCGACCGACGCGTTGCCGGTGGCGAACAGGAACCACCAGCCGAGGGTGTGGTTCAGCCAGGTGGCGACGGGCCGCAGCTGCGGCGCCAGCACGTAGAGGCCCCACACGCCGTACACGATCGAGGGGACCGCGGCCAGCAGATCGACCGCGTAGGCCAGCGGCGCGGCGAGCCGGCGCGGCGCGTAGTGCGTGATGAACAGGGCCACGCCCAAAGCGATCGGCATGGCCAGGATCAACGCGAACACCGACACGAACACGGTCACCTCGAGCAGCTCGAAGATTCCGAAGTGCATGGCCGAGGTGTCGGTGGTGACCCAGTTGCCGTCGTAGGTGAAAAAGTTCTCCCGGTTGCGCTGCAGGGCCGGGATCGCGCGCAGCAACAAAAACACGCCGATCGCGGCGATCAGGACCACGATCAGGACCCCGGAACCCTGCGCCAGCCGACGAAAAACCCTGTCCCCCAGGCGCGGCCGGGAACGCCCCCACGGGCTGATCGGCACCACCGGAGACTCGGGGAAGGGCGCAGCGACGACCGCACCCGAACCCGCAGCGGATGGGTCTGGCGTTATCACTGTGATCCCGTCACAGTCCTGCTGTCGCTCCTTGCGCCCGCCGGTTACCGGATCGCGCTGATCGCGGTAACCAATCGCTCCTTGACTTTATCGGGCAACGGCACATAACCGGCGGACGTAAGACCGGCCTGCCCCTTGGTCGCGGCCGCGCTCAGGAAGGACTTGATCGCCGCCGAAGTGTCCGCGTCGTAGCCGTTCGAGCACACGATCTCGTAACTGGCCAGCACCAGCGGGTAGGCGTCGGCGCGCGCGGTGGTGTACATCGGGTCCAGGTCGAGTACCAGGTCGTTGCCGTCGGCGACGAAGCTGGCCGCCTGGATCGCCTTGGCGGCGGTGTCGTTGGTCAGCGGAACCACGCCGTTGCCCGTGTCGATCAGGGCGTAGGGCACACCGGCTTGGTCGGCAAACCCCTTCTCGACGTAGCCGATCGCACCGGCGGTCACCCGCACGGCCTGGATGACGCCCGCCGACTTCGTGGCCCCCTCCCCGACGCCGCCCTGGAACTCGGTGCCCACCCCCCGGGTCCAGCTCTGCGGCGCGGCGGCCGTCAAATACTTCTGGACGTTGTCGGTCGTTCCCGACGAGTCGGCCCGGTAGATCGGGACGATCTTGGTGTCGGGCAGCGCCACGCCGGGATTGAGCGCCGCCAGTATCGGGTCGTTCCACGCGGTGATCCTGCCGCTGAGGAGCTTGGCGAGGGCGTCACTGCTGAGGACGAGCCGCGGTACGCCCGGCAGGTTGTACACCAGCGCGACCGGCCCGAAGACCAGGGGCAGGTCCCACGCGGGGTTTCCGTCGCAGCGTTTGGCGGCCGGGCCGATCTGGTCGGCCACCAGCGGCGAGTCGGACCCCGCGAAGTCGACGTGGCCCGCGATGAACTGCTCGCGCCCGGCGCCCGACCCGGTCGGGTTGTACGCCACCGCCTTGCCGGGGCAGGTCTGCCCCCACACCTGGTTGAACAACGACATCGCGTTCTGCTGGGCGGTCGAGCCCTCCGCCGTCAGGCCGCTCTTTCCGGCGCAGCCCTCCGAGCCGGCCAACCCGGAGATCGCGGCCGTCGATGCGCCGCGGCGGTTGTCGTCGCTGCCGCAGCCGGTCAGTGTCGCACCGCAGATCGCCAGCGCCAGCGCGGCGGCCGCCAGCGACCTGCCCTCCCTGTCGAGCCTCACCGATCTCGCTTCCTGACGCGCTCCCCCCGACGCATGCAGGCACCGCCGGCCGTCCCCAAGGGAGGTAGCCAACTGACCGCAAAAGTATGCGCCGGCGCCGTCCAGAGAAGTCGGTGGAGATGAATGCCGGGTGAACGATCGGCGTGCGGTCAGGCGCCGGCCACCGCGTACGCGGTGTCGACGCTGTAGGTGCGAAAGCCGAGGCGCTCGTAGGTTCGCACCGCGGCCGCGTTGTCGGACTCGACGTACAGCATCACGGTGGGTTCGGCCGCACCGGCCAGCCGGCGCGCCAGCGATTGAATCCCGATGGCTGTCAACGTGTGCCCGAGACGCCGGCCCTGCGCCGCCGGATCGACGCCGACGACGTAAACCTCGCCCAAGCCCGGCCGGTCGAGGTGCACCTTGGTCCAGTGGAAGCCCAGCAGCCTGCCCGCCTGATCGCTGTCGGGCGCGCCGAACGCCATAAACAAGCCCTCCGGGTCGAACCAGGGTTCGGCGCGCCGCTCCGCCAGATCGGCCTCGGTCCACCCGCCCTGTTCGGGGTGTCGGGCGAACGCGGCGTTGTTGACGCGCAGCAACTCGGCGTCGTCGGCCGTCCCCCGGTAGGTGCGAATTTCCACCCCGGGAACCGGCGGCACGGAGTCCGGGACGTCGCGCAGCGAGCGTCGCATCTGGACGAGTTCGCGCACCGCGATCAGCCCGAGCGCGGCCGCGGTCGCCCGGGCCGGCTCGAGGGTGCCGTGCGCCCAAAAGCGGTTGCGCCCAGCGGTTTTCGCCACCGCTGCGCGCACCATGGCGGTGCCGACACCGCGCCGGCGGGCCTGGGGGTGCACCACGAGCTCCGCCATTCCCGCGTCTCCGTCGCGGGGCGGGCTGAGATTCAGGTAGCCCGCGATCGCGCCCGGCTCGGCGCCGGTGATCAGCAGGTGTGCGGTGCGGTCGTGGCCCAGTTCGCGCAACACCTGCTCCCCGACGGGCGCTACCCCGTCGAATTCCGTTGCGGCCGAGACGAGTTCACGCACGCTCTGCTGCTCGGAGTCAGTGAGTGCGGAACGCCAGTCGGGCGAGGTCACTGACTGCGCAACGGGTCGCCCAGCGGCTGTTGCAGATCCTCCGCATCGGACTCGGCGTCATCGGCTTCGGCCTCGTCGGGGTCCGCGATCGGCGGTCGGCCGCGCGCCGGCCGGACGGCCTTGTACCCGACGTTGCGCACCGTGCCGATCAACGCCTCGTATTCGGGGCCGAGCTTGGCGCGCAGTCGCCGCACGTGCACATCGACCGTGCGGGTGCCGCCGAAGAAGTCGTAGCCCCACACCTCGTGCAGCAGCTGCGCGCGGGTGAACACCCGGCCGGCGTGCTGGGCCAGGTACTTCAGCAACTCGAACTCCTTGTAGGTGAGGTCGAGCGGGCGGCCGCGCAGCCGGGCGGTGTAGGTGCCCTCGTCGATCACCAGCTCGCCGAGGCTGACCTTGCCCGCGCTTTCCTGGTCGGCCAGCCCGCCGCGGCGGCCGACCACCAGCCGCAACCGGGCGTCGATCTCGGCGGGCCCGGTGCTGGGCAGCAGGATCTCGTCCAGTCCCCAGTCGGCGCTAACGGCCACCAGCCCGCCTTCGCTCACCACGGCCAACACGGGGACCGACCGGCCCGCCGTGCTCAACAGCCGGCACAGGCCGCGCGCGGACGACAGGTCGGTGCGCGCGTCGACCAGCACGGCGTCCGCGGTGCCGGCCTCCAGCAACGAGGATGGTTCTGGCGGCGCCGTCCGGACGGTGTGAGGAAGCAGCGACAACGACGGCAGCACCGGGTCGGGGTGCAATTCCGAGGTCAGCAGTAATAGCTCCAACTAGCCCCTCCAGCTCGGGGGGAAGGCGTCTCCCATTTCGTAACGCCACGACGCGTTAGTTGCCAGGACATCTAACGATAACGTGCCACCTGCCGTTTCGGCGTGGGGTAGGCGGCAGTGTGAGCCCCGCCACCGGGCGGCCGGCGACACGGCGGCCGGCGGATTACGCGACAATGTGCGGGTGCGGAAGGTGCTGATCGGCGCGGCGGCCGCGGCGATCGCCGTGGCCGTACCGGTCGTCGCCGCCGTCGGCGTCGACTACGGGACCAGCATCTACGCCGAATACCGGCTGTCGACCAGCGTGCGCAGGGTGGCGCAGCTGGGGTCCGACCCGTTCGTCGCCATCGTGGCGTTCCCCTTCATCCCGCAGGCGCTGCGCCACCACTACAACCAGCTGGAGATCAAGGCCAACGCCGTCGATCACACGATGGTCGGCACGGCCACCCTGGAAGCCACGATGTACTCGGTGGACCTGACGCAGGCATCGTGGCTGATCAGGCCCGACGCGAAGCTCCCGGTGGGCAGGCTGGAGAGCCGCATCATCATCGACTCGACGCACCTGGGCCGCTACATGGGCATCAGCGATCTGATGGTCGAGGCGCCCCCGCGGGAAACCAACACCGCCACCGGCGGCGTCACCGCATCGGGCATCTCCGACAGCCACGGGTTGGTGTTCAGCGGCACGCCGCACGCGGCGGGCTTCGAGCACCGGGTCAGCGTCTCGGCGGACCTTTCCATCGCGCCCGAAGACCCGGCGACGCTGGTGATCACGCCGACGGGCGTCCTCACCGGGCCCGACACCGCCGACCAGGCGGTCCCGGACGACAAGCGGGATGCGGTGCTGCGCGCATTCAGCACAAGGCTGCCCAACCAGCGGCTGCCGTTCGGGGTCGGGCCGACCACCGAGGGTGCGCGCGGCTCCGACGTCATCATCGAAGGGGTCACCCGGGGAGTAACCGTCACCCTCGCGGGGTTCAAGCAGTCATGACTACCGTGCTCGTGACGATCGTGGGGGCAGTCGTCGTGGCGACCGTCGCCGGCTGGCTGTTGACGCGCAGGTCGGGACGGGTCCGCGAGATTCATTCCGATCCGGGCGGCGGGATCGACGCGGGCGAACTGGCGTTGTCTCGGAGCGGGCCGACCATCGTGCACTTCAGCGCCCCGTGGTGCGGCCCCTGCGACCGGGTTCGCCGAGTGGTCGACCAGGTCTGCCAGGACCTGGCCGAGGTAGCCCACCTCGAGATCGACCTGGACGCCAATCCGGCGACCGCCCGGCGCTTCTCGGTGCTCTCGCTGCCCACCACGCTGATCTTCGACGTCGAGGGTCGACAGCGATACCGCGCCTCCGGGGTGCCCAAGGCCGCCGACCTGCGTTCGGCGCTGCGGCCTCTGTTGGCTTGAGCGGCACGTCATTGGGTAAGCTTGCCGACGTGTCAGCCCGCTTCGAGCCCATGCTCACCACGCGCCGCACAGTCGGTCTGTGCCGCATCGCGGGTTGTTGTTGTTGTTGCTGTAGCTGCTGAGTAGCAGCGCCCTGCGCGCACTCGGAGCAGCTTCGGTCCCTACCGTGGCGTGCCTCCACCCGTCTTCCGCGCAACAAGAATTTCTAGGAGTAGTCCCCGTGCCAAGCAACAACACCGCCGTGGAGCCCGACCGCGTCGACGTGCGCGGGCCCAGGTTCGCCGCCTGGGTCACGTCCGCGGTCCTTTTGCTCACGCTCATCGTTTCAGCCGCCAGCCCGGCGGCGGCCGCCCTCGTCCTCGGGGCGCAGGCCGTGATCTTCGCCGTCGGCGCCATCGGCGGGCCCCGCCGCCACCCCTACGGGCGGCTGTTTGCCCGCGTCGTCGCCCTCCGGCTGGGGCCCGTCACGGAGCGCGAACCCGTCGCGCCGCTGAAGTTCGCCCAGCTCGTCGGCCTGATCTTCGCGGTCGTCGGTGTCGTGGGATTTGCCGTCGGCGCCGTTGTACTCGGGCTGATCGCCACCGCGGCCGCGCTGGTGGCCGCCTTCCTCAACGCGGCCTTCGGCATCTGCCTGGGCTGCCAGCTCTACCCGTTGGTCGCACGCTTTCGGGCTGACCCCTCTAGCCCCGCATAACCCGAACGTCAGAAAGCAATCGAAAGGAACACCCACCATGGCTCGCTCCGACGTCCTGGTCTCCGCGGACTGGGCCGAGAGCAATCTCGATGCCGGAAACGTCGTCTTCGTCGAAGTGGACGAGGACGCCAGCGCCTACGACACCGGCCACATCGCCGGCGCGATCAAGCTGGACTGGCGCACCGATCTGCAGGATCCCGTCAAGCGCGATTTCGTGGACGCACAGCAATTCTCCAAGCTGCTGTCCGACCGCGGCATCTCCAACGACGACACGGTCGTCCTCTACGGCGGCAACAACAACTGGTTCGCCGCCTACGCCTACTGGTATTTCAAGCTGTACGGCCACGCCGACGTCAAGCTGCTCGACGGCGGCCGCAAGAAGTGGGAACTCGATGGGCGCCCGCTGACCACCGACACCGTCAACCGGCCGGCCACCTCGTACACCGCGGCCCCGCCGGACAACAGCATCCGCGCCTTCCGCGACGAGGTGATCGCGGCCATCAACGTCAAGAACCTGGTCGACGTGCGCTCCCCGGACGAGTTCTCGGGCAAGATCCTCGCGCCGGCACACCTGCCGCAGGAGCAGAGCCAGCGGCCGGGCCACGTCCCCGGCGCGATCAACGTGCCGTGGAGCCGGGCCGCCAACGAGGACGGCACCTTCAAGTCCGACGAGGAATTGGCGAAGATCTACGCCGACGCCGGGCTGGACGGCACGAAGGAAACCATCGCGTATTGCCGGATCGGGGAGCGTTCGTCGCACACATGGTTCGTGTTGCGGGAATTACTCGGCCACGAAAACGTCAAAAACTACGACGGCAGTTGGACGGAATACGGCTCCCTGGTGGGCGCCCCGATCGAGTTGGGAAGCTGATATGTGCTCTGGACCGAAGCAAGGACTGACGTTGCCCGCCAGCGTCGATCTGGAGAAGGAAACGGTGATCACGGGCCGGGTCGTGGACGGCGCCGGTCAGGCGGTCGGTGGCGCGTTCGTCCGCCTGCTGGACTCGTCGGACGAGTTCACCGCGGAGGTCGTCGCGTCGGCCACCGGTGACTTCCGGTTCTTCGCCGCGCCCGGGTCCTGGACGCTGCGCGCGCTGTCCCCGATCGGCAACGGTGACGCCGTGGTGGCGCCGTCCGGTGCGGGCATTCACGAGGTGGACGTCAAGATCGCCTGACGGCCCGGCCGGTCCCAGCGGGCCCGCGGCACGAATAGACTCGTTCCCGTGGTGCTCTTCTTCGAGATCATGCTGGTCATAGCGGTCGTGGTCATCTCATGGTTCGCGCTGTACACCCTCTACCGGCTCATCACTGACGAGTCGTGAGCCCCGACGACCCCACGGCTTCCGGTGACCGCGCGGTGGCTGCCGCCGCCGAACGCGCCAAGGTGACCGCTTCCCGCAACATCCCCGCCTTCGACGATCTGCCGGTGCCCGCCGACACGGCGAATCTGCGCGAAGGCGCCAACCTCAACGACGCGCTGCTGGCGCTGCTGCCGCTGGTCGGTGTGTGGCGCGGCGAGGGCGAGGGCCGCGGACACGACGGCGACTACCGGTTCGGTCAGCAGATCGTGGTCTCCCACGACGGCGGCGACTACCTGAATTGGGAAGCCCGGTCCTGGCGGCTCGACGACAAGGGCGAATACCAAGAGCCAGGGTTGCGCGAGACGGGCTTCTGGCGGTTCGTCAACGATCCCGACGATCCGACCGAGTCGCAGGCCATCGAGCTGTTGCTGGCCCATTCGGCCGGCTATGTCGAACTGTTCTACGGGCGGCCGCGCACCCAGTCGTCGTGGGAGTTGGTGACCGACGCCCTCGCCCGCAGTCGGTCGGGCGTTCTGGTCGGCGGCGCCAAGCGGCTCTACGGCATCGTCGAGGGCGGTGACCTGGCCTACGTCGAGGAGCGGGTGGACGCCGACGGCGGTCTGGTGCCGCATCTTTCGGCGCGGCTGTCGCGGTTCGCCGGATAGTCACCTCCAGGGCCGCGGGCCGAGATAACCTCTGTCGCTAGCGATCACCGCGACGATGCTCGGGCGAGGGAGGTCGGCGGATGGGTAGACCCCGGCAGGTAACTCGCTGGGTCGTGTCCGGTCTCAGCTTGTTGCTGGTCGGTTACCTGGCCGCCCTGGCGCTGGCGCCGTCGATCCTCGACGCGCTGCCCGGCTGGCTGGCCTGGTTCGGGCGGCCGGGCTCGATGCCGACGCTCGCCATCGTCATCGTCGTGCTGATCGCGGCGTGCGTGCTGAGCTTCCGATCGAGCGGCAGCCATCGCGTGGTGGGCGTTTCGTTCACCGTCATCGCCGTCCTGATCGCCATGAGCGCGGTGCTCGGCCTCACTTCCTACTGGGGATGTCACGACGCCAACCACCCCGCGTTCTTCACGCCGCTGATGGCGACGGCCCAGTTGGTCAAGGGCAGCACCAGCGACTTTTCCGTCGGCGGGCACACCTGCCCCAGCCCCACCCCCGTCGGGCTGGAGCTCGCCAGGATAGTGGCGCTGGCGGCGATCTTCACCGGTTTGGGCGGGGTCGTGGTCGGGGTGTTCCGGTCCCAGGTCGACCGGTTGCGCGCCAACCTCGCCGAGCACGTCACCGCCATCGTCGGCGTCGACGACGACAGCCAATCGATGATCAGCGCCGTCGCGCGGACGTTGGACCGGCGCAGCACGCTGGTCGTCATCACCAACGCCGGCGACGACCGGGTTCAGCGCGCCCGCAGGCAAGGCGCCCGGGTGGTGCTGGTGGACTTCAACAGCCCCGCCACCCTGGTGTCGCTGCGCCTGTGGCGGAACCTCGGCCGGCTGTACTTGATGGCGCGCGACCCGGCGGTCAACTTGTTGTGGCTGGAGCTGATCAGTCGCCGACTCGCCGAGCTCGATCATCGGCAGCGGTTGCCGCTCATCGTGCGCATCGACGACCCGTGGCTGGCGAAGGCTTGGCGCGCCCAGCAATTCGGTGGATCCGACACCCGATGGGCCGCCGATGTCGTCGGCAAATACGAGGTCACCGCCGGCAGGCTGCTTGACGGCATCATCGCGACGGGGCGAACGAGCCGCGTATTCATTTGCGGCACTTCGCAATTGACGCTGGCGCTGTGCGCGGACCTGACCCGCCGCGCGCTGGAGCGGGACTTCTTCACCCCGCCCGGCGCGGTGCCGTTGCCGGCGCTCACCCTGGTCGAGAGGGACGCCGAAGAGTACGTGCGCGACCACGAGTTTTACCGCCAGCAGGCCGGATTCGTCTCCGACGGCCCGAGGATCGATGCGGTGCCCGAGGCGCCGACGGTGCCGACCATGCTCCGACTGCTCGGCGACGCCGAGCCTTCCACCTGCGCGGTGATCCTGGTGGACACCCTCGCCGCGACGATCGGCACCAGGCTGGCCGCCCGCTTCCCCGAAATGCCGGTTTTCGCCTCGGATCTCAACACGAGCATCGCCGACGACGCCATCCAGGTCGTCGGCTCGCTGCAGTCCTACTCCCTGGTCCTGGACACCCGCGAGGGCCTGGTTCAGGATGCCTGGGAACGCGCGGCGAGGCTGATCCACGAGCGCTATCTGGCCACGCTCGACCCCGAGGCGCCCCGGTCCCCCGCGGCGATGCCGTGGGACGAGCTCAGCGAGTTCTATCGCGGTTCGAACCGGCGCCAGGTGCGCAACGCGCTGTGGATGGTGGAGCAGATCGCCGGACACACCTGGAACACCTGGGGCACTCCGCCGGCCCAGCTGTCGGGCCGCGACATGGCCGATTCACCGCCGCTGGAACAACTTGCGCTGATGGGCTTCGACCACCAGGCGGCGATCAGCATGGCGCGGGCGGAGCACGAGGACTGGTGCCGCTACTACCGGCGCAACGGCTGGAGGTACGGACCCCAGCGCGACGACTCCCGCAAGATCCACGACAAGCTGGTCGACTGGTCGGTGGTCGAAAGCAAGCCGGAGCTGCTCAACGCGGCGGTGCGCAGCCTGGCGGCCACCCTGTGGAGCCTGCGCCAGCTGGGTTATCGTTCACGCCCACTGTGGCAGACCTTCACCAGGTCGGGGACGGTCAGCGCCGAGCAGCGCAGCCAACCGTGGACCTGGACGTCGGACTCGGGGCACACCATGCGAGCCGACGCCGGCGATTGGGCGGTGGGCGAAGACGGCAAGGTTTGGTCGGTGCGCGACAACATCTTTCGGGATACCTACGAACCGGCGGGTGACGGCCGGTGGCGCAGGAAGGGCATCGTTCAGGCGCGGCCGGCGCGCCCCGGCGAGACGGTCAACACCCTGGAGGGTGCCACCGCCGCGGCGGACGGCGACTGGGTCGTGCGCGGATCCGACGGCGAGCAATGGCCGGTTCCCGGTGAGGAATTCGCGCGCCGCTACGCCGAATGCCGTGCCGACGACCGCGAATGATTGCTCACCGAACAGCGGCGATCACTGATACGGTATCGGCGCACAGCCCGGTCACTTGAGGAGACGGCGATGGCGCTGTTCATCAGTTATTCGAGCCAGGACAGGCCGACGGTCGACGCTCTGACGACCGCCCTGCGGCGCGGCCAGCAACAGGTGTGGTTCGACCAGGAGCTCGGCGGCGGGGAGTCCTGGTGGGCCAAGATCCTCGAGCAGGTCCGCTCGTGTGACGTGTTCATCGTCGCGCTCTCGACCAACTGGCTGCAGTCCAAGCCCAGCCAGGCCGAGCTGCGCTACGCGCGAGCGCTCAACCGGCCGATCCTTCCGGTTCAGATCGGCGATATCGACAGCATGCGGGTGAATCCCCTTGCCTCGCTGCAGATCATCGACTACCGGGAGCCGACCGTCGACGCCGGCATTCAGCTCGTCACCGCGGTGCACGCGCTGCAAAGCAAGCCCGCGCCCTTGCCGGATCCGCTGCCGGACGAGCCGCCGGTGCCGTTCGGCTATATCACCCGGTTGGGCAACACGCTGGCCGAGAAGGAACTCAGTCCGCAGCAGCAGCTTCAGTTATTGGTCGAACTCAGGCAGGGGTTCGACGAGGACGGCGACGACCCCAGCGCCCGCGGCGACATCGCGCAGCTGCTGCGCATGCTGCGGCTGCGCCACGACGTCACCTACCGGACCCGAACCGAAATCGACAACGTCCTGGCGGAGATCGAGGCCAGGGACGGTTCGCCGGCGGGCCCGCCCGCGGCGGCGGCCGTCGGTGAGACGGCGCCCGCGACCGCGGCGGCCCCGGGCACCGACCCCGAGCCGGCCGGCCGACCCGCCGTCGGCGCCGGCGCGGTCAAGCAGGGCGGCTCAAACACGAGGTTGCTGATTCTCGGCGGAGCGGCTGTGGCCGTCATCGCCGTGATCGCGGTGGTCGTCGTGCTGGTCAGTCAGGGCGGCAAAAGCAGGCCGGCCGCCAAGCCGGCTTCGAACCCCAACACCGTTGCCGCCCCCGATGCGCCGGCGGCCGCGAATTCCAATTCCACCGCGAACGCCGCGAAGGTGGACTCGTTCTTGCTGGGCCCGCCCGATGTGGGCGCCGTCGTCGCCGACCCCAACATGGTCGTCTCCGACAAAACCAGCGGAATGCGCAATCCTCGGTGGACGATATCCATTCCGGACTGCCTGGGTGCCTACGAACCCATCGCCGAAGCCGCCTACCGCGGGAGCGGCTACCTGGCAGTGGCCGGCCAGGCCGTGCACACGGCCGCGGACGAGCCGACGCATCGGGTCTTCGAATCGGTGGTGGCATTTCCGTCGGCCGACAAGGCCAGCGCGTTCGTGCAGGCGTCCGCGGACAAGTGGAAGGCCTGCGCCGGCCAAGCGATCACGCTGAACTACAACAACCGGACGGAAGGTTGGAAGTTCGACGACGTCGCGGGCGCCCCGCCCCGGATAGCGCAGGGGCGGACGAAGACGGAAGGTACCCGCATCTGCCACCACGTGCTGCGGGCGACGTCCGATGTCGTGATCGACGTGCTGGCATGCGGGCCCGAGGCCGAGAACGGTCAAGCCGGGCGGATTGCCGAGCAGATCTCCAGCCGGGTGGCGCAATAGCCGGCCCATGACATGGAACGACCCCCGAGCAAAGCTCCTGGTTGGACAGACCGGAAGCTCGGGGGCCGGGTGGCTACGGGGAATTCGCCAGCGTAAAACGCCGACTCTTCCGAGCCGGTGCAGCTAGCGCGTAGCCACCTCACATGTCCATGAAGCTATCAATTTCGCGGACCACCTCCTTCCTTGTGTACGGCCGAAGTTACCCGCCATTCTTCGAGCCGACAACCGAATTCAGCGCTCAGCGATCGCTGACGATGGCCGCGTCCACCAGTTCGGCGAATTCGGTGACGATCGGCGACCGGAGCAGCCGGCGACCGTCGAGCGTGTGCACACGCGCCGCCAGGGTCATGCTTGAGATCAGCCAGATCCCTTGGGCCGCATGCAGATCCGAAGGCCGCAGCGCGCGGTAGTCGCAGTCGTAGCCCTTGGCCCGGGCCACCTCGAACAGGGCCTGTTGCGTGGTGCCCCGCAGGATCGGGTACCACGGCGGCGGCGTCAGCAGGCAGGGCGCGCCGTCCGCGCCGGTGTCGGTGGCGATCACCACAGTCGAGCGCGGGCCTTCCAGGATGTAGCCGTCGGAGCTGACGAAGATGACGTCGCCGGCGCCCTGGCGGTCGGCGTGCCGCAGGGCGGCCATGTTGACCGCATATGACAGCGTCTTGGCGCCGGCCAGCAGCCAGGGCATGGCATCGGCGCCTTTGGCCGGCAGCCCGCGGTCGAGCGTGATCGCCGAGAGCCCGTCGCGGCGAACCGCGGTCACCCGGTCCGGGACGGGGGTGACCATCACGTAGGCGCTCGGCGCCGACCCGCCCTCGCGGCCGCGGCTGTAGATCAAGCGCATCGCGCCTTCGTCGGCGGTGCCCGCGGCCCACCGGCGCGTCGCCTCGTCGATGGCGCGCCGCCAACCGGGCAGGTCCGGCGCGGGCAGGTCCATCAATTTGGCCGACTGGGTGAGCCGCTGCAGATGCGACTCCACCAGGCAGGCCCGGCCGTCGCGGATCAGCAGGGTCTCGAAGATGCCGTCGCCGCGGACGGCCGCCAGGTCGTCGGCGTGCAGCAGTGGCGTCCCCGGCGGATGGATCTCGCCGTCCAGCGTGACGATCACACCCATCTGGTCGGCCATGGACGGTAAGCCTAGCCGCGCGCCGAATCCGTAGAGTTGTCGTGTGACTGCTGTTCCCGCACCCGATCCCGGGCCCGACGCCGGCGCGGTCTGGCACTACGGCGATCCGCTGGGCGAGCAGCGCGCCGCCGAGTCCGAGGCGGTGGTCATCGACCGCTCCCACCGCGCGGTGCTGACCCTGACCGGCAAGGACCGGCAAACCTGGCTGCACAGCATCTCCACCCAACATGTGAGCGAACTCCCCGACGGCGCCACCACCCAAAACCTCAGCCTCGACGGCCAGGGCCGCGTCGAGGACCACTGGATCCAGACCGAGCTGGGCGGCACGACGTACCTCGACACCGAGCCCTGGCGGGGCGAGCCGCTGCTGGCCTACCTGCGCAAGATGGTCTTCTGGTCCGAGGTCACCCCGGCCGGCGCGGAGATGGCCGTGCTGTCGCTGCTCGGTCCGCGGCTGGCCGACCGCGCGGTGCTCGACGCGCTCGAACTCGACGCCCTCCCCGCCGAGCTGACCGCGGTCGCGGTCCCCGGGGGTGGGTTTGCGCGGCGGATGCCCGCCGCGCCCGCGGGCCCGATCGAGCTGGATCTGGTGGTGCCGCGCGGCGAGGCGCCCGGCTGGCTGGATCGCCTCACCGGGGCCGGTCTGCGCCCGGCGGGGGTGTGGGCCTACGAAGCCCACCGGGTGGCGGCGCTGCGCGCGCGCCTCGGCGTCGACACCGACGAGCGCACGATCCCGCACGAGGTCGGCTGGATCGGTGCCGCCGTGCACCTGGACAAGGGCTGCTATCGCGGGCAGGAGACCGTCGCGCGGGTGCACAACCTGGGCAAGCCGCCGCGGATGCTGGTGTTGTTGCACCTCGACGGCTCGGTGGAGCGGCCCTCGACGGGTGATGCGGTCCGCGCCGGCGGTCGGGCCGTCGGGCGCCTCGGAACCGTCGTCGAGCACGTGGACCTCGGGCCGGTGGCCCTGGCGCTGCTCAAGCGGGGGGTGCCGGCCGACACGTCGTTGACGACGGGACCGGAGGGCGCGGTCGCGGCGGTCATCGACGCCGATTCGCTGCCCGCCGCCGAACACGTCGGCGCTGGGAGGTTAGCCGTTGAACGGTTGCGGGGCGGTGCGAGATAATCGTCGATGGCGTTCGCCACAGCGGACAGGGGTCACCGACGCCCGACCGTAAGGCACGGTAAACTGTCGGCAGGACAATAACGACACCAAGAGATCGGAGCCGCCTACTCGTTAGGCCGCTCCGTTATTGCGCGAGGGGGTCCCCCCATGGGCCGCGGCCGGGCTAAGGCAAAGCAGACCAAGGTTGCTCGTGAACTCAAATACAGTTCCCCGCAGACCGATTTCCAGCGGCTTCAGCAGGAGCTGTCGGGCACGACCGCCGACGAACCCAGCGACGACGGCCAAGACGAATCTTGGGCCGACCCCGACGACTGGCGTCGCTGAATCCCTCATTTAAAACTGTGCCGGTGCCCTGAGCATCGGCACAGTTTGTGTCAGAACCTCGGGTGTTGCCCGACCAGCGTGGCCCGCGGCCCGTCTTTTCCGCCTTTGCAGACGGTGCCCAACACCCAGCAATCCAGGTGCCGCGCCGTCAGGATGGCGAGGGCGCGGTCGGTGTCCTCCGGCGCGACGACGGCGATCATGCCGACGCCCATGTTGAACGTCTTCTCCATCTCTTCCCGCGTCACCCGGCCGCGCTGGGCGATCATGGCGAACACCGGCGCGGGCGTCCAGGTGCCGCGGTCGACCTCGGCGACCAGGCCGGGCGGGATGACGCGCTGCAGGTTGCCGGCCAGCCCACCGCCGGTGACGTGGCAGAACGTCCGGACATGGGTTTCGGCGGCGAGCGCGAGGCAGTCCTTGGCGTAGATGCGGGTGGGCTCCAGCAGTTCTTCGCCCAGCGTGCGGCCGAACTCCTCGACGTAGCCGGCCAGGTTCATCCGGTCGATCTCGAGCAGGACCGCGCGGGCCAGCGAGTACCCGTTGGAATGCAGCCCGGACGAGCCCATCGCGATGATGACGTCGCCGGGTTTGACCCGGTCGGGGCCCAGCACGTCGTCGGCCTCCACGACGCCGACGCCGGTGGCCGAGATGTCGTAGTGGTCCGGCTCCATCAGGCCGGGGTGCTCGGCGGTTTCGCCGCCCAGCAGCGCGCAGCCGGCGCGCACGCAGCCCTCGGCGATGCCGCTGACGATCGCGCTGAGCCGTTCGGGCACCGTGCGGCCGACGGCGATGTAGTCCTGCAGGAACAGCGGTTCGGCGCCGCACACGACGAGATCGTCGACCACCATCGCGACCAGATCCAGGCCGACGGTGTCGTGCTTGTCCATCGCCTGGGCGACCGCCAGCTTGGTACCGACCCCGTCCGTGGAGGCCGCCAGCACCGGCTCGCGGTAGTCGCCACGCAAAGCGAACAGCCCCGCGAATCCGCCCAGCCCCCCGCGCACCTCGGGTCGGGTCGCCTTGGTGGCAAGCGGTTTGAACAACGCCACGGCGCGGTCACCGGCTTCAATGTCCACCCCGGCTGACGCGTAGGTGATGCCCTGGCTGCCCGGGTTTCGTCCGGGGCTTTTTCCGGGATCCGTCATCGCGATAAAGGCTACCGGGCTGCGCTCCGCGCCGGTATCACGCGTCTGTCAAGCAACGCGAACCCATAGCGTCAGCGCACAATCGGCACTTCGTCGGGCGTCAGGTCATCGAACGCGGCGCCGCGCGCGGCGTTGGCGAGCATGTGCTCGATGACGTTCTTGCCCAACGCGCTTTCGCCGGGCAGCTCGATGGGGTACTTGCCGTCGAAGCAGGCGGTGCACAGCCGCGACGCGGGCTGCTCGGAGGCCGCGACCAGGCCCCGCAGCGAGACGTAGCCCAGCGTGTCGGCACCGATAGCGTGCCGGACCGCCTCGAGCATCTCCTCTTTGTCTTCCACGGCGTTGGCGATCAGCTCGGCCGGCGACGGGAAGTCGATGCCGTAGAAGCACGGCCACTTCACCGGCGGCGAGGCGATGCGCACGTGCACCTCGAGGGCGCCGGCCTCGCGCAGCATCCGCAGCAGGGCCCGCTGGGTGTTGCCCCGCACGATCGAATCGTCGACGACGATCAGCCGCTTGCCGCGGATCACCTCTTTGAGCGGGTTGAGCTTCAGCCGGATGCCGAGCTGGCGGATGGTCTGCGACGGCTGGATGAAGGTGCGCCCGACGTAGGCGTTCTTCATCAGGCCCTGCCCGTACGGGATGCCGGACTCCTGGGCGTAACCGACGGCGGCCGGGGTGCCCGATTCGGGCACACCGATCACCAGGTCGGCTTCGACGGGGCATTCGCGCGCCAGCCGGCGACCGATCTCGACGCGGGTGGCGTGCACCGACCGGCCCGCGATCGTGCTGTCCGGGCGGGCCAGGTAGACGTACTCGAAGACGCAGCCCTTGGGCTCGGGGTTGGCGAACCGCGTCGAGCGCACGCCGTCGGCGTCGATGGCCAGCAGCTCGCCCGGCTCGATGTCGCGCACGAACGAGGCGCCGACGATGTCGAGCGCGGCGGTTTCGGAGGCCACCACCCAGCCGCGGTCCAGCCGGCCGAGCGAAAGCGGCCGCACCCCATAGGGATCGCGGCACGCGTACAGCGTGTTCTCGTCCATGAAGGTCAGGCAGAAGGCGCCGCGCACGGTCGGCAGCAGTTCCAGCGCCGCCTGTTCCAGCGTGGAGTCGGCCGCGCCATGGGCCAGCAGCGCGCCCAGGATGTCGGAGTCGGTGGTCGCCGGGGCCGGGCAGCGGGTGCCGATCAGGCCCGCCTCGCGGGCACGCGCGGCGAGGTCGGCGGTGTTGACCAGATTTCCGTTGTGCCCCAACGCAACCCCGGTGCCGGCGGCGGTGTTGCGGAACACCGGCTGCGCGTTCTCCCACGTGGTGTCGCCCGTGGTGGAGTAGCGGCAGTGCCCGATGGCGACGTGGCCCTGCATCGCGGCCAGCGTTTGCTCGTCGAACACCTGGCTGACGAGGCCGAGGTCTTTGAAGACCAGCACCTGGGATCCGTCGGCGACGGCGATGCCCGCGGCTTCCTGCCCGCGATGCTGCAGCGCGTACAGGCCGTAGTAGGTGAGTTTGGCGACTTCTTCGCCCGGGGCCCAGACCCCGAATACGCCGCACTCTTCACGGGGGGAATTGAAATCCGACTCGGGTGCTTCGGCTCCAGCGACGGTCACGGTTCGGCGGCTCCCTGGCGAACGATTGGTGACGTAACGGAGTCTACGGCCCGGTCGGGCGGCGCGCCCAATCCGTCGGGCGTGTTGCGCACCGAAAAATGCACCGCACAACCCTAAACCTGCAGTTCAGACTTGTATTTCGCCCACGTCGAACAAGGGCAGCCAGTGGCCGATCTCACCCGCCCGGGAGCCCGACAGCGTCAGCGCCCCGGCGGTCTTAGCCTCCTCGAGCGACACCAGGCCGGTGGCCAGCAGCAGCCAGGTGCGCGGGTCGGCCTCCACGACGTTCGGTGGTGTGCCGCGGGTGTGGCGGGGTCCCGCGACGCACTGGACGGCGGCAAAAGGCGGGACCCGGACCTCGACGCTGGCGCCGGGCGCGATCGTCGCCAGCGTGCGCGCCGTGAGCCGGACCGCGGCCGCCAGGGCGTCCCGGTCGGGCGCCGCGCGCGATTCGTCGCGCAACCAGTCCACTACGGCCAGCACCGCCTGACGGGTCTTTGCCCGATCGGGTGGTTGGCGGGCGGCCATGCCCCTAGGGTCGCACGGTCAGCGCGGCGACAGCGCCGGCCTCGTTGAGCGCCAGGTGCGCCAGCATCGGCGCGGCGAGGCTGCCGGAGCGATCGGCCAGCCAGCCGAACGCCCACCCGGCGATTCCGGTGACCAGCACGGTGGCGGTCACGGGCTGACCCGTCGCCCGCGCGTCCGGGATGTGGGATAGGCCAAACGCCGCGGCCTGCAGCAGCCGTCCGCCGGGCCGTCCGAAGGCTCGGGCACCCGCGCCGGCCAGTGCGGCGCGGAAGGTGGCCTCCTCGGCCCAGACGGTGCCGATGGGAATGCGCAACAGCAGCCATGCGGGGGCGGCTGCCGGTGGCTCGCGGGCGGCCATCGCGGTTCGCACCGCGGGCAGCGCGGTCGTGGCGGCGATCGCGCCCGCGACGCCCACACCGGCCACCGATCCCAACCGTGCCCCCGCCCACAGCCGCGGCGGGCGCAGGCCCAGCGGCGCGCGGGTGGCGCGGGTCAGCAGCGCGCCCACGGCAGCCTGCAGGGTGACGCGCCAGGCGGGCGGCAGCCGCGGGCTCACAAAGCTCCAGCCGACCAGGCCGGCTGCTAAGGCCAGCGCGTCGCGCGTTGCGGTTGACTCTGCGTTCATGGCGAAGAAGTGCGGGTAGCCCGCGCCGTCAGCGCAGAGTCAATGCGCGAAGAGGCGCGGCAGCACCGCCTCGGACGTCTCGCGCAGTTCCGCCAGGGACACCGTGAACAGGCCCTGCACCTCCACCGCGTCCGAGGCCTGATCGACCACGCCGATGCGCACCGCGGGCAGCCCGCGCGCCTCGCACATTGAGCGGAACCGGCTTTCCTCGGTGCGCGGCACCGCCACCAGCACCCGGCCCGCGGACTCCGAGAACAGCATGACGAAGGGATCGGCGTCCTCGGGAAGCAAGATGCGGCAACCGGTTTCACCCGCCAGCGCCGATTCCACGATGGCCTGGGCGAGGCCGCCCTCGGAGAGGTCGTGCGCGGCCGACACCAGCCCGTCCCGCGATGCGGAGGCCAGCACCTCGGCCAGCAGCTTCTCGCGCGCCAGGTCGACGCGGGGCGGCACGCCGCCCAGGTGGTCGGCGGTCACCTGCGCCCACACCGAGCCGTCGAACTCGTCGCGCGTATCTCCCAGCAGCAGCAGGGTTTCGCCGGGTTCGGTGCCCAGGCCGGTGGGGATGCGCCGGCCGACGTCGTCGATGACGCCGAGCACGCCCACCACCGGTGTGGGCAGGATCGCCGCCGACCCGGTTTGGTTGTAGAAGCTCACGTTGCCGCCGGTCACCGGAATGCCAAGGGCCGCACAGCCATCGGCGAGGCCCCGCACGGCCTGCGAGAACTGCCACATCACCCCGGGGTCCTCGGGCGAACCGAAGTTGAGGCAGTTGGTCACCGCGACCGGGGTGGCGCCGGTGACGGCCACGTTGCGGTAGGCCTCGGCCAGCGCCAGCTGGGCGCCGGCGTAGGGATCCAGCAGCGTGTAGCGGCCCGACGCGTCGGTCGACACCGCGATGCCGCGGCCGGTCGACTCGTCGACGCGCAGCACCCCGCCGTCGGCGTGCTCGGCCAGCACGGTGTTGCCGCGCACGTAGCGGTCGTACTGCTCGGTGATGAACGCGCGGCTGCACAGGTGCGGACTGCCCAGCAGCGCAAGCAAAGTCGCGCGCAGCTCGTCGCCGGTGGAAGGACGCGGCAGGCTCGTGGAGCGGTCGGCGTTCAGGGCGTCCTGCGATTCGGGCCGCGCGACGGGGCGCTGATACACCGGTCCTTCGTGGGCCACGGTGCGCGGCGGCACGTCGACGACCGTCTCGCCGCGCCAGGTGATCCGCAACCGGTCGCCGTCGGTGACCTCGCCGATGACGGTGGCCAGCACCTCCCACTTGCGGCACACCGCCATGAAGGCGTCCACGTTCTCCGGCGCGACCACCGCGCACATGCGCTCCTGGGACTCGCTGCACAGGATCTCGGCGGGCGTCATCTCCTTGGCCCGCAGCGGGACCGTGTCCAGTTCGACCGCCATCCCACCGTCGCCGGCCGACGCCAATTCTGAAGTGGCGCAGGATAATCCGGCCCCACCGAGGTCCTGGATGCCGATCACCAGGCCGCCTGCGTACAGCTCGAGGCAGCACTCGATGAGCACCTTCTCCATGAACGGGTCGCCCACCTGGACCGAGGGCAGCTTCTTGCGGGAGTTTTCCGCATCGAAGGTGTCCGACGCCAGCACCGACACCCCGCCGATGCCGTCGAGGCCCGTGCGCGCGCCGAACAGGATGATCTTGTTGCCGGTGCCGGAGGCGAACGCCAAATGCAGGTCCTCCTGCCGCAATACGCCCACACACATCGCGTTCACCAACGGGTTCCCGGCGTAGCACGCGTCGAAGACCGTCTCGCCGCCGATGTTGGGCAGGCCCAGCGAGTTGCCGTAGCCGCCGATGCCGCGGACCACGCCGTCGACCACGCGGCGGGTGTCGGGCGCATCGGCGGCACCGAACCGCAGCTGGTCCATCACGGCGACCGGCCGCGCGCCCATGGCCATGATGTCGCGGACGATGCCGCCCACGCCGGTGGCCGCGCCCTGGTACGGCTCGACGTAGGACGGGTGGTTGTGCGATTCCACCTTGAACGTGACGGCCCAGCCGTCGCCGATGTCGACGACGCCGGCGTTCTCGCCGATGCCGGCCAGCATGCCTGCGCGCATCTCGTCGGTGGTGGTCTCGCCGAAGTAGCGCAGGTGCACCTTCGAGGACTTGTACGAGCAGTGCTCGCTCCACATCACCGAGTACATCGCCAACTCGGTGTCGGTCGGCCTGCGGCCCAGGATCTCGCGAATCCGCTGGTACTCGTCGTCCTTGAGGCCGAGCTCGTGAAACGGTTGCGGTTGGTCGGGGGTGGTCGCGGCGTGTTCGACGGTGTCGAGGGTGTGGGTGCGCGCGCTCGTCCCGGAGACAGTCACCCGAACAGTGTAAGAGCGCTACCTGCCGCGCAGCAGGCTGGCGCTTTCGGCGTCGGCCGGATAGAACAGCTCGACCGCGAGCTCGGCGAGCGTGACGTCGAGCGGCGTCCCGAACGTCGTCAGCGTCGTGAACATCGACACCCGTTTCCCGCCGCCCGCGTCGAGCTCGAACGGAACGAGCAGCGAGGAGGCATCGGCCGGCGAGCGCCACGCCCTGGCGGCGCCCGCCACGCCCGGATACCCGCGCACCTCCTCGTCGAGCGCCTGCAACCCCGGGTCGCCGGTGAGCGCGATCGTGCGCCGCAACTGGTGCAGCAGGTAGCCCGCCCATTCTGGGAAGTTCAGGGTCCGCCCGGCGAGGCCGTCGGGGTGCAGCGAAAGCCGATAGACGTTGGCGGGCGGGCCGAGCAGATCGTCGGGCAGACCCGCGGTGAGCGCCGACGCCGCGGCATTGGCGCCCACGATGTTCCAGCACCGGTCGATTACGATGCCGGGGTACGGGTCGTGGGCGTCGAGGAGGCGCTGCACCGCGTCGCGCGCCGGGGACAGCGCGGCATCCTCCAGCGACCGCGACTGGTAGCGGGGCGCGAACCCGGCCGCGAGCAGCAGCGTGTTGCGCTCCCGCAGCGGAACCTCGAGGCCCTCGGCGAGGGCGAGCACCATCTCGGGGCTAGGGCGCGAACGCCCGGTTTCGATGAAGCTCAGGTGCCGCGCCGACACGCCCACGGCCAGCGACAGGTCGAGCTGACTGACCCGTCGGCGCTCCCGCCATTCGCGCAACAGCGCGCCTACCGCCGCGTGGCTCACGAAGCCACGGTAACCACGCCCGCGTACCCGTGGCGATGACCTCGGAGGTAATTGTGCCGCCGCACGCCACCGCGACACGCTTGGGACAACGCGCTCGACCGGAGCGCCCGACCCGAGGAGAACCGATGACCGACGTCCAATCCGCCCCGAAATTCAGCGCCGAGGTGTTCGCGGCGTATTGGGCCGCGCCCACCATGTCGCGCGGCTTCGAAATCCTGGCCGACGACATCGTGGGCTACTGGCCGGGCGACCCCGAGCCGGTCCGGGGCATCGAACCCTACACGGCCAAGATCGCCGAAATACTCGACGCCGCACCGGATTTGACGCTGGAGGTCATCGACAGCGCCACCGTGCCCGGCCCCGCCGAGGGCGAGGAGCTGGTGTTTTTGCACTACGTCGGCCGGGGCACCGGCCCCGACGGGCCGTTCGAAATCCGCGGAATCGACCGGGTCCGCACCCGCGACGGGATCGTCGTGGAGAACGTCATCCGCTACGACCCGCTTTTCCTCACCAAGGGCTGAGCGGCGCGGCTCGAGTGTGCGCCCGCGGCTTTGGGCGTGCGGCCGGGGCGGGATCTGCGCGATTTTCCCGCCCCACACGCACACTCAACGCCCGTGGCGCGCGCTCACTGCCCCACGACGCAGAAGACGTTGCCCTCGGGGTCGGCCAGCACCACCCAGCGGAAGTTGTCACCGAACTTGTGCCGGCCGACCTCGTTGGCCCCGGCAGCCGTCAGCCGCGCCACCTCGCCGTCCACGTCGGCGGCGCTGAAGTCGAGGTGCACGCGGTTCTTCCCGGGCGTGGGGTCGGGCACCTTCTGGAATCCGAGCCTCGGCCCCTCCGCCAACGTCACCGCGGTGAACTCGTCGGCGAGCAACTCCTGCGTCGTCCCGCCGAACTGCTCGGCCCACCAGCCGGCCAGACCCGCGGGATCGCTGCAGTCGAACGTGACCATTTCTACGTTTAGCGTCATGGCCGGATCGTAGGTCAGCGGGGCGACAGAAAAGCTTGCAGCGCCGCCGAATAGGCGGCCACATCGTGCGCACCCATCAGCTCCCGCGCGGAGTGCATCGCCAGCTGCGGCGCGCCGACATCGACGGTGGGGATGCCGGTGCGGGCGGCGGCCAGCGGCCCGATCGTCGATCCGCACGGCAGGTCCGCGCGGTGCTCGTAGCGTTGCAGCCCGACCCCGGCCTGCCGGCAGGCCAGCTCGAACGCCGCGGCGGTGCCCGCGTCGGTGGCATAGCGCAGATTGGGATGCACCTTGAGCACCGGCCCCGCGTTGACCTCGATCAGGTGACCGGGCTCGTGCCGCTCCGGATAGTTGGGGTGGGTGGCGTGCGCCATGTCGGCCGAAGCCAGCAGCGACGCCGGCAGCCGGCGCAGAAAGTCCTCCCGCGTGCCGCCCGCGGCCAGCACGATCCGCTCCAGGACGGTGCCCAGCAGGTTGGACTGGGCGCCGCGGTCGGAGGTGGATCCGACCTCCTCGTGATCGAAGAGCACCAGCACCGGCACGAAGCCCCGCGGCTCGGCGTCCAGCAGCGCTTCTATGCCCGCGTAGCAGCTGGCCTGGTTGTCCAGCCGGGGCGCGCTCAGCAGGTCCGCTGTTCCCTTGTCCAACGCCCCGATCAACGCCGACGGGGTCAGATCGTGCGTCATCAGGTCGACGGACAACACGTCGGCCGTCGCCACTGCGGCCCGCTCGGCGACGTAGTCGATGAACGAACCCCGTTGTTCCCCAACGCCCCAGACCGCGTTGACGTGTCGCTGCGGGTCGAGCGTCACCGACTTGCGGTCCTCGGCCAGGTGGATCGCCAGCTGCGGCACCCGCAGGATCGGGTCGTCGATCCGGACCAGCCGATGGCCGATCCCGTTTCCGTCCCGCACCGCCAGCCGCCCGCTGACGCCCAGGTCGCGGTCCAGCCAGGAGTTCAGCCACGCGCCCCCGTAGGGCTCCAGCGCCACCACCCGCCAACCGGCGACCAGCCGGTCCGGATGCTGCTTGACCCGCAGGTTCGGGCTGTCGTTGTGGGCGCCGACGATCCGGAAGGGCCCCTCGGTCCCCTCGGAATTCCAGGCGACCAGCGACCCGGCGCGCACGATGAAGTAGCGGCCGGGTTGCTCCGGCCAGCGGTCGGCCTCGCCGAGTTCCGCGTACCCGGCCTCGGCCAGCCGGGCGGCCGCCGTGGCGCAGGCGTGAAACGGCGACGGGGACGCGTCGATGAAATCGCAGAGGCCTGCGGCGCTGGCCGACATGTTTACCATCATGGCTGTCGGGCGCGAAGCAGTTCACGCTAGGGTTGCCAGGGTGCCTCCGGTCCAGCCACAACCCATCCTGCAGCCGTTGACGCCCGCCGCGATCTTTCTCGTTGTCACCATCGACGACGGCGGGGAGGCGACGGTGCACGACGCGCTGCCGGAGATCTCCGGGTTGGTCCGCGCGATCGGTTTCCGCGAGCCGCCGAAACGGTTGTCGGCGATCGCCTCGATCGGATCCGACGCCTGGGATCGCCTGTTTTCCGGGCCGCGCCCCGCCGAATTGCATCCCTTCATCGCGCTCAACGGCCCCCGCCACACGGCTCCGGCCACCCCCGGCGATCTCTTGCTGCACATCCGAGCCGAGAGCCTGGACGTCTGTTTCGAATTGGCCGACCGCATCCTGCGGGCGATGGCCGGCGCGGTCACCGTCGTCGACGAGGTGCACGGGTTCCGGTACTTCGACAACCGCGACCTGCTGGGGTTCGTCGACGGCACCGAAAATCCCGACGGCCCACTGGCCGTCAGCGCCACCACCATCGGTGAGGAGGACCCCGACTTCGCCGGCTCGTGCTACGTGCACGTGCAGAAGTACGTCCACGACATGTCGGCGTGGAACGCGCTGTCGGCGACCGAGCAGGAACTGGTGATCGGCCGGACCAAGCTGGACGACATCGAATTGGGTGACGACGACAAGCCGGCCAACGCCCACATCGCCCTCAACGTCATCACCGACGACGACGGCACCGAGCTGAAGATCGTGCGGCACAACATGCCCTTCGGTGAACTGGGCAAGGGCGAATACGGCACCTACTTCATCGGGTATTCGCGGAGGCCGGGGGTCACCGAGCAGATGCTGGAGAACATGTTCCTCGGCGATCCGCCCGGCAACACCGACCGCATCCTGGACTTCTCGACCGCGATCACCGGCGGAATATTCTTCTCCCCCACCGTCGACTTCCTCGACGACCCACCGCCGTTGCCGGCCAAGCCGGTAACGGCGCGGCTGGGCACACCAGTATTTGATGACGGCTCACTCGCGATCGGCAGCCTGAAAGGAACCACTCGATGAACAACCTCTACCGCGACCTGGCACCGGTCACCGAGGTCGCCTGGGCCGAAATTGAATTGGAGGCCACCCGAACCTTCAAGCGGCACATCGCGGGGCGGCGCGTCGTCGACGTCAGCGACCCCGGCGGACCGGTCACCGCGGCGGTCAGCACCGGCCGGCTGCTCGACGTCGAGGCGCCCACCGACGGTGTGGAGGCCCACCTGCGGGCCAGCAAACCCCTTGTCCGCCTGCGGGTTCCGTTCACCCTGTCCCGGTACGAGATCGACAACGTGGAGCGTGGCGCGCAGGACTCCGACTGGGACCCCGTCAAAGCCGCGGCCAAAAAGCTGGCGTTCGTGGAGGACCGCGCCATCTTCGAGGGCTACGCGGCGGGGTCGATCGACGGCATCCGCAGCTGCAGCTCCAATGCGCCGTTGAAGCTGCCCGAGGATCCCCGCGACATGCCCGACGCCATCTCGCATGCGCTGACCGGCCTCCGGCTGGCCGGCGTCGACGGCCCGTACTCGGTGCTGTTGGCCGCCGACGTCTACACCAAGGTCAGTGAGACCACCGAACACGGATATCCCATCCGCGAACATCTGAACCGATTGGTGGACGGTGACATCATCTGGGCGCCGGCCATCGACGGCGCCTTCGTGCTGACCACCCGTGGCGGTGACTTCGATCTTCAGCTGGGCACCGACGTCGCGATCGGCTACCTCAGCCACGACGCCGAGACCGTGCAGCTGTATCTGCAGGAGACCCTGACGTTTTTGTGCTACACCGCCGAAGCGTCGGTCTGCCTGGCCCCGTAGGCCGCCTCAGGCGTCGTCCGGGACGCCGAACGACGCGATAAGCCGGCCCAGATCCCTACGGCGCGAGTCGGCGGGCCACACCACCCAGGTGCGGCGCACCAGGGGCCGCCCGATCAGCGCGGCCCACGTCACGTTGTCCGGCAGCGGTCGCGGCTGGTCCTCCGGTGCGAGCGCGAAGGCATGCCCACCACTCACCGCGGCGAACTTCACGTCGGCGATCAGGACGTGCCCGTCCGGCGCGGGAGGACCGATTTCGATGCCGTGGCTGCGCAGCGCTCCGGTGAGCTCGTCGTACCAGCCCGGACTGCTCGACCGCGGGAAGCCCGTCCACCGGAGGTCGCTCAGGTCGTGGAGGGCGACGCCGTCGGGTCCGACCCGCCCGGCGGCAACCGACGAATCAAGAAGGACGCCAAGGCTTTCCCGCGCCACCAGCAGCGCGTCGAACTCGGATCCGGCCGGACGCTCGCGGACCAGCCCGACGTCGAGTTCGTCGCTGCGCAGTGCCTCGAATTGCGCGGCCGTCGAGAGGTGGCGCGGAACGACCTGGATCTCGGGCGACTCGGCCGCGAACTTGGCGAGTGCTGCGGGCAGCACGTGCGGCGCCAACTCCAGCGGGATGCCGAGCCTGATGACCCCGCCGGTTTCGCCGCGGTAGCCGGCCATCGTGCGCACCGCCTGCCGGTAGCGCGCCAGGACCGCGCGGGCCTCGTCGAGCAGCGCCGCGCCCGCGTCGGTGGGCCGGACCCCGGTGCTGACGCGCTCCAGCAGTCGAACCCCGATTTCGCGCTCCAGGGCGCTCACCGTTTGTGAGATCGCCGACTGACTCACGTGTAGGCGGCGAGCCGCCGCCGACATGCCGCCCTCTTCGACGACGGCCACAAAGGCACTAAGTTCTCGCAACTCCATGGCTGGCGACCGTGTGGCCTACTCCTCCCGACACCGGCTCAGCTTAGTTAATGGCGGCCATCAGCAGAGCCGATGGCCCGATGGGCGGGGCTGGAATTAAATGGGTGCGCGGCGGCGCTATGCGCTGCGGTATGAGCAGTTATTCGTGGAGGAGGACTCCGATGGCAACAAATCTTGAGGGTTCGACCGCGCTGGTCACCGGCGCTACGGCCGGCATCGGGCGGGCGGTCGCACTGCAACTCGCCGCGCTCGGCGCCGAGGTGGTGGTGCACGGACGCAACGCCGAACGAGGCGCCAAGACGGTGCAGGAGATCCAAAACGCCGGTGGGAAGGCGCGTTTCGTCGCCGCCGATTTGTCCGACGTCGATGACGTCCGGCGCCTGGCGGCCGAGGCGGGCCCGGTCGACATCCTGATCAACAACGCCGGCGTGTACAAGTTCGGGACGACAGCCGACCTCGATGCGGCGGTTTTCGACGAGCACATCAACATCAACCTGCGCGCGCCCTACCTCCTGGTGCAGCAACTCGTGCCCGGCATGGCCGAACGCGGCGTGGGGGCCGTCGTGAACGTCAGCACCCTGGCCGCCACCGTTCCGGCGCGGATGGCCGGCGTGTATGGCGCCAGCAAGGCCGGTCTCGAACTGCTGACCCGGGTGTGGGCCGACGAATTCGGCCGGTCCGGGGTGCGGGTGAACGCCGTGCAGGCCGGGCCGACCGAAACATTGGGCGCCTCCGCGGTTCCCGGTCTCGCCGAAGGCTTTGCCACGGTCACCACGCTCGGCCGGGTCGCCCAGGCCGATGAGATCGCCAATGCCGTAACGTTTCTGGTCTCTCCGCAGGCAAGCTACGTCAACGGCGCGATCCTGCAGGCCAACGGCGGGCAACTGGCGCTCGCCCCATAGCGTAGCCTTCACAGATCCAGCACGAGCTCGCTACCGGGCACGGCCGAGCAGATCAGCACTTCGCCCTCGCCGGGCGCTTCGAGCGGCGGTTGCGCGTATGTCGTGGTGCCAGCGACGACGCCGGTGACACACACGTGGCACACGCCGCTGCGGCACGAGAAGCGGGTGGGCACGTCGCAGGCCTCGGCGAGGTCGAGGATGCTCGCGTAGTCAGCCGACCAGTTGACGGTCAACCCGCTGCGCGCGAAGGTAACCGCCGGTCCGGTGCCCGCAGGGCCCCCGGGTGGATGGGGCGTCCTGCGCGCGCCCGTTTCGACGACGCCCGGGTTGATCGATGGCAGGGCGCCGAAGAGTTCACTGTGGATGTGCGCGGGGTCGAGGCCGGTGGCAGTCAGGCAATCGCGGGCATCGGCCATGAATTGCGTTGGGCCGCACAGGTAAACGGCGGCGTTAGTGGGCAGGCCCAAGGCAGCGATCGACTCCCGGTCGAGGCGTCCCTGCGTCTCGGTATAGAAGACTCGCTGTCGGCCGTGGGGCAAGGAGTCGACGAGGGCGGCGACTTCCTCTGCAAATACGAGCGTTTGGGGATTGCGTGTGCTGTGCACCCACCAGACGTCGCGGCCGCTGCGGGCGGCCGACAGCGCGTACAGCATCGCGAGGACGGGCGTGGCGCCGATGCCCGCCGACAGCAGGACGACCGGATCACCGCCCTCGGTGAGGTAGAAGTCGCCCCGAGGTGCGGCCGCTTCGATGACCGACCCCGGCCGGGCGTGGGAGTGCAGCCAGCGGCTCACCAACCCGCGCTCCTCGCGCTTGACGCTGATCCGGTAGACCCCCGCGCCCGGATCACCCGAGAGCGAATAGCTTCGCAGTGGCGCCGGTTCGGCGGCGCCGACAAGTCGCAGTGGGAGGTACTGCCCGGGAAGCGGTGACGGCAACGCGGTGTGGTCCGCGGACTCGAGGCGGATCGAGAGCACCTGTGGGCTTTCCCGGTGTATGCCGGTGACCCGCAACGGGCGAAAGCCGACCCATGGCGGTTCGACCGCGATCGGTGGCGCCGCGGCGCTCCCGGATTCCGTCAGCAGATCGCGGAAGGACTGCTGCCAGCCGGGGCTGAGCGCCGGGACGTCGACGGCCTTGCGAAGTTGCTCGTCGTCGCGGTTCGGCAGGTACAACAGCGCGTCGACGTCGGCGACGCTGAGCTCGTGGCGGCCGCGCCGGGTGCGGACGATGTCGTCACCGGCGCGAACGACGCCCTCGCTGATCACCCGGAAGTAGAAGCCCGGGCGACGCTGGGAGACAAGCAGATTGGGCATCTTGGGTTCATCGGTGCGCATTCCAACCCGGAAGCACGTGACGCGCGGCTGGGTGACCTCGAATTCCGCCTCACCAATCCGATAGCGGTCGCCGATGCAGACCTCGTCGTCGGCGAGCCCGCTGATCGTGAAATTCTCACCGAAGTGGCCGGGTTCCAGGTCGTCGCGTCCGAGATAGGTCCTCCAGAAGTCGTACGACTCAACCTGATAAACCATGACCGCACGTTGTTCGCCACCGTGGCCGGCCAGGTCGCCCTGGCCGTCGCCGTCGATGTTCAGGCGCCGCACCATGACGGGCCCGTCGACCGGGGTCTTCCATATCCCCGTGTAGATCGTCTTGTCCCGCCATTGCACGTTCTTGGGCAAGCCCACGTTCACCGAAACGAGCCTGCCCACCGCGTCACCTCGAGTGCTCGACCTAGACCAGCGATTCGCCGCCGTCCACCTTCAATGTCATACCAGTCATGAAGGTGTTCGTCATGGCGAACAGCACCGCACCGGCGATGTCGTCGGTGGTGCCGATCCGCCCCACCGGGTTGCCGTCGGCGATGTTCCGGAAGTAATCCCGCTTGCCGTCGTCACCGAGCGCGTCCCAGGCTCCGGTGTCGATCACGCCCGGCGAAACCGCGTTGACCCTGATGGGGGCGAGTTCGACGGCCAGCCAGCGGGCGAGGAAGTCGACGGCGCCGTTGGTGATGCCGACCCCGAGATAGCCGACGTTGTGTTTGAACGCATGCACGCCCGAGAACAGCACGAACGAGCCGCCCGGATTTATCTGCGGTGCAAAGTATTTGGCCAGCATCGCGGGACCGATGACCTTGGTGTCGAATGAGAGCTGCAGCCGCTGCCGGTCGAGGTCGCCCAGCATCCCGCGGGCGCGGGCGGACGCGGTCGACACCACGTGGTCGACCGCGCCCAGCCGGTCGGCGAGGGCGGCGATCGACGCATCGTCGGTGACGTCGACGTGCTCGGCGGCGACGCCGGGATCGCTGTAGGCGCCGGCAAGTTTGGCCGGGTCCCGGCCGGCCACGATGGCCCGCGCGCCCTCGGACCGCGCGAGCAGGGCGACGGCGCGGGCGATGCCGCTGCCGCGTCCGACCACCAGGACCGTTTGGTCCCGCAACGCGTCACCCATGCTGCGTCTGCCCTTTCGCCTTCGGTGCCGTAGATAAAACTGGGATGGCTGGCCCAGAATATGTCACCGCGATGCGCACGGCAACGGTTCGGCCGCCGGACTGTTGCGCGCGGGGCGGCGAGGTGCATACTGGGTCATACAACCCAGAATCTCAGGCCCGCCGGGTTCGGGGCTCAGGAGGGACGTCATGCCGACTGTTCATCACCGCTACACCACCGTCGACGGTCACCGGCTGTTCTTCCGCGAAGCCGGCGATCCCGCCGCGCCGGTGCTGGTGCTGCTGCACGGTTTTCCCACAAGTTCGCACATGTTCCGCAACCTGCTGCCTGCGCTCGCCGACCGCTATTGCGTGATCGCGCCCGACCACCTTGGCTTCGGCCTGTCCGACGCGCCGCCCGTCGAGGCATTCGACTACACATTCGATGCACTGACCGACCTGACCGCCCGCCTGCTCGGAACCCTTGGCGTCGACCGATACGCGATGTATGTGCAGGACTACGGCGCCCCGATCGGCTGGCGGCTGGCGCTGCGTGACCCCGCCGCGATCACCGCGATCATCACCCAGAACGGCAACGGTTACGACGCGGGATTCGTCGAGAGCTTTTGGAAGGTCGTGCAGGCCTATCAGCGCGAGCAGACGCCCGACACCGAGGCCGCGGTTCGCCAATTCCTCACGCTGGACGCCACGCGGTGGCAATACCTCACCGGCGTCGCCGACGAGACACTCGTCGACCCGGAATGCTGGTATCACGACTACGCGCTGATCTCGCGGCCCGGCAACGACGAGGTGCAGCTGAAGCTGCTGCGGGACTACGCCACCAACGCGCCGCTGTATCCCCGACTGCATGAATACCTTCGCGCCAGCCGCGTGCCGTTGCTGGCGGTGTGGGGCCGCGGCGACGAGATCTTCGGTCCGGCCGGCGCGCAAGCGTTCGCCGACGATTTGCCGGACGCCGAGATCCATCTGCTCGACGGCGGGCACTTCCTGCTGGAGTCCGCGCTGGACGAAGCGACCCGGCTGATCCGCGACTTCCTCGACAGGGTTTGCGTGCCCGCCTGACCGGGCCCGCGCCCGCCGCGGGCCTCAATGGGTTGAAGATCCCATAGTTCGCGGCGCCCGCGGGTTAGCCTGACGCGATGGCCCATCCCGATGTTCAGGACGAACAACGGTTGACCGCCAAGGGGCGCGCCACCCGCGACCGGATCGTGGAAGCGGCCGCCCAGCTGATCGTCACCGAAGGCCTGTCCGCGTCGAACATGGAGAACGTGCGCAAGGCGGCATCGGTCAGCGGCTCCCAGCTGGCGCACTATTTCGCCGACAAGGGCGCGCTGATCCGCGCGGTCGTCAGGCGCCAGATGGGTGTGGTTCTCGACTTTCACCGCCAGCCCCGCCTGCACGGCCTGCGTTCGTTCGACGACTTCGAGCGCTGGATCGACCTGAACATGCGCTACCTGAGGCGGATCGGCTACTTCGGCACACCCACCTACCATGCCCTTGCCGCGCAGCTGGCGAAGTCCGACGAGGCGACGCGCGAGACGCTGGGCGGCGGCTATCGGGAATGGATCGACCTGCTGGCGCGGGCGATTCAGGGGATGAAGGAGGACGGCGTCGTGGTCGCGGACGCCGATCCGCGACGGGTGGCGATGGTCATCGTGTCCGCCCATCAGGGCGGTGGCACGTTGGCGTTCACCTATCGGGCGGAATGGCCGCATGCCGACGCCGTCCGTTTCGCGGTCAACTATCTGCGGATGTTCGCCGTCGACCCCGCCGAACGCGTTCCGCGACGGCCGCGGCGCGCCCGCGGTCGGCGTGGGGCGGGAACGTGAACGACGACACCCAATCGCGTTACACCCGAAAGGGATTGGCCACCCGCGCGCGGATCGTCGAGGTCGCCGCTCGGCTCATGTTCGAGCGCGGCGTCGCCAACACCAGCATCGACCAGGTGCGGCGCGCCGCCGGAGTCGGCGGTTCGCAAATCTCGCATTACTTCCGCGACAAACGCGATCTGACCCGTCACGTGGTCGCCGCGCGCGGCAACGACGTTCAGGCCTTTCACACGCAACCGGCGCTGGGCGCCCTCGATAGCATCGACGCCCTGCAGGCGTGGGCCGACGCCAACGTGGCCGACATCGACAGGGTGTACCGCGTCGGCGGGTGCGTCTACGGCGCGTTGGCCGGCGAATTGATCGAATCCGACGATCAACTGCATGACGATCTCTCCGCCGGCTACGACCGGTGGATCGGGCTGTTTCAGGGCGGCCTCACGGCGATGCGGCGCCGCGGCGAGCTGCGGCCCGACGCCGACCCCCGGCACCTGGCCGTGTCGCTGGTCGCCGCTCACCAGGGTGGCGCGCTGGTCACCTACGCCACCGGTGACCCAGAACCGATGCGAGCGGCCGTCAACGCCGCGGTCGACTATGTGCGCTCCTTCGCACCGCTTTCCGCTCCGCGCCGCAAGCGGGGGCGCGCGGGTAGCTGACGGAATCAGCGCCAACCCCCCTGGACAGAATGGGTCCGTTCGCCCATAATATTGGGTTAGCTGGCCCATTTGTCCGATACGCGCGGTGGGCAGTCCCGAGGGCGCCGCGTAACTGAATTTGCCGGGACTTTCGCCGACGAGGGGACACCACAGTGGGTTTGGCATGGCAACAAGGACCATTGGCATCCGGATCGGTGGGTCACTTCCTCACCGGGCAGCCCATGCCGCCGCGGCTGCTCTTCGCCGAGCCATTGCGTCGCCGTATGCGGGTGCGCTTCGCCGACCGGTGGATCGCTGACAGCGAGGACGTCATCCTGCTTCACGAGCCGGGCCGCTACCCGGTTGCCTACTTTCCCGTCGGCGACGTCGAAGCGGGGATTTTGACCGCCGAGAACCGGATCACCCAGCACCGAGACCTCGGCGAAACTCAGTGGTTCACCGTCGAAGTTGCCGAGCAACGGGTCGATCACAGCGCGTGGCAACACACCGCGCTTCCGCCGCACGCGGCGGTGCTGGGCGGGCGGGTTGCGTTCGCCTGGCGCGCGATGGACGCCTTCTACGAAGAAGACGAGCGCATCGTCGGGCATGCGGCCGACGCCTACCACCGCATCGACATTCGCTCCACCTCGCGGCATCTGGTTGTCCGGGACGGCGAGCGGGTGATCGCCGACACGAAGCGTCCGCTGGCGCTCTACGAATCCGGCTTTGCGCCCCGCTGGTACGTGGCGCGCGAAGACATCGACGAAGCCGCACTCGAACTTGTTGATCTCCAAACCTTTTGTCCATACAAGGGGATATGTTCCTATTACGACGTCGGCGGCCGCCAGCGCGCCGCGTGGTCCTACCTCAGCGCGTGGCCCGAGGTGGGCCGGGTGGCGAATCTGGTGTCGTTCGAGCCGGACAAGATCGACGTATACCTCGACGGCAAACAGCTGCAGCTCGAGCCCGGCCAAACTGTGCTTGCCCACGGGGTCGATCGGGGTCTCGACCCCGATGAGGTGCTGCGGCAGGCAACCGCCGGGAATCCGCGATGAAGCCGCTCGTGTCGCGAAACCGCAATCACCAGAAGGGATGAAGGGGCACGGCGTGACTGCGCGAAGGACGGGCCCGGACCGGGTGGGGGCGTTCTCCGACGGTGTGTTCGCGGTAGTCATCACGATTCTGGTGCTGGAGCTCAAGCCGCCGACGGCCCCCACCTTCAGCGCCCTGCTCCCGCTGTGGCCCACGGGGCTGAGCTACGTGGTCAGCTATCTGTTCATCGCGATCGTGTGGGTCAATCATCATCATCTGTTCAGCTACGCGCAGGAGGCGACGCCGCGGCTGGTGTGGTCGAATTTCGCGCACCTGTTTTCGGTGTCACTGATTCCGATCACCACCGAATGGATCGCCGACAGCAGGCTTTCCGCCGCGCCGGTGGCGCTGTATGCGTCCGTCTTCGTCCTCGTCAACGTCACCTACCTCGCGCTCTGCTTCGAAGTGGTCGACCGGCCCACGCACGAGGACGTCACGCAGCGCATGCGTAGGATGCTGCGGATGCGGTCGGTCGTCACGATCGGAGTCTTCGCCGCGGCGGCGGCCGTGGCACTCTGGTGGCCGGTCGTCGGGATGGCGTTGATCTGCCTGTGTCTGGTCGGATACTTACGGCCGGATGTTCACCAACCGAAGAATGCCGAGGCCTAGCCATGCCGACACCGTCCGTGCTTGTCTTCGACGTCAACGAGACGTTGGTCGATATCGAGTCGCTGGCACCGCTTTTCGGGGAGAAGTTCGGTGACGAGCGGGTGCTTCGCGAATGGTTTGGGCAGCTCGTCATGTACTCCATGACCGCCACGTTCACGGATAATTACGTGACCTTCCCGGTACTGGCCCAGGGCGTGCTGCGCATGCTCGGCGACATCTACCGGGTGGCCATCACGGACGACGACCTGAGTCGTCTGAAGACCGGCCTGCTGACCATGCCGGCGCACCCGGACGCTGCCGAGGGGCTCTCGGCCCTGCGCGACAACGGCTTTCGGCTGATCACCCTCACCAACTCACCACCCAACCCGAACGGACCGACGGCGCTGCAGAGCTCCGGCCTGGACCGCTTCTTCGAACAGCAATTGAGCGTCGACGCCTGCGGCGCCTTCAAGCCTGCCCCGGCGGTGTACCGGTACGCGTGCAAGACGCTCCAGGTGGCGCCCGCCGATTGCATGATGGTCGCCGCGCACGTGTGGGACACCCTCGGCGCCCAACACGTCGGCTTCAGTTCCGCGCTCATCACGCGGCCGGGCAACCCACCGTTACCGGTTGACGGGTTGCCGCAACCGGACATCGTCGTCAGCGACCTGCGCGAGCTGGCCGCGCGACTCATCGAGGGGCGTTGACCATGGCAGCAGGCACTGAACAGGAGTACGACGTCGTCGTGCTCGGCGCCGGACCGGTCGGGCAGAACGCCGCCGAGCGCGCACGCGCCGCCGGCCTCAGCGTCGCGGTGGTCGAGCGCGAACTCGTCGGGGGCGAATGTTCGTATTGGGCGTGCGTGCCCAGTAAGGCGTTGCTGCGGCCGGTGATCGCGATCTCGGACGCCCGCCGCGTCGACGGCGCACGGGAGGCCGTCACGGGTGCCATCAGCAGCCGGGGCGTCTTCGGCCGCCGCAACCGCTATGTGACCGACTGGGACGACAGCGGCCAGGCCGGCTGGGTGAGTGGGATCGGCGCCACCCTGATACGCGGGCATGGGCGGCTGGCAGGCCCCCGGCGGGTCGCCGTCGGCACGGCCGGGGGCGAGCAGCCGGTGCTGACGGCGCGGCACGCGGTCGTGGTCTGCACCGGCAGCCGACCCGCGCTCCCCGACCTGCCGGGCATCGCCGAGGCCAGACCGTGGACCAACCGCGAGGCCACGGACAGCAGCTATGTCCCGGAGCGGCTCGCCGTCGTCGGCGCCGGCGGCGTGGGTGTCGAAATGGCCACCGCCTGGCAAGGATTGGGTTCCCGGGTGACCCTGCTGGCTCGCGGCTCCGGACTGCTGCCCCGGATGGAACCCTTCGTCGGCGAACTCATCGCAGGCGGGCTCGCCGAGGCCGGCGTGGACGTGCGCTTGGGGGCGGCGGTCCGCGCGCTGCGCCGCCCCGATGGCGGGCAGGTGGCCCTCGAGTTGGACGACGGATCCGAATTAGAGTTCAGCGAAGTGCTTTTCGCCACGGGCCGGGCGCCGCTCACCGACGACATCGGCCTCGAGACGGTCGGGCTGACACCGGGCAGCTGGCTCGACGTCGACGACACCTGCCGGGTGCGGGCGATCGAGGACGGCTGGCTCTATGCGGCGGGCGACGTCAATCACCGCGCCCTGCTGACCCATCAGGGCAAGTACCAAGGACGCATCGCCGGTGCCGCGATCGGAGCCCGGGCCGCGGGGCGGCCATTGGACACCGCTCCGTGGGGCGCGCACGCGACCACCGCCGACCATCATGCCGTGCCGCAGGCGTTCTTCACCGACCCGGAAGCCGCCGCCGTCGGGCTCACGGCCCGGCAGGCCGAGGAGGCCGGACACAGGATCCGCACGGTCGACGTGGAGATCGGAGACGTCGTGACGGGGGCCAAGCTCTACGCGGACGGATACACCGGTCGGGCCCGGATGGTGGTCGATGCCGATGGCGGCCACCTGCTCGGCGTCACGCTGGTCGGTCCCGCGGTCACCGAGATGTTGCACTCGGCCACCATCGCCGTGGCCGGGCGGGTGCCCGTCGACCGGCTGTGGCACGCCGTCCCCTGCTTCCCGACGGTCAGTGAACTGTGGCTGAGGCTGCTCGAGGCCTACCGGGACGCGGGGGACGATACTTGACGATGGCGACCTCCGACGGATTCCATCCCGACTTCGACGACGCGGCACAGCAGGTCACCCGTGACCGGGTGCACCACATCAAGGCGTCGGAGATCAGTTCCGACACCGCGCAATCCGACGGCCTGCGCCGCTTCGCCGCGCTGTCGGGCAAGTCGGTCGGCGCCGAGAAGCTGTGGATGGGCGAAACACACGCCTCGCCGGCGACCGTCTCCTCGAACCACCATCACGGCGACTCGGAGACCGCGGTCTACGTGCGAAGCGGCCACCCGGAGTTCGTCTTCCACGATGGCGTTGGGGAGGTTCGCATCGCCACCGCGCCCGGCGACTACGTGTTCATCCCGCCGTATCTGCCCCACCGGGAGGAGAACCCCGACCCGAACTCCACCGCGGAGGTGGTGATCGCGCGCAGCACCCAGGAGGCCATCGTCGTCAACCTGCCCGGGCTGTATCCACTGAAAGACGCTCAGTAAACGGCGATCTCGATGAGGTTCCCGTCGACGTCACGGCAGTAGTGCGACGTCATCGGCCCCAACGCACCCGTTTTGGTTACCGGCCCCGCGACGACGTCGACGCCGCACGCGGCCAGGTGGGCGCGGACCTCGTCCGGCGTCGCCCGCGTGATGAAGCACAGGTCCTCCGAGCCGGCCGCTTCGACGGATCCCGTGACCCAGTCGGGATCGTCGGCCAGCGCCCCCACCGGGCGCAGGTTCAGCTTCTGATCCCCGAAGCACACGGCGGTTCTCCCGGACGGTCCGAAGGTCTCCCGCCGCATGCCCAGGACCCGCTCGTACCACGACGCGGTGGCCTCGACGTCATTGCAGTTCAGCACGACATGGTCGATCCGTTCGACCGCGAATCCCACGATCAGTCCTCCTCACCGATGCCGAGTTGCGCGCCAAGCGCGGTCGCCAATTCGTCGGCGGCATGGTCGTCGAGCGGCGCGTGCGCGAAAATCATCCGGTACCACAGCAATCCGAACGCTTGGTCGACGGTTGTCGGCGGCCCGCCCGGAGGGATCTGCCCGCGCGCCCGGGCGCGGTCGAGGATTTGGGCCAACTCGCCGCGCCGCGCCGCCGCGAAGGCCGACAGCCGATCCATGGTGGCGCTGTCGGCCAGGGCCTCGCGCAGCACGCCCAGGAGCAGGCTGCGGTTCTCCGGCGCCGCAGCGAATGTGGAGCGCAGAAACACGCCGAGGTCGGCGCGCAGGTCGCCGGTATCGGGCGCCGGTGCGACCTGCCGCGCCCGGTGAATCATCGCGTCGAGCAGCACGGCGCTTTTCGACGGCCACCACCGGTAGATGGTTTGCTTGCCCACCCCCGCGCGCTCGGCTATGGCGGACACCGTGATCTGGGCGCCGCCGTCGGTGCCGAGCAACTCGGCCGCCGCGCGCAGGATCGCCTGCTCGGCCGCGTCGTTGCGGCGCCTGCCCGTGTGGGGCCGTCGGGGCGTCACAGCTGAAGGCTAACCGCCCATTGACGAGACCGTTAGTCTCGACAATGCTGGAGGCATGACCACGACCCGCCCGAACGCCCGCAAACGCCGTCGCACCGGTTTCTTCCACCGACGTATCGCCAACCCCGTCACCCGGCGGCTACCGACCCAGGTGCTGCTGGAGACGACGGGCCGCGTCAGCGGACAGCCGCGGCGCACCCCGATCGGCGGGCGGCTCGACGGCGCCGCGTTCTGGCTGGTGTCCGACCACGGCGAGGCCTCGGACTACGTCCGAAACATCAAGGCGAACAGCAGGGTAAGAGTGCGCATCCGGGGCCGGTGGCGCGCGGGCGCCGCCGTCCTGTTGCCGAACGATGACCCGCGTGCCCGGCTGGCCAGGCTGCCCCGCTTCAACAGCGCGATGGTGCGCGCGTTGGGTACCGACCTGCTGACCGTGCGAATCGACCTGGACTGACCGTCGCCGTTGACAGCGGGCGATGAGACGTTTTAATACGTCTCATGAGCACGGCGGCGCTCGATCTCGAGGCGGCGGATCTGAGGGTGCGGCGCGGGAGCGTGCCCGCGAGCACCCAGCTCGCCGAAGCGCTCAAGGCCGCGATCGTCAAGCAGGGCCTCCCCCGCGGCGGTCGCCTGCCCACCGAGCGCGAGCTGATCGATCGCACCGGTCTGAGCCGCGTGACCGTGCGCGCCGCCGTGGGGCAGCTCGAGCGGCAGGGGTGGCTGGTGCGCCGGCAGGGTCTGGGTACGTTCGTGGCCAACCCGGTGAAACAGGAACTCGGCTCCGGCGTGCGCACCATCACCGAGGTGTTGGCGGACTCCGGCATCACCCCGGAAGTGGACGTGCTCTCCCATCACGTCGGGCCGGCCCCGCAGCGGATCGCCGAAGTACTGGGCATTGCCGAGGTCTTGTGCATCAACCGGCGCTTCCGGGACGGCGACCTGCCGCTGGCCCTGATGACGATCTACTTCCCGCCGGGGCTGGGCACCGCCGTCGAGCCGTTGATCTCCAGGGCGCCGGACGCCCAAACCGCACACGCCATGGAAAGCACCTACTCGATGTGGGAGCAGCGGCTCGGGGTTCGGATCGCCCGGGCCAGGCACGAGATACATGCCGCCGGCGCCTCTCTCGAGGTGGCCGGCGCCCTGGGTGTGCCGTTGGGCTCACCGGTGTTGGTGCTCGAGCGCACCAGCTACGGCGACGACGGCAAGCCCCTCGAAGTGGTCGAATTCCACTATCGGCCAGAGCGGTACCGGTTTTCGGTCACGCTGCCGAGAACGATGCCGGAACCCGGCGCCGGGATCGTCGAGCGGCGCGATCGCGCGTGATGCGGCGGCCGGGCGCCCTTCCCGCTTCAGCCCATTGTCAAAATCGCCATTGCTGCCAGCGCGATGATCGTCCCGAGGGCTACGAGTATCACCGTGATTGCAGCGCGCACGATTTCGTCTTCGCTAGGTCGCCAGCGCGGCACGACGGTCTCGACTCGCCAGGCTAATGTAGTGGTCCTGGTGGCCACGGCGGTCCCGTGGCCGAACACCGATTCACCATCCGCACCCTCATGCCCGTTCATCGGGGAGCCGGAATCCAGGGCATCCGCGGGGATCGCGGTGGTCATGACAGTCGGCCCCGACGATACGTGCCCCCGGATTGGTTATCTGCGGTCAACGACGACACCCCCTTTTTTCTTCTGGATCTCACGGTAGAAAAGCCAAGTCACTATTGGGACTAAGGCGCCTAACGGTACGAGCACGCAGCCGTCGCTTCGCTCAGCCAATTCTCAACAATTTCTTCGCTGCCGACTAGCTCGGCTCCAAGGATCCGCAAAGCCGCCGGCCTCACCATCTAACTCATGACGAGTGAGCCGCTCTGCGCAGACCTGGTGGAACGCTATCTGTGCACCCGCGGCAGCCGGTATTTCCGGGGCCATCATGACGGCGAGTTTTTCTACGTCGCCAACACCCGTCCGCGCAAGCTGCACGTCCACCTCGAGGTCTGCCCGACGCACGGCGACGTGCTGATGATCCGGGTGACGCCCGCGTGTTTCTTCCCCGCCGGCGACCGTCCCTGGCTGACCCATTTCGCCGACACCTGGAACGCGCAAGACCGCGGGGTCGTCGCGATCGTGCACGGGTCATCCGACCCCCAGCGCATCGGCGTGGTGGCGCGCAGGTCGCAGTGGATCCGAAAAGGCGTCTCGTTCGAGGATTTCGCGTCCTTCGTCGACGCCGCGATCGCGGACGCGATCGACCTGTTCGGTCAGCTGGGTCCCGCCGTCGAGTTGCCGCCCGCGGGGCATCCGATGCTGCTCGACGCCGGCTGAGGCCTGGCGAGCGTAACGCCACGGCGAAATCATGGGCGGTATTTCGCAGTGGCGTTACGCTCGCCGACGTTTAAGGGCCGGGCCGTATTGGCAACTAACAGCGAATGGCGCACACGCGGGAAACCGCCAAGTGGGATCCGGCCTTCACCGAACAGTTCGGCAAGGCCGTCGGCCCCGTCATCAAGCGGTGGTACCGCGCCGAGGTGCGCAACGTGGAGAACATTCCGGCAACGGGTGGGGCGCTGGTGGTGTCCAACCACTCGGGCGGCATGCTGACGCCCGACGTGCTGATCTTCGCGCCGGCCTTCTACGACAGGTTCGGCTATGAGCGGCCCCTCTACACGCTGGCCCATTACGGCCTGTTCATCGGACCGGTGGACGGCTGGCTGCGCCGGCTCGGGGTCATCGAGGCGAACCGGGAAAACGCCGCCGCGGCGCTGCGCTCCGGCGCGGTGGTGCTGGTGTTCCCGGGCGGCGACTACGACTCCTACCGACCCACCTTCAGCGCGAACACGGTCGACTTCAACGGCCGCACCGGCTACGTGCGGACCGCGATCGAGGCGGGGGTGCCGATCGTGCCCACCGTGTCCATCGGCGCCCAGGAGACTCAGCTGTTCCTGAGCCGCGGCAACTGGCTGGCGCGCAAGCTGGGGCTGACCAAGGCGCGGATGGACATCCTGCCGGTCAGCTTCGGCTTCCCGTTCGGCTTCAGCGTGATCTTCCCGCCCAACCTGCCGCTGCCGGCGAAGATCGTCACCGAGGTACTCGAGCCCATCGACGTCACCGCCCGCTTCGGCAACGACCCCGACGTCGACGAGGTCGACGCCCACGTGCGCGAGGTGATGGAGTCCGCGCTCAAGCGGCTGGCCGGCGAGCGCCGCTTCCCCGTTTTGGGCTGACGCTGTCCGGCGAATTGCCCAGTGCCGCAGGGCTTGCCGCTCAGGCGGCCAACACGGCGTCCAGCGCCGAATAGAACAAGCCGAGGCCGTCGTCGGAGGGGCCCGTCAGCGCTTCGATGGCGTGCTCGGGATGCGGCATCAGCCCGACGACCCGACCGTTGGCGGAGCTGATGCCGGCGATGTCATGCAGCGAGCCGTTGGGGTTGTCGTGGTAGCGGAATACCACCCGGCCCTCGCCCTCCAGCTCGTCGACCACGTTCTCCGGCGCCACGTAGCGGCCCTCGCCGGACTTCAGCGGCACCAGCAAGTCCGCGTCGGACTCGAATCGCGACGTCCACGCCGTCGAGGTCGACGCCACCCGCAGCCACACATCGCGGCAGACGAAGTGCAACCCGGCGTTGCGGGTCAGCGCGCCCGGCAGCAGCCCCGCCTCGCAGAGCACCTGAAAACCATTGCAGATGCCCAAGACCGGCATGCCGCGCCCCGCGGCCTCGACCACTTCGCCCATCACGGGGGCGAACCGGGCGATCGCGCCGGCGCGCAGGTAGTCGCCGTAGGAGAAACCGCCCGGCACCACCACGGCGTCGACCCCCTTGAGGTCGGCGTCGGCGTGCCACAGACCGACCGCCTCGGCGCCCACGCGCCGCGCCGCGCGCGCGGCGTCCACGTCGTCGAGCGTCCCGGGGAAGGTGATGATGCCGATCCGCGCCGTCACTGCGGCTCCCGGCTGATCGTCCAGTCCTCGATCACCGTGTTCGCCAGCAGCGATTCGGCGATCTCGGCGAGCTCGGCGTCGCCGATGGTGTCGTCCACCTCGAGCTCAAACCGCTTGCCCTGCCTGACATCTGAGATGCCGGGATGGCCGAGCCTGCCCAGCGCGCCGACAATCGCCTGACCCTGCGGGTCCAGAATCTCCGCCTTGGGCATCACGTGCACGACCACACGGCTCACTGGCGCTCCTCCTGACCGGTTCATCTCGGCGCCAACTCTACCGGCAGGCTCAGGGGCACGAGGCGATGTAGGCGTCGCACAGCGGCGCGGTCAGTGCGTTGAGCACCGAGTCGTCCCCCACCGTCGGCCAGGACACCTGCGGCGGACCCGACGACCACAACGTGAGCTCGGTGACGGTGCTGCTCGCGGCGTGGGCGACCAGGTAGGTGTGCATGACGACCGGACCGCTGACGACCGCCGCCATCCGGTTCGATTCGTCGCTGGTGAGCGACGGCGACTCCGCGGGCGTGCGCTGCTGGCAGGCGCGCAGCGCGCCGACGGCATTGCTGAACACCGAATCCGCGAGCTGGCCGCCGCGGGCCGTGTCGCCGCGCCAGTGCAGGATTTCCGCCTGCAGCTGCCACTGGCCCTCCGGGTGAGTGACGGTCACGCGGGCCGCGACCGCGGAGTTGCGGGGGTCCTGCGGCTGCACCGGCGACTCACACAGCTCCTCGAACCGAAACCTCGCCGGCCCCGTCGCCGTCAGCGGGACCGCCGCACCCGCCAGCGCGGGCCAGTTGTAGACCGCGTCCAGCGGCACCGCGCGCTGCTGGATCCACGCGCTGTTGGGGATCTGGTCGCAGGTGGTCGGGCATGTCTCGGGGTCGGCGTGCGCGGGCACCACGACGATCAGGGCCACCGCGCAGCCACCGACGAGCAGCATGGTGGCCAGGATCGCCCGCATCCGCATCACCCCTATCGGGGCACAATCGTAGTCATGCAACTGACGCATTTCGGCCACTCATGCCTTCTTGCCGAGTTCGACAACACGCGTGTGCTTTTTGATCCCGGTACCTTCGCGCACGGTTTCGAAGGAATCACCTGCCTGACCGCCATCCTGATCACGCACCAGCACCCCGATCACGTCGACGTCGGCCGGTTGCCGTCGCTGCTCGAGGGCAACCCGGACGCGGCGCTCTACGCCGATCCGCAGACGACGGCGCAGCTGGGCGACCCGTGCCGGGCGGTGCACGTCGGTGACGAGCTGCAGATCGGGCAGCTGACCGTGCGGGCCGTCGGCGGCCGGCACGCCGTCATCCACCCGGAAATCCCAGTGATAGAGAACATTTCGTTTCTGGTCGGCGATTCAGACCATCCCGCGCGGCTGATGCACCCCGGCGACGCGCTCTTCGTCCCCGACGAGCCGGTGGACATCCTGGCCACCCCCGCGGCGGCCCCGTGGATGAAGATCGCCGAGGCCGTCGACTACCTGCGCGCGGTGGCGCCGGCACGCGCGGTGCCCATCCACCAGGGCATCATCGCCCCGGACGCCAGGGGCATCTACTACGGCCGGCTCTCGGAGATGACCAGCACCGACTTCCAGGTGCTGCCCGAGGAGGACGCGGTCACCTTCTAAGCGCGCGCAGACGCAGAGCTACGCGATGTCGTCGGCGGCGCCGCGGCCCGCCGCGCGGCCGGAGAAGATGCAGCCGCCCAGGAAGGTTCCCTCCAGCGCCCGGTAGCCGTGCACGCCGCCGCCGCCGAAGCCGGCCACCTCGCCCGCCGCGTACAGCCCGGTGAGCGGCGTGCCGTCGCCCTTGAGCACCCGCCCCGCCAAGTCGGTCTCGATGCCGCCCAACGTCTTTCGGGTCAGGATGTGCAGCTTGACCGCGATCATCGGCCCGGCCTTTGGATCGGTCAACCGGTGCGGCGCGACCACCCGACCCAGCCGGTCGCCGATGTAGCCGCGGGCGGCCCGGATCGCGGTGATCTGGCCGTCCTTGCTGTACCGGTTGGCCACCTCGCGGTCGCGCGCGGTGACCTCGGCCTCGACCGTGGCGTAGTCGAGCGGCTCCACATCGGGCAGCTTGTTCATCGCGGTCACCAACTCGCGCAGCGAGTCGGCGCTGACGAAATCCACGCCCCGGTCGACGAAGGCCTGCACCGGCGCGGGCGCCCCCGAGCTGGCCCGGTTGCGCAGCAGCTCGCGCACGCTCTGGCCGGTGAGATCGGGGTTCTGCTCCTGGCCGGAAAGCGCGAACTCCTTCTCGATGATCTTGGCGTTCAACACAAACCAGGTGTAGTCCTGCCCGGACTGGGTGATGTACTCCAGCGTGCCCAGGGTGTCGAAGCCGGGATACAGCGGGACCGGCAACCGCTTGCCGGATGCGTCCAGCCACAGCGAGGACGGTCCCGGAATGATCCGGATGCCGTGCCGCGGCCAGATCGGGTCGTAGTTGGTGATGCCCTCGGTGTAGTGCCACATCCGGTCGGGGTTGATCACCCGCGCGCCGGCCCGCTGGGAGATCGCGATCATCCTGCCGTCGACGTGCGCGGGCACGCCGGCGAGCAATTGCTCGGGGACCCGGCCCATCCGCTTGGGCCAATTCTTTCGCACCAGCTCGTGGTTTCCGCCGATGCCCCCGCTGGTCACCAGGACAGCGGAGGCGCGAAACTCGAATTGGCCCACCGCTTTCCGCGACGAGGCCACACCGCGCGCGGCGGCCGACGGCTCCAGCACGGTGCCGCGGACGCCGGTCACCGCGCCGCCTTCGACGATCAACACGTCGACCTGGTGGCGATGCGCGAAGCGCACCGTCGAGCGGTCGCGCAGCTGCCGCGCGAAGATTTCCACCAACGCCGGCCCGGTACCCCACGTGATGTGGAATCGGGGCACCGAGTTGCCATGCCCCTGGGCGCCGTAACCGCCGCGTTCGGCCCAACCGACGAGCGGAAAGATCTTGTGCCCGCGGGCACGCAGCCAGCTGCGCTTCTCCCCGGCCGCGAAATCGACGTAGGCGTGCGCCCATTGGCGCGGCCAGTAGTCCTCTGGCCGGTCGAACGCCGCGGTGCCGAGCCAATCCTGCAGGGCCAGTTCGTGACTGTCGCGGATGCCCAGTCGGCGCTGCTCCGGGCTGTCGACAAAGAACAGGCCGCCGAACGACCAGAACGCCTGTCCGCCCAGGTTGGCGCTGTTCTCCTGGTCGACGATCAGCACCCGCAGCCCGCGCTCCACCAATTCGCACGCCGCCACCAGACCCGACAGCCCGGCACCGACGATAATCGCGTCAGCGGCGAAGCCCGCGCCCGAAGAATCGCTCATGTGGCACCAGGGTAGTGCCACCCGCCCAGGGGGGATCAGGCGCTTGGATCAGGCCGCGTCGAGGATCGCCCTGTCGGACCGCCACCGGTAGACGGTGGGGGTGCAACCGTGCATCTGAGCGAGGTCGACGGCGTCCAGCATCGCCTGCAGCGGGCCGGGCTTGCGCAATTGGTGCGCGGCCACGGCCACCCTCACGATGCCGCCGCGGCGCGCGATCCGCTCCGCGGACAGCACCACCATGCGGCACCACCACGGCTCGGTCAGGAAGCCCTCGCCGATGCCGAGGACCCGGGTGCGGTCGGTGCTGTGCCGGACCAGGTCGGTGATCCCGTGCAGATCCGCCAGCAGCCGGAAACCGTTCTGCGGCAACGCCTTGACGACGCCCGGGGACACCACCCAGCCCGGGGCGGCGAACAACCGGGTGCGCAGGCCGAGGTGCTCGAGCACGCGATCCGCGCCCATCAGTCGCAGGTTGGCCTCGTGGGCGCGCAGAACCGCGAATTCGCCGCGGCGCTTCTTGGTGGCGGGGTCGTCGTAGCCGTGCAGCACGATGGCGTCGCCGCCGGCCCGCCGGGCGGTCAGCCAGTCGACGGTGTGCGGGTCCCGGTCCAGCCGGTAGTCACCCTTGAGCCGGGGAGCAACCAGCAACGAGACCGGAACCTTGCGGGCGTCCATTTGTGCGCAGAACGCCCGGACGTCGTCCAGGGTGCGTTCGCCGATCCCCGACACCGAGACGATCAATTTTCCAGACACACCCGCAGTTTGACGATTCCAGGTGTCGGGATGGTGAAGGACACGCAGACAGCAGGCGTATATCGGCCCAGGTCGGCGCCACCCGCAAGGTCGTGAAACGGCCGCGCGGATGGCCTGGCACGCGCCCCGGCGGCCCCGTCCGCACGCCCGGCCAGCAAACGCGTCCCGGCGCGGGGCGGCGCGATCGATTCGATATGCTAAGCAACGCCATGGACAAGGCCCGACCAGCAGCGGCCGACACCGCGCCGCCCACCGCTTCCGCGGAGCCGCCGGGCGCCCATGTCTTCCCCGACAAGCTGGACGCGAGGCTGCTGCGGATCTCCGGGGTGTGCCTCCTGGCCACGGTGATGGCGATCCTGGATGTCACGGTCGTCGCCGTCGCGCAACGCACCTTCATCGATCAATTCGGCTCGACCCAGGCCATCGTCGGCTGGACCATGACCGGCTACACGCTGGCGTTGGCGTCGGTGATCCCGCTGACGGGTTGGGCGGCCGACCGGTTCGGCACCAAGCGGTTGTTCATGGGATCGGTCGTGGCGTTCGCCCTGGGTTCGCTGCTGTGCGCGCTGGCCTCAACGATCGCGCAGCTCATCGTGTTTCGAGTGGTGCAGGGCATCGGCGGCGGCATGCTGATGCCGCTGGGATTCATGATCATGACCCGCGAGGCGGGCCCCGCGCGCCTCGGCCGCCTGATGTCCATCCTGAGCATCCCCATGCTGCTGGCCCCGATCGGCGGGCCCATCCTGGGCGGCTGGCTCATCGACACCTCCAGCTGGAGGTGGATCTTCCTGATCAACCTGCCGATCGGGCTGGTGACGCTGGTGCTGGCGGCGATCGTGTTCCCCAGCGATCAAGCGGCGCGGTCGGAAACGTTCGACGTGGTCGGCGGATTGCTGCTCTCCCCCGGGCTGGCCACGTTCCTGTTCGCGGTGTCGTCCGTCCCGCGGTGCGGGACCCTGGCCGATCGTCGCGTCTTGATTCCGGCGGCGGTCGGCCTGGCCTTGATCGCCGCGTTCGTCGTGCACGCGCGGCGCCGTGCCGATCACCCGCTCATCGACCTGCGGCTGTTCCAGAACAAGGTGATCACCCAGGCCAATGTGACGATGCTGCTGTTCGCCACCGCCTTTTTCGGCGCGGGCCTGCTGCTGCCGAGCTACTTCCAGCAGGTGCTGCACCAGACGCCCATGCAGGCCGGCGTGCACATGATCCCGCAGGGGCTGGGCGCCATGCTGACCATGCGGCTGACCGGGCCGCTGGTGGACCGGCAGGGCCCCGGCAAGATCGTGCTGGTCGGCATCGGGCTGATCATCGCGGGCCTGGGCACCTTCGCCCTGGGCGTGGCCAAGCAGACCCCGTATCTACCCACGCTGCTGGTCGGATTGGCGATCATGGGGCTGGGCATGGGCTGCACCATGATGCCGCTGTCCGTCGCGTCGGTGCAGGCGCTGTCCCCCCACCAGATCGCCCGCGGCACAACGCTGATGAGCGTCAGCCATCAGGTGGGCGGTTCCATGGGCACCGCGTTGATGTCGATGGTCCTGACCAACCAGTTCAACCACAGCGAGAACATCTCCGCGGCACGTAAACTCGCGACGCTCCAGCAGAAAGCGGCCGCCACCGGCGTGCCGGTCGACCCGTCGGCGGTGCCGCCCCAGACGCTGGCCCCGGGCTTTTCGGGCAGCGTGCTGCACGACCTTTCGCACGCGTACACGCTGGTGTTCGTGATCGCGGTGGTGTTGGTGGCGTTCACCATCATCCCGGCGGCGTTCCTGCCGAAGCAGCCGGCCATTCAAACGGCCCACGACTAGCGCCGCTCACCCCTCGAACAGCATCGTTGCGATCCGCGCGACGGCGTCCATCGGGTCGGACCGCCTGACGTGTGCGTTGACGGCGTCGTTGAGCCACAGCGTCGAAAACCCGTGCACCAGTGACCATGCCGCGAGTTGCGCGCCCGCGGGGTCGGCCCGCGCGTTGGGGTCCCGCAGGGTCGCAACGCCGCGGGAGAGCTCGGCTCCGGCGGCGGCCTCGGCCGCGGCCAGTTCCGTGTCGGTGGCGTCCAGCAGCGACTTGTTGAACATCACCTGGTAGTGGCCCGGGTGCTCGAGGGCGAACCGCACGTACGCCAGGGCGGCGTCGGTGAAGCGGCCACGAGCGTTCGTCAGCGCCTCGGCCAGCAACTGGAATCCCTGGGTCGCCAGCGCGGTGAACAATCCCCGCCGATCGGTGAAGTGGTGGGCCGGCGCGGCGTGCGACACGCCAGCACTGCGCGCCAACTCGCGCAACGAAACGCCCTCCGCGCCCCGCTCGGCCACCAGGCGGCCCGCCTCGGCGAGGATCACCGCACGCAGGTCGCCGTGGTGGTAGCGGTTCACGCCGCCAGCATACCGGCCAAACTTGACAGTGACTAGATCGGTGCTATCTTCGAGTGCTAGAATCTTGTCACTGCCTAGATTGGAACGTCATGGCCCCGTTGATCGCGCTGCTCCTGAGCACCATCGCCGCCCGCAGCATCGGCTGGCTCGGCGTCGCGTACGTCAACAACTGGATCGCGTCGATCGCGGTCGGCCTGGCGGCGATGTTCCTGCTGACCGGCTTTTCGCACTTCGCGCCGCCGCTGCGACGGGATCTCATCGCGATCGTGCCCCCGCGCCTGCCCGCTCCCGGCTACCTGGTCACGCTCACCGGCCTGCTGGAGTTGCTGGGCGCCGTGGGACTGTTGGTCCCCGCCACCCGGGTGGCGGCGGCCGTCTGCCTCCTGGTGCTGATGCTGGCCATGTTCCCGGCCAACGTCTACGCGTCCCGGATGCCCGATCCGCCCAAGTCGATGACGACCCGGCTACCCCTGCGGGCGGCCATGCAGGCCGTCTTCCTGGCCGCCGCCGTAGCGGTCGCGGTCGGCAGCGGCTAGCAGCCACGCGTACTGGAAAGCGGTTTCCTGCCATGCCTTGTAGCGACCGCTGACGCCGCCGTGTCCCGCGTTCATCTGCGTCTTCAGCAGGACCGGATTGCCGTCGGTGTTGGCATGCCGCAGCGCCGCGACCCATTTGGCCGGCTCCACGTAATAGACGCGCGTGTCGTTCAGCGACGTCATCGCCAGAATGGCCGGATACTTCTTGGACTCGACGTTCTCGTAGGGGGAATACGACTTCATGTACGAGTAGACATCGCTGTCGCTCAACGGGTTTCCCCACTCGTCCCACTCGGTGACGGTCAGCGGCAGGGACGGGTCGAGGATGGTGGTCAGCGGGTCGACGAAGGGGACCTGCGCGAGGATGCCGGCGAACAGATCCGGCGCCAGGTTGGCCACCGCACCCATCAGCAGGCCGCCGGCGCTGCCGCCGAGCGCGACCAGCCGACTGGGGCGGGTCACGCCGGAGTCCACCAAATGCCTTGCCACCGCGACGAAGTCGGTGAAGGTGTTCTTCTTTTCCAGCAGCTTGCCGTGCTCATACCAGAGCCGGCCCATCTCACCGCCGCCACGCACGTGGGCGATGACGAAGACCATGCCGCGGTCCAGCAGCGACAACCGGGCGATCGAAAAGCTGGGGTCGGTGCACAGCTCGTAGGCGCCGTAACCGTACAGCAGGGTGGGCGCGGGGAATTCGACGTCGGCGCGATGCACGATCGACACGGGGATCTCGGTGCCGTCGTCCGCCCGCGCCCAGTCGCGCCGTTCGATGTAGTCGGCGGGACGGTAGCCGCCCAGGACGGGTTGCTCGCGCAGCAGCGTCCGCTCCCGGGTGGCGAGGTCGATGTCGTAGACCTGCGCCGGGGTGACCAACGACCCGGCCCTGATCCGCAGCTTGGGCGAATCCCAGTTCGGATTGCCGCCCAACCCGCACGACATCAGCTCGGAGTCGAACGAGATTTCCTCCGGCTCGCCGTAGGCACCGTCGGATCCGATGGGCCACAACTGAACTCGCGGCAACGCCGCGCGCCGATAGCTCACCACCAGGTGACCGGCGAAGGCGTCCACGGCGTCGAGCCGCACATCGTCGCGGTGCGGGATCAGGGTGCGCTGCCGCGTCGGATCGCTGACCGGGGCCTCGGTGAGCGTGAAGTTCACCGCGCCGTCGTTGTGCAGGATCAGGAATCGGTCCTCTCCCCCCACCACGGCGTGCTCGGCCGAATACTCGATTCCCTCGCGCCGCGGCAACACGACGGTGAACGTCGCGTCCGGATCGGCTGCGTCGGCGTAACGCATCTCGGTGGTTATGGAGGAGCCCGACGCGATGAACACGTATTTCTCGCTGCGGGTGAGCCCCACCCCCAGCCAAAACCGTTCGTCGGCTTCGTGATACACCAGCTCCGACGGCTCTTGGGAGCCGAGTCGGTACCGCCAGACCTTGTCGGGCCGGTGGGCCGCGTCCAGCGTCAGGTAATACACGGTGCGGTGATCGGCCGCCCAGGTCGCTCCCGCCGCGATGTCCGCGATCTCGTCGGGGTATGCCTCCCCGGTGCGTAAGTCCTTGAACCGCAGGGTATAGCGCTCGTCGCCGACGGTGTCGACCGAGTACGCGAGCAGATTCCCGTCCAGGCTGACCATCGCCGCGCCCAGCGCGAAGAATTCGTGGCCCTCGGCCTCCGCGTTCGAGTCGAGCAGAACCTGTTCGCCGGGTATTTCGGTGTCCTCGTCGAGGACCGGCGGGTCCCAGTCGCCGGGATCGGCCACCGGGCAACGGCATTGGACGCGGTACTGCTTGCCCTCGAAGGTGCGGGCGTAGTACCACCAGTCACCCTGCCGGGTCGGAACCGACAGATCGGTCTCCTTGGTGCGCGACTTGATCTCGTCGAAGATCTTCTGCCGCAGCGGTTCCAGGTGGGACGTCATCCGGTCGACGTAGTCGTTCTCGGCCTCCAGATAGCCGATGACCTCGGGGTCGGCCTTGTCGCGCAGCCATTCGTAGGGGTCGATGAAGACGTCGCCGTGGTGTTCTCGCCGGGTCTCGACCCGCTTTGCGACCGGTGGCACCAGCGCGTCCAGCGAAGCCTCCGTCATGCGCCCGGGCCGATCCAGTCGTCGAAGCTCAAGCCCGAGATGCGTTCGTAGGCCTCGATATAGCGGCTGCGGGTGGCGTCGATGATGTCGTCGGGCAGGGGTGGCGGGGGTTGTGAACCGTGCCGGTCCCAGCCGGACTCGGGGCTGGTCAACCAGTTGCGGACGAACTGCTTGTCAAAGCTGTTCTGCACCACGCCCGCCCGGTAGTCCTGGGCCGGCCAGTAGCGCGAGGAATCCGGCGTGAAGATCTCGTCGGCCAGCAGCAGGTGGCCGCCCCCGTCGGTGCCGAACTCGAATTTGGTGTCCGCGATGATGATTCCCCTTTTCAGCGCGTGGTCGGCGGCTTGAACATAGATCTGCAGCGTGCGGTCGCGTAGCTGGTTGGCGCGCACCGCACCCACCATCTCGATCACCCGGGCGAACGAGATGTTCTCGTCATGGTCGCCCAGCGCGGCTTTGGTCGCCGGGGTGAACAACGGGGTGGCGAACCTGCTGGCCTCCACCAGCCCCGGTGGCAGCGGGATGCCGCAGACCTTGCCGGTCGCCTGGTAATCCAGCAGCCCCGACCCGGTCAGGTACCCGCGGGCCACGCATTCCACCGGAAGCATGTCCAGCCGCCGTACCAGCAGCGCGCGACCGAGCACCTCGTCGGGGATGCGGGGGTCGTCGGGCGGGCCGGCCAGGTGGTTGGGGGCCTCGACGAGGCCGAAGAAGAACACGCTCATCGCGGTCAGGATCCGACCCTTGTCCGGGATGGTGCTGTCCAGGACGTAGTCGTACGCGGAGATCCGGTCGGTCGCCACCAGCAGCAGGTGCTCGTCGCCGACGCGGTAGATCTCCCGGACCTTGCCGCTGGCCACATGCTCGTAGTCGGACAGTGCTGGGCGCATCGGGTCAGCCTATCGGGCGGCCCTGTGCTGGGATCGAGGCTATGACGTCGCTGCCATTGCGGATTCTGCCCTACGCCACCACGCCCGGCCGGCTGGCGGCCCAACTCTTCAGCGATTTCGCCATCTTCCTGTGGTCGCTGATCTGGCTGCTCGTCGGCACGGCCGTCTACGACGCCATCTCGACGATCGCCGAGGCCGGTCGCCAGGTCGAGATCGGCGCCAACGGCATCGCCGGCAACCTCGCCTCGGCGGGCCAAGGTGCGCAGCACATTCCGGTGGTCGGCGACGCGGTCAGCAAGCCCCTCGCGTCCGCCAGCGCCGCCGCCCTCGACATCGCGGGGGCCGGACACAGCCTCGACACCACGGCGGGCTGGCTGGCGGTGCTGCTGTCGCTGGCCGTCGTCGCGGTGCCGCTGCTGATCGTGGTCATCCCGTGGCTGCTGTTGCGGCTTCGGTTCTTCCGGCGCAAGTGGACGGTCACCGGCCTGGCCGCGACCCCGGCCGGCGAACAGCTGCTGGCGCTGCGGGCCCTGACCAACCGGCCGCCGCGCAAGCTGACCGCGATCAGCGCGGACCCGGTCGGCGGGTGGCGCCATGAGGATCCCGCCACCATTCGGGCGCTGGCCGCCCTGGAACTACGGGCGGCCGGCATCGCGCTGCGCGCCGACTGACGACAGGCCACGCCGCAGTCGCAGCAGGCCGGCGATGACGACGATGAGCCACGCGGCCAACGCATCCCAGAAGAACACCAGGGAAACGGTCAGCAGCGCGTTCTGATGGATCCCGGCGACCATCGCATAGCTGGCGGCCGAATACATGCCCAACGGAAACACCAGCGCCCACCACACCCCGGCAAACCGCAGCATCGTGGGCCGCCGGCTGATCCGGCGCAGGCCGAAGAGAATCAGCGGCGGTATCCACAGCGTGGCCGCCACCCAGGTGACGACGGTAACCGCCAGCACCGGCCCGGCCAGCCAGGCGGGAGCCAGGGCGTGGATGCTGTCGCCGGCCAGCGTCGCGATGGCCAACCCGCCCATCAGGATCCAGCTGTCCGGCTCGAAGCCGTCACGATCCTGACGCTCGCTGACCGCGCGCCACAAAATCAGCCAGGTCATCAACGCGTAGATGCACAGCGCCGCCACCCAGACCGGCGCCGCCACCCAAAGCCACCGGCGCTCGTGCCGCGCGGCCACCGCCGCCACGATCGCCAGTCCCGAGGTGCCCACGCTGGCCAGTTCCCACGCACCATGTGCGCGGTCGCGCAGCGCCGCCCAGGGGCTGGCCGACATGTTGCGCGCGGTCAGCGCGAGCAACGCCAGCCAGGCCGCCAGGGCCACCGCACCGAGCACTTGCAGGACGATTCGGTGGGACGCCAGCCGGCTGTCCAGCACCGCGCACGCGGCCACGAAGGTGAACAGCCGCAGGGTGACATCGGGATCCCGCAAATCCCACGACGCCAGCGCCCGGGTCGCGACGACCACCACGACGAGGGCCAGCAGTGCGAGGGTGGCCAGTACGCCCAAGGCGTCGCTGATGGCGAAGTACCGGTGATCGCGAGCGGCGATCGACAGGATTCCGGTCGCCATCACCGCGGCGAACACATCGGGTGACGGCTCGACATCGGCGAGCCGGATGGTCACGGTCCCTCGATGAGCTCCACGACGAGGTGCCGGATGCCGGTGTGCCGATTGCTGCGGGTCCATTCGACGGGCCGCGCGACCCGTACGGCGGAAAAGCGCGTCAGCAGCTCCTCGAACAGCACCCGCAGTTCCAGCCGGGCCAGGTTCGCGCCCAGGCAGTAGTGCACACCCTGGCCGAAGCCCAAGTGGGGGTTGGGTTTGCGGGCAATGTCGAATTCGTCGGGTCGGTCGAACACGTCGGCGTCCCGGTTGGCGGAACCCTCCCAGATCTGGACCTTCTGCCCCGCCCGGATCGACTGCCCGCCGAGGCTGACGTCGCGCGTGGCGGTGCGGCGCTTCGACGGCGACGGCGACGTCCAGCGCACCATCTCCTCGACCGCCGTCGGCAGCAGGGTCAAATCCGAACGCAGCGCCCGCAATTGCTCCGGATGCTCGGCCAGGGCCAGCAGCCCGCCGGCGACCGCGTTGCGCGTCGTCTCCGCGCCGGCGCTGAACAGCAGGCTGAAGAACAGGTACAGCTCCAGGTCGGACAGGGCCGGTGCGTTCTCGTCGTCGACGGTCGCATTCGCCACGACCGACAACATGTCGTCGGTCGGGTTGGCCCGCTTCGACGCGATCAGCTCCTGGCCGTAGGCGTACATCCGGGAGCCGGCCTCTTCGACCGAAAGTTGTGACAGCGACGCTTTGCGGGAACCCCCGAAGTCGAACTGCGGCTCGATGGCCTGGAACAGCCAATGCCGTTCGGAATCCGGCACTCCCAGCAGGATGCAGATCATCTGCATCGGCAGTTCGGCGGCGATGTCGACCAGGAAGTCGAACGGCTCGCCCGGCACCACCGCGTCCAGCAGCCGGCGGGCCCGCGACCGCAGATCGTCCTCGACGAGCCCGATCATCCGCGGCGTCAGCCCGGAGCTGACGAGACGCCGAATCTGCGAGTGCCGCGGGTCGTCCATCATGTTGAGCACCTGGCCCGCGATGGCCAGGTCTTGCAGCAGCGTGCCGCCGAACGGTCGCTCGCCGCCGGTGACCGAGGAGAATGTCACCGGATCCTTCAGCACCGCAAGGGTTTCCGAGTAGGAGGCGACGGACCAGAAGCCCTCGCCGTCCGGGGTGTTGTCCGTCGGCTCGTGCCAGTACACCGGCGCCTCGCGCCGATGGACGGCGAACAGGTCGTGCGGAAACCCGTTGGCGAAGTTGTCCAGGTCGGTGAAGTCGATCCCCGATAGCGCGCCCGCGAGCGTCACAGGATCGCACCCGGGGTGTATTTCGCCGCGTCCGGGTAGCGGCTCACCAACGCGTCGACCATCGCGGCCACCTGGTCCACCTGGTCACCGGCGGCCCCGGTGAACGACTTCTTGTCGGCCAGCGCGGCGTCCAGCGCCGCGCGGTCCAGGGGCAGCCGCTCGTCGGCGGCCAACCGCTCGAGCAGGTCGGGTTCGGCGCCGCGTTCCCGCATGGCCAGCGCCGTCGCGACCGCGTGTTCGCGGATCACGTGGTGCGCGGCCTCGCGGCCCATGCCCGCGCGCACCGCGGCGATCAGCACCTTGGTGGTGGCGAGGAACGGCAGGTAGCGGTCCAGCTCGCGGGTGATCACCGCCGGGTAGGCGCCGAACTCGTCGAGCACCGTCAAGAACGTCTCGATCTGCCCGTCGATGGCAAAGAAGCTGTCCGGCAACGCGACTCGGCGCACCACGGAACAGAACACGTCGCCCTCGTTCCACTGCGCGCCGGCCAGCTCGGCGGCCATCGAGGCGTAGCCGCGCAGCACCACCTGCAGCCCGTTGACCCGCTCGCAGCTGCGGGTGTTCATCTTGTGCGGCATCGCCGACGAGCCCACCTGCCCCGGCGCGAAGCCTTCCGTGACGAGTTCGTGCCCGGCCATCAGCCGGATGGTGTGGGCCATCGACGACGGCCCGGCGCCCAGCTGCACCAGCGCCGACAGCACGTCGTGGTCCAGCGAGCGCGGGTACACCTGTCCGACGCTGGTCAAAACCGTTGCGAAGCCCAGGAAGTCGGCGACGCGCCCCTCGAGTTCGGTGAGCTTGTCGACGTCGCCGTCCAGCAGGTCCAGCATGTCCTGCGCGGTGCCCATCGGGCCCTTGATCCCCCGCAGCGGGTAGCGGTCGATCAACTCCCCCAGCCTGGTCAGCGCGATCAGCGTCTCCTGGGCCGCCGAGGCGAACCGCTTGCCCAACGTCGTGGCCTGCGCGGCGACGTTGTGGCTGCGCCCGGCCATCACCAGATCGCGGTAGCCCACCGCCCGCTCGGCGAGCCGCGCGACGACGGCAATGCCGTGCGAGAACACCAGTTCCAGCGACCGCCGGATCTGCAGCTGCTCGACGTTCTCGGTGAGGTCGCGGCTCGTCATTCCCTTGTGCACGTGCTCGTGGCCGGCCAGCGCGTTGAATTCCTCGATGCGGGCCTTCACGTCGTGGCGCAGCGCGCGTTCGCGCTGTGCGATCGAGGCCAGGTCGACGTCGTCGAGCACCCGTTCGTAATCGGCGATCGCCTCGGGCGGAACGTCCACTCCGAGTTCGGCCTGCGCCCGCAGCACGGCCAGCCACAGCCGCCGCTCGGCGACGACCTTGGCCTCCGGCGACCAGATCGCGACCATTTCCGCGCTGGCGTACCGGGCGGCCAGGACGTTCGGAATGCTCACAAGCAGACAGCTTACGGTCGGCGCGTCCCGCCGATCGGCTTCCGGTCACTGTTGTCACTTCTGTCTCTCCGCCGGGCGGCAGGCGATGTGCCCGCCTCAGAGCGACAATGCGCGCCCACCGCGCCGACCCGCCTGATTGTCGCTGTGAGGCGGGCACAAAGGGTCCCGGCTTCCGCAGAGGCCAATGTGGCGGATGTGACCGGCGGCCATAGCCTGTGGGGGTGCACTTCGCCGGCGTCGACCTGGCCTGGGGCGGTCGCAACCCCACCGGTGTCGCGGTCCTCGACGCCGACGGCCGCCTGCTGCACCTGTGCGCCGTGCGCGACGACGCGGCGGTGCTGGCCGCCCTGTCGCCCTATGTGCGCGACGACTGCCTGGTCGCCTTCGACGCGCCGCTGGTGGTGACCAACCCGACCGGCCAGCGGCCGGCCGAGGCGGCCCTCAACCGCGACTTCCGCCGGTTCGAAGCCGGGGCGCACCCCTGCAATACCGGAAAACCCGAATTCGCCGACGGCCCACGCGGGGGTCGGCTGGCCGCGGCGCTGGGCCTCGAGCTGGATCCGCGGTCGACGGCCGGGCGCCGCGCCATCGAGGTGTACCCGCACGCGGCCACCGTCGCGCTGTTCCGATTGGAGCGGACGCTGAAATACAAGGCGAAGCCCGGCCGCACCCTCGACGGGCTCAAGTCCGAGCTCTTGCTGCTGATGGACGGCGTCGAAAAGCTCGCCGACGCCGCGGTGCCCCTGCGGGTCGTTGGCCATGACGGCTGGGCGCAGCTGCGCGGGCAGGTCGTCACGGCGCAACGCAAGAGCGAGCTGCGCCGCGCCGAAGACCCGGTCGACGCCGTCGTCTGCGCCTACGTGGCGTTGTACTCCCAGCGCTGTCCGGCCGCCGTCACGATCTATGGCGACTTCGCCACCGGATACATCGTGACCCCGTCGCTGCCCCGCCCCTAGTGGTTCAGATCTGCACCGGTCGCGGGTCGATGGGCGCGAGCACGTCGACGAGCTCGACCACCGTGCCCAACGCGGCCGCGGCCGGGTCGCCGCCCTCGACCAGCGCGGAGACCACGCACCCGTCGACCGCGCAGATCAGCGTGCACACCAGCTCGATCCGCACGGATCGGCCGGACCGTTCGAGGGCCTCCGCCACGGCCTCGGCGCGCTGGCGCAGGCTGCGACGCATCGTCTCGCGCAGGGCGGGCAGCCGGGTGCAGGCGATGTGCCGCTCGTAACGGGAGATCAGCTGCTCGGTGAGCGCCGGGTCGGACAGATCCCCCACCAGCAGGTCGACCAGCACCTCGGCGGTGGTCTCCGGTCCGCGGCGCCGCCGGGACAACGCGTTGACCCGCGCCCGCAGCTGGGCGATCTCGATCATCCCGATGTGTTCGACGGCGCGGGCGATCAAATCGTCCAGCGACGAGAAGTAATAAGTGGTCGAGGCCAACGGCAGACCCGCCCGGCGGGCGACCGCCCGGTGGCGCACCGCTTCGAACCCGCCCTCGGCAAGCAGCTCGGCGGCGGCGCTCACGAGCGCATACCGTCGACGTTCTCCCTTTGGAGTAACTGCTGCAGTCACGAGTAGCCATGGTGCCAGCAAAAGTGGTACTCCATTGCCATTTTGGCCAAACGGCCGTGGCATGATGGCCCGCATGCCCGACTTGAGCCGCCGCGCCCTGCTCGGTCTCGGCGCCGGCGCGGCCGTCGGCGCCACCGGCGCATACGCCCTCGACATCCTGTTAGAGCCCCGAACATCTCACGCGGCGCCGGTGTCGGCGGCCAGCACCCAGGCGCCCTTGGCTCCGCCGCCCAGCGCCCCCGTCGCACCGGCGGCACCGGCCTCCGCCGCGCCGACCATGGTGACGGGCTCCTTCGTTTCAGCGGCGCGCGGCGGCGTCAACACCAACTGGGCGATCGCCCGTCCACCGGGGCAGACCAAGGCGCTGCGACCGGTCATTGCGCTGCACGGCAAGGGCAGCGACGCGGCCACCGTGATGGCCGGCGGCGTCGAGCAGGGGCTGGCCCAGGCCGTCAACGCCGGGCTGCCGCCGTTCGCGGTGGTGGCCGTCGACGGTGGCGGCGGTTATTGGCACAAGCGGGCGTCGGGCGAGGACGCCGGGGCCATGGTGCTGAACGAGCTGATCCCGATGCTGGGCGGCCAGGACCTGGACACCTCGCGGGTCGCGTTCCTCGGCTGGTCGATGGGCGGCTACGGCGCGCTGCTGCTGGGCGGGCGGCTCGGGCCTGCGCGCACCGCCGCGATTTGCGCGGTGAGCCCGGCGCTGTGGATGTCGTCCGGGGCGGCCGCACCGGGGGCGTTCGACGGGCCGGACGACTTCGCGGCGAACTCGGTGTTCGGGATGCCGGCGCTGGCGTCGATACCGATCCGGGTGGATTGCGGCGACAGCGACCCGTTCTACGGGGCGACTAAGCAGTTCATCGCGCAACTGCCCAACCCGCCCGCTGGCGGCTTCTCGCCCGGCGGGCACAACGCGGAGTTCTGGAGCTCGCAGCTGCCGGCCGAGCTGACCTGGCTGGCGCCGCTGCTGACGGCCTAGTCTCGCGGAGGTGACCACACCCTTCGGTTGGAGCCTCCCGTACGCCTGGCCGCGAAAGCCCGTCCTGGCGGCCAACGTCGTGTGCACGTCGCAACCGCTTGCCGCCCAGGCCGGTCTGCGCATGCTCGCCGGGGGTGGCAGCGCCGTGGACGCGGCGATCGCCACCGCCATCACCCTGACCGTGGTCGAGCCGGTGTCCAACGGCATCGGCTCGGACGCCTTCGCCATCGTCTGGGACGGCGCGCGGCTGCACGGGCTGAACGCCTCCGGCCGCTCCCCCGCGGCCTGGACGCCGGAGTACTTCGGCGGCAACGCGGTTCCCGCGCTCGGCTGGAATTCGGTGACCGTGCCCGGGGCGGTCTCGGCGTGGGCGGAGCTGCACGCCAAGTTCGGCAGGCTGCCGTTCGAGAGGCTGTTCGAGCCCGCAATCTCTTACGGCCGCAACGGCTTTCTGGTGTCGCCCACCGTCGCGGAGCAATGGGCGGCCCAGGTGCCGCTCTTCAAGGACCAGCCTGGGTTCGCCGAGGCGTTCCTGCCCGGCGGGCGGGCGCCGAAACCGGGCGAGCTCTTCAGGTTTCCCGACCAGGCGGCCACGCTCGAGCGGATCGCCGCGACCAACGGAGAGGCGTTCTACCGCGGCGACGTGGCCGCCACACTCGAGGCGCACGCGCTGGCCCATGGCGGGGCGATGCGCGCCGGCGACCTCGCCGCGCACCGCGCCGACTGGGTGGGCACGATCGATGCCGCCTATCGCGGGTACACCGTGCACGAGATACCGCCCAACGGCCAGGGGATCGTGGCGCTCATCGCGCTGGGGATCCTGGAACACTTCGACATGTCCTCGTGGCCGGCCGATTCCGCGGACAGCGTGCACCTGCAGATCGAGGCCGTGAAGCTCGCGTTCGCCGACGCGCAGGCCTATGTCGCCGACATCGACCACATGGCGCTGGCCCCGGATGACCTGCTGGACAAGGAATACCTGCGGCAGCGCGCCGCGCTGATCGATCCGACGCGGGCCAGGCCGGCGTCCGCGGGCACGCCGCGCGGCGGCACCGTCTATCTGACGGCGGCCGACGCCGCCGGGGTCATGGTGTCGATGATCCAGTCCAACTACATGGGGTTCGGCTCGGGCGTGGTGGTGCCGGGCACCGGGGTGTCGCTGCAGAATCGGGGTGCGGATTTCGCTGTCGCCGAGGGACATCCGAACCGCGTCGGGCCGGGCAAGCGTCCGTACCACACCATCATCCCGGGGTTCGTCACCAAGGACGGGGCCCCGGTGATGAGCTTCGGGGTGATGGGCGGCACGATGCAGCCGCAGGGGCATGTGCAGGTGATGGTGCGCATCGCCGACCACGGGCAGAATCCGCAGGCTGCGTGCGACGGCCCGCGGTTCCGCTGGGTGCAGGGCATGCAGGTCAGCTGCGAGCGCGGCTTCCCGGAGTCGACGCTCGACGAACTCCGGCGGCGCGGCCACGATTTGATCGCCGTGGACGACTACAACCAGTTCGGCAGCTGCCAGGCGATCTGGCGGCTCGACGACGGCTACCTGGCCGTGAGCGATCCGCGCCGCGACGGGCAGGCCGCAGGTTTCTAGACGCTCACCTTGCCCTCCGCCGCGGCGAGGGCGATATCGGATCGGAAGTGGCTGCCGGGCAACCGAATCGAACCCAGGATCTCGTACGCGTTCGCGCGGGCGGCGGACAGGTCCGCTCCGGTGCCCACCACCGACAGCACCCGCCCGCCCGACGAGACGATCGCCCCGTCGTCGCGCCGCGCGGTTCCGGCGTGCAGCACGCCGTCGGCTTCCGCGCCGACGACGACGTCCCCGACCCGCGGGCGTCCGGGGTAGTTTTCGGCCGCCAGCACCACCGTCACCGCGGCGCCCTCGCTCCAGCGCAACCCGCCGAAACCGGCCAGCCCGCCGGTGCTCGCGGCATAGAGCAATTGGCCGAGCGGCGACTCCAGCAGGGCGAGCACGGCCTGCGTCTCGGGATCGCCGAAGCGGCAATTGAATTCGACGACGGCGGGCCCCTTCGCGGTGATCGCCAGACCGACGTAGAGCAAGCCGGTGAAGGGGCAGCCGCGCTGAACCAGTTCGGCCGCAACGGGTTCGACGATCCGGCCGACGATCTCCCGATACACCTCCTCCGGCAGCCACGCGAGCGGCGCGTAGGCGCCCATGCCGCCGGTGTTGGGGCCGGTGTCGCCGTCGCCGACCCGCTTGAAGTCCTGCGCCGGCAGCAGCGGCACCACGGTGGCGCCGTCGACCACACAGAACAGCGACACCTCGGGGCCGTCGAGGAAGGACTCCAGCAGCACCGGGTGTCCCGCCTCGAGCAGGCTGGCGGCGTGGGCGCGCGCCGCGTCGCGATCGGGGGTCACCACCACGCCCTTGCCTGCCGCCAGGGCATCGTCTTTCACCACCCACGCCGGGTCGCCGGCCGGCGGGCCGAAGCGGTCCAGGGCCGCGTCCAAACGTGCCGGGCTGTCGACGATTTCGCTCGCGGCGGTTCGCACGCCGGCCGCGGCCATGACGTCTTTGGCGAACGCCTTGGAGCCCTCGATGCGGGCGGCGTCCTTGCCGGGTCCGAAGCAGGCGATGCCGGCGGCGCGCACCGCGTCGGCCACCCCCAGCACCAGCGGCACCTCGGGACCGATGACGACGAGGTCGGCACGAACCTCGCGCGCCAACGCGACCACCGCTTCGCCGGAGGTGATGTCGACGTCATGCTGTTCGGCCAGCCGGGCGGTGCCGGCGTTGCCCGGTGCGACCGCCAGCCCGGTGACCTGCGAATCCCTGCGCAGCGCCAGCAGCAGCGCATGCTCACGGGCACCGGAACCGATCACCAGGACACGCACGACACGTCAGAGTAGCCCAGGCGGTCAGACGATTCGCTCCAGCAGGCCTTTCAGCTCTTTTTGCTGCGCGGCGGTGAGACGCCCCAGGCGCTTGTCGAACTCCGCCGACAGCAGCGCGAGGCCGTCGGCGGCGGCTTTCCGGCCGGCCGGGGTGAGCAGGAGGCGGTGGCGACGCAGATCGGCGGAGTCGATCTCGCGGCGCACGAACCCGGCCGCCTCGAGCCGTTTCAGGTAGACCGTCACCGTCGCCTTGGGCATGCTGAGCGTCGCCGCCAATTCGGCGGGATAGGGATGCTCGTCGATCTCGGCGAGCAGGAACAGCTCCTTGGACTCGAGCCCGAGCGCGCCGATGTCGGCCTCGGCGCATGCGATGACCGACACCAGCACCCGGTAGTTCAACGACCAGATCTTGGCCGCATCGACCGCTGACATCGACTTGCCAGATCGTTCAGTCGTGAACTAGTTTAGATTGGAACAAGCGCATAAGCGAACAATCTACCAGAAAGCCGCCGCCATGCCCCTGGATCAATACGTGACACTCGGACGCTCCGGCTTGCGGGTCAGCCCCCTGTGCCTCGGCGCGATGACGTTCGGCGAAGACCTCGGCTGGGGCACCAGTGTGGAAGAGTCCCAACAGATCATCGATCGATACACCGAACTCGGCGGCAACTTCATCGACACCGCCAACTTCTACACCAGGAGCCACTCCGAGAAGATCATCGGCGACCACGTCGGGCGGCACCCCGCCCGGCGCGACCGCTTGGTGATCGCGACCAAGTTCAGCGGCAACCTCTACCCGGGCGATCCGAACGGCGGCGGCTCGGGCCGCAAATCGTTGGTCAACGCGTGCGAAAACTCGTTGCGGCGCCTGCAGACCGACTACATCGACCTCTACTGGCTGCACATCTGGGACGCGAGCACCCCGATCGAGGAGACCATGGCGGCGCTCGACGACCTGGTCCGGGCGGGCAAGGTGCGCTACATCGGCGTTTCGGACACGCCGGCGTGGAAGATCGCCGAAGCCAACCTCATCGCGCGTTTCCGCGGCTGGTCGGCATTCGTCGGGTTGCAGGTCGAGTACTCGCTGCTCGAACGCGACGTCGAACAGGAACTGGTGCCGATGGCGTCCGAGTTCGGTCTCGGCATCACACCGTGGTCGCCGCTCAAGGGCGGCGTGCTGAGCGGCAAGTACACCCGGGCCAATGCCGGCCGGCAGGACGCCGGTCGCGGCGCGATGGTCAACGCGTTCCTCAACGAGGAGACCTACGCGCTGATCGACGAACTCGAGGCCATCGCCAAGGCCCACGAGACGACCGTCGCCAGCATCGCGCTGGCCTGGGTCCGCGCGCAGCCCGGCGTCTCGTCCGTCATCATCGGCGCGCGCAGGCTCGCGCAACTCAACGACAACGTCCGCGCCGTCGAGGTGAGCCTCGGCGCCGACGAGCTGGCCCGGCTCGACGCGCTGACCAAGCCGAAATTCGGGTTCCCGCACAACATGCTGGAAATGGCGCCGGGCATCATCAACGGCGGCACGTCGGTCAACGGCGTCTCCGGGCCGATCTCCGAATACGTGATGCCAGAAGGCGTGCAGCCGTACTGACCTCTCGGCTCAGTCCTTGTCGCCGGAGTGCATCTTCAGCGCGGCGTCCACGTTGGCCTTCTTGTCCTCCGCGGCGCCCTTGGCCGCAGCCTTCTTGCGCTTGGCGACGACGGCGTCGACGGCGCCGTTGAGCGCCGAGCCCAGCGGGAAGCCGAGGTAGTGGGTGAGGAAGACGGCCATCTCCTTCAGCTCGGTCTCGCTCAGCTCCCCGTTGAGCAGTGCGGCGTTGATCTGGATCTCGGCCAGGTCGCGATTTCCGATCGCGGTCACCGCCGTCAGCGTCATGATCCGCTTGTCGCGCATCGACAATCCCGGTCGCGTCCAGATGCTGCCGAACAGGTGGTCGACGGTCAGGTCGAAGTACGCGTCGCCCTCCACGTTGGGCATCTCCCAGCCGTAGACTTCGTTCATCTTCTCGAGGCCCTTGCGGCGCAGCTCGTCCATCATGCCTCTTTCTCTGTGTGTGGCACCCCCAGGCCGGCGGCCAGCCCCTCGTACGCCAGCTGGGCAAGCGGCAGGTCGACCGACAACGTATCGCCCAAACCCAGCGCCAGGCTCAGGTCCTTCTCACCGAGACCCCGGGTGTGCATAAACGGTTGGTACAGAAAGTGTTCCGGCTGAAGATCTTTCATGTCATCGCGGACCATGATGGCCCCTGGCCCGCCGGTGAGCGCGTCGGTGTGGCGCACCACCCGGCCCAGCGCCTGCAGGTCGAGCCCGGCCGCCTCGGCCAGTCTCATCGCCTCGCACGCCGCCACATAGGAGGTGAAGGTCAACATGTTGCGGGCCAGCTTCATTCGCGTCCCCGCGCCCGGCTCCCCGGCGTGGACGACCATCGCGGCCCAGTGTTTGAAGGCCGGCTTGATCCGCTCGTAGACCTCGCGCTCGGCGCCCACCATGGTGGCCAGCTCGCCCTTCGCGGCGGCGGCCGCGCCACCGCTGACCGGCGCGTCGACGATGTGAATGCCGCGCGGTTTCAGCTCGCGGGCCAGTTCGACGGCGGTGGTGTCGCTGATGGTCGAGTGGATCGCGATCACCGTGCCGGGCCTGGCGTGCGCCGCCAGTTCGCCGACCACCGCGCGCACCTGCGCATCGTCGAGGACGGTGACATGGACGATGTCGGCGGCGGCGACGTCGGCGACGCTGTCGGCCAGGCCGGCGCCCTTCTCGGCCAGCGGCGTCATCGCCTCGGTCCGGATGTCGTAAACCGTCACCCCGCCGGGCCATTCGGTCATCTTCGTGGCCATCGGGGCGCCCATGTTGCCCAGCCCGATGTAGCCGAGCCTCAAGTCGTTCGTCATGACCGGATTATCTGCCCGCCGTCAACGTTGAACACCTGCCCGGTGATCCACGACGCCTCGTCGGACAACAAAAACAGGCACATCCCGACGACGTCCTCCGGAGTTCCCATGCGCGACAGGGGCAGACCCTTGACGATGTCGGCGACCATCTCCTGCGGGGTGGTGGTCCGGTTGGCTTCGGTGTCGATGGGTCCGGGCGCGATCGCGTTGATGCGGATGTTCTGGCCGCCGAGTTCGCGGGACAGCTGTTGGGTCAGGCCGTTGATGCCGACCTTGGCCAACGCGTAGAAGTTCGCATACAGCCACGCCGCGCTGGACGACTGGTTGACGATCGCCCCGCCGCCGCGCTTGGCCATCTTCTTGTACACCGCGCGGGTGCACCACAGCGCGCCGTCGAGGTTCACGCTCATGAACTTCTTGTAGTACTCGGGGTCGACCGTGAGCAGGAAATCCAGCTTCATGCCGCCGAATATCGCGGCGTTGTTGACCAGGTAGTCGATGCCGCCGAACTCGGCCAGCGTGCGGTCGGCCATCGCCTTGGCCGACGCCGGGTCGGACACGTCGACCGGCACGGCCAGCGCCGTCCCGCCGTCGGCGACGATCTGCTTGGCCACCGCCTCGGCCGCCTCGGCCTTGATGTCGGCCACCACGACCGCGGCGCCCTCGCGGGCCAGCGCCTCGGCGTACGCCTGGCCGATGCCGCCGCCCGACCCGGTGACGATGGCGACCTTGTTCTCGAATCGCATGCTGTCAAGCTCCTCTAGTTAACCGCTGTCGCGATGGTCTTGATCTCCAGGTACTCCTCGAAACCGGCCAGGCCCATCTCGCGACCGTTTCCGGATTGCTTGTAGCCACCGAACGGCGCGTCGGCCGAATACCACACGCCGCCATTGACATTGATCGTTCCGGCGCGGACCCGCGCGGCAACCCGCGCCGCGCGCTCGGGGTCGGCGCCGAACACGGTGCCCGACAATCCGTAGGGCGAGTCGTTGGCAATGCGCACGGCGTCGTCGTCGCCGTCGTGCGGGATCACGGTGAGGACCGGGCCGAAGATCTCTTCCCGCGCGCAGCGGGCGTCGTTGCCCAGCCCTGCGATCACGGTGGGCTCGATGAAGAAGCCGACGTCACGATCGGCCGGCCGGCCGCCTCCGCACGCGAAGGTCCCGCCCTCGGCGATCGCCGAGTCGAGGTAGCCCTGGATCCGGTCGCGCTGGCGCGCCGAAATCACTGGCCCGCAGATGGTTCCGGGGTCGGTGGGGTCGCCGGCCTTGATGCCGCCCACCGTCGCGGCCGCGATGGAGACCGCCTCGTCGTACCGCGCCCGCGGCACCAGCAGCCGGGTGGTGATCGCGCACCCCTGCCCCGCGTGCATGCAGACCGAAAAGCCCGCCATGCCCACCGCGCCGCCCAGGTCTGCGTCGTCGAGGACGATGAACGCCGACTTGCCGCCCAACTCGAGGAAGACCTTTTTGATGGTGGCGGCGCCGTCGGCCATCACGCTGCGGCCGGTGGCGGTCGAGCCGGTGAACGAAACCATGTCCACCCGAGGGTCTTTGGCCAACAGCGCGCCCACACCGTGGTCGCTGGACGTGACGATGTTGATCACGCCGGGCGGAAAGTCGGTGTGCTCCGCGATCAGTTCGCCCAGCACGGCGGCGCACCAGGGGGTGTCGGGGGCCGGCTTCAAGACGACGGTGTTGCCGGCGGCCAGCGCCGGTCCGATCTTGGCGAGGTTGATCTGGTGGGGGAAGTTCCACGGGGTGATGGCGCCGACGACACCGACGGCCTCGCGGGCGATGGTGCGCCGGGTGGGGATGCCCATCGGCGACGCCTCGCCGAGATCCTGGCTGTATTCGTAGGATTCGGCGGTGTCGGCCGCGAACGCGAGGTCGTTGACCGGCACTTCCAGCTGGGCGATGCCGGTGAGCATTCGCGGCGCGCCGACTTCGGCGATGGTCAGGTCGCGCAGCTCTTCGAGGTGCTGCTGCATCGCCTCGCGCAGCTGCCGCACGCACCGCACCCGCAGCTCGGTGTCGCGGGACCAGTCCGTGCCGTCGAACGCCCGCCGCGCGGCGTCGATCGCGCGACCCATGTCGTCGGCGTCGGCGTCGGCGGCAACTCCGAGCACTTCCTCGGTTGCCGGGTTGATCGTGGGAAACGTGCCGGCGTTGCCCGGCGAAAACTTCCCGTCGATGAACAGTGCGCTCGCGCCGTCGGCCAACAAGGCCATCTCCCGCTCCCGTCTGTGCGCGGCCCAATCAAGCACGCCAAATTGAGTGGACACTTGTCCGATATAGTCGCATCGAACCATAGTCGCCGGGCCGCCGGGGGTGCAAGAGCGGATCTCGGCCGGCGCCCGGGCGGTCGGCAAACTACCTGATTTAACTGCGTATTTCCCGCCCAGGCTTGCCTCCCGCCGCGGGCATCCGATAGCTTGGACATGTGTCCAGCGATGCACTGGCTACGATCGCATCCCACGCCGACCGCCAGACCGGAGCGACTTTGCGCAACCGCCGCCAGGAGGAGACCTTCCGCAAGGTCCTCGCGGCCGGCATCGAAACCCTGCGCGAGAAGTCGTACGCCGACCTGACGGTGCGCGCGGTGGCGGCCCGCGCCAAGGTGGCCCCGGCCACCGCGTACACCTACTTCTCGTCGAAGAACCATCTGATCGCCGAGGTCTACCTCGACCTGGTGCGCCAGGTCCCCTACTTCACCGACGTGAACGACCCCATGCCCACCCGCGTGGACAAGGTCCTGCGCCATCTGGCCCTCGTGGTCGCCGACGAACCGGAGGTCGGCGCGGCGTGCACCGCGGCGCTGCTGGGCGGCGGCACCGATCCCGCCGTCTGCGCGGCGCGCGACCGGATCGGCGCGGAAATCCATCGCCGCATCGCCTCGGCGATCGGTCCGGGGGCCGACGCCGCCACCGTATCCGCACTCGAGATGGCGTTTTTCGGCGCGCTGGTGCAGGCCGCCAGCGGACAGCTCACCTACCGTGAGATCGCCGACCGCCTCGTCGACGTGGCGGGGCTCATCTTGAGCGCCGCCAGCGAGGAGACAGGTAGTTAGATGACCGTGCACGTCGGCGACCACGAGCTGGTCCTGGATCCCTACGACTACGACTTCCACGAGGATCCGTACCCGTACTACCAGCGGCTGCGCGACGAGGCGCCGCTGTATCGCAACGACGAGCTGAAGTTCTGGGCGCTGTCGCGGCACCAGGATGTGCTGCACGGCTTCCGCAACAGCACGACGCTGTCCAACAAGTACGGCGTCTCGCTGGACCCGGCGTCGCGCGGCCCGCACGCGTCCAAGACCATGTCTTTCCTGGCGATGGACGATCCGGCCCACCTGCGGCTGCGAACGCTGGTCTCGAAAGGGTTCACGCCCAGGCGGATTCGGGAGCTGGAGCCCCGCGTCACCGAGATCGCGACCCAGCACCTGGACACCATGCTGGAGAAGGCGAAAGACGGCACCGTCGACTACGTCGACGAGTTCGCCGGGAAACTGCCCATGGACGTCATCTCCGAACTGATGGGCGTCCCCGAGCCGGACCGGGTCCAGGTCCGCGCGTGGGCCGACGGCGTGATGCACCGCGAGGAGGGCGTCACCGACGTGCCGCCAGAGGCCGTCGAGGCCTCCCTCAACCTGATCGTCTACTACCAGGGGATGGTGGCCGAGCGGCGCAAGAAGCTGACGGACGACCTGACGTCGGCGCTGCTGGAGGCCGAGATCGACGGCGACCGGCTCACCGACGACGAGGTGCTCGGCTTCATGTTCCTGATGGTGATCGCCGGCAACGAGACCACCACCAAACTGCTTGCGAACGCCGCGTTTTGGGGCCACCGAAACCCGGATCAGCTCGCCCCGGTGTACGCCGACCTGTCGCGGGTGCCGCTGTGGGTCGAGGAGACCCTGCGCTACGACACCTCGAGCCAGATCCTGGCCCGCACCGTGTCCGGGGAGCTCACCCTGTATGACACCACCATTCCCGAGGGCGACGTCCTGCTGCTGCTGCCCGGCTCGGGCCATCGCGACGGGCGGGTCTTCGACAACCCGGACGACTTTGTGATCGGGCGCGAAATCGGGCCCAAACTATTGAGTTTCGGTAGCGGCGCACACTTCTGCCTTGGCGCGCATCTGGCGCGGATGGAAGCCCGGGTCGCGCTGACCGAGTTGTTCAAGCGAATCCGCGGATATCAGGTGGACGAGGCCAACGCCGTCCGCGTCCACTCCAGCAATGTCCGCGGATTCGCTCACCTACCCATGACTCTCACGATCAACTGAAGGGCCGCACATGCCCCGCTTTGACCCCTTGCCCGAGCGCCGGCCGGCGATCGTGGCCGGCGCCTCGTCCGGCATCGGAGAAGCCACCGCCATCGAACTGGCGGCGCACGGCTTTCCGGTCGCGCTGGGCGCCCGCCGGGTCGAGAAGCTCAACGACATCGTCGGCAAGATCAACGCCGAGGGGGGCGAGGCGGTCGGGTTCCACCTTGACGTCACCGACCCGAACTCGGTGAAATCGTTTGTCGCTCAGTCGGTCGACGCGCTCGGCGACATCGAGGTGCTGGTGGCCGGCGCGGGCGACACCTACTTCGGCAAGCTCGCCGAGATCACCACCGACGAGTTCGAGTCGCAGCTGCAGATCCACCTCGTCGGCGCCAACCGGCTGGCCGCCGCGGTGCTGCCCGGGATGCTCGCCCGGCAGCGCGGCGACTTGATCTTCGTCGGCTCCGACGTGGCCCTGCGCCAGCGGCCGCACATGGGCGCCTACGGCGCCGCCAAGGCCGCGCTCGTCGCGATGGTCACCAACTTCCAGATGGAACTCGAGGGCACCGGCGTGCGGGCCTCGATCGTGCACCCCGGCCCGACGAAGACCTCGATGGGCTGGAGCCTGCCGGCCGAGAAGATCGGCCCCGCACTCGAAGACTGGGCCAAGTGGGGCCAGGCCCGCCACGACTATTTCCTGCGCGCGGCGGATCTGGCCCGGGCCATCACGTTCGTCGCCGAGACCCCGCGCGGGGGCTTCATCGCGAACATGGAGCTTCAGCCCGAAGCGCCGTTGGCCGACAAGAAAGACCGCCAGAAGCTCGCACTCGGCGAAGAGGGGATGCCGTCCACATGACCACAGCGATCGTGCCGCGGGTTTCCGGCGGCGAAGAAGAGCACGGCCACCTGGAGGAATTCCGCACGGACCCAATCGGTTTGATGCAGCGCGTCCGGGACGAGTGCGGAGATGTCGGCTGGTTCCAGCTGGTCGACAAGCACGTGATCCTGTTGTCCGGCGCGGGCGCCAACGAGTTCTTCTTCCGTTCCGCCGACGAGGACCTCGACCAGGCCGAAGCGTACCCGTTCATGACGCCGATCTTCGGCAAGGGCGTGGTGTTCGACGCCAGCCCCGAGCGGCGCAAGGAGATGCTGCACAACTCGGCGCTGCGGGGCGAACAGATGAAGGGCCACGCCGCCACCATCGAGGGCGAAGTCAAGAAGATGATCGCCAATTGGGGCGACGAGGGCGAGATCGAGCTGCTCGACTTCTTCGCCGAGCTGACCATCTACACCTCGACGGCCTGCCTGATCGGGCTGAAGTTCCGCGAGCAGCTCGACCATCGGTTCGCCGAGTACTACCACGAGCTGGAACGCGGCACCGACCCGCTGTGTTACGTCGACCCTTACCTCCCGATCGAAAGCTTCAAGCGTCGCGACGAGGCGCGCGTGAAACTCGTTGCGGTGGTGCAGGAGATCATGGACCAGCGGCTGGCCAATCCGCCTAAGGACAAGGCCGACCGCGACATGCTCGACGTGCTGGTCTCGATCAAGGATGAGGACGGCCGGCCGCGCTTCTCCGCCGACGAGGTCACCGGCATGTTCATCTCGCTGATGTTCGCGGGGCACCACACCAGTTCCGGGACGTCGGCCTGGACGTTGATCGAGTTGATCCGCCACGCCGACGTCTACGCCGAGGTGCTCGCAGAGCTCGAGGAGCTCTACGCCGACGGCCAGGCCGTGAGTTTTCATGCGCTGCGCTCGATTCCGAAGCTGGACAACGTGGTCAAGGAAACCCTGCGGCTGCATCCGCCGCTGATCATCCTGATGCGCGTCGCCAAGGGCGAGTTCGAGGTCGAGGGCTTCCCGATCCACGCCGGCGACTACGTCGCGGCGTCCCCGGCGATTTCGAACCGGATTCCCGAGGACTTTCCCGATCCGGACGCCTTCAATCCCGACCGCTACAACAAGCCGGAGCAGGCCGACATCGTCAACCGGTGGACCTGGATTCCGTTCGGCGCGGGGCGACACCGCTGTGTGGGGGCCGCTTTCGCCCAGATGCAGATCAAAGCCATCTTCTCGGTTCTGTTGCGCGAGTACGAGTTCGAGATGGCCCAGCCGGCCGACAGCTATCACAACGACCACTCCAAGATGGTCGTCCAGCTCGCCCGGCCGGCGAAGGTGCGCTACCGCAAGCGCAACGCGTAAGGAGTGAAGCCGATGGGCGGATTCAGGGTCGAAGCCGATCTGGATTTGTGTCAGGGCCACGCCATGTGCGAACTGGAGGCGCCGGACTACTTCCGGGTGCCCAAGCGGGGCAAGGTCGAGATCCTCGACCCCGAACCGCCCGAAGACGCCCGCGATGAGGTCGAGCGCGCGGTCGCGATGTGCCCCACGCAAGCACTGTTCATCAAAGAGAAAGAAGACTAACGATGGTGTCGCATTCACGCGCGGATCTCGAAGGATGGGTGGACCGCTGGCTGCAGGCCAACAAGGACTGCGAGAAGGCCGGTGACTGGAAGCCGCTGGCGGACTTCTACACCAAAGACGCCACCTACGGCTGGAACATCGGCCCCAAGGAGGACGTGATGTGCGTCGGCGTCGACGAGATTCGCGACATCGCCCTCGGCCTGGAGATGGAGGGCCTGGAGAACTGGGTGTACGAGTACCAGAAGGTGCTCATCGACGAGAAGCAGGGCGAGATCGTCGGCTTCTGGAAGCAGATCGTCAACAAGACCGACGGCACCCAGGACGAGATCTACGGGATCGGCGGCAGCTGGTTCCGCCTCGACGGCGACCAGCTCATCGAGTGGCAGCGCGACTTCTTCGATTTCGGCCATGTCGCGAAGATGTTCGCGAAGCTGATCGAGTCCGGCGATCTGTCCGCCGGCATGCAGCGGCGGATCGAGCGCAGCGTCGCCGGCGAGAAGCTGCCCGGCTACTACCCTTTGGGCCAGGCGCCCGTCCCGATCTGGTGAGGCGGCGGCACCCAACCAAGCATTTGATTTGTTCTAAGCGCTATGCTGGCGCGACAAGAGTGCCGTGTGGCACTCGTCACCACCGCTGCCGGCAAGACGGGTCGGCAGTTAATTTCAAAGGCGAAATGGGGTCAGGTCCAACGTGAAGACAAAAGGCGCTCTGATCTGGGAGTTCAACCAGCCGTGGTCCATCGAGGAAATCGAGATCGGCGACCCGCAAGCGCATGAGGTCAAGATCCAGATGGAAGCGGCCGGCATGTGCCACTCCGACCACCACCTGGTCACCGGCGGCATCCCGATGGCGGGGTTCCCGGTGCTCGGCGGCCACGAGGGCGCCGGCATCGTCACCGAGGTGGGACCCGGCGTGGAAGACATCGCGCCCGGCGACCACGTGGTGCTGTCGTTCATCCCGTCCTGCGGGTCCTGCCCGACCTGTCAGGCCGGCATGCGCAACCTCTGTGATCTTGGCGCCGGCCTGCTGGGCGGCGCCGCGGTGTCCGACGGGACGTTCCGCATCCAGGCCCGCGGCCAGAACGTCTTCCCCATGACCTTGCTGGGCACCTTCTCGCCGTACATGGTCGTGCACCGCAGTTCCGTCGTGAAGATCGATCCGTCGGTGCCGTTCGAGGTGGCCGCCCTGGTCGGCTGCGGCGTCACCACCGGCTACGGTTCGGCGGTTCGCACCGCCGACATCCGGCCGGGCCAGGACGTCGCCATCGTGGGCGTCGGCGGCGTCGGCATGGCCGCCCTGCAGGGCGCCGTCAACGCGGGCGCGCGCTACATCTTCGCGATCGACCCGGTGGAGTGGAAGCGCGACCAGGCCCTCAAGTTCGGCGCCACCCACGTCTATCCCGACATCAACGCCGCGCTGATGGGCATGGCGGAGGTCACCTACGGCCTGATGGCCCACAAGGTGGTCGTGACGGTCGGTGAGTTGCAGGGCGCCGACATCGACGCCTACCTGAACATCACCCAGAAGGGTGGCACCTGCGTGCTGACCGCCATCGGCAGCCTGCTGGACACCAACGTCACGCTGAACCTGGCGATGCTGACCCTGATGCAGAAGAACCTGCAGGGCACCATCTTCGGCGGTGGCAACCCGCAGTACGACATCCCGCAGCTGCTGTCGATGTACAAGGCCGGCAAGCTGAACCTGGACGACATGATCACGCGCCAGTACAAGCTCGAGCAGATCAACGACGGCTACCAGGACATGCTGGAAGGCAAGAACATTCGCGGCGTCATCCGCTACACCGACGCCGACCGGTAACCCACCGGTCCTGAGTGGCCAGCTTTCCGCACCTTTTGGCGCCGGGACGAATCGGCGCCATGGCGGTGCGCAACCGGGTGGTCATGTCTCCGATGGAGACGATGTACGGCACCCCCGACGGGCTGCCGTCGGAGCGCACCCGCGACTATTTCGCCGCCCGCGCCGAGGGTGGCGCCGGGCTGATCACGGTGGGGGCCACCGGCGTTGACAATCGTCACCCCGAGACGCCCGGGGGCCTGCACCTGGCCACCGACGACGCGGTGGACGCGCACCGGGCGCTGGTGGAGGCGGTGCACGAGCACGGCGCCAAGATCCAGCCGCAGATCGTGCACGCCGGGCCCGACGGCCTGGGACCGGAGATGTTCGGCGTCACCTCCCTGGGGCCGTCGGTGATTCCGTCCTACCTCACCGGGCGGCCGTCGGCCGAGATCAGCAAGCGCCAGCTGTGCGAGGTGTTCGACCTGTTCAAGGCCGCGGTGCGCCGCGCCGCCGAGGCGGGCTACGACGGCATCGAGCTGCACGCCGCGCACGGCTACATGCTGTTGGGGTCTTTCCTTGCGCCCCAGCGCAACCGGCGCACCGACGACTACCGGGGTGACTCGGCGCGCGGCCGGGTGCGGGTGGTGATCGAGGCGCTGGCCGCGATTCGCTCCGAGGTCGGCGACGACCTGCCGATCACGCTGCGCATCTCCGGCTACGAGCGGGTCGCGGGCGGCCGGCCGATCTACGAAACCGCCCGGCTGGCACCCGAACTCGTGGCCGCCGGGGTGAGCGCGTTCCATGTCAGCGGCGGGGTGATCGACCGGCTGGTCACCGGGATGGTCAACGGCGCCGACGACGGAGACGGGATCAACGTCGGTGCGGCGGCCGCGGTCAAGCAGGTGGTCGACGTGCCGGTGATCGCGGTCGGCCGCATCCACGACCCGGTCGCGGCCGAGCGGATCCTCGCCGACGGCCGCGCCGATTTCGTCGCGATGGGACGGCCGCTGCTGGCCGACCCCGAGCTGCCCCGCAAGTTGCGGTCCGGCCGGGCGCACCGCGTGCGCAAGTGCATCTCCTGCGAAAACTGCATCGACGCAATGGAACAGCGCTTCTCCGTCGACTGCGCGGTCAACCCCCGCACCGGCAGGGAGCGCGAGCTGGCCGCCCCCCGCGCAGGTCGGGCCAAGCGGGTGGTGGTGGTCGGCGGCGGACCGGCCGGGCTGGAGGCCGCCCGCGTGGCCGCGGAACGCGGGCATCGCGTCACGCTCTTCGAGCGCAGCGGTCAACTCGGCGGGGCATTGCGCTGGGCGGCGGTGCTGCACCCGGAAAACCAGCCGTTCCTGCACTACCTGCGCAACGAGATCCGGCTCAGCACCGCGAAGGTCGAAGCTGGACAGAACGTTTCGGCCGACGACATCGTCCGGGCGGCGCCCGACGCGGTGGTGGTGGCCACCGGCGGCCACGTCGCGGTGCCGACCATCCCCGGCGCCGACCTGCCGCACGTGTACACCGGACCCGGGTTGCGCGAGTTGTTCGCCGGCTGGCGGGAGCGACTGGTGCGCCCCTCCGCCTTTCGGCCCGCGACCCGGGCCTGGATGCCGATCGGCCGGCGGGTGACCATCGTCGGCGGCGACCTGGTCGCCCTCGAATTGGCCGAGTTCCTGGCGAGCCGGGGCCGTCAGGTGTCAATCCTTGAGCCGGGCAAGGACATTGCGCCCGAGGTGGGCAACAAGCGCAAGACGGAGCACATGGATCGCCTCGACCGGCTCGGCGTCACGGTGCACGTCCGCGCGGCCGTCGACCGGATCACCCCGCGCGACGTGGTGTTTACCCCCGCCGGTGGCGAGCCCCGGGAACTGGCCGCCGACAGCGTCGTCGTCGCCGGGACGGTCCAGCCCGACACCAGCTTGTTCGACAGCCTGGTCGCGGCCATGCCCGGCGCCGAGGTGCACGCCGCCGGCGACTGCAGCGGGCTGGGCCTCATCCGCAAAGCCACCGAGGAGGGCGCACGCGCCGCGTGCGCGATCTAGAGATAGAGGAGACAGAAATGACCGAAACCGCGCAATCTCAGGCCTCCCCGGCACTGGCCGCGTCGCAATCGTCGTGGCGCTGCGTGCAGGCGCACGACCGCGAGGGATGGCTGGCGCTGATGGCCGACGACGTCGTCGTCGAGGACCCGATCGGCAAGTCCGTCACCAATCCCGACGGAACCGGGGTGCGGGGCAAGGAGGGCGTCGCGGCCTTCTACGACACCAACATCGCGGCCAACCAGCTCACGATCACCTGCGAGGAGACGTTCCCGTCGAGCTCGCCGGACGAGATCGCGCATATCTTGGTGCTGCACAGCAGGTTCGAGGGCGGAGTCACCAGCAGGGTGCGCGGCGTGTTCACCTACAAGGTCAACGACGCCGGGCTGATCACCAACATGCGCGGCTACTGGAACCTCGAGATGATGGAGTTCGGCCAGGAGGGGTGAGTCCGCTCAGCCGATCCGCCCGAGCCCGGTGAGGTTGCCCTGCATCGCCTTGCCGTCCATCAGCACCATGGTCGGCGTCTGCAGCGGATCGCTGAGTATGGTCGCCGACTTCGGTTGCTGCCACAGCAGAGCACCGTTGCCGGAGTCGACCACGCCGTAGGCGAAGATGTCGAGCGGCGTCGTCTTGTCGCACCCGATCCGGGTGATGGTGTAGAGCAAGCCGTCCGCGATCGACAGGTGCGGTAGCGCGGCGCTGCGAACCTTGTTCTCCCACACGGTATGACAGCCGGGATTGTCGACGTCGACCCGTGTCATCCCGCCGACGAACGGCGCCGTCGGCGGCACGGCCGGGGGCGCGCCCGCCGGAACCGCCGGGTAGGGGTAGCCGTAGGTACTGGACACGAACACCGAGTTCCCCACCCCGATCGGCGCGTTCTCGCTGCCTGGGCCGCCCTGCGTCAAAACCGGTTGTTGGCAGATCAATTGACCCGTGCCGGACTGGTAGACCAGCGCGTGCACCTGGGGGCTGGCGTTGTCGACGATGGTCAGGTAATCGGCGCCGGTGGTGGGGCCGAAGTACACCGGGGTGGAGCCCGTCCCCCAGCTCAGCTGGCCGGGCTTGCGGGCGGGGCCGCGGTCATACGCCGCGCGCCAAAGGATTTGCGGGTTGCCCGCGATGTCGAGGTTCAGCTCGTACAGGGCGAAGGTGGTGGCCACCGCCACGTGACCGCTCGGTGCCGACGAGATGCTGTTCGCCACCTGCTCTCCCGCCGGCAGCTGCACGGAGGCGACGCCGCCGCCTGCCTTGCCCACACCGACGACGCCGTTACCGGTGGCGAACCAGACGTTGCCCGCATAGTCGGGGACCAGGCCCACCGAGTTGTCGCCGGCCGGTATCGCCCCGGACAGATCGGTGGACTCGGTGACGACCAGCTTCCAACAGCCCAGCGGCCCTGGCTCTTTGACGTGCGCGATGCGCAGCAGGTGGTTGGTGCCGTCGATCATCACCACCTGATTGTTGTTGTCGAGGTAGGCGTAGACGCCGCCGAGCAGGCTGCCCTTGGCGACCTGAAGTTTGGCCAGCGGGACGAAGACCGGGACCCAGCCCCCGGGGTCGATCAGGAAGATCGTCGGGGTTTGCGTGAGGTCGCTGGTGCACAGCGCCAACACCAGGCCGTCGGTGCCCTGCATGATCGTCGGGCACGCCGCCAGCAGCGGGTAGCCGAAGATCGGGACCAGGTGCGCGCCGGGGCCGGGAAGCGGTCCCGCGTCGGATGATTCGGCATCGTTGTGCAGCGACGCCAGCCCCATCGGCGCCATGAACGGGTTGGGCGGAGCCAGCGGTCCGAACACAGCCGCCGCCCGCGCGTCGGCCCCGGCGGCAAGCGCCGGGGCAAGGCACACGGCGCACGCGGTCAGCAACGCCACGGGAAACCGCACAGAGGTCTCCTCCCGTGAAGTGCGTACAGCGATTTTCCCGGGGTCGCAGAACGAAACCGCAACGCTGCGCTAACGATTCGGCCTCGAGGCGGCGTGGCAACCGTGCCGGCGGTTGCCTAGCGGCGCGTGAAGATCTGGTGCGTGACGCCGCTGGGGCTGCTCACCGATTCCACCGCGAAGCGCTGCTCGAGGCCCTCCGACCCGTCCCACAAGCGCTCGCCGCGCCCCAGGATGATCGGCACCACCGTGATGTGCAGATGGTCGACGAGGTCGGCGGCGAGGAACTGGCGCACGGTCGACGGTCCGCCGCCGATCCGAATGTCGCTGCCACCGGCGGCTTTTCGCGCCAACGCAAGCGATTCGGCGGGGCTTGCGTCGATGAAGTGGAAGGTGGTGCCGCCGTCCATCTCGATCGGGGGCCGCGGGTGGTGAGTCAGCACGAAGACCGGGGTGTGAAACGGCGGCTCGGCGCCCCACCAGCCCTTCCATTCCGCACCGCCCGGTTGGCCGGTCCACGGACCGCGCTGCGGTCCGAACTTGCCGCGTCCCATGATTTCGGCGCCGATGCCCGGCTCCCACCTGCCGGCGAGCGCGTCGTCGATGCCGGTGCTGCCGCCCGCCTCGCCGTGCATCGCCCGGAAGGTCCGGGTGCCGAAGAACCATTCGTGTAGCCGGCCTCCGGCGTGTCCGAACGGCGCCTCGAGGCTTTGCCCGAGGCCGGTGGCGAAACCGTCGAGGGAGACCGAAAAGTTGTGCACGCGCACTTGTGACATGGCGAAAACTCGTTCCTTCGTCGTGGGGTCCTATCCGGACTGACCATCAACACCCGCCAAACTCATCGATCGGTGGCCGAACATATGCTGGGGCCCATGGCTTCGATCTTCACCAAGATCATCAACCGCGAACTGCCCGGCCGTTTCGTCTACGAGGACGACGACATCGTCGCGTTCCTGACGATCGAGCCGATGACCCAGGGCCACACGCTGGTGGTCCCCCGCGCCGAGATCGACCAGTGGCAGGACGTCGACGGCGCGGTCTTCGGCCGCGTCATGGCGGTCAGCCAGCTGATCGGCAAGGCCGTGTGCAAGGCGTTCAAGACCGAACGCTCCGGGCTGATCATCGCCGGGCTCGAGGTGCCCCATCTGCACGTCCACGTCTTCCCCACCCGCAGCCTGAGCGACTTCGGTTTTGCCAACGTCGACCGCAACCCGTCAGCGGAATCCCTGGACGCGGCGCAGGCCAAGATCAAGGCGGCGCTGGCTCAACTGGCGTGAGCCGGCTCCGGAGCGGGAACGTCGCTGACGCGGGGCAGCGTAACGCGGAAGCAGCATCCCTCCCCGGGTGAGGTCAGCACGCTGACGTCGCCGCCGTGCGCGCGCACCAACGAGTCGACGATCGACAGCCCCAGACCGGTGCCGCCGCTGGCCCGCGCCCGGGACGAGTCGGTCCGGTAGAACCGCTCGAACACCCGCGACGCGTCCTGCTGGCTCATGCCGGGGCCCTTGTCGGCCACTTCCAGCACCGCGTCGTCGCCCTCGGTGCCCACGCGAACCGTGACGTCGGCGCTTTCGGGGGTGTGCTGCAGGGCGTTGGCGACCAGGTTGCTGAGCACCTGGCGAATCCGGGGTTCGTCCCCGAGCACCTCCGGGGTGCCCGGGCCGTCGAGGACCTCCATGCTGATGGTGCGCTTGGGGTCGATCGCCTGCGCGTCGTGGACGGCGTCGCTGGCCAGCGCCAGCAGGTCGACCCGGTGATGTTCGAGCGGGCGTTGCACGTCCAGCCGGGCCAACAGCAGCAGGTCGTCCACCAGCAGGCCCATCCGGCTGGCTTCGCTTTCGATCCGCGACAACAGCATCGACACGTCGCGCGCCGCGCCCTGCCGATACAGCTCGGCGAAGCCGCGGATGGTCGTCAGCGGCGTGCGCAGTTCGTGGCTGGCGTCGGTGATGAACCGTCGCATCCGGTCCTCGGAACGTCGGGCCTTCTCGGCCGACGACTCCGAGGAGGCCAACGCTTGCTGGATCTGGGTGAGCATTCCGTTGAGCGCCAACGAAAGCCGGCCCACCTCGGTCCGGGGATCTCGCTCCGGAACCAAGCGATCACGCTGTCCGGCGGCGATCGCCGCGGCGGTGTGCTCGACCTCGACCAGCGGGCGCAGGCTGCGGTGCACCACCACGAAGCTCGCGATGCCGACGACCACCAGCACCGCGACACCGATGCCGAACTGCAGCCAGACCAGGGAGCTGAGGGTGTGCTGGACGTCGGACAGGTCGATCGCGACCGTCGTCAGCCCGTGCGGTCCGCGCACCGATACCGCGCGCCACTGGATATCGGAGCCGTTGATCGAGGGCAGCGTCGTGGGGCTCGGGCCGACATCGTTGTTGGGGGGCAGCGCCGGTTCGGAGTTGCGGTCGTTGATGGCGGTGAACGGGGTGCCGTCGGTGCCGACGCCCCGTACATAGAACTTCGACGGCGGGCGGCCGGGATCGGGGCCTTCGTAGGGGGGCGGCGACTGGCGCCGCGGGGCCTGCGCCCAGCCGCGGGAGGCCTCGAGCAGCGTCTGGTCGATCCGGCCGATCAGGACGTGACGCAGGATCGAGGTGACGGCGAAGCCGGAGACGGCCAGACCGCAGCCCACCAGCAACAGGGTGGCGGCCACCAGACCCACCCGCAGTGGCACTCCGCGTCGAAACTTGATGGCCATCCCTACATTCTTCGCTTTCGCGCTCAGCGCGGCTCGCGCAGGACGTAGCCCACGCCGCGCAGTGTGTGCAGCAGCCGTTTCTCGCCCGTGTCGATCTTGCGACGCAGGTACGAGACGTACGACTCCACGACGTTGACGTCGCCGCCGAAGTCGTAGCGCCAGACGTGGTCAAGGATCTTCGGCTTGCTGAGCACGGTGCCCGCGTTGATCACGAAGTAGCGCAGCAGGGTGAACTCGGTCGGCGACAGCGACACCGGCTCGCCGGCCTTCCACACCTCGTGGGTCTCCTCGTCGAGTTCGATGTCGGCGAACGTCAGCCGTGCGTTGCGGGGTTCGGCGCCGCCCTTGCCGGCGCGCCGCAGGATGACCCGCAGCCGGGCCACGACCTCCTCGAGGCTGAACGGCTTGGTCACGTAGTCGTCGCCGCCCAGCGTCAGGCCCGCGATCTTGTCCTGCAGGGAGTCGCGGGCGGTTAGGAACAGCGCCGGGGCGTCGATGCCGTCGGCGCGCAGCCGGCGCAGCACCCCGAAGCCGTCCATGCCGGGCATCATCACGTCGAGGATCACCGCGTCGGGCCGCGCGTCACGCGCGCGATCCAGCGCCTGGGCCCCGTTGGTTGCGGTGTAGACCTCAAACCCCTGGAACTTGAGGCTGACGGAGAGCAGTTCGACGATGTTGGCCTCGTCGTCGACTACGAGTACGCGAGCCTCCGGTTTGGTTTCGTTTGAGGTGGGCGCTGTCATGAGGTACTTCCGTCCTTTGTTTGAACGTTGCCTTTCCGATTATTGTGTGATTCCTGAAAGCTCGGTGCCAGTCGTCTGCTAACAGTCTGCCAGGAATCATCGCATGACCTTGGAACGGTCGGGCTTTACCGGCGGTGTCGCGAATAGACTCTGATGGCATGAACTTCGCCAAAGACATCGTGTCGCTTGCGACCGCTCCCGCGCGGGCCGGGCTTGCCGCCGCCGACGCGAGCCTGAGCGTCGCCACCGCGGCGGTGGGCGTGGCGAAGCGCGCGCTGGGCGAGGCGGGCAGCGACGCCCGATCCAACGCGATGGCGTCCATGTTCGGGTTGGACGACGCGATCACCCGCGCCAACCGGTTGGCGCGGCTGTTGGACGACGACGCGCCGCTCGGTCGCGCCGTGGCGCCCGACGGGCCGCTGGACCGGCTGCTGCGCCAGGGCGGCGTGGTGGACATGCTGACCTCGGAGGGCGGCGTGCTCGACCGGCTGACCGCCGAGGGCGGTGGGCTGCAGCGCGCCCTGGAGCCGGGCGGGCTGGCCGATCAGCTGCTCGCGGAGGAGGGACTGATCGAGCGGATTTTGGGTGAGGACGGGCTGGCCGAGCGGTTACTTTCGGAGGGGGGTCTGATCGACAAGCTGACCGCCAAGAACGGTCCGCTGGACCAGCTCGCCGACGTCGCCGACACCCTGGCGCGGCTGACCCCCGGCATGGAGGCGCTGGAGCCGGCCATCGCCACCCTGCAGGACGCCGTCATCGGGCTCACCATGGTCGTCAACCCGTTGAGCAACATCGCCGACCGGATTCCGCTGCCCGGCCGCCGCCCCGGACGGCGCACCTCGTCGCGGTCGGTGCGCTCCACGCGCATCATCGAGAGCGAGGAGTGAGCGGCTAGGCTGGCACCCTGATTTACCCGGCCTCCTTAGCTCAGTGGTAGAGCACTCGCCTTGTAAGCGAGCGGTCGTCAGTTCAATCCTGACAGGGGGCTCGATAGCTGCAACGAAGTTGCGCTGTTAGACATGTCTTTCGACGTTGCTGTATTACAGTAACGCCAATTTGCCCATATTTTGTCTACAATTCCGTCTAGCTTTTCGGCAGCTGCACCCAAGTGGGAGTCGAAAAGTTCGAATTTCTAGGCAGCTCCTCCCCTCGCCCTAACCTAGGACCTTCGGGTGAGCTGTTCTCGCGCAACCACTCTCAGCCGAAGGGCAGAAAAGTTGTACGTATCTATAGCCCTTCGGAGCGCCGTACTATCTGGCTGTCCTCTTTCTGCTGCTAGGCCAGCTGCGCTGCGCTCGGCCGCCAGGTCGTCGGCAGCCTTTTCGAGACCTTCCAAGGCTTCAGCGATCTTCGGTTCCGTGATAATTAGCGCAGCCTTTCGGATCGCGCGTGTCAGCTCACTCTTCTGAGTCACCGCTTCCTTGTAGGCCGGCCCATAAAAAGCCTCAATATCCTGAACTGCTTCGCCCGCGGCTGCCCTGTCTATCAAGGACGCAAATCGCCGCATCTTTGGTGTGAGCATTGCCGCCGGCTCCATGACATCCAATACCGCCAATCGCTGCTCAGAACGACGCGCCTCAAAATATTCTCGGGCAGACTGACGGTTGGAGTTCCATTGAGTGATCGCAACCCCACCTAGTGCGCCCGTCAGCGTCGATACAGCGGTCAGCAATGCTCCCCAACCTGGTGTGTAAAACATAATCGGGAGCGAAGTTAAAGTCGCCGCGCTGGCATCGGAAGAGTTGGCGGGGGCGGACGGCTAGCTTCTTCTCGAGTCGATCGCCCGACCGCTCCGATAAGGCCCGTGAGCGTCACGACTTCTTCGACGGGATGACGATGACGACGATCAGCGTCAGGATCGAGAAGAACAGCCCGAGGATGCCCCAGCCGAGGGCGCTGCGACCCTTCATGCCGGCGATGACGCCGCACACGATGGCCGCGATGATGCTTCCGATCGCGACGAAGATGCCTTTGATCCCCCTGAGGATGATGCCCGCGGCCTCGGGTTGTTGTGCCGCTGCCAGGACGATGCTGTGCCACATGATGCCTCCTTGGTGAACGGCACGGTCTGGGCGTGCGCCGATCTGACTGCGTAGATACCCAAACTGGCAAACAACCAAGCCGACCGCTGGAGTAGTCCCGCCGGTAACGGGTAGCCAATGCCACAGCGTGTTGTCGGCCTGGAGGTGGCGAGATGCCGGTTACGGCGGGTCATGTTCCCGGGTTGACGTCGGGCTTGCGCCGGGTCCCGATGGACCCGGGGCGTTTCCACAGCGGGCGTTGGTTCCTGTTGGTCGAGGGCGCGTTGGTGAGCCTCTTCGGCATCGCCGGACTGGTCTCGGCGGCCCTGCATCCGCATGCCGGGCCCACCGGCGCCCCCGTCTTCGGCCTGACCGCGACCCCGCTCTACAGCGGGATCCTGCTGGCGTTCGGCGTGGCGGCCATCGCGTGTTCCTGGCATCGCCGCGCGGCGATAACGGTTACCGCCCTGAGCGCCGTCGCCTACACCATCCTGCTGTTCGTCAGCAGCGTCGCCACGACGGGCGACAAGCCGACGCCGCCGCTGGGGTTTCACGCCGCCGAGGTTCTGCTGAATGGCATCCTGGCGGTGGTCAATCTCGCCCTGCTGATGTGGCTGATTCCCGACGAGTTGGGCGACGAGGTCTGGGCGCCGCGCAGGCGGCGCGGACGCGACCGGCGACAACCTCCGGCGCCCGAAACTCCCGCCGCGCCACCGGCTCCTGCGGCGGCGACCACGGTTTCGTCGACGCCCAAGCAGGAGCCGGCCGCTAAGCAAAGCCCACCCCGGCAGAGCCCGGCAACCAAAGAGCCTCCGGCGCAACGGGTTACAACACAGCAACCCGCCGTCCGGGCAGCCTCTCCGGCGCCGCCGTGGCGGGTCCTCGCGGCCGTGGCGCTCGTGCTGGCCGTCGTCGGCGTCGTCGTCTGGATGCGCCGCCACTGACACTGCCAGGAACTTTCAAGGTTCCGCGGCGATGCAGCCGACTACCATCGATGGTGGTTGGTCCTAGCACTTGCCGAGCCTCGGATGCGGAAGTTAGTCGCGGTATCAGTTGCCGTTGGGGCTTTGATGCTCAGCGGGACCGTCGCGCACGCCGACACGCCATCGCCGACGCCCAGGCCCCCACCGGGTGCACCGAAGTGCCTGACATTCGACGGCCAGCCCCCGCAGCTCAACTACCTGCCGTGCGGATGGACGACCGACGGTAAGCGGTGGACCCCACCGCCGCCGCCCCCTCCCGACCCATGAGGGATCGCCAGACTGGCGCGCGGGCCTGATTACGGCTGGCCGGGGAGGGCGGGCAGCCCGTCGCGGATGTTTTGCAGATCGCCCTGAATGCCCTGCAGTTCACCTTGCACCGCGTGCAGATCGGACAGAGTCTTCTCCACGCCGGGCTGCAGGTCCCCCGGGCTTGCCTGTTCGTACTGCGGGCAGTACGAGACGACGGCGCCGGCCACGAAGTTCGCGCTCTGATTGGCGTCCCATATCGTCGATCCCTGGACAAAGCGGATCGCCTGCGCGAAATCGGGCTGACTGCTGAGGAAGTCGCAGACCGCATGCCCATGGGCCGTCACGTACTCGGCGTCGGGAAACGGTATTCCGTCGTGCTTCAACGCGCCGATGAACGCCCGGTCGGCGATGTCGAGCTGCGGAGCGTGAGCCGCGGGGGCGGCCGGGGTGGGTCGCACGGTCGACGGGGGCGGCGGAACCGCGGCCGGCTCGGCCGCCGGCTCGGGCTGGTGGGTCCCGGACATCACCACCACCGCGGCGACACCGGCGACCAGGGATAGCGGCAAGGCCGCGAGGAGGCCGAAACGGCGCATCACCCGCTTGCGGCTGAAAGGCGCTTTCGCACCAGTGGTGCGCTGCCGCGGGGGGTCGGCGACAGCGTCGGTCGCGGGCGCCGGTGGGCGGTGGCCGAGCCGCTCGTCGAGCAGGTCGTCGACCTCTTGGATCGACGGCCGCCCGCCCTGCTCACGGATCGACTGGCGCCCCAGAGCGATGCGCCGCAATTCTGAGTCGATCGTCTCGCGATCGCGCATATCAGCCAGTCTGATGGTGCGACGACGTTCTTACAAGCCGCGGCGACCTACAGGGCGAGCGCCCGGCGCAAGACCTCGACCGCCTCGGCGCCCTCGCGCCGCGAGATGGCCGCGTCCGGGATCAGCGCCGAACCGTGGAAAGTACCGGGGAACAAATGCAATTCGACGGTCACCCCGGCGGCCAGCAGTGCCTGGGCGTAGGCGATGCCTTCGTCGCGCAGCGGGTCGAACTGCATCACCGAGATGTAGGCCGGCGGCAGTCCGGACAGGTCGGTCGCGCGAGCCGGTGCGGCATAGATGGGCACCTCGTCGGAGCCGGCGCGCCCCGCGCCGAGGTAGCAGTCCCAACTGGCGACGGCCTTGGGTCGACTCCACAGCGGGGTGTCGGTGAAGACGGTCATGCTGGCGGTGGCGAGCCGGTCGTCGAGCTCGGGAACCCCGAGGAACTGGAACGCGATGTGCGGACCCTGGCGGTCCCGGGCCAGCAGCGCCAGCGCGGCACACAGCCCGCCGCCGGCGCTGACCCCGTGGATGGCGATGCGGCGCGGATCGATCCCCAGCTCGTCGGCGTGCTCCGCGGTCCACACCAGCCCCGCGTAGACGTCCTCGAGCGGTCCCGGAAACGGTGTCTCCGGGGCGAGCCGGTAATCGACGGCGACGACCACGACGCCGAGCGCGCGCGCCAGCCCGACGTTCCCGGCGTGTTCGGTCTCCAGGTCACCCGCGATGAACCCGCCGCCATGCACGCTGTAGACGGCCGCGGCCCCGCTGCGTTCGGCCGGCCGGTAGATCCGGATGGGCACCTCGGGGTCGCCGGGACCGCCGGGGATCAGGCGATCCTCACCGTCCACGCCGCTCAGGTCGGGGGCCGGCAATTGGGCGATCATCGCCGACAGGGATTCCCTCATCGCCGCCGGATCGGCGCCGTCGAGGTCGGGCAGCATCGGTACCACCGCGGCGAGCTCGGGATCGAACGCGTATGTCATCGTGGCCTCCTGCTCCCCCGGATCACCGACATTAACGGTGCCGGCGTCGCCCGGGCGACGCGATGGTCTAAATGAGGCCGCTCAGTTCCGCCGCCAGCCCGCTGACGCTGGTGTGCGTCACGGCGTGCACCAGGTCCCGCGTCACCGCGATCGGGAAGTGCAGAGTCGCCCCCGCAACCTCGTCGACGCCGTTTTGCACCGCGTTGACGATGGTCGTCGGATCGCCGGTGCCCAGGGCGGCCCAACTGTTCCAGGCCGCAAATTGCGGCGCCGTGATCAGGTTGCGCGCGTCGACGAACAGCTTGGTGGGCAGGGTCGGGGGGCCCACCGGTATGCCGTCCCAACTGGTCATCGTCCAGCCGCCCTGCGGGCTGCCCTGCACCACGACCACGCCGGTGTTGGGCAGCGGGTGCGTGATCATCAGCAAGGGATTCGGGTTGTTGACGTTCATCAGCGTTCCGACTTCGATGGCGAATTCGCTGGAGAACGCGACGTCGGTGACGTGGCCGTTCGTCGGGTTCATCACGGGGTTCGCGACGGCGGTGCCGTACATCGTCTGCATCGCGTTGGTGAAGCCCTGGTCGAAAACGATCCCGTTGAGGTGGGCCGAGCCCGGGGCGAGCATCGGCACGATCGGGAACCCGAGCGTCCAGGCCAGCGGGCCGACCAGGTACATGAGGCCCTGCGGGCTGATGTCCGGTGCGCCGTCGAAGATGCCGGCGTTGACCTCATTGAGCCCGGGCATTACCGAAGCGTTGGTCATGCCGGCGAAGAAGGCGGTCTGCTGCACCCTGGTCAGCTGCGACTCGAAGACCCCGGCGAAGTTGCCTGGCCCCCCGAGCACGGAGCCGATGGCCGTCGCCTGTTGGATGCCCAGCGGGGTGAGTGGCAGCCCGGGCACGGCCGTGTCGATCAGGTTGGCGGCGTTGCCAATTGACTGTCCGTGCCGGACGAAGTCGATGACGATTGACTGCTGGTTGCCGCCGGTGCCGCCGATGGCCTGGTTGATGATCGGCGCGAGCGCCTGACCGAGCGGGCTGTTGTTCCAGGCCTGTTCGACCGCGGCAATCGGGCCGGCCAGGGGCGCGGCGGTGGCCGCACTCAGCGGGCCCTGCAGCGACGTGGCGATGTCCGCCTCCGCGGCCGCGTACGACGCCGCCGCCGCGGTCAGCGTGCGCACGAACTGCGCGGAATACGTCGCGGCCCGGGCCGCCGCCGCCTGATACTCCTGGGCGTGGGAGCCGAACAGCGCCGCGATGGCCGCCGACACCTCGTCGGCCCCCGCCGCGGCCAGTTCGGTTGTCGGAATGGCCGCGGTCAGATTGCCGGCGCTCACGGCCGAACCGATCTGCGCGGCGTCCGCCGCGGCCGTATCCAAGACGTCCGCCGCCACGACCACAAACGACATCGCCTACCCCCCGGTGCTCCTGAGTACTCGTCATGATGAAGCTCAGCGCCAGAAAAAATACGCGTATCGACAGAATTGAAAACGAGCATCGCGGTTTGCACTTCCGCGCGCGTTGACGAGGGGTTCAGCTCGTGGTCACTTTTTCCAGGGCTGCGGGTTGTGCACGATGTTGTTGTAGTACGTCGCGATGTCGTCGTCGACCCGCGTCACGGTGTCGTTGCCGAGCGTGCGGCTGAGCGCGCTCGAGAGATCGCTGTCGTACGTTTCGACGGGATTGGCGTCGCGCCACGCCTGCGGCATTTCGGCGTAGGTGGCGATTCGCATGGGGCCGTGGGGCTGCTGCGGATCCACCGGCCGGTAGAACTCCGGTCCCAGCCCGTTCAGGGGTTGGCCGGACGCCAAGAACCCGTCGAGCACCAGCCGCGGCGGTGCGGTGTGCGGCAGGTCCGGGATCGACGGCGTGGTCGGCGCGGCGCCGACGATGTCGTTCTCCATGGCGGCACCGACGAGACCCGCTCCGCCGCCGACGATTCCGGCTCCCGGGACCGGAAGCGCGCCCACGCCGAAGCTGCCGCCCTTAGTGAGCATTTCGTAGGCCGACTTCTTCAGGTTGTATGCGGCCATCGCGTCGGAGTTCGACGCGTTGTACGTGCCGACGTCGACGAGCCCCTTCAACCGGGCCGCGTACTTGAGGCCTTCGTCGTGGTTGATCAGGTCGGGAACGTGGTTGCCCGCGGCTTGGGCGAACCGGCTGTCGGCTTGGATGATGTCGCGGTCGGCGGCGCCGTTGAAGTAATCCGACGCCGTCTTGTCGGTGCTCAACACCGAGAAAATGCCCTTCGCGACCGGCCAGGAATCGTTCTCCTGGTTCTCGGCGGAGTCGGGAGTGCCGAAGAACTGCGACAAGTCGTTGTGTTCGCCCGCGATGTTGGGGATGTAGGGCGCCAGGCCGTGCGCGAAGGACTGCACGAGTTCAGGATTCGCCCGGCCCAGCGTCGTGGTGCCGAACCCGTCCGGCAGCTTGAGCAGGTCACCGGCGTGCTGGCCCAGATAGGTCGCATAGGAGTGCGCGGTCCTGCCCGCGATTTCCGCCTCTGCGCCGGTCGGGTTCTCGGTCCAGCTGAACAGCGTGCCGACCGCCTTGCCGCCGTCGTCCCACCAATTGTGGGTGACGTCGGACAAGAACTGTTCGTGGCCGCCACCGGTGATCAAGTCGGTCACCCGCAGGTGATCGCGTCCGGCGGCGCGGAACACGTCGTCGAGGACGCTGCGCTGGTCGCCGTGCAGCAGGCTGTGGTCGAGGAGCTGTCCGTGCGGGAGCTCGTCGTGGAGTTCGCGTGCGCCCCAGTCGAGCATCGCCTCGTCCAGTTCGGTGCCGTGCTGCAGGGCGGGGTTTCCGTCGCCGACGATCTTCGCGATCGACTCGATGTCGTCGGCGGCCCAGCGAGACGATTCCTTGTCGTTGAGCGTGTTCTGCACGCTCTGCGGCAGTTGAGAAAATCCGCCCTTCAGCGTGTCCGATCCCTGCTTGGCCCCCTTGACCAGTGGAGTCATGGGGAAGGTGAGGCTCGGGTTGCTCATCAGCTGCAACGAGTCGCCGACCATGTTCTTCTCGACCCCGAGGCGTTGTTCGGCGGTTTGGAGCTGCGGGACGGTCATGCCGTGTTCCTGAGCCTGCAGCTGGCTCAAAACCGCTGCCTGCTCGGCGGTTAACGGCGCCTTGCCGGCAAGCTGGTCGGGGGTGATGGTGCCCAGCACCCCGTTGACTCGGGCGGCCGCGCCCTTGTCGCCGCCGAGCGCGTTGTGAACGTCTCGTTCGGCAGTGTCCGGCGTCTCGGCCTCGTGGGCGTCGGCGCCCCACACCCGGGCGGGGTCATATCCGTCGGTGGCCAGGTTCGACTGCCCGCTCTGCAGGATCTTCGAATAGGTCTCGCGGATCGAATGCAGCCTGCCCACAGCCCTTTTGGTGACGTCCACCGCGCCGTTCTCGCAAGAGTCGATGAATTCGTCAAGCGCGTGCCGGTCCGCGTCGGACTTCGCGTGCTGTTTCATAGCCACGGCCTGGGCGATCAAGTCGTCGAGCTCGTGCAGCGACATCTCCAGCGCCGAGATCGTTGCCTTGCCGCCTTTTTGCGCCTCGGCCAAGGCCGCGGCCACCTCTTCGAGATGCGCCCCGATCTTGGGCAACTGCTCGGACTGCGCGCCGAGCGCCTGCGCGGTGCGCTGCACTTCGGCGGAGTCGTTGATCGGATTGTCGCCGTTTTCGTGCGTCCACGCCGCCTCGAAGCGGCGACGCGCCTGCTCGAACGTCGCGTCGGCCTCGGCGCTGGACCTGCCCGCGCCGTGAAATGCCCCGGCCAGAGCCGAGATCTGCGCCGGACGACCGGCTTGCAGGCTGCGATCGATCGCCCAGGGATCGCCGGCGGCGGCGATCAGCCCTGGAATGCTTATGTATCGGAGCTGCATACCACGTATGCCAGCGGTCCCCGCGACATCGCTGTCCCCTTCCAAACTCGAGATCAGACTACTGCCGCAGATTTGCCGGTCAATTCAGCGCAGCATGGAACGCGAAAGTGCAACTACCGACACGTTCCCCGAGTAGACGCGTCGGTAGTTGCACTTTCGCGGCAATGGTTGACGCGGCACGCCGCTGAGAGTCAGCTCGTGCTTTTCTTGCGCGACAGGAACGCCTGCATGTGGTGTTGCGGCTCTCCGGTCAGAAACGCGAGACCGAACTGCTCGATGCTGTCCTCGATCGCCCCGTGCACCGTCATATCGAACCAGCTGTTGAGTAGCCGCTTTTGTTGCCGGACCGCCTGCGGGCCGAAACCGCTGAGTTTCGTTGCGATCTCGGCAATTCGGGCGTCGAGGGCGTCGGTCGGGACGACCTCGTGCACCAGGCCCCAGGCGGCCGCGGTGTCGGCGTCTACCGTTTCTCCGGTGAGCAGCAGCCACGCCGCGTGCGATGCCCCGATGAGCGCCGGCAGCAACGCCGAATGGATCACCGACGGGATGCCGACCGCCACTTCCGGCATCCCGAACTTGGCTCCCGACTCGGCGATTCGCAGATCGCACGACGCCGCGACCTCCAGGCCGCCGCCCAGGCACCAGCCCGCGAGCCGGGCGATCACCGGGACGGGGCAGTCGCGAATCGCCTCACACAGGCCGGCCAGCCGGCGGATGAACACCTCTGCACTGGACCGATCGAGGCCGACCATCTCGTTGATGTCGGCGCCGCCGATGAACGCCTTCTCACCGGCTCCGCGGAAGACGACCACCCGCACGTCGCCGTCTTGGCTCACGGCGGCGAACTCCCGCGTCAGTTCCTCGATGGCGCCCGTGCCGAGGATGTTCAGGGGTTTGGAGTTGATCAACTCGAGGGTGACCACGCCGCCGTCGCGACCGAGCCTGACGAATCGCTTGTCCGCGGTGCCCATGCGCTCTACCCGACCTCGCTTCTCAACCCGGGCCAACAAAGTTGAAAGCCGCCCCGACGCATGCCGGGGCGGCTTTCACAAAGGGCTCAAAGGCGTCAGTACAGCGGAACCCAGACGCCGAAGAACCAGTAACCCCACCCTCCGTAATACCAGTTGAAGACCGGGAAGACGGTAAAGGTGTTGTACTCGAACGGACCGAAATCGGACCGGGCATAGGCGACGTCGCGCGGCGGGCCGTCCCACGGGCGGTTCCACCCGCCGGGAGGCGGCGGACCGTCCCAACCGCCTGGAGGCGGCGGGCCGTACCAGCCGGGCGGGGCGTGGTGCGGGGCCGGGCCGTCGTTCCAGCCCCACCCGCGCGCCGGCGGCGGTGGCGGCGCGCCGCGGCCGACGACGCTGAATTGGACGTTCCCCGCCGGGCCGCCGACTTCCGCGCTGGCCGTGACCAGGTCCCGGCGCGGAACGTAGGGCGGGTGCGGAGGTTGTGTGCTCGGCGGATTCAGCGCCGGACGCGCCTCTCGGCCGGACGGCGCCGTGGTTTGCCCGTTGGCCGGTGCCGTGGTTTGTGCGCTCGGCGCTGTCGTCTGGCCGCCGGGCTGCGTGGTTTCCGTCCTCGGCGGCTCGCTGCCGCGCGTCCATGACGGGTGCGTACTTTGCGTTTCCGGCGCCTGGGTGGTGGCCGGCGGCTGGCTCTGGGTGGCCGGGGCCTGTGTGGTGGCCGGCGGCTGGCTCTGGGTGGCCGGCGGCTGGCTATGGGTGGCCGGCGGCTGGGTTTGCGTATTCGGCGCCTGCGTCTGCGGTGGGTTCTGCGGCGCCGGCGTCGCCCCGCCACCACCGCCGCCACCGCCGTGGCAGTTCGGGCATGGCGGCGGCGGATCCAGCGGCGCGGAGCTGGCGAAGCCCGGGTTCAGTGCGGAAATCCCGAGACCGGCCACGAGCGCCGCCGCGCCGGCAATACGTTTCATCGACATGGAATGCGTCCCCTCTTGGGTGTCATCGCCTGCGCTACGGGCAGGTCACGTCCAGCTCGAATGGCTTGGTCACCGTCTTGGGCTGCTGCGGGTTACTCATATCGGTACCCGTCGCCGTGCCCTTGATCGCATAGGACTTGCCGTTGACCGCGGCCCCCGCGTTGCTGGCCTGGTTCGGAGCGGCGTCGGAAAAACCTAGCGCGATGCCGTTGACGCTGCCCAGCCCCACCGAATGAACAATGGGCGGATTGTCGGTGCTGACCACAGCGCCGATGCCGGCAGTCGCGTCACCGATCCCGATGGTGACGACGCCATTGGCCGTGTTGCAGGTGACCTGGCCGCTGACATTCTGATTCTGACCATCAACCGTGAGCTGGGGGCCCGACGCCGCCGGCGCCCCCGAACTCGATGACGCTCCGGTGCTGGACTTGTTGCTCGAACAGCCGGCACACGCCGCGACCGCCAAGGCCACGCCCGCTACCCCGACCACGATCCCACGCTTCACTACCGCTCCCCTTCGTGTCGCTGGTTCGCTACCTTTTCCCCGTTCTTACCATTCGCAAACGTCTGTTCTCACGGCCCGGTGGTCAGGGCAGGACGCGCAGGCCCCATCTGCCGAGCAGGGGGTTCACCAGAGCGAAGTACGTCGTGTAGTCGTCACCGTCCGGCGAAGACATCAGCAGGCCCACGGCGCTGACGGTGCCGTCCGGGTTTTTCACGAACCCGGGGCTGCCGCTGTCGCCGTTGAGGCTGTACACGCTGGTCTCGACGACGTCGTTCTCGACGTCCTTGACGGTGCCGCACGTCTCGCCGGTGACCGCGCCGATCTTACAGAACGGCATGCCGACCTGAATCTGCGTCGCGCTCAACACATCCCGGACCGGATACTTGCCGCCGACGTGACCGTCGGGCGCGCCGACGTTCGGGTTCAGATGGATGATCGCGGCGTCCCTGGTGTCGCCCTCTTGCTCGCTGGCCGTGATCCTGCCGAGCGGGACGTCAGCGCCATAGGTCCATACCGAGTCGTCGTGGTGGTCACAGTGCCCACTGGTCATGAGGTAATAGCTGCCGTCGTTTCCTTGGGCCGCGAAGCCCGCTGTGCACGAGCTGTTTTCATCCTCGACCTTCATCCCGGGCGCCACCCCCGGGTTGGCCAGCGCGGGGCGCGCCAGCACCGCCGCGGCAATGACCACGGCAACGATCGCCCCCAACCCTCGCAACCAACGCAACCTGACGCCCGCCTCTCTTCTGCTGTAGGGCAGCATGCTAACAGCAGCGAGCGGCGCCGGCTCGGCGTCGTTGGCCGTGGGGTCAGCGCGAGGGCGAAAACGGTTCGGGCAGAGGGGAAAACGTCAGTCGGCGCCCACGTGCCGTGCGAGGAAACCCAGCACGGCCTCGGCGAAGATGTCGTTACGGTCGCCGGCGACCATGTGTCCCGCGCCGCGCACATCGGTGAACTCGACCTGCGGGAAGCGCGCAAGAAACTCGTCGGCGCGCTCCTGGCTGACCAGGTCGCTCACCTGACCCCGAATCAGCAGCATTGGCACGCCATTACGCAGTATCGCGTCGACGGCCGCGTGCATGCGATCGGCGTCGGTGACTTCGAACGGGGGGTATGGCGCCGTGCCGCTGATGAATTGCGGATCCCAGTGCCAGTACCAACGATCGCCGCGGCGGCGCAGGTTGGTGGTCAGGCCGTCGAGGTCGGTGGGCCGGGGACGGTGCGGGTTGTATTCGGCGATCGCGTCCGCCACCTCCTCGAGGGAGGCGAACCCGGACTCCACCCGGTCGGACATGAAGTTGTGAATGCGGTTCGCCCCGGACTGCTCCATGTTGGGCACGATGTCGACCAGGACGACGGCGCTGGCGGTGCCCGGCGCGAGCTCGCCTTCCAGCAGCATCGAGGTGAAGCCGCCCAGGGACGCGCCGACCAGGACCGGCTGTGGGGGCAGGGTGCGCAGCACCTCTTGCACGTCGGCGGCGAAGCTGACCACTCGATAGTCGCCCTCGCTCGACCAGTCGGATTCCCCGTGGCCCCGCAGGTCGATGGTGACGGCCTGCCAGCCGCGGTTGGCCACGGCCGCCGCGGCCTTGGCCCACGAGCGGCGGGTCTGCCCGCCGCCGTGCAGGAACACCACGGCGCGCGCCCGGGGATCACCGAGGCGGTCCGCAACAATGCGAACCCCGCCGGTCCCCCGGGTCGAAAACGTCTCAGGTGCGCTCGTCACCAGGAGATAGTAAGACGATCTCGCAATCTCCTGGGGCTTCCGTGGGGATTAGTCCGCCCGGAAGAAACGGGCTATCCGCCGGACGAACCTGCCGATCGGGTTTCCCACACGCTGCGATTCCTTGATCCGCCCGAGTGCTTGCTTGCCCTCGGCGGCGTAATCCTTGACCGTTTCGTCGCCTTCTTCTGCGCGCATGCGCTATCTCCATCCGTGATCGTGCAGGTCTTCAGGCCGGCATCTGCCGCTCCGGCGGTTCCGCGGGCGTCAGCCGCTCCGGTGGTTCCGCGGGCGTCAGCCGTTCGGGCGGCTCCGCCGGCGTCAGCCGCTCGGGCGTCTCGCCCGGAGTGCCCGGCTCGGGAGCCTCTGTGTCAACCATGGCGAGTCCTCCAATCGGCTCCTATCCGCCTACCCGCTGTCCCCCGCCATCGAAACCGCGTGGAGCCCGAAAAGCCCCATCGGGGCGCATACACTCCCAGACGTGACGCAGCCGGCACGAATTCGCCGCGGGCTGCGCGGCGCGCCACTGGCGGTGGCGATCGCGGTCGCGCTGTTCACCGCCGTTTCTGCGATACCGGTGAAGCAACGGTGCGGCGCGCCGGGCCTTTCGTGCGCGTCGGCGGTGGACCCGCAGGGCAACGTTCACTACTACTACGAGGTCGAACCGGTCGGCGTATACCTCGCGGAAATCGTCACGGGCACGAACATTCGCTGGTATTACACCTCCGGCGAGGATCTCATCAGAGCCCGATAAACGGTCGCCAAAATGGCTGCGGCACAGCACCATCGACGGCTACGCAAGAAAACGGCCCGGCCGATGGCACGCGAATATCCATATTGCTGAATAGCATTCGGCTACACGCGTCGCGAACGCCGACGAGTTGGCTGAAAAACCGTAAATTTCGCGCAACAACTCGACGTTGAATGCCAAATTGGTAACGGGTTGGGTTCGGTCCCGGCACGACGGTGGCGCGCGGACCGGCCAGTTACGCACAAACCCGCTGGTAGCGGACGAATCGACGCGGCGAAACCCGGCCATCGCGGGCGGGTGAGCCTGGTTACATCAACCCGCTTGATTGGAGGGTTCACAGCAAGCTAACGCATACTTGACGGCATGCTGCAAGCGACATCACCGCAAACCGCCATTGCGGTGACTGGTGGTGCGCTGGTAATAGGACGAGGTTTTTGATGGCACGCTCCGGCGGCGCACATCGCCGCCATCGCGCCGTTACCCCACCGTCGCCTCTTCGCAAGGGACTGACGCGTGGGTTGATGACGCTGGTGTCGGTGGGCGCCGTGCTGATGACCGGGGCCGGGTACTACGTGGCGCACGGGGCCCTGGGGGGCATCACCGTCTCCGACGCGCTGTCGCCGGAGGACCCGCGTTCCAGCGGCGACAACATGAACATCTTGCTCATCGGGTTGGATTCGCGCAAAGACCAGGACGGCAACGACCTGCCGTGGTCGATCCTCAAGCACCTGCACGCCGGCGATTCCGACGACGGCGGGTATAACACCAACACGCTGATCCTGGTCCACATCGGTGCCGACAACAAGGTCGTCGCCTTCTCGATCCCCCGCGACGACTGGGTGCCCTTCAACGGCGTGCCCGGATACAACCACATCAAAATCAAAGAGGCATACGGGCTTACCAAGCAATACGTCGCGAACAAGCTCGCCAATCAGGGCACCAGCACCCAGAAGGAACTCGAGACCAAGGGCCGAGAAGCGGGCCGCACGGCGACCCTGCGCGCGGTGCGCAGCCTCACCGGAGTCCCCATCGACTATTTCGCCGAGGTCAACCTCGCCGGTTTCTACGACCTGGCCCAGACGCTGGGCGGCGTGGACGTCTGCCTGAATCACGCTGTGTACGACTCGTATTCGGGCGCGGACTTCCCCGCCGGTCGGCAGCGGCTGGACGCTTCCCAGGCGCTGGCCTTCGTGCGGCAGCGCCACGAACTGGAAAACGGGGACCTGGACCGCACCCACCGGCAGCAGGCATTCATCTCGTCGGTCATGCAGGAACTGCAGGCCTCGGGCACCTTCAGCAACATCGACAAGCTCAAGAGCCTGATGGAGGTGGCCCGCAAGGATGTCGTCCTGTCCAACGGTTGGGACGTCGACCTGATCCAGCGCCTGGGCACGCTGTTTTCCAGCGGCAACGTCGAGTTCCGGACGCTGCCCGTCGTGCGCTACGACAACATCGACGGCCAGGACGTCAACATCATCGACCCGGCGGCGATCAAGGCCGAGGTGGCCCAGGCGATCGGCGCACCGCAGCCGTCGACCACGCCCGCCACCACCGCCGCCAAACCCAGCCCGTCCACCGTCGTCGACGTGATCAATGCCGGCAGCATGAGCGGGCTCGCCACCGAGGTGTCCCGCGCCCTGAAGAAGCACGGCTACACGGCGGGTCAAGTGCGCGACCGGAATTCGGGTGAGCCCACCGTCACAACGATCGAGTACGGCGCCGGCGCGGAGACCGACGCGCACAACGTGGCCACCCTGCTCGGGCTCGACGCGCCCAAGGAGCCGAACGCCGCCGTGCAGCCCGGGCACATCCGCGTGACCGTCGATACCAACTTCTCGATGCCGGCCCAGGACGACACCTCGATGGACGACACCACGACCACCACGACGACGACGACCAGCAAGTCGAACACGTATTACTACAACGGCACCACCACGACCTATCCGACGCCCGATCAAGGGAAACCGATCGACGGCGGCGGGGTGCCCTGCGTCAACTAGCAATTAGGCGTGCGTGCCGCCGTCGATGCGGATCTCGGTGCCGGTGATCCACGCGCCGTCGTCGGACACCAGCATGGCGATGACGCCGGCGATCGCACTGGGCTCGGCCATGCCGGCCCCGCTGGATTCGACGGTCGTGGGCAGGATGGGCATGAGCCTCGGGAACAGCGACCAGTCGGCGTCTTGGGGAATGTATCCCCCGGTGGCATCGGTGATTCCGGACTTGATGCTGCCGGGCGCCACGCACGCCGCGCGCAGTCCCTGTTTGGCGTATTCGAGCGCCAACGAATGCGTGAAGGACTGGATTCCGCCCTTGCTCGCCGCGTAGGCCGCCATGTACGGGTGGGCGAACGAGGCCGACGTCGAGCTGAAGTTGACGATCGCGCTGCGCGGATTCGCCAGCAGCGGCCGAAGCGCCTCACGCACCACGAGAAAGGTCCCGGTCAGGTTGATGCCGACGATCCGGTTCCACAGTTCGAGGCTCGTCTCGTGCGTGTGTGCGGCGCGCAGGATGCCGGCGGCGTTGACGAGCGAATCCAGGCCGTCGAGGGCCTGCACGGCCCGTCGGACGCCGTCGATCACCGAATCCTCGTTGGCGACGTCCATCGCGATGGTGGTGAGGCGGTCGGCGGTCGCCGCCTCAACGGCCTGCGCCTTCGTCCGGGCCAGGCCGTCCTCGGCGACGTCGGAGGCCACCACGGCGGCGCCCTCGTCGAGCAACCGCAGCGCGGTCGCCTGACCGATGCCCGACGCGGCGCCGGTCACCAGGATCCGCTTGCCCTCGAGTCGCTTCATAGAAGGCAGAGTGTATGGCATGGACATCGGATTCATCGGCCTGGGAAACATGGGCCAGGGCATGGCTTCGAACCTGGTCGGCGCGGGTCACCGCGTCACGGTGTACAACCGCTCCCCCGACAAAGCGGAGGCCCTCGTGCAGCGGGGCGCGACCGCGGCGCGGACCGTGGCCGAGGCGTGCCGGGCCGAGGTGGTGTTCACCATGCTGGCCGACGACCGGGCCGTGGAGGCCGTGACGCTCGGCCCGGACGGGATCGCGGCCTCGCTGCCCGCGGGGTCCACGCACGTGTCGTCGAGCACGATCAGCGTCGCGCTGTCGGAGCGCCTAGCCGCCGCGCACGCCGAAGCCGGCCAGCGCTACGCCAGCGCGCCGGTGTTCGGCAGGCCCGAAGCGGCCAGCGCCGCAAAGCTTTTCGTGATCGCCGCGGGCGCCCCGGAGGTGCTGCAGCCGTTGTCGCCGCTGTTCGACGCGATCGGCCAGCGCACCTTCGTGGTGTCCGAGCAGCCGCCCACCGCCAACCTGGTGAAGCTGAGCGGCAACTTCCTGCTCGCGTCGGCGATCGAAACGATCTCCGAGGCCGTCGCGCTGGTATCCAAGGCCGGTGTCGACCGCCAGCAGTACGTGGACATCCTCACGTCGACGTTGTTCGCCGCGCCGGCCTACCAGACCTACGGCGGGCTGATCGCGCGTCAGGAGTTCGAGCCCGCCGGCTTCGCGGCGAGCCTGGGCCTCAAGGACGTCCGGCTGGTGCTTGCGGCCGGCGAGCAGCTGCAGGTGCCGCTGCCGGTGGCCAGCCTGCTGCGGGACCGCTTTCTCACGCTGGTGGCGACCGGCGGCGGGCACTTGGACTGGTCGGCGCTCGCCACCCTCGCCGCCCGGGACGCCGGGGACTCAGACCACTCCGCGTAATCCCTCGGCGCCGAACGCCGGCTCCAGCATCGCCGAGAAGTCGGGGCCGCGCCGCAGGATGTGGCCGCCGTCGACGTTGATGCACTGCCCGGTGATCCAGCTGGCCGCGTCGCTGAGCAAAAACATCGCCAGGTTCGCGACGTCCTCGACCTCACCCACCCGCGGCAGCGGCGTGCAGTGCCGGTAGTCCGCGCTCAACTCGGGCGATTCCGTAATGGGCACAACCAGATCCGTGCGAATCAGGCCCGGGCGGATGCTGTTGACCCGCACCCAGGACGGGCCGAGTTCGTCGGCGGCCAGTTGCATCATGTGGTCGACGGCCGACTTGGTGACGCCGTAGGCCCCGAACCACCGGTGGGTGTTGGAGGCCGCGATCGACGAGATCCCGACGAACGAACCGCCGCCGCCGCGCACCAGCTCGCGGGCCGCATGTTTGAGCACATACATGGTGCCGTTGACGTTGAGGTCGACCGTGCGACGCCAGGCCTCGGAGTCGATCTGGGTGATCGGCCCGATGGTCTCCGACCCGCCCGCGCAATGCACCACGCCGTGCAGCCGGCCGTGCCAGGCCGTGGCGGCGTCGACCGCGCGGGCGGCCTCCTCCTCGTTGGTGATGTCGGCGGGCTCATACCGAATCGCACCGTCGGCCTTGAGCACCTCGATGTCCTTGACCGCGGCCGCCAGCCGATCGGGGTTGCGGCCGACGATCATGACGGAGGCCCCGGACGCCACCAGCCCGGCCGCGACCCCCTTGCCGATCCCGCTGCCACCACCGGTCACCAGGTACGTCCGGTTGTCGAAAGAAAGCTGCACGCCGCGTCCCTTCACGCCAAAACTGAAACGGGTTCTAGCATAGGCGAGCGGTCACAGCCGCCACACGGGTCACGCTATGGCGTATCGCGGCGGGCGATCTGCGTGGGCTTGGCGTCGCGCCAGTCCTCGACGTCGGGCGGCAGGCCGACCGCGTACCTGTTCTCGTTGTGGGCGGCCCAGTGCGCGTGGCCCAGCTCGTGAATGTGGAACGCGTGCCGCAGCGCCTCGGTGAATCCCATCGCGTCGGAGGCCGCGTTCACTGAGTCCTTGACCAGCAGCGCCGCCATCGTGGGCCGATCGGCGATACGCCGGGCGAATTCCAGCGTCTTGTCCGCCAGCTCGTCGACCGGAAACACCTTCGACACCATGCCCAGCCGGTAGGCCTCGTCGGCGTCCAGCGCATCCCCGGTCAACAGCAGCTCCTTGGCCTTGCGCGGGCCGAATTCCCAAGGGTGGGCATAGTATTCGACGCCCGGCATCCCCAACCGCACCGCGACGACGTCGCTGAACTTCGCGTTGTCGGCCGCCACGATGAGGTCGCAGGCCCAGATCAGCATGAGGCCCGCCGAGATCGCGTTGCCCTGCACCTGGGCGATAGTGATCTTGCGCAGATCGCGCCAGCGGCAGGTGTTCTGGAAGAAGTAGTGCCACTCCTGCAGGTAGATCTTCTCCGCGATGGGATCGCGGGTGCCGCCGTTGATGCGGAAGCTGGGCAGCTGGCTGCGCTCCGCGATCGCCAGCTCGGACCCGAGGTCGTGGCCGGCGGAGAAATTCTTGCCGCGCGCCGCCAGGATCACCACCCGCACGGTGTCGTCGGCCTCGGCGCGCAGGAACGCCTCGTCGAGCTGGATCAGCAGGCCGCGGCTCTGCGCGTTGTGGGCATCCGGCCGATTGAGCCAGATCCGGGCGACGCGGCCGTCGTCGAGGGTCTCGTAGGTCACCAGTTCGTTGTCCGGCGTAGCGCCGGCTTGCGCACCGGCTTGGTCGGAGAGTGTCATTCCGCCCACCTTCTGTCAGATCCGAGGGTTTACACATTACGGCCAGTATGTAAGCGGGTCCTCGGCGGGTGCCGCCGTTGGCCTAGAGTTATGTCATGCCTACGAAATCTGATCCTGGCGAAATCGGCGACGTGGAGCCCTTGGCCGACAGCACCGCAAGCCAGGCCAGGCGGGTCGTCGCCGCGTACGCGAACGACGCCGACGAGTGCCGCGTTTTCTTGTCCATGCTCGGTATTGGACCGGCCAAGCTCGACACTTAAATGGCTGCCAGGGGAGGCAAGTCTTCGGAGAAGACGGCAAACTCCGTGCGCTTCGGCAATTCCGACTTCGTGGTGGTTGCCAACCGGCTGCCGGTCGACCTCGAGCGGCTTCCCGACGGCACGACCGCCTGGAAGCGCAGCCCCGGGGGGTTGGTCACGGCCTTGGAGCCGCTGCTGCGCCGCCGGCGCGGCGCGTGGGTCGGCTGGCCCGGGGTCGCCGATGACGAGGACGAGCTGGACTACGAGCCCATCGAGCAGGACGACCTGCACCTGCATCCGGTGCGGCTGACCAGCGACGACGTCGCCGAGTACTACGAGGGTTTCTCCAACGCCACGCTGTGGCCCCTGTACCACGACGTCATCGTCAAACCCATCTATCACCGCGAATGGTGGGACCGTTACGTCGACGTCAACCGCCGCTTCGCCGAGGCCACGTCGCGCGCCGCGGCCCAGGGCGCGACGGTGTGGGTGCAGGACTATCAGCTGCAACTGGTGCCCAAGATGCTGCGCGAGCTGCGGCCCGACCTGACCATCGGCTTCTTCCTGCACATCCCGTTCCCGCCGGTGGAGCTGTTCAGGCAGATGCCGTGGCGCACCGAGATCGTCGAGGGGCTGCTCGGCGCGGATTTGGTGGGCTTCCATCTGCCCGGCGGTGCGCAGAACTTCATGGTCCTGTGCCGGCAGTTGATCGGGGTCAACACCTCCCGCGGCTCGGTCGGGGTGCGGTCGCGGTTCGGCGAGGTGGAGCTGGAGTCGCGCACCGTGCGGGTGGGCGCGTTTCCCATCTCCATCGACTCCACCGCGCTCGACCACGCGGCCCGCGACCGCGACGTCAGGCGCCGCGCGCGGGAGATCCGCGCCGAGCTGGGCAACCCGCGCAAGATCCTGCTCGGCGTCGACCGGCTGGACTACACCAAGGGCATCGACGTTCGCCTGAAGGCGTTCACCGAGCTGCTGGCCGAGGGCCGCGCCAAGCGCGACGACACCGTGCTGGTTCAGCTCGCGACGCCGAGCCGCGAACGCGTGGAGAGCTATCAGATCCTGCGCAACGACATCGAACGCCAGGTCGGCCACATCAACGGCGAATACGCGGAGGTCGGTCACCCGGTGGTGCACTACCTGCATCGCCCGGTGCCTCGCGACGAACTGATCGCGTTCTTCGTGGCCAGCGACGTCATGCTGGTCACGCCGCTGCGCGACGGGATGAACCTGGTGGCCAAGGAGTACGTCGCCTGCCGCAGCGACCTGGGCGGCGCGCTGGTCCTGTCCGAATTCACCGGCGCCGCAGCCGAACTGCGGCAGGCATACCTGGTGAACCCGCACGACCTCGAGGGGGTCAAGGACGCGATCGAGGCGGCGCTCAACCAGACTCCCGAGGAGGGCCGGCGCCGGATGCGCACGATGCGCCGCCAGGTGCTCGCCCACGATGTCGACCGCTGGGCGCGGTCCTTCCTTGACGCTCTCGCGGAGTCGCATCCGCACGACGCCAACTAGCCATGGTGTCGCGGCCGAAACGCTGTGATACTCGATGCAGCGTGAAGGGAGGGGCACTATGAAGCTCCGTCGCGGGCTGGCCGCCGGCGCCGGCATCTGCTCGGCCGTCGCTCTGGGGATCGCGTTGGAATCGGGCCACCCGGCCGGCGCCATCGGGCCGCCCGCGGACGGCACCTACACCTTCAACGAGGCCGGCGTCTCTGGAGTCACCTGGACCATTTCGGCGCTGTGCGTTCAGCCGTCCGGCACCCGGAACATGAACGACTATTCGGACCCGATCGTGTTCGCGATGAACTGCGCCCTGAACGTCGTGAGCTCGACGCCCGAGCGGATCACCGCGGCGGACAAGCTGCAGAACTTCAGCGGGCGGGCCCGCATGTCGAGCATGCTGTGGACGTTCAAGGTGGACAAGGCGGACGGCGTTTCGTGCCCGGGCGGCGGCAACGCGCCGACCACCGAAACCTACGCGTTCAGCGACGAAACGATGACCGGCACCCACACCATCCTGCACGGCCCGGAGTGCGGGCTGCAGTCGGACATGAAGAAGCAACCGTTCTCGCTGCAGATGGCCGGCCCGCCGCCCAGCCCGGTCGAGCGTTACCCGTTGCGCTGCAACGAGTTTGCGATGTGCTTCTGAGCCTGCTAGATCGGCGTGATGTAGGCGATCAGCCACTGCCTACCGATTTTGGTGAAGTCGACCCGCAACCGGCTGCCGTCGTAGAGCGGCTGCCGTGACTTGTCGGTCACGGTGCGGTTCATGTACACCATCACCGACGCCGAGGTGCGCTTGGCCGACATGACGCCCACGCCAACGACATTGGCCTGAACGACCACCTCGCGCTTCTTGGCCTCCGGAATGATTTGCGTGTTGACGCTCTTCTGGAACTCTTGGCGATACGCGGGCGTCAGCAGCGGGTAGGCGGCCGACAGGCTGCGTTCGACGGTCTGATAGTCGTAGGCGAAGACCTCGGGTATCTCCCTGGCGGCCAGCCCCGGCAACACCGCACGCGCCGCCGCCTCGCCGCGCGTCTGGACCCGCTCCCAGTAGAACCAGCCGGCCGCCGCGGACAGGCCGACGAATGCCACCGCCAACAACGAACCCGCGGCGGCGATCAGCCACCGCATCAGTTCCCCCCGTCGGGATACTTCAGGTCGTAGCCCGTCATCTGGCCCCGCTCGTCCTCGTGCACGATGACCCGCAGCCGATACGGCATGGACGGCTTGTTGGTCCCGTCCATGTCGGCCACCGTGACTCGCACCGACACCAGCACCGACGCGTTGTCGGTGACCGAGTCGACGCCCTCCAACGCCGCACCGTTGATGACGGCTTCCGACGTGGCGTTGGTGGAGCGGAACAGGGCCTTGAGGTTCTCGATGTTGTTGTTGGCGCCCAGCATGCCGTGCAGCGGTCCGCTGGTGCCGTTGTAGAACCGGTTCACGCTGTCGTCGATGTTGTCCTGCTTGTAGCTGAACATGTTGACCACCGTCTGCGTGGCGGTGTCGACGAAGCGCTGGTCACGCGCCTGCTGCGCCTCGGCGTGCCGTTGCTGGATGATCAGGGCCGTCAGGCAGCCGGCCAGGGCGCCGACCGCCAGCAACGCCGCGGCGAACGACGTCCACAGCACCAGGGTCCGGTGCGGTCGCCGCCGCGGCGGCGGCTTGACCGGCTTGAGCGTCGTCGCCTTCTTGGCGGCGGGCTTCGCCGCCGGCTCGGAGTCGGCCGGGGCGTCGAGCTGGACGGTGGCGGGCCCCTCGGATTCGCTCTTGGCGGGACCCGCCGCGCGGGATGCCCGCCGACGGACGCGCTGCGTCGCCGGTTGTACTTCTGTCGCCGCGGCGTCCATCAAAGAGGCCTCGGATCACGCATCAGGTCCACCCAGTTCTCGGCGCTGGACGCGCCGCTCGTGCCGGGCGCGAAGATACCAGTGCTGCCGGCCGGGTCCACGAAGGCGCCGGTGTGCTGGTCATACGTGGTGTAGGCCGGACCGCTGGCCTGCGGCTGATTTCCGGGCGGCGGCCCCCACGGCTTCTCCGGTCCCGGGCCGGCCGGAGGCGGATTGATGCCCTCCGGCGGCGCCGGCGGGGGCAGCCACTTCGGATACGGCAATAGCGGCGGCACCGGCGGGACGCCCGGCGGGTGCCACGACGGGTTGCCCGGCGGCGGCCCGCTGTCGTTCGGGGGCGGCGGATCGTACGCCGGCTGGTGGTTGGGCAGCGGTCCCGGCCCGGGGACCACGCCGGGCGGCGGCGGCCCGACGATGGGGGTGCCCGGATCGGGTTCCGCGCCGGGCGGGATGTACGGGAACTTGTTGGGCGGCAACACGTTCAGCCCGTTGGTCACCGGGGTGTCGTAGGGCACCGGCGGTCCCCGCCACGGGTTGCGGCCCACCGGCACGTAGCCGTTCGGGTCGCGGCAGAGCTGGATCGTCGGTGCGCGCTTGCCGGGGAACTCCTGGCATGGATAGTTGCGGGCGCCGCGCACGGTGCTGGGATCGTTCTGCGCCGCCTTGCAGTACATGTCCCTCGGCAGCTCGCGCAGCGTCTCGTCGGCCGGTGTGCGCATCAGCGGCGGCGGCAGGAAGCCGACGGCGCACGGCGGCGGGTCGTTGAGGTCGAGCTTGAAGTCCAGCTTCGCGCCCTCGTCTTGCGGGGCGCCGCCGGCGGCCGTGGTGATCGCCGCGAACAGCGCCGGCAAGACCACCAGCAGCTGTTCGATCGACTTGTGGTAGATGACGCCGACCCGGCCGAGGTTGGCCAGGCTGGCGGCCAGCGCCGGGAACGACGGCCGGATCCCGGAGAACGCGGTGCTGGCCTCGTCGGTGGCGCCCGGCGCGGTGGCCAGCGTCTGGCGCAGCTGCGGGTCGGCCTGCCGCACCTCGGAGGTGAATCGCGCCAGCCCATCGGACAGCGACTTGATGTCGGCGCCCGCGCGGATCTGGGCCTGCAGGAACGGGCCGGCCTGGTCGATCAGCTGGGAGACCTGCGGGTAGTTGGCGTTGGCCTCGTCCACCAGCAGCCGGGCCGACTCGATGAGCCGGGCCAGCTCGGGGCCGGAGCCGTTGGCGGCGATGAACGTCTCGTGCAAGAGCTCGCGGAGCCGGGTGTCACCGAGGCTGTTGACCAGTGCCTCGGCCCGCTTCAGCAGGTCGGCGACGTCCTGGCCGATGCGGGTGTTCGCCCGGTCGATCCGGGATCCGTTGTGCAGCTTGGTGGATGCCGGATTGCCCGGCGGCACCAGGTCGATGTACTGCTCGCCGACGGCGGAGACGCTCTTCACGGTGGCGGTGACGTTCGACGGAATGGGGGTGCCGCTGTTGAGCCGCATCTCGGCGGTGACGCCGCTGGGGTTCAGGCCCACCGACTCCACCCGGCCGACCGCGACCCCGCGGTAGGTGACGTTGGCGTTCTGGTACAGCCCGCCGCCCGCGACGAAATCCGCACTCACGCCGTAGGTTCCGAGACCGAACGTGGCGGGCAGGCGCAGGTAGAAGACGGCCATCACGCTCAGCGTGATCGCGGTGATCACCGCGAAGATGCCGAGCTGGATTCTGGTGAGTTTGTCGAGCATCGCCGCCTACCGTCCCTCAGAGCCGGCGGCCGCGCCGGCCGGAATCGTGAACGGGTCGGCCGCCTGCCCGGACAGGTTGGCCAGTTCGCCGGTCAGGAAATCGGGTGGGTTGAGGACCTCGCTCATGTGCATCATGTTGGGGTCCAGGGCGTACGACGTGGTGAAGAACGTCTCACCGAGCCGGCGCAGGGTGAGGTCGAAGGTGGTGAACACGTTGAGGTAGTCGCCGCGCACCGACTGCTTGATACCGAAATTCGGGAAGGGGAACGTCAGCAGGATCTGCATCGACGTGACGAAGTTCCTCCGGTTGTCGCTCAGCGCCTTGACGACCGAGTACAGGCCCTTGAGGTCTTCGGCGAAGTCCACCTTGGTTTTTGCCAGGATGTGGGAAGTCACGTTCGCCAGCTTCTTCAGCGCGGCGAACGCCTCGACGATGTGGTCCCGGTTTTTGTTGAGCACCCGGAGGGCCTCGGGCAGCGTGTCCAGCGCCCGGCCCAGGTTGTCCTTGTCGCGCGCCAGGGTCCCGGAGAATCGGTTCAGCCCGTCGACCGCGTCGATGATGTCGTTGGTTTGCCGGTTCAGCCCCGCCGTCAATTCGGCGAGCCGGGGGATCAGGTCGGCGAATTGTTCCTGGCGACCGGCGAATGCCTGATAGGTCTCGTCGGTAATGTCTTCCAGCGCACCGAGATTGCCCTTGTTGACGACGATGCCCAGCGCCGAAAGCACCTCTTCGGTGGTGGGATAGCGGCCCGTGTTGGCCTCCGAGATTTTCGAACCGTCCTTGAGCCGCCCGGTTTCCGGCTTGTCCTTGGGGCGCGCCAGGTCAATGTGCATCGACCCCAACAGCGACGTCTGGGCCACGGTCGCGGTCGCGTTGGCCGGCAGCACCACGTTCTTGTTCAGCGCTAACTTGACTGCGGCATAGAAGGATCCGTCGGCCCGCTGCTCGGCCGAAATGCCCGAGACGCTGCCGACGGTGACGTCGTCGACCATCACCGGCGAGTTCTGCGGCAGCGTCGCCACGTCGGGCATCTCGACGGTGATCGAATACGCGCCGCTGCCGTGCCCGGCGGTGCCGGGCATCGCCAGGGAGTTGAGGCCGTTGAACTGGCAGCCGGCCAGTAGCACACCGCCCGCCGCTAACACGCTGCCGCGCGACCAGATTCGTTTCATCCGCCACCGCTCAGGTTGGCCGACGGGCCGCCGGGCGGGGGGCCGGGCAGCGGGCCGAACGCGTTGCCGGGCCCCGGGCCCGGCGCCGGAGCGGGATTCGCGCCGGCCGGCGGCGGACCCGGAAGCGGCCCGGTCTGCGGTGCCGTCGGGACCAGCAGGGCCTGCAGATCCGACGGGTTCTGGGCGGGCGGGGCCGGGTGCGCGCCCTGGGCCGGTATCCACGTCAGCTCCGGTACGGGAGTGGCCGCCTTGGCCTGGGTCTCGGGGGTGTCGTAGATGATCTGGCCCTTGTACGCGGTGATCGTGTTGAGCGGGTGGAACATCACCGGCGGGTAGTTCACCGCGAGCCGGCGCAACACCGGGCCCAGCCGCTCACGGCAGATCTCGGCGCGCCGGTAGTAGTCGGGCGCTCGCGGCCCGCCGGCGGTCTCGAAGGAGCCTCCGCAGATGAACTGGACGGGGTTGGCGAATTCGGGGATCGACAACAATCCGTTCAGGGTGCCCTGCGCCGGGTCGTAGATGTTGTAGAAGTTGGCGATGCCGGGGCCCGCCACGTGCAGCACCTGCTCGATGTTGTCGCTCTGGTCGCTCAGGGTCTGGGCAAAGTCGTTGAGGTTGTTGACCGTATCGATGATCGTCGAGTTGTTCTCGTGCAGGAATCCCCGGATGTCGGAGAGCGCCTGATTGAGCGTGCCCAGCGTGTTGTCCAGATGCCGCGAGCTGTCGGCGAGCACCTGCGACACCGAGGCCACGTTCCCGGCGAACTGCACGATCTGTTCGTTGCTCGCCGACAGCGCGTCGACCAGCACCTGCAGGTTCTTGACCGTGCCGAAGATGTCGCTGCGCGAATCCCCCAGCCGCCCAGCGACTTGCGAGAGCTCGCGCAGCGCGTTGTGGAACGACTCGCCCTTGCCGTCGAGCGTGTCAGCGGCCTGGTTGATCGCCCTACCCAGCGGCCCCTGCATCGATCCCGTCGTCGGCCCCAGCTGGACGGCCAGCTGCGTCAGGGACTCCTTCACCTCGTCCCATTCCACCGGCACCCCGGTGCGGTTCAGGTCGATGCTGCCGCCGTCGGGAAGCACCGCCCCGCCGGTGTACGCCGGGGTGAGCTGAATGAACCTCGCGGACACCAGGTTCGGCGAGATGATGACGGCCTTGGCGTCCTTCGGGATCTTGATGTCCTTGGCCACCGACATGGTGATCTTCACGTCGGACGGGCGCGGCTCGATGGTGTCGATCGAGCCGACCGGCACGCCCAGGACGCGGACCTGGTCTCCGGGATAAAGACCGACGGCGGAGGTGAAGTACCCGATGACGGTGCGGTTGTTGCCTTGCGCCGACAGCACATACACGCCACCCGCCAGCATCGCGACCAGCGCGATGATGACGGCGTAGCGCACGCTCCTGTTGCCGGTGAACCGTGTCATGGGGACTTCGGCCTGATGATCCAGCGTTCCTGAATCAGCCCGCGCAGGTAGTCGGCGAGGCTGGCCGGCAGCTTGCCGGGCTGGTAGAAGAAGTCGAACATCGTCGCGACCAACGGCGCCGGGATCACACCGTAAACGTTGACGTTGAAGCCCGGACCGGAACCGACGACCTCGCCCAGCTCGGTGGCGTAGGTGGGCAGCCGCTTGAGCGCCTCGGTGATGTAGTCGCGGCGCTCGTTGAGGTTGGCGAGCACCGCGTTGAGCTTGGTCAGCGCCGGCCCGAATTCCTTGCGGTTGTCGGCGACGAAGCCGGAGATCTGCTGCGACAGACCGCCGATGCCCGAGATCAGCTCGCCGATCGCGGCGCGCCGCTCGTCCAGCGCGGCGAACAGCTCGTTGCCGTCGTCGACCAGCTTGTTGACCTGTCCGGCGCGCTGCGACAGCACCGTCGTCACCGACTTCGCATGCGCCAGCAGGCCTTGCAGCGCCTCGTCGCGGCGGTTCAGGGTGCGGGACAGGGATGTGACGCCGTCCAGCGCGCCGCGCAATTCGGGCGTGGCGTCGTGCAGCGTGTCGGTCAGCACGTCGAGGGCCTGCTCGAACTGCGGCTTGTTCAGGTTGCTGGCGTTGTTGCCCAGATCCTCGAGCGCACCGGCCAGCGTGTACGGCGTCGTCGTCCGGCTCAGCGGAATGCTGGTCGCCCTGCCGGTGCCCGCCGGGGTCACCGCTATCGAACGCTCACCGAGGATGGTGTCGGTGCGGATCGCGGCCATCGACTGGTCGCCGACGACGACGTGCCGATCCACGCTGAACGTCACCTTGGCGCTGTTGCCGGCCAGGCCGACGGACGACACCTTGCCGACCTTGAAGCCCGACACGTAGACGGCGTTGCCGGGGTTGATGCCGCCCGCGTCGGTGAAGTAGGCGTCGTAGATCTTGCCCTGCGGCCAGAACGGCAGGCCGGCGTAGCCGAACGCGATGAGGACGACGCAGACCACCAGCACGACACCGAAGATGCCGGTGCGCAACGGGTCGCGTTCGCGCCTTGCGTTACTTGACAAAAGCGCACCTCCCCTTGCTGGGATCGACCGGGCCGCCGAACGGTATCAGGAGGTCGCTGCCGGCCGGCCCGTTGATCTTGATGGTTACCGAGCAGAAGTAGATGTTGAAGAACGACCCATAGGCCCCGAGCGCGGACAGCCGAAGGTAGTCCTCGCCGAGTTGCTCGACGTCGTTGTTCACCTCGGCCTTGCGGTCGTCCAGCTCGGTGGCCAACGGCCGGGTGTTCTGCAGGATGCCCTGCAGGGGCCGGCGCGAATTCTTCAGCAGGTCAGTCAGATCCGTGGTCGTCGACGCCAGCGGCGGAATGGCGCCCGCGATCGAGTCCTTGTTCTTGGCCAGCCCGGTGATCAACTGCTGCAACTGGTCGACGCTCGCGGAGAATTGCGCGCTCTTCTGGTCGACGGTGCCCAGCACCGTGTTGAGGTTGGTGATCGCGTCGCCGATGAGCTGGTCGCGCTGGCCCAGCGCCGACGAGAACGCGCTCGTGTCGGCGAGCACGTTGGACAACGCCCCGCCCTGCCCCTGCAACAGCTGGATGACCGCGCTGCTGATGGTGTTGACCTTGTCCGCATCCAGGCCCTTGACCAGCGGCCGCAACCCACCCAACAGCGCATCGAGATCCAGCGCGGGCTGGGTGTGCTGGGCGTTGATCGTCCCGCCGGGCGGCAGCTTACGCAACTCCCCCGGGCCCGATGTGATCTCCAAATAGCGGTCCCCGACCAGGTTTTCGTACCGGATCACCGCGCGCGTCGACGAATAGAGCGTGTAGCGGCTGTCCACCCCGAACTTCACGTCGATCGTGTTGTCGGGGTTGAGCTTGACGCCCGACACCGCACCGACCGGCACGCCGGCGATGCGGACCTTCTGGCCGGCCTTCAACTTCGACGCGTCGGTAAACGTTGCGTGGTAACCGGTTTCGGACCCGAACCGGAAGTCGCCGAACACGATCACCAGCGACGCGCTCACCAGCAGCATGGCCACCGCGAAGATGCAGACCTTGATCAGCATCGACCGGTGCGAGGGCACTCCCGCGGCCGCCATCAGAAGTCGTCCCGTTCCGCGAAGGCGCCGTGGAACAAGAACTGCAGCGTGGAGGGCGCGTCGAACTGCAGCTCGGTGAACGGCTCGTACGGGATGTTGGCGTTATCGGTGACCAGGAAGGGCGATCGATAGAACGACCCGCCGGTCTGCTTGGTCGGCAGGTCCGGCAGCCCCCGGCAATTGGGCCCTCCGGAAGCGTTGACAATCGGCAGCGACTCCGGATACGTGTACGACGGCGCGCCGAGTACGAAGCTGGACGACGTGAACAGGCCCGCCTTGCGGACACCGAGCAGCGGCGCGAACTCCTTGATGCCGCGCTCGACACCGTCGAAGAAGCAACCGAATTCCGGCGAGTAGTCGTGAGCCACCTTGATCGGGGCGCGCAGCCGGTTGATGGCGTCGATGAAGTTCTGCTCCGCGGGTTCCAGCGTGTCGTAGGCGTTGTTGGCCAGACCGATCGTCGCCAGCAGCGTGTCGTTGAGGTTGTTCTGCTGGTCGACGACCGTCCTGTTGATCGTCGGCAAGTTGTCGAAGACGGTGTTCAGGTCGGGGGCGGCGTCGGCGTAGGTATTGGTGACGATCCCGGCCTTGCGGAAGTCCTCCTGCAGGGCGGGCAGCTTCGGGTTCGCCTGGCGCGCCAGGGTGTTCAGTCCCGCCAGCAGCGACCCGAAGTCGTCGCCGTGGCCACGCAGTCCTTCGGACAGCGCGCTCAGCGTCCCGTTCAACTCGACCGGGTCGACCTTGTGCAGCAGGTCGATGAGCGACTGGAACAGGGTGTTGACCTCGAGCGCCACCGCCGAGGCCTCCACGTGCGCGTCCGGGCGCAGCGACGTCGGCGAGGGCGTCTGGGGCGGAAGGAATTCCACCGACTTGGCGCCGAAGATGGTGTTGCCCGCGATGTGCACGGTGGCGTTGGACGGGACGAAGTGCATCTGGTCGCTGTTGATGGCGAGCGTCAGCCGGGCCTGGTCACCCGAGTAGTCGATGGCGGTGACCTTGCCGATCTGGAGGCCGCGGTATTTGACCTTGGCTCCCTTGTCCATCACCAGCCCGGCCCGAGGCGCCGAGACCGTGACGGTGTCGGTCGAGGCGAAAGCCGCCGTGTACGAGAGGTAGGTCACGACGGCGAAGGCCACAATCAAACTGGCCAGCAGCGCCGCTGCCAGCCGAACAGATGTGCGTCCCGATCCGCCGTCCGCCATGTTGCTTTGCCGGTCCCCCTTATCCGGAGAGGTTGAAGTTACCCGACGCGCCGTAGACGGCCAGGGAGATGAACAAAGTGATGACGACCACGACGATCAGCGAGGTCCGCACGGCCTGGCCGACCGCGATGCCGACGCCGACCGGTCCGCCGCTGGCGTTGTAGCCGTAATACGTGTGCACCAGCATCACCGCGATGGCCATCACGATGGCCTGCAGGAAGGACCACAAGAGGTCCGACGGTATGAGGAACGTATTGAAGTAGTGGTCATAGAGGCCCTTGGACTGGCCGTTGATGTACACCGTGGTGAAGCGGGCGGCGAAGAACGCGGCCAGCACCGACAGCGAATACAGCGGAATGATCGCGATCAGGCCGGCGATCAGCCGGGTCGACACCAGGTAGGACACCGACTGCACCGCCATGCATTCGACGGCGTCGATCTCCTCGGACACCCGCATGGCGCCCAGTTGGGCCGTCGCGCCCGCGCCGATGGTGGCCGCCAGCGCGATGCCCGCGATCACGGGGGCGACGACGCGGACGTTGAGGAACGCCGACAAGAATCCCGTCAGCGCCTCGATGCCGATGTTGCCCAGCGACGAATACCCCTGCACGGCGATGACGCCGCCGGAGGCCAGGGTCAGGAAGGCCGCGACGCCGACCGTGCCGCCGATCATCACCAGAGCCCCTGCGCCCAGGGTCATCTCGGCGACGTTCCGGATCGTCTCCTTGCGGTATTGGGTGAGCGCTTGCGGCACGTAGCGCACCGTTTTGCCGTAGAACAACGCCTGTTCGCCGAAGTCGTCGATGGGCGCCTGCAGCCGCGACATGAAACGGCGAAACCGGAGGGTGGCGTCGTAGCTCATCGGGTGCCCACTCGCCTCACTTGGCCGAAATCCGCACGCCGATGGCGGTCATGACCACGTTGATGACGAACAGGCAGATGAACGCGTAGACGACGGTTTCGTTGACGGCGTTCCCGACGCCCTTGGGGCCGCCCTTGACCGTCAGGCCGCGGTAGCACCCGACCAGGCCGGCCATCACGCCGAACAGCAGCGCCTTGACCTCGGCGAGCACCAGCTCGCGCAGCCCGGTGAGCACGGTCAGGCCGTTGATGAACGCGCCCGGGTTGACGCCCTGGAGAAAGACGGAAAACACGTAGCCGCCCGACAGGCCGATGGCGCACACCAGGCCGTTGAGCAACAGCGCGACCACCGTGGACGCCAGCACCCGCGGCACCACCAGCCGGTGGACCGGGTCGATGCCCAGCACCCGCATCGCGTCGATCTCTTCGCGGATGGTGCGGGCGCCCAGGTCGGCGCAGATCGCCGTGGCGCCGGCGCCGGCCACGACGAGCACCGTGACCACCGGGCCCAGCTGGGTGACGGTGCCGAAAGCCGTTCCCGCGCCGGACAAGTCGGCCGCGCCGATCTCGCGCAGCAGGATGTTGAGGGTGAACGCCACCAGCACCGTGAACGGGATCGAGACGAGCAGCGTCGGAACCAGCGAGACCCGGGCGATCATCCACGTCTGTTCGAGGAACTCGCCGAATTGAAACGGCCGCCGAAAGGTCTCGCGGCCGGTGTCGATCATCATCTCGAAGAACCCGCCGACAGCGCGGGCGGGGACGGCAAGTTGTTCTCTCAATACGGCCACCCCCTCTGCTGGTCGCGGCGAAGCCTGTGAATCGCCTTTGCATTGTCTTCGGTCGCTCCCGGCCCGGTGTGAGCCGGATCATATTAACTCAGAAGAAGTACACGCTGTCAATGAACAGCATTTCTGTATCCGAACCGTTAATTTGTCCAGGTCAGACGCGTTGCCCGGGCTCCAATCTGACACATGTTCTACTCACGGATTCCCCCCCGTAAAGTGCGTTTACACAGCTATTACTCCATCAGTCCGACGGCGGAAAAGTTACGTTCTGGATCGCGTCCAGCAAAGTATTTTTGGAGCTCGCCGCTGAGCTGGCCGGGTTCCCAGGCCGGCCCGTCGGCGGTGAACCGGTGTTCCGCCGTCGGCGCGGCAACAAGCGTCACCTGCGGACCGTAGACGATGAACACCTGACCGTTGACTTCCGCGGCGGCCGGCGACGACAGGAACTTGACCAGGCTGACCACGTGTTCCGGCGACAGCGGGTCGATGCCGCCCTCGTCAACCTCCGGCGCCGCCCCGAACACGTCGGCCGTCATCGCGGTGCGGGCCCGCGGGCAGATCGCGTTGGCGCACACCCCGTAGCGACCCAGCGCCCGCGCGGCGGTGAGCGTGAGCGAGATGATGCCGGCCTTGGCCGCGCCGTAGTTGGCCTGGCCGACCGGCCCCACCAGGCCGGCCTCGGAGGCCGTGTTGACGATGCGGCCGAACACCGTCCCGCCCGACTCCTTGGCCTTGTTGCGCCAGTAGGTGGCCGCGTTGCGCGTCAGCAGGAAATGGCCGCGCAGGTGCACCGCGATGACGAGGTCCCATTCCTCGTCGGACATGTTGAACAGCATCCGGTCGCGGGTGATCCCGGCGTTGTTGACGACGATGTCCAGGCCGCCGAGCCCGTCGGCGGTGGCGACCAATTCGTCGGCCGTCGCGCGCTGACTGATGTCCCCGGCGACCGCGACGGCCTTGGCGCCGGTGGCACTGATCTCGTCGATCACATCGGAGGCGTCCAGCCCACCGGCGACGTCGTTGACGACGACGGTGGCGCCGAGACGGGCTAAGCCGAGCGCCTCGGCGCGACCCAGTCCCGCGGCCGCACCGGTCACCACCGCGACCTTGCCGGACAGATCGGTCGCGTTTGTGCTGCTAGTCAATTTATGAATACCTCTAGTCTTCGCGCAGCAGCGCGGCGCGGGGGCACTCCGCGATGGCCTGCTCGGCCAGCTGCTCTCGGTCGGGCGGAATCGGGTCGGTCTTCACGATGGCGTAGTCCTCGTCGTCCAGGTCGAACAGGTCAGGCGCGATTCCCATGCACACCGCGTTCCCTTCACACCGGTCACGATCCACGATCACCCGCACGGCACCCTCCTTGAACCTGGCCTTCAAACTGAGCACTCGCCCCGTCGGTATGTAGGTACACCATAGGGCCCCAGTGCCTCAGGGGAAACGGTCGCTGGATTCCCAGACTAGAACGTGTTACAACCGGGGAGGCGAACGGGTAGCCGTTGGCAGGGTTACCACGCGTGACGTGGCATTCGATATCGACGCTTGACGAACAAGGACGGCTGACAATGCGCATCAGTTATACCCCTGAACAGGAGGAGCTGCGTCGCGAGCTGCGGTCGTACTTCACCACGCTGATGACCCCGGAGCGGCGCGAGGCGCTCAGCTCGACACAGGGCGAGATCGGCACCGGCAACGCGTACCGCGAGGTCGTCTCGCAGATGGGCAAGGACGGCTGGCTCACGCTGAACTGGCCCAAGGAGTACGGCGGGCAGGACCGCTCGCCGATGGACTCGCTGATCTTCACCGACGAGGCGGCCATCGCCGGCGCGCCGGTGCCGTTCCTGACGATCAACAGCGTCGCGCCGACGATCATGGCCTTCGGCACCGACGAACAGAAGAAGTTCTTCCTGCCCAAGATCGCGGCCGGGGACCTGCACTTCTCGATCGGCTATTCCGAGCCCGGCGCCGGCACCGACCTGGCCAACCTGCGCACCTCCGCCGTGCGCGACGGCGACGACTACGTGATCAACGGCCAGAAGATGTGGACGAGCCTGATCCAGTACGCCGACTGGGTCTGGCTGGCGGTGCGCACCAACCCGGAAGCCAAGAAGCACCGCGGCATTTCGATGCTGGTGGTGCCGACGACCGCCGAAGGCTTCTCCTGGACCCCGGTGCACACGATGGCCGGCCCCGACACCAGCGCGACCTACTACACCGACGTGCGGGTCCCGGTGAGCAACCTGATCGGCGAGGAGAACGGCGGCTGGAAGCTGGTGACCAACCAGCTGAACCACGAGCGGGTCGCCCTGGTCTCGGCGCAGCCGATCATCGTGGCGCTGCGCGAGGTCCGCGAGTGGGCGCAACACACCAAGGACGCCAGCGGGGCCCGGCTCATCGACTCCGAGTGGGTGCAGCTCAACCTGGCCCGGGTGCACGCCAAGGCCGAGGTGCTCAAGCTGATCAACTGGGAGCTGGCGTCGGCGGCGAGTGAGAACCTGTCGCCGGCCGACGCCTCGGCGGCCAAGGTGTTCGGCACCGAGCTGGCCACCGAGGCCTACCGCCTCCTGATGGAGGTCCTGGGCACCGCGGCCACGGTGCGCCCGGACTCGCCCGGCGCCCTGCTGCGCGGCCGGGTCGAGCGGATGCACCGGGCGTGTCTGATCCTGACCTTCGGTGGCGGCACCAACGAGGTGCAGCGCGACATCATCGGGATGGTCGCGCTGGGACTGCCCCGAGCCAACCGCTGAGCTTCCTCTATATAAGGACGAGAATTCATGGACTTCACCACAACAGAGGCCGCGCAGGATCTCGGCGGGCTGGTCGACACCATCGTGGACGCGGTGTGCACCCCGGAACATCAGCGTGAGCTCGACAAGCTCGCCCAACGATTCGACCGCGACCTGTGGCGCAAGCTGGTCGAGGCCGACATTTTGACCAGCGCGTCTCCGACGTCGCTCGGCGGCGACGGCTTTGGCGTCCTCGAGCAGGTGGCCATCTTGGTCGCGCTGGGCCACCAGCTGGCCGCGGTGCCCTACCTGGAGTCGGTGGTGCTGGCCGCCGGGGCACTGGCCCGGTTCGGCTCCGAGGAACTGCAACAGGGCTGGGGCGTGCCGGCGGTCCGGGGCGAGAAGATTCTCACCGTCGCGCTCGACGGCGAAATGGGCGAGGGGCCGGTGGCTGCCACCCGTTCTGGTGACGGCTACAAGCTGACCGGGACCCGCACGCAGGTCGCCTTCGGCCCGGTCGCCGACGCCTTCCTGGTTCCGGCCGAAACCGATTCCGGTGGCGCCGTTTTCCTGGTCGCCGCCGACGATCCGGGCGTCACGGTGACCGCGATGGAGACCACCGGGCTCGGCAGCGTCGGGCACCTGGCGCTGGACGGCGTTCAGGTGGACGGCGGGCGGCAGGTCGGCGACGGGACCGTCGCCGCCTGGCTCGATACTCTGACCACCTTGGGCCGCAGCGCCTTTCAGCTCGGGGTGCTGGAGCGGGGCCTGCAGCTCACGGCCGAATACGCCCGCACCCGTGAGCAATTCGACCGCCCGATCGGCAGCTTCCAGGCGGTGGCGCAGCGGCTGGCCGACGGCTACATCGACGTCAAGGGGTTGCGGCTGACGCTGACCCAGGCGGCCTGGCGGGTGTCGGAGGACATCCCCGCCGAGATCGACGTGGCCAGCGCGGCGTTCTGGGCCGCCGACGCCGGGCATCGGGTGGCGCACACCGTCGTGCACGTGCACGGTGGTGTCGGCGTCGACACCGACCACCCGGTGCACCGTTACTTCCTGGCCGCCAAGGAGATCGAGTTCGCGCTGCGCGGCGCCACCGGGCAGTTGCGTCGCATCGGGCGTGAACTGGCGGAAACCCCTGCCTAGCTTCGTGCTTCCGCCCGACCCCACGGTCACCAAACTGCTGGCGCCGCTGGCCGAGATCGACGACAGCGGGGTCTATTTCGAGGACTCGTTCACCAGCTGGCGCGACCACGTCCGCCACGGCGCCGCGATCGCGGCGACGCTGCGCGACCGCCTCGACCCGGCCAAGCCCCCGCACGTCGGCGTGCTGCTGGAGAACACCCCGTTCTTCTCGGCGATGCTGGTCGCGGCGGGGATGTCCGGGATCGTGCCGGTGGGGCTCAACCCGGTGCGCCGCGGTGAGGCGCTGGCCCGCGACATCGCGCACGCCGATTGCCAATTGGTGCTGGCCGATGCGAAATCGGCTGGGCCGCTGGGCGATATCGAGCACGTGAACGTCGATTCCGCCGAGTGGGCCGACGAGGTGGCCGCCCACCGTGACGCCGAGCCGAGCTTCCAGTCCGCATCGGCCGCGGACCTGTTCATGCTGATCTTCACGTCGGGAACCAGCGGTGAACCGAAGGCGGTGAAGTGCAGCCACGGCAAGGTGGCGATCGCCGGCGTGACGATGTCGCAGCGCTTCGACCTCGGCCGCGACGACGTCTGTTACGTGTCGATGCCGCTGTTCCATTCCAACGCGGTGCTGGTGGGCTGGGCGGTGGCCGCGGCGTGCCAGGGCTCAATGGCGTTGCGGCGCAAGTTCTCCGCGTCGAACTTCTTGGTCGATGTCCGCCGGTACGGCGCCACCTACGCCAACTATGTGGGCAAGCCGTTGTCCTACGTGCTCGCCACCCCGGAGCGGCCCGACGACGCGGACAACCCCCTGCGCGCCGTCTACGGCAACGAGGGCGTGCCCGGCGACATCGAGCGCTTCGCTCGCCGGTTTGGGTGCGTCGTCCAGGACGGGTTCGGTTCGACCGAGGGCGGGGTCGCCATCGCCCGGACCCCCGACACACCGCCGGGCGCGCTGGGGCCGCTGCCGGACGGGATCGAGATCGTCGACCCCGACACCGGCGAGCCGTGTCCCGTCGGGGTGGTCGGCGAGATCGTCAACACCGCGGGGCCCGGCCGTTTCGAGGGCTACTACAACGACGCGGCCGCCGAGGCCGAGCGGATGGCCGGGGGCATGTACCACAGTGGCGACCTCGCCTATCGCGACGAGGACGGCTACGCGTATTTCGCTGGGCGGCTTGGTGATTGGATGCGCGTCGACGGCGAAAACCTGGGTGCGGCCCCGATCGAGCGCGTGCTGTGTCGTTACCCGGACGCCGCCGAGGTCGCGGTGTACGCGGTGCCGGACCCCGTCGTCGGCGACCAGGTGATGGCCGCGTTGGTGATGGCGGCCGGCGCGGAGTTCGATCCCGAAAAGTTCCGGGCCTTTCTGGCCGAGCAGCCCGACCTGGGACCCAAGCAATGGCCGTCGTACGTGCGCGTCAGCGCGGAACTGCCGCGCACGGTGACCTTCAAGGTGCTCAAACGGCAGTTGACGGCGCAGGGCGTCGACTGCGGCGACCCGGTGTGGCCGATCCGCCGGTAGCCCTGTCAGGACATGACTCCCCCACCGCCCGGGTTGGAGGCGAGCTTCCAAAAGCTGGCCGCCGCCGTCCCCGCCACGATCGGCATCGCGGTCGCGGGCCCCGGTGTCGGCGGGGCACTTTCCCTGGGCCGGTGGTCGTCCGGTGTCGCATGGTCGACGATCAAGGTGCCGCTGGCAATCGCGGCCCTGCGCCGTGATCCCGCGCGCGCCCACGACCTGGCGGTCAAGGCCATTACGGAATCCGACAACGAGGCATCGGAGCGGTTGTGGTCCCAGTTGGGCGATCCGCCGCGGGCCGCCCTGCAGGTTCAGGCCGTCGTGCGCGAATGCGGCGACCCGGCCACCGTGGTCGAATCAGAGCGGATTCGCCCGCCGTTCACCGCGTTTGGGCAGACGCAATGGCCTCTCGACCGGCAGGCGCGGTTCGCCGCGGGGCTGCCCGGCCTCGGTGACGCCGCGACCGTCATCGATCTGATGCGCCGACTCGCCCCCGACCAGCGTTGGGGGCTGGCCGGCAAAGGCATTGCGGCCAAAGCCGGTTGGGGGCCCGGGCTGGCTGACGGCTACCTGGTCCGGCAGTTCGGCATCGTCCCCACCGAATCCGGACACGTGGGTGTGGCGCTGGCGGCAGAAGCCGGCGCGTTCGACGCGGGGGTCGACGTCATCAACGCGATGGCGGACTGGCTGCTCTCCCAGGTTCCCGCCATTACCGGGCGGTGACAGGGCGGATGGCCGTGGGGTTCAGTTGCCGAGCTCGTGCGCGTCGCGCCAAATCACCTGACGTAAGACCACTTTGGTGAAACGGCGGCTGTACTCGTACACGACGACCGCGGCGAACCCACTGACGGTTACCGGCAGCGTGATGAACACCGGAAACATCCCGTTCGAGCTGGGGCCCCTGTACATCTCGGAAAGCCCCAGCGGTCTGGGCACCACGATCTTCGATACCTGGCGCGCCGGCGCTACCCCATCAGCGACGGCACCACCGCGTCGATGAGGTGCGGTCCGGGTTCGGCGAAGGCCGAGCGCAGCGCGTCGGCGAACTCGTCGGCCGTGGTCACGCGGCGCGCCGGAACCCCCATCCCCTCGGCGATCTTGACGAAATCCATTGCGGGGCGCGACAAGTCGAGCAAATCCAGCGCATTGGGGCCGGGCGCAGAGCCGGCGCCGACGCGCTGCAGCTCGATTCGTAGGATGTCGTAGGCGCTGTTGTCGTAGAGCACGGTGGTCACGTCGAGGTTCTCGCGGGCCTGGGTCCACAACCCCGAAATCGTGTACAGCGCAGACCCATCGGACTCCAGGCACAGCACCGGACGATCGGGGGCGGCCACCGCCGCACCCACCGCGGCGGGGATACCGTACCCGATCGCGCCGCCGGTCAGGGTCAGCCAATCGTGCGCCGGCGCACCGGCGGTGGCCGCCGGCAGCAATAGCCCCGAGGTGTTCGACTCGTCGACGACGATCGCCCGCTCGGGCAGCAGCGCCCCGATCACGTCGGCGGCCGACGCGGACGTCAGGGCACCCGTCGGCAACTGCGGGCGCGAGGCCGGCGCCACGGGCGCGACCGTGCCGGGGGCCAGCTCCTCGGCCAACGCGACCAGAGCCGCTGCCGCGCCATGGTTTTCGGCGAGCACATGCACCTCGCAGCCGGCCGGCACCAGGTCGCTGGGCATACCCGGGTAGGCGAAGAACGACACCGGCGACTTGGCGCCCGCCAGCACCAGGTGCTTGGCGCCGTTGAGTTGCGCGGTGGCCGCCTCGGCGAAATAGGCCAGCCGCTCGACGGCGGGGACCCCCGCGCCGCGCTCGAGCCGCGTCGGGAACGTCTCGCACAACAACCGGACCCCGGTCGCCTGGGCGATGCGCGCGGCGGCGGCCAGCCCCGGCCCGCGGGTGGCGTCGCCACCGATCATCAGCACGGCCGGCTCCCCGGAGCGCAGCACTTTCAGCGCCTCGGACGCCAGGGTGGGATCGGGTTGTGGCTCTTGGGCGGGCGGTGTGCGAGTGGGTTCCGCCCCATCCGACCACGACGCGTCGGCCGGCAGGATCAGGGTGGCGATCTGCGAGCCCGACCGGCTGGCGGCGATCGCCTCGACGGCGTCGGACGCGACGTCGGCCGCCTTCTCGGTGCGGCGCATCCATCCCGAGACGCTGCCGGCGAGCGCGTCGATGTCGGATTCCAGTGGGGCATCGTACTTTTTGTGGTAGGTGGCGTGGTCGCCGACGACCACCACCATCGGCACGTGCGCCCGCCGCGCGTTGTGCAGGTTGGCCAGCCCGTTGCCCAATCCCGGGCCCAGGTGCAGCAGCACCGCGGCGGGCCGGTCGGCCATCCGCGCGTAGCCGTCCGCCGCGCCGGTGGCCACCCCCTCGAAAAGGGCCAGCACGCCACGCATTTCGGGAACCGCGTCGAGAGCGGCGACGAAGTGCATCTCCGACGTGCCGGGGTTGGCGAAGCAGACGTCCACGCCGCCGTCGACCAGGGTGTTGATCAGTGCCTGAGCGCCGTTCACCGGTTTGCCTCCAGTCCAAAAACACGTTCGGCGTTGCCCCGCAGGAAGTCTCGGCGGGCCTCATCGCTGAGCCCGAGTTCATCCAGTCCCGCCAGAGCGTGGGTGTGCGTGATCATCGGGTAATTCGTGCCGAACAAGACTTTGCGTTGCCCGGTACCGGTTTTCATGAAACGAACGAGTTCGTCGGGGAGTCGCTTGATCGTGTAGGCCGACGTGTCGATGTAGACGTTCTCGTGCTTGCGGGTGACCGCGACCATCTCCTCGGTCCAGGGATAGCCGACGTGTCCGCAGACGATGACGAGCTCGGGAAAGTCGAGCGCCACCTGGTCGATGTAGGGGATCGGGCGCCCGGTCTCCGACGGCCGCAGCGGCCCGGTGTGACCGACCTGGGTGCAGAACGGCACGCCGGATTCCACGCATTCTGCGAACAGCGGATAGTAACGGCGGTCGGTGGGCGGCGCGTCCCACAGCCAGGGCACCACCCGCAGACCGACGAAGCCCTCCTGCACGCGGCGGCGCAGCTCGCGGACCGCCGCCATCGGGCGATCGAGGTCCACCGCGGCCAGACCGGCGAACCGGGTCGGGTGCGACCCGACCCATTCGGCGACCTCGTCGTTGGAGACCAGGTCTTGGCCGTTCGGGCCGCGCCACGCGCTCAGCAGCCCGAAGCCGACGTCGCCGGCGTCCATGGCCGCGATGGTCGCCTCGATGGGAATGTCGGTGTCGGGGATCGACCCGCCGGTCCAGCGCCGCAGGGAGGCCAGCATGTCGCTGCGCAGGAACCGTTGCGTCGGGTGTTGCATCCAGACATCAATGGTCATCGCGCTCCAACATAGACCGCCGGTCAGGCGGCCAACGCGGCGCGGGCGGCGGCTCCCGTCCGCGCCACGTGCCCGCCGCCGAACAGCACGACGTGCGCCAGCAGCGGGTAGAGCTGACGCAGCCCGATGCGGCCGCGCCAGCCGGGCCGCAGCGGGTGGACCCGCTGGTACCCGGCCAGGATGACATCGTAGTGCGGGCAGCCGAACAGCGCGAGCATCGCCAGGTCGGTCTCGCGATGGCCGGCGTGCGCGGCGGGGTCGATCAGCACCACGCCGTCGGGTGTCCACATCACGTTGCCGCCCCACAGGTCGCCGTGCAGCCGGGCCGGCGGGTCGTCGTCGTCGAAGTCGCCGGCGCGGCAGCGCGTGGCGACGGCGTCGATCGTGGCGCGCGTCGACGCGTCCAGCCGCGGCGCGGCCAGCTCGGCCATCGGGGCCAGCCGCTCGTCGGCGTAGAAATCGCCCCACCGTCGGTGCTGGCGCAGCGACATCGGCAGCGGCTGCGACAGCGGCCCGAAGAACCCGGGCCCGTCCCAGCCGTCGGGGCCGGCGCCGAACGCGGCGGCGCCCGCGTCGTGGGTGACGGCCAATTGGGCGCCGAACACGTCCGCCGCCTCGGCGCTCGGCGGCACGGATTCAAGCCGCCGCAGGGTCAGGCTCGTCGCGGCAACCGAGACGACCTGCGCGCAGGGCACGCCGCCGTCGACGCCGGCAAGCCACCGCAAACCCGCTGCCTCCCAGGCGAAGTAACCGGCGGGCACGTCCGGGTGCTGCTTGACGAAGTCGGTCACGCCGCTGGGTGCGCGTCAGGTCGTCGCGTGGCTCGCATGTACGTCGTCGGCCGCTCGCGCCTCGGTCTGCTCCTTGGCCCAGCGGTAGTCGGGCTTGCCCGCGGGCGAACGCTTCACCTCATCGACCAGCCAAAGGCTGCGCGGCACTTTGTATCCGGCGATCTCCGAGCGCACGAAGCTGTCCAGCTCCGCCAGCGACGGCCGGCATCCGGGCCGGGGCTGCACGACGGCGGCCACGTGCTGGCCGTAACGCGGGTCGGGCACGCCGACCACCAGGGCGTCGAAGACGTCGGGGTGGCCCTTCAACGCGGCCTCGACCTCCTCGGGGTAGATCTTTTCGCCGCCGCTGTTGATCGACACCGACCCGCGGCCCAGCATCGTGACCGTGCCGTCCTCCTCGACCAGGGCCCAGTCACCGGGGATGGCGTAGCGAACGCCGTTGATGGTCTTGAAGGTTTCGGCCGTCTTCTTCTCGTCCTTGTAGTAGCCGACCGGGATGTTGCCCTTCTTGGCGATGAAGCCGCGCACACCCGAGCCGGGCTTCACCTCGTTGCCGTCCTCGTCGAGCACGACGGTGCGGTGGTCGATGGTGACCCGGGGGCCGCCGCTGTGCGGCGCACCCGCGGCCACGACGCTGGTGCCGCCGAAACCGGTCTCCGAGGAGCCAATTGAGTCCGTGATGACGCGGTTGGGCAGCAGCTCGAGCAGCCGCTCCTTGATGCTGGGCGAGAACAGGGCCGCGGTGCTGGCGAGCAGGAACAGGGACGACAGGTCGTATCCGTGGTCCTTGTCCAGCGCGTCGAGCAACGGCCGCGCCATCGCGTCACCCGTGAAGAACAACAAGTTGACCTTGTGTTCGTGGATGGTGCGCCACACCTCTTCGGCGTTGAATTCCGGTGCCAGCACGGTGGTTTGACCCGAGAAGATCGACATCCAGGTCGCGGATTGCGTGGCGCCATGGATCATCGGCGGAATCGGGTAGCGGACCATCGGCGGGTTGGCGACGGCGCCCTTGGCCAGGTCGTACTCGTCCTTGACGAATTCGCCGGTGGCAAAGTCGGTACCGCCCAACAACACCCGGTAGATGTCCTCGTGGCGCCACATCACGCCCTTCGGGAAACCGGTGGTTCCCCCGGTGTACAGCAGGTAGATGTCGTCGGCGCTGCGCTCGCCGAAGTCGCGCTCCGGTGAGCCCTGCGCGATCGCCGAGTAGAACTCGACTCCCCCGTAGCGCTGGTAGTCGTTGTCGGAGCCGTCCTCGATGACCAGGATCGTCTTGACGTTCGGGGTGTCCGGCAGCACGTTGGCGACCCGGTCGGAGTACTGGCGCTCGTGCACCAGCGCCACCATGTCGGAGTTGTCGAACAGGTAGCGCAGCTCGCCCTCGACGTAGCGGTAGTTGACGTTGACCAGGATGGCCCCGGCCTTGACGATGCCGAGCATCGCGATCACGATCTCGATGCGGTTGCGGCAGTACAGGCCGACCTTGTCGTCCTTCTTGACGCCCTGGTCGATCAGGTAGTGGGCGAAGCGGTTGGCCTTCTCCTCCAGTTGGGCGTAGGTCAGCTTCTCGTCGCCGCAGATGAGGGCGACACGGTCAGGCACAGCGTCGATGGCGTGCTCGGCGAGGTCGGCAATATTCAGGGCCACGGCCACCAAATTAGAACGTGTTACATTTCTTGACAAGCTCGCCCCCAACGACGACGGAAAGGCGGTAGCCGTGTCTGAGGCTCCAGCAAACGAACAAACGGGACCGGACGCCCTCGTCGAACAGCGCGGTCACACCCTGATCGTCACCTTGAACCGGCCGCACGCCCGCAACGCGCTGAGCACGGAAATGATGGAAATCATGGTGCAGGCCTGGGACCGCGTCGACAACGACGACGACATCCGCTGCTGCATCCTGACCGGCGCCGGTGGCTACTTCTGCGCCGGCATGGACCTGAAGACGGCGACCAAGAAACCGCCGGGCGACTCGTTCAAGGACGGCAGCTACGACCCGTCACGGATCGACGCTTTGCTGAAGGGGCGCCGGCTGACGAAACCGCTCATCGCGGCGGTCGAAGGCCCCGCGATCGCCGGCGGCACCGAGATCCTGCAGGGCACCGACATCCGCGTGGCCGGCGAGAGCGCGAAGTTCGGCATCTCGGAGGCCAAGTGGAGCCTGTACCCGATGGGCGGCTCCGCCGTGCGCCTGGTGCGCCAGATTCCCTACACCGTCGCGTGCGACCTGCTGCTGACCGGCCGGCACATCACCGCCGCCGAGGCCAAGGAGATCGGCCTGATCGGCCACCTGGTGCCCGACGGCCAGGCGCTGACCAAGGCGCTCGAGATCGCCGACCTGATATCGGCCAACGGGCCTTTGGCCGTCCAGGCGATCCTGCGGGCGATCCGCGAAACCGAGGGTCTGCACGAAAACGACGCCTTCAAGATCGACACCCAGATCGGCATCAAGGTGTTCCTGTCCGACGACGCCAAGGAAGGCCCGCGGGCGTTCGCCGAGAAGCGCAAGCCTGAGTTCAAGAACCGCTAGGCGGTCCGGTCCCCCTTCGCCGAACGTGCTCTGAGGGCGGGATTTTTGCGATTTTCTCGCCCTCAGATCACGTTCGGCGAGCCCAGGCAGCCGCCAACCGACCCAGGATGCCGCCCCGCGTGTCGGCGCCCGTCACACGAATTGCGATCCACCCCAGGTCAAGTAGCGCCTCGTAACGTTCGACGTCCTTACGGAACTGCCGGGGATCGGTCCAATGCTGGATCCCCTCGTATTCCAGTGCGATTTTGACGTCGTCCCAACCCATGTCGACAACAGCGACCAGCTCGCCGTATTCGCCGTAGACCGGCATCTGGGTTTGCGGCGACGGGTAACCCGCCTCGACCACGAGCAGCCGCAGCCAAGTCTCGCGGGGTGACTCGGCACCAGCGTCGACGAGTGTCAACGCTCGCCTTGCCCGCCTGATGTTCCGGTGCCCTTTGTAGCGGTCTGCGACTAATTCGGCGTCGGCGGGCTTCAGTCCGGTCGCTCGGGCCAGGGCATCGATAGCCGCGACGGCTTTGCCTACGGGATTGCGACACGCGAGGTCGAACGCCGTACGGGCCGGCGTGGTCGCGGAAACATCGCCGATCAGTTGGATCTCGTCGTCGGCGACGGTGTCCAACCACGTGCGAATACCGGCCGGCGGACGGCGATGCCGGTACAGCAGCTGAGCCGGGGTCCGGTGGTCTACCCATTTCGCGCCATGCAGCGCGGCCGCGGAATGCCCTGCGACGATGCCACGCCGCCGCGACCACAGCCACGCGGCGCGAGCGCGCATCGCGGCGGTGAGGTCCAGGTCCGGCGGGCTGTAGACGTCCGGGTGCAGCGCGACGAATCGACTGCGCAACTGGTGCCGCGTCAGGGCGCCAGACTTCGTGGCCTCGCTGCCGATAAACGCCTCTTCCATGCGGGCTAGTGTGTCCCGGGGCACCGACAGCTGCGCCGAACGTGCCGTCAGGGTGCAAAATCTACAGAAATCTCGCCCTCAAAACACGTTCGGCGCGGGGAGGCTAGCGCAGCGGCGCGGTCGGGCTGAACGCCACCGGCATCTTCTCGAGGCCGGACACGAAATTCGCCGGACGCAGCGGCAACGCCGCGTCTGGAGACGCCAGCCGCATGTCCGGAAGGCGCTGCAGCAGCCGCGTTTGCATGATCGACAGCTCCAGCCGGGCGAGCTGGTTGCCGAGGCAGAAGTGCGTCCCGAAGCCGAACGCGAGGTGGTTGTTCGGGTAGCGCTCGATGTCGAAGCTCTCCGGATCGTCGAAGACCTTCTCGTCGAAGTTCGCCGACTCGAACAGCAGGATCATCTTTTCGCCCTGGCGCAGCGCCGTGCCATGGAACTCTGTGTCGGCGGTGATCGTGCGGGCCATGTTCTTCACCGGCGCCGTCCAGCGCAGCATCTCTTCGATCGCGTTGGGCAGCAACGACAGATCCCCCACCAGCCGCCGGTGCTGGTCGGGGTGCAACAGCAGCTGCCGCGTGCCGCCGCTCAACGTATGCCGCGTGGTCTCGTCGCCGCCGATCAGCAGCAGCAGCACCTCGGTCACGATCTGGTGGTCTTCCAGGCGCGAGCCCTCCACCTCGGCGTGAACCAGGACGCTGACCAGGTCGTCGGTCGGCTCCTTCTTGCGGGCCGCGATCATGCCCATCATGTATTCGCTGTAGGCGGCGAAGGCATCCATCGTGACCTGAATGTCGGCTTCGGCCGCCGTGCTGCTCAGGGCGCCGACCAGATCGTCGGACCACTTGAGGAACATCTCGCGTTCCTCCGGCAGCACCCCGAGCATGTCGCCGATGACCGCCATCGGCAACGGCGCGGCGAGGTCCCAGACGAAGTCGCACTCGCCCCGCTCGCACACGGCGTCGATCAGCGTGTCACACAGCGAAACGATCTTGGACTCTTGGTCTTTCACGCGTTTGCGGGTGAAACCGGAGTTGACGAGCTTGCGGCGCAACAGATGTTGCGGATCGTCCATCTCGATCATCATCTCGACCCCGTCCTGGTCGGGTCGGATGCCGCCGGCGTTCGAGAACAGCTCGGGGTTGCGCTCGGCGTCGATCACCGCCTGGTACGTCGACGCGGCGGCCAACCCGTTGCGGTCCCGAAAGACCGGCTCGTTCTGCCGCATCCAGCGATAGACGGGATGCGAGTCACCCGCGTAGAAGGTGCCGTCGGTCAGATCCACATCGGGTCTGGTCACTGAAGTCACAGTCATGAGATCTCCTGAGCGTCACCGAAAGTCATCTGCACCTGGTCTGCGGAACTGGACAGCAGCGCGCGCTTCGGGAGACCAAGCGACGCAAGCTCTTTGGCGTACGGGTGATCGCCCAGCCGGACGCGCACTCCACCGAGCCGGGTCCGCACGCCGTCCAGCGTGTGCTCGAACGCGGTCTCCCGGGTGACGCCGTCGCGGTGCGAGTAGCTGCGCTGGGCCTGCTGCCGCGGGGTCAGCCGAATCGGCAGGCCGCGGCGAAAGTCCATGCCGATCACCAGTTGCCCGTCGACGGTGCAGTCGAATCCGAACTCGCGACCCTCGCGAATGGTGAAGTCCGCCATCACTTTCGGGTAGCCCCAGATCTTGGTGCCCGCCTCCAGGGTGAACGCCTGGTCGACGGGCAGGTGGTGGATGAACGCGCCCGCGGACTGCAGCGCGCGCGGTCCGCTCGCGTTCGAGCCCGGCGGGTTGACCATGACGCTGGTGCCGAACTCGTAGTACTGGCCCAGATCGCCGTCGATGTAGTGCATCAGCATCAGCACCACGATCGTGCGGCCCGGCAGGTAGCGGCAGACCCGCAGGCCGCTGTAGTCGATCAGGTGCTGGGCGGCGTCGGCGTCCACCGAGAACATCGCCATGTGCTGATTGGCCTTGCGGATCTGCACCGGCATCGTGATCACCGTGCCCGCGATGGTGTGCTGCGAGGCTGTCATCGGGCCAATCTAGAACGCGTTCTACTGCCCTGGCAAGGAACGCCTAGACCAGCGTGGCCAGCTCGTTGATCTGCTCAGTGCTGCGGCCGGACACCACCATCATCGTGACGCCCGCGGCCTCCCACACCTTGATCTGCTTACGCACGTAGTCGAGGTCGCCGACGATCGCGGCGTCGTCGACGAGCTCGTCGGGAATGATCTTCCCCGCCTCGTCCTTTCGGTTCGACCGGAACAGCTTCGTCACGTCGTCGACGACCTCCGCGTAGCCCATCCGGCGGTAGACGTCGGCGTGGAAGTTGGTGTCCTCCGCGCCCATCCCACCCATGTAGAGGGCCAGATAGGGCTTCATGGCCGCAAACGCGGCGCTGCGGTCGTCGGTGATGACGATGTTCGCGGTCGCACAGATCTCGAAGTCCTCGCGGCTGCGGCGCGCACCCGGCCGGGCGAACCCCTCGTCGAGCCATTCGTTGTAGGTATCCGCCATCCGCGGCGTGTAGAAGATCGGCAGCCAGCCGTCGCAGATCTCGCCGGCCAGCGCGACGTTCTTCGGGCCCTCGGCGCCCAGCATGATTGGGATGTCGGCGCGCAGCGGATGGGTGATGGGCTTGAGCGGCTTGCCCAGCCCGGTCGTCTCGGGGCCGGTCAGGGGCAGCGGGTAGTGGGGGCCGTCGCTGGTCACCGGCTTCTCGCGGGCCCACACCTGGCGCAGGATGTCGATGTACTCGCGGGTGCGCGCCAACGGCTTGGGGAATCGCTGGCCGTACCAACCCTCGACCACCTGCGGGCCGGACACGCCCAGCCCGAGGATGTGCCTGCCGCCGGAGAGGTGGTCGAGCGTGAGGGCGGCCATCGCGCAGGCGGTCGGCGTTCGCGCGGACAGCTGGACCACCGAGGTGCCCAGCCGCACCTGCGACGTCGACGACCCGTACCAGGCCAGCGGCGTGTACGCGTCGGATCCCCACGCCTCGGCGGTGAACACGGCGTCGAATCCGGCTTGTTCGGCCGCGGTGACGAGTTCCATCGCGTTCTCCGGCGGTTGAGCGCCCCAATACCCCAGCTGCAACCCAAGCTTCATGGCCTCCGCCTTCCGAGCCGACCCAGTGTTGAAACGATTCTTAGAACCTGTTCTACTCGATGGCGTGACAGCCAGTTCGAGCAGCCCGACCTTGATAGATCATCCCGAGCCACCGCTCTCCGCGCCACTGACGTTGTCCTTCGACTACACCCGTTCGGTGGGCCCCACGCTCAGCAAGTTCTTCACCGCGTTGCGTGAGCGCCGCATCCTCGGGGTGCGCGGATCCGATGGCCGCGTGCATGTCCCGCCGGCGGAATATGACCCGGTTACCTACGAGCCGCTGGGCGAGATGGTACCGGTGTCGGCAGTCGGCACCGTGGCGTCCTGGACGTGGCAGCCCGAACCGATCGAGGGTCAGCCGCTGGACCGGCCCTTCGCCTGGGCGCTGATCAAGCTGGACGGCGCGGACACGCTGCTGATGCACGCCGTCGACGCGGGCGAGCCGGACGCCATCCGCACCGGGACCCGGGTGCACGCGCACTGGGCCGACGAGACGGTCGGAGCCATCACCGACATCGCGTACTTCGCGCTCGGCGACCAGGCCGAAACCGTCCCCGAGCCGGACGGCGACCAGGAGCCGGTCACCATGATCGTCACGCCCGTCTCGCTGACGATTCAGCACAGCGCCTCCCACGAGGAAAGCGCCTATCTGCGGGCGATCGCGGAGGGCAAGCTGCTCGGCGCGAAGACGGGCGAGAACGGAAAAGTGTATTTCCCGCCGCACGGTGCGGACCCGGCCACCGGCTTGCCGACGACCGACTTCGTCGAGCTGCCCGACAGGGGCACGGTGACGACGTTCGCGATCATCAACATCCCGTTCCAGGGCCAGCGCATCAAGCCGCCCTACGTGGCGGCCTACGTCCTGCTCGACGGCGCGGACATCCCGTTCTTGCACCTGGTCGCCGACATCGACGCGCACGAGGTGCGGATGGGCATGCGCGTCGAGGCGGTGTGGAAACCACGCGAGGAGTGGGGTTTTGGCATCGACAACATCGAGTACTTCCGGCCGACCGGGGAGCCCGACGCCGAGTACGACACCTACAAGCACCACCTGTAAAGGGCCTACCAACACATGAGCGCTCGCAACGTCGCGGTCGTCGGCTTTGCCCACGCCCCGCATGTCCGCCGCACCGACGGCACCACCAACGGCGTCGAAATGTTGATGCCGTGCTTCGCCCAGCTGTACTCCGAGCTCGGCATCACGAAGTCCGACATCGGGTTCTGGTGTTCGGGATCGTCCGACTACCTTGCGGGACGGGCGTTTTCGTTCATCTCGGCGATCGACTCGATCGGCGCCGTCCCCCCGATCAACGAATCGCACGTCGAGATGGACGCGGCGTGGGCGCTGTACGAGGCCTACATCAAGATCCTGACGGGTGAGGTCGACACCGCGCTGGTGTACGGCTTCGGCAAGTCCTCGGCCGGGATCCTGCGTCAGATCCTGTCGAGGCAGACCGACCCGTACACCGTCGCGCCGCTGTGGCCCGACTCCGTGTCGATGGCCGGGCTCCAGGCCCGCATCGGGCTGGACACCGGCAAGTGGACCGACATCCAGATGGCCCGCGTCGCATTCGATTCCTTCGCGTCCGCGAAGCGGGTGGACTCCGTGCAGCCCCCGGTCAGCCTGGACGAGTTGCTGGAGCGGCCGTTCTTCGCCGACCCGCTGCGCCGGCACGACATCGCCCCGATCACCGACGGCGCCGCCGCCATCGTGCTCGCCGCCGACGACCGGGCCCGCGAGTTGCGCGAAAACCCGGCCTGGATCACCGGCATCGAGCACCGGATCGAGTCGCCGTCGCTGGGCGTGCGGGACCTCACCGAATCGCCGTCGACGGCCGCCGCGGCCAAGGCGGCCACCGGCGGAAGCACCCGCAACCTCGACGTGGCCGAGATTTGTGCGCCGTTCACCCACCAGCACCTGATCCTGGCGGAGGCGATCAACATCCCCGGGGCGACGAAGGTGAATCCGTCCGGCGGTGCGCTGGCGGCCAACCCCATGTTCGTCGCGGGCCTGGAGCGGATCGGCTTTGCGGCACAACACATCTGGAACGGTTCGGCCGGGCGGGTGCTGGCGCACGCCACCAGCGGTCCCGCCCTGCAGCAGAACCTGGTCGCGGTCATGGAAGGGAAGAACTGATGGCCGGAGCCGGAGCACACCTGGCCGCGGTACTGGGTACCGGGCAGACGAAGTACGTCGCCAAGCGCAAGGACGTTTCGATGAACGGCCTGGTGCGCGAGGCCATCGACCGGGCGCTGGAAGACTCCGGTTCCACCTTCGACGACATCGACGCCGTCGTGGTGGGCAAGGCGCCGGACTTCTTCGAGGGCGTGATGATGCCGGAGCTGTTCATGGCCGACGCCACGGGCGCCACCGGCAAGCCGCTGATCCGCGTGCACACCGCGGGCTCGGTCGGCGGGTCCACCGCGGTGGTGGCCGCCAGTCTGGTCCAGTCCGGGAAGTACCGGCGCGTGCTGGCGATGGCCTGGGAGAAGCAGTCGGAGTCAAACGCCATGTGGGCGTTGTCGATTCCGATCCCCTTCATCAAGCCGGTCGGCGCTGGCGCGGGTGGCTACTTCGCCCCGCACGTGCGGTCGTACATCCGCCGGTCCGGCGCGCCGTTGAACATCGGCGCCATGGTCGCGGTCAAGGACCGGCTCAACGGGGCCCGTAACCCGCTGGCCCATCTGCACCAGCCCGACATCACGGTGGAAAAGGTGATGGAGTCCCCCATGCTGTGGGACCCGATCCGCTACGACGAGACCTGCCCGTCCTCCGACGGTGCGGCCGCGGTCGTGATCGGCGACGAGGAAAGCGCCGAAGCCCGGCTGGCGCAAGGAAATCCGGTCGCCTGGATTCACGCCACCGCGCTGCGCACCGAGCCGCTGCAGTTCTCCGGCCGCGACCAGGTCAGCCCCCAGGCCGGCCGCGACGCCGCCGCGGCGCTGTGGAAGGCCGCCGGCATCACCAGCCCGATCGACGAGATCGACGCCGCCGAGATCTACGTGCCGTTCTCCTGGTTCGAGCCGATGTGGTTGGAAAACCTCGGGTTTGCGCCCGAGGGCGAAGGCTGGAAGCTCACCGAGGCGGGCGAGACCAAGATCGGCGGGCGGCTGCCGGTGAACCCCTCGGGCGGCGTGCTGTCGTCGAACCCGATCGGGGCCTCGGGCCTGATCCGCTTCGCCGAGGCGGCGATTCAGGTGATGGGCAAGGGCGGGGATCACCAGGTGCCCAACGCCCGAAAGGCATTGGGCCACGCGTACGGCGGCGGCTCGCAGTACTACTCGATGTGGGTCGTGGGGGCGGACAAACCCGAAAGAGGTTGACAATGACCGACACCCAGGAAAAGACCAAGCACCCCGCGCACGAGGCCGGCCGCCGCTCCCGCGAGGCGGTGATGGCGAGGGACAAGGAAGCGTGGTTGGCGGTGTTCGCCGACGACGCGATCGTCGAGGACCCGATCGGGCCGTCGGCCTTCGATCCAGAGGGCAAGGGACACCGGGGCCGCGACGCCATCTCGGCGTTCTGGGACCTGGCCATCGCTCCCACGACCAAGATCGAGTTCGTCTTCCGCGACACCTACCAATGCGGCAACGAGGAAGCCAACGTCGGGCACATCCTCATCACCACGGGCGACTACCAGGTCACCGCCGAAGGCGTGTTCACCTACAAAGCCGACGACGACGGCAAAATGTTGGCCCTGCGGGCGTACTGGGAGATGGACCGGGCGGCCGCGAGCGTCCGAAAGGTCGAGGGCTGAACCCTAGATCGGCTCCAGCCCTGCCAGGTGCCGCTGTGCGAGGTCGCGATAGGCCTGCGGGTTGACGTTGATCCACATCTCCGCGCCCGTTCCGGCGACCGGCCCCTTCACCTGCGCGGGGGAGCCGACCGCCAGCATTCCGGCCGGAATCTGAGTGCCGGCCAGCACCAGGGAACCTGCCGCGATCAGGCTGCGCGCGCCGATCACCGCGCCGTCCAAGACGGTGGCGTGGTTGGCGATCAGCGCCTCTTTGCCGACGTGGACCCCGTGCACGACGCACATGTGCGCCACCGTCGCACCGGGGCCGATGTCGACGGGGATGCCCGGCGGCGCGTGCAATACCGACCCGTCCTGGACGTTGGCGCCCTCGCGCACGACGATCGGCCCGTAGTCGCCGCGCAGCACGGCGTTGAACCAAACCGATGCCCCTGCCTCCACCGTGACGTCGCCGATCAGGGTCGCGGTCGGGGCCACAAACGCGGTGGGATCGATCCGCGGCGACCGACCTTCGAAAGCAAACAGCGGCATCGTCTAGATATACCCCAACGTCAAAACGCTCGCTGAAAACCGCAGCCAGACGCACCGTCGTTGCGCCGGGCAGGCCCAAAACTGTAACGTGTTCTAGTTAGAGACTACTTGGAGGTGGAAGGTGAGTACCGACACCAAGGCGGTCGGCATCCGGGAAATCGACCCCGGCGCCTTGCCGACCAGATACGCCCGCGGCTGGCACTGCCTGGGCGTCGCGAAGGACTTCCAGGACGGTAAGCCGCACCCCGTGCAGGCGTTCGGCACCAAGCTGGTCGTGTTCGCCGATTCCCACGGGGACCTGAAGGTGCTCGACGGCTACTGCCGGCACATGGGCGGCGACTTGTCGGAGGGCACCATCAAGGGCGACGAGATCGCCTGCCCGTTCCACGACTGGCGCTGGGGCGGCGACGGCCGCTGCAAGCTGGTGCCGTACGCCAAGCGCACACCCAAGACGGCGCGCACCCGGTCGTGGACCACCGACGTCCGCGGCGGCCTGCTGTTCGTCTGGCACGACCACGAAGGCAACCCGCCGGACCCCGCGGTCCGGATCCCGGAGATCCCCGAGGCGGCCAGCGACGAATGGACCGATTGGCGGTGGAATCGCATCCTGATCGAGGGGTCCAACTGCCGCGACATCATCGACAACGTCACCGACATGGCGCACTTCTTCTACATCCATTTCGGGCTGCCGACGTACTTCAAGAACGTCTTCGAGGGCCACATCGCCTCGCAGTATCTGCACAACGTCGGCCGGCCCGACGTCAATGATCTCGGAACCTCTTACGGCGAGGCGCACTTGGATTCCGAGGCCTCGTACTTCGGGCCGTCGTTCATGATCAACTGGCTGCACAACAGCTACGGCGGCTACAAGGCCGAGTCGATTTTGATCAATTGCCACTACCCCGTCACGCAGAACTCGTTCGTGCTGCAGTGGGGCGTGATCGTCGAAAAGCCCAAGGGCATGGACGAAGAGATGACCGACAAGCTGTCGCGCGTCTTCACCGAAGGGGTCAGCAAGGGCTTCCTACAGGACGTCGAGATCTGGAAGCACAAGACCCGCATCGACAACCCGCTGCTGGTCGAGGAGGACGGCGCCGTCTACCAGCTGCGCCGCTGGTACCAGCAGTTCTACGTCGACGTCGCCGACATCACCCCAGAGATGGTGGAGCGCTTCGAGATCGAGGTCGACACCACCCGCGCCAACGAGTACTGGAACGCCGAGGTCGAAGAGAATCTCAAGGCACGGGAGTCCGAACCCCAATCAGAAGGCGTACCCGCCGAGCAACACTAGGACCATGCCCGAAGACCACCCGGCAGTACCGGACGTCGATCGGCTCGCCCGGTCGATGCTACTGCTGTACGGCGATCATCACGATCACGACGAATCGCATGGCGCAAAGGGCGGGACGGGAACCTGGTCCAAATCAAGGGATTTCACTAACGATCCGGAGCGCGCCGCCTCGGTCGCCGAGGCCAGCCGCGCCGATCGGGAGCGTTACCTGAGCTCGGGACTGCTGCCGGTGGATTGCCGGTTCTGCCACGTCACGGTCACGGTCAGGAGGCTGGGCCCAGGCCACACCGCGGTGCAGTGGAACACCGAGGCGGCGCAGCGGTGCGCGTATTTCGCCGAGATCCGCGAATCCGGCGGGGACACCGCTCGTGCGCGCGCCTGCCCCAAGCTGAGCGACAGCATCGAGCACGCCGCCGCCGAGGGCTACCTGGACCACCCCGACGACGACTGACTCAATCGCCTTGGGGCAGTTTGGTTATCGCCTCGAAGGCCTCGAGGAACACCTCGGCGATATGTCGTCGCGCGCGCCGGCCAGCGGCTTCTTCTGGAGCAACACTCGCTGCACGCCGATGCCCAACAACAGGGCCGTGACCATGTCCGCGCGAATCCTCGCCCGGTCGGCGGTTATCCGCCTGGCCAGGTTGCGGGTGAGCCCGACATCGAGCTGGGCATTGAGGCGCGCCACCACCGAGGTGTGGCCGGGGCCACGCCGGATCGAAGGCTGACAGGGGGCGACCGGGGTCACAGCCCCGCGAATCGCTCCTTCACCGCTTCCTCGGTCAACCCGTAATCGGCAAGCGAATACGTGTGTTTGGGCGCCCGCTCGCCGGACTGGCTGGCCGCGTGGCTCTTCTCCATGGCAGCCCGGGCCTCGTCGGTCAGCGTCAGGCCGAAGTGACGGTAGATGTCGGCGACCGTGCCCAACGGATCGGCGATCAGTTCCCGATAGTCGACGTCGTAGAACTGGGCCGGGTCGTATTTGGCCCGCGCGGTGTTGAACCGTTCCAACCCGCGCGACCAGGTTTCCATCGAGTCGGCGCCGATTTGGGCGCCGACGAACGTCGTCGACCATCCCTCCGCGGTGTGCTGGGCCAGCGAGCACATCGAGGCCATGATGGTCTCGACGGGCCGGTGGGTCTGAATGACCAAGGCGTCCGGATAGGTCGCCATCAGCGCGTCCAGCGCGAAAAGGTGACTGGGGTTCTTCAGCACCCACCGTTTGTCGGCGTCGTTGAGCCCGATCAGCTGCAGGTTCTTGCGGTGCCGGCGGTACGACGGCGTCCAGTCCTGCTGCGACAACCACTTTGAGTAGCTGGGCAGGTGCGAGAGGGTCTCGTAGGACACCGAATGCAGCGACTGCCGCAGCAGCTGCCAGCATTCCTCCAGCTCGTATGCGGCCATGAAGTGCAGGCCGGTGTAGCCGGGGTTTTCCTGGTGGTGCTGGGTGAATTGCGCGTCAAGCTGGCGATACATCGGGTTCGATTCCCAAGTGTCGCGCGGCGGGCGCGGCTGCGGGAACTCGGCCAGCCACATGTGCAGGCCCTGATGCGCCGGGTCGGCGCCCAGCAGGCGGTGCAGCGCCGTGGTGCCGGTGCGCACCAGCCCGGTGACGAAGATCGGCCGCTCGATCACCACGTCGGCGTGCTCCGGGTATTGCTTCCAGGAGGATTCCGACAGCAGCCGGGCCACCAGCGCGCCGCGCAGAAAGAACCGATTCATCTTGCTGCCCAACACGGTGAGGCCCGCTTCGTTGCGGTAGGAGTCCAGCAGCACCCCCAGCGCCTCGCGGTAGTTGTCGTCGTCGGCGCCGAAGTCGTCCAGCCCGGTCAGCTTGGTGGCCGAGGCGTGCAGTTCGTCGACGGTGCCGACATCGGTACGGTCTGCCATCAGGTGTGGTACTCCCCGCAGTTGACGTCCAGCGTCTGCCCGGTGATGCCGCTGGACAAATCGCTGGCCAGAAACAGGATCGCCGAAGCCACCTCGTCCTCGGTGGGCAGTCGCTTCAAATCGGAGTTCGCGGCGGTGGCCTGGTAGATCTGGTCCGCCGTGGTGCCGTACTTGCCGGCCTGGTGCTCGAAGTAGGCCTTCAGCGTCTCGCCCCAGATATAGCCCGGCGCAACGGAATTCACGCGAATGCCCTTCTCGCCGAGCTCGGTGGCGAGCGACTGCGACATCGCCAGCAGAGCTGACTTGGCCATCTTGTACGCGCCGTACTTCGCCTGCGAGTGGCGCAGCACCATCGAGTTGACGTTGACGATCGACCCGTGGGACTTCTCGAGCGCCGGCGTCAGGGCCTGGATGAGCCGCAGCGCGCCCAGCGCGCTCAACTCGATCGCATCGCGGATGTGCTGAAAGGACGTGCCGGCCAAGGGTTTCATCGACGGCACCCGGAACGCGTTGTTGACCAGCACGTCGACCTTGCCGTAGCTCGCCATGGCGGTCTCGACGAGGTAGTCGACCTCCTCGTCGCTGGTGATGTCGGCGCGCACCGCCAAGGCCTTGTGCCCGGAGTCGTTGATCTCCTTGGCCACCGCCTCCAGCCGGTCCAGGCTGCGGGCGGCCAGCACCAGGTCGGCACCGTCGCGCGCGCATCGGTGCGCCAGCGTGGTACCGAGCCCGGGCCCGACACCACTGATGACGACCACCTTTCGCTTGAGCATTCCTGACATCGTCACCCCAGCATCCTGGCCGCTATTTGCTGTTGACGCAACGCGATTCGCGCGCGCCACTGGTCCTCGGAAATCTTATTGTGCTCGAAATACGGCAGCGCGCCCGGCACCGCGTCGAAGTCCACGACCTCGACGGTGGGCCCGTCGGCGTCGGTGAGCTCACGCGACACCCGCTGCCAGCGGAACTGCACGTAGCCCCGCCGGTGGCCGAGCGTTTCCACCCAGTTGGTCACGCCGGGGTTCTGGTCGGCGACGACGATGCGCACCTTGCCGTCCGGATCCGCTTGCGCCTGAGTGTTGTTCAGCGACGTCTGGTGGTTGATGTAGTCCAGCGAGATGTACCACAGGCTGCCCAGTTGGAAACCGAGATAGGGCGCGTCCGAGACCGGGATCGTGATCACCATCGCCTGGTCGGGGCGCAGATCGAAATGCCCGGCCGACGAGTACTGGGTCGACAGGCCGCCGGGGGTCAGCCGGGGCGGGACCATCGTGTTGACCGGGATGTTCAGGTAGAACCACTCGGGAAACTGCAACCAGGTCTTCACACGGTTCACCAGCTGCTTACCCGCTGTGGCGTAACGCTTTTCGATCGTCTGCCGGGTCAGCGGCGGCGGCGCGGTGCCCGCGGTGTCCACTCGGGAGATGGTCAGCGTGCCGCGCTGGGCCGCCCAGTCGCCGTACACCTCGCGAATCACCAGTTGCCCGGTGCTGCTGGGTCGCACCCGCCACTCGAAGCTGCCGTCGGCGGCGATGTCGAGTTCGCGATCGTCGAACGCGGCCTGGCTGACGGGCACGTTGTCGTCGGTGTACTCACCGCCCAGCAGCTGGAAGCTCAGGTCGGTGGTGGTGCCGCGCCTGCCGGTGACGACGTAGTCGCGGTCGGGCTGCACGCGGGTGCCGAAGTACAGGGTGTCGGGGTTGTCCAGACCCATCTTGGTGAACGGCCCGGTGCCCGACTGCAGGAAAGGATGATCGCGCTCATAGTCGAAGGCCAGGTGGGTGCACGCCGCGATGCAGCCGGCCAGGTATTGCAGTCCTTCGAGTAGGTCGGCCTCGGTCTCGATGAACGGTGCGGCGGTGACGAGCTGCTCGGCTTCGGCGATCGCGGAGGTAAGGGGATTAGAGAACACGCCTAGACGCTAGAACGTGTTCTACTTTTTCGTCAATGGCGAACGTTCCCGCGCGTCGCGAGGGGCATTCAAGGACTTGAAAGAGTAAGCCCGCTCGCTACGGCGCGCACTGCTGGGACAGGTCGATCAGATGCTGCCGCACGTCGGGATGCCGGCTCAGGTAGTCCATCACGTTGCCACCCCCGCCCTCGGCCTGGGACTTGGCCTGCAGCTGCTGGTGGAGCTGGGGATGCTCCTTGAGGTACGAGTCGATGGACTGACCCACGGTCTGATCGCATTGCGGCGCGGCGTGGGCCTGCGGCAACGCGATCAGCACCGGGGCGGTGACGCTCAGCAGAGCGCCGGCAAGCGCGCCGTACAGTCCGCGTCGACGAGGGCTGGCGGTCCTGGATGTCACGGTCATAGAGCCGAGGTTACCCGCGTTAACCGACCCCGGACCACCGCCGAATCGACGAAATCACGCGGCACCCGGGCTAGTTGGCCAGCGCCTCTTGCTCCGGCGTTTCCGCCGGGCGCTCCGGCAGCGGCGTCGGCAGCGCCATCCGCTCGCCTTCGCCCTCCTCGCGGGTTTGGGCCGCCCTGGCCTTGGCTGCGGCCGCCGAGACCTCGGCCGCGGGTCCGGCCGCCACCTGCGTCGTCTCGAGTGGCGTCGCGGCCGCCGGCGCCATCGCTTCCTCGACCTCTGGCACCTCGGCCGGCGGCGCAGCGGGCGGCGCGGTTTCCTGCGCGGCCGGCGTCGTTGCCTGGGGCGGCGGCGCCGAAGTCGTCGACGACGAGGCCGAGGACCCCGCCGCGGCCGCCATCATCATCGCCCCCATGCCGCCGGCTCCCAGCAAACCCGGGCTCGCGCCGCCACCGACCATGCCGCCGGCAGCCGCCGTGCCGACGCTTCCGGAGCCCAGATAGGCACCGCCGGCCGGCATCGCGCCCGCGCTGGCGTCCGTCGCGGGGGCGCCCCCGGCGTAGCCGCTGTCCACACTCCCGCCGCCGACCGCGGCAGCGGTACCCGGATCGGCGCTCGACCCTCCTCCGGTGCCGCCGGCCGCGCTCGCGGTGGCCGGGGCGTCGCCGCCACCCCCACCGCCACCGGCGGCGCCCGCGGCGGCAGCGGTGCCGCCGCCCGCCGGGTTGGATCCGGCGCCGATGCCCCCGAGGCCGGGCAGGCTGGGGATGGCCGGGAGACTGGCCTGCCCGGACAGCAATTGCCCGGCGGCCGCCGACGCCCCGCCGTGATAGCCCAGCATCGCGGTCACGTCCTGCGCCCACATCTCCATGTAGTTGAATTCGGTCTCCGCGATCGCCGGCCAGTTCTGGCCGAACAGGTTGCTCATCACCAGCTGGACCAGGCCGTTGCGGTTGGCCTCCACCTGCAGCGGGTGCACGGTCGCGGCCAGCGCGCTCTCAAAGGCGCTGACGACCGCCTGGGCTTGGGCCGCCGCCCCCGCCGCCTGGGTCGCCGCGGCACTCAACCAACTCGCGTACGGGGCCGCCGCGGCCGCCATCGCCTGCGCGGCCGCGCCCTGCCACGCCTGGCTGGCCAACGTCGACGTGACCGACGAGAACGACTGGGCCGCGGACGACAACTCGGAGGCCAGCCCGTTCCAGGCCGCCGCCGCCGCCAGCATCGGACCCGAACCGGCGCCCGAGTACATCAGCAGCGAATTGATCTCCGGTGGCAACCCATAGAAGCTCACAACATCCCCTAGCGATACGTGCAGTCATCTAACGCTAAGCCAATGCCGACGGAGGCTTACCGGCTTCCGTCAGATTCAAAGAATTCTAGAACTGGCGCCGGCGGTCCACACCAGACCGCCCATCGCTAATGCGTGACGACGGCGCCGCTCTCCTGCTCGCGCTTGATTTCCAGGGCGATGTCGATCAGCTGGTCTTCCTGGCCGCCGATGAGCTTGCGCTGACCGGCCCGGTGCAGCAACGCGTGCGCGGGCACGCCGTAGCGCTCGGCCTGGCGGACGGCGTGCTTGAGGAAGCTGGAGTAGACGCCCGAGTACCCCATGATCAGCGCGTTGCGGTCGAGCAGGCATTCGGCGGGCATGGCGGGGCGCACGACGTCCTCCGCGGCGTCGGCGATGTCGAAGAAGTCGATGCCGGTCTTGACGCCGATCTTGTCGAACACCCCGATCAGCGCCTCGACGGGCGCGTTGCCCGCACCGGCCCCGAAGCGGCGGCAGGAGCCGTCGATCTGCTTGGCGCCGGCCCGGACGGCCTCCACCGAGTTGGCCACGCCCAGCCCCAGGTTTTCGTGGCCGTGGAAGCCGACCTGGGCGTCGTCGCCGAGCTCGGAGACCAGCGCCGCCACCCGGTCGCGCACCCCTTCGAGCACCAACGCCCCGGCGGAGTCGACCACGTAGACGCACTGGCAGCCGGCGTCGGCCATGATGCGCGCCTGTTGTGCGAGCTTCTCCGGCGGGATGGTGTGGGCCATCATCAGGAACCCGACAGTTTCCAGGCCCAGCTCACGCGCCAGGCCGAAGTGCTGGATCGAGACGTCGGCCTCGGTGCAGTGGGTGGCGATGCGGCAGATGGAGCCGCCGTTGTTCTGGGCCTCCTTGATGTCCTCCTTGGTGCCCACCCCGGGCAGCATCAGGAAGGCGATCTTGGCCTCCTTGGCCGTCTCGGCCGCGAGCTTGATCAGCTCCTGCTCGGGGGTCTTCGAGAAGCCGTAGTTGAAGCTGGAGCCGCCCAGCCCGTCGCCGTGGGTCACCTCGATGACCGGGACACCGGCGGTGTCCAGGGCGGCGACGATGGCGCCGACCTCGTCCTTGGTGAACTGGTGGCGCTTGTGGTGGGACCCGTCCCGCAGGGACGTGTCGGTCATCCGGACGTCCCAGATCGGGTTGAAGAAGATTTCCTGGATGCTCATGCTTGCGCTCCTCCCGCCGTCGCGGACAGGGATTCCTTCGCGATCTCCTCGCCGACCTTGGTGGCCGCGGCGGTCATGATGTCGAGGTTGCCCGCGTAGGGCGGCAGGTAATCGCCCGCGCCCTCGACCTCGACGAAGGTGGTCACCAGGTAGTTGCCGCCGTTGACCACCGACGGCTCGTCGAATTGCGGCTCGTTGAGCAGCCGGTAGCCGGGGACGTAGGTCTGCACCTCGGCCACCACGTCGTGGATGGACTTGGCGATCGCATCGCGGTCGGCGTCCTCGGGGATGGCGCAGAAGATGGTGTCGCGCATGATCATTGGCGGGTCGGCCGGGTTCAGGATGATGATGGCCTTGCCGCGCCGGGCGCCGCCGATGGTCTCGACGCCCTTGCTGGTGGTCTTGGTGAACTCGTCGATGTTCGCCCGCGTTCCGGGGCCCGCGGAAACGGAAGCCACCGAGGCGACGATTTCCGCATAAGGGACCTCGACCACGCGGGAGACGGCATAAACGATCGGAATGGTCGCCTGTCCCCCGCAGGTGATCATGTTGACGTTGGGCGCGTCCAAATGCTGGCGCAGATTCGCCGGCGGGATCACCGCGGGGCCCACCGCGGCCGGCGTCAGGTCAATGGCCCGGATTCCCGCGGCCGCGTATTTCGGCGCCGCGTCCCGGTGCACATAGGCGCTCGTCGCCTCGAAAACCAAATCGGGTTTCTCCGGCTGGGCCAGCAGCCAGTCGACCCCTTCGTGGGTGGTCTCCAGGCCCAGCTTGCGGGCCCGCGCCAGGCCCTCGCTCTCCGGGTCGATGCCCACCATCCAGCGCGGCTCCAGCCAGTCCGATCGGAGAAGCTTGTACAGCAGATCGGTGCTGATGTTTCCCGACCCGACAATGGCCACACTCGCCTTGGACGGCATGATGCTCCTTGTTTTTGGACTAATTCAAAACTAATCCGGCGCTATTCGAAGGACAACCGCACGGAACCCAGTCCCGTGAAGTCGGCGACAAATTCGTCTCCGGCGTGTGCATCTATCGCTCGCGTGCACGATCCGGGCAACACAATGTCACCTTTTTTCAGACGCACACCGAAGCTTTCCACCTTGCGGGACAACCACGCCACCGCCGTGACGGGATTGCCCAATACTGCGTCGCTGCGCCCCTCGGCGATCACCTCGCCGTTGCGGGTCAGCACCGCGTCGATCGCCTTGACGTCGATGTCGGCCGGGGCCACCCGGGCCTCGCCCAGCACGAAACCCGCCGAGGAGGCGTTGTCGGCGATGGTGTCGCACAACGCGATCTTCCAGTCGGTGATCCGGGTGTCGATCAGCTCGATCGAGGGGACCAGGGCCTCGGTGGCCGCCAGCACATCCTCTTCCGTGCAACCCGCCCCCGGCAGGTCGGCGGACAGGATGAAGCCGACCTCGACCTCCACCCGCGGATACAGGTAGCGGCTTGCCTTGACCGGGGTCTCCTCGAACACCTGCATCTCGTCCAGCAGGTGGCCGTAATCCGGCTCGTCGACGCCCATCATCTGCTGCATCGCCAGTGACGAGAGGCCCACCTTGTGCCCCAGCACCCGGGCGCCTTCGGCCACCCGCTGCCGGATGTTGATCAGCTGGATCTCATAGGCGTCGACGACGTCGATGCCGGGGTATCGGGCGGTCAGCGGGGCGATGGGCTCGCGGCTGCGCTCGGCCTGCGCCAGGTCGGCGGCCAGCTCGTCGCGGATCGCAACACTGAGCATTTACCGAAGTCCCCTCGTTCTTGTGACCGGGCCGGTAGCGCCCAACCCGGGCAATTCTATAACGTGTTCTACATGACAGCGCAGGAGTACGACGTCGTCGTGGTGGGGAGCGGCGGAGCCGGCATGGTGGCTGCCCTTACCGCCGCGCACCGCGGCCTTTCGACAGTAGTCATCGAGAAGGCCGCTCACTTCGGCGGCTCCACGGCGCGGTCGGGCGGCGGGGTGTGGATTCCCAACAACGAGGTGCTCAAGCGCGACGGCGTGCGAGACACCCCCGAAGCCGCCCGCACCTACCTGCACGGCATCGTCGGCAACATCGTGGACCCGGAGCGTATCGATGCCTACCTCGAACGCGGCCCCGAGATGCTGTCCTTCGTGTTGCAGCACACTCCGTTGAAGATGTGCTGGGTGCCGCGTTACTCCGACTACTACCCCGAGGCACCGGGCGGCCGCGCGGACGGCCGGTCGATCGAGCCCAAGCCGTTCAACGCCCGCAAGCTGGGCGCCGACGAAGCCGGTCTCGAACCGGCCTATGGCAAGGTTCCGCTCAACGTGGTTGTGATGCAGCAGGATTACGTGCGGCTCAACCAGCTCAAGCGGCACCCGCGGGGCGTCGCGCGCAGCCTGAAGGTCGGCGCGCGCACCATGTGGGCCAAGGCCACCGGTAAGAACCTGGTGGGGATGGGACGCGCCCTGATCGGGCCGTTGCGGATCGGGTTGCAGCGCGCCGGTGTTCCGGTGGTGCTCAACACCGCGCTCACCGACCTCTACGTGGAGGACGGCGTGGTGCGCGGGGTCTATGTCAGCGACACCGGTGCGTCGGAATCCGTTGAGCCGCGCCTGATCCGGGCCCGTCGCGGCGTGATCCTCGCGTCCGGCGGGTTCGAGCACAACGAGCAGATGCGGGTGAAGTACCAACGCGCCCCCATCACCACCGAGTGGACGGTCGGCGCCAAGGCCAACACCGGCGACGGGATTCTCGCCGGCGAAAAGCTCGGAGCCGCATTGGAGTTGATGGAGGACGCGTGGTGGGGCCCGACGGTGCCGCTGGTGGGCGCGCCGTGGTTCGCGCTGTCGGAGCGCAACTCGCCGGGCTCGATCATCGTCAACATGTCGGGCAAGCGGTTCATGAACGAGTCGATGCCCTACGTCGAGGCCTGCCACCACATGTACGGCGGCGAATTCGGTCAGGGGCCGGGGCCGGGCGAGAACATCCCGGCGTGGCTGGTGTTCGACCAGCAATACCGCGACCGCTACATCTTCGCGGGGCTGCAACCGGGACAACGCATTCCGCGCAAATGGCTGGACTCCGGCGTGATCGTGCAGGCCGACACCCTGTCGCAGCTGGCCGAGAAGGCCGGACTGCCGGGCGAGGAGTTGGTGGCCACCGTGCAGCGCTTCAACGGGTTCGCACGCTCGGGCGTCGACGAGGACTACCACCGCGGCGAAAGCGCCTACGACCGCTACTACGGCGACCCCACCAACAAGCCGAACCCGAACCTCGGCGAGATCAGCCACCCGCCCTACTACGCCGCCAAGATGGTGCCCGGCGACCTGGGCACCAAGGGCGGCATCCGCACCGACGTGCATGGCCGTGCGCTGCGCGACGACGGGAGCATCATCGAGGGCCTCTACGCCGCGGGCAACGTCAGCGCCCCGGTGATGGGCCACACCTACCCCGGCCCGGGCGGCACCATCGGGCCGGCGATGACGTTTGGTTATCTGGCGGCGCTGCACATCGCGGGGAGCAACTGACATGCCGATCGATGTAGACGTGGCGCTGAGCGCCGAGCTGGACCCGATCGAATTCTCGTGGAGCAGCAGCGATATCCAGCTCTACCACCTGGGTCTGGGGGCCGGTTCCGACCCGATGGATCCCCGCGAGCTGCGCTATCTGGTGGACGACACCCCGCAGGTGCTGCCGACGTTCGGCAACGTCGCGGCGTCCTTCCACATGACCAAGCCGCCGACGGTACAGTTCCCCGGCATCGACATCGAGCTGAGCAGGGTGCTGCACGCCAGCGAACGGATCGAGGTGCCCGGCCCGCTGCCGCCGTCCGGTTCGGCCAAGGCCGTCACCCGGTTCACCGATATCTGGGACAAGGGCAAGGCCGCGGTGATCTGGAGCGAGACGACCGTCAGCGCCCCGGACGGCACCCTGCTGTGGACCCAGCGGCGGTCGATCTTCGCCCGCGGCGAGGGCGGATTCGGCGGCGAGCGCGGACCTTCCTCGTCGGACGCGGCGCCGGACCGCGCGCCCGACCTGGAGGTCGACGTGCCGATCCTGCCGCAACAGGCACTCCTGTACCGGCTCTGCGGGGATCGCAACCCGCTGCACTCCGACCCCGAATTCGCCGCCGCCGCAGGCTTTCCCAAGCCGATCCTGCACGGCCTGTGCACCTACGGGATGACCTGCAAGGCGATCACCGACGCGCTGCTGGACGGCGACGCGGGGGCGGTCGCGGCCTACGGCGCGCGCTTCGCCGGCGTGGCCTATCCGGGCGAGACGCTCAAGGTGGGCATCTGGAAGGACAACGGGCGGTTCCTGGCCAGCGTGCTCGCGCCGTCGCGCGAGAACGCCGTGGTGCTGAGCGGCGTGGAGCTGGTGCCGGCCTAGCGTTCGGGAGCGCGTTCGTCGAGTGTGCGGTTGGCCGCACACTCGGGCCCGGCTGCGCGGCTAGCCGCACACTCGCCCGTCCAACGCCGAGCGAACGCGGCGTACGATCTCGGCCGGCCGGTCACCTGCCGTCACCCGTACGACGAACCAGCCACGACGCTGCAGTCTTTCCAGGCGCCGGACGTCCCAGTTGAACTGCCAGGGATCGCTGCGATGCTGGTCGCCGTCGTATTCGACGGCGACTTTCACGTCTTCCCAGCCCATGTCCAGATACGCGAATGCAGTGCCACATTCGTCGATCACCGGTATCTGCGTCTGCGGCCGAGGCAAGCCCGCCCTGACCAAGACAAGCCGCAGCCATGACTCTTTCGGTGACTGTGCGCCGGCATCGAATAGGCCCGTCGCTTGGCGTGCTCCGGCAATGCCGCGGCGTCCCGCGTATCTTCGACTCAGCAATTCGACGTCGACGGCCTTCACCTCCGTTGCTCTGGCGAGCGCGTCAATCGCCGCCACCGCCGTCATGGTCTGGTACCAACATCCGAGGTCCAGCGCCGTCCTGACCGGCGAAGTGATTGGCATACCGGCGACCAGTTCGACCTCATCGCGCTCGAATCGGTCTCGGTGCGTCCGGATTCCCGGTGGGGCCCGCCGATTGTCATGCAGCAAATCCACCGCCTGCGCCCCATCGACCCATTTGCTGCCGTGCAGCGCGGCCGCGGCAAACCCTGCCACCACACCCCGACGTCCCGTCCAGAGCCACGCTGATTTCGCGCGTAGTTCGACAGTGATGTCGACGTCGCGGTCCACGCAGACATCCGGGAACAATCGGCGGTACCGCGCCAGTTGGGCCTTGGTCAGTGCGCCTGCAGCGACGGCCTCACTGCCGATGAATGGCGCTCTCATGACCCCGCAGCGTCGCATGGACCGCTGCGGGCGTCACTTCACTCGCCGAGTGTGCAGCTGTCCGCACACTCGGCAGCGAATGTGCGGCTGGCCGCACACTCGGTGCGAAAAGCGCTAGCCCAGGATCAGCCCCGACGTGGGCACACCCGTACCCGCCGTGACGAGAACGTGCTCGACGTCGGGCACCGGGTTCACCGAGGTTCCACGCAATTGCCGCACGCCCTCGGCGATGCCGTTCATGCCGTGGATGTAGGCCTCACCCAGTTGACCGCCGTGCGTGTTGATCGGCAGCCTGCCGCCCACCTCGATCGCGCCGTCGGCGATGAAGTCCTTCGCCTCGCCGCGACCGCAGAACCCCAACTCCTCCAACTGAATCAGGGTGAACGGGGTGAAGTGGTCGTACAGGATCGCGGTCTGGATGTCCGACGGCGCCAGCCCCGACTGCCCCCAGAGCTGCCGACCCACGACACCCATCTCGGGCAGGCCGAGCTCGGACCGGTAGTAGCTGACCATCGTGTACTGGTCCGGGCTGGAACCCTGCGCGGCCGCCTCGATGATCGCCGGCCGCTGCTTGAGGTCGCGGGCCCGCTCGACGGACGTCACCACGATCGCGACCGCGCCATCGGTTTCCTGGCAGCAGTCCAGCAGCCGGAGCGGCTCGGCGATCCACCGCGAATTCTGGTGGTCCTCAATGGTGATCGGCTTCTCGTAGAAGTACGCCTTCGGGTTCTTGGCGGCGTGCTTGCGGTCGGCCACCGAGATCGCGCCGAAGTCCCGGCTGGTCGCACCGGACAGGTGCATGTAGCGCTGGGCGATCATCGCGACCTGCGCGGCCGGCGTGGACAGCCCGTGCGGATACGAGAATGCGTTGTCGGCCGTCGTCGAATCGGCCCGTGCCCCACCGTCTCCCGCCAACCGGCTCTGCACCTGGCCGAACCGCATGCCGGACCGCTCGTTGAACGCCCGGTAGGCGACCACGACGTCGGCCACCCCCGTCGCGACGGCCACCGCCGCCTGCTGCACGGTCGCGCACGCGGCCCCGCCGCCATAACCGATCTGGGAAAAGAACTTCAGGTCTCCGATGCCGACCGCACGCGCGACCGCGGTCTCGTTGTTGCTGTCCATCGTGAACGTGGTCAGCCCGTCGACGTCGGCCGGACTCAGGCCCGCATCGTCCAACGCATCCAGGACGGCCTCGGCGGCCAACCGCAGCTCGCTGCGGCCCGAGTCCTTCGAGAAGTCCGTCGCGCCGATGCCGACGATGGCGGCTTTACCCGAAAGCATCAAGCGTCCCCCATCGTCAGCGTGGCCGTCGCGATGACGTGATCACCAAGGCTGTTGTTGCCCACCACCTTCACGGTGATCAGGCCGTCTTCCACGGCCGTGACCTCACCGGAGAACGTGACCGTGTCGTAGGCGTACCACGGCACCCCGAGGCGCAGCCCGATCGACTTGATCAGCGCCGACGGCCCGGCCCAGTCGGTGATGTAGCGCTGCACCAGCCCGGTGTCGGTGAGGATGTTGACGAAGATGTCCTTCGAGCCCTTGGCCTGTGCCAGGTCACGGTCGTGATGCACGTCCTGGAAGTCGCGGGTGGCCAGGGCCGTCGAGATGATGAACGTGGGGTCGCCGTGCAGTTTCAGCTCGGGCAGCTTGGTGCCCACTTCGATCACCGGCGCGCTCATGCGTCAGGCTCCCAGGCGTAGAGGGTCCACTCCGGTCCGCTCTCGCCGGCCGGAAAGTCGATATACGTTGCGCGCACGGGCATTCCGATCTTGACCTGCGCGGGGTCGGCCCCACGGAGTTCGCCCAGCATGCGCACGCCCTCCTCGAGCTCGACCAGAGCGATGACGAAGGGCAGGGTGCGACCGGGCACCTTCGGCGCGTGGTGCACGACGAAGCTGAACACCGTGCCGCGGCCGCTGGCCACCGTGTAGTCGATCGGCGCGGTCTTGTCCTGCCACACGGCCGGCACCGGCGGGTGCTGCAGGCTGCCGTCGGGACGTCGCTGGATCCGCAGTTCGTGCGCCTTGACGCCCTCCCAGAAGAACGCGGTGTCGCGCGAGGAGGAGGGACGCATCATGGCGTCGGGGTCCAAATCCGCCGGCACCGCGGACGGCGCGGCCTCCCGGGGCTTGAACTTGAGGATGCGCCAATTCATTTCGGCGACGTCCTCGTCGCCCACCCGCCAGATGATGTGCTGGTTGATGAAGTAGCCCTCGCCCAGACCGGTCTGCTTGGGACCGACCACGTCGCCCATCTCCGAGGTGATGCTGACCTGCTCGCCGGGTTGCAAATAGCGGTGGTAGGTCTGCTCGCAGTTGGTGGCGACCACGCCGATGTAGCCGGCGTCGTCGAACAGCTTCATCATGGGGCCCATCGGGTCGTCCTTTGGGCGCTCCCCGCCGAGGCCGAACATCGTCCACACCTGAATCATGGCCGGCGGCGCGACAATTCCGGGGTGGCCGACCGCGCGGGCGGCGGCCTCGTCGACATAGATCGGGTTGCGGTCGCCGATGGCCTCCACCCAGTTGTTGATCATCGGCTGGTTCACCGGATCGCGGCCGGCGCGCGGCTTGGGGTCGCCGGCCGCCTTGATCTCCGCGACGGCTTCGGCGATGTCCGTCATCGTGGCACCCGCGGGACTTTGAGGCCGGCGGCCGCGATCATTTCACGCATGACTTCGTTCACGCCTCCACCGAAGGTGATGACCAGGTTCCGCTTGGTTTGCGAGTCCAGCCAGTTGAGCAGCTCCGCGGTGTCCGAGTCGGCGGGGTTGCCGTACTTGCCGACGATCTCCTCGGCGAGCCGGCCGATGTACTGAATGCGCTCGGTGCCAAACACTTTCGTCGAGGCGGCGTCGGCGACGTTGATGTCCTCGCCGGCGGCGGCCACCTGCCAGTTCAGCAACTCGTTGATCCGCCACATCGCGTGGATCTCGCCGAGCGCCCGCTTGACGTCGTGGTGGTCGATCGGCGTGACGCCGTCACTACCCGGCTTGCTCGCCCAGGCGTGCACCCGGTCGTAGATGCCGGCGACGCGGCCCGCCGGGCCGAGCATTACGCGCTCGTTGTTGAGCTGGGTGGTGATCAGTCGCCATCCGCCGTTCTCCTCGCCGACCAGCATATCGGCGGGCACCCGCACGTCGTTGTAGTAGGTGGCGTTGGTGTGGTGGGCGCCGTCGGACAGGATGATCGGCGTCCACGAGTACCCGGGATCCTTGGTGTCGACGATCAGGATCGAAATGCCCTTGTGCTTCACGGCTTCCGGGTCGGTGCGGCAGGCCAGCCAGATGTAGTCGGCGTCGTGCGCGCCGGTGGTGAAGATCTTTTGCCCGTTGACGATGTACTCGTCGCCCTGGCGCACGGCGGTGGTCCGCAACGAAGCCAGGTCGGTGCCGGCCTCCGGCTCGGTGTAGCCGATCGCGAAATGCACCTCGCCGGCCAGGATCGCCGGCAGGAACTTCTTCTTCTGCGCCTCGCTGCCGAACTGCTGCAGGGTCGGGCCGACCGTCTGCAACGTGACCGCGGGCAGTGGCACGTCGGCCCGATGCGCCTCGTTGACGAAGATCGACTGCTCAATGGGCCCGAAGCCGAGGCCGCCGAATTCTTTCGGCCACCCGACCCCGAGCTTGCGGTCCTGGCCCATCCGCCGGATCACCGCGCGGTACGCCTCGTTGTGGCGGTCCTGCTCCATCGCCTTCATCTCGTCGGTCGAGATCAGGTTCGAAAAGTATTCCCGCAGTTCGGCTTGCAGCTGCCGCTGCTCCGGAGTCAGTTCTATGAACATTGCGCTCCCACCAGATCGAGGCGATGAGATGGCCCGCCCAACATCCGGGACAGGTCCTTGATCGTGGAGTAGTACCGGTGCATGGGATAGGTGATGTCCATGCCCATGCCGCCGTGCAGGTGGTGGCAGAGCTGCATCACCGGCGGCGCCTGCGAGGCGATCCAGTAGCCCAGGACGTCCACGTCGTCGTCGGCATCCCGTCCCTCCGACAGCCGCCAGACGACCGACTTGGCCGCCAGATCGATGGTGCGCGAGGCGATGTAGATCTCGGAGAGCTGCGCCGCCACGGTCTGGAAGGTCGACAGCGGCTTCCCGAACTGCTTGCGGTTGGCCACGTAGTCGGCGGTGAGGCGCAGGGCGCCGGCCACCAGCCCGTCGGCGTAGGCGCCCATCGCGGCCAGCGCCAGCTGGTTGACCCGGTGCGCCGAAGCGCCCACCAAGACGTCCGAATCACCCACCGCCACACCGTCGAACGTGACGGTGTACTCGTCCGCGCCGTTCGACGTCGGGGTGCGCACCAGCCGCACGCCGTCGGCCTTGGGCGACACCACCACGACGGCGCTGTCGGCCGTCACGATCATCCAATCGGCTTGCTCGGCATAGCCAACCCCGACTTTGGTGCCCGACAGCCGGCCGTCGGCGAACGCGACCCCGGGCCGGTCCGGCAGGGCGGCGCCGGGCTCGTTGAGCGCCGCGGTCAACACGCCGCCCTTGGCGACCCCGGCCAGGAAGCGGTCCTGCTGCTCCTCGGAGGCGAGGTCCAGCAGCGGCACCACGCCGAAACCCAGCGTGGCCAACGCCGGCGTGATCGCACCGTGGCGGCCGGCTTCCGTCAGCACCGTGGCGACCTCGGGCAGGCCCACGCCGTCACCGCCGAGGCGCTCCGGCACCGGCAGCGCCGTGACGCCGCCGCTGACCAGGGCCTCCCACGACAGATCCCGGTCCAGCACCGACGTCGCGACGTCGGCGACCGCCTGCTGCTCGGGGGTGAGGTCGAAATCCATCGCCGTTTTTGAATCCGTCAATGTTGCACCGGGCACTTACCGGTGTAATCCACCTGCCAGCGCTTGATGCCGTTGAGCCAACCGGAGCGCAGCCGCTCCGGCTCCGAGATCGGCTTGAGGTCGGGCATGTGATCGGCCACGGCGTTGAAGATCAGGTTGATCGTCATCTTCGCCAGGTTTGCCCCGATGCAGTAGTGCGCTCCCGTGCCGCCAAAACCGACGTGCGGGTTGGGGTTTCGCAGGATGTTGAAGGTGTAGGGGTCGTCGAAGATCTCTTCGTCGAAATTGGCGGAGCGGTAGAACATCACCACTCGCTGGCCCTTCTTGATCTGCACGCCCGAGAGTTCGTAGTCCTCCAGCGCCGTGCGCTGGAAACAGGTGACCGGGGTGGCCCACCGGACGATCTCGTCGGCGGCGGTCTCCGGGCGCTCCTTCTTGAACAGCTCCCACTGATCGGGGTAGTCGGCGAACGCCATCATCCCCTGGGTGATGGAGTTCCGGGTGGTCTCGTTGCCGGCCACCGCCAGCATCATCACGAAGAAGCCGAACTCGTCGTCGGAGAGCTTTTCCCCGTCGATGTCGGCGTTGATCAGCGTGGTGACGATGTCGTCGCCGGGCTTCTCGGCCTTGATGGCGGCCATCTGCAGCGCGTAGTTCAGCACCTCGAACGACGACGTCTTGGGATCGATGTCGGCGTACTCAGGATCGTCGTTTCCGGTCATCTCGTTGGACCAGCGGAAGAGCTTCTCGCGGTCCTCCTGCGGCACCCCGAGCAACCCGGCGATCGCCTGCAGCGGGAGCTCGCAGGACACCTGCTCGACGAAGTCGCCGGAACCGGCGGACGCCGCGTCCCGCGCGATCTTCTGGGCGCGCTCCCTGAGCTCATCCTCCAGGCGCCCGACGGCCCGCGGGGTGAAGCCGCGGGAGATGATCTTGCGCAGCCGGGTGTGGTGCGGCGCGTCCATGTTGAGCATGACGAACCGCTGCAGCTCGATGTCCTCGCGCGCGATGTCGTCGTTGAACCGCGGGATCACGCAGTTCTCGTAGCTGGAGAACACGTCGCTGCGCCGCGAGATCTCCTTGACGTCGTTGAGCTTGGTGATCGCCCAGAAGCCACCGTCGTTGAACCCGCCGCCGTGGCCCGGGGCTTGCTCGTTCCACCAGATCGGCGCGCTCGCGCGCACCTCGGCGAACTCTTCGACCGGAATCCGCTCCGCGTAGATGTCGGGGTCGGTGAAATCGAACCCGGGCGGAAGGTTGGGGCTGGGCACGCTACTTCTCCTTTAACTGCTGGTCCCTATGCTGGTCTGGCGACTGGCCAGTGACTGGCGATCCCAGGACACTAGCTTCCCTAGTGGAGTTCTGTTGCCAGTAAAACATGCCTCCACCGCAGAAAAAAGGCGCCGACGCATCGTCGCTTGTCATAGTAATGAAACGTGTTCTAGCCTGGCCCCATGGGTAACCCGGTAATTGTCGAGGCCACGCGCAGCCCGATCGGCAAGCGCAATGGATGGCTTTCAGGACTGCACGCCACCGAGCTGCTGGGCGCGGTGCAAAAGGCACTGGTCGAGAAGGCCGGCATCGACGCCGGTGACGTCGAACAGGTCGTCGGCGGCTGCGTGACCCAGTTCGGCGAACAGTCCAACAACATCACCCGCGTGAGCTGGCTCGTCGCCGGCCTGCCGGAGCACGTCGGCGCCACCACCGTGGACTGCCAGTGCGGCAGCAGCCAGCAGGCCAACGGCCTGGTCGCCGGCCTGATCGCCGCGGGCGCCATCGACATCGGCATCGCGTGCGGAATCGAGGCCATGAGCCGCGTCGGGCTCGGCGCCAACGCCGGCCCGGACCGCAGCATCCTGCGGCCGGCGTCCTGGGACATCGACCTGCCCGACCAGTTCACCGCCGCCGAGCGGATCGCCAAGCGCCGCGGCATCACCCGCGAGGACATCGACGCCTGGGGCTTCCAGTCGCAACTGCGCGCCAAGCAGGCCTGGCAGGAGGGGCGTTTCGACCGGGAAATCTCGCCGATCGAGGCGCCGGTGCTCGACGAACAGAAGCAGCCCACCAGCGAGCGCCACATGGTGGGCCGCGACCAGGGCCTGCGGGACACCACGATGGAGGGGTTGAGCCAGCTCAAGCCGGTGATCGAGGGCGGCATCCACACGGCCGGCACGTCATCGCAGATCTCCGACGGCGCCGCGGCGGTCTTGTGGATGGACGAAGACAAGGCCAAGGCGCTCGGGCTGCGGCCGCGGGCCCGGATCGTCAGCCAGGCGCTCGTCGGCGCCGAGCCCTACTACCACCTGGACGGCCCGGTGCAGTCGACGGCGAAGGTGCTGGAGAAGGCCGGGATGAAGATGGGCGACATCGACATCACCGAGATCAACGAGGCCTTCGCTTCGGTGGTGTTGTCCTGGGCGCGCGTCCACGAACCCGACATGGCCAAGGTCAACGTCAACGGCGGCGCGATCGCGCTCGGCCACCCGGTGGGCAGCACCGGCAGCCGGCTGATCACCACCGCCCTGCACGAGCTCGAGCGCACCGACCAGACCACCGCGCTGATCACGATGTGCGCCGGCGGCGCCCTGTCCACCGGCACCATCATCGAGCGCATCTGAGTGGGCGTCTCCGAGGCCGACCGCATCGCGGCGGCCCAGGCCTACATCGACGCGCTGGTCACCCACGACGCCGACGCCGTGCCGTTCGCGCCGGACTGCGTCCGGATCGAGGTGGGCCTCAAATCCGGATTCTCCGGAAATCACCTGCGGCGCAGCCTCAATCGCGGGCCGCAGTACCGCATCATCGCGGCCACCACGCCGCCGCACTACACGGTCTCGGGTGACGAGGTGCGCGCGGTGTACGACGTGCTGACCAAGGTCGCGCTCGGCGGGCGGCGGGTCGCGTCGCGGGTCGACGAGACCTTCGTGATCCCGGAAGAGGACGGGCTGATCCACCACATCCGGGCCAGGCTGCGTCCATTCATTCAGCGCTAGCCCGCCCGTAGGATCAGGGTCATGCCGAAATCACCCCCGCGGTTTCACGACTCGCCCTACGCCGACTTCCTGATCAAGTGGATGTCGCGCCTCAACACGTTCATGTACCGCCGCAACGGCGGCGAGGGCCTCGGTGGCACGTTCCAGAAGATTCCCGTCGCGCTGCTGACCACGACCGGGCGCAAGACCGGCGAGCCCCGCGTCAGCCCGCTGTACTTCTTGCGCGACGGCGACCGGGTGATCGTCGCGGCCTCCAAAGGCGGTGCGGCGAAAAACCCTATGTGGTACCTGAACCTGAAGGCCAACCCGAAGGTCCAGGTGCAGATCAAAAAAGAGGTGCTCGACCTGACCGCGCGCGACGCGACCGACGAGGAGCGCGCCCGGTACTGGCCGCAGTTGGTGGACATGTACCCGTCCTACGACGACTACCAGTCCTGGACCGACCGCACCATCCCGATCGTCATCTGCGACCCGTAACGGTGTCGGGCCGACACCGCATCCGCAATTCCCGGCCGATAGCGCTGCTGCTCAAATGGTTTGCCCGCGCCCACATTTGGGTGTACCGCCGGACCGACGGCCGGATCGGCGCGAAGCTGCTGCGCTTCCCGGCCGCCCTGGTGACCACGACCGGACGCAAGTCGAACCAGCCGCGGACCACCGCGACGCTGTACCTGCGCGACGGTGAGCGGGTGATCCTGCCGGCGTCCTTCGGCGGGCGCGAGGAACACCCGTCGTGGTACCTCAACCTCAAGGAGAATCCCGAGGTGCGGGTGCAGATTCGGGCGCAGCGGCTGTCGCTCGTGGCCCGGGACGCCACCGATCCCGAACGTGACCGCTACTGGCCGCAGCTCACGCGGATTTACCCGCGCTACCGCAAGTACCGCGAGGCCGCGGACCGGGTGATCCCGTTGGTGGTGTGCGAACCGCGACGCCGAACGTGCACTGGCGGCGAGGAATCGCCGAAAACGTCGCCCTGAGGGCACGTTCGGCGCGGGCGTCGGCTACGCCCCGTAGACCGGGACCGGCGGCCGCGCCTTGGCCAGCAGGTCGGCGACGACGGGCCCCAGCTCGGCGGGGTCCCACCGGGCGCCCTTGTCGATCTGCGGCCCGTGCGCCCATCCCTCGGCGACGCGGATCTTGCCGCCCTCGACCTCGAATACCTTGCCGGTGACGTCGCGGGATTCGGCGCTGCCCAGCCACACGACCAGCGGCGAGATGTTCTCGGGTGCCATCGCGTCGAAATCGTGGTCCTGCGTTGCCATCATCTCGGCGAAGACGGTCTCGGTCATGCGGGTGCGCGCCGACGGCGCGATCGCGTTGACGGTCACGCCGTAGCGGCCCATCTCGGCGGCGCCCACGAGCGTCATGGCCGCGATGCCCGCCTTGGCGGCGCTGTAGTTGCCCTGCCCGACGCTGCCCTGCAGGCCCGCACCGGAACTGGTGTTGATGATGCGCGCGTCGACCGGCTTGCCCTCTTTGGACAGCCCCCGCCAGTACGACGCCGCATGGCGCATCGTGGCGAAGTGGCCCTTGAGGTGCACGGCGATGACGGCGTCGAACTCTTCCTCGCTGGTGTTGGCCATCATCCGGTCGCGGACGATGCCGGCGTTGTTGACCACGACGTCGAGGCCGCCGAACGTGTCGACGGCGGTCTGGATCAGGGCCGCCGCCTGGTCCCAGTCGGCGATGTTGGATCCATTGGCAACGGCTTCCCCACCCGCAGCGGTGATTTCGTCGACCACGCCCTGCGCGGCGCTGCCGCCGCTCGCCGGCGAACCGTCCAGGCCCACCCCGATGTCGTTGACCACCACGCGCGCGCCCTCGGCCGCGAAGGCCAGCGCGTGCGCGCGCCCGATCCCGCCGCCCGCTCCGGTGACGATGACGACACGGCCGTCAACCAATCCCATAGATCCTGTCTCCTCTACTTGATCGCGCTGGCGTTCGTTGCCGCCAGATAGTGCGGCGGCTCGCCGCCGCCGTGCACCTCCAGCGCGGCACCGCTGATGTAGGACGCCGCATCCGAGGCCAAAAACGCTGTGGCCCAACCGACGTCCTCAGGCTTGGCCAGCCGCCCCAGCGGCACGTTCTTCGAGATCGCGGCGATCGACTCGGCGTCGCCGTAGAACAGTTCCGACTGTTCGGTCTCCACCATCCCGACCACGCAGGCGTTCACCCGGACCTTCGGCCCCCATTCGACCGCCAGCGTCTGGGTGAGGCTCTCCAGGCCGGCCTTGGCCGCACCGTAGGCCCCGGTACCCGGGGACGGCCGACGGCCGCTGAGGCTGCAGATGTTGACGATCGAGCCGCCGTGCGGTTGGTCCTGCATCTTCTCGTTGGCGTGCTGCGAAACCCACAGCGCCCCAATGAGGTTGAGCTCGATGATCTTGCGGTTGAATTTCGCGCTGGATTCCGCGGTCAGCACGTACGGCGAACCGCCGGCATTGTTGATTACGGCGTCGAGCCGGCCATGCCGGTCGACGATGGCGTCGATCATCGCCTTGACCGCGTCATCGTCACGCACGTCGCAGGAGTGGAACTCGTGGGGAAAGCCCTCGACGGGCCGTCGCGCGCAGGTGATCACGGTCGCGCCCTGCTTGGCAAAAACCGAGCTGATGCCGGCGCCTACGCCGCGGACGCCGCCGGTAACGAGGACCACCCGCCCGACCAGCCCCAGGTTGATACCTTCCGAACGGGGCGAGCCTGCTTCGGCGGAAGTCACTGTGCTAGCGTACCAAGCAAGTGCTTGCTTAGGTAGTCAGCCCACAGGAAGTGCAATGACGATCAAATCCACCACCATCGAACCGGGCATCGTCGCGGTCACCGTCGACTACCCGCCCGTCAACGCCATCCCGTCGCGCGGCTGGTTCGAACTCGCCGACGCGATCACGGCGGCCGGCGCCAATCCCGATACCCACGCGGTGATCCTGCGGGCCGAAGGCCGCGGCTTCAACGCCGGCGTGGACATCAAGGAGATGCAGCGCACCGAGGGTTTCACCGCCCTGATCGACGCCAACCGCGGCTGCTTCGCGGCGTTCCGCGCGGTCTACGAATGCGCCGTGCCGGTGATCGCCGCGGTGAACGGGTTCTGCGTCGGCGGCGGGATCGGCCTGGTGGGTAACTCCGACGTCATCGTGGCCTCGGACGACGCCACCTTCGGCCTGCCCGAGGTCGAACGCGGCGCGCTGGGCGCGGCCACCCACCTGTCGCGGCTGGTACCGCAGCACATGATGCGCCGGCTGTTCTTCACCGCGGCCACCGTGGATGCCGCCACCCTGCACCACTTCGGCTCGGTGCACGAGGTGGTGCCCCGCGATGAGCTGGACGAGGCCGCGTTGCGGGTGGCCCGCGACATCGCCGCCAAGGACACCCGCGTCATCCGCGCCGCCAAGGAGGCGCTCAACCTCATCGACGTGCAACGGGTCAATTCGAGTTACCGCATGGAGCAGGGCTTTACGTTCGAGCTCAACCTCGCCGGGGTCTCCGACGAGCACCGCGATGCGTTCGCCGGCACGACGAAGGGCGAAAAGTCGTGAGCGACAAGCGAACCACCCTCGACGAGGCCGTGGCGCAATTGCGCAGCGGCATGACGATCGGCATCGGCGGCTGGGGATCGCGGCGCAAGCCCATGGCGTTCGTGCGCGCGATGCTGCGCACCGACGTCAAAGACCTGACGGTAGTCACCTACGGCGGTCCCGACCTGGGATTGCTGTGCTCGGCGGGCAAGGTCAAGCGCGTCTACTACGGCTTCGTGTCGCTGGACTCCGCCCCCTTCTACGATCCGTGGTTCGCCAAGGCGCGCACCGGCGGAGCCATCGAGGCCCGCGAGATGGACGAGGGCATGCTGCGCTGTGGGTTGCAGGCGGCGGCGCAGCGGCTGCCGTTCCTGCCGATCCGCGCCGGGCTGGGCAGTTCGGTCCCGGACTTCTGGGAGGGCGAGTTGCGGACGGTGACCAGCCCCTACCCGGCGCCCGGCGGCGGGCACGAGACGCTGCTGGCCATGCCGGCCCTGCGCCTCGACGCTGCGTTTGTCCACCTCAATCTCGGTGACAGCCAGGGCAATGCCGCCTATACCGGCATCGACCCCTACTTCGACGACCTGTTCTTCATGGCGGCCGAGCGGCGCTACCTGTCGGTGGAACGCGTCGTCTCCACCGAGGAGCTGGTCAAGGCGGTGCCCCCGCAGGCGCTGCTGGTGAACCGGATGATGGTCGACGCGGTGGTGGAGGCCCCGGGCGGCGCCCACTTCACTACCGCCGCACCGGATTACGGCCGCGACGAGAAGTTTCAGCGGCACTACGCCGAGGCGGCCTCCACGGAGGACGGCTGGCGGCAGTTCGTCCAGACCTATCTGTCCGGCGGCGAGGACGACTACCAGGCGGCGGTTCGCGCATTCGCAGAGGAGGCCTCCAAGTGAGCAGCACCCGAGCCGAAGTGTGTGCGGTCGCCTGCGCCGAATTGTTCAGGGACGCCGGCGAAATCATGATCAGCCCGATGACGAACATGGCCTCCGTCGGCGCGCGGCTGGCGCGCCTGACCTTCTCCCCCGACATCCTGCTGACCGACGGCGAGGCGCAGCTGCTGGCGGATACCCCCGCTCTGGGCAAGACCGGGGCCATCGAGGGCTGGATGCCGTTCGGGCGGGTTTTCGAGACGCTGGCCTGGGGGCGCCGCCACGTGGTGATGGGCGCCAATCAGGTGGATCGCTTTGGCAACCAGAACATCTCGGCGTTCGGGCCGCTGCAGCACCCGACCCGGCAGATGTTCGGGCTGCGCGGCGCGCCCGGCAACGCGATCAACCACTCGACCAGTTACTGGGTGGGCAACCATTCCAAGCGGGTGTTCTGCGAGGCCGTCGACGTCGTATGCGGCATCGGCTGGGACAAGATCGACGCCGACAACCCGGCGTTCAGATTCGCCAACCCGTATCGGGTGGTGTCCAATCTCGGCGTGTTCGACTTCGACGGCCCCGACCACACCATGCGGGCGGTGTCCCTGCACCCCGGCGTGCGCCCCGACGACGTCCGCGAGAACACGTCGTTCGCGGTCGACGGACTCGACGAGGCCGAGGAGACCAGGCTCCCGACCGACGAAGAGCTGCGGCTGATCCGCGAGGTGATCGACCCGAAGGCGTTGCGAGACCGAGAGATACGGTCATGAGGTTGCGCACGCCGCTGACCGAGCTGGTCGGCGTCGAGCACCCGGTGGTGCAAACCGGGATGGGCTGGGTGGCCGGGGCGCGGCTGGTGTCGGCCACGGCGAACGCGGGCGGGCTGGGCATCCTCGCCTCGGCGACGATGACGCTGGACGAGTTGGCGACGGCTATCGGCAAGGTCAAGGCCGCGACCGACAAGCCGTTCGGGGTGAACATCCGCGCCGACGCCGCCGACGCCGGCGACCGCGTCGAGCTGATGATTCGCGAGGGCGTGAAGGTGGCCTCCTTCGCCCTGGCGCCCAAGCAAGAGCTGATCGCCCGGCTGAAAGAGGCCGGGGCGGTGGTCATCCCGTCGATCGGGGCGGCCAAGCACGCGCGCAAGGTGGCGAGCTGGGGCGCCGACGCGATGATCGTGCAGGGCGGCGAGGGCGGCGGGCACACCGGACCCGTCGCGACCACGCTGCTGCTGCCGTCGGTGCTCGACGCCGTGCAGGGCACCGGGATCCCGGTGATCGCGGCGGGTGGCTTCTTCGACGGCCGCGGGCTCGCGGCGGCGTTGTCCTACGGCGCCGCCGGCGTAGCGATGGGCACCCGCTTCCTGCTCACCTCGGATTCGACCGTGCCCGACGCGGTCAAGCGGCGCTACCTCGAGGCGGCGCTGGACGGCACCGTCGTCACCACGCGCGTCGACGGCATGCCGCACCGGGTGTTGCGCACCGGCCTCGTGGAGAGACTGGAAAGCGGCTCTCCGGTAAGGGGTTTCGCGGCGGCGGTGCGTAACGCGGCGAAGTTCAAGAACATGTCGCAGATGACGTGGGCCTCGATGGTCCGCGACGGCATGGCGATGCGCCACGGCAAGGAGCTCACCTGGTCGCAGGTGGTGATGGCGGCCAACACCCCGATGCTGCTCAAGGCCGGTCTGGTCGACGGCAACACCGAGGCCGGGGTGCTGGCCTCCGGGCAGGTGGCCGGCATCCTCGACGACTTGCCGTCGTGCGCCGAGCTGATCGACTCGATCGTGCGCGACGCGATCACCCATTTGAAGGCCGCCGCCGCGCACGTCGAAGAACCCTGAGCCGAGGACCAGCGGCCCTGGTCCGTCGGGCAATACCTCCGGCTCGAGGACCCGCCGGCGAATTAAGCTATTCGCTAACTTCGACAGTAATTAAGCTATAATCTTCACATGGCCAGGGTGAAGGCATCCCCTTCACTGCGCGCGACGGTGATCGGCGACGTGGTGGGTTCCAGGCGGGCGGGCGACCGGCCCGGCCTGCATCGGCGCGTGGCCGCCGCCCTGCACCAGGTCGCGGCCGGCGCGATCGACCCGCCCGCCTTCACCATCGGCGATGAGTTCCAGGGCAGCTACCCGACGCTCGGCGCCGCCATCGACGCGGCGCTGACCGTCCGCCTGCTGCTCGCGCCGCAGATCGACGTCCGATTCGGCATCGGCTGGGGCACCGTCACCGTCCTCGACGCCGCGGCGGGAATCCAGGACGGGCCCGGCTGGTGGACGGCGCGCGAAGCCATCCAGCAGACGGCGGAGACCCAGCGGCAGCCCGGATTGACGCGGGTGCGCACGACGTTCCGGGCAGCGGCTGACACGCGCTCCGACGTCGGCGCCGTCAACGCAGCCCTGATTTGTCGGGACCATCTGCTTGGATCGCTCGATGAAAGATCGTTGCGGATTGTGAGGGGCTTGATGACCGGCCGGACCAAAAAGGAACTCGCCGCGGCCGAGGGCATCAGCCCGTCCGCGGTCTCCCAACGGGCGGCCCGCGACGGTTTGGACCTGATTGTCTTTGCCTCCCAGGATCTTCGAGGTCTGCCGTGAGCGCCGTGGCGGTCCTGCTGCTGGCCGTCGGAATCGCCGACCTGTGCCGCCGCGCGGTCCGCGCGGCGTGGGCCCCGCTGGCGGCCGGACCGGCCGTGGTGGTGGCGTGCGCGGTGCTGGGTGCGCTGTGGCATCGCGGCGACATTCCGCTGCTTATGGTGGCGGCCACCGCGGCAGTCGTCTGGGAGTGGCTATGCCTGCGCAGCGAGCGCAGCGGCCGGCAGCAGGCGGCCCCGTTGGCAGTGTTCACCGCGGCGCTGGCGCTGCTGATCGTCCTGTCCGGCTGGTCCTCGCCGGTCGGGGGGGTCGTCGGGAGATGGTCGGCGTGGGTGCAGCTGCCGCTGAGCCACGTGACGCCCACGCGCCTGCTGATGATCCTCGGCGTCGTGCTGATGCAGTTCGCCACCGGAAATCAGTTGGTGCGCCTGGTGCTTGGTTCGGTCGGGGCGGTGCGCCCGGCCGGCGAGCCGCAGCCGTCGGACCGGCTCAAGGGCGGCCGGCTGCTGGGCCCGATGGAACGGCTGCTGATCCTGAGCCTGGGCGTCGGTGGGCAGGTGGCCGCCGCCAGCGCCGTCGTCGCCGCCAAGGGCATCATCCGTTTTCCCGAGCTGAGCGCGCAGAAGAACCGCAACGGGGATGTCGGCATCGACGAGGTGACCGAATACTTTCTGGTGGGCAGCTTCACGAGTTGGCTGCTCGCGCTCGGCGGGATCGCGCTGGTGCTGGCGGCGCGGTAACTTCTACGCCGAGTGTGCAGTTCACGACGCGACACGCCGAGCGGGCGTCGCAGATTGCACGCTCGGCGGGGATGGGCGCCAGCCCGCGGCTCGCATCGCCGCAACCACCCGGGCGATGAATGTGCCTTGCCGATACCGGAGCAGCTCGCTGCTCAACCTGATGATCGTCCAACCCAAGTCCTGCAATGCGGCGTGGCGATCAATGTCGCGCTGGCGCTGGGCCGGGTCGGTCCAGTGTTGCGGTCCGTCGTACTCGATGCCGACGAGCAGCTCCCGATAGCCCATGTCGATGCGCGCAACGAAATCGCCGTACTCGTCGCACACCCTGATTTGCGTCTGCGGAGTGGGCAATCCAGCGTCGATCAACACCAGCCGCGTTCGCGTCTCCTGCGGCGATTCCGCGCCGCCGTCGACGAGCGGCAATACGCCTTTCAGTCGCACCAAACCCCGGGCACCGCGATGAGAAGCGATGACGGGCTCGATGTCAGCGATCTTGAGGCCGGTCGCGTTCGCCAGCGCGTCGAGCCGCTGAACAGTATGCAGCCGGGAGGATGTCCACCGCCCAATGTCGAAAGCCGTTCGTGCTGGAGTTGTTACGGGCATACCTTCGACTTCGACCACCTCGGCGAGATGCAGACGTTCGGAGTGCACTGCGATCCCACGCGGCGGACGTCTATTGTCGTGAATCAGCTCCGCATCCAGTGCCGGGCTTACCCACTTGGCCCCGAGAAGCGCGGCCGCCGAGGTGCCGGCGATGACCGCCTGCCGTCGCGACCAGAGCCACGCCGCCCGCGCTCGCTCCCGAGCGGTCAGCTCGACGCCGCCAGAACCGTAAACGCCCGGGTAGACCACCTCGTATAACGACCGCATCGCCCGTTCGGGCATGGCCTTCGCCGCCAAGGCCTCGTTGACCAAAAACAGCTCCGCCATGCGGTCATGCTGCCAACCCGGACCGACAAGCCGCCGAGTGTGAAATTCATGACGCGACACGCCGTTGAAGCGTCGCCGATTTCACGCTCGGCCGGAATGGGTTACAGCCGCTCGATGATCGTGACGTTGGCCGTGCCGCCGCCCTCACACATCGTCTGCAGCCCGTAGCGGCCGCCGATGCGCTCGAGCTCGTTGAGCATCGTGGTGAACAGCTTGGCGCCGGTCGCGCCCAGCGGATGGCCGAGCGCGATCGCGCCGCCGTTGGGGTTGACCTTTTCCGAGTCGGCCTTGATCTCCTTGAGCCAGGCCATAACTACCGGCGCGAACGCCTCGTTGATCTCGACGGTGTCGATGTCGCCGATGGACAGCCCAGTCTTGTCCAGCGCGTGACGGGTGGCCGGGATGGGCCCGGTCAGCATGAACACCGGGTCGGCGGCGCGGGCACTGATGTGGTGGATGCGTGCCCGCGGGGTCAGCTTGTGGTCCTTGACGGCCTGCTCGGAGGCCAACAGCACCGCGCTGGCCCCATCGGAAATCTGACTGGCCATCGCCGCCGTCAGCCGGCCGCCCTCGACCAGCGTCTTGAGGCCGGCCATCTTCTCCAGCGACGACTCGCGGGGACCCTCATCGACCCGGAACGGGCCGGATTCGGTTTCCACAGTGATGATTTCGTTGTCGAAGTGCCCGCCGCGGATCGCCGCGAATGCGCGCTCGTGGCTGGTGAGCGCGTACTGCTCCATCTCTTCGCGCGACAGGTTCCACTTCTCGGCGATCATCTCCGAGCCACGGAACTGCGAGATTTCCTGGTCGCCGTACCGGTGCAGCCACTGCTTGGACTCGTTGGTCGGCGAGGTGAACCCGAACTGCTCGCCGACGGTCATCGCCGACGAGATCGGGATCTGGCTCATGTTCTGCACCCCGCCGGCCACGATCAGGTCGGCGGTGCCGGACATGATCGCCTGCGCGCCAAAGGAAATGGCCTGCTGGCTGGACCCGCACTGCCGGTCCACGGTGACGCCCGGAACCTCTTCGGGATAACCGGCGGCCAGCCAGGAGAGCCTGGCGATGTTGCCCGCCTGCCCCCCGATGGCGTCGACGCACCCGGCGATCACATCGTCCACCGCGGCGGGGTCCACGTCGACGCGGTCGAGCAGCCCGCGCCAGCCATAGGCACCCAGGTCGACCGGATGCACCCCGGCCAGGGCGCCGTTGCGCTTGCCAACCGCGGTACGTACAGCGTCAATGACGTACGCCTCAGCCATCTTTCAGACTCCTTCTTTGGTAATGCCGCCAAGCACGATGGCGAGATATTGCCGCCCCACCTGCTGTGCGGTGAGCGGTCCGCCGGGCTGATACCAGCGCACCGACACCCAGGTGGTGTCACGGATGAAACGGTAGACAAGGTCGACGTCGAGGTCGGGCCGGAAGTATCCCTCGTCGACGCCCTGATTGAGCACCTCCACCCACATCTTTCGCTGCTGCCGGTTCATGTCCTCGATGTAGGAGAACCGGGGTTGGGACAGCAGCCGTTTGGCCTCGTCCTGGTAGATGACGACCTGGGCGTGGCGATCCTCGATCGCCTCGAACGAAGCCATGAACAGCCCCTTGAGCCGCTCCAGCGGATTGGACTCGCTGTCGACGATCTCCCGGTAGCGCGCGAACAACCAATCCAGGAAGCCGCGCAGCAACTCGTCGACCATCTCCTCCTTGGAGGAGAAATGGTGGTACAGGCTGCCGGAGAGGATGCCGGCACCGTCGGCGATGTCGCGTACCGTGGTGGCGCGCAAACCGCGCTCGGCGAACATCGTCGCGGCGAGCTCCAACAACTCGTCTCGGCGACTGTTTGCCTGACCGGCGACTCGGTCCACTCGATCAGGGTATCAACCAAGCGCTTGCTCGGCCAATGTGGCCGGCGCGACGAAGGCACACGGGAAGCGCCGGGGTTGTCACAAGGCGGCATACTGTCCGGCGACAGCTAGTCATCCGGAACGACGGCGACCCGGCAGCTTCTTGGGCCGCATTAGCGCCATTCCGGGCCCTTCAAATGCGACCGGTTGCTCGTTTTAATGAATCAGTTGCGGCCATTGCCGCGAGGCTTACCCTGGCAATCGAAGTCCGCTTCCCGAGAGCCGCTACCACGCCAAAATGCTTGAGCCGCGACGCAAGCGCGAACCGGTGGCAGCGGTGCTGATTTTTAGTCGATCCAATGTGGCAGACGCTATCGGATCCAGTTTCGTAAATCGCCAGACGATTCTACGCGTTCGGTTTAGCGTTATTTCTCCTACCTCTCCTGTCGGGCTGAAAGGGACGGTGCGTGATGAGCTTTTTGATGCTGCCGCCGGAGATCAATTCTCTGCGGATGTTCGCTGGCGCGGGTTCGGCTCCGATGCTGCAGGCGGCCGCGGCCTGGGACGGCTTGGCTTCCGAACTCGGGTCTGCGGCGTCCTCGTTCGACTCGGTGACGTCCGGGTTGGCCGGGCAGGCCTGGCAGGGTGCGGCAGCTCAGGCCATGTCGGCCGCTGCCACCCCCTACACCGGGTGGCTCAGCGCGGCGGCGGCGCAGGCATCGGCGGCGGCCGGGCAGGCCCGGGCAGTCGTGAGTGCGTTCGAGGCGGCACAGACGGCCACGATCCAGCCGATCATCGTCGCGCTGAACCGCAACTCTCTGGTGCAGATGGTGATGTCGAACTGGTTCGGCTTCAACGCGCCGGCGATCGCCCAACTGGAGGGTGACTACGAGGCGATGTGGGCTCAGGACGTCGAGGCCATGGTGGGCTACCACGCCGGGGCCTCGGCAGCGGCGGCTCAACTGGCGCCCGCGCAGGTCCTGCAAGACCTCCTGCAGGCCCTGCCCAATTTGGGCATCGGCAATAAGGCCGGTACGACCGGGAACATCGGCAATGGCAACAACGGCAACGCCAACATCGGTAACGGCAATAGCGGCAACGGAAACGTCGGGGGCGGCAACGTCGGCAACAACAACGTCGGGAGCGGCAACGGCGGCAACGGCAACTTCGGCTTCGGAAACCTCGGCGCCGGAAACATCGGTTTCGGAAATAGTGGAGCCGGCCCGAACACCGGCGGCAACTTCGGCATGGGTAACTTCGGCAACAACAACATCGGCATGGGCAACACCGGCATCGGAAACCAGGGCGCCGGCAACAACGGGAACAACAACATCGGTTTCGGCCTCACTGGCAATAACCTGGTCGGTCTCGGCAATGCGTACTTCGACAGGAACACCGGTCAGTTCGTCTTCAACGGCCTGAACTCGGGTAGCGGCAACATCGGCTTCGGGAATTCCGGAACCAACAACATCGGCTTCTTCAACTCGGGCGACGGCAATGTCGGCTTCTTCAACTCGGGCCAGAACCCCATTCCTGCCGACCTGGGCAAGATCCAAACCCTCGGCTTCGGCAACTCGGGCTACGGCAACGTCGGCTTCGGCAACACCGGCCAGGGGAATTTCGGCTTCGGCGATTCGGGCTTCCTCAACACCGGCGTCGGAAACTCCGGGTCGGAAAACACCGGCTACGGCAACGCGGGCAGCTTGAACACGGGTAACGAGAACTCTGGCAATTTCAACACGTTCGACGGCAACTCGGGCAGCATCAACACCGGCTACTTCAATTCGGGGAACGCCAACTCGGGCATTGGGTTCACCACCGACAGTGGCGCCACCACCTCCGGATTCGGCAACACGGGCACCAATGTCTCGGGTTTCAACAACACGGCCACCGGCGGCCTCCAGCCTCCCGGGAACATGTCGGGATTCTTCAACAAGGCCAGCGGCGGTTCATTCTTCAACGGCAACATCTCGGGCTTCTTCAACACCGGCGTGACGGGGCCAGTGCCGCCCGCATTCCCGACCGGCTTCGTCAGCGGCCTAGACACCGGTTTCTTCAACACGGGCACCGGTGTGGCGGGCTTCTTCAGCCTCACTCAGCTGCTGAAGAACCTGTAGGCTCGCTCGGTTCCACGAACCCCGGAAATGCCGCCCCTCGCAGCCTGAAGTCGGGCCATTCGGCTGCGGCGCAATGCAATACCTACCGTTTACGGCTTGCTCACCCGCAGCCAATCGATTCCGGCGCAAGCGCCATTTTCGGCGAAACGACCCGCTTCCGCCGGAGTAGACGTAATCTCACCCACCGTGGCGGTTTGCTGTGGCGTGAGCGGGGTAGTGGGAGCCGATCGAGGTATCACGACGATCTGTGCGCACAGCCGGAGCATCCCGAACGGACTAGACCCCAAAGTAACAGTGTCCCACATCAACTAAAGCCTGCCCCGGCGGCGGGCTGGACAGCTAGGAGGCTACGGTCGTGAGCTTTTTGGTATTGCCCCCGGAGTTGAATTCGGCATTGATCTTTGCTGGCGCGGGTTCGGCGCCCCTGCTCGACGCGGCGGCCGCCTGGGACGGGTTGGCGTCGGAACTGGGTTCGGCGGCGTCGTCGTTCGCGTCGGTGACCTCGGGGCTGGCGGGTCAGGCGTGGCAGGGTCCTGCGGCGCAGGCGATGACGGCGGCGGCGACCCCGTATACGGGGTGGTTGAGCGCGGCGGCCTCGCAGGCCGCTACGGCGGCCGGGCAGGCCCGCGCGGTGATCAGCGCGTTTGAGGCCGCCCAAGCGGCGACGGTGCATCCGATCATGGTGGAGCTGAACCGAAATTCGCTGGTGCAGATGGTCATGTCGAACTGGTTCGGGCTCAACGCGCCGGCCATCGCCCAGCTCGAGGGCGACTACGAGGCGATGTGGGCCCAAGACGTTGAGGCGATGGTGGGCTACCACGGCGGGGCATCGGCGGCGGCCGCGCAACTGGCGCCCGCGCAGACCCTGCAGGACCTGCTGGCGGGCCTGCCGAACCTGGGCGTCGGCAATCTCGGCAGCGCAAACCTGGGCAGCGGCAACACCGGCAGCGGCAACGCCGGCAACGGCAACACCGGCAGCTCCAACCTGGGCGGCGGAAACGCCGGCAACCACAACGTCGGCAATGGGAACACCGGCAACCGCAACTTCGGCTCGGGGAACGCCGGCTTCGGGAACATCGGCTTCGGCAACGTCGGAAAGACGCCGACCAGCGGGCAGAACGTCGGCATGGGCAACGCCGGCAACAACAACGTCGGCTTCGGCAACAGCGGCGACGGCAACCGCGGCGGCGGGAACTTCGGCAACAACAACATCGGCGCCGGGAACACCGGTAGCAACAACATCGGCTTCGGGCTGACCGGTAACAACGAAATCGGAATCGGCAACACCTATTTCAACACCGCGACCAACCAGTTCAGCTTCGGCGGCCTGAACTCCGGCAGCGGCAACATCGGCATCGGGAACTCTGGTACCGGCAACATCGGCTTCTTCAACTCAGGCACCGGCAACGTCGGCATCTTCAACACCGGGGTCAACACCCTCAACCTCGGCAACATCAACGACATCGGCTTCGGGAACTCGGGCAGTAATAACATCGGCATCGGAAACGCGGGCCTTGGAAACAACGGCTTCGGGAACTCGTGGGAGTTCAACACCGGCTTCGGAAACTCGGGCGCTCAGAACACCGGCTTCGGCAACGCCGGCGTCGACAACACCGGGAACTGGAATTCGGGCAGCGTCAACACGGGTGACGGAAATTCCGGCGCCGTCAACACCGGAATGTGGAATTCGGGCCTCGCGAACACCGGAGTCGGCTTCACTACCAACTCCGGGCAGCAGAACTCGGGCTTCGGCAACGTCGGTGAGAGCGTGTCGGGCTTCTACAACACGGCCAGCGGCGGAGCGAACTTCAACGGCTTTGTCTCGGGCTTCTTCAACTCGGTCTCCGGCGGATCGGTCTTCGACTGGCACGTCTCGGGCATCGGAAACCACATCGTGCCGGACCCGAACGGCTTCTTGGGCACCTTCGAAAGCGGATACGCGTCCGGCATGTTCAATTTGATCACCGGCGCGTCCGGCTTGTTCGGCCTCAGTCGGGTATTGCCTTGATCCGCTCGCGCGTGCTGACCGGCTAGCGCGATAACTCGAGTAGCCGGCGACCGGCGACGGCTCGGTCTTCTCGAAACCTGATATCGGGCATCTCCGAGTTCAGTCACCAGTTCCGCTAACGCGTGACCGGCGCCATCTGACCAGTGACTGCGCAGCTATCGGGCCGAAAACCTATTGTCAACGCCGCCGCGGTCGTAGCATCTTTGCAGGATTACTCGATTCCATATCGACCAACGTCGCCTCAAGGCGGCGGGCGGAAACGGGTAGGAGGCCGAGATGGCGAATTTTGCGGTGTTACCGCCGGAAATCAATTCCCTGCTGATGTTCAGTGGTGCCGGTCCGGCACCGATGCTGGAGGCTGCGGCGGCCTGGGACGGCCTGGCTTCGGAGCTGAGTGCGGCCGCATCGTCGTTCACCTCGGTGACCTCGGGCCTGGCCGGTCAGGGCTGGCAGGGCGCGTCGGCGCAGGCGATGACGGCCGCGGCCGCCCCCTACACCGGGTGGCTCAGCCAGGCCGCGGCCCAGGCCGGCGGCGCGGCCGCGCAGGCGCGGGCGGTGGTCAGCGCGTTCGAGGCGGCCCAGGCCGCGACGGTGCAGCCGCTGATGGTCGAGCTCAACCGCAATTCCCTTGTGCAGATGGTCATGTCGAACTGGTTCGGCCTCAACGCGCCCGCCATTGCGCAACTCGAGGGCGACTACGAGGCGATGTGGGCCCAGGACGTGGCGGCGATGGTCGGTTACCACGGTGGCGTTTCCGCGGCGGCCGCGCAGTTGGTGCCCGCGCAGACGCTGCAGGACATCCTGGCCACCCTGCCCAACCTCGGAATCGGCAACAAGGGCAACGCCAACGTGGGCCCCGGCAATACCGGTATTGCCAACCTCGGCACCGGAAACACCGGCAACACCAACATCGGCGGAGGGAACGGCTTCAATGGTGTTGCGGCCAATGGAAACATCGGCTTCGGAAACCAGGGCAACGGCAACATCGGTTCCGGCAATGGGTTCAACCCCGCCTCGATCTCCGACGCCGGCCACAACATAGGCTTCGGCAACGCCGGCAGCAACAACTGGGGCCTCGGCAACGCCGGGGACGGGAACCGGGGCGGCGGGAACACCGGCAACTTCAACATCGGTGGTGGAAACACCGGCAACAACAACATCGGTGGCGGAAACACCGGCAACAACAACATCGGCTTCGGGCTCACCGGCAACAACGAAATCGGCGTCGGCAACACCTATTTCAACACCGCGACCAACCAATTCAGTTTCGGTGGGCTGAACTCCGGAGTCGGCAACATCGGCATCGGCAACTCCGGCTCCGGCAACATCGGATTCTTCAACTCCGGCAGCGGCAACATTGGCATCTTCTCGACGGGCAGCAATACCCATTTGCCGGGTCACCTCAACAGCTTTGGTTTCGCAAACGCGGGCGCCGGCAACATCGGCTTCGGGAATGCCGGCGACTGGAATTTCGGCGTAGGTAACGGGGGCAACGTCAATACCGGCTTCGGCAACTCGGGTGGGCTTGACACCGGCTTCGGGAACGGCGGCGGTTTCGACACCGGCTGGTGGAACTCCGGCAGCACGAACACAGGCTGGGGGAACTCAGGCGGATTCAACACCGGCGCATGGAATTCGGGCCTGGTTAACACCGGCTTCGGCTTCACCACCAATTCCGGCGCTTCGCACTCGGGCTTCAACAACACCGGCACAGACATCTCTGGCTTCGACAACACAGCCACCAGCGGGTTTGCCTCGGGGTTCTTCAACACCGTCATCGGTGGGGGCGCGATGTCGGGTATCGGCAATACCGGGATGCCCACATTCAACCCCGTCTTCAGCGGCGCGCTATCCGGATTCTTCAACACCGGCACCCAGTTTGGCGGTCTCTTCAGCCTCGCTCGGGTCTTCGCGGGTTAGGGGTGCTGACTGGAGACCGAAATGACCTCTCCGGTCAGGTAACTCGAGTAGTCGCTCGCCAAAAACGCGATGGTGGAGGCGATTTCCCACGGCTCGGCGGCCCGCCCGAACGCCTCGTCGGCCGACAGCCGGTCCAGCAGCTCGGCCGAGGTGGTCTTGTCCAGGAACTTGTGCCGGGCGATGCTGGGCGAGACGGCGTTGATGCGGACGCCGTACTCGACGGCCTCGATTGCGCTGCACCGGGTTAGCGCCATCACGCCGGCCTTGGCGGCGGCGTAGTGGGACTGCGAGTGTTGGGCGCGCCAGCCCAGCACGCTGGCGTTGTTGACGATGACACCACCGTGCGACGCCTCGCGAAAATACCGCAGCGCCGCGCGAGTGGCCCGGAAGACCGACGTCAGCGTCACGTCCAGGACGCGGTCCCACTCGTCGTCCGTCATGTCGACCACCGGCGTCTGCCCGCCGAGCCCGGCGTTGTTGACCAGCACGTCGAGGCGGCCCATGCGCGCGGTGGTCGAGTCGATCAGCGCGTCGACCTGGGCGGTGGACGTCACGTCGCACACCACCTTCTCGACGCGGCCCAGGCCGAGCGCGGAAAGCTCGTCGGCGGTCTCCCCTAGCCGTCGTTCGTGGTGATCGGACACCACCACGTCGGCCCCCTCGGCCAGGGCGCGGCGGGCGGCCGCCGACCCGATGCCGGTGCCGGCGGCCGCGGTCACGACGACCACCTTGCCTTCCAGAAGGCCGTGTCCGGCAACCTCTTTCGGAGTTTCGGACAGGCTCATCCCTTAACCTCTCGCGGTAGGCCGAGCACCCGCTCGGCGATGATGTTGCGCTGAATCTCATTGGACCCGCCGTAGATGGTGTCGGCGCGGGTGAACAGGAACAGCCGCTGCCACTCGTCGAATTCTCCCTCGGGCAACGCCATCCCGGCCTTGCCGACCACGTCCATCGCCAGCTCGCCCAGCGCGCGATGCCAGTTGGCCCACAACAGCTTCGACACGTTGTCCTGGCCGGGCTGCTCGACATCCATGGTGGCGAGCGCGTACGAACGCATCGCCCGCAGGCCGGTCCACGCCCGCGTCAGCCGCTCCCGGATGAACGGGTCCTCGGCGGCCCCGTTGCGCTGCGCGAGCTCGGCCAGGTTGGAAAGCTCACGGGCGTAGCGGATTTGCTGCCCAAGGGTGGAGACGCCGCGCTCGAAGGTCAGTGTTCCCATCGCCACGCGCCAGCCGTCGCCCGGCTGGCCGACCACCATCGAGGCGTCGGTGCGGGCGTCGTCGAAGAACACCTCGTTGAATTCCGAGTCGCCCGTCAGCTGGATGATCGGGCGCACTTGCACCCCGGGCTGGTCCAGCGGCACCAGCAGATACGAAAGCCCGGCGTGGCGCTTGGAGCCCTTTTCGGTGCGGGCGACCACGAAGCACCACTGCGCCCAGTGCGCCAGCGAGGTCCACACCTTCTGGCCGTTGATCACCCACTGGTCGCCGTCGAGTTCGGCGGTCGTCGCGACGTTGGCCAGGTCGGAGCCGGCGCCGGGCTCGGAATAGCCCTGGCACCACAGTTCGGTGACGTCGAGAATGCGCGGCAGGAACCGCTGCTGTTGCTCGGGCGTTCCGAACGCGATCAGCGTAGGACCGAGCAGCTCCTCGCCGAAGTGGTTGACCTTGTCCGGCGCGTCCGCCTTCGCGTACTCCTCGTAGAACGCCACCCGGTGCGCGGTCGACAACCCCCGGCCGCCGTGCTCGACCGGCCAGCCCAGGCAGGTCAGCCCGGCCTTGGCGAGGTGCTGGTTCCACGCCCGGCGTTCCTCGAACGCCTCGTGCTCGCGCCCGGGGCCGCCGAGACCCTTGAGGGCTGCGAATTCGCCGACCAGGTTGTCGGCAAGCCAATCGCGGACCTCGGCCCGGAACTCCTCGACGTCCTGCATGCCCTGTAGGCTAACCTACCAAGCACTTGCTTTGTTAGGAGCGGTCCTAGAGGAGCACCGATGACCTGGGCCCACGCCCATAGGGCAGGGGACGATCCCCGCACCGTGCCCGCGGCGCTGGATCGTTTGGCGCACCAGCTCCCCGACCACGACGCGCTGATCACCGACGAACGGACCTTCACGTCCGCCGGGCTGCGCGACGAGGTGCACCAGGCGGCGGCCGCGCTCATCGCGCTGGGTGTCCGGGCCGGAGACCGGGTCGCGATCTGGTCGCCGAACACCTGGCACTGGGTGGTGGCCTGCCTCGCGATCCACCACGCCGGGGCCGCGATGGTGCCGCTGAACACCCGCTACACCGCCGAGGAGGCCGCCGACATCCTGGCGCGCACCGGCGCGCCGGTGTTGTTCGGAATGGGGCGATTCCTCGGCAACGATCGCGTCGCCGACCTGGACCGCCCCGGCTCTGCGGCCCTGCCGGCGCTGAGGCACACCGTCCGAATCCCGATCGACGCGGACGACGGGACATGGGACGACTTCATCGCCAGGGGCACCGATCTCGATGCGGTGGCCGAGCGCGCCGCCGCAGTAACCCCCGACGACGTCAGCGACATCCTCTTCACCTCCGGCACCACCGGCCGCAGCAAAGGCGTGCTGTGCGCGCATCGTCAGTCGCTGTCGGCCTCGGCGTCCTGGGCGGCCAACGGCAAGATCACCAGCGACGACCGCTACCTGTGCATCAACCCGTTCTTCCACAACTTCGGCTACAAGGCCGGCATCCTGGCGTGCCTGCAGACCGGCGCGACGCTGATCCCCCACCTGACCTTCGACCCGCTGCGGGCCCTGCAGGCGATCGAGCAGCACCGCATCACCGTGCTGCCCGGCCCGCCCACCATCTACCAAACCCTGCTGGACCATCCGGCCCGGCGGGACCACGACCTGAGCTCGCTGCGGTTCGCGGTGACGGGCGCGGCCACGGTGCCCGTCGTGCTGGTCGAGCGCATGCAGTCCGAGCTCGACATCGACATCGTGCTCACGGCCTACGGGCTGACCGAGGCCAACGGCATGGGCACCATGTGCCGCGCCGACGACGACGCAATCACCGTCGCCACCACCTGCGGGCGGCCCTTCGCCGACTTCGAATTGCGAATCGACGCAAGGGATTCCGGGAAAGCTGGTGAGGTCCTGCTGCGCGGCCCGAACGTGATGCTCGGCTACCTCGACGACCCGGCCGCGACCGCGGCCGCCATCGACGCCGACGGCTGGCTGCACACCGGCGACATCGGCGCCGTCGACGAGGCGGGCAACCTGCGCATCACCGACCGGCTCAAAGACATGTACATCTGCGGCGGATTCAACGTCTACCCCGCCGAGGTCGAGCAGGTCCTGGCCCGCATGGAGGGGGTGGCCGACGTCGCGGTGATCGGGGTGCCCGACGAGCGGCTCGGCGAGGTCGGCCGCGCGTTCGTGGTGGCCCGGCCGGGCGCCGACCTGGACGAGCAATCCGTGATCGCTTACACCCGAGAGCATTTGGCGAACTTCAAGGCACCGCGGTCGGTGCGGTTCGTCGACGCGTTGCCGCGCAACCCGGGCGGCAAGGTGGTCAAACCACAACTGCGGGAGCTGGCCTGATGGACCTGCAATTAGACGACGACACGCTGGCGTTCCAGGCCGAGGTCCGGGAATTCCTGTCGGCGAACGCCGAGCAGATTCCGACCAAGTCCTACGACAACGCCGAAGGCTTTGCCCAGCACCGGCATTGGGATCGGGTCCTGTTCGACGCCGGCCTGTCGGTGATCACCTGGCCGAAGAAGTACGGTGGCCGCGACGCGCCGCTGCTGCATTGGGTGGTGTACGAGGAGGAGTACTTTCGCGCCGGCGCACCCGGACGGGCCAGCGCGAACGGAACCTCCATGCTCGCCCCGACGCTCTTCGCGCACGGCACCGAAGAGCAGCTCGACCGGATCCTGCCGAAAATGGCCAGCGGCGAACAGATCTGGGCGCAGGCATGGTCGGAGCCCGAATCCGGCAGCGACCTGGCCTCGCTGCGGTCCACCGCCACCCGAACCGACGGCGGCTGGCTGCTCAACGGCCAGAAGATCTGGAGCTCACGGGCACCGTTCGCCGAAATGGGATTCGGGTTGTTCCGGTCCGATCCCGCGGCCGAGCGGCACAACGGCCTGACCTACCTGATGTTCGACCTCAAGGCCAAGGGCGTCACCGTGCGGCCCATCGTGCAGCTGGGCGGTGACACCGGCTTCGGGGAGATCTTCCTCGACGACGTGTTCGTTCCCGACGAGGACGTCATCGGCACGCCTAACGAAGGCTGGCGGGCGGCCATGAGCACATCCAGCAACGAGCGCGGCATGTCGCTGCGCAGCCCGGCCCGCTTCCTGGCGGCGGCCGAACGCTTGGTGCAGCTGTGGAAGGACCGCGGTTCCCCCGCCGCGTTCGCCGACCGGGTCACCGATGCGTGGATCAAGGCGCAGGCTTACCGGCTGCAGACGTTCGGCACGGTGACCAGGCTGGCCGCCGGCGGCGAGCTGGGCGCGGAATCGTCGGTGACCAAGGTGTTCTGGTCGGACCTCGACGTGGCGATCCATCAGACGGCTCTGGACGTCCTCGACGCCGACGGCGAGCTGGCCGGCCCGTGGACCGACGGGCTGCTGTTCGCGCTGGGCGGCCCGATTTACGCCGGCACCAACGAAATCCAGCGCAACATCATTTCCGAACGGCTGTTGGGCCTGCCCCGAGAGAAGAAGTGATCGTGGACTTCGCACTAGACGAACAGCAGCACGACTTCGCGGCCAGCATCGACGCGGCGCTGGGCGCGGCGGACCTGCCGGGCGCCATCCGCGCGTGGTCGGCCGGGGATACCGGGCCCGGCCGCAAGGTGTGGGAGCAGCTGGCGAACCTCGGCGTCACCGCGCTGGCCGTGCCGGAGAAATTCGACGGCATCGGCGCCGAGCCCGTCGACCTGGTGGTCGCCCTCGAACGCCTCGGCCGCTGGTGCGTGCCGGGGCCGGTGGCCGAATCCATCGCGGTGGCACCGATTTTGCTGGCGGACGACGAGCGCTGCGCGGGCCTGGCCTCCGGCGAGCTGATCGCCACCGTCGCGATGCCGCCGCACGCCCCGCGCGCCGTCGACGCCGAAACGGCCGGGCTGGTGTTGCTGGCCGACGAGCGCGGTGTGACGGAGGCGGCCCCGGCCGAAGAGCACGAGTCCGTCGACCCCAGCCGCCGCCTCTACGACGTGACCGCGTCCGGCGAGCCCTGGCAAGCGGATGTCAAGCGCGCCTACGAGTTCGGCGCGCTCGCCACCGCGGCACAGCTCGTCGGCGCCGCCGAGGCGCTGCTGAACGGCGCCGTCGACTACGCCAAGCAACGCAGCCAATTCGGCCGGGTGATCGGTTCCTATCAGGCGATCAAGCACAAGCTGGCCGATGCGCACATCGCGATCGAACTGGCCCGCCCCTTGGTGTACGGCGCGGCGCTGTCGCAGGAACCACGCGACGTCAGCGCGGCGAAAGCCGCGGCGTCCGACGCGGCCCTGCTGACGGCGCGTGCGTCGCTGCAAACCCACGGCGCCATCGGATTCACCCAGGAACACGACCTGTCGCTGTGGCTGCTGCGGGTGCAGGCATTACGCTCGGCGTGGGGTACGCCCGAGGCGCATCGGCGCCGAGTGCTGGAGGCGCTATGACTGAAGAACGGGAGCTGCTGCGCGAGACCGTCGCGGCCCTGGTGGCCAAGCACGCCGAACCGGCCGCGGTGCGCGCCGCGATGGAGTCCGAGCGCGGCTACGACGAGTCGCTGTGGCGGCTGCTGTGTGAACAGGTCGGCGCGGCCGCGCTGGTGATTCCCGAGGAACTCGGCGGCGCCGGCGGCGAATTGGCGGACGCCGCAACGGTTCTGCAGGAGCTGGGCCGCGCCCTGGTGCCCTCCCCGCTGCTGGGTACCACGCTGGCGGAGCTGGCGTTGCTCGCCGCGACCGAGCCGGACGGCGAGACCCTGGCCGGGCTGGCCGAGGGTGCTTCGATCGGCGCCCTGGTGCTCGACCCCGACTACGTGGTCAACGGGGACGTCGCCGACGTCGTCGTCGCCGCCGACGGCGGCCGGCTGAGCCGGTGGACCCGCTTCACCGCCCAGCCGGTGGTCACCATGGACCCGACCCGACGGCTGGCCCGGCTAAGGCCGGAAGAAAGCGAGGAGTTCGGCGCCGACCCCGGCATCGCGCACACCGCGGCCATCCTGCTGGCGGCCGAGCAGATCGGCGCCGCCGAACGTTGCCTGGAGCTGACCGTCGAATACACCAAGAGCCGGGTCCAATTCGGCCGCCCGATCGGCAGCTTTCAGGCGCTCAAGCATCGGATGGCCGATCTGTACGTCACCGTTGCCGCGGCGAGGGCCGTGGTGTCCGACGCGTGCGACGAGCCGACGCCGACCAATGCCGCCATCGCGCGCCTCGCCGCCACCGACGCCCTGAACGCCGTTGCCGCCGAGGGTATTCAGCTACACGGCGGCATCGCGATCACGTGGGAGCACGACATGCACCTGTACTTCAAACGCGCCCACGGCAGCGCGCAACTGCTCGGCTCGCCGCGAGAGCTGTTGCGCCAACTGGAATCTGAAGTATTGCCGACGTGACCGAGCACGTCGCACTGCGCGCCGGCATCCCGCCGTTTTATGTGATGGATGTCTGGCTGGCCGCCGCGGAGCGCCAGCGCAGCCACGGCGATCTGGTGAACTTGTCGGCCGGTCAGCCCAGCGTCGGCGCGCCCGAGCCGGTGCGCGCGGCGGCCGCCGCCGCTTTGCACGCCAATCAGCTGGGTTACACCGTCGCGCTGGGCATTCCGGAGTTGCGCGCCGCGATCGCGGCCGACTACCGACGCAAACACGGCATCGACGTGGAGCCCGACGCGGTCGTCGTGACCACCGGCTCTTCGGGCGGATTCCTGCTCGCCTTCCTGGCGTGCTTTGACGTCGGCGACCGGGTGGCGCTGGCCAGTCCCGGCTACCCCTGCTACCGAAACATCCTGTCGGCGTTGGGGTGTGAGGTGGTGGACATCGCGTGCGGGCCGGAGACCCGGTTCCAGCCCACGGCGCGGATGCTCGCCGAACTTGACCCACCGATCCAGGGCGTGATCGTCGCCAGCCCCGCCAATCCGACCGGGACGGTGATTCCGCCGGAGGAGCTCGCGGCCATCGCGTCGTGGTGTGCCGCCTCCGGCGTCCGGCTGATCAGCGACGAGGTGTACCACGGGCTGGTCTACGACGGGGCGCCGCAGACCAGCTGCGCCTGGGAGACGTCGCGAGACGCCGTGGTGGTCAACAGCTTTTCGAAGTATTACGCGATGACGGGCTGGCGGCTTGGCTGGCTGCTGGTGCCGGGCGAGCTGCGCCGGGCGGTGGACTGCCTGACCGGCAACTTCACCATCTGCCCGCCGGTGCTGTCGCAGATCGCCGCGGTGGCCGCGTTCACCCCGGAGGCCACCGCCGAGGCCGACGGCAATCTGCGCCACTACGCGGTCAACCGGAAGCTGCTGCTCGACGGGCTGCGCTCGATCGGCCTCGACCGGCTGGCGCCCACCGACGGCGCCTTCTACGTCTACGCCGATGTCTCGGACTTCACCAACGACTCGCTGGCATTCTGCTCGAAGCTGCTGGCGGACACCGGCGTTGCGATCGCGCCGGGCATCGACTTCGACACCTCGCGCGGCAATTCGTTCGTCCGGCTCTCGTTCGCGGGACCCACCGGCGACATCGAGGAGGCCCTGCGACGGATCGGGCCCTGGCTGCCGATCAGCGGTTGAAACGCCCTTCGAGGTACTCGGCGCGGCAGGCGTTGCGGGCCAGCTTGCCGCTCGTCGTGCGGGGGATGGCCCCGGCGGCCACGAGCCGCACGTCGGCGACGCGGATCTGGTGATGCTTCGAGATCGCCGCGCGGACGGTCTCGGCGATCGGGGCCAGGTCCCGGCCCGCGCCGGCGGCGCGCTCGGCCACGACGACCACCTGCTCCCCGGAGCCACCGCTGCCGGTCATGGATGAAACCACCTCGGCCGGAACGGAAAACGCGGCGACATAGCCGGATCGAATGGCCGGCGAGGCTTCGCTCACCGTCGTCTCGATGTCGTGGGGGTAGTGGTTGCGGCCATCGATGATGATGAGGTCCTTGATCCGTCCCGTCAGGTATAGCTCGCCGTCGATGTAGACACCGAGATCGCCGGTGGCCAGCCAGGATCCGTTGTCCGGGGCGCCCTCGGCGTGGCTACCGTCCTCGAGCCGGGACTGCAGCTTGTTGCCGAACACCCGTCGCGTCTCGTCCTCGCGACCGAAGTATCCGCGGCCGACGTTGTTGCCGTGCAACCAGATTTCGCCCACGGTGCCGTCGGGCACCTCGGCGCCGTCCGGGTCCGCGATCACCGCCCACTGCTCGAGGATCGGCTGGCCGCACGAGACCAGGGAGACAGCGTTGGGCGCGCTCGGCTCGACGACCACCGCGCGGCCGGCGCCGAGCTGCTCCCGGTCGAGGAAGATCGCGCTGGCCGCGGCGTCCGAGGCGATGCTGGCGACCGACAGTGTCGCTTCGGCCATCCCGTAGGACGGCTTGACCACCGACGCGGGCAGACCATACCGGGCGAAGGCGTTCGTGAACTGCTCGATGGCCGACATGCTCACGGGCTCAGACCCGTTGAGCAGGCACACCACGTTGCTGAGGTCGAGAGCTTCAGCCTCCGGCCCGGCCGGGGGCAGTCCGCGCTGGGCCGTCAACTCGAAGGCGAAGTTCGGCGCCGCCGCCATCGTCCGGCCGCGGGTCGCCGCGATGCCCAGTTGCTTGATCCATCGGTAGGGCCGGCGCAGGAACGCCATCGGGTCCATGAGCGTGACGTGCGCCCCGAAATACGCCGTGAACACGATCATCATCAGCCCCATGTCGTGATACAGCGGCAGCCAGCTCACGCATTGGACGTCGGTGTTCAGCCCGCCGTGCAGGATCATCTGCATTGCGTTGGTGTAGACGGCGCGATGCGTGATCTCCACCCCGGCCGGCGTGCGGGTCGAGCCCGACGTGTACTGCAGATAGGCGAGGTCGTCGGTGTCGCGGATGGGGTCGGTGAAGGTTTCGGCGAGGGTCGCCGGCACCGCGTCCACCGCGATCATGCGCGGCCGCTCGTTGGCGGGCAGGGTCCGGATAAACGTTCGAACCGATTCGGCGGCCGCGGTCGTGGTCAGGACGGCGGCGGGCCGGCCGTCGGCCAGCACCGCGGCCAGCCGCTCGCCGTGCCCGGCCAAAGTCGGCGCAAAGAGTGGGATCGCGACATTGCCCGCGTGGATGGCGCCGAAGAAACCCGCCACGTAGTCGAGGCCCTGCGGGGCCAGGATCGCCACCCGATCCCCGGGCTGGGTGACCTGCTGCAACCGGGCGCCGATCGCGCAGACCCGCGACCACAGCTCGTTCCAGCTCAGTTCGAGGACCCGCCCGTCCTGGTCCTGCGAGTAGTCGAGGAAGCGGTATGCCGGGCTGTCACCGAGCTGGGCGCGATTCTGATCGAAATTCGAGGTGAGCGTCACGCCCTCGGGGACCACGATCTTGCCGGCGGCGGCGGCATCGGCGGCTGCGTTGCCCGAGGAGACGCCGACAGTATTGGTTGACCCGTGATCCCGACTCACGACGGCCAAGATTAATAGACGTTCTTATAATTCGCCGCATTTGCCCCGGTATGGCGGTCATCACGTCCGATGACGTGCGGTTTAGGCGCCGAGGATCGCCTCGAGGCGGGCTTCGAGCGCCCCGCGCTCGCCGATGTCCGCCACGTTGACCCCGAACCGCTCGGCGAGGGTGTCGACGACGGCGGCCGCGTCGGGCAGGCGGATTTTCTCGCTGTCGTCGGCGCGGTGGACGGTCAAATCGCGGCCGGCCAGGTTCAGCCGGGCGTCGTCGGTGACCTTCGCGGCCATCAGTCCGGTGACGAAGTGCGACGAGGGGTGGGTGGAGACGAACCAGCTGGCCACCTTCAGGTCGATGTCCGGCTGGGTCCGCGTGGTGAACTCATACAGCGGCACCCATTGGTCCCGGATCCGGGTCTGCAGCACCAGCCCGTCGCGACGATCCTCGAGCCGGTACGGCTCCCGGGTCGTCTGCTGGGCGGTGCCGGTTTCCAGCCGCAGGGGCGAGGTCGGTGTCTGGCCACCGAAGCCGACGTCGACGAGATACGGCCCCTGGGAGCCGGGGAAGGTCACCGCCAGCACCGTGTGCGTCTGCGCCGGGAACGGCGCGTCGGGCGGCGCCATCCAGACCACCCGGCCGGCCAATCGCCGCACCCGAAAGCCGATTTCACAAAGCGCGTACCCCATCAGCCCGTTGTGCTCGTAGCAATAGCCGCCCCGGCGTCGGCGAATGAGCTTGTCGGTCAGGGCTTCTGGGCTCAGGTCGTCGACGGGGACTCCGGTCAGCGGATCGAGGTTCTCGAACGGGATCGTTCGCGTGTGGGCGGTTACCAGGGCCTGTAAGACGTCCAGGGTCGGCTCGGCGGCGCCGCGGAAGCCGATGCGATCGAAATATCCGTTGAGATCCAGCGCCATAGGGCCATTCTGGCGTGCGTTCGCTCGAATCGCTTGTGCCAAACCAGTTGCAGATCTTGGCTTGATAACGAAGCGCGCCGAAGCATATGCCCGCGGGGGCGCGGGCGTTACTCTTGAGCTCTCTGAGCTCCATGAACCGGAGGTTAAGCGCCGAGGAATGCCCGAAGAACCCAGGTCCGACGGCGTGGCGTCGGTATCCGGCGGGATCGCCGCGGAGCTGGCGGCCGCCGGGTTCGAGGATGCACGGCAGGTGGCCAGGGGTGGCGCCGGTGTCATCTACTGCTGCTACGAGACGGCGCTCGGTCGAAACGTCGCGGTGAAGGTGCTGCCGTCGCACATGGACGAGGAGAGCCGGGAACGGTTCCTGCGCGAAGGCTACGCAATGGGCGGCCTGTCCGGGCATCCGAACATCGTCAACATCCTGCGGGTCGGCGTGACCACCAGCAACCGGCCGTTCATCGTGATGCCCTATCACGCCGCGGATTCCCTGGCGGTGCGGCTGCGCCGGGAGGGTCCGGTGCCCTGGCCCGAAGCCTTACGAATCGGCGTAAAGCTCTGTGGCGCACTGGAAACCGCGCATAGGGCCGGAACGCTGCATCGCGATATCAAGCCGGCGAACATCCTCACCAACGACTACGGCGAACCGCAGCTGAGCGATTTCGGCATCGCCCACATCGAAGGCGGCTACGAGACGGCGACCGGATTCTTCTCCGGCACGATCGATTACACCGCGCCCGAAGTGATGACCGGCAGCCCGGCGACGGTGGCCGCCGACATGTACTCGCTGGGCGCCACCATTTTCGCGCTCATCGCCGGCAACGCCGCCCACGAGCGCAGGAAGGGCGAAGACCTGATCGCGCAGTATCTGCGCATCAGCACCACCGGGGTCCCGAACCTGCGCCCCGACGGCATCCCGGACGCGGTGTGCTCGGCGATCGAGAGGGCGATGGCCCTCGACCCCGCCGACCGCCCCGCCTCGGCCGAGGAGTTCGGCCGCGAATTGCAGGCCGCGCAGCGCCTCAATGGCCTGAAAGCCGATGCGATGGCGATCACCGGAGGGCCCGCGGTCTCCCCCGACACCAACGGCGGGGAGGCGCGGCCGCCCGCTCAGGACCGGCCGACCGCGCCGCTGTCTCCGTCGGGGGCCGATCAGGGCGAACATTCCGAAGCGGCCGGCTTGCTGCGCAGCGCGCATGGTGTGGAAACGCAGCCCGAGACGCCGGCCGGCGCCGCGAACGGCCCGCCGCGCGAGCCCGGGCCCAGCGCTGCGCCGCCGCCCGCCCCACCGCCCTGGCGCAAACCGGTGGCGGTGCGGATCAAGGAATGGTTCGCCGAACCCGGCAAGAGGCGCACTCGCGTCGCTCTGGTCGCCGGTGCCGTCGCCGTGGTCGCCGCGCTGGTCGCCGGCGCCGTCTTCCTCGGCCTCAGGCCCAACGACAACCACCGCACCGCCGCGGGCGCGCCGACCACCCCGGCGCCGGCGGCGTGGAAACCGATCACCAACGCCCGCGTCGCGCGGGATGCGGTCGCGACCACCCAGGCCGACGGCACGATCTGGGTCTTCGGCGGCATTCGCGGCGACGGCGCCGCCACCACCAGGCACGAGGGCTACGACCCCGCCATCGACGAATGGAAGGGCGGCGACGACCTGCCGGTGGCGCTGCAGCACGCGTCGGCGGTCACGTGGCAGGGAAACCCGGTCGTGCTCGGCGGCTGGAAGACGGAGAACGGCAAAAACGTTGCCAGCGACCAGGTTTGGCGTGTCGTCAACAGCCGCTGGGTGGAGTTGCCGCACCTGTTGCAGCCCCGGGCGGCCGCGGCGGCCGCGGTGGCCGGGGACCGCCTGGTCGTCACCGGCGGCGTGGACGCCAGCGGCGCTCTGCTGAACACGACCGAGGTCTTCGACGGCACCTCGTGGAGCCTGGGCGCGCCCCTACCGACCCCGCGGCAGCTGCTGTCCGCCGCGTCGGACGGAAAGCTGGTGTACGCGGTGGGCGGCAGCAGCGGGGGCGCGGACCTGGCCACCGTCGAGGCGTATGACCCCGCCGCGAAGACGTGGACGGCGCTGGCCGCGCTGCCGCAGCCGCGCAGCGATTTGGGGGTGGCGATCGCCGACGGGCGCCTCGTCGCGGTCGGGGGCGTGTCATCGGGGCGGGTGCTCAAGAGCGTCTCGGTGTTCGACCTGATGATGAAGACCTGGGACGCGCTGCCGGACATGGCCACGGCGCGACACGGGATGGCGGTCGCGGCGGTCGAGAAGTCCGTGTACGCGATCGGCGGCTCGACGGCCGTCGGGGACAGCCAGCTGGTCGCGACGGCGGAAGCGCTGAAGCTGCCGGCCCGCCAGATCCAGCCCGCGGCGCAATGGCGTTCCCTGCCCGACGCGCCGATGCCGCGGCTGATGATGGCGTGGACCGTACAGGGCGACAAGATCTGGCTCATGGGCGGCCTGCGCAATGGCGCCACGCTGCAGACGGTCGAGAGCTACGACCCGCGCACCGGCGCCTGGGAGACCGGGCCGCCGCTGCCCATGCCGCTGCACCACGCCGCGGCGGCCACGTTCCGCGGCGAGGTGGTCGTGCTCGGCGGCGCCGGCGACAACATCGCCGACGCCTCCAACAAGGTGTTCGCGCTGCGCGGCGGCAACTGGGTGGAGCTGCCCAGCCTCATGCACGCGCGGGCGGCGCCGGCGGCGGCGGTGGCCGGCGACAAGCTCGTCGTCGTCGGCGGGCAGGACGACAAACAAATCGTCCCCCAGACCGAGGTCTTCGACGGCAACTCGTGGCGGGACGCCGCCGACCTGCCCACCCCGCGCGAGCACCTGGCCGCGGTGTCGGACGGCACCTACGTGTACGCGATCGGCGGCAGGTTCCTGTCCTCCGACAAGAACTCGGCCGCATTGGAACGGTTCGATCCGGCGGCGGGGACGTGGACCAAGTTGCTGGGCATGCCGACGCCGCGCGGCAGTTACGGCGCCGCCTACCTCGACGGCCGCATCGTCGTGGTCGGTGGGGAGGAACCGACGATGGTGCTGAACGTGGTCGAGATGTACGACATCGCGACCGGCAAGTGGAGCACCATCACCCCCATGCCGACGCCGCGCCACGCCGCCGCGGTGGCGGCGGTCGGCAACACGGTCTACTGCATCGGCGGCGCCAACCGGCCGACCCACGAAGGTCCCATCGCGACCGTCGAGGCGCTCGACTTCAAGTAGACCGTCCAAGCGGGGCTTGTTTTATCTCTGTCAAATATGGGGAACCGATACGGACGGGCGCAGCACACCACCCACGAAAACGTACGGAGCCCCTGATGAGCACCACTATTTGGATTGTGATCGCGGTGATCGTGGCGGTCCTGGTGATCGCCGCGGTGATCGTCGCGGCGAACCGAGCGACGCGTCGCCGCCGCCAGCGGCAGGCCGAGGAGATTCGCGAACAGGCCCAGGTCGCGTCGTCGCAAGTGGAACGGCGGCAAGCGCTCGCCGACGAGACGGCCGCGAAGGCACGCGCCGCGCAGGCCGAGGCCGAAGCCAAGGCCGCCGAGGCCGCCAGGCTGCAGGAACGGGCCGCCAGTCACCACAGCGACGCGGCGACATCCCGCGAGCACCTCGAGGAACAGTTCAAGCGCGCCGACAGCCTCGACCCCAACGTCAGGGAAACGGGTGAGACGACCGGGGAGACGTCGAACGAGCCAGTGTCCGACGCGGACTCCGCCCGGCACCATCGGCCCGCATCAGGCTAAAGACCCGGGCACACCCGATGGCCCGCCCCCCTCAAGCGGGCCATCGGGTGTGCCTCTCACACGAGCTGCAATGCGCCTTGCCGGCAACGGCGGGCGATCTGCTGCTCGCGGGCGTACAACATGCCGTAGCTGAAACCGTTCTCGCCGACCGTCGTCCCCGCCGTCAACGCCATCTGCCGTAGCGCCCCGGTGGCAACGACGGTGTCCTGGTGGTCGCCGAGCAGGCCTTGAATCCGCTTGTAGTGCTTGATGGTTCGCTTGGCGCGCTTGTCCAGGGGTTTGCGCAGTTCGGCGGCGTAGCGGGCGCGCTTGGCGGCCTTGCGCGCCTTGTGCAGCAGCACGTCGTCACCGGAGTCGAGCGCCGCGACCAATCGCCGGTCCGCCTTGCGTTGCGCCCGCCGGGCCGGCTTGCGCAGCGCCGCGGCGGACAGTGCCGGGTCGACGGGCGGTTCCTCGCGCCAACGGCGCAACACCTCCTGCAGCCGGTGATACCGGTCGGAGTCCATCGCCTCGCTCAGCCGGGTGCGGGCCGGCAGCTCGATCGCCCGCAGATCGCTGTGGATTCGGGCGCGGACGGGGCCCAGGATCAGCTCCTCGGGCATCGCGTCCAGCGCCTCGTCGAACCGGCGCCCCTGTACCTGGCAGTCGCGGACGTCGCCGAGCAGTCCCGCGTACCACTTCAGTTCGCGGTCCAAGTCGCCGGCGGCGCCATCGAAGCACTTGCCGAAAACGCGCAGCGTGCTGCGGAATCGCCGGGTGGCCACGCGGGTGTCGTGAATGGTGTCCGGGGTTTCCCCGTGGCGCAGCTCGCTGTCGCCGTTTTCGAACTCGTCGATTTGAGCGTTCAGGTAGTCCGTCAACGCCCGGGTCGCTGCTGAGCGCATGACACAACGCATTCCCGAAAGCCCGCGGCCGCCAAACATGGGCTCGCCGCCGGGCGCGTCGCCGCGCGGGGGTGCTAGAGCCAGGTGTCCTGGGTGGTCGTCGTGAGGAACGCTTCGAGGTCGTCGCGCCACTGGGCCGGCGTGGTCTTGTCGGGCTCGATCCCAGTGTAGTCCCCGCGATAGAACAGCAGCGGCCGCGGCTTGATCTTGGGGGCCTCGGACAGCGATTGAACCGCGCCGAATACCACGAAGTGGTCCCCGCCGTCGTGCACCGACGCCACCGTGCAATCGATGTAGGCGAGCGAGCCCTCGATGATCGGCGAACCCAATTCCGAGGGGTGCCAGTCGATCCCGGCGAACTTGTCCGGCTCCTTCGACCCGAACCGGGCCGACACGTCCTTCTGCTTCTCCCTCAGCACGTTCACGCAGAACCGCCCGCTGGCCTCGATGGCCTTCCAGGACCGCGACACCTTCGTCGGGCAGAACAGCACCAGTGGCGGGTCCAGCGACAGCGCCGCGAACGACTGGCAGGCGAAGCCGATCGGCACGTCGTCGTGCACGGTGGTGATGATGGTGATCCCGGTGCAGAACTGACCCAGCACCTGCCGGAAGGCTCGCGGATCGATCTGTGCGCCGGACATCGTCTCAGGTTAGCTGCGGAAGCCGACCGTGAAGTCGTGGCCCCACAGGCTCACCGCGGTGCTTTCCCGGGCGATCCAATCGTGGTCCTCGACTTTCCTGCCCTCACAACCGAACTCGACGTCGAACCCGCCGGGCGTCTTCATGTAGAAGGACAGCATCAGGTCGTTGACGTGGCGGCCCAGCGTGGCCGACATCGGCACCTTGCGGCGCAGCGCGCGGTCCAGGCACAGGCCGACGTCGTCGGCCTCTTCGACCTCGACCATCAGGTGCACGATGCCGCTGGGAGTCTGTCCGGGCATGAAGGCGAGGCTGTGATGACGCGGGTTGCAGCCCAAGAACCGCAGCCACACCGGCGCCCCGTCGGCGGGCCGCCCCACCACCTGCGGCGGCAGGCGCATCGAGTCGCGCAGCTTGAAACCGAGCACGTCGCGGTAGAAGTGCAGCGTCTCGTCGTCGTCGCGGGTGGTCAGCACCACGTGCCCCAGGCCCTGCTCACCGGTGACAAACCGGTGTCCGTACGGGCTGACCACCCGGCGGTGTTCCAGGGCGGCGCCGTGGAAGACCTCGAGACAGTTGCCCGACGGGTCGGAGAACCGGATCATCTCGTCCACCCGGCGATCCGCCAGCTCGGCCGCGGTGGCCTCCTTGTAGGGCGTGCCCTCCACGTCGAGCCGGTTCCGGATCTCTTGCAGGCCTTCGGCGTTCGCGCATTCCCAGCCGGCCTCGCTCAGCTGATCGCGCTCGCCGGGCACGATGACCAGCCGGGCCGGGAAGTCGTCCATCCGCAAATAGAGCGCACCCTCGGTGCTGCCCTTGCCTTCGACCATGCCGAGCACCTTCAGGCCGTACTCGCGCCAGGCCGCCATGTCGGTGGCCTCGATGCGCAGATAGCCCAGAGACCGGATACTCATCGCGCGCCTCCCAGGAAATCAACGGTGAGCTTGTTGAACTCGTCGAACTTCTCCACCTGCGCCCAATGCCCACATTGCCCGAAGACGTGCAGCTGCGCACGTGGAATGGTCTTCAGCGCGACCAGCGCCCCGTCCAGCGGGTTGACCCGGTCCTCACGCCCCCAGATCAGCAGCACCGGCTGGCGCAGCTTGTACACCTCGCGCCACATCATGCCGAGCTCAAAGTCGGCCCCTGAGAACGACATTCCCATCGCCCGGGTCGCCGTCAGCGATTCGGGGGTGCTGGCCAACGCGAAGCGCTGATCGATCAGCTCGTCGGTGATCAGCTTCTGGTCGTAGACCATGACCCGCAGGAAGGCCTCGAGGTTCTCGCGGGTCGGCTCCATGGAGAACTTGCCCAGCCGCTTGACACCCTCGGTCGGGTCCGGCGCGAACAGGTTGACGCTCAGCCCGCCCGGGCCCATCAGCACGAGCTTGCCGGCCCGGTCGGGGTAGTCCAGGGCGAAACGGACCGCGGTGCCCCCGCCGAGCGAATTGCCCACCAGCGGAACGCGTCCCAGGCCCAGCTGGTCGAAGAGCCCGTTGAGCGCCCGCGCGGCGTAGCGGTTGAACTGGCCGTGCTCCGCGCGTTTGTCGGAATGTCCATAGCCGGGCTGGTCGACGGCCAGCACGTGGAACCGCTCCGCCAGCACCGCGATGTTGCGCGAGAAGTTCGTCCAGCTCGACGCGCCGGGGCCGCCGCCGTGCAACAGCACCACGGTCTGGTCGTTGCCGGCCCCCGCCTCGTGGTAGTGCAGCTTGAGCGGCCCGTCGACGTCGACCTCTACGAACCGCGAGGTGGACTCGAACGTGAGTTCCTCGGTGGCCGTCATACCATCGTGTCGCCAGGCGGCAACCCGAACTCGTTGTTCCCGAAGATCACGTAGGCGCGCTCGGGGTCGTTGGCCGCGTGCACCCGCCCGGCGTGCGCGTCGCGCCAGAACCGTTGCACCGGTTGGTCGTTGCCCAGGGCGGTGGCGCCGGACGCCTCGAACAACCGGTCGATCGCGGAGATCGAGCGGCCGGTGGCGCGCACCTGGTCGCGCCGGGCGCGGGCGCGCAGCTCGAACGGGATCTCCTTGCCGGCGGACAGCAGCGCGTACTCGTCGGCGACGTTGCCGCTCAGCTGCCGCCACGCGGCGTCGATGTCGCTGGCCGCCTCGGCGATGCGGACCTTGGCGAACGGGTCGTCCTTGGCCTTCTCGCCGGCGAACGCCGCGCGCACCCGCTTGCCCTGGTGCTCCACGTGCGCGTCGTACGCGCCGTAGGCCATGCCGACGATCGGCGCCGAGATGGTGGTGGGATGCATGGTGCCCCACGGCATCTTGTACACCGGGGCGGTGTTGGTCTCGTAGCCGCCCGCGGTGCCGTCGTTCATCGCCTTGTAGGACAGGAACCGGTGCCGGGGCACGAAGACGTCCTTGACCACCAGCGTGTTGCTGCCGGTGCCGCGCAGGCCGACGACGTGCCACACGTCGTCGATGCGGTACTCGCTGCGGGGGATGAGGAAGCTGCCGAAGTCGACCGGCCGGCCGTCCTTGATGACCGGGCCGCCCACGAACGTCCACGACGCGTGGTCGCAGCCCGACGACCAGTTCCACGAGCCGTTCACCAGGTAGCCCCCGTCGGTCACCACACCGGCGCCCATCGGGGCGTACGACGACGAGATGCGGGTCTTCGGGTCGTCGCTCCAGACGTCCTCCTGGGCCTGCTGGTCGAACAGCGCCAGGTGCCAGTTGTGCACGCCGATGATCGAGCTCACCCACCCGGTGGACCCGCAGGCGCTGGCCAGCCGGCGGACGGCCTCGTAGAACAGCGTGGGGTCGCACTGCAGCCCACCCCACTGCTCGGGCTGCAAAAGGGTGAAGAACCCGACGTCCTCGAGGTCCTGAACGGTCTGGTCGGGCAGCCTGCGCAGGTCCTCCGTGGCCTGGGCGCGCTCCCGGATCTGCGGAAGTAGATCGTCGATCCCAGCCAACACCGACTGCGCATCGCGCTGTTGAATGGACGTCACGTAAGTTTGCCTCCCCGGGAGTGCGGACTTACCAGAAGACTAGAACACGTTCCGATTTGTGTCGAGCAGGGTATTCCTGCGGCTGGTAGCGATACGAATCCGGTTTTCTATAACATGTTCTAGTTGCCAACAGAGGAAGGGACGGGTCTTGACGGAAGCGATTCCCGACGAGCCGCTCGGCGACCACGTCCTGGAACTGCAGATCGCCGAGGTCGTCGCCGAAACCGACGAGGCGCGATCGCTGGTCTTCACCGTGCCGGACGCCCCGGGCGATCCGGACATCCCGCCGGAGCGGCTCCGGTACGCCCCCGGTCAGTTCCTGACCTTGCGCGTGCCCAGCGAGCGCACCGGCTCGGTGGCGCGGTGCTACTCGCTGTGCAGCTCGCCGTTCACCGATGACGCGCTGACCGTCACGGTGAAGCGGACCGCGGACGGCTACGCGTCGAACTGGTTGTGCGAGCACGCCCACGCGGGCATGCGCATCCACGTGCTGGCGCCGTCGGGCAACTTCGTGCCCAAGACGCTCGACGACGACTTCCTGCTGATGGCGGCCGGCAGCGGGATCACGCCGATCATGTCGATCTGCAAGTCGGCGCTCGCCGAGGGCAGCGGCCAGGTGACGCTGCTCTACGCCAACCGCGACGACCGTTCGGTGATCTTCGCCGACGCGCTGCGCGAGCTGTCCGCGAAGTATCCCGACCGGCTCACCGTGCTGCACTGGCTGGAATCGCTGCAGGGGCTGCCCAGCGCGACCGCCCTGGCGAAGCTCGCGTCGCCGTTCACCGACCGGCCCGTGTTCATCTGCGGCCCCGGGCCTTTCATGGAAGCGGCGCGGGTCGCGCTGGACGGGCTGGGGGTGCCCGCCGCGCAGGTGCACATCGAGGTGTTCAAGTCGCTGGAGTCGGACCCGTTCGCGGCGGTGAAGGTCGAGGACACCGCCGAAGGCGACCAGCCGCCGGCCACGGCCGTGGTGGAGCTGGACGGCGAAACGCACACCGTGTCGTGGCCACGCAACGCCAAGCTGCTCGACGTGCTGCTCGCGAAGGGTCTGGACGCGCCGTTCTCCTGCCGGGAGGGCCACTGCGGGGCATGCGCCTGCACCCTGCGCAGCGGCAAGGTCGACATGGAGGTCAACGACGTCCTGGAGCAGCAGGATCTCGACGAAGGCCTGATTTTGGCCTGTCAATCTCGCCCGGAATCTGATTCGGTAGAAGTCACCTACGACGAGTAGTCGCGTAGCGAACCGAAAGGGGGCGCCGATGAAGCGGCTATTGCCGGGGTTTGCGGTCGTCGGAGCGGCGCTCGCCCTGCTGCCCAGCCCGGTCGCTGCGGCGGCGAGCAACACCGCCACCACCCTGTTTCCGCTGGACGGACCCAACCAGCTGCAGACGCACATGACCCTCGATTGCTTCAAGTCGGGCGGCTTCTGCAACTTCACCGCGGGGGCCGACATGCTCACGCCCGACGGCGTGACGGGCTTCCCGCCGGGGCTGTGGGCGCGCCAAACGACCGAGGTTCGCTCGCCAAACCGGCTGGCCTACCTGGACACCCACGCCAACGGCCAATTCGAGAGGGTGCACAAGGCGATGGGGTCCGACGAGATCACCACCGTGTACTTCGGCGAGGGACCGCCGGACAAATACCAGACCAATGGGCGCATCGACTCGACCGACTGGCAGACCGGCCAGCCGAAGACCGACATCAGCGTGATCGCCTGCACCCACATCCAGGTGGTCTACGGCGGCGTCAACATCACCTCGCCCAGCACCTGCGCGCAGACCACGTTCTCCTAGGCCGTTCTGCGCACCGAGCCGGTAAATCCGCAGACAAAGTGCGAGTGCAGGCCTGCCGGATTTCAGGCTCGGCGAGGGTCATCCCGCCAACGGGATGATGGCCGTTCCCCCGGGTCGCCAGCCTCGGGCCAGCAGCGCCCGCCTCGCCCGCTCGACGACCTCCGCGGGCTTGTCCTCGGCGATCACTCGAATCACGATCCAGCCCATTTCTCCGAGCTTCCGCAGCCGCCAGTGGTCCTTCGCGAACTGACGCCGATCGGTGCGGTGTTGGTCGCCGTCGTACTCGGCAGCCACGCCGAACTCGGGCCAGCCCATGTCGAGCATGGCCAGCGCACAGTAGCCCTCCACCACCGGTATCTGGGTGGTCGGCATGGGCAAGCCGGCGCCGATCAATAGGAGCCGCAGCCAGGTCTCCTTCGGCGAGGCCGCGCCGCCGTCGACCAGACGCAGAACCGACCGCAGCCGGCGTACCCCGCGGGCCGCCGGATATCGCTCGGCAAGCAGCAGCACACCCTCCGCCGAAAACGGCTTCGCCCGCATCAACGCGTCGAGGCGCGCGATCGCCTGCCCGCGCGGCAAATAGCGCCCCATGTCGTACGCCGTTCGTACGACAGTGGTGACCGGCAAGCCCGCGATGCGGGCGACTTCGTCGTCCGCCAGCGACTGCTCACGCGCGACTATCCCGCGCGGCGGTCGCGTGTTGGGCCAGACCAACTCGATGGGGGTATTCCCGTCAACCCACCGGGCGCCATGCAAAGCCGATGCCGCGACACCCGCCACGATCGCCCTGCGCCGCGACCACAACCATGCCCCTTCCGTCCTTTGCCGCAGCGAAAGTTGTTGACCTCGTTCGGCATAGACGCCCGGATAGATCGGCTCATACCAGCGTCGCAGTTCGTGGCGCGTCACGACGCCCCCCGCAACGGCTTCGCTACCGATCAACACCCCGACCATGGGCTGATAATCGCCCACGGCACCGACAGGTCGTCGACCCTGTAAATCCGCAGACAAAATTCGAGTAAAGGCCTGCGGAATCACAGGCTCGGCGAAATGGGAATTAGCGCGGCAGGCCGAGAAGCCGCTCGGCGGCCACGGTCAGCAGGATCTGCTCGGTGCCGCCGGCGATGGTGAGGCAGCGGGTGTTGAGGAAATCGAAGACCGCCTGGTTGTGGACGAGCCCGCCGCCCTCGGAGACGTCCATCGCGTATTCGGCCAGCGCCTGCCGGTAGCGGACGCCGATCAGCTTGCGCACGCTGGACTGCGCGCCGGGGTCCTGGCCGCCGACGGCGAGCTGGGCGATGCGCTGGTCGAGCAGCGCCCCCGTCTGCGCGGTGGCGATCAACCGTCCCAGCCGGTCTTGTTGCGCGGCATCGAGATCCATCTCCGCCAGCACCCTCAGCAGCTCCTCCATCGGGTTGCCCAGCGCGGTGCCGGTGGCCATCGCGACCCGCTCGTTGGCCAGCGTGGTCCGCGCCAGCCGCCAGCCGTCGTTCACGGTGCCGACCACCATGTCGTCGGGGACGAACACGTTGTCCAGGAAGACCTCGTTGAACAGCGAGTCACCGGTGATCTCGCGCAGCGGCCGGATCTCGATGCCGGGCGAGCGCATGTCCACCAGGAAGTAGGTGATGCCCTTGTGTTTCGGGGCGTCGGGATCGGTGCGCGCCAGGCACACACCCCAGCGCGCCTTGTGCGCGGCGGACGTCCACACCTTCTGCCCCGTCAGCAGCCAGCCGCCATCCCCCCGCACCGCCTTGGTCCGCAGCGACGCCAGGTCGGACCCGGCGCCCGGCTCGGAAAACAGTTGGCACCAAAGGAATTCGCCGCGCAGCGTGGCCGGCACGAACTGTTCGATCTGCTCGGGCGTGCCGTGCTCGAGAATCGTCGGCGCCGCCCACCACCCGATCACCAGGTCCGGCCGCACCACGCCGGCCGCCGCCATCTCCTGATCGATGAGCAGCTGTTCGGCCGGTGATGCGTTGCGCCCGAAGGGCGGTCGCCAGTGCGGGGCCTGCAGCCCCGCCTCGGCCAGCGCGGCCTGGCGTTCGGCTTCGGGCAGCGCGGCGACCTCGGCGACCGCCGCGGCGATCTCCGGGCGCAGTCCCTCCACCTCCGAGAGGTCGATGCTCAGCCGGCGGCGCACCCCCGCCTGGGTCAGGGCGGTGATGCGGCGCAACCAGCGCTCGGCACCCCCGAGAAACCGGCCGATGGCGTGGGCCCGGCGCAGGTACAGGTGCGCGTCGTGCTCCCAGGTGCAGCCGATGCCGCCGAGCACCTGGATGCAGTCCTTGACGTTGGCCTTGACGGCGGCGATGCCGATTCCCGCGGCCAGGGCGGCCGCGATGGAAAACTGTTCCGCATCGGGATCGGCGGCGGCGCGCGCGGCGTCCGCGGCGACCACCTCGGCCTGCTCGGCGCGGCACAGCATCTCCGCGCACAGGTGCTTGACAGCCTGGAAGCTGCCGATCGGCTTGCCGAACTGCTCGCGCACCTTGGCGTAGGCGACCGCGGTCTCCAAAGACCACCGCGTGACGCCGGCGGCCTCGGCCGCCAGCACGGTGGCGGCCAATTCCTCGACCCGCGGTCCGGATTCGGCGATCACGGTGACCGGCGCCGAGGTCAGCACCACCCGGGCCAGCGGCCGGGAGAAGTCGGCGGCCCGCAGCGGCTCCACCTGCACGCCCTCGCCGTCGGTGTCGACGAGCAGCCACTTCCCATCCGCGGGCAACAGGACGACGGCGCCGTCCGCGCCGCCCAGCACCCACGGCAGCGTGCCTGACGCGCGTGCCGCCGCGCCGTCCAGCCGAACGTCGCCTTCCAGCGCCACCCCGGCGAAGCGCTCCCCGGACGCCAGCGCGGCCAGCAGGTCGGGATCGTCGACGACGAGCGTCGCCAGCGCGGTCGTCGCGACCGGCCCGGCGATCAGCGCCTTGGCAGCTTCCTCGACCATCGCGCACAGGTCCTCGATGCTGCCGCCCGCCCCGCCGCGGTCCTCGGGTATCGCCACCCCGAACAGCCCCAGGTCGGCGAGGCCGGCGAAGACGGGCCGCCACGCGTCGGGATTGCCCTGCTCGACGGCGCGTATCGCCTCGCTCGAAGACGAGCTTCGCGCCCAGTCGCGCACCAGCGCACGCGCGGCGAACTGCTCGTCGGTGACGGTCGCTACCACGTGCAAGTCCTCCGGGTGCCTGGTTCGGGATTAAGCGGCGCTAAGCCCACTAGAACGTGTTCTAATAGTGCCAGCGATCGAGCGTCAAGTCGAACGGCATTACAGCAGTACACGTGGTTGTCCCTGCTGCGGGGAGGTGGGAAATTTACGCACAGCATGCGTATCGTTTGGGAGCGAACCACCTGAAAAAGGAGCCTTTCCTCAAATGTCGTCAGCCAACCCGAGTTCGGCCCGCGTTCCCGACTCGCAGCCGCGCGAGGTCATGAACGTGGCGGTACTGGCTGAGTCCGAGCTCGGCTCGGAGGCGCAGCGGGAGCGTCGCAAGCGCATCCTGGACGCCACCATGGCCATCGCGTCCAAGGGCGGCTACGAGGCCGTGCAGATGCGCGCCGTGGCCGACCGCGCCGACGTGGCGGTGGGCACGCTGTACCGGTATTTCCCCTCGAAGGTGCATCTTCTGGTGTCGGCGCTCGGGCGGGAGTTCAGCCGCATCGACGCCAAGACCGATCGCTCCTCGGTCGCCGGCGGCACGCCGTTTCAGCGGCTGAACTTCATGGTCGGCAAGCTCAACCGGGCGATGCAGCGCAATCCGCTGCTCACCGAGGCGATGACGCGCGCCTACGTGTTCGCCGACGCCTCGGCGGCCAGCGAGGTCGACCAGGTCGAGAAGCTGATCGACAGCATGTTCGCGCGGGCGATGGCCGACGGCGAACCGACCGAGGACCAGTACCACATCGCGCGGGTGATCTCCGACGTGTGGCTGTCGAACCTGCTCGCGTGGCTCACCCGGCGGGCCTCGGCGACCGACGTCAGCAAGCGGCTGGACCTGGCCGTGCGGTTGCTGATCGGCGATCAGGAGACCCCAAAGAGCTAGGCGGGCGGCCCCGCGGTGCGGCCCCGAATCAGCTCTGTCGCAAGGACTTCCACGACCGGCAGGCCCGATCGCGGGGGCTTGAGCAGTAGCTCACCCGCCCGCCGGCCCTTCTGCAGGCTCGGCTGCGCCACTGTGGTCAGCCCGCGGCCGATGGCGTCGGGCACGCCGTCGAACCCCGTGACGGTCATCTGTCCCGGCACGTAAATGCCATGTGCGCGAAGGTAATCCATGGCGGACAGGGCCAAGATGTCCGCGGTGCACATCAGCGCGGTGATCCGCGGGTTGGCCTCCAGCGCCGCCTTGGCCGCGGTGCCGCCCGATTCCGGGAGGTGCTCGTAGCTCTCCACCACGGTCAGCGAGTCCGGATCGACGCCGGCGGCCGCCATCGCCTCCCACACGCCGATGATGCGCTCGCGCTGGACGTCGAAGGCCGGCGACCGCAGCCGGTCGGCGTCCACCAGCCCCTGCCGGAGTTCCCGGCCCAGTCGCATTGTCAGCAAACCGATCTCGCGGTGCCCCAGACCGAGCACATAGTCGGCCAGCGCGCGCATCGCCGCCCGATCGTCGATGCCGACCCGGGACACACCGGCCAGCCCCTTGGGCTGGTCGACCACCACCACCGGCAGCCCGCGCTGCAGTACCACCTGCAGGTAGGGGTCGTCCTCGCAGACCGAGTACACCACGAACCCGTCGACCCCGGCGCCGAGCACCGCGGCCGTTCCGTCGTCGAGGCGGCGGCTGGCGCCCACCGCGACCAGGAGCAGCCCCTGCCCGAGCTCTTCGCAGGATTGCGCCACCCCGGCGACGAAATCCCGCGCCGCCGGGTCGTTGAAGAAGTAGGTCAGCGGTTCGGCCATCACCAGACCCACCGCGCCGGCCTTGCGGGTCCGCAGCGACCGCGCCACCGGGTCGGGTCCCGGGTAGCCCAGCCGCTTGGCCGTCGCGAGCACCCGTTCCCGTAGATCCGCGGAGAGCTGGTCCGGCCGGTTGAAGGCGTTCGAGATCGTGGTGCGCGAAACCTTCAGTTCGTCCGCCAATGACGCCAGAGTCGCACGCCGACGCGGGGTGGGACTCCTCACGTTCGGTGACGCTACAGCGGCCCGCCGTGGGCGCCTACCGGGCCGCGCGACGCCACTTTCTAATGGAAACGATTTTCATTAGTATTATGGGTCGGCTGCCGGGCCGGCGAGAGGAAAACACAAGGTGCATGCAGGGCGTTGGCTGCCGGCCGTCTTGACCGTCGGGGTCCTCGTGGCCGGCCTGACGGCGATCAGCGGGTGCGCCGCGGCGACGCGTGCCCGCGCGGCCACCGTCGTGGCCTCCACCGACGTCTGGGGCAGCGTGGCCAGCGCCGTCACCGGCCGCCACGTCGCCGTCAAGTCCATCCTCACCGGCTCCGACACCGACCCGCACTCCTACATGGCCAGCCCCTCGGACGCCGCCGCGCTCACCGACGCCGCCCTGGTCGTCTACAACGGCGGCGGCTACGACCCGTGGGTGGACCAGGTGCTGGCCAGGCACCCCGGCATCGCATCGGTCGATGCCTACTCGTTTGTGCCCAAAGCCGATTCGGGTGAATCGCCGCCCAATGAGCACGTCTTCTACGACCTGAACGTCGCCAAGTCGGTGGCCTCCTCGATCGCCGACCGGATGGCGGCCATCGACCCGGCCAACGCCGCCGACTACCGGTCCAACGCGGCGGCGTTCTGCCGGGGCGCCGACTCGATCGCCAACTCCGAGCGCGCCATCGCCAGCGCATACCCCAAGGCCGGGGTGATCGCGACCGAGCCCGACGTGGAGTACCTGCTGGCCGCGTCGGGCCTGGTGAACCGCACCCCGGCCGCGTTCGCCGCGGCCAGCGAGAACGAGACCGATCCCGCACCGTCGGACATGGCCACCGTGCTCGACATGATCGACCACCGCCAGGTCTCGGCCCTGCTGATCAACCCGCAGACGTCCAGCTCCGCGGTCAACGGCCTGGAGGGCGCCGCCAAGCGCGCCGGGGTGCCGGTCACCGAGGTGACCGAGACGCTGCCCGACGGCAGCGACTACCTCACCTGGCAGCGCAACACCGTCAACCAGCTGCTCGCCGCGCTGCGCTCGGCCGGTAAGCCATGAGCGTCGAAGCGGTCCGGGCCGTCGCCAGCCACGCCCACACGGTGTCGCTGCGCGGCGCGCGGCTGGCATTCGGCGACCGGGTGCTGTGGGACCACCTCGACCTGGCCGTATCCCCCGGCGAATTCGTCGCGGTGCTCGGCCCCAACGGCAGCGGGAAGACGTCGCTGCTCAAGGTCCTGCTCGGGCAGCTGCCGCTGAGCGCCGGCGTCGCGCAGGTCGACGGGAAACCGGTCACGTCGGGCAGCGGCAGCATCGGCTATGTGCCGCAACACCGCCCGATGGACCGGGACGTGATGCTGCGTGGGCGGGACCTGGTGCGGCTGGGCATCGACGGGCGGCGCTGGGGCGGCGGGCCGTTGCGCTCGGCCGAGCGGGCGCGGCGGCGCGCGGCCGTGTCCGAGGCGCTGCGCCAGGTCAACGGCGAACAGCTCGCCGATGTGCGGGTCGGCGTGATGTCGGGTGGCGAACTGCAGCGGGTGCGCATCGCGCAGGCTCTGGCCAGCGACCCGAGGCTGCTGCTGTGCGACGAGCCGCTGCTGACGCTGGACCCGGCGAACGCGAAGCTGGTGTCCGCGCTCATCGACAAGCGCCGCCGCGACGCGGGGAGCACCGTCATCGTCGTGACGCACGAGATCAACACGATCCTGCCGTACGTGGACCGGGTGCTCTACCTCGTCGACGGCCGGTTCGAGATCGGCACCGTCGAGCAGGTGATGACCAGCCAGACGCTCTCGGCGTTGTACCGGGCCGACATCGAGGTGGTCAAGGTCAGGGACGGCTACGTGGTGGTGGGCGAGCCGGACGACGGGTGCGGCGGATGAATCACCGGCTCGCCGGGATGCTGGGCCACCTGTTCTCGTTCGACCTCACCGCCGATTTGCTGCGCCACGATTTCGTCCAGCAGGCGCTGCTGGCCGGCGCGCTACTGGGGCTGGTGGCAGGGCTGATCGGGCCGTTCATCGTGATGCGGCAGATGTCGTTCGCCGTGCACGGGTCCAGCGAATTGTCTTTGACCGGAGCCGCTTTCGCCCTGCTGGTCGGGTTCGAGGTGGGCGCGGGGGCGCTGATCGGCAGCGCGCTGGCGGCGGCGCTGTTCGGCGTTCTGGGTCAACGGGCCCGGGAGCGCGACTCGGTGATCGGGGTGATCCTGGCGTTCGGCTTGGGTCTGGCGGTGCTGTTCATCCACCTCTACCCGGGCCGCACCGGGACCGCCTTCGCGCTGCTGACGGGCCAGATCGTGGGCGTCGGCTACACGGGCCTGGCCATGCTCGCGCTGGTGTGCCTGCTGGTGATCGCCGTGCTCGGCACGTGCTACCGGCCGCTGCTGTTCGCCACCGTCGACCCGGACGTGGCGGCGGCGCGCGGGGTCCCGGTGCGCGCCCTGGGCATCGTGTTCGCCGCGCTGGTCGGCGTGGTGGCCGCGCAGGCCGTGCAGATCGTCGGGGCGCTGCTGGTGATGTCGTTGCTGATCACTCCGGCCGCCGCGGCCGCCCGGGTCGTCGCGTCGCCGCTGGCGGCGGTGGCGGCCTCGGTGGCCTTCGCGGAAGTCGCGGCCGTCGGGGGCATCCTGCTGTCGCTGGCGCCCGGCGTCCCGGTGTCGGTGTTCGTGGCGACCATCTCGTTCGTGATCTACCTGTTTTGCTGGCTCGTCGGGCGACGTCGCGAGGTTCCCACTTAAGCTGGTCGCACGAAGTGGGGAGGGGGCCGGCAGTGCGCCAGCGAATCACCGCGCTCGTGCTGGCCGGGGTGTCCGCGTTCGCCGTCGGCTGCACCACCGTCGCGGGCGGCAAGGCCGTCCCCGCCGATCATTCGGGTCCCCTGCCCCAGAATCCCGTCGCGGTGTCGGCGCTCGACGGCCTGCTGCTCGAGACGAACCAGATCAACACGGCGCTGAACGCCACATCGATGAAGGTGTGGTTTTCCGCCGACGCGATGTGGGACTGGAGCTCGAGCATCAGCGACAAGGACTGCCTGCCGCTCGACGGGCCCGCCCAGGACAAGGTCTATGCCGGCAGCGGATGGACCGCGATCCGCGGCCAGCGGCTCGACGACAGCGTCGACGACGCCAAGGGCCGCGACCACTACGCCATCCAGGCCGTCATCGCCTACCCGTCGGCGCGCGACGCCAACGCCTTCTACGACTCCTCGGCGCAAACCTGGTCCGCCTGCGCCAACCGGCGGTTTTCGGATCTGCCCCAGGGCAAGCCCCCGGTCCTGTGGACGGTGGCCGGCATCACTAAGGCCAGCGGCACGCTCAGCACGTCCGAGGTCCAGGAAGGCGGCGACGGGTGGACCTGCCAACGGGCTCTGACCGTGCGCAACAACGTCGCCATCGACGTCCTGGCGTGCGCCTCCCCGCTGGCCGGCGGCTCGGCGGTCGGCATCGCCGAGCAGATCGCGGCCAAGGTGGCGCGGCAGTAGGCGGTGCGGCGGCTTTCGCGCGGCCCATAAGCTAGGTGGGTGGCCGCCATCGACCTCAACGCCGACTTGGGTGAGGGCTTCGGCGTCTGGCGCCTCGGTGATGACGACGCCATGCTCGGCATCGTCACCAGCGCCAACGTGGCCTGCGGTTTCCATGCCGGGGATCCGGCGGGCCTGCTGCGGGTATGCCGGTCGGCCGCCGAGCGCGGCGTGCGCATCGGGGCGCAGGTGAGCTACCGCGATCTGGCCGGATTCGGCAGGCGCTACATCGACGTCGCGCACGACGACCTGGTCGCCGACGTCGTCTACCAGATCGGCGCGCTGCAGGCGATCGCGGCGGCGTCCGGGTCGGCGGTGTGTTACGTCAAACCCCATGGCGCGCTGTACAACACCATCGTGACCGATCGGGACCAGGGCGCCGCCGTCGCCGAGGCGGTGCGCTTGGTGGATCCGGCGTTGCCGGTGCTGGGCATGGCGGGTTCGGCGTTCTTCGACGAGGCCGCGTGCCTCGGGCTGCGCACCGTGGCCGAGGCGTTCGCCGACCGCGCCTACCAGCCCGACGGCCAGCTGGTGTCCCGTCGCGAACCGGGCGCGGTGTTGCGCGATCCGGCGGAGATCGCGGAGCGGGTGGCGACGATGGTGACCTCGGGCCGGGTCACCGCGGTCGACGGCACGCAGATCGATGTGACCGTGGAATCGGTTTGCGTGCACGGGGATTCGCCGGGCGCGGTGCAGATCGCGACGGCGGTGCGGGATCGGCTGGCCGCGGCCGGCGCCGACGTCAGGGCGTTCTGCTGATGCGACTCAAACCCGGCCGGCCCGACCTGGCGCGCTATTCGGACCGGTTCGACGTGCCCGCCGCCGGGCCCGATTCGCCGCTGTCGGCGACGTGGCTGGGGGTGGCGACGCTGCTGCTCGACGACGGGTCGTCGGCGCTGCTGACCGACGGCTACTTCTCGCGGCCCAGCCTGGCGCGGGTGGCGGCCGGCAAGGTGGCGCCGTCACCGGCCCGCGTGGACGGCTGCCTGGCCCGCGCCGGCGTGCAGCGGCTGGAGGCCGTCATCCCGGTGCACACCCACATCGACCACGCGCTGGACTCGGCGCTGGTCGCCGACCGGACCGGCGCGCGGCTGGTCGGCGGTGAGTCGGCGGCCAACGTCGGGCGCGGCTACGGGCTGCCCGAGGACCGGCTCACCGTCGCCACCTCGGGCGAGCCAATTCGGTTGGGCCCCTTCGACGTAACGCTGGTGGCGTCGCATCATTGCCCGCCGGACCGGTTCCCCGGGGTGATCGACGCGCCGCTGCGGCCGCCGGTGCGGGCGTCGGCGTACCGCTGCGGCGAGGCCTGGTCGACGCTGGTGCACCACATGCCGTCGGGCCGGCGGCTGCTGATCCAGGGCAGCGCCGGCTTCGTCAGGGGCGCGCTGGACGGGCGCCGCGCGGATGCCGTCTATCTCAGCGTCGGCCAGCTCGGCCTGCGGCCGCGTTCCTATCTGCAGGACTACTGGGCCGAGACCGTGCGCGCGGTCGGTGCGCGCCGGGTGATCCTCATCCACTGGGACGACTTCTTCAGCCCGTTGTCGAAGCCCTTGCGGGCCTTGCCTTATGCGGGCGACGACCTGGACGTGTCCATTCGCGTCCTCGACGAGCTGGCCGCGCACGACGGTGTTGCGCTGCACATGCCGACGGTGTGGCGACGCGAAGACCCCTGGACGTAGGACGCATGCACTTAGCCATCGCGCTGGCGCTGCTTGCTGCCGTGCTCGTGTTCGCCGTGGCCCGCCCGCGGGGTTTGCCCGAGGCGGTGGCCGCGGTTCCCGCGGCGCTGATCCTGGTCGCGGTCGGCGCGGTCTCGATGCGCCAGGCCACCGAGGAGGTGGCCGGATTGTCGGGCGTGGTCGGGTTTTTGGGCGCGGTGCTGGTGCTCGCCAAGCTCTGCGACGACGAGGGCCTGTTCGAGGCGGCCGGCGCGGCGATCGCCCGGGGGCGGGTGGGGTCGGCCGGCCTGCTGGGGCGGGTGTTCGTCATCTCCTCCCTGATCACCGCGGTGCTGAGCCTGGACGCCGCGGTGGTGTTGCTGACCCCCGTGGTGCTGGTGGCGGTGCGGCGGCTGCGCACCCCGGTGCGGCCCTACGCCTACGCCACGGCCCATCTGGCGAACGGGGCCTCGCTGCTGCTGCCGGTGTCGAACCTGACCAACCTGCTGGCGTTTCATACCGCCAACCTCTCGTTCACCAGGTTCACGGCGCTGATGGCGTTGCCGTGGCTGGGCGCGGTGGCCACGCTGTACGTGATCTTCCGGTGGTTCTTCGCCGGCGACCTGCGCGTGCAGCCCGACCCGGAGGAACTGGGGCCGGCGCCGCGGCCACCGGTCTTCGTGTTGGTGGTGGTCGGGCTGACGCTGACCGGGTTCGTGGTCGGCCAGTCCGTGGGGGTCGCCCCGGCCTGGGTGGCGCTCATCGGCGCGTCGGTGCTGGCGGCGCGCAGCCTGAGCCGCCGGCACACCTCGGTGGTCGATATCGTGCGCTCGGCGCACGTGTCGTTCCTGGTGTTCGTGCTGGCGCTGGGCGTGGTGGTGCGCGCGGTCATGGTCAACGGGATGGACAGGGCGATGTCGTCCGTGCTGCCGTCCGGGACGGGGCTGCCCGCGCTGCTCGCGATCGCCGCGATCGCCGCCGTGCTGGCCAACGTCGTGAACAACCTGCCCGCCACGCTGGTGCTGCTGCCGCTGGTGGCGCCCGGCGGTGCGGCGGCCATCCTCGCGGTCCTGATCGGGGTCAACATCGGCCCCAACCTGACCTACGTGGGTTCGCTGTCGAACCTGCTGTGGCGGCGGGTGCTGCGCCGCCACGATGTCGATGCCGGGGTCGGCGAGTACACCCGCCTCGGGCTGTGCACGGTGCCGGCGGCGCTGGTGGTCGCGGTGCTGGCGCTGTGGGCGTCGATGAAGGTGCTGGGCATCTAGGCGCGCGTGCCCCGCACCCGGGCGCGGACGGGTCGCGCGGCGACGACGGTGAACGGCGTATCCAGCGGGAAGTCCGGGTCCAGCGATTCGATGTCGGCCGCGCCGATGATCGTCGCCAGCGCGAGCGTGGCCTCCAGCATCGCGAAGTGATCGCCGACGCAGGAGCGCGGCCCGCCGCCGAACGGCAGGTACTGCCAACGGCTTCGATCCTTGGACCGCTCGGGTAGGAACCGGTCCGGATCGAAACGCAGCGGGTCGTCCCATAGCGCCGGATCGCGGTGCAGCGCATAGAAACTGACGAGGGCCATGCTTCCGGCCTCGACGAGGTGGCCGTCCACGACGATGTCCTGGGTGGGCGTCCGCATCGTTCCCGCCGCGGGCGGACACAGCCGCAGCGCCTCGTGCAAGACCCGCACGGTCAGGCCGAGGGCGGGCACGTCCTCCGGGGTCAGCGCGCGCTCGCCGACCGCGGCGACCTCCGCGCGGACGCGTTCTTGGAGGTCGCGGTGGTGGCCCAACGACCACAGCGCGTACGTCAGGGTGGTCGACGTGGTGTCGTGGCCCGCGAGCATGAACAGCACCAGTTCGTGGCAGATCTCGTCGTCGCTCAGCGGCCGGCCGGTTTCCGGGTCGATCGCCCCGATCAGGGCGCGCACCAACGGGGCGTCACGGTCGGGATCGGCGTGGACCGCGTGCAGTATTTCCGCCGCCAACCGGTGCAGGGTGTCGTTGGCCCGGCGAGCCGCGCGCTGGGCCCGGGTGGGCCACCACCGCGGCGGGTTCACCGGCCGCGCCGCGCGATCGGCCACCCAGGTCAACGAAGCCCGCAGCGCGTGGCCTACCTCGTCGGCGCGCTCATCGAGGTCCAGCCCGAGCACCGAGCGCCCGAGCGCCCGCAGGGTCAGCTTGCGACACTGCGCGTCGAGGTCGACCACGTCGCCGTCCCGCCAGCCATCGGCGACGGATTGCGCCGCCCCGGCCATGTGACCGGAGTAGCGGGCGACGTGACGCTTGGTGAACATCGGCTGCAGCGCGCGCCGTCGCGGGAGCCAGCGCTCGTGCGGAAGGTCGAGCAGGTTGCCGCCCATCAGGGCGTGCATCTCGACCATGGTGCGCGTGCGCCCGCGGTCGGCAACCTCGTCGGTGCGGCCCAACACGTCGCGCGCGCCTTGCGGGCTGGCGATCAGCACCACGGTGGGAATCAGCCACTTCGGTCCGAGCACGACCCGGGTCACGGGGCCGCCGGCATCCAGCAGCCGCTGTATGCCGTCGACGTAGGACCGGACCTCCTTGACCTGGCGCCAATAGGGAAGCGGGTTTTTCGGCGCCAGCGAGCGGGCCGCGACTTCGGGTTTATCCAGCATCTCGACCATGCGCTCTCCTTTTGTTGAGAGGCACGGTATGGCCGAGTTCGACAAGTGCACATGCGTAGTCGGCTACTCGACTTGGCGGGAGTCAGGCGCAGCCGCGGTGCGTCAGCCTGCCTGACCGTCGCCGGGACCGGACCTGACGATCGACGCCAGTTCCTCGCGTGACTTGGCCCCGACCCGCTGGCAGGCCCGGTAGACATGCCCCTCGACGGTCCGCACGGACATCACCAGTCTTTCGGCGATTTGCCGGTTGGACAGGCCGGCCACGACCAGTTCGATGACATCACGCTGGCGGCCGGACAACTTGAGACCGACCGGGGTCCGCAACGCGGGCGTGGACAGGCCGCCACACTCCTCGGCCAGTTCGCCGGCCAGCGCCGCGGCATAGAGCCCGCGCTTGTGCTGCTGATCGGCGACGAACGCGACGGAGGCCTGCGCCGCCGCGTCGGCGGCCGCGGCCCGGTCGCCGATCCCCCGGTAGGCCGCGGCGGCGGCCAGCAGCCCCTCGCCGTTCCCGGCGAGCAGGGCCTCCGCGTGCAGGGCGACCGCGTCGGCCAGCGGCAGCGACAGCGCCCCGGCCAGTACCCGGGCCCGCGCCGCGTCCGAGGCGTCGCCCCATTGGGCCGCGGCCTGTATGCACGCCAACTCGTGGGTCGGCTGGCTGCGGTCGCGGGCGATCCGCCCCGCCTCCCGCGCGTCGGCCACCGCCTCGCTCAAGTGGCCGCTCGCTGCCATCGCCCACCCGCCGGCCAGCGAGAGCGCGGTGTGCATGAACAAAAAGTCCGGCGGCACGCACGACCGCGCCCCGGTGAGGGCGTCGTTCGCCTCGGCGGCCTGTCCCAGCTTGGCGTGCGCTTCGGCCAGCGCGAAGTAGCTTGCGGCCCGCAAACCCGTTGTGACGGCGTGTCTTTCGGCCCCGGCGAGCGCTTCGTGCACCAGCCGGGCCGCGTCGGCGGCGGCGCCGCGAACCAGTTCGGCGTTGCCCAACAGCAGGGCCAGGTTTGCATACGCGAGGCCGGGAACGTCCCGGGCCGAGTTGGCCAATTGCTCTGCGGTGCTGACGAATTCGTCGATACGTCCGGTCAGGCGGCAGGCCCGGCCGTACACGGCGCCGAACCAGAACCGCATGTGCGACGCCTGAAACGACGTCGTCGCCCGCCGCAACGCCTCCTCGGCCACGCCAGCGAGGTCCTCGACCGTCCCCATCGCCCCCATGGCCATGATCAACGCGAGCGAGGCCATCATCGCGTGGAAATCGGGCAGCGCGCCCGATTCCAGCGCGGCCCGCGCCCTGTCGGCGGCGAGCTCGCAGCGCGCCGACACCGCGTCCAGGCAGGCCTGCACCGCCAGGCGCTCGGCCGCCTGCCCCGGCTTCTCCTCGGCCGTGGCGAGGCCGTCGAGGATCCGCGCGGCCTCGGCCGGCTTGCCCAGCATCCACACCAGGTTGGCCGCCCGCACGGTCGCCCAGTGATGGCCCTCGGGCGCGTCCGCCGCGGCCAGGTCGCGCAGCGCGTGCTCGGCCTGCTCGCCGCGCCCCAGCAGTACCAGGTTCATCGCCCGGACCCCGGCGGCACCCGGCGCCCCCGCCTGCGCGGCGGCGTTGGCGAACCGGTCGGCCAGCTCGAGATCCAGCAGCGTCATCGCGTGCCGCGCGGACTTCAGGTACAGCTCGGCATCGGGATCGAGATCCGACTCCAGCCTCAGCAGCGCCCGGCGCACGGTGGCCTGCATGTCGGCGTCGCCGTGTTGCGCCAGGCGCGTCGCCAGGCGGCCCCTGATCGTCGACAGGTACATCTCGCCGGCGCCGGCACGGCGCAGCTCGCCGAACAGGGGGTGCGCCAGCCTCGCCATCAACCCGCCCGGGGTGCGTTCGACGTTCACCAGGCCCATGCTCTCGGCGGCCACCAGGTCCTCGCGGCGCACCACGTCGCACAGCAACTCCACGGGAAGCGGCTCGCACTGCGACAGCGTGTCGACGACCAGCGCCAGCGGCGGGCTCAACCGATCCAGCTGGCGCCCCACCGTGTCCGACAGGCTGGCCGAGACCGCGACGTCGCCTTCCCACATCCACACGCCGGCCACCTGCCGCATCCGCCCGGCCGCCATCTGATCGGCGAGCAGCTGCCGGAGAAACAGTGTGTTGCCGCCGGTGAGGCGCCGGAACCGGGCCGCGCTGCGCGCGTCCACCGGACCGCCCAGCGTGGTCTCGATGACCTCGCGAGTGGCCGCGGCCGAGAGCGGTTCCAGGTCCAGCCGGGGCAGCAGCCCGTCCTTCCACAGCGCGGTCACCGCGTCGGGCACCGCGCTGCCGGTGCGGACGGTGACCACCAGCCGGGCCCCGCCGGACTGCGCCAGCTGATGAATGACGAGGGCCGACAATCCGTCCAGCAGATGGGCGTCATCGACGCCCACGACCACCCGGCCGCGGCGCTGACGGGCGACGAACGACTCGATCACGCGCCGCACGTTGGTCAGGGGGTCTGCCAGCGCGTCGCCCAGCAAACCGATGAACGCCCCCAGGGGCAGCGCATGCGCCGATTCGGTGCCGACGATCCACTTGGTCCGCTCACCCGCCGCCTCGGCGCGCCGCAGCACTTCGCGGGCCAGCCAGGTCTTGCCCACACCGGCGGCACCGGCGATCACCACCCCGGAGTGGTTGCCAGTCCCGCTCAGGGCACGGCGAATGATCCCCAATTCGCTGTCGCGCCCAGTCAGCAGCTCGCCGCTGATCACGCGGCGACTATAACGGTGCGCGGGCGTTCTGTGGGCCAAATTTTCGGTTTAGCAAATAGATGTCGCGGCGGAAGTGGGGCGGACGCCGCACCGCCGCGCCGGCTAGGTCCGGTGGTAGGCCGGCGGCAGCGGCATGCCGAGGTCGGCCAGCACCCCGCGGAGCAGGGTCGGGAAGTCGGTGATGATGCCGTCGACGCCGTAACCGATCTGCTTACGCATGGCGCCGGCGTCGTCGACGGTCCACGGAATCACCTTGAGCCCCAAGGCGTGCGCGCGGTCGACGTAGGCCTCGCCGGTGACCAGCCCGTAGTCGGGCGAGACCAGGTCGGCGCCCACCAGCCGCGCGCCGATCATCGGGTCGCCGACCGCGGCGGCGTCGACCCCGGCCAGCCACGGCGACCCCGGCGCCCAGGTCTGCTCGTCGTAGAGGGCAACCAGCGGGATGGTGGGCTCCGCGCGGCGGACCATGGGTAGGGTCCGCCAGTCGAAGCTCTGGATTTCGACCCGGTCGACCTTGCCCGCCGACCGGACCGCCGCGAGTATCACGTCGACGAACTCCTGGGGTCCGGCCGAGGCGCCCGGCTTGTCGGCCTCGACCTTCGTCTCGATGTTGAAGCGCACCCCCGCGTGATAGGAGTCGGCGAGCGCGAAGACGTCGGGCAGCGTCGCTATCTTGTTGCCGCGCACGACTTCGGCGTCGGGAAACTCGCTGAGGCGCTTGCCGCAATCGAGCGTGCGGATCTGGACCAGGGTGAGGTCGTGCACGAGCTTGCCGACGTAGGGATACGCCGGGTCACCGGCGAACGCCGGCGCCGTGTCGGTGCACTTCGCCGCGTCGATCGTCGGGTCGTGCCACACCAGCGGCTGGGAGTCCTTGGTGATGCCGATGTCGAGTTCGAGTGTGCTGACGCCCAATTCGAGCGACTTGGCGAACGCCCGCAGGGATTCCTCGGTGGTTTCTCCGCGTCCGCCGCGATGGGCCTGCAGGTCGAATTCGGCCGGCTGCGCCGACGCCGGCGGCGCGACGAGCAGCCCGAGCCCCAGCACCAACAGCGCAGCGACGCGGCGAGCGATCAATTAATGCCTGCGCTGACGGGCGATTTCGGCGAGCACCACCCCGGCGGCCACCGAGGCGTTCAGCGATTCGGTGCGGCCCGCCATCGGAATGGACACCACCTCGTCGCAGGTCTGCCGCACCAACCGCGACAGGCCCTTGCCCTCCGAGCCGACGACCACGACCAGCGGGTCGGTGCCGTCCAGGTCGTCGACCGCGGTGTCGCCGTCGGCGTCAAGTCCGACGACGCGCAACCCGGCGTCGGCCCAACCCTTCAGCGCCCGGGTCAGATTGGTGGCCCGCGCCACCGGGACGCGCGCCGCGGCGCCGGCGCTGGTGCGCCACGCCACCGCCGTCACCGAGGCCGAACGCCGCTGCGGGATGAGCACGCCGTGGCCGCCGAACGCCGCGACCGAGCGCACGATGGCGCCGAGGTTGCGCGGGTCGGAGATATTGTCCAACGCGACCAGCAGCGCCGGTGGCGAGTCGGTGGCGGCCGCCAGCAGGTCGTCGGGGTGCGCGTAGTTGTACGGCGGCACCTGCAGGGCGATGCCCTGGTGCAGGTGGTTGGTGGTCATCCGGTCCAGGTCGGCGCGCGGCACCTCCAGGATCGCGATCCCCAAATCGGCCGCGCGGGCGACGGATTCGGTGAGCCGCTCGTCCGCCTCGGTGCCCAGGGCGACATACAGCGCGGTCGCCGGGACGCCGGCGCGCAGGCACTCCAGCACCGGGTTGCGGCCCAGCACCGTTTCGGTCTCGTCGGTGCGCTTGGCGGGCCGCCGCGGCTGCGACTGGGCCCGCTTGGCGGCCGGGTGGTGGGGGCGCAGGTGCGCCGGCGGGGTGGGGCCGCGGCCTTCCAGCCCGCGACGACGCTGGCCCCCGGAGCCGACGGTGGGGCCCTTCTTGGTGCCGGATTTGCGTACCGCCCCCCGGCGCCGCGAGTTGCCGGCCATCTACTTGCCGTCACCGCCCAGGGTCCATTGCGGCCCGTCGGCGGTGTCGGTGACCTCGATGCCGGCGTTCTTGAGCCGATCCCTGATCTCGTCGGCGAGGGCCCAATTGCGTTGCTGGCGGGCCTTTTCCCGGTTTTCGATTTCGGCCTGCACCAGCACGTCGACGGCGGCCAGCGCGGCCGATGTCTCGTCGCGGGATTCCCAGCGCTCGTCGAGGGGGTCGCAGCCCAGGATGCCCATCATCGCGCGGATCGAGCGGGCGTGCTGCAGCGCGCCCTCGTGGTCGGCGGCGTCGAGCGCCCGATTCCCCTCCGCGCGGGCGTGGTGGATTTCGGCCAGCGCGGCCGGGACGGCCAGGTCGTCGTCGAGCGCCTCGGCGAACTTCGGTGTCCACTCCCCCGGTTCGACGGCGCCGACCCGGCTGCGCACCCGGTGCAGGAACTCCTCCACCCCCACGTAGGCCTTGACCGCGTCCTGCAGGGCCGTTTCGGAGAATTCCAGCATCGACCGGTAATGGGCGCTGCCCAGGTAGTAGCGCAGTTCGGCCGGGCGCACGCGCTGCAGCATCGCCGGGATGGCCAGCACGTTGCCCAGCGACTTGCTCATCTTCTCGCCGCCCATGGTCACCCAGCCGTTGTGCAGCCAGTAGCGGGCGAATCCGTCGCCGGCGGCGCGGCTCTGCGCGATCTCGTTCTCGTGGTGCGGGAAGACGAGATCCATTCCGCCGCAATGGATGTCGAATTCCGGGCCGAGGTAGGTGCGGGCCATCGCCGAGCATTCCAGGTGCCAGCCCGGGCGGCCGCGGCCCCACGGTGACGGCCAGGACGGCTCGCCGGGTTTTTCGCCCTTCCACAGCGTGAAGTCGCGCTGGTCGCGCTTGCCGGTCGCCGCGCCCTCGCCCTGATGGACGTCGTCGATCTTGTGCCCGGACAGCTGGCCGTACTCCGGATAGCTGAGCACATCGAAGTAGACGTCCCCGGCCGAGGCGTAGGCGTGGCCGGTTTCGATCAGGCGTTCCATTAACTCGACCATCTGGGTGATGTGCCCGGTGGCGCGCGGCTCGGCGGACGGCGGCATGACGTCCAGCGCGTCGTAGGCGGCCGAGAAGGCGCGCTCGTAGGTGGCCGCCCACTCCCACCACGGGCGACCGGCCGCGGCGGCCTTGGCCAGGATCTTGTCCTCGATGTCGGTGACGTTGCGGATGAACGCGACGTCGTAGCCGCGGGCGATCAACCAGCGGCGCAGGATGTCGAAGGCCACCCCGCTGCGGACGTGCCCGATGTGCGGCTGGCCCTGGACCGTGGCGCCGCACAGGTAGATGGAGACATGCCCCTCGCGCAGCGGTACGAAATCACGCACGGCACCGGCTGCCGTGTCGTGTAGCCGCAGGCGGGCGCGATCGGTCACGACGTGCCAGCTTACCTGCCCAATTGCCGCGACCCGCGACGCTAGCCGGTGGCGAACACCAGCGCCGTGGCGATCGCGGCCAATCCCTCGCCCCGCCCGGTCAGTCCCAGGCCGTCGGTGGTGGTCGCGGACACCGACACCGGCGCCCCGAGCAGATCGGAAAGGACCCGCTGCGCCTCCGCGCGGCGCGGGCCGACCTTCGGCCGGTTGCCGATCACCTGGACGGCCGCGTTGCCGACCCGGTACCCGCGCTCCGCAACCAGGCCGACGACGTGGCGCAGCATGTCGGCGCCGGTCACGCCCTGCCAGCGGGAATCGTCGACGCCGAACACGGCGCCGATATCGCCCAACCCGGTCGCCGACAGCAGCGCGTCGCACAGCGCGTGCGCGCCCACGTCGCCGTCGGAGTGGCCCGCGCAGCCGTCGGCGCCGTCGAACAGCAGCCCCAGCAGCCAGCACGGACGCCCGGGCTGGATCGGGTGCACGTCGGTGCCCAACCCGACCCGCGGCAGCTCGCTCACCGGCGCACGACCGCTTGGGCCAGCACCAGGTCGAGCTGGGTGGTGATCTTGAACGCCAGCGGGTCGCCCGCGACGACCTGCACCTGGCCGCCGACGTGCTCGACCAGCGACGCGTCGTCGGTGAAGTCGGCGGTGTCGGCCCGTTCGTAGGCGCGCAGCAGCAGGGCGGTTTCGAACCCTTGCGGCGTCTGCACGGCCCGCAGGCCGGCCCGCTCCGGCGTGCCCAGGACCACCCCGTTGGCATCCACGGCCTTGATGGTGTCAGACAGGGGCAGCGCGGGCACGACGGCGCCGTGGCCCGACCGCAGCGCCTCGACCACTCGCACGATCAGTGCGGGCGGGGTCAGGGCCCGGGCGGCGTCATGGACCAGCACGAACTCGGGCTCGCCGGGCAATGCGGACAAACCCAGACGGACCGAGTCGATACGGCCGGCCCCGCCGGCCACGACCGTGGCGTGGCCGCCGAGGACTAGCTTGGCCTGGTCGATGCGATCGGCCGGGACGGCCGCCACGACATGGTCGACGACCCCGGACTCCAGCAGGCCCGCGACGGCGCGCTCAAGCAGGGTATGCCCGTCGAGTTCGCAGAATGCCTTGGGAATGCCGGCCTGAAGCCGTTCTCCCGACCCCGCGGCCGGGACCACTGCGACAACCGCGCCCCCGGCCACCGGAGAGCCTCAGGGCCTTCAGGAAGCGGCGGCCAGAACCTCGTCGAGGATGGTCTCCGCCTTGGCGTCGTCGGTGCTCTCGGCCAGCGCCAGCTCACCGACAAGGATCTGGCGGGCCTTGGCCAGCATGCGCTTCTCGCCGGCGGACAGGCCACGCTCCTGGTCGCGACGCCACAGGTCGCGCACTACCTCGGCCACCTTGTTGACATCGCCGGAGGCGAGCTTTTCCAGGTTGGCCTTGTAGCGGCGGGACCAGTTCGTCGGCTCTTCCGTGTGGGGCGCGCGCAACACCTGGAACACCTTGTCGAGGCCTTCTTGCCCGACAACATCGCGGACGCCGACGTATTCGGCGTTTTCAGCGGGCACTCGAACGGTCAGGTCTCCCTGCGCAACTTTCAAGACGAGATACTCTTTTTGCTCCCCTTTGATGGTGCGGGTTTCGATCGCCTCGACTAACGCAGCACCGTGGTGTGGGTATACAACGGTGTCGCCGACCTTGAAGATCATCTGATTCGAGCCCCTTTCGTTACTTCAGTCTAACACGGCGCCCCAAGGGTTGCGGAACAACGGTGCAGGTCAGGGGCACATCGCGCGCAGATTAGGGGTTGACAGGCGGAGGAAGACGTGCAAGGGGTCACACTACGCTTGCCCCTATTGGACCCCAGCAAGCACCCCACCCGGGGCCTTGCTCCGCTGGTCTGGCGCCCTGCGCTACCGCCGCGAACACCTTCCTACTACTGTGCATAGTTGCAGAGTTGAACCGCTGAAATGGTGCGTCGTGAGGGCGCGAGCCGAGCAGGAGGCATTGAGTGAACCGCTTCGCCGTCGTCGGTCTGGTCGCCTTGGTCGCCGCCCTGCTCAGCGGTTGCGGAGCCGGTCAGATCTCGCAAATGGCCACCCAGGAGCCCGCCGTCAACGGCAACCGGGTCACCATCAACAACGTCGCGCTGCGCGACATCCGCATGCAGGCCGTCCAGACCGGTGACTTCCTGCAGCCGGGGCGGACGGTGGACCTGGTGGCGGTGGCCGTCAACCAGTCGCCGGACGTCGCGGACCGGTTGGTGAGCATCACCAGTGACGTCGGCGCGGTCACGATCGGCGGCGATGGCCGGCTGCCCGCCGGAGGGATGCTGTTCATCGGCAAGCCCGAAGGCCAGAACGTGGCCCCGGGCCCGCTCGAGCCGAACAACGCCGTCAAGGCGACCGTCGCCCTGGCCAAGCCCATCAGCAACGGCCTGGCCTACAACTTCACCTTCAACTTCGAGAAGGCCGGGCAGGCCAGCGTGATGGTGCCGGTTTCGGCCGGGGTGGGGCCCCAACCCGCCTGAGCGGGCGCTAACCGGGGACGGTCCCGGCCTGTCACACCGGGCTTGTCGCACCCGCCCGATACCGTCATGACGTGGCACATCCCCGCTCGCAATACCGCTGCTCCGAATGCCAGCACGTCACCGCCAAGTGGGTGGGCCGCTGCGGGGAGTGCGGCACCTGGGGCACCGTCGACGAGGTGCCGGTACTGGCCGCCGTCGGCGGGGGGCGGCGCGCCGGCGCGTCGGCGGCGTCGGCGTCGCGGGCCGTTCCCATCAGTTCGGTAGAGGCGCACAGCACGCGGCACCGCTCCACCGGCGTCGGCGAGTTGGACCGGGTGCTCGGCGGCGGCGTGGTCCCCGGCTCGGTCACGCTGCTGGCGGGCGATCCGGGCGTGGGCAAGTCGACGCTGTTGCTCAAGGTCGCCCACCGCTGGGCCCAGGCCGGCAGCCGGGCGCTGTACATCTCCGGCGAGGAGTCGGCCGGGCAGATCCGGCTGCGCGCCGACCGCATCAACTGCGGCGGCGACGAGCTGTACCTGGCCGCCGAGTCCGACCTGCACACGGTGCTCGATCACATCGCGACGGTCCGGCCCGCGCTCGTCATCGTCGACTCGGTGCAGACCATGTCCACCACCGAGGCCGACGGCGTCGCCGGCGGGGTCACGCAGGTGCGCGCGGTGACCGCGGCGCTGACGGCCGCGGCGAAGTCCGCCGGCGTCGCCCTGATCCTGGTCGGGCACGTGACCAAGGATGGCGCCATCGCCGGGCCGCGCTCGCTGGAACACCTCGTCGACGTGGTCCTGCACTTCGAGGGCGACCGCAACGGCTCGCTGCGGATGGTCCGCGGGATCAAGAACCGGTTCGGCGCCGCCGACGAGGTCGGCTGTTTCATGCTGCACGACAACGGGATCGAGGACGTCAACGACCCGTCGCACCTCTTCCTGGATCAGCGGCCGGCGCCCGTCGCGGGCACCGCGATCACGGTGGCGCTGGACGGAAAGCGGCCGCTGATCGGCGAGGTGCAGGCGCTGCTGGCGAGCCCGTCGGGCGGCTCGCCGCGCCGCGCCGTCAGCGGCATCGACCACGCCCGCGCCGCGATGATCGCCGCCGTGCTGGAAAAGCACGCCCGCCTGAACATCGCCGTCAACGACGTCTACCTGTCCACCGTGGGCGGCATGCGGTTGACCGATCCGTCCTCCGATCTTGCCGTCGCGATCGCGCTGGCCTCGGCGTACACCAACCTGCCGCTGCCCACCACGGCGGTGATGATCGGCGAGGTGGGGCTCGCGGGCGACCTGCGCCGGGTGGCCGGGATGGAGCGGCGGCTGGCCGAAGCCGCACGCCAGGGGTTCAGCATCGCGCTCATCCCGGACGGCGATGACCCCCGGCGCGAGATCGTGCCGAGCGGGATGCGGGCGCTGCGTGCGCCGACCATCGTCGCGGCCCTGCTCCACATGAAAGCCATCGCCGAGCGGCCCGACGGCTGGACGCATAACACCGTGGGGCCGCAGAATGACACGCTGTGACCCGTCCGACACTGCGTGAGACCGTCGCCCGCCTGGCGCCGGGCACCGGGCTGCGGGACGGCCTGGAGCGCATCCTGCGCGGCCGCACCGGCGCGTTGATCGTGCTGGGCAACGACGAGAACGTCGAGGCCATCTGCGACGGCGGGTTCGCCCTGGACGTCCGGTACGCGCCGACGCGGCTGCGCGAGCTGGCCAAGATGGACGGCGCCGTCGTGCTGTCCACCGACGGCAGCCGCATCGTCCGCGCCAACGTGCAGTTGGTTCCGGATCCGTCGATCCCCACCGACGAATCGGGGACCCGGCACCGCTCGGCGGAGCGCGCCGCGATCCAGACCGGCTACCCGGTGATCTCGGTCAGCCACTCGATGAACATCGTGACCGTCTACGTCGCCGGGGAGCGCCACGTGGTCGCCGATTCGGCGACCATCCTGTCGCGGGCCAACCAGGCCATCGCCACCCTGGAGCGGTACAAGATGAGGCTCGACGAGGTCAGCAGGCAGCTGTCCCGGGCCGAGATCGAGGACTTCGTCACGCTGCGCGACGTGATGACGGTGGTGCAGCGGCTGGAGTTGGTGCGGCGCATCGGCCTGGCGATCGACTACGACTGCGTCGAGCTGGGCACCGACGGCCGCCAGTTGCGGCTGCAGCTCGAGGAGCTGTTGGGCGGCAACGACATCGCCCGCGAACTGATCGTGCGCGACTACCACGCCAGCCCCGAGCCGCTGTCCGAGGCGCAGCTGACCGCCACGCTCGACGAGCTGGACGCCCTGTCGGACACCGAGCTGCTCGACTTCACCTCGCTGGCAAAGGTTTTCGGATACCCGACGACGGCGGAGGCGCAGGATTCGGCGCTCAGCCCGCGCGGCTACCGCGCGATGGCCGGCATCCCCCGGCTGCAGTTCGCCCACGTGGATCTGTTGGTCCGGACGTTCGGAACGCTGCAGGGCCTGCTGGCGGCCAGCGCCAACGACCTGGAGTCGGTGGACGGCATCGGCGGGATGTGGGCCCGCCACGTGCGCGAGGGACTGTCGCAGCTGGCGGAATCGACCATCGCCGATCCGCTCACCTGAACGCGGTCAGCCCGCGGGACTGGGGCCCGGCGCCGCGCCCGGCGGGGCCTCCGGCGGCGGCGCGAGCGCCGGCTGACCCGGCTGCCCCGGGACCGGACCCGGCGGCGGTGGCGGCTGGTTCATGATGAACGGAACCGGCTGCGAGCGAAGGTTGCCCAGCTGCACGACGAGGTTGTAGGTGCCCGGCCCGATCGCCGGCCGCGGCAGCGGGCAGTGCGGCGCCGATCCCATGCCCGTCCAGGTCACGGCCGTCGTCACCTGCTCGCCCGGCGTGAACGTCTTGATCAGGGTCTCGTTGGAGGGCGCGCAGTCCAGGTTGGACCACAGCCGCTTGTTGTCCAGCGAGTAGACGTAGGCGGCGAGCGACGCCGCTCCCACGTCGCGTTTGCAGGACACCAGCCCGATGTTGGTGACGACCATGGTGAACTTCGGCTGGTCGCCGATGAAGTACTGGGGCGCGTTGGTCAGGCCCTTGACCGCCAGCGTCGAATCGGGGCAGTCATCGCCCTCCTTCAGCACCGGCGGCGGCTGCACCGCGGCGGTCGGGGTGGGCGACTCGGGGTTCTGCCCCTGCGGCGCCGGCACGGGCGCGACGCCCTCCTGCCCCGGGGGCGGCGCCTGGCTCGGGGGCGCGGCGGGCTTGCTCTGGGCGGAGTTCGGCTTATCGGCGCTGGCGGGCTTGGCGCCCGCCTTGTTGCCCATGAAGGCGACGACGATGGCGGCGACGACCCCGATCACGACGACCGCAAGGCCCAGGGCCAGGCCCCTGCGCCGCCAATAGATCTCGGTGGGTAGCGGGCCACGCGGTTCCAGATCCAGCACGATCACACCGTAGGCCCAGGTCACGCGGATTTGTCCGATCCGCGTCGGCGTGTCGCGAGGTTTGCTGGCCCTAAAAAGGGGCGAGCCGTGTTAGTGGCGGGGAGAAAGGCGGTCGTTATCCGCCGATATCACCGACGTGCTCGACCAACGCGGCGCGCCCGTCGGCGAGTTGGTAGGTGACGCCGGCGATGGCCAGCGTGCCCGCGGACACCCGCTCCGCGATGGTCGACGAACGCGCCACGAGCTGGGCCACCGTCTCCTTGACGTGCCGTTCCTCGAACTCGTCGACACGGCTCAGGCCGTCGCGACGGCCGAGCAGGATCGACGGCGCGACCCGCTCGACCACGTCGCGCACGTAGCCGCCCGGTATCGCGCCGTCGTCGATCGCGCCGATGGCGGCCTTGACGGCACCGCAACTGGTGTGGCCGAGGACGACGACCAGCGGCACGTCGAGCACCGTCACCGCGTACTCGATGGAGCCCAGCACCGCCGAGTCGATGGCCTGTCCGGCGGTGCGAACCACGAACACGTCACCCAGTCCCTGATCGAATAGCAGCTCGGCCGCCACCCGGCTGTCGGCGCAGCCGAAGATGATCGCTGTCGGCTTTTGCCCGGCGGCCAGGCTGGCGCGATGCTCGACGCTTTGGCTGGGATGCTGAGGCTTACCGGCGACGAATCGCTCGTTACCCTCTTTGAGTGCTTTCCACGCGGTTACTGGGCTGGTGTTAGGCATGGCACACATCATGCCGCAACCGCAGGTGATCTCGCCGAGCGAGCTCATCGACTGGTATCACCGGTCGCGGCGCGAGTTGCCCTGGCGAGAACCCGATGTCAGCCCGTGGCAGATTCTGGTCAGCGAGTTCATGCTGCAGCAGACGCCCGTGTCGCGGGTGCTGCCGATCTGGACCGATTGGGTGCGACGCTGGCCCACCCCGTCGGCCACCGCAGCGGCCAGCGCGGCCGACGTCCTGCGCGCCTGGGGCAAGCTGGGCTATCCGAGGCGCGCCAAGCGATTGCACGAGTGCGCCACCGTGATCGCCCGCGACCACGGCGACGTGGTTCCCGACGACGTCGACACGTTGCTGACGTTGCCCGGCGTCGGCAGCTACACCGCGCGGGCGATCGCGTGTTTCGCCTACGGCCGATCGGTGCCGGTGGTGGACACCAACGTGCGCCGGGTGGTGGCCCGCGCCGTGCACGGCCTGGCCGACGCCGGGGCGCCAAGCGCCTCACGCGACTACGCGGACGTCTCGGCGCTGCTGCCCGATGATGAACGGGCGCCGACGTTTTCGATCGCACTCATGGAGCTGGGTGCGATCGTGTGCACCGCGCGGGCGCCGCGATGCGGGTTGTGCCCGCTCGAGGGGTGCGCGTGGCGGGCGGCGGGTTGTCCGCCCGCGCAGGGCCCGGCCCGTCGGGTGCAGACCTACGCCGGCACCGACCGTCAGGTCCGCGGGCGGTTGTTGGATGTGTTGCGTGCCAAGGATTCCCCGGTCACCCGGGCCGAGCTGGACGTCGCGTGGCTGACCGATACGCAGCAGCGTGACCGCGCGCTGGATTCGCTGCTGGCCGACGGCCTGGTGACTCGGACCGCCGACGGCCGGTTCGCGTTGGCGGGCGAGGGGTAGCAGGGGCCGTCGCCGCTAGCGCGAACCCCGTTACGGCGCAACCCGACACGCCGCCGGGCGGGCGTTCCACGTAAGACTCATATCTGCGTCTTACCCTGCCGATGTGCCCAGCGAGGAGGCCGCCGAAGGATCCCGCTTGCCGCCGGTGTCCCGGCGCGCGGTGCTCGGCGGCCTGAGCCTGCTGCCGCTGGCCGCCGCAATGGGGCCGCCACCCGCCGCGTCCGCCGCCACGGGCTACCGATTCCTGTCGCCGCATCAGGCTGCGGTGCTCGACGCCGCCACCCGCCGGCTGATCCCCGGGCCGGAGGACTGCCCGGTCGAGCTGGGGAGCCCCGGGGCGCATGAAGCCAACGTGGTGAACTACCTGGACCGGATGCTGTCGGTGTTCGACGTCACGCCCGCCGATGTGCACGCCGGCGGCCCATGGAGCGATCGCGCCGGCGGCTCCCAGGACTACATGGCCACCTTCGTGCCGCTCAATCGCGCCCAGGCGTACGGCTGGCAGCAGCGGCTGACGCAGCTTCGCAACCAGTACACCAGCGGCATCGCCCTGCTCGACCAGCAGGCCGGCGGCGACTTCACCGCCGTGCAGCCGGTCCGGCAGGACCTCATCCTGGCCCACGGGCCGGCGGCGGCGTTCGCCGGCGTCCTGTTCGGCCACACCATCGAGGCGATGTACAGCGTCCCCGAATACGGCGGCAACGCGAACCTGGTCGGCTGGAAGGACATCAAGTATCCCGGCGATTCCCAGCCGCGGGGATACACGCCCGCCCAGGTCGAAGCGATCCAGTGGGACGTGGTGATCGTCACCGACATCATCAACCGGCTGCGTCACGGCTGGGAACAGGTGGTCTCCAAATTGGGCGGAAGGGGCGGCGTGAGTGCCTAAGGCGGTCATCGTCGGCTCCGGCGCCGGCGGGTCGACGGTGGCGATGGAACTCGCCCAAAATGGTTGGGACGTAGTGATATTCGAGAAGGGCTCGAACTACTACACCAACCTTGATGGCACCGGTCCCCTCGGCACGACGTTCTCCAACGACGAACTCAAGTCGCTGTACCGCTATTTCGAGCAGCCGGACCCCCTGGCCTACCCCCGCACGTTTCGCGCCAACGCCGCCCAGGCGGCCAGCTACGTCGGCCCCGTCAACGAGCTCCCCGTGACCGTCGGCGGCGGAACCACGCACTGGGACGCGAAGGTCCCGCGGTTCTGGGACATCGACTTCAAGGGGCTGTCGATGCTTGGCCCGCAGCCCGGCGCGGACATGCAGGATTGGCCGTTCGAATACAGCGAGATCGCGCCCTACTACGACGCGATCGAAACGCTGCTCGGGACTCAGGGCGACGTCCGGGCGATACCCGCGCTGTCCTTCAAGCACGCGCCGCGCACGCAGAATTTCCCGATGCCGCCGGGACCGCAGCAGCGCTCCTCCACGCTGATCGCCAAGGGGGCCAAACGCATTGGGCTGCACCCGTATCCGTTTCCGACCGCGATCAATTCGGTCGAGTACGACGGCCGACCGCCGTGCAACAACTGCGGGTTCTGCAGCAACTACGGCTGCCCGATCTCGGCCCGGGTGGGCGCCCTGGCGCCGCTGCGCCTGGCGCTGCGGACCGGGCGTGCGCAGTTGCACCCCGAGACCACCGTCACCAAGGTCAACTTCACCGGCCGGCGCGCAACCGGCGTCTCGTATCTCGACCCGCAGGGCAACCCCGGCGGGGAGAGCGCCGACCTGGTGGTGCTGGCCGCCTCGGCGATCGAGACGTCGCGCCTGGCGCTGCTCTCCGGCCTGCCCGACGCCAGCGGGCGCATCGGCACCCGGCTGATGTTCCACAACTTTGTCGACGGGTTCGGCATCTACCTCGACCAGCGGGTGCACGCCTACCGCGGCCGCTCGATCACCCAGTGCATGGAGGATTTCTGCGACCCCAACTTCCCGGGGGCGCGCCTCGCGGCGAAACTGGCCGGGCTGCCCTACATCCGCGGCGGGCTGTGCGAGCTGGGCGGGAGCCAGGACCCGATCACCGAGGGCAAGTTCTACCAGGAGATCCTGGGGTTCCTGCCGGGCGTGCAGCTGTTCGGCAGCCCGTTCAAGGACCTGATGCGCGCCTCGCTGCTGCGCGACCGGCTGGCCGGCGTCAACTTCATCGGCACCGACCTGCCCTACCTGACCAACAACGTCACCCTCGACCCGACGGTCACCGACCTCAACGGACAGCCGGTGGCCCGCGTGACCTGGGCGCCCGGCAGGCACGAGGCGGTCGCGCAGACGTTTTTCCTGGTGCCCATCACCGCGATGATGGCGGCCGCCGGAGCGCAGCTGTTCGCGGCCATCCCGGACGGGCTGGAGCGGAAGCTGAGCGGCGGCACGCCGCCCAACACCAAGCACGTGATGGGCGGCATGCAGATGGGCGTGTCCCCGGCGACCAGCGTCGTCGACCCCAACGGGCGAATGCACCAGATGGACAACGTCTATGTCGCCGACGGCAGCGTGTTCGTCACCTCGGGATGCCAGAACCCGACCAACACGCTCATGGCGGTGGCGCTGCGCACCGCGTTCGGGCTCACCGGCCGTCGGTAGCCGCCAGGAAGGATTCCACCGCTTCCCGGTACTCCTCCGGGGCTTCGTCGTGGATGAGGTGGCCGACCTGCGGCACGTGCAAATACGTTGTCGGGGAATCCGTTTCGGTCATCGCGAGCATCTGGCCCGGCGGGGTGACGGAAATGCCGGCCTCCAGGAGCAGCGCCGGCGCGCGCACGGCCTTCCACTGCGCCCAGTAGTCCCGAGTGCCCCATTCGGCGGCGATCTCGATCCATCGCGAGGTGTGCCCGTGCAACCGCCACCCGCTTTCCGTGCGATCGAAGGCATCCAGGAAGTACCGGCCGGCGACCGGCCCGAACTCGGCGAAAACCTGCTCGGCAGAATCGAATTCGACCGGCAGGGCGTGCAGCCACGGCTCCCACGGCCCGGTGGTGCGGCCGCGGAAGTCCGGCGCCATGTCCTCGACCACCAGCGCCGAGACGAAGTCCGGGCGCTCGGCGGCCAGGCACCACGAGTGCAGGGCGCCCATCGAATGCCCCACCAGCCTGGCCGGCGCCCCCAGGCCGCCGACCGCGTCGCCCAGGTCGGCCACGAAGCGTTCGGTGCTGATCGGGTGCGGATCGTCGACGTGGCGGCCCCGGTGCCACGGGGCGTCGTAGGTGTAGACGGTGCCCAGCCGGGCCAGCCACGGCAGCTGCCGCGACCAGGTGGTGCCGCGGCCCATCAGGCCGTGCACCAGCACCAACGGCGCGCCACTGCCGCCGTGGCAGGTCAACAGATCGCTGGGCATAGCACCATCTTGCGTGGCCCGCCCGGGGGTTCGACAGCGGGAGCCGCGCGGTAGCCTAGCGGAATGCCGCACGTGGTGAAGATCAACGCAATCGAGGTGCCCGCGGACGCCGGCCCCGAACTGGAGAAGCGGTTCGCCCACCGCGCGCACGCGGTCGATCGGCAACCCGGCTTCCTGGGCTTTCAGCTGCTGCGTCCCATCAAGGGCGAAAACCGCTACTTCGTGGTGACGCACTGGGAGTCCGAGGACGCCTTCCAGGCGTGGGCGAAGGGCCCCGCCATCGAGGCCCATGCCGGCGAGCGGGCCAACCCCGTGGCGACCGGGGCGTCGCTGCTCGAATTCGAGGTCGTGATGGACGTTGCCGGCTCCAAGCAGGGTGGCTAGCGGGCGGTCGACGCGGCGCCGGGTAGCGGCGTTGGGCGCCGCCGCGGCTCTGGTCGTGACGCTGGCGCCCGGTTGTGCGCCCCCGCCCGCCCCGCACGCGAACGCAGCCGATCCGGGTCGGCAGATCGACACCCGGACGCCCCCCGGCATCCGGGCCCAGCAGACCCTGGACATGCTGAACTCCGACTGGCCCATCGGCCCCGTCGGCGTCGGCACCCTCGCCGCGCCGGACCAGGTCGAGTCGGTCGAGACCACCATGGAGGGGCTGTGGTGGGATCGCCCGTTCACCCTCGCCGGCGTCGACATCGGCGCCAGCGTGGCCACCCTGCACCTGGTCACCTCGTACGGCGCGCGCCAGGACATCCGGATACACACCGACGACGTGGGTCGGGTGGACCGGTTCGACGTCGACACGCAGGCGCCGAAGGTCAACTCCTGGCACGACATCGACGCGGTGCTGAGCAAGACCGGCGCCCGCTACTCCTACCAGGTCGCCAAGGTCGACGACGGTCACTGCGACCCCGTTGCGGGCACCAACACCGGCGAATCCTTGCCGCTGGCATCGATTTTCAAGCTGTACGTGCTGCACGCGCTGGCCGGCGCGGTCCGGAGCGGGACGGTGTCGTGGGACGATCAGCTCACCGTCACCGACAAGAGCCGCGCGGTGGGCTCGTCGGGCCTGGAACTGCGTCCCGGAGATCACGTTTCGGTGCGCACGGCCGCCGAGAAGATGATCGCCACGAGTGACAACATGGCCACCGACCTGCTGATCGGGCGGATGGGCACGCACGCCATCGAGGAGGCGCTGGCCACCGCCGGCCATCACGACCCGGGCAGCATGACCCCGTTCCCCACGATGTACGAGTTGTTCTCCGTCGGTTGGGGCAAGCCGGACCTGCGCGACCAATGGAAGCAGGGGTCCAAGCAGGTCCGCGCCCAGCTGCTGCAGCAGGCGGATTCGACTCCGTACCAACCCGATCCGACCCATGCGCACACCCCGGCCTCGGCGTACGGCGCCGAGTGGTACGGCAGCGCCGAGGACATCTGCCGGGTGCACGCTGCGCTGCAGGCCGACGCGGTCGGCCCGGCCGCGCCGGTCAGGCAGATCCTGTCCGCCGTCTCCGGCATCCAGCTGGACCGCAACGTGTGGCCCTATATCGGCGCGAAAGCCGGTGGGCTGCCGGGAGATCTGACGTTCAGCTGGTACGCCGTCGACAAGAACCGGCAGGCCTGGGTGGTCAGCTTCCAGCTGAACTGGCCCCGCGATCACGGGCCCAGGGTGACCGGGTGGATGCTGCAGGTGGCCAGGCAGGCCTTCGCGCTCATCGCACCGCAATAACCTAGAGTCGCAGCGTCCAGCGGCCGTTACGGTGGTGCAGCACGGTGCGACTCACCGGGGCAATGTCGATGCCCCAGAACGACTTCGGGGGCGCATCGAGGCTGTGCAGGATGGCGGCGCGGATCACTGCCGGATGCGTCACCGCCACCACCGGCGCAGTGTCCCCGGCCAGGGTTTCCAGCCAACCCGCCACCCGTCGGATCAGGTCGACGATCGACTCACCGCCGTGCGGCGCCCCGGCCGGATCGGTCAGCCACGTCTCGAGATCCGCGGGGCCGACGGCGCGCAGCGTCTGCCCGCACCATCCCCCGCACTGCAGGTCGGCCAGCCGGGGTTCGGTTGCGGCGTGCAGGCCCAGCAGCTGTGCGGTCTCCCGCGCGCGCAACTCGGGTCCCGCGAACAGCCGCGCGTCCTGCTGAACATCAAGGCGCCCAGCCTTTTTGACCTGTCGCCGGCCGATCTGGTTGAGCGGCTCATCGACGGGAAACCGCCCGGCCGCCATGGCGTCGGTCATCGCGTGCGAGACCAGGGTCAGCCGGACGACGTCGCTCACGCGGGGACCCGTTCCTCCAGCGGCCGTCGGGCCAGCGTCGCGAACACCAGACCGATCGTCGCCCACAACACCAGCTGAGTGGCCAGGGCAAGCAGCCTGAATTCGTAGAGGACGTCGGCGGGAAAGCCGGGATACACGATCGTCCCCGAGGCGTCCCGCACGGGTTGCGGTGTCTCGTCGATGCTCGGCAGGAGCACCAGCACCACCGCGACCGCCACCACGTAGCCGCCCGCCGCGAGCAGCCGCCCGCTCCACCCGCCGAACCGGACCGTCAGCCGCCGCGCCAACCACACCGCGGCGACGGCCAGCACCACCGACGCCAGCACCGTCGCCAGATACCAGCCGGTGCGCGCCCCGATCGTGTCCGACTGCCCCACCGCGGGCGGATTCGGCGGATACTTCACGAACGGCACCAGATACACCGCGACGAACGCGGCCGCCGCCAACAGCAAGGAAAGCCCTTGCGGTGCAACGCCTTCCACCCTCGGAAAAACCAGGCGGAACACGACGCCGAACAGCGCGCCCATCGCGACGCCGAAGATCAGGACGCCGAAACCCAGCCCGGCGTTGGACTGCACACCGCGGCTGAACAACTCGGCGCCGTGCTCGTGCACGCCGTGGGCGTCCAGGGCGTCGGCGCGGCCGTCCTCGTACGCGATCGCGCGGCCGATGACCGGTTCGGCGCACAGGCGGGCGAACGCGAACGCCAGCACCGCGCCGATTGCACCGGCCAGCAGGCCGCGTCCGATCAGACGCCTCTCCACGCGATCAGTGGCAGGGGAAGCCGAGCAGATGCCGGGCGTCGTGCAGGAACTCGTGCACGTGCGAGTCGCCGCCGAACAACGACACCGCCCCCTGGTCGACGCCGACGAAGTACAGCGCCAGCAGCGCGAGGAAGGCGGTCGCGGCCAACCACAGCGCGGCGCTTGCCGCCGACAGGTCTACCGACCGGATCCGGGTGCGGGTCGTCGTGGGATTGGGCATTGTCTGCTCCTTCCGGGGATAAACGCGTCCCCGCTGGTGATGACGAGCACCGGGTCTGACTTTAGACAGTGGCGCGACCGTTCTGGAGTTTCACCAGATTCCGTTACCCGTCAGGACACGGTCAGTGTAGACGTCGGCTCACTGTTGTGGCGCCGCGGAGCCGTAGCCGAGCTGTCCCGCGGTGTACTTGGCCGCCTCGGTGACGGGGACCGCTTGGACCGCCGTGCCGTACGCGCAGATCTCGGTCCACACGTCGCCGATCTCGGTCGTGTCGAACCGCATCGCGACGATCGCGTTGCCGCCGCGGTTGCGCGCCTCGGCGATCAGGCGCCCCATCGCCTCGTTGCGGCTCTCGGCGAGATTCTTGGTCATGCCGGCCAGCTCGCCGCCGAACATCGCCTTGAAGCCCGCGCCCATCTGGGAGAAGGCGTTTCGCGAGCGGACGGTCAACCCGAACACTTCGCCGCAGACGCGCTGGATTTCCCAGCCCGGGAGGTCGTTGGTGGTCACGATCAGCACAGGCGGACCCCTTAAATGCGAAACGGGCGGTTAATCCCGTCAGAGATTAACCGCCCGTTTGCTGCAATCGCTACTGCGTTTCCGGCGCGCTGTGCGCCCCGGCCTTGGCCAGGTCCGGCTCGGCCGGCGGCTTGCGGGTTCCGGTGAAGGTGAACACCGCGTCCTCGCCGGCGCCTTCGCCGTCCCAGTTGTCCACGTCGACCGTGACGACCTGCCCCGGACCGACCTCCTCGAAGAGGATCTTCTCGGACAGCTGGTCCTCGATCTCGCGCTGGATGGTGCGCCGCAGCGGGCGGGCACCCAGCACCGGGTCGAAGCCGCGCTTGGCCAGCAACGCCTTCGCCTTGTCGGTCAGCTCCAGAGCCATGTCCTTGCTCTTGAGCTGTCCGGCGACCCGGCCGATCATGAGGTCGACCATCCGGATGATCTCGTCCTTGGTCAGCTGGTGGAAGACGATGATGTCGTCGATGCGGTTGAGGAACTCCGGGCGGAAGTGCTTCTTCAGCTCGTCGTTGACCTTCTGCTTCATCCGCTCGTAGTTGTTCTCACCGCCACCCTGGGTGAAGCCCAGGCCGACCGGCTTCGAGATGTCGGACGTGCCGAGGTTCGAGGTGAAGATCAGCACGGTGTTCTTGAAGTCCACCGTGCGGCCCTGGCCGTCGGTGAGCCGGCCGTCCTCGAGGACCTGCAACAGGCTGTTGTAGATCTCCTGGTGGGCCTTCTCGATCTCGTCGAACAGCACCACCGAGAACGGCTTGCGCCGCACCTTCTCGGTGAGCTGGCCGCCCTCTTCGTAGCCGACGTATCCCGGCGGGGCGCCGAACAGCCGCGACGCGGTGAACCGGTCGTGGAACTCGCCCATGTCGATCTGGATGAGCGCGTCGTCGTCGCCGAACAGGAAGTTGGCCAGCGCCTTGGACAGCTCCGTCTTACCGACACCGGACGGGCCGGCGAAGATGAACGAGCCTGACGGCCGCTTGGGGTCCTTCAACCCGGCGCGGGTGCGGCGGATCGCCTTGGACACGGCCTTGACCGCGTCCTCCTGGCCGATGATCCGCTTGTGCAGCTCGTCCTCCATCCGCAGCAGGCGGGTGGTCTCGGCCTCGGTCAGCTTGAACACCGGGATGCCGGTCCAGTTGCCCAGCACCTCGGCGATCTGCTCGTCGTCGACCTCGGCGACCACGTCGAGATCGCCCGAACGCCACTGCTTTTCGCGCTCGGCCCGCTGGGCAACCAGGGTCTTCTCCCGGTCGCGCAGGCTGGCCGCCTTCTCGAAGTCCTGGGCGTCGATCGCCGATTCCTTCTCCCGGCGCGCCTCGGCGATCTTCTCGTCGAACTCGCGCAGGTCTGGCGGCGCGGTCATCCGGCGGATCCGCATCCGGGCGCCCGCCTCGTCGATCAGGTCGATCGCCTTGTCCGGCAGGAACCGGTCGTTGATGTAGCGGTCGGCCAGGGTGGCCGCGGCCACCATCGCGGAGTCGGTGATCGACACCCGGTGGTGGGCTTCGTAGCGGTCGCGCAGACCCTTGAGGATCTCGATGGTGTGCTCCACCGTCGGCTCCCCCACCTGCACGGGCTGGAAGCGGCGCTCCAGCGCGGCGTCCTTCTCGATGTACTTGCGGTACTCGTCGAGCGTGGTCGCGCCGATCGTCTGCAGCTCGCCGCGGGCCAGCTTCGGCTTCAGGATCGACGCGGCGTCGATCGCGCCCTCGGCGGCACCGGCACCGACCAGCGTGTGCAGCTCGTCGATGAACAGGATGATGTCGCCGCGGGTGTTGATCTCCTTGAGCACCTTCTTCAGGCGCTCCTCGAAGTCACCGCGGTAGCGGCTGCCCGCGACCAACGAACCCAAATCCAGCGTGTAGAGCTGCTTGTCCTTCAGCGTCTCCGGGACCTGGCCGTGCACGATGGCCTGCGCCAGGCCCTCGACGACGGCGGTCTTGCCGACGCCGGGCTCGCCGATCAGCACCGGGTTGTTCTTGGTGCGGCGGCTCAGGACCTGCATCACCCGCTCGATTTCCTTCTCGCGGCCGATGACCGGGTCCAGCTTGCCCTCCATGGCGGCGGCCGTCAGGTTGCGCCCGAACTGGTCGAGCACCAGCGACGTCGACGGGCTGCCGGACTCGCCCCCGCGGCCACCCGTGCCGGCCTCCGCGGCCTCCTTGCCCTGGTAGCCGCTCAGCAGCTGGATCACCTGCTGGCGCACCCGGGTCAGCTCCGCGCCCAGCTTCACCAGCACCTGGGCGGCGACGCCCTCACCCTCGCGGATCAGGCCCAGGAGGATGTGCTCGGTGCCGATGTAGTTGTGGCCGAGCTGCAGCGCCTCGCGCAGGCTCAGCTCGAGAACCTTCTTGGCGCGCGGCGTGAACGGGATGTGTCCCGACGGCGCCTGCTGCCCCTGGCCGATGATCTCCTCGACCTGGCTGCGGACGCCCTCCAACGAGATGCCCAGCGACTCCAACGACTTCGCCGCGACGCCCTCGCCCTCGTGAATCAGGCCCAACAAGATGTGCTCGGTGCCGATGTAGTTGTGGTTGAGCATCCGGGCCTCTTCCTGGGCCAGGACGACCACCCTGCGGGCACGGTCGGTAAATCTTTCGAACATCGGTGGTTACCTGCTCTCCCTCACCATCGGTACAGCTGGGGCATTCGCGTACCTGCCATCCACTGTAATGGTCGGCCCGCCGGGGTTCCTAACGTTGCGGTGGCTGGCGGTCCAGGCCACATACCTCTCTTAACCCCTTGTCAGCGCGGAGCCGTAACAGGTAAACGAGGAAAACCGCCAAAGCGTTTCCGGCGAGGGCCGCCGATCATTCCGCCGCCAGCGAAATTGAAAACAACCGGCGCCCAGGCCTTGGGAGGCCCGGGCGCCGGTAAGCGATCCGCTTAGGTGGCGGCGTGGAACGCGTCGATGACGTCCGCGGGGATGCGACCGCGCGTCGACACGTTGTGCCCGTTGCGGCGGGCCCACTCGCGGATAGCGGCGCTCTGCTCGCGGTCGATGGCCCCACGACCACGTCCGGAACCGGAGCGCCCGCGCCGGCGTCCGCCGACGCGGCGTCCTGCTGCTACCCATTGCTTCAAATCGTTGCGCAGTTTCGCGGCATTCTTGGACGAAAGATCAATCTCGTAGGTCACCCCGTCAAGCCCGAATTCAACCGTTTCGTCGGCCGCGCCCGCACCGTCGAAATCATCGACCAAGGTGACGGTCACTTTTTTCGCCATTAGCTTACCCTCGCGTTTCGTCCTGAGCAGTTGCTGAGCAGTTTGGATTCACTCCCCAAGGCACCAATCTGCCATAAGAACGCAGGATACTCAATCCAGGCGCAACGGGTAACTCAGCCGGAGTGCGGCCGCACAATCGGGAACAAAACTGTCTCTCTAATTGACAGGCCGGTCAAAGTCATCAGCAACCGATCGATACCCATTCCGGTTCCAGTGCATGGCGGCATCCCGTACTCGAGCGCGGCGAGAAAGTCTTCGTCGAGCACCATGGCCTCGTCGTCGCCGGCCGCCGCGGCGCGCGCCTGCGCCGCGAACCTCTCGCGCTGCACCACCGGGTCGTTCAGTTCGGAATAGCCGGTGGCCAGTTCGACCCCGCGAATGTAGAGGTCCCACTTCTCGGTCACGCCGGGAATGCTGCGGTGCTGCCGCGTCAAAGGCGTTGTCTCGACAGGGAAATCCTTGACGAACGTGGGAGCGGTCAGCGCGTTGCCCACGGCGTGCTCCCACAGTTCCTCGACGAGCTTGCCGTGGCCGTAGCCGCGGTCTTTGGGGATCTCCACCCCGAGCCGGTCGGCGATGGCCCACAGCCGGTCGACCCCCGTCTCGGGCGTGATCTCCTCGCCGAGCGCCGCGGACAGCGACGGGTACATTTGTATCGACGCCCATTCTCCGTCTATGTCGTACACGCTGCCGTCTGGCAACGGCAGTTGTCGGGTTCCGATCGCCTCGTCGGCCACCTCTTGAATAAGCTCGCGCGTGACGATCGCTGAATCGTCATAGGTTCCGTAGGTCTGGTAGGTCTCCAACATCGAAAATTCGGGAGAATGCGTCGAATCGGCCCCTTCGTTTCGGAACACGCGATTTAGCTCGAAGACCCTGTCGAATCCGCCGACGATGCAGCGCTTGAGGAACAGTTCGGGCGCGATCCGCAGGTAGAGATCGATGTCGAGCGCATTGGAATGGGTGATGAACGGCCGTGCCGCGGCGCCACCGGCGAGCGTCTGCAACATAGGCGTTTCGACTTCGAGAAACCCGCGCCGTTCCAACGCGTTGCGTATCGCGCGGATGACGGCGATTCTCTGCCGGGCCACCGACCGGGCCTGGGGACGCACGATCAGGTCGACGTAGCGCTGCCGCACCCGCGACTCTTCGCTCATCTCCTTGTGGGCGACGGGCAGCGGCCGCAGCGACTTGGCCGCCATCCGCCAGGAATCCGCCAGGACGGACAGCTCGCCCCGCCGCGAGCTGATCACGTTGCCGTGCACGTAGACGATGTCTCCGAGGTCGACGTCGGCCTTCCACGCGTCGAGCGCCTGCTGCCCGACCTTGTCGAGGCTGATCATCACCTGCAGCGTGGTGCCGTCGCCGTCCTGGAGTGTCGCAAAGCACAATTTCCCGGAGTTGCGCGCGAAGATGACGCGGCCCGCGACGCCGACGATGTCGTCGGTGGCGGTGTCGGTCGGGAGGTCGGGGTGGGCGGCGCGCACCTCGGCCAGGGTGTGGGTGCGCTCGATGGCGACCGGGTAGGGGTCGCACCCCTCCTCCAGCAGGCGAGCGCGCTTGTCCCGGCGGATCCGGAACTGCTCGGGGAGGTCGGGGTCGGCTTCGCTCACGACGTGCCAGCTTAATTGACGTCGCCGAGTGTGCGTTCAGGGCTTTGAGTGTGCGGCGTGGGCGAAAAATTCCGCCAAATCACTGCGACGTTTCACAACGGAAGCCGCGCACGCACACTCGATGCGACGTGCGAGGGCGTCCCTCAGCGCGCGGTCTTCAGCCGACCGCGCTGGGCGTCCCGGTTGCGTTCGAAGACCAGCTGCAGGCCGTGCAGCGTCAGGTGTTGGTCGTAATGGCTGACGGTGTGCAGCTCGGGCAGCAGCAGGGGCGCGGTATGGCCGGTCGCCACCACCGCGACCTGATCGCCCAGGGCGTTGCCGAATCCGTCCACGTCCTCGCGGACGCGCTGCACCAAGCCGTCGACCAGCCCGGCGAACCCGAACACCGCACCCGCCTGCATGCATTCGACGGTGTTCTTGCCGACGACCGAACGGGGCCGGGTCAATTCGACGCGGCGCAGCGCGGCGGAGCGGGCCGCGGCGGCATCGGAGGACACCTGCACGCCGGGCGCGATCGCGCCGCCGAGGAATTCGCCCTTGGCCGACACCACGTCCACGCAGATCGAGGATCCGAAGTCGATGACGATGGCCGCGGTGCCGAACTTGTGAAACGCCGCGAGGCAGTTGACGATGCGGTCGGCGCCGACTTCCTTGGGGTTGTCGACGAGCAGCGGGATCCCCGTGCGCACGCCCGGCTCGATCAGCACGTGCGGCACCGACGGCCAGTACTGATCGAGCATGACCCGCACCTCGTGCAGCACCGACGGGACGGTCGACAGCGCGACGGCCCCGGTGAGGCGCTCGGAATCGTCGCCGATCAGCCCGTCGATGGTCAGCGCCAATTCGTCCGCGGTGGCCTCGGATTCCGTGCGGATCCGCCACTGCTGCACGACTTTTGCGTGCTCCTTGGATCCGGAGATCAGTCCGACGACGGTGTGCGTGTTGCGGACGTCGATGGCCAGCAGCACGGTTACCGCGCGCCGATCCGCGGGTCCAACAGCTCCGCCGCGTCGGCGGGCACGAACGCCGGGTCGTGCCCGAGGTCGATCGGCTTGTTGTCGGCGTCGACGAACACGATCCGCGGCCGGTAGGCGCGCGCCTCCGCTTCTTCCATCGTGCCGTAGGCGATCAGGATCACCAGGTCGCCCGGGTGCACCAGATGCGCTGCGGCGCCGTTGATTCCGATCACCCCGGTACCGCGTTCGCCGGTGATCGCGTAGGTGACCAGCCGGGCACCGTTGTCGATGTCGACGATGGTCACCTGTTCGCCCTCGAGCAGGTCGGCGGCCTCCATCAAGTCGGCGTCGATGGTCACCGAGCCGACGTAGTGCAGGTCGGCCTGCGTGACGGTGGCGCGATGGATCTTCGACTTCAGCATCGTCCGTAACATCAATTCCTCCAATGTGATTGGGCGAGTTCGTCCGGTCCTGCGGTGCCGGCGAGGTTTCCGATCTGGATTGACACGTTGTCGAGCAGCCGGGTGCTGCCGAGCCTGGCCGCGACCAGCAGCCGGCCGGATCCGTTGCCGCGCAACGGCCCCAGGTCGGCGTCGCGCAGCTCGAGGTAATCGACGACCAGACCGGGCGTCGCTTCGAGCACCGCGCGAGCCGCGTCGAGCGCGGCCTGGGCACCGTGGGTCGCGGCGTGTGCCCCGGCCGTCAGCGCCGCCGAAAGCGCCACGGCCAGTTCGCGCTGCGTCGCGTCCAGGTAGCGGTTGCGCGAGGACATCGCCAGCCCGTCGGGTTCGCGCACCGTCGGGACGCCGACGACGGCCACGTCGAGGTTCAGGTCGGCGACCATCTGGCGGATCATGACCAGCTGCTGATAATCCTTTTCGCCGAAGAAAACCCGGTCGGGGCGGACGATCTGCAGCAGTTTGCACACCACCGTCAGCACGCCGGCGAAATGGGTCGGCCGCGGGCCACCCTCGAGCTCGGCGGCCAGGGGGCCGGGCTGCACGGTGGTGCGCAGCCCATCGGGATACATCGCCGCGGCGGTCGGCGCGAAGACGATCTCGACGCCCTCGCCGCGCAGCAGCGCCAGGTCGTCGTCGAGGGTGCGGGGGTAGGCGTCGAGGTCCTCGCCGGCCCCGAACTGCAGGGGGTTGACGAAGATCGAGACCACCACCACGGAACCGGGCACCCGCTTGGCGGCGCGCACCAGCGCCAGGTGCCCCTCGTGCAGGGCGCCCATGGTGGGCACCAGCATCACCCGGCGCCCGGTGTGCCGCAGCGCCCGGCTGACATCGGTGACGTCGCGCGGCGCCGAGTACACGTTGAGCTCACCGGGATTGAACGCGGGCTTGCGTGCCGTCATCGCGCCAGCACCTCCACGACATCGTCGGGGGCGTGCGCGCGCTGGGCGGTCCGCAGGGCGTTGACCCGGTAGGCCTGGGCCAGCTCCGGCCCGACCTCCGCGAGCGCGGCCAGATGCTCGGCCACCGCGGCGGCGTCGCCGCGGGCGACCGGACCGGTGAGCGCGGCCTGCCCGCGCTGCAGGGTGTTCTCCAGCGCCGCCCGGGCCAGCGGCCCGACGATCCGTTCGGCGAGGCCGCCCGGCTGGTCGTCGACGGTCTGTTGCCCGAGCAGTTCACTGCCCCGTAGCGCGGCCCGCAGCGCGTCGAGCGCGTCGGCCACCACGGTCACGATGTGGTTGCCGGCGTGCGCCAGCGCGGCGTGGTACAGCACGCGGGCGTCCTCGCGGACGCAGAACGGCTCCCCGCCCATCTCCAGGACGAGCGACTGCCCGATCGCGTACCCGACGTCGTCGGCCGCGGTGATCGCGAAGCAGGTGTCCGGCACCCGGGTGATGTCCTCGTCGGAGCCGGTGAACGTCATCGCCGGATGGATCGCCAGCGGTATGCAGCCGTCGTGGGCCAGCGGCGCCAGGATGCCGACGCCGTTGGCGCCGGATGTGTGCGCGACGATCGTGCCGGGCCGCACGGCCGAGGTGGCCGCCAGGCCGGACACCAGGCCGGCGAGCTCGCTGTCGGGGACCGCCAGCAGCAGCAGTTCGGCGCTTTCGGCCACGTCCGGCGGCGACACCACCGGCGTATCGGGCAGCCGGCGCTGCGCCCGCTCACGCGACGCCCGGGAGACGCCGCTGCACGCCACCACGACGTGGTCGGCGCGCTCCAGCGCGACACCGAGCGCGGAGCCCACCCGGCCGGCGGAGATGATGCCCACCTTGAGCCTGGCCGGGCGCAGTCCGTCGAACTGCCCCATCGCAGACGACCTCACAGCTTTCTTTGTTCGTTCCGGTCCACTGCTCGGGTACCGGACGGTCATTAAGACTTTAATCGATCCATCAGGCCGGGCCCAATGAAAGCCGGTGTGAGGAAGCTCCCAGCTCAGCCGTCACGTCGCCGGCGCCGGCCGCCGCCGGACGGCTCGACCTGCAGCCGCGCCAATAGTTCGGCCACGGACTGGCCACCGCTCGGCGGCCCGTCCGCCGAACCATCCGGCCCGGGCCCCAGGGAATCCGCGCCGCGATGGCGCGGGATCGGCTCCGCCGCCGGCGGCGGGGCCATCTGCGGTGGCGGCGGGGCGCCGGGAGGCGGCGGCATCGGCTGCGGGGGCGGCGGGGCGGCCGCGGCCGGC
>NZ_LQPM01000022.1 GCF_002101815.1 Mycobacterium paraense | reverse complement strand
GGTGCCGGCGCGGCCGGCGCAGGGCTGGGGGCGGGCAGCTGCGCCTGCGGCGCCGGCACCCGATTCAGCGGGGCGACGGCGTGCGGGCTCTGCGGCGCCGGGTGGGCGTCCGAGGTCAGCGAGACCGCGACCACCCCGGCCGCCACCGCGGCGATGCCGGTCAGCGCGCTGCCGACCAGCACGGGGAACCTGCGCCGCCGCGGTTGGTCCGGTTCGTCCGCCAGGTCGTCCAGGGCGCTGTAGGCCAGGGCGCCCGGGCGGGCATTGCCGGAAACCTCGAGGTAGGTCGGGCTGAGCGGCCGGGGGCTCACCTCGCCGGTGCCGGGATCCAGCGAGTAGGCCAGCGCGGCCGTCGACACCGCGAACAGTGGCGCGTTGGCCGACGCCAGCGCCGCGCCCCGGGCCAGCGCCATGTCCGGTTCCTCGGGCACGCTGACGGCCAGCGGGGTCGCGGCCTCGAGCGCCGCCTTGATCGCGGCCACGTCGCTGCCGCGCCCTGTCCCGCAGCCCACGACGAACACGCCGTCGGCCTCCGAGCCGGGCGCCCCGAGCCCCGCGACCATGCCCGACAGCTCGACCGCGGTGTCGCCCACCAGTTGGCGGCGGTGCAGATCGATGATGGAACCGTCGGTGACGTCGACGACGGCCAGCGTCGCGCTGTCGGGCTCGACGAACAGCATCGCGATGTGTTGGTAGCCGATGGATTGACCGACCGTCTGCGCCAGCGCGGCCGCGGCCAGCAACGGGGAGACCAGCATGACGCTGCCGACGTCGTGCGAGGCGATCGCCTCGCGCAGGGCGCCGACCTGGGCGGGATCGGTCCACGTCACCCCGGTCGAGGTCAGCTGGTAGCCGCCCTCCGTCGCGCCTTCCCGGGTGCCGACGATCGCGTCGATCACCTGCGCGGGCGCGCCCGAAGCGGCGACGTCGAACTGGTCTTCTTCGACTGTGACACCGTCGGCATCCTGGCCCTCGATGAGGACCAGGCGGACGGTGGTCGGAGCCATTGACACTCCGAGCACGATGTCCACTTTGCGCCTCCCCAGGTCTTGACTGCCCTCCCCTAGGGCACCAAAAAACAGACCCAACCCGAACTGGGTGATACCACGCTACCCGCGTGCGGGCGACGGCGCTTGTCGCCCTGACCTCAGGTTGATCAGGGTCACAGCGGCGCGGCGGGGCTCAGTAGCCCGGGCTCAGGAACGGGTTCTGCGAGTTGCCCGGGTACTGCGGATACGGCGGCGCCTGGGGCGCCTGGGGGGCCTGGCTGGCCGGGACCGGGACGGGTATCGGCACCGGCAGCAGCGGAACGTGGATCCACTGCGTCGTCATCGGCACCGTCGTCGTCGGGGTGCTGGACGGCGCTTGGGCCGTCGGCGGCGGCGTGGTCGTCGGCGGCGGGGGCGGCGGCGTGGTGGTCATCGCCGTCGTGACGGGCGGCGGCGGGGGCTCCGTGG
>NZ_LQPM01000021.1 GCF_002101815.1 Mycobacterium paraense | reverse complement strand
GCCACACCCCACCCGGGGGTTCTCCTCACATCAAGCCGACACGCCTGCTACCAACGTCCTGACCGAGTACAGCTAGCCCACCTTGTACGTCGCCAGGGCCTTGGCGACCAGCGTGCCGTCGGCGTCGACGATCTCGGCCTCGCAGTTGACCAGCGACCGCCCCCGCCGCAGCACCCGGCCGATCCCGATCACGTCGGTGGCCCGCGCCGGCGCCAGGAAATCCAGCGCCATCGACACCGTCACCCCGCGCAGTTGCGGCGGAGCCTCGGCGCCGCACCAGGCCGCCGCCATCACGGTCAGGTCCGCCAGCGTCGCGATGGCGCCGCCGTGGACCATGTCGCCGACGGTGACATTGCTGGGGTCCCACGGCAGCCGCAGCCGCACCTCGTCGTCGCCGAGCTCGTCGGCGATGATCCCCAGCTTCGCGACGAACGGCGATTGGGGGAGGAATTGCGCAATAACTTCGCGGCCGCTCTGCGTTCCAGTTGTCATGTGTCCATGCTTTCGCACCGGTGAGCGCCCGCAAATACCCGGCAGGTCATTGACATGGGCGGGGCCGGCTGGTTCCATAGACGGCAATGAGCATAAAGATGGTCAATCCGATCAGCTTTATCAGGAATACACGACGAGGTAGCCGATGACCAGCGCTGTGAACGCGGCCCCCGCCGCCGGCCAGTACGAGTTGAGCCACTTGCGCTCGCTCGAGGCCGAGGCGATCCACATCATCCGGGAGGTGGCCGCCGAGTTCGAGCGGCCGGTGCTGCTGTTCTCCGGTGGCAAGGACTCCATCGTCATGCTGCACCTGGCGCTCAAGGCGTTCCGCCCCGGACGGCTGCCCTTCCCGGTGATGCACGTCGACACCGGCCACAACTTCGACGAGGTGATCGCCGCCCGCGACGAGCTGGTCGCCGAGTCCGGCGTGCGGCTGGTGGTGGCCTCGGTGCAGGAGGACATCGACGCGGGGCGCGTCGTCGAGACCATCCCGTCGCGCAACCCGATCCAGACGGTGACGCTGCTGCGCGCCATCCGGGAGAACAAGTTCGACGCCGCGTTCGGCGGCGCGCGCCGCGACGAGGAAAAGGCGCGGGCCAAGGAGCGAGTGTTCAGCTTCCGCGACGAGTTCGGGCAGTGGGACCCCAAGGCCCAGCGGCCCGAGCTGTGGAACCTCTACAACGGCCGGCACCACAAGGGCGAGCACATCCGCGTCTTCCCGCTGTCGAACTGGACCGAGTTCGACATCTGGTCCTACATCGGCGCCGAGAAGGTCAAGCTGCCGTCGATCTATTTCGCGCACCGGCGCAAGGTGTTTCAGCGCGACGGCATGCTGCTGGCGGTGCACCGGCACATGCAGCCGCGCCCCGACGAGCCGGTGTTCGAGGCGACGGTGCGGTTCCGCACCGTCGGTGACGTCACCTGCACCGGGTGCGTGGAGTCCGAAGCCTCCACCGTCTCGGAGGTCATCGCCGAGACGGCGGTGTCCCGGCTGACCGAGCGCGGTGCGACCCGCGCCGACGACCGCATCTCGGAGGCGGGCATGGAAGACCGGAAACGACAGGGCTACTTCTGATGACAACTCTATTGAGGCTCGCCACCGCGGGCTCCGTCGACGACGGCAAGTCCACCCTGATCGGGCGGCTGCTCTACGACTCCAAGGCCGTGATGGAGGACCAGTGGGCGTCGGTCGAGCGCACGTCCAAGGAACGCGGTCACGACTACACCGACCTGGCGCTGGTCACCGACGGCCTGCGGGCCGAGCGGGAGCAGGGCATCACCATCGACGTCGCCTACCGCTACTTCGCCACGCCCAAGCGGAAATTCATCATCGCCGACACCCCCGGCCACATCCAGTACACCCGCAACATGGTGACCGGCGCGTCGACCGCCCAGCTGGTGATCGTCCTCGTCGACGCCCGCCACGGCCTGCTCGAGCAGTCCCGGCGGCACGCCTTCCTGGCGTCCCTGCTGGGCATCCAGCACATCGTGCTCGCCGTCAACAAGATGGACCTGATCGACTGGGACAAGGAAAGATTCGAGTGGATCCGCGACGAGTTCCACGCCTTCGCGGCCCGGCTGGACGTGCAGGACGTGGCCACCATCCCGATCTCGGCGCTCAACGGCGACAACGTGGTGACCAAGTCGGACAACGCGCCCTGGTACGAGGGGCCGGCGCTGCTGTCGCACCTCGAAGAGGTCTACATCGCCGGTGACCGCAACCTGGTCGACGTGCGCTTCCCGGTGCAATACGTCATCCGGCCGCACACCCACGAGCATCAGGACCACCGCAGCTACGCCGGCACCGTGGCCAGCGGGGTGATGCGCCCCGGCGACGAGGTGGTGGTGCTGCCGATCGGCAAGACCACCCGGATCACCGCGATCGAGGGCCCCAACGGCCCTGTGGAAGAAGCGTTTCCGCCGATGGCCGTCTCGGTCAGCCTCGCCGACGAGATCGACATCTCCCGCGGCGACATGATCGCCCGCACCCACAACCAGCCCAGGGTCGCGCAGGAGTTCGACGCGACCGTGTGTTGGATGGCCGACAACTCGGCGCTGGAGCCCGGCCGCGACTACCTGATCAAGCACACCACCCGAACGACGCGCGCGCGGGTCACCGCGCTGGAGTACCGGCTCGACGTCAACACCCTGCATCGCGACAAGGGTGCAGAGGCGTTGCAGCTCAACGAACTTGGCCGCATCTCGCTGCGCACCCAGGTTCCTTTGCTGCTCGACGAGTACACCCGCAACTCCAGCACCGGCTCGTTCATTCTGATCGACCCGAACACCAATGGCACGGTGGCGGCGGGCATGGTGTTGCGCGACGTCTCGGCGCAGACGTCGAGCCCGAACACGGTGCGGCACAAGTCGCTCGTCGGTGCGGGATCGCGGCCGCGGGGCAGGACGATCTGGTTCACCGGCCTGTCGGGTTCGGGCAAGTCGAGCGTGGCCATGGAGGTTGAGCGCAAGCTGCTCGAAAGCGGTTTTCCCGCATACGTTCTCGACGGTGACAACCTGCGCCACGGCCTGAACGCCGATCTCGGCTTTTCGATGGCCGACCGGGCGGAGAACCTGCGCCGGCTCGCGCACGTGGCCGCGCTGCTGGCCGACTCCGGCCAGACCGTGCTGGTGCCGGCGATCAGCCCGCTGGCCGAGCATCGCGAACTGGCGCGCAAGGTTCATGCCACGAGCGGGCTGGACTTCTTCGAGGTCTTCTGCGACACCCCCCTCGGCGACTGCGAGAAGCGTGATCCCAAGGGGCTATACGCCAAAGCACGCGCGGGTGAGATCGCCAACTTCACCGGCATCGACAGCCCTTATCAGCAGCCGGAGAACCCGGACCTGCGGCTGACGCCGGATCGCGGCGTCGACGAGCAGGCGCAGCTGGTAATCGACCTGCTGGAGTTGCGCCCCTAAGCACCCGCTCGCGTGAATGGCACAATCCTCACATGCGGATGTCGGCCAAGGCGGAGTACGCGGTGCGGGCGATGGTCCAGCTCGCGACGGTCGATCCCGGCACCCTGGTGACGACGGACGAATTGGCCCAGGCCCAGGGCATACCGCCGCAGTTCCTCGTCGACATCCTCACCAACCTGCGCACCGACCGCCTGGTGCGCAGCCACCGCGGCCGCGAAGGCGGCTACGAGCTGGCCCGCCCCGGCAGCGAGATCAGCATCGCCGACGTGCTGCGCTGCATCGACGGCCCGCTGGCCAGCGTCCGCGACATCGGGCTCGGTGACCTGCCGTATTCGGGACCCACCGCGCCGTTGGCCGACGTCTGGCGCGCGCTGCGGGCCAGCATGCGCTCGGTCCTGGAGGAAACGACCCTGGCCGACGTCGCGGCCGGCGCGCTGCCCAAGCACGTCGCACAGATGGCCGACGACTATCGGAGCCAGGAACACGCCCGGCACGGCTCGCCGCGCAGCGGCGATTAGCCGCCCGAGCCGTAGGGGCGGGTCAGGATCTCCATGGCATGCCCTGAGGGATCCAGGAAGTAGACGCCGCGGCCGCCGTCCCTGACGTTGATCTCGCCGGGCCGCTGGCGGCCGGGATCCGCCCAGTGCTGCAAGCCGCGGTCGGCGATTTTGCCGTAGATGGCGTCGAAGTCGTCGTCGGATACAAGGAACGCGTAGTGCTGCCGCCGGATCTCTTCGCCCTCCGGCGCATCGGCGTAATCGAGGGTGGCGCCGTGCTCGAGCTCGACGGCCATGAAGTGGCCGAACGGCTTCGGGCTGGGCAACCCGAACAGCTCGGCGAGGAATTCCGCGGACTCCCGCTTGTCGCGCGCGGCGACGATGGTGTGGTTGAAACTGATCGCCATAGTTCCCTTTTACCCCTCCGGGATCCTTATTTCGGCGCCGTCAGTTCCAGCGCGATGTTGTCCGGGTCGCGGAACTCCAGGATGTAGGACGGCCCAATGTCTTTGATGGGCTCGTGCTCCACGCCGACTTCGTCGAGATGGGCGGCCGCGGCCTCCAGCTCGGCCTTGCTGCCGACCCGGAACGCGATGTGGTCGAGGCCGACACGATCCTCGTCGAACCGGTCCGTCGCGACCGGGCGCAGGCCGAGCAGCGTGCCGCCCAGGTCGTAGATGACGCCGCCGAACAGGAAGCCGAACTGGCTGCGGGTGGCCTCGTCGGCGTTCTCGGGGACCTCGAGCAACACCGGCCAGCCGAAGACGCTCTCGTAGAACTGCCGGGACCGCTCGATGTCGGTCACGGTCAGCCGGACGTGTGCGATGGAGGTGCTGGTCAAACCCATCCAGCCCATGCTGCCAGAATCGCCTACGTGCAGATAGCGATGACCATGCCGGTGATGGAGCCGGATTTGGATGCGGCGGTGCTCGAAGACTGGGCCCGCGCGATCGACGAGGGCCCGTTCTCGTCGCTGTGCTGGGGTGAGCGGATCGCGTTCGACAACCCGGACAACCTGACCCTGCTCGGGGCGCTGGCCGCCTGGACCCATCGGGTGCGGCTGTTGACCACCGTGATCGTCCCGCAGCTGCACGATCCGGTGATGCTGGCGAAGGCGCTCTCGACTGGCGACATGCTGTGCGGCGGGCGGCTGACGGTCGGCATCGGTGTGGGCGGCAGGCTCGAGGACTATCACGCCGTGGGCGCCGACCCGGCGACGCAGACCATCCGCGGCATGGCCGACCGGGTGGCGGCGATGAGGAAAGTGTGGGCCGGCGAAAAGCTCACCGAGTCGGTGCTGCCCGTCGGCCCGGCCCCGGTCCAGCCCGGTGGCCCGCCGCTGTTCGTCGGCAGCATCGGGCCGAAGACGATCCGCAGCGCCGCGGCGTGGGCCGACGGGCTGGCGGGCACCACGCTGGACCTCGACGTCGCCAAGCAGAACGAGCTGTTCGACGTGGCGCGCGACGCGTGGGCGCAGGCCGGCAGGCCCAAGCCGCATCTGGTGACGTCGTTCTGGTTCGCGTTCGGCCCGCCCGAGCAGGCCCGCGCCCAGGTGCATCGCCACCTGCGGCGCTACATGAACTGGATACCGGCCGAGTACGTCGACGCGATGGCGCCCATGACCGGCTGGGCCGGCAGCGAGGACGAGCTGCTGGCCGTGCTGCGCAAGTTCGAGGGCATCGGCACCGACGAGGTCCAGCTCATCCCGACGAGTTCGGACGTCGACCAGCTGCGCCGCGCGGCCGACGTGGCGGCCCAGCTGTAGGTCGCCAGCTAGGCGGCTAGGCCGGGCGGCGCTCCCCGCCGATCTCGGGCTGCTGGGGCGGCTGCCCCTTGCGCAGCGTCGCCAGCAGCTCGCGGTACGGGCCGACGAGGTAGACGGTGTCGCCGGCGCACAGCCGCGCGTCGCGCCGCGGGTGCAGCTGCACCGGCGCGTCCTCCCGGGTGATCGCGATGACCCGGGTGTGGGTGGACAGCTCGAACATCCGCAGCCCGTCCAGTTCGCTGCGGGCCGCCACGTGCATGCCGCCGACCATGAACGAGCGCTGCCCCACCCAGAACGTCCCGAGCACCTGCAGCCCCATGGCGGCGCCGATGAACCACGGGACGGCCAACTCGACGGTGGAGCGAACGTGTTCGAAGCCGAACCGCTGCGACACGGCGACGCCCAGCGCCGTGTCGAATATCCGCAGCACGATCGGCACGTCGGGCCGGACGACGTCCGGCATCACCCGGGGCCCCAACATCTCGCGCAGCACGATCCCGATCTCGATGTTGACCATGTCGTCCTGCGTCAGCACCGCGACCGCGCGGGCGTGCTCAACCCGGGCCGACTCCAGGGTCTGAGCCAGCGTCGCGTCCCCGAAGACGACGGGCACCTCGAGCTCGGCCGCCGTCGACAGGAAGCGGTTGTTCTCGTCGCGCTCGATGACCGCGACGTCGTAGCCCGCCGCGACCAGGTCCCGGACGACCCGGCTGCCGAACGAGCCCAGCCCGACCACGATGATGTGGTTGCGCAGGTGGCGCGCCTGCCGGCGGCCGGCCGAGTAGGCGAAGCGCCGGGACAACAGCAGGTCGGCGATGAACGCGACCAGCAGCGCGGTGGTCATCACGCCGGCGAACATCAGCGTGATGCTGAACAGCCGCAACCAGGTGGGTTGGTGCAGGAAACTGAAGTCGCCGTAGCCGACGGTCGCGATCGTCTCGGTGCTGAAGTACAGCGCGTCGACCCACGTCATCCCGGGATGGGGTTGATAGGTGAACCGCAACACGATCGTCGACCCGATCAGCAGGCCCAGCGCGGCGGCCAGCGCGCGGAAAAACATCGGGTTGACGTCGTTGCGCAGGGTTCGCAACGCGTCGAACGCCCGTCGCAGCTGGGGTGGGCGGGTGCGCACGCGGGTCGCCCGAGCGATCTTGATCCCCAGGGCGGACAGCTCATCCGGCGTGCCGATCATCGCGGTCCAGTCGCCGGCCTGCACCGGCAGGTCGCGGCCCGGGCAGGCCACCACCTCGCCGGGGTTGGGCGAGTTGCTGCCGTGAATCACCGCCACCGGCGCCAGGTCGCCGTAGATCTCGCGCAGGGTTCCGTCCCGGGGCGCCTCGGCGTCGGAGACGACGAACTTGATGCCGGCCGCCTCGAACGGGTGCGTGCTGTGGGCCAGGCACGCCTCCACCACCGAGGGCGCAGCGAGGTCGGCGACGTCCAGGATCGCCCCGGGTCCGTTGTCGTCGGCCACCGCTTCGCGGAGCACGTCATTGCCCAGCCGCGCGACCACCCGCACCCTGGGGTTGGCTTTCCTTGCCAGCAAAGCGATTTCGAGGTTGATCGCATCGTCGTCCCCGGCGCAGACGACTGCGATCGCGCGATCGGCCTCGACGTGGGCAAGCTCGGCGGGGCTGCTGAGCTTGACGACGCTGACGCCGGCGTTGTTCAGCTCGTCGATGATCGTCGTGGCCAGCGCGTCCTCACCGCTGACGATGATGTGCCGTCGCATGCTAGAGCGGTGGATCGTCGTCGTGAGGGTTCATCGATGCATTATCGCCGCCGACGCCCCGAGAAACGAGCTTTAACCCGCCGAAATCCCGGCTCGCTCGGTCGCCGATGAGGGGACTGCGGCGGAACCCTTGTGCCGCAACCGAAGCCGCGGCCCGCTCAGAGGACCTTGACGTCGGCCGGCGACCAGAACGCCCGCATCGAGGTGATCTTGGCGTCCTCGTCGAATTTCATGTGCGAGATGGGCGAGATGCGGCTGCGGCTGTCACCGGTGTCGAGCGTGAGGTGCCACAAATACGCCGCCTCGCTGCCGCCGACGCGCAGCTCCACGAGTTCGGTGTCTTTCTTGAGGTCCTGGAACCCCGCGTAGAACTCGCGGATGGCGTCGTGTCCGCGCCGGACGTCCGAACCGATCGGGTCCTCGACGGTCGCGTCGGCGGCATACAGGTTGAGGATCTCGTCGGTTTTGCCGGCGGCGACGAGCTCGAGGTAGCTGTTGACGGTCTGTGCGATGGCTTCCTGGGAGGGCATGGCTTGGGAACATACTCCTCGCGATACTGGCGGGGTGCCTTTCATCGAATGCGTCTCGTCCCGCGAGATCTATCGGAACCGCTGGCTGGTGATCCGGGAAGACGACATCCGCCGTCCCGACGGGAGTCTGGGCATCTACGCCGTGGTGGACAAGCCGACGTACGCGCTGGTGATGCCGTACGACGGGAGCCGGTTTCGGCTCGTGGAGCAGTACCGCTACCCGCTCGGCGCGCGGCGCTGGGAGTTCCCGCAGGGCAGCGCCCCGGATCTTGTCGACGCCGAGCCGGCAAAGTTGGCCGAGCGCGAGTTGCGCGAGGAGACCGGACTGCGCGCGACGTCGTTCGAGGCGCTCGGCCAGCTCGACGTCGCCGCGGGGATGAGCAGCCAGCGCGGCTGGGTGTTCCTGGCCACCGGGATCGCCGAGGGCGAATCGGATCGCGAGCACGAGGAACAGGACATGCGCAGCGAATGGTTCTCGCGCGAAGACGTCGAGGAAATGATGCGCACCGGGGTGATCGTCGACGCGCAGTCCGTCGCCGCCTACGGATTGTTCCTGCTGCGGGAGCGATGAATTCCACCGCCGCCATCGGTCAATACCGGCATGACGATCACACACCGCAATCTCGACGGGTACGGGGCGCCTCCGATTGGCTGGGACCGCGTCAAGGCAGTGCTGGACGGTGAGCTGACGCAGGCGCCGGGCAGCGGCGGCCCGCAACGCCACACCGTGTGGCTCACGACGATCAATCCGGACGGAAGCCCGCATGTGACGGCCGTCGGGACGACGCAGGACAACGGCAGCTGGTACTTCACCTCGGGCCCGGCGACCCGCAAGTCGCGCAACCTGGGCCGCGATCCGCGATGCGCGTTCAGTGTGGCGACGGAACCGTTCGACTTGGTCATCGAGGGCGTCGCGCGGCGGGTCACTTCCGGGACCGAATTGGCTTCCGTGGCGGACTCTTTCGTGCGCGGTGGATGGCCGTGCGAGGTTGCGGGCGACGCGCTGACGGCGGAGTACAGCGCGCAATCGGCCGGCCCGGCGCCGTGGCACGTGTATCGGATGGAGCCGTCGACGGTGGTCGCGCTGGGAACCTACGAGCCGTTCGGCGCGACGAAGTTTCAGCTCGCCTGAGCGGGGAGGCCGGCGGCGGCCCGGATCTCGCGGCGCGCTGCGGCGGGGTCGGCGTCGGGAAAAATGTAGTGGCTCATCGCGGTTCGCGCGACCGCACCGGCGAGGTCGCGGGGATCGACCGCCGTCGCGAAGGCGCCCTCGCGGGCGCAGAGCTGTAACACGGCCGTCAGCCCGTCGGCGAGCATCGGCAGCGCCTGCGCCATCTGGTCGTGCGCAAACGCCGGCTCCAGGTCGAGCAGCCGGCCGGGCGGCTGGACGTCGACGAACGTCGCGACGACGTCGATCGCGGCCTGAAGCCGCGCGACCCCGACGACGCCGGACATCGCTTGGTCCAACGCGGCGTTGAAGCGCCGCCGCTCGCGTTTGCCGAGCGCGTCGATGAGCTCCTCTTTGGACGCGAAGTAGCGGTAGAGCGTGGGCCGCGACACCCCGGCCCGGGCCGCCACGTCCGACAGCGACAGCCTGCGCGCCCCGGCCCGGAACACCAGCCGCTGGGCCGCGTCGAGGATCCGATCGGCCAGGTCCACCACGGCGATCCCTACAGCTTGCCGAGCTCGCGCAGCCACGAGATCAGCAGTCGCAGGCCGTCATCGAAGGACATGGGCGCATAGCCGAGGCGCCGGCTGGTCAGGTTGTTGGTCGCCCTGGGCCTGCGCTCGCTCTTGGCCGCGGCGGCGGCGATGGCCATCAGGGTGGGCCCGAATTCGGCGGTCAACGCCTCGGGATCCGTGCGGTAGTCGAGATCCTCGACGCGATGATCGATTCCGGCGATCTCGCAGGCGCGATTGATGCCGCCGGCGGTGCTGAAGGTGTCCTCGGGGCGGCCCACCAGCAGGTAGCGCTCGCCGGCCACGCCCTTGTCCAGCGCGGCGATCGATCCCTTGGCGACGTCGGCGCCGGCGACCCAGGTCACCGGAAAAGCCAGGTAGCGCTTGATCTTTCCGCGCATCCCGGCGAGCAGCACCCGGTTGAAGCTGGTGCGGTGCAGGGCGCGCTCGACGACCAGGCCGGGCCCGAAGATCGCGCCAGGATGGCAGGTCAGGACGTCGTCGCCGGCGGCGGCACGCTCGTGCGCGTCGAGGAAGGCGGCGAGCTTGGTGACGGTGTAGGGGTCGCCCGGCGGATTGCGCAGCACGGGCGCCTCTTCGAAATCGGCGCCGGTGCTCAGGTCCAGGAACGTGGCGGTGCTCAGGGCGACGACGCGGCGCATGCCGTGCGCCTTGGCCGCATCCAGCACGTTGGCGGTGCCGACCATGTTGACGGCCTTGAAGTCGTCCAGGTCTTGGCTCGCGCCGCCCAGCAGTGCCGCGCAGTGAATGGCCGCGTCGGCGCCCTTGGCCGCGCGCAGGACGTCGTCGGCGTCGGTGATGTCGCCCCTGATCAGTTCCACGCCGATCCCGGCCAGCGCCGTCGCGTCGTCGGGGTTGCGCACCAGCGCGCGCACGTGGTCGCCGCGCTCGATCAGCTGCTGGCACACATTGCCGCCGGTCTGTCCGGTCGCGCCGGTGACGAAGATCGTGCTGGTCATGGCGGCCCTCCACTGATTACAGATCAAACATAATCAGTAAAGACTGTAAACCTTGACGTCGCATTGTCCTATATTCAGCTGCATGACACTCGACCCCTCCAGCGTCCTTCTGACCGACCGTGTCGCGGTGGTCACCGGCGGCGGCGCGGGCATCGGCCGCGGCATCGCGGCGGGGCTGAAGGCTTTCGGCGCGCGGGTCGCCATCTGGGAGCGCAACCCGGAATCGTGCGCGGCGGCCGCCGAGGAGATCGGCGCGCTGGGGCTTCCCGTCGACGTGCGCGACAGCACCGCGGTGGACGCCGCGTTGGCGCAGACGACCGCCGAACTCGGGACGGTGAGCATCCTGGTCAACAACGCCGGCGGGGTGTTCTGGTCGGGCATCCTCGACACCAGCGAAAACGGTTGGGACGCACTGTACAAGGCGAACCTGCGCCACGTTTACCTGTGCACGCAGCGGGTGGCGCGCATCCTCGTCGAACAGAAGCTGCCGGGCAGCATCATCAGCGTCACCTCGATCGAGGGCGTGCGCGCCGCACCCGGCTACGCCACCTACGCGGCCGCCAAGGCGGGCGTCATCAACTACACCAAGACCGCGGCGCTGGAACTCGCGCCGCACGGGATCCGGGTCAACGCGCTGGCGCCCGACATCACCCTGACCGAAGGCATCAGGGCAATCGCGCCGCCCGGCTCCGAGCAGCGATTCGGCCTCACCGTGCCGATGGGCCGTGCCGGTCACGTCGACGAAATGGCAGGCGCGGCAGTCTTTCTGGCCTCCGAGATGTCCAGCTATATCACCGGCCAAACGATCCACGTCGACGGCGGCACCCACGCCGCCAGCGGCTGGTATCACCACCCGGAGACCGGCGCCTACGCGCTGGGACCGACGAGCGGCTAGGCGCGAATCAACCGGCCGCGCGACACCAGCGAGCCGACCTGCTTGAGCCGCTTACTGCGGACGCTGACGTCGTAGGCCTGGATGTCGTCGACGGTGGCCAGGCGCTCGGCGATGTAGCGATAGAGGTGGCCGGCGTCTCGGCAGATCACCACGACCATCAGGTTGGCCGGACCGCTGACCGCGACGACCGAGGCGACCTCGGGATGCCGCGCGATCTGTTCGGCCACCGACGCGAGATGGCGCGGCGCCGTGGAGATCCAGATCATCGCGTTCAGCATGAACCCGAGCCGCTCCGGCAGCACGTCGAGGTCGTAGGCGAGCGTGTCGGAGGCCTGTAGCGCGGCCAGTCGGCGCTTGACGCGCGCCGGCGACCACCCGGTGAGCGTCGCCAGTGCGTTGTCGGCGATGCGGCCATCGTTGGCCAACGCCTCCAGCAGCGGCTGATCGCCGGCCGTGGGCGCGGCGGGCCGATCGGGCCTCGCGCCCTCGACCTGCTGCCGCAGCGCCTTGATCTGGTCCTCGTCCAGGGCGTGGCCGTGGCCCGTCCAGTGGGCGCCCGCTGGTGACCCGAAGACGTTGAGTACCAAGTCGATCCGCATCTCGAGGACCGCCGGCGTGCGGGGGAGCCGGTGCAGCAGACCGTCGCCGGCGTCGCCGATCGGCGCGCGGACCACGCAGACGAGTTCGGTGCCCCCCGACAACACGTTGGCATGGGTGACGTCGGGCCGGCGGACCAGCGCCTCGGCGAGCCGGGGCAGGTTGTCGGGTTTGGCGCGCACCCGGACGATCCACTGGTCTTCGCCGTACACCCGCGGGTTCACCACGCCGATCACGCGGAGGGCGCCGTCGCGGCGCAGGGCCCGGTAGCGGCGCGCGACGGTTTGTTCGCCGGCGCCGATCACCTCGGCGATACGCCGGAACGGCGCCCGCGGCGCGACCTGCAGCGCGTGCAGAATATGACCGTCCAGCGGCTCCATAGTGAGGAAAACAGTACAGAACTACGGGCAATATGTCCTATTTTTGCCGTCAGAGTGGGTTTTACTGTCCAGAATCGACGGCAAGGGCCGATGCTGGGGCTGTGAAGCTGGGAATCGGGCTGCCGAACCACATCGCCGGCGTCGCCGGCCCGGCCATCGTCCAATGGGCCCGCCGTGCCGAGCGGCGCGGGTTCGAATCCGTCGCGACGATCGACCGCCTGCTCTACCCCGGTATCGACCCGCTGATCGCCCTGGCCACCGCAGCCGGAGCCACCGACGAACTGACCCTGGTGACGAATGTCCTTCTGTCCCCGCTGTATCCCGTCGTTCCGCTGGCCAAGCAGCTCGCCAGCGTGGCTCACACCTCCGGCGGCCGTCTGGTCGTCGGTCTGGGGGTGGGTAACCGCTGCGATGACTACGCCGCCACCGGCGCCGATTTCCGCGGCCGTGGCCGGATCCTCGACGAACAGGTGGAGCACATGCGCGAGCTGTGGGCCGGTGGGCCGGTCGGCGGCGACGGCTCGTTATGCCCAGCGCCCGTGCACATTCCGCTGCTCTTCGGTGGACGGTCGGCGGCGACGGTACGGCGGGTCATCGGCACCGGCGAGGGGTGGGCCGCCGGCGCCGTGCGGCACTACGACGAACAGGCGGCGCTGGCCGAGCGCATCCGGGCCGGTTGGCAGGCCGCGGGCCGGCCCGGGCGTCCCTACCTGCAGGCATCGGTGAACTTCGGGCTCGGGTCGGCCGACGCCGTCGCGGCGGGCAGGGACCACCTGGCGCGCTACTACGGGTTCGCCCCGGAGTATGCAGCGGTGAACGTCGCCGACATGGTCTGCTCGGCGGACGACGCGCGCGACACCGTCCGCCGGTATCGGGAGCTGGGCTTCGACCGGCTGCTGTTCCACCCGACAAGCGAGGCCGTCGACCAGGTTGACCGCCTGGCCGACGCGATCCTCTAGTCGCCGGTATCAAGGCCGATGTGCGCCGACATCCCGCCGTCGATCGCGATCATCTGCCCGGTGATGTAGCGCGACTGCTCCGAGGCCAGGAAAACCACCAGCTCGGCAACGTCTTTCGGTTCTCCGAGGTATGGCGTCAACGTGGCGCGGCCAAGCCCGCCGATGACATCCTCGGACAGGTGCGCGCGCACCGCGTCGGTCAGGATCAGCCCCGGCACGATCGTGTTCGCCCGCACGCCGCCCTTTCCCTCGCTCGTCGCCACGTACATCGTCAGCGCGTGCACCCCGGACTTCGACACGCCGTAGGCCAGCCGCGTCTTGTCGCCCGACAGCGCCGCCCCCGAGGACATGTTGACGATGGAACCGCCGCCGCCCCTTCGCATTTCGGGGACAGCGTACTTGCACATCAGCAGCTGGCTTCCGAGGTTGACGTCCAAGGACCGTCGCCACACCTCCAACGGCATCTCGGCCACCGTGGTGTCGCGCGACAAGAAGTCACTCGCGGTGAGCGCGGCGTTGTTGTGCAGCACGTCGATTCGGCCGAACTCAGCGACGGTGGACCGCACCACGTCGCGCGCCGTGTCCTCCTCGGCGAGGTCGCCGCCGAGCGCCAGTGCCCTTGCCCCGGTTCGCCGGATCTCGTCGGCGACCCCGGCGGCCTTGGCCTCGTCGATGTCGACGACCGCGACGGCGGCGCCCTCGCGGGCCAATACGTGCGCGGTCGCCGCGCCGATTCCACCCGCGCCCCCGGTGACTATCGCGACCTTTCCGGCAAGTCTGGACATCGAGTTCTCCTTTTGGCCGACGCACAAAAAAGTTAGCCTGATTCGATGCCGCGTATTGCGCCAATCCCGATGGAAGAGCTCAGCTCCCATTCCCGCGAAATCGTGGAGGCCGGCGTCGCAGCCGGTCTGTACGCGACGCCGGTGCCCCTGCAGATCTTCGCGTACCGCAGCGCGCAGCTCGACCAGGTCAACGCGGCCAGGACCACGCTCGGTGCCGGCACGCTGCTGGGCGGCCGGATCCTGGAGTTGCTGCGCATCCGCAGCGCGCAGCTCGGCGAATGCGAACCGTGCAGCCAGTCGCGCAAGCACGACTCGATCACCGACGAGGACGTCGCCTGCCTGCTCGCCCCAGGCCACGGCGCGCTCACCCCGCAGGAGCAGATGGCCGTCGAGTTCCTCGACCTGCTCTCCTCCGACCACCACGCCATGGACGACGAGTTCTACAAGCGCCTGGGCGAGCACTTCACCGCCGCGCAGATCATCGAGTTGGGGTTCACCTGCGCCGGGGTGATGGGCTTGCACCGCTTCATCCACACCCTGGACGTCTACGGCGACTCGGCGCCCGTCATCGGGTACGACCGGGAACAGGTCGACAGCACCAAGCCGGCGTGACGCCGTGTCGGACCTGTCCTTCGATCACGCCAACCCATTTCACCGGTTCATGCGCAGCTTCGCGGCCACGGCGGTGGGCGGGGCTATTCTCCGCCCGACCGCCCACCACCTCGACCGACTGATCACGAAGGTCACCGGGGGCAGGAGCAGCTTCGCCGCACTCGCGACCGGGGTTCCCGCGGTCATCCTGACCACCACCGGCGCCAAATCGGGGGAGCCGCGCACCGTCGCGCTGTACGGCATCCCGCACCCCGACGGCGTGGCCCTCATCGCGTCCAACTTCGGCGGCGCGAAGCACCCGGCCTGGTACCACAACCTGAGGGCGCATCCGGAGGCCACGGTGTCGATCGGCCGCGACACCTGGGGCGCCACCGCCCGCCTCGCCAGTCCAAGGGAGCGCGACGAGATCTGGTCCAAGGGCCTCAAGATGTACCCGGGGTGGAGCAAGTACGAGGTGCGCGCCGGCGACCGCCACATCGAGGCGTTCATCCTCCGCCGGACCTGAAGCGGCATAAGACCGCCGGAAGGTGGGTATTTCTCTTGGCCTAGCGGGCATCTGATCGTGCCCGAGGCGGTGGGAGCGACATATGAACCGCGGCGACGACGACCAACACCTCACCCAAGCGGTGGGCGAGACGACCGCCGACTACGGCACGCAGTTTCTCGACGAGCCGGATGACGGTTCGACCGCCACCGAGGCACCCCCCGTCGAAGGGCTGCCGAGCGGAGCGGCGCTGCTGATCGTCAAGCGCGGCCCGAACGCCGGTTCCCGGTTCTTGCTCGACCGCCCCGTCACCTCGGCCGGGCGCCATCCCGACAGCGACATTCTTCTCGACGACATCACCGTGAGCCGCCGTCACGCGGAGTTTCGGCTCGACGAGGACGCCAACTGGGTCGTCGCCGACGTCGGCAGCCTCAACGGCACCTACGTCAACCGGCAGCCGGTGGACTCAGGGGTGCTGGCCAACAACGACGAAGTGCAGATCGGTAAGTTTCGGCTGGTCTTCTTGACCGGATAGGCCCGGGTCAGCTCTTCATTCCCCGCTCACTCCGGATCAGCAGAGCGGGTCCGCCGAGCATCAGGGCCAGTGCGAAGCCGGTGATGTCGGTGCTGGTGGGTTGGTGGGTGCTCATATCGAACGCGGTGACCCCGAAGGTGGCGAGCAGCGTCAGCACGAAGATCATGCCGGTGTAGCGGGTGGGCGCAAACGCGAGGAACACGAGCCCGATCAGAGCGATAAACAGCGACAACATCAGGTCGGTGCCTGAGCTTCGCGTCCCACCAACGTTGCCTCCTCGTCTGAGCGCCCGGCTGCCAGGCACACAGCGTAGCCGCGGCGTGTTCATCTGTTGAGGCAAACGATAGATCCCCCGAACTTCGATCGTCCGCGATCAGGAGGCTTTAGCTGTTGAAGCCTCCGCGTGAAGTGGGGGACCCGACGACGGTCGGCGCGGCCGGACCCGCACCCGTCGGGGAACCTCCGCCAAGACGATCGGCCGCGAAGGCCGCGCCCTGGTCGATCATTGCCGCGTTGCTCGAGTAGGTGTCGTGCGCGGCGAAATTCATTCCGTCAGAACAGATCGGGTCACCCGCGGCGCACACCTGGGTGGTCTTGGCCTGATAGAGCGGGCCGATAGCCACGGGCGGTTCGCCGAAGAAGTTCATCGCCTTCTCGTTCGGCAGTGCGAAGAGCACGACCGAGGAGACGTGGTTGGCCACCTCGGGATCCATCGGCTTGGGGACGGTCGCCGGGTCGATCCCGGCCGGGACGGCCGCCGAGGTGACGAAGCCCATCACGGCCGCGCCCTGCGAATACCCGCCGAGCACCATCTTCGTGTTGGGGCAGTCGTGCGCCATCGACACGACATGCGCGCCCGCATCCCTGATGCCGGCCTCGCCCGCGTTCGTCCAGTCGTGGGTCGCGGGGTAGTTGACCGCGTACACGTCCAGCGACTTCGCGCCGACGCGGGGGCGCAGGGAGTCGACGAAGGCCTGTCCGGTGGGGCCGAGCCCGGGAGGGTCGTCGGTGCCGCGGGCGAACACGACCTGAACGTCGGGGCACGGGTCGGCGGAGGCGACGGGGATTGCAGACGCGAGGACAGAAGCGCTGACGCTAGAGGCCGCGACTACCGCAGGAGGGAGAACACGAGGGATCTGACGCGCGATCATGCCGCGGTGTGCCCACTTCTGCGATTTCTAAACCCCGTCTTCGGGCACCGGCCCGCCGGCTCAGCCCGACGCGCGCCGGGTGAACCCGGCTACCATGCAGGGTCATGACGCGCCTTGCCGCGCTGGTGGCAGCGGCCCTTTTCCTGTTTGTTCCGTCCGCTCGGGCGGACGACAACGACACCGCGTTCCTGAATGCGCTGCACAACCAGGGGATCTCCAGCGCCAAGGGGGATCAGGGCCTGATCAACATGGGTCACAAGATGTGCGCCCTGTTGGCGCAGGGCCGCAACATGGATTCGATCGTGGGCATGTTCCAGTCGCACGAGCGCAACGGGATGACGGACGACGACGTGAGGTTTTTGGTGCGAACTTCCGCCACGTCATACTGCCCCGAATATGCGCAGTAACGGTTACTGGTGCGCGCGGTGCTGAGCTGCGGCGGAGCTTGTGCCCCCGGCAGGATTCGAACCTGCGGCCTTCTGCTCCGGAGGCAGACGCTCTATCCCCTGAGCTACGGGGGCGCATCGAATCGATGTTGCGCCATTGGGCCCAGCCAGAGTAACGCATCGACGTGACGGTCGTGACCCCGCCACAGCTCAAGAGCCGATCACGACGCCCTCGTCTGAGCGCTCGGGCGCAGCGCCCCGGGCGATTGCCCGGTGTGCTTCTTCACCAGTCGGTGCAGCGTCGCCGGATCCGCCAATCCCACTGCCGCAGCGATCTCTTCGAGCGGCATGCGCGTGGTGCGCAACAGATGCAGTGAGCGCTCGAGGCGAACTCTCTGCACCAGCTGCAGCGGACTGAGGCCCACAGCGTTTCGCGTCCGGCGCGCCAGCGTTCGGGTGCTGAGGCCGCACCGACGGGCCAGCGAGTCGAGCGTGTGCGATTCGTCCAGCCGCGACCTGACGAAACGCTCAAGGCTGGCGACCGTCTCGTCGCGCGCCGCCAGGTGCGAGGGGATCAGAAAGCTCGCCTGCGACGTGCGTTGATCGGCGACGAGCCGGTTCGCGAGTTCGTCGGTAAGCGCCGCGCCGCCGAGCTCGCGCATCAGCGCCAGCATCAGGTCGATGTGCGCGAACGCGCTTCCGGCCGTCCAGATCGACCCATCGCGAACAACCATGTCATCGATGACGACGTTGGCCGAAGGCGCGACCCGGGCGAGGTCTGCCCCGAGCCACCAGGTCGTGACGCAGCGCCGCTGATCGAGCAGTCCGGCGGCGGCCAGGACGAATACGGCCGTGCACGACGCCGCGATCTGGGCGCCACGGGCGTTCCCATCGGCCAGCCACTGGGCAGCGGCGGCGACGTCGGCGCCGCAGAGCCGCTCGGCAATCTCCTCGGGCTGCGCGGCGCCCAGCCCGGGGACGACCACGACATGTCGCGCCGTGGCGTCCGCGAGGGGTACCGCGGCGACGGCCAGGCCACCGCGCAGGTCAACGTGGCGCTGCGGTGACACGAACCGAAGGTCGAACGCGGGGGTGGCGAGGATCCGGTTCGCCGCCGAGATCACGTCGATCGTCACGCCCACCGCGCTCGCGCTGGCGCCGTCCAGGACCAGGACGTCGAATCCGATCATGTGGCGAATTATGCAAGAAAGCTGTCTGCCTTGCCACTGGCTTGTGCCGCGCCGCTCGGGCAGATTACGGGAGCAACACCCTCGGAAAGGTAGATGTCATGCCGTTGATGCACGTAGCCCTGACGCCCGGCGCCTTCGACGACACCGGCAAGCAGCGCCTGGTAACGGGCCTCACCGAGGCGGCGTGCCGTGCCGAATCGGTGCCCGACCAGCCCCAGCACCGGATGCGGGCCCTGGTCCTGCTGCACGAGCTGTCGCCCGGGTGCTTTTACTCCGCCGGCGCCTCGGCGGACGCCGCGGTCGCCGGCGTATTCATCGATTGGCACGTCAGCGCCGGGGTTCTCGACGGGGCCCGCAAGGCGCAATTCGCAGGGGAGATCCAGCAGGTCGCCGCGTCCGCGGCCGGCACCAATGGCGACAAGATGGTCGTCACGTCCTGCGTCATCCACGAGGTGCCCGAAGGCCAGTGGGCGCAAAACGGCGCGATTCGCCGGCTGCCCGACATCGTCCCGCAGGCGGGATTCGAGCACCTGACGTCCGTGGCGCCCGGATGACGGTTCGTCCGGCAGACCACTTGGCGCAGGCCATGATCGGCGAGCCGAACTCGCGCTTCCGCCTGCCGACGCCGGCGCTGATCCTCGACGAGGCCGCGCTGGACACCAGCATCCACCACATGGCCGAGCGGGTGCGAGACCAGGTCGCACTGCGCCCACACGCCAAAACCCACAAATGCGCCTGGATCGCGGCAAAGCAGATCGCAGCCGGCGCCGTAGGGATCTGCTGCGCCAAAATCGGGGAAGCCGAAGCGCTTTCGGCGGCCGGCGTGCGCGGCATTCTCCTGACCTCGCCCGTCGCCGACCCTGCGATGCCTAAGCGCCTCTGCGACGTGGCGGCGATCGACACCGGATTTGCGTGCGTCGTGGACCATCGCGACCCGGTCGGCGCGCTGAGCGCGGAAGCGTGCCGACGGGGCATTCGAGTCAACGTCGTCATCGACGTCGACGTGGGGCTCGGCCGCACGGGCGTTTCCGGTCCGGAGCAGGCGGTCGCTTTGGCGGAGCACGTCCAACGGTGCGAGGGGCTGGTGTTTGCCGGCGTTCAGGGCTACGGGGGTCATTGGCAGCACATCGCCGGCTTTCAAAAGCGTTGTGACGCAGTCCGTATCGGCATGGAGCGGCTGTCCCGCGTGGTCGACGCGATTCGAACTTCCGGCTACCCCGTCGGCATCATCACCGGCGGCGGCACCGGGACCGTGGCGGCCGATCTTGATTTGGGTGTCCTCAACGAATTGCAGCCGGGCTCGTATGTGTTCATGGATGTGCAGTACTCCGACGCACTGGGCGACGATGACGACGGAGCCTTCGACACCAGCCTGTGGGTTTCCAGCCAGGTGGTGAGCGTCAACGCCGACGCGATCGTCACCGTCGACGCCGGTCTCAAGGCTTTCGCTACGGACGGCCCCATGCCGCGGCCGGCTGGCGCGCGGTTCGGCGCCTCGACGTACATGTTTTTCGGCGACGAGCACGGTGCACTCACCCGCCCGGCCGGCTCACCCGTCAGCCTCGGGGAACGCGTGGAGTTCGTCGCCCCGCACTGTGACCCCACCGTTGATCGGTATGACGCGTACCACGTTGTCCGCGGTGACCGGCTGATGGGAATCGTGCCCATCGAGGCTGCTCGCGCCAGCCGATAGCGGCCTCACGCGCCGCGCAGCCGCTCCGCGAGCGAGCCGAGGCCCCGGTATGGTCGCGCTGCTGCCTGCAATAGATTCGGGCGGGGGGACCGGAGCCAATAGGATGGACGCTCGTGACCCCCGCTGACCTGGCTGAGCTGCTCAAAGCCACCGCTGCCGCGGTGCTTGCCGAGCGCGGGCTGGACGCTGCCGCGTTGCCGGCGGCGGTGACGGTGGAGCGGCCGCGTAATCCTGATCACGGCGACTACGCCAGCAACCTGGCGCTGCAGCTGGGCAAGAAGGTGGGCGCCAACCCGCGCGAACTGGCCGGCTGGCTCGCCGAAAAGCTGGCCGCGTCCGACGGCATCGCCTCCGCGGAGGTGGCCGGGCCCGGCTTCATCAACATGCGCCTCGAGGCCTCGGCGCAGGCCAAGATCGTCAACGACGTCCTCGACGCCGGCGACGCGTTCGGATTCTCGGACGAGCTGGCCGGGCAGAAGATCAACCTGGAGTTCGTCTCGGCCAACCCGACGGGTCCGATCCACATCGGCGGCACCCGCTGGGCCGCGGTCGGCGACGCGCTGGGCCGGCTGTTGACCACCCAGGGCGCCGACGTGGTGCGCGAGTACTACTTCAACGACCACGGCGCCCAGATCGACCGGTTCGCCAGCTCGTTGATCGCCGCGGCCAAGGGCGAACCGACGCCCGCCGACGGCTACGCCGGCACCTACATCAACGACATCGCGGCGCAGATCCTGCAGAAGGCGCCCGACGCGCTCAGCCTGCCGGACGACGAGATGCACGAGACGTTCCGGGAAATCGGCGTCGACCTGATGTTCACGCACATCAAGGAATCGCTGCACGAGTTCGGCACCGACTTCGACGTCTACACCCACGAAGACTCGATGCACACCAGCGGCCGCGTCGACCAGGCCATCGCCAGGCTGCGCGAAACCGGCAACGTCTACGAGAAGGACGGCGCAACCTGGTTGCGCACCAGCGCTTTTGGTGACGACAAGGACCGCGTCGTGATCAAGAGCGACGGCAAGCCGGCCTACATCGCCGCCGACATCGCCTACTACCTGGACAAGCGGCAGCGCGGCTTCGACCTGTGCATCTACATGCTCGGCGCCGACCACCACGGCTACATCGCCCGGCTGAAGGCCGTGGCCGCCGCCTTCGGCGAGGACCCGGCCACCGTCGAGGTGCTGATCGGGCAGCTGGTCAACCTCGTGCGCGACGGCCAGCCGGTCCGGATGAGCAAGCGGGCCGGCACCGTGCTCACCCTCGACGACCTGGTCGAGGCGATCGGCGTCGACGCGGCGCGCTACAGCCTGATCCGCTCGTCGGTGGACACCGCCATCGACATCGACCTGGCGCTGTGGTCCTCGGCATCCAACGAAAACCCGGTCTATTACGTGCAATACGCGCACGCCAGGCTCTCGGCGCTGGCCCGCAACGCCGCCGAGCTGGGCCTGATCCCCGACACGAACCACCTCGAGCTGCTCACCCACGACAAGGAGGGCACGCTGCTGCGCTCGATCGGCGAATTCCCGCGCGTGCTGAAAACCGCCGCCGCACTGCGGGAACCGCATCGGGTGTGCCGCTACCTCGAAGACCTCGCCGGCGACTACCACCGCTTCTACGACTCCTGCCGGGTGTTGCCACAGGGCGACGAGCAGCCCACCGACCTGCACACCGCGCGCCTGGCGCTGTGCCAGGCCGCCCGCCAGGTCATCGCCAACGGACTGACCATCCTCGGCGTCAGTGCCGCGGAGCGAATGTGAACGTCCATCCCGCCGGTCCCCGGCACGCCGACGAGGCGCGTCACGCCGAGAGCCCGCCGCGGCCGCAATCCCCCGAGGAGCTGCTGCGGCTGGCGCCGAACGTGTGGCCGCGCAGCACGACTCGCGACGACGACGGAGCCGCTGTCATCGGCGGCCTCCCGGTGACGCAGCTCGCCCAGGAGTACGGGACCCCGCTGTTCGTCATCGACGAGGACGACTTTCGCTCCCGCTGCCAGGACCTTGCTGCGGCCTTCGGCGGTGGGGACAACGTGCACTACGCCGCCAAGGCGTTCCTGTGCACCGAGGTGGCGCGCTGGATCAACGAAGAGGGCCTGTCGCTGGACGTGTCCACCGGCGGCGAACTGGCCGTCGCGCTGCACGCCGACTTCCCGCCGGAGCGGATTATCTTCCACGGCAACAACAAATCCGTCGCGGAGCTGACCGCCGCGGTCAAGGCCGGGGTGGCGCACATCGTCCTGGACTCGATGATCGAGATCGAACGCCTCGACGCCATCGCGGGGGAGGCGGGCATCGTCCAGGACGTGCTCGTGCGCCTCACCGTCGGGGTCGAGGCGCACACCCACGAGTTCATCTCCACCGCACACGAGGACCAGAAGTTCGGGCTGTCGGTGGCCAGCGGCGCGGCGATGGCCGCGGTCCGCCGCGTGTTCGACACCGATCACCTGCGCCTGGTCGGGTTGCACAGCCACATCGGCTCGCAGATCTTCGACGTCGACGGCTTCGAAGTGGCCGCGCACCGCGTCATCGGGCTGCTGCACGACATCGTCGCCGAATTCGGCGTCGACAAGACGGCCCAGCTGTCGACCGTCGATCTCGGTGGCGGCTTTGGCATCTCGTACCTGGCGCCGGACGACCCGCCGCCGGTGGCCGAACTGGCGAACAAGCTGAGCGCCATCGTGCGCAACGAGTCGGCGGCCGTCGGGCTGCCCACCCCGCGACTCGTGGTCGAGCCGGGGCGCGCGATCGCCGGGCCGGGCACCATCACACTGTACGAGGTCGGCACCGTCAAGGACGTGGACGTCAGCAGCACGGCGCACCGGCGCTACGTCAGCGTCGACGGCGGCATGAGCGACAACATCCGCACCGCCCTCTACGACGCGCAGTACGACGCGCGGCTGGTCTCGCGCACCAGCGACGCGCCGGCGGAGCTGGCCCGGATCGTCGGAAAGCACTGCGAGACAGGCGATATCGTGGTGCGCGACACCTGGGTCCCGGGCGACCTGCAGCCGGGCGACCTGCTCGGTGTCGCCGCCACCGGCGCCTACTGCTATTCACTATCGAGCCGTTACAACATGATCGGCCGCCCCGCCGTGGTCGCCGTGCGCGGGGGGCGCGCACGGCTGATCCTGCGCCGGGAGACGGTCGACGATCTGCTGAGTCTGGAAGTGAGGTGACCCGTGCCCGGTGACGAAAAGGCCGTCGGCGTAGCGGTACTCGGATTGGGCAACGTCGGCAGCGAGGTCGTCCGCATCATCGAGGACAGCGCCGAGGACCTGGCCGCCCGCGTCGGCGCGCCGTTGGTGCTGCGGGGGATCGGCGTGCGCCGCGTCGCCGCCGACCGCGGCGTTCCGATCGGACTGCTGACCGACAACATCGAAGAGCTGGTCTGCCGCGAGGACGTCGACATCGTCGTCGAGGTGATGGGGCCGGTGGAGCCGGCGCGCAAGGCGATCCTGTCCGCGCTCGAGCACGGCAAGTCCGTCGTCACCGCCAACAAGGCGCTGCTGTCCACCTCGACCGGGGAGCTGGCGCAGGCGGCCGAAAACGCCCACGTCGACCTGTATTTCGAGGCGGCGGTCGCGGGCGCGATCCCGGTCATCCGCCCGCTCACCCAATCGCTGGCCGGTGACACGGTGCTGCGGGTGGCCGGCATCGTCAACGGCACCACCAACTACATCCTGTCCGCGATGGACAGCACCGGCGCCGACTACGACAGCGCCCTGTCCGACGCCGGCGCGCTCGGCTACGCCGAGGCCGACCCCACCGCCGACGTCGAGGGCTACGACGCCGCCGCCAAGGCCGCGATCTTGGCATCCATCGCCTTTCACACCCGGGTGCACGCCGACGACGTCTACCGCGAGGGCATCACCAAGGTCACCCCGGCCGACTTCGTGTCCGCGCGCGCCCTCGGGTGCACCATCAAGCTGCTGTCGATCTGCGAGCGGATCACCGGAGACGATGGCCAGCAACGGGTTTCGGCGCGCGTGTATCCCGCGCTGGTGCCGCTGTCACATCCGCTCGCCACGGTCAACGGCGCGTTCAACGCGGTGGTGGTCGAGGCCGCGGCCTCCGGGCGGCTGATGTTCTACGGCCAGGGCGCCGGCGGCGCGCCCACCGCCTCGGCGGTCACCGGCGACCTGGTGATGGCCGCGCGCAACCGCGTGCTGGGCAGCCGCGGGCCCAAGGAGTCGCGGTACGCCCAACTCCCCATCGCCCCAATGGGTCTCATCTCCACCCGCTACTACGTCAGCATGAACGTCGCCGACGAGCCGGGCGTGTTGTCCTCGGTGGCCGCGGAATTCGCCAAGCGCGAGGTGAGCATCGCCGAGGTTCGCCAGGAAGGCATGGTGGACGAGGACGGCCGACGGGTGGGAGCCCGGGTCGTGGTGGTCACGCACACCGCCACCGACGCCGCGCTTTCCGAAACCGTCCATGCGCTGGCCGATTTGGATGTCGTGCAGAGCGTGACAAGCGTGCTGCGATTGGAAGGAAACGGCCTGTGAGCGCTGCCCGGACGGCCACCCATCAACCCTGGCCGGGAGTGATCGCGGCGTACCGCGACCGGTTGCCGGTCGGCGACGACTGGACCCCGGTCACCCTGCTCGAGGGCGGCACCCCGCTGATCGCCGCGACCCGGCTCTCGGAAAGGACCGGCTGCACCGTCCATCTCAAGGTCGAGGGCCTCAACCCCACCGGCTCCTTCAAGGACCGCGGCATGACGATGGCCGTCACCGACGCCCTGGCCCGCGGCCAGCAGGCCGTGTTGTGCGCCTCCACGGGCAACACCTCGGCCTCGGCCGCCGCGTACGCCGCGCGCGCCGGGATCACCTGCGCGGTGTTGATCCCGCAGGGCAAGATCGCCATGGGCAAGCTGGCGCAGGCGGTGATGCACGGCGCCAAGATCATCCAGATCGACGGCAACTTCGACGACTGCCTGGAACTGGCCCGCAAGATGGCCGCCGACTTCCCGACCATCTCGCTGGTGAATTCGGTCAACCCCGTGCGCATCGAGGGGCAGAAGACGGCGGCGTTCGAGATCGTCGACGCGCTGGGCGCCGCCCCGGACGTGCACGCCCTCCCGGTCGGCAACGCCGGCAACATCACCGCGTACTGGAAGGGCTACACCGAGTACCACCAGGAAGGCCTGATCGACAGGCTGCCCCGGATGCTGGGCGCCCAGGCGGCCGGCGCGGCCCCCCTGGTGCTCGGCAAACCGGTCAGCCACCCGGAGACCATCGCCACCGCGATCCGCATCGGCGCCCCGGCGTCGTGGACGGCCGCCGTCGCGGCCCAGGAGCAATCCGGCGGGCGCTTCCTGGCCGTCACCGACGACGAGATCCTGGCGGCCTACCACTTGGTGGCCGCCTCCGAGGGCGTCTTCGTCGAGCCCGCCTCCGCGGCCAGCATCGCGGGCCTGCTCAAAGCCGTCGACGACGGCTGGGTGGAACGCGGGTCGACGGTGGTGTGCACGGTGACCGGCAACGGCCTCAAGGATCCCGACACCGCGCTGAAGGACATGCCGACCGTGTCCCCGTTGCCGGTGGACCCTGTGCTCGTCGTCGAACGATTGGGTCTCGCGTAAGAAATGAAGGCCCAGATGCTGCCCGCCGGGCTGGTGGCGAGCGCCGTGGTGTCGGCGTCCAGCGCCAACCTGGGTCCCGGGTTCGACAGCATCGGTCTGGCGTTGAGCCTGAGCGACGAAGTCGTCGTGGAGACAACGGATTCCGGCTTGGTCGTGGTGGTCGACGGCGAGGGCGCCGGGCAGGTGCCGCTCGACGCCGACCACCTGGTGGTGCGCGCCATCCACCACGGGCTGCGCGCCGCCGGCGTGGACGCCCCCGGCCTGGTGGTGCGCTGCCGCAACGCCATCCCGCATTCCCGCGGTCTCGGATCGTCGGCGGCCGCCGTCGTCGGCGGCCTGGCTGCGGTGAATGGTCTTGTCGCGCAAACGGATTCGACGCCGCTCGGCGTCGATCGCCTGATCCAGTTGTGCTCGGAATTCGAGGGCCATCCCGACAACGCCGCGGCCGCGGTGCTGGGCGGCGCGGTGGTTTCGTGGACGGACCGCACCGGCGCCGAGCCCCGGTATGCGGCGGTGTCGCTGCGGCTGCACCCCGACATCCACCTGTTCTGCGCGATCCCCGAGGAACGCTCGCTGACCTCGGAGACCCGCGTGCTGCTGCCCAGCCGGGTCAGCCACGAGGACGCGAGTTTCAACGTCAGCCGCGCCGCGCTGCTGGTCGTCGCCCTCACCGAACGGCCGGACCTGCTGATGCCGGCCACCGAGGATGTGCTGCACCAACCGCAACGCGCCCCCGCGATGCGGGGATCGGCGGAATATTTGCGGGTGCTGCGGCGTCATAACGTCGCAGCGACGCTTTCTGGGGCCGGTCCCTCCCTCATCGCATTGAGCACGGAGCCGGAGTTACCCACAGAAGCGCTGGAGTACGGGGCCGCACACGGATTTACCCTCACGAAGATGACCGCCGGCGAAGGAGTTCGCTGGAGCCCGGGCGTCACCGTCGCCGGTTAATCCACAGCGTGGCCGGAGGGTTTGCTTGCTTCCGACAGGGATGCGGGTTATCCTCGGAGCCGTCCAGCAATCGCAGCATCTGTATCTGCACACATACTGCCTTGCCGCTAGGACAACACCAATTCTTCTCGTAAACGAGGTTCGCCGTCTTCTCCGCTGATCCCGGGCGATCACCGTCGCAGAGTCGATGATTGGGCGCACTCGGCAATTTGGCTGAATGCAACGACCCCCCGTATGACCTGATCAGCGGGGGAAGAAAGGAAATCCGTGACTGATACGGACCTCTTCACGGCGGGCGAAAGCACCGACAGCAATCCGGTGCCGGACGCCGTGACCACTGACACTCCCGATGTCAAAACCAACGCCTCGACCGGCTCCCTGTCCAGCATGGTGCTGCCCGAGCTGCGTGCGCTGGCTAACCAGGTCGGCGTCAAGGGCACGTCGGGGATGCGCAAGAACGAACTCATCGCCGCGATAAAGGAAATCCGGGGACAGGCCAACGGGACTTCGGCCCCGACCGCCCCGGAGGGCGGCGGCAAATCCGACAAGACCGACACCGCCGCCGAACCGCCGGCCGACGCGCCCGTGGCGCAAGCCGAACAGAACGGTTCCACCGAGGCGCCGCGCCGGGAACGGCGCAACGCCAACCGCGACGCGGGGTCGCCCGGTCGCGCGCCCGAGGAGCAGGACCGCGAGGACTCCGGCAACCGCAAGGGCGGAGGCAACCCCGACGCGGAGAAACGCCAAGGGGGTCAACAGGACACCAAGTCCGACACCAAGACCGAAGAGCGGGGCCAGGACTCCGGCGGCGACCAGGGTTCGGGCGGCCAGCAATCGCGCGGCGGCTCCAACCAACAGGACGACGACGGCGAGGGCCGTCAGGGCCGGCGGGGACGCCGGTTCCGCGACCGCGACCGCAGGCGGCGCGGCGAGCGCTCCGGCGATGGCGGCGACACCGAGCTGCGCGAGGACGACGTCGTCCAGCCGGTCGCCGGAATCCTTGACGTTCTCGACAATTACGCGTTCGTGCGCACCTCCGGCTACCTGGCCGGCCCGCACGACGTCTACGTCTCGATGAACATGGTGCGCAAGAACGGCCTGCGCCGCGGCGACGCGGTGACGGGCGCGGTTCGGGTGCCCCGCGACGGCGAACAGCCCAACCAGCGGCAGAAGTTCAACCCGTTGGTGCGGCTGGACAGCGTCAACGGCGGCTCCGTTGAAGACGCCAAGAAGCGGCCCGATTTCTCCAAGCTGACGCCGCTGTACCCCAACCAGCGGCTGCGGCTGGAAACCACGCCCGACCGGCTGACCACCCGGGTCATCGACCTGATCATGCCGATCGGCAAGGGCCAGCGCGCGCTGATCGTCTCGCCGCCCAAGGCGGGTAAGACGACGATCCTGCAGGACATCGCCAACGCGATCACCAAGAACAACCCGGAATGCCACCTCATGGTCGTCCTCGTCGACGAGCGACCCGAGGAGGTCACCGACATGACGCGCTCGGTCAAGGGCGAGGTCATCGCCTCGACCTTCGACCGGCCCCCGTCGGACCACACCTCGGTTGCCGAGTTGGCGATCGAACGGGCCAAGCGCCTCGTCGAGCAGGGCAAGGACGTCGTGGTGCTGCTGGACTCGATCACCCGCCTGGGCCGCGCGTACAACAACGCGTCGCCGGCGTCGGGCCGCATCCTGTCCGGTGGTGTCGACTCCACCGCGCTGTATCCGCCCAAGCGCTTCCTGGGCGCCGCCCGCAACATCGAGGAAGGCGGGTCGCTGACCATCATCGCCACCGCGATGGTCGAGACCGGCTCCACCGGTGACACGGTCATCTTCGAGGAGTTCAAGGGCACCGGTAACGCCGAGCTCAAACTGGACCGCAAGATCTCCGAACGCCGGGTCTTCCCCGCGGTCGACGTCAACCCGTCCGGCACCCGCAAGGACGAGCTGCTGCTGTCGCCCGACGAGTTCGGCATCGTGCACAAGCTGCGTCGCGTGCTGTCGGGTCTGGACCCGCACCAGGCCATCGACCTGCTGATGTCCCAGCTGCGCAAGACGAAGACCAACTACGAGTTCCTGGTGCAGGTGTCCAAGACGACCCCCGGGTCGATGGACAACGACTAGCCTCGCAAGCTGTGGCGGACACGCTGCAGCAACTGCTTCGTGAGCGCATAGACCAGGACACGCCGGCGCTGAAGTACGGCGACCGGGTGTGGACCTGGCGCGAGTACCTGGCCGACGCCGCCGCCACCGCGGCCGCCGTCATCCGGGCCGCCGACCCGGACCGTCCGCTGCACGTCGGCGCGCTGCTGGGCAACACCCCCGAGATGCTGACCGCCATGGCGGCCGCCGCGCTCGGCGGCTACGTCCTGTGCGGCGTCAACGACACCCGCCGCGGCGCCGCCCTGGCCAGGGACGTCCTGCACGCCCATTGCCAGATCCTGCTGACCGATCCGGCGCACAAAGCCTTGCTCGACGGCCAGGACCTGCCCGGCGTTCAGGTGTTCGACGTGTCCGGCGAGTCCTGGGCGGCGCTGCTGGAGCGCGCCGGGCCGCTGGCCCCGCATCGCGAGGTCGCGCCCACCGACACGTTCATGATGATGTTCACCTCGGGAACCAGCGGCGAGCCCAAGGCCGTGCAGGTCACCCATTTGAGCGTGCTGTTCGCCGGCGCCACGTTGATCGCGCGGTTCGGCCTGGACGCCTCCGACGTCTGCTACCTGTCGATGCCGTTGTTCCACGCCAACGCCCTGTTCGCGGGCTGGAGCGTGGCGGTGGGCGCCGGCGCCGCGATGGCCCCCGCGACGTTCTCGGCGTCCGGGCTGCTGCCCGACCTGCGCCACTACCGGGCGACCTTCATGAACTACGTCGGCAAACCGCTGGCCTTCGTGCTGGCCACGCCGGAGCGCCCCGACGACCACGACAACCCGCTGCGCGTCGCGGTCGGCAACGAGGCGAGCGACCGCGACATCGCCGAGTTCAGCCGGCGATTCGGCTGCACGGTGTGGGACGGCTTCGGGTCCACCGAGGCCGCGATCGTCATCACCCGCGAGGACGGCTGCCCGCCCGGGTCGCTGGGCCGCGGCTTCCCCGGGGTGGCCATCTACAACCCGGACACGCTGGCCGAGTGCCCGCCCGCCGCCTTCGACGGGGACGGGGCCCTGACCAACCCCGACGAGGCGATAGGGGAGCTGGTCAACACCGCCGGCGCCGGCCTGTTCGCCGGCTACTACAACGACCCGGAGGCCACCGACGAGCGCCTGCGGCACGGCATGTTCTGGTCCGGCGACCTGGCCTATCGCGACGCCGACGGGTGGATCTACTTCGCCGGGCGCAGCGGCGACTGGCTGCGCGTCGACGGCGAGAACATGACCACGGCGCCCATCGAGCGCATCCTGCAGCGGTTGCCCCCGGTCAGCCACGTCGCGGTGTACGCGGTGCCCGACGAACACGTCGGCGACCAGGTCATGGCGGCCATGGTGCTGGCCGACAACGCGCGGCTGACGCCCGAGGAGTTCGGCCAGTTCCTGGCCGCCCAGCCCGACCTGTCGCCCAAGGCGTGGCCCCGCTACGTCTGGGTCACCGATCGGCTGCCGACCACGGCGACCAACAAGATCCTCAAGCGCGAGCTGGCCGCCCGCGGCGCCGCCCCCGGCGGCGGCGTGCTGTGGACCCGCGGCGCAAAAAGCCGCGTCTACCGCGACACATGAACCATGCACCTGCCCGGGAATGCGCGGGGGCGCCTCCGCGTTTGGGGAGATGTAGGTTGACCTGGCATAATCGACGGTCGACTACCCCGAGGACCAGTTCAGGTCCCAGGAGTTCGCGCCGGGGCGCACACGATCGAAGAGGACATGATGAAAGCTGATATTCACCCCGCCTACGGTGAGACCACCGTGCACTGCGGGTGCGGCAACACCTTCACCACCCGCAGCACCAAGCCCGGCGGCAACATCGTCGTCGAGGTCTGCTCGCAGTGCCACCCGTTCTACACCGGCAAGCAGAAGATCCTCGACAGCGGCGGCCGGGTGGCCCGCTTCGAGAAGCGCTACGGCAAGCGCAAGGCCGCAGCCGACAACGGCGAGTCGACCGACAAATAGCTGGCTTACCGACGCCCGAACTGTGCCCACAGCCGCACAGGCCGGGCGTCGGTTCGCGTATGTGACGATCGCAATCGCGGCGCAGCCGGGCGAAGCGGGTCGTCACCATCGATCAGGGCGGGAAAAGTGACATGACGCAGCCGGTGCAGACCATCGACGTGCTGCTGGCCGAACACGCCGAGCTCGAGCAGCGGCTGGCCGACCCCGAACTGCACAGCAACCCCGACGAGGCCCGCAAGGCCGGCCGCCGGTTCGCCCGGCTGGCCCCGATCGTCGGCACCTACCGCAAGCTGGCGGCCGCGCGCGGCGACCTCGAGACGGCCCGCGAACTGGCCGCCGACGACGAGTCCTTCGCCGACGAGGTGACCGAACTGGAGACGCGGGTGGCCGAGCTGGACACCCAGCTCACCGACATGCTGGCGCCGCGCGACCCCCATGACGCCGACGACATCGTGCTCGAGGTCAAATCCGGTGAGGGCGGCGAGGAATCGGCGTTGTTCGCCGCCGACCTGGCCCGGATGTACATCCGCTACGCCGAGCGGCACGGCTGGACGGTCACGGTGCTGGACGAAACCACCTCGGATCTGGGCGGTTACAAGGACGCGACGCTGGCCATCGGCAGCAAGGGCGACACCGCCGACGGGGTGTGGTCGCGGATGAAGTTCGAGGGCGGCGTCCACCGGGTGCAGCGGGTTCCGGTGACGGAATCGCAAGGGCGCGTTCACACTTCGGCGGCGGGCGTGCTCGTCTATCCGGAGCCCGAGGAAGTCGGCGAGGTGCAGATCGACGAGTCGGACCTGCGCATCGACGTCTACCGCTCGTCGGGCAAGGGCGGCCAGGGCGTCAACACCACCGACTCCGCGGTGCGGATCACGCACCTGCCCACCGGAATCGTCGTCACCTGCCAAAACGAACGGTCCCAGCTGCAGAACAAGGCCCGCGCCCTGCAGGTGCTGGCCGCGAGGCTGCAGGCGCTGGCCGAGGAGAAGGCGCTGGCCGACGCGTCGGCCGATCGGGCCAGCCAGGTCCGCACCGTGGACCGCAGCGAGCGGATCCGCACCTACAACTTCCCGGAGAACCGCATCACCGATCACCGAATCGGTTTCAAGGCGCACAATTTGGATCAGGTGCTCGACGGCGACCTCGACGCGTTGTTCGACGCGCTGGCCGCCGCCGACAAGCAGTCGCGGCTGCAGCAGGCATGACCCTCCTGCGGCGCGCGATCGACTCGGCTGCGGCGCAACTCGCCGAAGCCGGGATCGATTCCGCCCGTTACGACGCCGAGGAGCTGGCCGCCCACCTGGTCGGCGCCGAACGCGGCCGGCTGGCCCTGCTCGAGGCGCCCGACGACGAATTCTTCGGGCGCTACCGCGACATCGTCGCCGCGCGCTCGCAGCGGATTCCGTTGCAGCACCTCACCGGGACGGCGGCGTTCGGGCCGGTGACGCTGCGGGTGGGCCCGGGCGTGTTCATCCCGCGCCCGGAGACCGAGGCGATGCTGGAGTGGGCCACCGCGCAGCCGCTGGGCGCCCGGCCCGTGATCGTCGACGTGTGCACCGGCTCGGGCGCTCTGGCCGTGGCCCTGGCCCGCCACCGCCCCGCCGCGCGGGTCATCGGGATCGACGACTCCGACGCGGCGCTGGCCTACGCGCGACACAACACCGAGGGCACCGCCGTGGAGCTGGTGCGCGCCGATATCACCGCGACCGAGCCGCTCACCGAGCTCGACGGGCTGGTCGACCTGGTGGTGGCGAACCCGCCCTACGTGCCCGACGGCAGCGCCGTGGAAGCCGAAGTGGCCCAACACGATCCGCCGCACGCGGTGTTCGGTGGGGCGGACGGGATGGCGGTGATCGCCGCCGTGGTGCGCCACGCGGGGCGCTGGCTGCGCCCGGGCGGCCGCCTCGCCGTCGAGCATGACGACACCACCGCCGCGCGGACCGTCGAATTGCTGCACGGCACAGGGCTTTTCGAGGACATCGAGGCCCGGCGCGATCTCGCCGGACGGCCGAGGTTCGTGACGGCCCGGCGGGGGGAGTCGTCGTGACCTCCGTCTTCGACTGCGCGGACCCCGACCAGCGCTCCCTCGGCATCGCCTCGGCCGCGGGCGCGGCGAAAAGCGGCCGGCTCGTCGTGCTGCCCACCGACACCGTGTACGGCATCGGCGCCGACGCGTTCGACAGCACCGCGGTGGCCGCGCTGCTCGCCGCGAAGGGGCGGGGCCGCGACATGCCGGTCGGCGTGCTGGTCGGCTCCTGGCACACCATCGAAGGGCTGGTCTACACGATGCCCGCCGGGGCGCGCGACCTGATCCGCGCCTTCTGGCCCGGCGCGCTGAGCCTGGTGGTGCGGCAGGCGCCGTCGTTGCAGTGGGACCTCGGCGACGCCCGGGGCACCGTCATGCTGCGGATGCCGCTGCACCCGGTCGCCATCGAGCTGCTGCGCGAGGTCGGGCCCATGGCGGTGTCCAGCGCCAACGTGTCGGGCCGCCCGCCCGCGGTCGACGCCGCCGAGGCCCGCAGCCAACTCGGCGACCTGGTCGACGTCTATCTCGACGCCGGCCCGTCGCAGCAGCAGGCCGCCTCCACGATCGTCGACCTGACCGATGACGCCCCGCGCATCCTGCGCCCCGGCCCGGTGAGCGCCGAGCGGATCGCGGAAGTGCTTGGCATGGACGCGGCAAGCCTGATCGCCTAGCCCGAATTGCTCGGCTAGCTGCAACGCGGCCGATCCGGTCTCAGGTTGGTGCAGTACGGTCTCGGTGGTGTCCAGCCTTGCCGGTGGCCTGCTCGCCCTGTCCGATCGCGGCACCGGTGTCCCGCTGCGCGAGCTCGCCCTGGTCGGCCTGACCGCGGCCATCGTCACCTACTTCGCGACCGGCCCGGTGCGGGTGCTGGCCACCCGGCTGGGAGCGGTCGCCTACCCGCGGGAACGCGACGTGCACGTGACACCCACGCCACGCATGGGCGGGCTCGCGATGTTCGTCGGCGTCGTCTCGGCCGTTTTCCTGGCCTGGCAGCTCCCCGCGCTCACCCGCGGCTTCGTGTACTCCACCGGCATGCCGGCCGTCCTGGTGGCGGCCGCCGTGATCGTGGGCATCGGCCTGATCGACGACCGCTGGGGCCTGGACGCCCTGACCAAGTTCGCCGGCCAGATCACCGCGGCCAGCGTGCTGGTCACGATGGGCGTCGCCTGGAGCGTGCTGTACATCCCGATCGGCGGGGTCGGCACCATCGTGCTGGACCAGGCCTCCTCGATCCTGCTCACCCTGGCGCTGACCGTCTCGATGGTCAACGCGATGAACTTCGTCGACGGGCTCGACGGCCTGGCCGCCGGGCTGGGCCTCATCATGGCTATGGCGATCTGCATGTTCTCGGTCGGCCTGCTGCGCGACCACGGCGGCGACGTGTTGTTCTATCCGCCCGCCGTCATCTCCGTCGTGCTCGCGGGGGCCTGTCTGGGGTTTCTGCCGCACAACTTCCATCGGGCCAAGATCTTCATGGGCGATTCCGGCTCGATGCTGATCGGCCTGATGGTCGCCGCGGCCGCGACGACCGCCGCCGGCCCCGTCTCGCAGAACGCCTACGGCGCCCGCGACGTGTTTGCTCTGCTGGCGCCGTTCCTGCTGGTGGTGGCCGTCATGTTAGTGCCGATGCTCGATCTTTTACTGGCGATCGTGCGCCGCACCCGCGCGGGCCGCAGCGCATTCAGCCCCGACAAAATGCACCTGCATCACCGGTTGCTGCAAATCGGGCATTCGCATCGCCGGGTGGTGCTGCTCATCTATCTCTGGGTGGGCATTGTCGCGTTCGGCGCCGCGAGCACCATCTTTTTCAACCCGCGCGATACCGGCGCGGTCATGCTGGGCGCAATAGTGGTCGCCGGAGTGGCCACCGCGATCCCGCTCATGCGCCGCCGCGACGACTACCAAGACGTGGACTTGGACTGACCGCAACCGCCTACGACGCCCGGTAGTAGTGGTGCCGATCGTATGGTACGGTGCAGGTAGAACCCCAAAAAGAGACCTTGAGGGTTGCCGGCCAGCCGGCCCGTCGGACGCCCGTCCGAGCGCGCCGATCGCCGACCGACGTAGGGAGCTACCCCTTGGGTGATTCCCCTGTGACGTGCGATACGCTCGGCGGGCCACCGATCGGTCGGTCGGGGGTTCCCCGCTCACTACCTGGGATTGAGGTGCTGCAGTGACGACGCCAGCGCAGGACGCGCCGTTGGTGTTTCCCTCTGTTGCTTTCCGTCCGGTTCGGCTGTTTGTGATCAGCGTCGGGATCACGGCGCTGGCGATCCTCGCGGCCGGATTGATGGGCCGCCTCATGCTCGGCGTGTTCTTCGGTGTCGGGTTGCTCTTGGGTTTGCTCAACGCGCTGCTCGTGCGGCGTTCGGTCGCGTCGATCACCGCGAAAGAGCACCCCCTGAAAAGCTCGATGGCAGTCAATTCGGCGACGAGGTTGGCGATTATCACCATCGTCGCGCTGGTCCTTGCCTACGTTTTCCGGCCGAATGGCTTGGGCGCGATGTTCGGCCTGGCGCTTTTCCAGGTGCTCTTGGTCGCGTCGACCGCACTACCGGTGTGGAAAAAGCTGCGGACGGGGGAACCGGTGTCGTCATCGGCCCTGGAGGACACTGACGGAAGGAGCGCCGGCGATGATTGAGACGTTCCTGGCCGGTTCCCAGATCGAGGTCGGCGAGCACACCACCGCGAAGTGGCTCGGCCTGACCGTCAACACGGACACCATCCTGTCGACCGCGATCACCGCGGTGATCGTGCTCGCGTTGGCCTTCTTCCTGCGCGCCAAGATCACGTCGAGCGGTGTTCCCAGTGGGGTTCAGCTGTTCTGGGAGGCGCTCACCATCCAGATGCGCAACCAGATCGAAAGCGCCATCGGGATGCGAATCGCGCCGTTCGTGTTGCCGCTGGCGGTCACGATCTTCGTGTTCATCCTGATCTCCAACTGGTTGTCGGTGCTGCCATTGCAGTACACCGACAAATCCGGTCACACCACCGAGTTGCTCAAGTCGGCGGCGGCGGACATCAATTACGTTCTGGCGCTGGCCCTTTTCGTGTTCGTCTGCTACCACGTGGCCGGGATCTGGCGTCGCGGCATCGTCGGGCACCCGATCAAGGTCCTCAAGGGGCACGTGGCGTTCCTGGCGCCGATCAACCTGGTCGAGGAGCTGGCGAAGCCGATCTCGTTGTCGCTCCGACTTTTCGGCAACATCTTCGCCGGCGGCATCTTGGTGGCGCTGATCGCGATGTTCCCGCCGTACATCATGTGGGCGCCCAACGCGATCTGGAAATCGTTCGACTTGTTCGTCGGGGCGATCCAGGCGTTCATCTTCTCGATCCTGACCATCTTGTACTTCAGCCAGGCCATGGAGCTCGAAGACCACCATGATTAGCCCGCTCGTTGTCAGATAAGCCAACAGATAAAGCTGGATAAAGGAGGAAAGAATGGACCCCACTATCGCTGCCGGTGCACTCATCGGCGGTGGAATCATCATGGGCGGCGGCGCAATCGGCGCCGGTATCGGTGACGGTATTGCCGGTAACGCTCTGGTCGCGGGCATCGCCCGGCAACCCGAGGCGCAGGGCAGGCTGTTCACGCCGTTCTTCATCACCGTCGGTCTGGTCGAGGCGGCGTACTTCATCAACCTGGCGTTCATGGCGTTGTTCGTCTTCGCCACCCCCGTCACGTAGTTCGCTGTGATGGGTGACCCGAACCCCGTGGTGCTTGCCGCCGGCCAGGTGGTAGCCGAGGGAGGCAAGGGGGGGAGTAACTTCCTCGTCCCCAACGGCACGTTCTTCTTCGTGCTGGCCATCTTCCTGATCGTGCTCGCCATCATCGGCACCTTCGTGGTGCCGCCGATCCTGAAGGTGTTGCGCGAGCGCGACGCCATGGTCGCCAAGACCGCCGCCGACAACAAGAAGTCGGCCGAGCAATTCGAGGCGGCCCGGGCCGATTACGAAGAAGCCATGAAGGAGGCCCGCGTGCAGGCGTCGTCCTTCCGCGACAACGCCCGGTCGGAGGGCCGTAAGGCCGTCGAAGACGCGCGCGCCGGTGCCGAGCAAGAGGTGATGTCGACGCTGCAGATGGCCGCCGAGCAACTGAAACGCGAGCGGGACGCCGTGGAACTGGATCTGCGGGCCAACGTCGGAACCATGTCGGCGACCCTGGCCAGTCGGATCCTCGGCGTCGACGTCACGACCTCCGCCGCGACAAGGTAAAGAGATGTCGACTTTTTTGGGGCAGTTGGGCGGGTTCGCCCTCATCGTGTTCATCGTCTGGCGTTACGCCGTACCGCCGGTGCGCAAGATGATGACCGCGCGGCAGGAGCTGGTGCGCCAGCAGCTGGCCGATTCGGCCGCGGCAGCCGAGCGGCTGACCGAGTCGAAGACCGCGCACGAAAACGCCGTGGACGCCGCCAAAGAAGAAGCGGAGCAAATCGTCGAAGAGGCCCGGGCGGACTCGGAACGCATCGCCGAGCAGATGCGGGCCCAGGCCGAAGTCGAGGCCGAGCGCGTCAAAGCGCAGGGCACGCGCCAGGCCGAGTTGCTGCGGACACAGCTGACCCGCCAGCTTCGCCTGGAACTCGGACACGAATCCGTCCGCCAGGCCGAGGAATTGGTGCGCAGCTACGTCGCCGACCCCGAACAGCGGTCTTCCACCGTGGATCGGTTCCTGGATGACCTCGAGGCCATGGCGCCCGCGCCCGCCGAGGTCGCCTACCCGCTGCTGACGAAGATGCGTTCGGCCAGCCGGCACGCGCTGCGAAACCTCTCGGACCGGTTCGGCACCATCGCCAAAAACCTGGACAACAAAGCGCTTTCCACCCTCTCCAGCGAGCTGGTGGCGGTCGCCAAGATGCTGGACGGCGAAATCGTCGTCACCCGGTACCTCACCGTGCCCGCCGAGGACGCGGCGCCGCGGGTCCGGCTCATCGAACGCCTGGTGTCCGACAAGGTGGGCGACGCGACGCTCGACGTGCTGCGGGCGGCGGTTTCCGAGCGCTGGTCGGCCAACTCCGACTTGGTCGACGCCATCGAACACATCTCGCGTCAAGCGTTGCTCGAAGTCGCCGAACGCGAAGACAAGGTCGACGAGGTCGAGGACCAGTTGTTCCGGTTCTCTCGCGTTCTTGATGCGCAGCCGCGGCTCGCCATCCTGTTGGGCGACTTTGGGACTCCCGCCGAGGGCCGGATCGGCTTGCTGCGCAAGGTGCTCGAGAACGCAAGCGGCCGGGTCAACCCGATCGCTTTGGCACTGCTGACCCAGACCGTCGAGCTGCTGCGGGGCGAGTCGGCCGAGGTGGCCGTGAAGTTCCTGGCGAAAGTGGCGGTGGCGCGCCGCGGCGAAATCGTCGCACAGGTCAGCGCCGCGGCCGAGCTCAGTGACGACCAGCGGACCCGTCTCATCGAGGTCCTCAGCCGCATCTACAACCATCCGGTGACCGTGCAGCTGCAGACGGACCCCGAGCTGTTGGGCGGGCTGTTGATCGCGGTGGCCGACGAGGTGATCGACGGGACGCTCTCCGCTCGCCTGGCCGCCGCCCAAGCCCAGCTGCCCGACTGACACGCCATCTTTAACCGACGCGAACGAAGATCAAGTAGGAAGACGAAAAGCCATGGCAGAGTTGACAATCTCGGCTGACGACATCCAGAGCGCCATCGAGGAGTACGTGGGCTCCTTCACGTCCGACACCTCGCGCGAGGAAGTCGGCACCGTCATCGGGGCCGGGGACGGCATCGCGCACGTCGAAGGCCTGCCCTCCGTCATGACCCAGGAACTGCTCGAGTTCCCGGGTGGGGTCCTCGGCGTCGCACTCAACCTCGACGAGCACGACATCGGCGCGGTCATCCTGGGCGATTTCGAGAAAATCGAAGAGGGCCAACAGGTTAAGCGCACCGGCGAGGTGTTGTCGGTGCCCGTCGGCGACGCGTTCCTGGGCCGGGTCGTCAACCCGCTGGGCGAGCCGATCGACGGCGGCGGAGACATCGAGACCGACATCCGGCGCGCACTGGAAATCCAGGCGCCGTCGGTGGTGCAGCGCCAGGGCGTGAGCGAGCCGCTGCAGACCGGGATCAAGGCCATCGATGCCATGACCCCGATCGGCCGCGGTCAGCGGCAGCTGATCATCGGCGACCGCAAGACCGGCAAGACCGCCGTGTGCGTCGACACCATCCTCAACCAGCGGCAGAACTGGGAGAGTGGCGACGAGAAGAAGCAGGTGCGCTGCGTGTACGTGGCCATCGGCCAGAAGGGCACCACGATCGCCGCCGTGCGCCAGGCCCTCGACGAGGGCGGCGCGATGGACTACACCACCATCGTCGCGGCACCCGCGTCGGACTCTGCCGGCTTCAAATGGCTTGCGCCGTACACCGGCTCGGCGATCGCCCAGCACTGGATGTATGACGGCAAGCACGTGCTGATCGTCTTCGATGACCTCAGCAAGCAAGCCGAGGCCTACCGCGCGATCTCGCTGCTGCTGCGCCGGCCGCCGGGCCGCGAGGCGTACCCCGGCGACGTTTTCTACCTGCACTCGCGGCTGTTGGAGCGCTGCGCCAAGCTCTCCGACGACCTCGGCGGCGGCTCGCTGACCGGCCTGCCGATCATCGAGACCAAGGCCAACGACATCTCGGCCTACATCCCCACCAACGTCATCTCCATCACCGACGGGCAGTGCTTCCTGGAATCCGACTTGTTCAATCAGGGTGTCCGCCCGGCCATCAACGTCGGTGTCTCGGTGTCTCGCGTGGGCGGCGCGGCGCAGATCAAGGCCATGAAGGAGGTGGCCGGCTCGTTGCGTCTGGACCTGTCGCAGTACCGCGAGCTGGAGTCCTTCGCTGCGTTTGCCTCTGACCTGGACGCCACGTCCAAGGCGCAGCTGGAGCGCGGGGAACGGCTGGTCGAATTGCTCAAGCAGCGGCAGTACCAGCCCATGCCGGTCGAGGAGCAGGTGGTCTCTATCTTCCTGGGCACCGGCGGCCACCTGGATTCCGTCCCCGTCGAGGACGTCCGGCGGTTCGAAACCGAATTGCTGGACCACATGCGGGCTTCCGAAGAGAAATTCCTCGCCGGGATCCGCGACAGCGGCAAGCTCTCCGAAGAGGGCGAGAACGAGCTCACCGAGATCATCAACAAGTTCAAGAAGGGCTTCGCGGCCTCCGACGGCGGGTCCGTGGTGCCCGACGAGCATGTCGAGGCGATGGACGAGGAGGACCTGGAAAAGGAGTCGGTGCAGGTCAAGAAAGAGAAGCCGAAAGACAAGGAAGCCAAGAACTCCAAGAAGGAATCCGCGGACGTTTCCGGTAAGGACAAGAAGTAGTTAGCGATGGCTGCCACACTTCGTGAACTGCGCGGCCGGATCCGCTCCGCAGGGTCGATCAAGAAGATCACCAAGGCCCAGGAGATGATCGCGACATCGCGCATCGGCAAGGCGCAGGCCCGGCTGGAATCGGCCAGGCCCTACGCCGCACAGATCACCTCGATGCTCACCACCCTGTCCAGTGAAGCCGCGCTGGATCACCCGCTGCTGGTCGAACGAGAAGACCCGAGGCGGGCCGGGGTCCTGGTGGTGTCGTCCGACCGCGGTTTGTGTGGCGCGCACAACTCCGGCATCTTCCGTCGTTCCGAGGAGCTGTTCTCCCTGCTGAGGGAGGAAGGCAAGACGCCGATCGTGTACACGGTGGGCCGAAAGGCGCAGAACTACTTCAAGTTCCGCAATTGGGACATCACCGAATCGTGGACGGGCTTTTCCGAGCAGCCGCAGGTGGAGAACGCCCAAGAGATCGCCTCGACCCTCGTCGATGCCTTCATGAAGGGTGCAGGCGACGAGGACTCCGACGAGCAGGGCGTCGACGAACTGCACATCGTCTACTCGGAGTTCAAGTCGATGATGTCGCAGGCGGCGGTGGCCCACCGCATCGCGCCGCTGGTGGTGGAGTACGTCGAAGAGACCGATGAACTCCACACGTTGTACTCCTTCGAGCCCGGCGCGACAGAGCTTTTCGATGCCCTGTTGCCCCGGTACATCACGACCCGCGTCTACGCGGCTTTACTCGAATCCGCGGCGTCCGAGCTGGCGTCGCGTCAGCGAGCGATGAAGTCCGCAACCGACAACGCGGACGACCTGATCAAAGAACTGACGCTGATGGCGAACCGCGAGCGGCAGGCCCAGATCACCCAGGAGATCAGCGAAATCGTCGGCGGCGCAAACGCGCTCGCCGACGCTAAGTAGCGCACGAGGAAGAAGAAACATGACTGCTACTGACCAGAAGAGCAAAGAGTCGAAGGACACCGACACCAGCGGCCGCGTGGTCCGCGTCGCCGGTCCCGTCGTCGACGTCGAGTTCCCGCGCGGCTCGGTGCCGGAACTGTTCAACGCGCTGCACGCCGACATCACCTTCGAGGAGCTCAAGAAGACGCTCACGCTCGAGGTCGCGCAGCACCTGGGCGACAACCTGGTTCGGACGATCTCCCTGCAACCCACCGACGGCCTGGTGCGCGGCGTCGAGGTGACCGACACCGGTAACTCGATCTCGGTGCCGGTGGGCGAGGACGTCAAGGGCCACGTCTTCAACGCCCTCGGCGACTGCCTCGACAAGCCCGGATATGGCGAGGACTTCGACCACTGGTCGATTCACCGCAAGCCGCCGCCCTTCGAGGAGCTCGAGCCGCGCACCGAGATGCTCGAGACCGGCCTGAAGGTCGTCGACCTGCTGACCCCGTACGTGCGTGGCGGCAAGATCGCCCTGTTCGGCGGTGCCGGCGTGGGCAAGACGGTGCTGATCCAAGAGATGATCAACCGCATCGCCCGAAACTTCGGTGGTACTTCGGTTTTCGCCGGCGTGGGCGAGCGCACCCGCGAGGGCAACGACCTGTGGGTGGAGCTCAAGGAAGCCGACGTGCTCAAGGACACCGCGCTGGTGTTCGGTCAGATGGACGAGCCGCCCGGCACCCGTATGCGGGTGGCGCTGTCGGCGCTGACGATGGCCGAGTGGTTCCGCGACGAGGCGGGCCAGGACGTGCTGTTGTTCATCGACAACATCTTCCGGTTCACCCAGGCCGGCTCCGAGGTGTCGACCCTGCTCGGTCGCATGCCGTCGGCGGTGGGCTACCAGCCCACCCTGGCCGACGAGATGGGCGAGCTGCAGGAGCGCATCACCTCGACGCGTGGCCGCTCGATCACGTCGATGCAGGCGGTGTACGTGCCGGCGGACGACTACACCGACCCGGCGCCCGCGACCACGTTCGCGCACCTCGACGCCACTACCGAGCTGTCGCGTTCGGTGTTCTCCAAGGGTATCTTCCCCGCGGTGGACCCGCTGGCGTCGAGCTCGACGATCCTGGACCCCAGTATCGTCGGTGACGAGCACTACCGCGTTGCACAGGAAGTCATCCGAATCCTGCAGCGCTACAAGGACCTTCAGGACATCATCGCTATCCTCGGCATCGACGAACTGTCCGAGGAGGACAAGCAGCTGGTGCAGCGCGCCCGCCGCATCGAACGGTTCCTGTCGCAGAACATGATGGCGGCCGAACAGTTCACCGGTCAGCCGGGTTCGACGGTGCCGGTCAAGGAGACCATCGAGGCGTTCGACAAGCTGACGAAGGGCGACTTCGACCACATCCCCGAGCAGGCCTTCTTCCTGATCGGCGGCCTCGACGACCTGGCCAAGAAAGCCGAAAGCTTCGGCGCCAAACTGGATTCCTGAGGACTGAGCGGCATGGCCGAATTGAACGTGGAGATCGTCGCCGTCGACCGGAAGATCTGGTCGGGTGAGGCGACGTTCCTGTTCACCCGCACCACCGTCGGCGAGATCGGCATCCTGCCCCACCACATCCCGCTGGTCGCCCAACTGGTCGACGACGCCATGGTGCGCGTCGAACGCGAAGGCGAGGACGACCTGCGGGTCGCGGTGGAGGGCGGGTTTCTGTCGGTGACCGAGGAGAGCGTGACGATCCTGGCCGAATCCGCGGAGTTCGAGTCGGAGATCGACGAGAGCGCCGCCCGCCAGGATTCCGAGTCCGACGATCCCCGGGTTGCCGCCAGGGGGCGCGGCAGACTGCGCGCCGTCGGCGCGATCGACTAACGCCCCGATGAGCGCGCCCATGGTCGGCATGGTCGTGCTCGTCGTCATGCTGGCGGCCGCCGTGTTGGCCCTGAGCTATCGGCTGTGGAAGCTGCGCCAGGGCGGCACGGCCGGGATCATGCGTGACATCCCCGCCGTCGGCGGGCACGGCTGGCGGCACGGCGTGATCCGCTATCGCGGCGGCGAGGCCGCCTTCTACCGGCTGTCCAGCCTGCGTTTGTGGCCGGACCGCCGGCTCAGCCGGCGGGGGGTAGAGATCGTGGCCCGGCGCGCGCCGCGCGGCGACGAATTCGACATCATGACCGACGAGATCGTCGTACTCGAGCTGCGCGACACGACGCAGGACCGGGCCGGTTACGAGCTTGCGCTCGACAAGGGCGCCCTGACCGCGTTCCTGTCCTGGCTGGAATCCCGGCCGTCGCCGCGCGCCCGCCGTCGCAGCGTATAGGCGTTGCGCCGCAGGCTAACTCGCGTTCGTCCCGCCGCCCGGCTGCCACAGCACGTCGCCGTCGGGGTTGGCCGCGCGCGACAGGATGAACAGCAGGTCGGACAGCCGGTTCAGGTACTTTGCCGGCAGCGCGCTGACCCCGTCGGGCTGCGAATCCACCGCGGCCCACGCCGAGCGCTCGGCCCGCCGCACCACGGTGCGGGCCACGTGTAACAGCGCCGACAGCGGTGAACCCCCGGGCAGCACAAAGGAATTCAGCGCCGGTAGCGGCTCGTTGTACTTGTCGCACCATGCCTCGAGCCGATCGATGTAGGCCTGGGGAACTCGCAGCGGGGGATATTTGGGGTCTTCGGCCACCGGGGTCGACAGATCCGCGCCGGCGTCGAACAAGTCGTTCTGGATCTGCCGCAGCACGCCCGCGATTTCCCCGTCGGGCCGACCGAGCGCGATCGCGACGCCGATCGCGGAGTTGGCCTCGTCGCAATCCGCGTAGGCCACCAGGCGGGGGTCGTTCTTGGAGACCCGTGAGAAATCGCTCAATCCGGTCGTCCCGTCGTCGCCGGTTCGCGTATAGATGCGGGTCAGGTGGATGGCCATGAGAAAACGGTACTCGGCTGGCCGCCTCGGCTGACTGACAAGCCGAAACCGCTTCATTAAACTGACGCGGGTGACTGAGCGATTCGTGGTGACCGGCGGGAACCGGTTGTCCGGCGAAGTCGCTGTCGGGGGCGCCAAGAACAGCGTGCTCAAGCTGATGGCCGCGACCCTGCTGGCCGAGGGCACCAGCACCATCACCAACTGCCCGGACATCCTGGACGTGCCGCTGATGGCCGAGGTGCTGCGCGGCCTGGGCGCCACCGTCGAGCTCGACGGTGACGTCGCCCGCATCACCTCGCCCGACGAGCCCAAGTACGACGCGGACTTCGCGGCGGTGCGGCAGTTCCGCGCCTCGGTCTGCGTGCTGGGCCCGCTGGTCGGCCGCTGCAAGCGCGCCAGGGTCGCGCTCCCCGGCGGGGACGCGATCGGATCGCGTCCGCTGGACATGCATCAGGCGGGCCTGCGGCAGCTGGGTGCGCAATGCAACATCGAGCACGGCTGCGTGGTCGCCCAGGCAGACACCCTGCGCGGCGCGGAGATTCAGCTGGAGTTCCCCTCCGTGGGGGCCACCGAGAACATCCTGATGGCCGCCGTCGTGGCCGAGGGCGTCACCACCATTCACAACGCGGCGCGCGAACCGGACGTGGTCGATCTGTGCACGATGCTCAACCAGATGGGTGCGCAGATCGAGGGCGCGGGTTCGCCGACCATGACGATCACCGGCGTCCCGCGGCTACATCCCACGGAACACCGAGTGATCGGCGACCGCATCGTGGCCGCCACCTGGGGCATCGCCGCGGCCATGACCCGCGGCGACATCGAGGTGACCGGCGTCGACCCGGCCCACCTGCAGGTGGTGCTGCACAAGTTGCACGATGCGGGCGCCACGGTCACCCAGACCGACGACAGCTTCCGGGTGACCCAGTACGAGCGCCCCAAGGCCGTCAACGTCGCGACCCTGCCTTTTCCCGGGTTCCCGACCGACCTGCAGCCGATGGCGATCGCGCTGGCCTCCATCGCCGACGGCACGTCGATGATCACCGAGAACGTGTTCGAAGCCCGCTTCCGGTTCGTCGAGGAGATGATCCGGCTGGGCGCCGACGCCCGCACCGACGGGCACCACGCCGTCGTGCGGGGCCTGCCACAACTGTCCAGCGCGCCGGTGTGGTGTTCGGACATCCGGGCCGGTGCCGGCCTGGTGCTGGCCGGGCTCGTCGCCGACGGTGACACCGAGGTCCACGATGTCTTCCACATCGACCGGGGCTACCCGTTGTTCGTCGAAAACCTGGCGATTTTGGGAGCGGAGATCGAGCGGGTAGAGTAGTCAAAGTCAGTGCCCCACAAGGGCGGTCACCCCTCGAGGGGGACCGAAACCGGGGCCTTGACTCCCTCGCCGGATCGGTACTAGCCTGGCACGGCTGTCCCGCAGCGGTCACCACACAAGATGACCAAAACTGGGACTTGACGCCTCCGCCAGAACGGTATTAAGCTGGCAGGGTTGCCCGGAAGCGGGCGAAAATAAGCATGAGTGTTGTTTGAGAACTCAATAGTGTGTTTGGTCTTTTTAATTGTTGTTGTTTTTTGGCCATACTCTGCACTCCCCGTGTGTGGGTATGGCTGTTTTTTGATGCCAGATGTTTGGCGTCTTTTTGTTAGGTCAGATTTTCTCTGATTGTAAATTCACCTCGTTATCGAGGGGTTTTTGTTTGGAGAGTTTGATCCTGGCTCAGGACGAACGCTGGCGGCGTGCTTAACACATGCAAGTCGAACGGAAAGGCCCCTTCGGGGGTACTCGAGTGGCGAACGGGTGAGTAACACGTGGGTAATCTGCCCTGCACTTCGGGATAAGCCTGGGAAACTGGGTCTAATACCGGATAGGACCATTTAGCGCATGCTTTATGGTGGAAAGCTTTTGCGGTGTGGGATGGGCCCGCGGCCTATCAGCTTGTTGGTGGGGTGACGGCCTACCAAGGCGACGACGGGTAGCCGGCCTGAGAGGGTGTCCGGCCACACTGGGACTGAGATACGGCCCAGACTCCTACGGGAGGCAGCAGTGGGGAATATTGCACAATGGGCGCAAGCCTGATGCAGCGACGCCGCGTGGGGGATGACGGCCTTCGGGTTGTAAACCTCTTTCAGCAGGGACGAAGCGCAAGTGACGGTACCTGCAGAAGAAGCACCGGCCAACTACGTGCCAGCAGCCGCGGTAATACGTAGGGTGCGAGCGTTGTCCGGAATTACTGGGCGTAAAGAGCTCGTAGGTGGTTTGTCGCGTTGTTCGTGAAATCTCACGGCTTAACTGTGAGCGTGCGGGCGATACGGGCAGACTGGAGTACTGCAGGGGAGACTGGAATTCCTGGTGTAGCGGTGGAATGCGCAGATATCAGGAGGAACACCGGTGGCGAAGGCGGGTCTCTGGGCAGTAACTGACGCTGAGGAGCGAAAGCGTGGGGAGCGAACAGGATTAGATACCCTGGTAGTCCACGCCGTAAACGGTGGGTACTAGGTGTGGGTTTCCTTCCTTGGGATCCGTGCCGTAGCTAACGCATTAAGTACCCCGCCTGGGGAGTACGGCCGCAAGGCTAAAACTCAAAGGAATTGACGGGGGCCCGCACAAGCGGCGGAGCATGTGGATTAATTCGATGCAACGCGAAGAACCTTACCTGGGTTTGACATGCACAGGACGCCGGCAGAGATGTCGGTTCCCTTGTGGCCTGTGTGCAGGTGGTGCATGGCTGTCGTCAGCTCGTGTCGTGAGATGTTGGGTTAAGTCCCGCAACGAGCGCAACCCTTGTCTCATGTTGCCAGCGCGTAATGGCGGGGACTCGTGAGAGACTGCCGGGGTCAACTCGGAGGAAGGTGGGGATGACGTCAAGTCATCATGCCCCTTATGTCCAGGGCTTCACACATGCTACAATGGCCGGTACAAAGGGCTGCGATGCCGTAAGGTTAAGCGAATCCTTTTAAAGCCGGTCTCAGTTCGGATCGGGGTCTGCAACTCGACCCCGTGAAGTCGGAGTCGCTAGTAATCGCAGATCAGCAACGCTGCGGTGAATACGTTCCCGGGCCTTGTACACACCGCCCGTCACGTCATGAAAGTCGGTAACACCCGAAGCCAGTGGCCTAACCCTTTGGGAGGGAGCTGTCGAAGGTGGGATCGGCGATTGGGACGAAGTCGTAACAAGGTAGCCGTACCGGAAGGTGCGGCTGGATCACCTCCTTTCTAAGGAGCACCACGAAAAGCACCCCAACTGGTGGGGTGCGAGCCGTGAGGGGTTCCCGCCTGTAGTGGGCGGGGGCCGGGTGCGCAACAACAAAGCGAAAGCCAGACACACTATTGGGTCCTGAGACAGCACTCGGGTTGTTTCGAGTGGTGTCCCTCCATCTTGGTGGTGGGGTGTGGTGTTTGAGAACTGGATAGTGGTTGCGAGCATCTAAATGGATGCGCTGCCCTCGTGGCGGTGTGTCCATTAAATGTTGTAATTTTTCTTTGGTTTTTGTGTTTGTAAGTGCTTAAGGGCGCATGGTGGATGCCTTGGCATCGAGAGCCGATGAAGGACGTGGGAGGCTGCGATATGCCTCGGGGAGCTGTCAACCGAGCGTTGATCCGAGGATTTCCGAATGGGGAAACCCAGCACGAGTGATGTCGTGTTACCCGCACCTGAATATATAGGGTGCGGGAGGGAACGCGGGGAAGTGAAACATCTCAGTACCCGTAGGAGAAGAAAACAATTGTGATTCCGTCAGTAGTGGCGAGCGAACGCGGAACATGGCTAAACCGCACGCATGTGTAACCGGGTAGGGGTTGTGTGTGCGGGGTTGTGGGATTGATATGTCTCAGCTCTACCTGGCTGAGGGGTAGTCAGAAAGTGTCGTGGTTAGCGGAAGTGGCCTGGGATGGTCCGCCGCAGACGGTGAGAGCCCGGTACGCGAAAACCCGGCACCTACCTTGTATCAACTCCCGAGTAGCAGCGGGCCCGTGGAATCTGCTGTGAATCTGCCGGGACCACCCGGTAAGCCTAAATACTTCTCGATGACCGATAGCGGATTAGTACCGTGAGGGAATGGTGAAAAGTACCCCGGGAGGGGAGTGAAAGAGTACCTGAAACCGTGTGCCTACAATCCGTCAGAGCCTCCTTGTGGGGTGATGGCGTGCCTTTTGAAGAATGAGCCTGCGAGTCAGGGACATGTCGCGAGGTTAACCCGTGCGGGGTAGCCGCAGCGAAAGCGAGTCTGAATAGGGCGCATCCCCTTTGGGGTGTAGTGGCATGTTCTGGACCCGAAGCGGAGTGATCTACCCATGGCCAGGGTGAAGCGCGGGTAAGACCGCGTGGAGGCCCGAACCCACTTAGGTTGAAGACTGAGGGGATGAGTTGTGGGTAGGGGTGAAAGGCCAATCAAACTCCGTGATAGCTGGTTCTCCCCGAAATGCATTTAGGTGCAGCGTTACGTGTTTCACCACGGAGGTAGAGCTACTGGATGGCCGATGGGCCCTACTAGGTTACTGACGTCAGCCAAACTCCGAATGCCGTGGTGTATAGCGTGGCAGTGAGACGGCGGGGGATAAGCTCCGTACGTCGAAAGGGAAACAGCCCAGATCGCCGGCTAAGGCCCCAAAGCGTGTGCTAAGTGGGAAAGGATGTGCAGTCGCAGAGACAACCAGGAGGTTGGCTTAGAAGCAGCCACCCTTGAAAGAGTGCGTAATAGCTCACTGGTCAAGTGATTGTGCGCCGATAATGTAGCGGGGCTCAAGCACACCGCCGAAGCCGCGACAACCGCAAGGTTGGGTAGGGGAGCGTCCCCCATTCAGCGAAGCCGCCGGGTGACCGGTGGTGGAGGGTGGGGGAGTGAGAATGCAGGCATGAGTAGCGATAAGGCAAGTGAGAACCTTGCCCGCCGTAAGACCAAGGGTTCCTGGGCCAGGCCAGTCCGCCCAGGGTGAGTCGGGACCTAAGGCGAGGCCGACAGGCGTAGTCGATGGACAACGGGTTGATATTCCCGTACCCGTGTGTGCGCGTCCCTGACGAATCAACGGTACTAACCACCCAAAACCGGATCGACCATTTCCCTTCGGGGGCATGGAGTTTCGGGGCTGCGTGGGACCTTCGTTGGTAGTAGTCAAGCGATGGGGTGACGCAGGAAGGTAGCCGTACCAGTCAGTGGTAATACTGGGGCAAACCTGTAGGGAGAGCGATAGGCAAATCCGTCGCTCACATTCCTGAGAGGTGATGCATAGCCGGTTGAGGTGAATTCGGTGATCCTCTGCTGCCAAGAAAAGCCTCTAGCGAGCACACACACGGCCCGTACCCCAAACCGACACAGGTGGTCAGGTAGAGCATACCGAGGCGTACGAGATAACTATGGTTAAGGAACTCGGCAAAATACCCCCGTAACTTCGGGAGAAGGGGGGCCGGAATACCGTGAACAGCCTTGCGCTGGGAGCGGGATCCGGTCGCAGAAACCAGCGAGAAGCGACTGTTTACTAAAAACACAGGTCCGTGCGAAGTCGCAAGACGATGTATACGGACTGACGCCTGCCCGGTGCTGGAAGGTTAAGAGGACCCGTTAACCGCAAGGTGAAGCGGAGAATTTAAGCCCCAGTAAACGGCGGTGGTAACTATAACCATCCTAAGGTAGCGAAATTCCTTGTCGGGTAAGTTCCGACCTGCACGAATGGCGTAACGACTTCTCGACTGTCTCAACCATAGACTCGGCGAAATTGCACTACGAGTAAAGATGCTCGTTACGCGCGGCAGGACGAAAAGACCCCGGGACCTTCACTACAACTTGGTATTGGTGTTCGGTACGGTTTGTGTAGGATAGGTGGGAGACTGTGAAACCCCAACGCCAGTTGGGGCGGAGTCGTTGTTGAAATACCACTCTGATCGTATTGGACACCTAACGTCGAACCGTATATCCGGTTCACGGACAGTGCCTGGCGGGTAGTTTAACTGGGGCGGTTGCCTCCTAAAATGTAACGGAGGCGCCCAAAGGTTCCCTCAACCTGGACGGCAATCAGGTGTTGAGTGTAAATGCACAAGGGAGCTTGACTGCGAGACCTACACGTCAAGCAGGGACGAAAGTCGGGATTAGTGATCCGGCACCCCCGAGTGGAAGGGGTGTCGCTCAACGGATAAAAGGTACCCCGGGGATAACAGGCTGATCTTCCCCAAGAGTCCATATCGACGGGATGGTTTGGCACCTCGATGTCGGCTCGTCGCATCCTGGGGCTGGAGCAGGTCCCAAGGGTTGGGCTGTTCGCCCATTAAAGCGGCACGCGAGCTGGGTTTAGAACGTCGTGAGACAGTTCGGTCTCTATCCGCCGCGCGCGTCAGAAACTTGAGGAAACCTGTCCCTAGTACGAGAGGACCGGGACGGACGAACCTCTGGTACACCAGTTGTCCCACCAGGGGCACCGCTGGATAGCCACGTTCGGACAGGATAACCGCTGAAAGCATCTAAGCGGGAAACCTTCTCCAAGATCAGGTTTCTCACCCTTTTAGAGGGATAAGGCCCCCCACAGAACATGGGTTCGATAGGCCAGACCTAGAAGCTCAGTAATGAGTGCAGGGAACTGGCACTAACCGGCCGAAAACTTACCAACACAAATCGCAACCACAATCCAGCGCCTGACAGCAATGTCGTGGCGCACCACACCCCCCACCAGAACACTTGAATGAAAAATAAATAGAGTTACGGCGGCCACAGCGACAGGGAAACGCCCGGTCCCATCCCGAACCCGGAAGCTAAGCCTGTCAGCGCCGATGATACTGCCCTCTTCGGGTGGAAAAGTAGGACACCGCCGAACATATACAAAAACACCCCCGGCAACGGGGGTGTTTTTGCATTTTCTTGCCGGCGAATGTCGAGTTGTTGCGGCGATTATCGGGAAAGCATCACAACAAGTCGGCGTTCGGCCGTTTAGTGAACAATGTCAGCTCGGCCGGCATGCGATTTTTCTCCAAGTCGAGCAGCGTTCGCTTTCGATCCAGCCCGCCGCCGTAGCCGGTGAGGCTGCCGCTGGCGCCGATCACCCGGTGGCACGGAACGACGATCGCGATGGGATTGTGGCCGTTGGCCCAGCCGACGGCGCGCGCCGAGCCGGGGGTGCCGATCTGCGCGGCGATCTCCCCGTACGACCGCGTCTCGCCATACGGGATCGTCAGCAGCGCCTGCCACACGCGCCGCTGGAATTCCGTGCCCCGCAGCTCGAGCTCGATGTCGAACGCGGTGAGCTCGCCGGCGAAATAGGCGCCGAGTTGCTCGACGGCCGCACCGAACGCCCGCGGCTCGGGCGACCAGCCGGCGCGGTTCGGTTCGTAGGTCTGGTCGACCATCCGCAGGTTCGTCAAGACCCCGTCGCGCCCGGCCAGGGTCAGCAGCCCGATCGGGCTCTCGATGGTGCGGTAGCTGATCATGCGCCCTCCTTGGGAGGCTTTGGCGGCCAATGGTTTACCGGATGGTCGAGGGTCGCCCACAGATGCTGGGTGGCATACGAGCGCCAGGGCCGCCAGCGGGCGCTGCGTTCGACGAGTTTGCGCTGATCCGCGGGGAGCCCGAGTTGCTTTGCGGCCAGCCGGAGCCCGAGGTCGCTGGCAGGAAAGGCGTCCGGGTCGCCCAGGGCGCGCATCGCGATCACCTCCGCGGTCCAGGGGCCGACGCCGGGCAGCGCCAGCAATTGTGCGCGGGCGGCCTCCCAGTCGCTTCCGGCGTCCAGGACGACGCTGCCGTCGGCGAGGCCGGCGATCAGCGCGTGGAGCGTGCGTCGTCGTGCCTCGGGGACCGCCAGGTGGACGGGGTCGATGTCGGCGAGCTGTTCGACCGACGGGAACGCATGCGTCAACGCGTCCTCGGGGTCGCGCACCGGTGCGCCGTAGGCCGCGACCAGCCGGCCCGCGTGGGTCCTGGCGGCCTTGGTCGAGACCTGCTGGCCCAGCACCGCGCGCACGGCCAGCTCGGCCTCGTCGACGGTGCGCGGGATGCGTTGCCCCGGCGCCTTTTCCACCACCGCGGCCAGCTCGGGGTCGCCGGCCAACGCGTCGACCACGGCTTCGGGGTCGGCGTCGAGGTCCAGCAGCCGCCGGCAGCGGGCGATCGCGGTGGTGAGGTCGCGGAAGTCGTCGAGCGCCAGCCGGCAGCGGACGTGGTCGACGGCCGGTGCCAGCGTCACGACCGCGCCGCCGTGGGGAAGCCGCAGGGTGCGCCGGTAGGCGCCGTCGCGCACCTCCTCGCAGCCGGGCACGACGCCGGCCGCCAGGTGGCCGAACACGCCCTCGTAGGCGAACGGCGTGCGCACCGGCAGCCGAAGGCACAGCGCGCCAGGGGGATTGGCCTCGACCCCCATCCGGGCGGCCGCCCGCCGGCGCAATGCCGACGGCGTGGTCTCGAACACCGAGCGCACGGTGTCGTTGAACTGGCGGATGCTGGAGAACCCGGCGGCGAACGCGACGTCGCCGAACGGCAGCTCCGTGGTCTCGATGAGCAGCCGCGCGGTCTGGGCGCGCTGCGCCCGGGCCAGCGCGAGCGGGCCGGCGCCCACCTCGGCCTGCAGGAGCCGCTCCAGCTGCCGGGTGGTGTAGCCGAGATGAGCCGCGAGTCCGCCGACGCCCTCCCGGTCCACGGTGCCGTCGCCGATCAGCCGCATCGCCCGCGCGACGACGTCGCCGCGCACGTTCCATTCGGGGGATCCGGGTGAGGCGTCGGGGCGGCACCGCTTGCACGCCCGGAACCCGGCCCGCTGGGCGGCCGCCGCCGTCGGGTAGAACCGGACGTTGCGCGCGAACGGCGGCCGCACGGGGCAGCTGGGCCGGCAATAGATCCGAGTCGTCAGCACCGCGGTGACGAACCAGCCGTCGAACCGGGCGTCCTTGGACTGGACGGCCCGGTAGCAGCGTTCGAAATCGTCGTGCACGGTTCCACAGTTACACCCGCCCCCCGACAAAACTGGCGGAAAACCGACATTGCAGTCCACTGCGCTACGGTCCCTGGTGGTGCAGGGCCGCGGCGGACGCGATGAAGTCGCGGGCCGGGCGGGACAGCGGTCGCCCGGAATTCCAGATCATCCCGACATCGCGGTAGGCGTCGGCGTCGGCCAATGGCAGCACGCTGACCCCGGGCGCGTGATCGCTGCCGTCGATGGGCATCAGGCTGATGCCCAGCCCCGCGGCCACCAGGCCCACGGTCGACGTGAGGTTCGCCGACTCGAGGACGATCCGCGGCTGGATTTGCGCCGCCGCGCAAAGCTCGTCGAGCAGCCGTCGCATGCCGAAGCCGGGCCGCATGGCCACGAACGGCTCGTCGGCCAGGTCCGTCATGGACACCGCCGCCGCGCCGGCAAGCGCGTGGTCGCACGGGAACGCGACGCCGAGCCGCTGGCGAAACAGGCCGCGCCAGGCCAGGTTTGGCGCCTGCGGCCGCGGCGACACCACGCCCATGTCGATCGACCCGGACTGCACGAGATCGCCGATCGATTCGGCGGCGCCCTCCTCCAGCGTGAACGTCACTCGCGGTGAGGCTTCGGCGAACCCGGCGATCAAGCGCGGCACCACCGTTGACCCGAACGAACCGAGGAAGCCGAGTCGGATCTCGCCGACGGCCGGGTTGGCCAGATCGTCGATCGCCCGCCGCGCCGAATCGAGTTCGGACTGGGCCCGGCGCGCGTGCTCGTAAAAGATGCGGCCGTAGGTGTTCAGCGCGAGCCGCTTGCCGCGGCGATCGAACAGCGCCACCCCCAGCTGCCGTTCCAGGCGCGCCAGCATTCGGGTGAGCGTCGGCTGCGCGATGTGCAACTGGCCGGCCGCCGCCGTGACGTGTTCCAGCTCCGCCAGTGTGACGAACCACTCGTAGTCGCCATCGGGCACGCCCGCCACCTCCGCTTATTCTGATAATGAATCATAAGCGATTAAACAATTCATTTCCTTTCCTATCGGCCGGCGCCGAGCATCGTTGTTATGCCAACTGCACATCAAGCCGGAAGCCGCGGGTATCGGCGAGTGACCGCGGCGCTGTACGGCGCCGGCCTGGCCAGCTTCGCCGCGATGTACTGCACGCAGGCGTTGTTGCCGGCCTTCTCGGCGTATTACCGGATCTCCCCGGCCACCGCGGCGCTCGCGGTCTCGCTGACCACCGGCATGCTGGCGCTGTCCGTCGTTCCCGCGAGCGTGCTTTCCGAGCGCTACGGGCGCGTGACGGTGATGCTGACGTCCGGGGTGGCCGCCAGTGTCGTCGGGTTGTTGCTGCCCTTCAGCCCGTCGCTCGGCGTTCTGCTCGCGGGGCGGGCGCTGCAAGGCGTCGCGCTCGCCGGGATCCCCGCCGTCGCGATGGCTTTTCTCGCCGAGGAGATCCACGCCTCGTCGCTGGGCTCGGCGATGGGGCGGTACATCGCCGGTACCACCGTGGGTGGGCTGGCCGGCCGGATCGTCCCCGCCCTGGTCGTCGACGTCAGCAACTGGCACGTGGCGCTGTTGGTGTCGTCATTGACGACGCTGGCCGGCACCGTGGTCTTCGCCGTCGTGGTGCCCCGGTCGCAGTTCTTCACGCCGAAGGCGGCGAACGTGCGGGCCACGGCGCGCAACCTGGCGACTCATCTGCGAAACCCCGTGCTGCTGAAGCTCTTTGCGTTGGGTTTCACGCTCATGGGCGGATTCGTCACGGTGTACAACTACCTGGGGTACCGACTGACGGCCCAGCCCTTCGGATTGGCTCCCTCGATCGTCGGGCTGTTGTTCGTGCTGTATCTGGTGGGCACGTGGACGTCCGTCGTGGCAGGGCGGCTGGCCGACCGCAGGGGACGCGCGCTCGTGCTCGGCGGCGCCTTGCCCATCACGGTGGCCGGCCTGCTGTTGACCGTGCCGCACTCGCTGGCCACGATCGTCCTCGGGGTTGCGGTGTTCACCGGCGGGTTCTTCGCCGCGCACACGGTGGCCAGCGGTTGGGTGGGCGCCGTCGCGCAGCGGGATCGGGCCGAGGCGTCCGCGCTGTATCTGTTCAGCTACTACCTGGGCGGTTCGGTCGCCGGCGCATTCGGCGGCGTCGTCTACGCCGCCGGCGGCTGGCCGGCGACGGCGTGGTTCGTGGGCGCGCTGCTGTTCGCGGCGTCGTTATTGGCGGCGCTGTTGGTGCGGGAACGGCCCGCGATCGTTCAGGCGCCGAACAACTGGGTGATCTTCGAAAAGAGTTGCCAGACCCCATAAGCGAAGGGCAGGGCCACCCACAGCCACGCCAGTGCGATGGGAGCGGGGCGGACCGCCGCCGTCGGGTTCGTCACGGTTGCCTCTCCGGTTGCCGGTGGGGAATTGCCTCGGGCGCCACCGCGGCGCCGTCGGGCTCATGGAACTTGGCGGCCACCGGCCTGATCAGCTCGTTGCAGATCAGTCCGATGGCCAACAGCGCGATCATCACCTCGAACGACACGAGGTAGAGGTCCGGGCCGTGCTTCCCGGCCGTCTTCTGGGAATCGGCGATGGCGTTGACGATCAGCGGGCCCAGCACACCCGCGACCGACCAGGCCGTCAGCAGCCTGCCGTGGATGGCGCCAACCTCGTAGGTGCCGAACAGGTCTCGCAGATACGCCGGAACCGTCGAGAAGCCCGCGCCGTAGAACGACAGGATCAGCACGGTGCACAGCAGGAAGGCGACCTTGTTGGTGTTCGTCGTCAACACCAGCGTGAGGTAGAGCAGTGCGCCGCCGCCGAGGTAGAGCCGGTACATGTTCTTGCGGCCCAGCGCATCCGACAGCGACGACCACCCGATCCGGCCGAGCATGTTGGCCAGCGACAGCAGGGCGACGAACCCTGCGGCGGCCGAAGCCAGCACGGCCGCACGGGGCGCCCGCGGGAAGAAATCCTGATAGATCGGTGACGCCTTTTCCAGGATGCCGATCCCGGCGGTGACGTTGAAGCAGAGCACCACCCACAACAGCCAGAACTGGGGCGTCTTGACCGCGTTGGCCGCCGACACGCCGGCGGCGCTGACCAGCGCTCCGGCCTTGTGCGGCTTGGGTTTCCAGCCCGCCGGCGCCCAGCCCGGCGCCGGCACCCGGATCAGCAGGCACCCCATCGACATGAACAGCGCGTAGGTGCAGCCCATCACCAGGAAGGTCCGCGCGACGCCGGCGGTGCTGGTGCGGCCGAACGCGTCGAGCAGGCTGTTGGTCCACGGCGACGCGATCAGGGCGCCGCCGCCGAAGCCCATGATCGCCAGGCCGGTCGCCATGCCGGGGCGGTCGGGAAACCACTTGATCAACGTGGACACCGGCGAGATGTAGCCGATACCGAGGCCGACCCCTCCGACGACCCCGTAGCCCACCACGACGAGCCAGTATTGGTGGACGGAGACCCCGAATCCCGCGATCAGCAGCCCGCTGCAGAAGCACACGGTGGCAACGACCATGGCCCAGCGTGGCCCGTAGTGGTCGACCCGCGTTCCGAACGCGGCGGCCGAAAGGCCCAGCGCCACAATGGCGACCGTGAAGGGCATCGCGCTCGCGGTCCCGGAGACGTGCAGCGACTTCTCCAGCGGGATCTTGAAGACGCTCCAGGCGTAGGCCGACCCGATGGCCAGGTGGATGGACAGCGCGGCCGGCGGGACCAGCCAGCGGTTCCACCCGGGTCTGGCAACGATTCTCGAACGGTCCAGCAAGCCAACGCTTGTCACGATGCACCCTTCTCATGTCGCCGGGCGGGGCTCCGTCCCGTCGCCACTATTTGTGGGGTGCAACCGCGCGGTCAAGGCACGTCTTCTATTGTCCGATAAGGGATTTCTATCGACAACGCTCACCGCGTTGACCACGAGCGTTGTCAGCGCGAATTAGCGGTCGGGCCGGGCGGCCTCGACCGGGTAGGCCAGCCGGGTGGGGCGCTCGTGCCCGCGCAGGGTCACGGTGTCGCCCAAAGACCAACGGGCACATTCCTCTTCGCCGGCACCTTCCAGCGCGTCGGCGGTCGCGAGCAATTTGCCCGGCCGCGACTTCGCCAGCTCGCACAGCCGAGCGGCCTCGTTGACCGGCTCGCCGATGACGGTGTACTCGAACCGCTCCTTGGCGCCCACGTTGCCGGCGACGACCTGACCGGCCGCCACGCCGATGCCGGCGTCCAGCTCGCACATCTCGTCGGCCAGCCGTTCGGCGATGCGGCGCGCCGCGGCCAGCGCTTCGTCTTCGGGCGAGTCCAGGTGGTTCGGAGCCCCGAAGATGGCCAGCGACGCGTCGCCCTCGAACTTGTTGACCAGGCCGCAGTGGCGGTCCACCTCCTCGACGACGATCGCGAAGAACCGGTTGAGCACCTCGACGACTTGGGTCGGGGGTTGGGTGGTCACCAATTGGGTGGAGCCCACGATGTCGATGAAGACGACGGCGACGTGTCGTTCCTCGCCGCCGAGTTTCGGTCGCTCGCGCTCGGCGGCCAGCGCGACCTCGCGGCCGACGTGCCGGCCGAACAGGTCGCGCACGCGCTCCCGCTCGCGCAGGCCGTCGACCATCGCGTTGAACCCGCGCTGCAACTCGCCGAGCTCGGTGCCGTCGAACACCACCAGGTCGCCGCGCAGATTGCCCTGCTCGACGCGGCGCAGCGCCGCGCGCACCACCCGCACCGGTGTCGCGGTCAGCCAGGCCAGGATCCACATCAAGGCGCAACCGAAGATCAGGGTGGCGAAGCACACGATGAGCACGCCGACGGCGAACTGGGTTTGGGTCAGATTCCGCAGCAAGATCTCGAACACGGCCAGCAGGGCGATGCCGATGACGGGCACGCCCGAACCGAGGAACCAGACCACCATCGTCCGGCCCATGATGCCCGACGACAACCGCCGTGGCGGGGGCCCCGCCTCGAGTGCCTGAGCGGCCACCGGTCGCAGCGCGAACTCGGCGAGCAGATAGCTGCCGGTGGCCACCAGGACCCCACCGAAACCCACCGCGACGAAGAACCGCGGGATGAACATGGTGTTGATCAGGCCGTAGAGGGTCGTCAGCACGACCGTCCCGATGGCCCAGAGGATGAGGTCGAACGCGGCGATCCGCCACGGGGCCAGAAAGGTGTTGCGCTCGTCCTCTCTGGTCGGGGTGCGCTCGTCGATCGCCCAGCGCAACGCGATGACCGTCCGGCGCGTGATCCAATAGGTGCCCACCGCCAAGGCCAGCGCGATGTAGGCCGGCACGACCCCGAACGTGAGCCAGGCCGGTGCGTCCTCGAACACGCTCGGTTCGGGAACCGCAACCGCGACGATCAGCATCACCGCGGCGATACCGATGAGGTTCGCCCCGAGAACCAGCACGGTCATGATGACCTGGATGCGGATGCGGCGACGTCGTTGGCTTTCCGACACCCGCCCGAGGAGCAGGGACCCGTACGCGGGCGTTTCGGGCAGACGGCCGCTCTGCCGGGTAATCCGCTCGAGCACCCGGCCGATACGTTGTGCCACGCTCTTTTTGGCCAGCATCGTGGCGCAAGCCTAATTTGTGGGGCTCGCTCTAAGGTGAGTCGGGTGCGCCTCGTTATCGCCCAATGCACCGTCGACTACGTCGGCCGGCTCACCGCCCACCTGCCGTCGGCGCGGCGGCTGCTGCTGTTCAAGGCCGACGGGTCGGTCAGCGTGCACGCCGACGACCGCGCCTACAAGCCGCTGAACTGGATGAGCCCGCCGTGCTGGCTCACCGAGGAGGCCGGCGGCGAGGCGGCGCTGTGGGTGGTGGAGAACAAGGCGGGCGAGCAGCTGCGCATCACCGTCGAGGAGATCGAGCACGACTCCAGCCACGACCTGGGCGTCGACCCCGGCTTGGTGAAGGACGGCGTCGAGGCCCACCTTCAGGCGTTGCTCGCCGAGCACGTCCAGCTGCTGGGCGAGGGATACACGTTGGTCCGCCGCGAGTACATGACCGCGATCGGACCCGTGGATCTGCTCTGCCGCGACGAGAACGGCGGCTCGGTGGCGGTCGAGATCAAGCGCCGCGGCGAGATCGACGGCGTGGAGCAGCTCACCCGCTACCTCGAGTTGCTCAACCGCGACAGCGTGCTGGCGCCGGTCAAGGGAATCTTTGCCGCCCAGCAGATCAAACCGCAGGCGCGCACGCTGGCCACCGACCGTGGGATTCGTTGCGTCACATTGGATTACGACAAGATGCGCGGCATGGACAGCGACGAGTACCGGCTGTTCTGACGTGCCCAACTAGACTGGCGGGCATGCCTCGGCGCCGCCCACCGCCCCGTCGGCAGCGCCCGGTGTCGCTCCCGCCGGTTCCGCACCGGGTCGAGACCGGGCCCGACGGCTACGAATACGAGGTGCGCCCCGTAGCGGCGGCCCGCGCGGTCAAGACCTATCGTTGCCCCGGTTGCGATCACGAAATCGCTACCGGCACTGCACATCTGGTGGTGTGGCCCATCGAGGGGCCACAGGGGCCCGATGACCGGCGGCATTGGCACACGCCGTGCTGGGCCAACCGCGCGACTCGCGGCCCGACCAGGAAGTGGTCTTAGGCGCCGCCCGCTAGGAGGCCGGCTCGACCAACTCGATGAGGACTCCGCCGGCGTCCTTGGGATGGATGAAGTTGATCCGCGAGTTTGCTGTGCCGCGCCGGGGCGCCTCGTAGACGAGTCGCACGCCCTGCTCACGCAGCTGCTCGCAGATGGTGTCCAGATCGCTGACCCGAACGGCCATCTGTTGGATGCCAGGTCCGCGCTTTTCCATGAACTTCGCGATCGTCGACGAGTCGTCCAGCGGGGCCATCAGCTGCAGCTGCGCGCTGGTGCCGGGGACGGCCAGCATCGCCTCGCGAATGCCCTGGTCGTCGTTGACTTCCTCGTGCACCAGGATCATGCCGAGGTGGTCGTGGTACCAGGTGATTGCGGCGTCCAGGTCGGCGACCGCAATGCCGACGTGATCGAGGCCGGTCACCAAGGAGGTGGCCAGGAGGTGACGGGCGTCAACTTGATCGGTCGTCATCACACCACGGTAACGTGGCAGCAAAGATTCCGCCTCTCCAGGTAGCGGAATCAGCCGTTTGCGCACGCCCAGGAGGTTCTCATGACGACGTCGGTGATTGTTGCTGGGGCGCGGACGCCCATCGGGAAACTGATGGGTTCGCTGAAGGACTTCTCGGCGAGCGACCTGGGCGCAATCGCGATCGCCGGGGCGCTCGAGAAGGCGAAGCTACCCGCGTCGGCGGTCGAGTACGTGATCATGGGCCAGGTGCTGACGGCCGGGGCGGGCCAGATGCCGGCGCGCCAGGCGGCGGTCGCGGCGGGCATCGGCTGGGACGTTCCGGCGCTGACGATCAACAAGATGTGCCTGTCCGGCATCGACTCCATCGCGCTGGCTGACCAGCTCATTCGCGCCGGGGAGTTCGACGTGGTGGTGGCCGGCGGCCAGGAGTCGATGACGAAGGCGCCCCACCTGCTGATGGACAGTCGGGCGGGCTACAAGTACGGCGACGTCACGGTGCTGGACCACATGGCCTACGACGGGCTGCACGACGTGTTCACCGACCAGCCGATGGGCGCGCTCACCGAGCAGCGCAACGACGTCGACAAGTTCACCCGGGCCGAGCAGGACGAGTTCGCTGCGCGGTCCCACCAGAAGGCCGCCGCGGCGTGGAAGGACGGCGTCTTCACCGACGAGGTGGTGCCGGTCAATATCCCGCAGCGCAAGGGCGATCCGTTGCAGTTCACCGAGGACGAGGGGATCCGCGCCAACACCACCGCGGAGTCCCTGGCCGGCCTCAAACCGGCGTTTCGCCGCGACGGCACCATCACCGCCGGCTCGGCGTCGCAGATTTCCGACGGCGCCGCCGCGGTCGTCGTGATGAACAAGGCGAAGGCGCAGGAGCTCGGGCTTTCCTGGCTCGCCGAGATCGGCGCGCACGGCGTGGTGGCCGGGCCGGATTCGACGCTGCAGTCGCAGCCGGCCAACGCGATCAAGAAGGCGCTCGGCCGGGAGGGGATCTCCGTCGACCAGCTCGACGTCGTCGAGATCAACGAGGCGTTTGCCGCGGTGGCCCTGGCCTCGACCCGCGAACTCGGCGTCGATCCCGAGATCGTGAACGTCAACGGCGGCGCGATCGCGGTCGGTCATCCGATCGGCATGTCGGGCGCCAGGATCACCTTGCACGTGGCCCTGGAGTTGGCGCGGCGGGGCTCCGGCTACGGCGTCGCGGCCCTCTGCGGGGCGGGCGGTCAGGGCGACGCGCTGATTTTGCGGGCGGGCTGACCGGATCCGAACTGGCCGGTAACTTTGCTGTGGTCAGGGGCCCCGAATCGGGTGTGATTTGCGTCATATGAGGCGTTTGCGGGCTGCACCCGGGTGGACCCCCGACCGGCGCGGCGTGACAAACTTGACGGCGTGACGCGTCCGCGACCCTCGATCGGGCCCGCACTGGCAGGTGCGGTCGACCTCTCCGGGCTCAAACAGCGGGCCCAGCAGACCGCTTCCGCCGCCGGCCCTGCGGGCGCTTCGGCGCCCGCAACGCCGGGTGGCACGGAGGTCAACGAGGCCAATTTCGAAGAGCAAGTGATCGTCCGGTCCGATGAGGTCCCGGTCGTGGTGTTGTTGTGGTCGCCGCGCAGCGACGCCTGCATCCAGCTCCTCGAGACGCTGTCCGACATGGCCGTCCAGGACAACGGCACCTGGGCGCTGGCGACGGTCAACGTCGACGTGACGCCGAGGGTGGCCCAGATATTCGGCGTCGACGCGGTGCCGACCGTCGTGGCGTTGGCCGCCGGCCAGCCGCTGTCCAGCTTCCAGGGCGTTCAGCCGCCCGACCAGTTGCGCCGATGGGTGGACTCACTGCTGTCCGCGACGGCCGGAAAGCTCAGGGGGCCAAGCGGTTCCGGCGAAGCGGAAGTGGATCCGCAACTGGCCCAGGCGCGCCAGCAACTCGAGGCCGGCGATTTCACCGCCGCCAAGGCGTCGTATCAGGCGATCCTGGACGCCAACCCGGCCAGCGCCGAAGCCAAGGGTGCGATCCGGCAGATCGACTTCCTCACGCGCGCAACGACGCAACGCCCGGACGCCGTCGCGGTTGCCGATGCCGCGCCGGGCGACATCGATGCCGCGTTCGCCGCCGCCGACGTGCAGATCCTCAACCAGGACGTGAGCACGGCGTTCGATCGCCTGATCGCGTTGGTGCGCAGCACATCCGGCGACGAGCGCACCCGGGTGCGCACCCGGCTGATCGAGCTGTTCGAGCTGTTCGATCCGGCCGACCCCGAGGTCGTCGCCGGTCGGCGCAACCTCGCCAACGCGCTGTACTGAGTTCGGCCTTACGGCCCCGAGATCCCGTTCGCGCCGCCCAGGCCAAGCACCCCGCCCGTGCCGCCGGCACCGCCGGCGCCGCCCAGACCGGTCGCCCCGCCGACTCCGCCGTTGCCGCCGTTGCCGCCATCGCCGAGCAGCACGGCGTTGCCGCCGGCCCCTCCAGTCCCACCGGTGCCGGTCGGAACCAGGCTGGTGCCGCCCGCGCCGCCACCGCCGCCGTTGCCGAACAGGCCCGCCGTACCGCCAGCTCCGCCGCCCCCGCCGTTACCGCCGAAACTGAATCCGCCGACGCCGCCCGTGCCGCCGTCGCCGTCGAGCAGCCCCGCGTTGCCGCCGGCCCCGCCGGCTCCAGCGGTCGCGCCGCCGCCACCACCGCCGCCGGCACCGCCGGAGCCGACGAGCAGCCCGCCCTTGCCGCCGACGCCTCCGGCCCCGCCGATCGAGTTGGTGTCGAACCCGTTTCCGCCGGTGCCGCCGGAGCCGCCGAAGCCGAACCACCCGGCGGCACCGCCCGCGCCGCCGGTGCCGGCAAGTCCCTTCAGGCTTTCGGCGCCGGCGCCGCCGGAGCCGCCCGCACCGAACAGCCCGCCGGCGCCGCCCGCGCCGCCGGACCCACCGTTGGCGCCGATGCTGGAGCCGAACCCGCCGGTGCCGCCGCTACCGCCGACGCCAGAGAGAAAGCCGCCGGCGCCGCCGATTCCGCCGGTCCCGCCGTCAGCGGCGTTGTTGCCCAGTCCGCCGGCGCCGCCGGCGCCGCCGGCGCTGAAGAGGCCACCGGCGCCTCCGGCGCCGCCGACCCCACCGTGGAAGCCGCTGCCGTTCCCCGTCCCGCCCGTGCCGCCCGCGCCACCCGCTGCGAAGGGGTCAAACAACCCGCTGCGACCGCCGGCCCCGCCGGCACCGCCGAATTGGCCAACCCCGCCAACGCCGCCGAGGCCGCCGGAACCTAGCAGGCCGGCGGCCCCGCCGGCCCCGCCCACGCCGCCATTGCCGGTGGCGAGGGCGAACCCGCCGGCCCCGCCGGGGCCGCCGGTGCCGAACAGCAGGCCGCCCGCGCCGCCGGCGCCACCCGCTCCGCCGTTGCCGGCGGGGGCGTTGCCGCCCGCCCCGCCGGCCCCGCCGACGCCGAAGAGGCCC
>NZ_LQPM01000020.1 GCF_002101815.1 Mycobacterium paraense | reverse complement strand
GTGGTGGTCCAGCCTTTGATGTGGTGGACCTGGCTGTGGTAGGCGGGGGCGTCGCAGCCGGGTTTGGTGCAGCCGCGGTCGCGGCCGTAGAGCATGATGCGCTGGGCGGGTGAGGCGATCCGTTTGGTGCTGTAGAGGGCCAGTGATTTGGCGTTGTGGAAGATCGCGAGGTAGTGATGCGCGTGGCCGGCCCAGCGGATCACATCGGACATCGGGACCAGGGTGCCGCCGGCGGTGAGCGCTTTGCCCGCGGCCGCCTCTAGATCTTGGAGCGTGGTGGTCACGATGATCGACACCGGTAGCCCGTTGTGTCGGCCGAGTTTCCCGGAGGCGAACAGGGCGCGCAGCGCGGCCAGGAAAGCGTCGTGGTTGCGCTGCGGTCCAGAGCGCTGATCGCGCCGTGCCGCATCCTCGTCGGGGATGGCATCGACCACCGGGATGTCGTCGTCGGGGTTGCAGGCTCCGGGGGCGGCGAGTTTGGCCAGCAGGGCTTCGACGGCGGCCCGCAGCTCCGGGGTGATCAGCCCGCTGATGGGTGACATGCCGTCGCATTGCTGCGCGCCGAGGGTGATGCCGCGCTGGCGGGCGCGTTCGGCGTCGCTGAAGTCCCCGTCGGGGTGCAGCACGCCAATGAGGCGTTGGGCGTATTGGGCTAACTCGTCGGGGCGATAGTCGCGGGCTTTGGCGGCCAGGTCGGTGTCGGCGTGCGCGCGGGTGAACACGTCCACCTCGGGGGGTAGGTGGGTGAAGAAGCTGCGGATGATCTTGATATGTCCGTCGCCGATCAACCCCTGGCGTTGGCCGGCGGCGGTCGCGGCCAGTGTGGGGGCCAGCGGCTCACCGGTCAGCGCGCGGCGCTCACCGAGGTCCTGGGCCTCCTCGATGCGCCGGCCGGCCTCGGTTTTGGTGATGCGTAACCGGTCGGCCAGCGCCGAGCGCAGCGTGCCGCCCAACTCGGCCTTGCTGGCTTGGGCCTCGAGTTGGTTGATCAACGCGTGCTGGGGTGCGCGCAGCCGGCGCGCCACCTTTTCCAGGCGCTCCAGGGCGCGTAACCGTTCCGGGGTGGTGAACACGTCAAACGACAACGCGCACAAGCGGTCCACAGTGTGATCGAGCGCGTCGAAGACTTCGACGATCTCCTCACGACTGCTTGCACCCATGCCCCCAACCTACGAACACCCACCGACAAAAACGCCCGCCTTGGGGCCACTGAAACCAAAGTGAACCAAGGGATTACGGACTACGCGCGCCAGACGCGTTGCGCAACCCGATAGAAGTTCCCGCCGAGCACGGCGGCGACGTCGGAGTCGCGCCACCCGCGGCCGCGCAGGTGCTGCTCGAGCTCCAAGAAGGTCTCGGGTGGCATCCACTGGATCGGTCCCCAGCGGGTGTAGCTGTCGTCGAACAGGTGCGGGTTGCGGGCGACTTCGTCGTGGAAATCCGCGAAATCAAACGAGAAGTCGGTGCTGACACCGACGTGGTCGATGCCGACGAGCTCGACGGCGTACTCCAGGTGGCGCGCCATCGCGTCCAGGGTCGGCGTGTTGGGTCCCAGGAAGATGCCGACGCCGGTGATCCCGATGACGCCGCCGGTGGCGGCGCAGGCGCGGGCCTGGTCGTCGGTGACGTTGCGCGGGTGATTCCACACCGTCCGCATGCAGGAGTGGCTGTAAATGACTGGACCGTCGGAGATTTCGCACATGTCGAGCCCGGTCCGGGCGCTGCAGTGCGAACCGTCGGGGACGACGCCCACCCGGTTCATTTCGCGGACGAGTGAACGGCCCCATGGGGTGAGGCCGCCGTCGGTGGCGTCCAGGCAACCGCTGCCGGCGGAGTTGGCGTGGTTATAGGTGGGCAGCAGGGTGCGCACGCCGAGCCGGGCGAGGGCGGCCAGGTTGTCGAGATCGCCGTCGAGGGGAGCGGAGTCCTCGAGGTCGAACACCACGGCGATCCGGCCGCCGCGGGTGATCGCGTCGACATCGTTGAGGGTGTCGGCCAACTCGAGCTGCGGGTGGGCATCGACGGCCGAACGATAATGCCGCAGCAGGGCGCTCGCGTCGTCGAACGCGTGGGGCGAATAACCCGCGTTGACGGACACCAAGGCGCCCGCGGGGCGCCGGTAGCGGGTCAGGGGGTCGACGTCGGTGTCCGCCTGCAGCGGCAGGCAGGTGTGCTGGTCCCACACGAGCGACGTCATGGAACTAGTCTAGATCGACGGACTTCCCAGTGGCGGCGGCATGGCCCGCGCGATAGCCGAAAACCATTGCCGGACCGATCGTTCCACCGGCGCCGCCGTAGGCCCGGCCGGTCACACCGGCCATTGCGTTGCCGGCGGCGAACAGGCCCGGTATCGGCTCCCCGCTGACGTGCAGGACGCGCCCGTCGGGGTCGGTGCGCGGTCCGCCCTTGGTGCCCATGGAACCGATGGATACGGGCACCGCGTAGAAGGGGGCGGTGTCGATCGGACCGAGGGTCTTCCCGGCCAGGGTGGTGGCGGTGTCGTCGCCCCAGTAACCGTCGTAGGCGCTGGAGCCGCGCCCGAAGTCGGGGTCGGCGCCGGCAGCCACCTGGCGGTTCCACTGCTGGACGGTGCGGGTGAGGCCGTCGGCGTCGATCCCGGTCTTGGCGGCCAACTCGGTCAGGTCCGCCGATTCGCAGAACCACTCGGGTGCGGGGTCTCCGGGTTGGACACCCAGAAACCCGTAGCGTTGCAAGTGAACTGAATCGAAGACCATCCAGGCGCGGTCGTTGACGTAGCCGCCGCGGGGATCGAGGTACTGGAACGCGCCGGCCATCGAATTGTAATCGCACGCCTCGTTGACGAAGCGCCTCCCGGCGGCGTTGACGATGATGCTCCGCGGGCGCGTCCGTTCCAGGCGGACGCTGCGGCTGCGCGGCTTGCCCTCGATGGTGTCACCGGGGATCTGCACGATCGGCACCCACCACGCTTCGCCCATGTTGGCGAGGTCCGCGCCGCGCGCCATCGCCATGCGCAGCCCGTCGCCGGTGTTGTACGGCGGGGACACCGCGCCGTGCATCGGACCGCGCAGAAAAGCTTGCGTCAGAGCGGGATTCCATTCGAAGCCGCCGGTGCCGAGGATGACGCCGCGGCGGGCCCGCACGCTGACGCTCGTGCCCGCCGACTCGACCCGTACCCCGGTGATTTCCCCCGCCTCGGCGATGAGCTCTTCGGCGCGGGCATTGACCCGCGGTGTCACGCCGGCGTCGAGCAGACCCTTGAGCAGGCCCGCGATCAGGGCGGTGCCGGCCACGCACAGGTGGCTGGTTCGTTCGTCGATCGCCGCGTGCAGGCGGGCTCTGGTCTCGGCGTCGAAGCCGACGTTGGACCAGTCGGCTGGAAACGAGGTGATGCGCGTCGCCCAATCGCCCAACTCGGTGAGGTCAAACGGAACCGGACTCTGCGACCGGCCCCCGGCCGGGCGTCCGCCCGGCAGCTCAGGCTGGTAGTCGGGGAAGCCGGTCGCGATCTCGAAGCGCACGCCGCTGTGGGCCTCGACGAATTCGAGCATCGCCGCACCGGTCCGCACGAAGGTCTCGACCAGGGCGTCGTCCATCGAACCCAGCGACTGGGCGCGCAGATAGCGCAGGGCGTCGTCAGCCGTCAATTCCCCGTCGGGAGAACGGTTGTGGGCCGGGATCCAGGCGATGCCGCCCGACACGGCGGTGGTCCCCCCGACGGTCGGTGCCTTCTCGAAGACCTCCACCGAGGCGCCGGCGACCGCCGCGGTCAGCGCGGCCGTGAGCGCGGCGGCGCCGCTGCCCAGCACGACGACGTCGACTTCATGGTCCCAAGACATCGACTGCAATCCCTTCGGCTCGTGGCTAACTCAGTAGCTCCGACAACTGCTTTGCGGCCTTGACCACCGCATCCCTGCCGCGCAGCACGACGTCTTCCCGGTGCGAGATGAGGTTGATGCAGGTGGGCGGCGACGGCGCCTGGCGGCGGACCGCCACGGCCAGGCCGTAGGTGTTCGGTTCGATCTCCCCGTACGTCATCACCCAGCCGCGTTCGCGGGTGCGCGCGACGAGCTCTCGCTCCCCGGGGCGCGGCGGCATGCTCGCGAGCAGCGCGATGCCGGCCGCGCCGCGGTCGAGCGGATACCGGCTGCCCTCGTGGAAGGACAGTTGGTAGGCGACATGGCTGGGCACGATCACCGCGATCGCCACCTGCTGGTCGCCCTCGGCGATGAGCAACGACACGGTGGTGCCGAGTTCGTCGGCCAGGGCGCGCAGCGTCGGCAGGCTCAGTTGCCGCACGTTGCGGTCGAACGACGCGCCGAGGACGGCGAGCCCGGCGCCGGGGCGGTAACGCCCGTCTTCTCCCTTGGCCACCAGCCGGAATTGGGTCAGCGTTGTCAGCAATCGGTAGGCGATGGTGCGGTGCACGCCGACCTGGTCGGCGAGCTGCTGGACGGTCAGCCCACCCGGGGCGTCGGCCACCATCTGCAATGCGGTAAGCCCCCGGGACAGCGTCTGAGAACCCGCTCCCGAACTCGTCATGGCCTTGACAGACCTGGCCACGAGAGCGAAGCTCTATATATATCGCACATCAGTGTGCGATATTAGCACATCGGATACGCCGAAATCGAGAAGCAGATTTCCACCGTTGGAGGCCAGAGAGGAACCGTGGCGGAGTTCGAGAGCGTATGGAGCGATCTCCAGGGCGTTGCGTTTGAGCAGGGCTACCTCGAGGCGGGCGGAGTGCGGACTCGGTACCTGCGCGCCGGCGATCCGGGCAAGCCCGTGCTGATGCTGTTGCACGGATCCGGCGGCCACGCCGAGGCCTACGTTCGCAACCTGGCGGCGCACGGCGAGCACTTCTGGACCTGGTCGATCGACATGCTCGGCCACGGCTACACCGACAAGCCGGGACACCCGCTGGAGGTTCGCCACTACGTCGAGCACCTGATGGCCGTGCTGCGCACCATCGGCGTCGATCGCGCCTGCCTGAGCGGCGAATCGCTGGGCGGCTGGGTGGCCGCGCGCGCCGCGGTCGACCATCCCGACGTGGTCGACCGGCTGGTCCTCAACACCGCGGGCGGGTCCCAGGCCGATCCGGTGGTGATGCAGCGGATCATCACGCTGTCCATGGCCGCCGCCGAGAACCCGACCTGGGAGACGGTGCAGGCGCGGATCAAATGGCTGATGGCCGACAAGTCCAAGGACTACGACGATCTGGTCGCCAGCCGCCAACGCGTGTACCGCCAACCGGGCTTCGTGGAGGCCATGCGCGACATCATGGCGTTGCAGGATCCGGAGATTCGCGCGCGCAACCTGTTGGGGCCGGACGAGTACGGCGCCATCATCGCCCCGACGCTGGTGCTGTGGACGAGCGACGACCCGACCGCCGACGTGACCGAGGGCCGCCGCATCGCCTCGATGATCCCCAATGCCCGCTTCGAGGTGATGCCGGGCTGCGGGCACTGGCCGCAGTACGAGGACGCCAAGACCTTCAACCGCCTGCACCTCGACTTCCTGCTGGGACGGTGATGGGCGCCACGGGGCAGCAGACACCGGTAACCGACGTCGACGTAGTGGTCGTCGGCGCCGGGCCGGTCGGCCTGACCCTGGCCAACATCCTTGGCCTGCAAGGCGTCCGGACGCTGGTCGTCGACGAGCGCGACAGCCTGATCGACTATCCCCGCGGGGTGGGGCTCGACGACGAGGCGTTGCGCACCTTCCAATCGATCGGGCTGGTCGACCGGATCCTGCCGCACACCGTGCCCAACCAGATCCTGCGTTTCGTCGACGGCAAGCGCCGCGTGCTGGCCGAAATGGCCCCGCCCGACGCGCGTTTCGGCTGGCCGAAGCGCAACGGCTTCGTGCAGCCGCTCGTCGACGCCGAACTGCTGCGCGGCCTGGACAGATTCGACCACGTCGAGGTGCGGTGGAACCGCCCGATGACCTCGTGCGTGCAAACCGACGACGCGGTGAGCGTCGAATGCGGCACCGACGGCGACACTGAAACCGTACGCGCGCGCTACGTCGTCGGATGCGACGGCGGGCGCAGCATGACCCGCCGGATGATGGGGGTGTCCTTCGACGGGACGACGTCGTCGACCCGCTGGCTGGTCGTCGACATCGCCAACGACCCGTTGGGCCACCCGAACAGCGAGGTGGGCGCCGACCCGGAACGGCCGTACGCCTCGATCTCGATCGCGCACGGAATTCGCCGGTTCGAGTTCATGATTCACGCCGACGAGACCGATGAGCAGGCCGAAGATCCGGCCTTTCTGACGCGGATGCTGGCGCGGATGGTGCCGTACCCCGACCGGGTCGACGTGATCCGCCGGCGCGTTTACACCCATCACTCGCGAATCGCCGGCGCGTTCCGCAGTGGCCGGCTGTTGTTGGCGGGCGACGCGGCACACCTGATGCCGGTCTGGCAGGGGCAGGGCTACAACAGCGGGATCCGCGATGCGGCCAATCTGGGCTGGAAGCTCGCGGCGGTGGTGACCGGGCGCGCCGACGACCGGTTGTTGGACACCTACGACATCGAGCGGCGCAAGCACGCGCGGGCGATGATCGACCTGTCCACGATGGTGGGCCGGGTGATCTCGCCGACCGACCGCAGGATCGCCACCGCGCGGGACCTCCTCGTGCGGTCGGCGTCAATTGTGCCCTCCCTCAAGCGGTATGTGCTGGAGATGCGGTTCAAGCCGATGCCCCGCTACGAGCAGGGCGCAGTTGTACATGGCCCGGCGCGCCGCGCCGAATCGCCGGTGGGCACGCTGTTCGTCCAGCCCCGGGTGGACACCCGCACCCAGCAGGACGTGCTGTTGGACGACGTGCTGGGGGATTGGTTCGCGGTGCTCTGCTGGAACAACAACCCACGCAAGATCCTCGGCGACACGGCGTTCGCACAGTGGAAAGCCGTGGGCGCGCGGTTCATTGCGCTGCGGCCCCTGACCCAGCTGCATTGGACCGGCCACGACGACCCGGACGTCGTGGTGGTCGGTGATCGCTTCGGCGCGGTCAAATCCTGGTTCGACACCCATCAGGAATCGGTGCTGTTCCTGCGGCCCGATCGGTGCATCGCGGGCGCCTGCATCGCTCAGCTCGCACCCGAGCTGAGCGCGTCGCTGCTGGAGACCCTCACCCTCACGCCGGGAGGGGGTGATCTCCACAGTGACACTGGCTCTGTGCTGTATGTCGCACAGCCCGCTCCTGAATCTTCCGGGGCCGTCGCGGGACCTGCTTGACGACATCGACGGCGCGATCGCGCAGGCGCGCGACTTCGTCGCAGACTACGATCCCGAACTCGTCGTCATTTTCTCACCGGACCATTACAACGGGTTCTTCTACAGGGTGATGCCGCCGTTCTGTATCGGGATGCGCGCCAACGGGGTTGGCGATTACGGCACCCACGCCGGTCCGCTCGACGTTCCCGAGGACCTGGCGGCCGACTGCGCGAAGGCCATCCTCGACGCCGGCGTGGACATCGCGGTGTCGGCCGGAATGGACGTCGACCACGGCACCGTGCAGCCGCTGGAGAAGCTGTTCGGCGACGCGTCCGCGCGCCCGGTGATCCCGATCTTCGTCAACGCCATCGCGGTGCCGCTGGGGCCGTTGCATCGCTGCCGCGCGCTGGGTACCGCCGTCGGCGCCTACCTGGCCACCCTGGACAAGCGCGTCCTGGTGCTGGGCTCCGGCGGGCTTTCCCACAGTCCGCCGGTGCCGACGCTCGCGAGCGCGCCCCCGGCGGTGCTGGAGCGGATCGTGGACGGCCGGCCGATGACCCCCGAGCAGCGGCAGGCCCGGCAGGCGGCCGTGATCGAGGCGGCCAAGGACTTCGCCGGCGGCCAAAGTGACCTGCAGCCACTGAACCCGGCATGGGACCACCGGCTGCTCGAAGTCCTCGACGACGGAACCCTCGACGATCTCGACCAGTGGTCGAACTCGTTCGTCACCTACGAGGGCGGCTCGTCCGCGCACGAAATCCGGACGTGGGTGGCGGCTTTCGCGGCCCTGGCGACGGCCGGGCCCTACCAGACGACCGTGCGCTACTACAAACCGGCCGCCGAACTGATCGCCGGCTTCGCCATCCGAACGGCGCTGCCGAAATGAGCGCCGCCCCTTCGACGGTGGACGGCTTCGATCATGTGGTCGACGTACTCATCGTTGGATCCGGCGGCGGCGGCATGACGGCCGCGTTGACCGCCCAGGCCGCCGGGCTGGACGCGCTGGTGGTGGAGAAGTCGCCGCATTTCGGCGGCTCCACTGCCCTTTCGGGTGGCGGCATCTGGGTGCCCGGGGCGCCCGCCCAGCGCCGGGAGGGCTATAACCCGTCACCCGAAGAGGTCGTCAAATACCTGCTGAGGATCACCGACGGCCTGGTCAGCGAGGCGCGGATACGGCAGTACGTGGACTCCGCGCCGCAAATGCTGGAATTCCTCGAAAACCTCTCGGGCTGGTTCGAGTTCGTCTGGAAGCCCGGCTACGCCGACTACTACCCCGAGCTGCCCGGTGGCTCGGAATTGGGCAGCACCATCAACGTGCCGCCCATCGACCTGCGAAAGCTGGGCGTCGACGAGCAGAAGTTGCTCAAGCCCCTGGCGCTGGCTCCGAAGGGAATCTGGCTGGGGCCCAAGGAATTGCGCACATTCTACCGGATCAGGCAGTCGTGGGCCGGCAAGGGCGTCCTGCTGAAGCTGATTTCGCGGATGGTCCGGGCCAGGGTGTTCGGCGAGCGGATGGCGGCGATCGGACAGTCACTGGCGGCCCGGCTGCGGCTGGCCATGCGAGAACGCGGCATCCCGTTGTGGCTGGAAGCGCCGATGGTGGAGTTGCTCACCGACGCCGACGGCTCGGTGACCGGCGCGGCGGTGGAGAGGGACGGCAGGACCCTACGCGTCGGCGCGCGCCTCGGGGTCATCCTGGCGTCGGGGGGCTTCGACCACGACCTCGCGTGGCGCAAAGAGCAGCTTCCCGTGGTCGACCAGGACTGGAGCTTCGGCAATCCGGCCGCGATGGGCGACGGCATCCGCGCGGGCCAAAAGGTGGGGGCGGCAACGGAGTTGCTGGACGAGGCGTGGTGGTTCCCGGCGATCCAGTGGCCCGACGGCCGGATGCAGTTCATGCTCAACGAACGAATGATGCCGGCGCAGTTCATCGTCAACGGCGAGGGCAGGCGCTTCATCAACGAGGCGGCGCCCTACATGGACTTCGGCCACGCCATGATTGACGGCCAGAAAACGGGCATCACCCACATCCCGTGCTGGCTCATCACCGATCACCGGTCGTGGAACCGCTACGTCGTCGGCGGCCACCTGCCGATACCGAAGATCCCGGGGGCGCCGGTGCCGACCGGGCGGAAGGTCCCGCGGGCCTGGCTGGAATCGGGCGTCGTGAAGGCGGCGGCGACGTGGGAGGAGATGGCGGCCGAGATCGGCGTTCCGGCGAACCAGCTTGCCGAAACCGCCCGTCGCTTCAACGAACTCGCACGCAAGGGCCACGACGACGACTTCAACCGCGGGGACAGCGTGTACGACAACTACTACGGCGACCCGACCTTGCCGAATCCCAACCTGCACCCGCTGGGCGGCCCGCCGTACTACGCGTTTCGCATCGTCCTGGGCGATCTGGGCACCTCGGGTGGCCTGCGCACCGACGAGTACGCCCGGGTGTTGCGCGACGACGACACGGTGGTCCGGGGACTGTACGCGGTGGGCAACACCGCGGCACCGGTCATGGGCCGCAGCTATGCCGGCGCCGGGGCGACCATCGGCCCCGCCATGACCTTCGGCTTCGTCGCAGCGAAACACGTTGCAGCCCATGCCGCAAAGCAGACCCTGTAGTTCTCATAGGAGGTAGCAAATGAAAATTTCATTGTTCTACGAATTCGCCCTGCCGCGGCCCTGGGCACCGGACGACGAACACGTCCTGCTGCAGGACTGCCTGGACGAGGTGGAGGCCGCCGACAAGGCCGGGTTCTCCACCGTCTGGCTCACCGAGCATCACTTCCTGGAGGAGTACTGCCATTCCACCGCGCCGGAGATATTCCTGGCAGCGGCAAGCCAGCGGACCAAGAACATCCGGCTGGGGTTCGGCATCATGCACCTGCCGCCCGCCGTCAACCACCCGGCCCGGGTGGCGGAGCGCATCGCCACCCTCGACCTGCTTTCCAACGGGCGGGTCGAGTTCGGCACCGGCGAGTCCTCCTCCGTCGGTGAACTCGGCGGGTTCAACATCGATCCCGCCGACAAGCGCGCGCAGTGGGAGGAGGCCCTCGAGGTCTCGATCCGCTGCATGATCGAGGAGCCGTTCGCCGGCTTCAAAGGCGAGCACATCCAGATGCCGGCGCGCAACGTGATTCCCAAGCCGCTGCAGAAGCCGCACCCGCCGGTCTGGGTCGCCTGCACGCGGCCGGCCAGCGTGCAGATGGCCGCCCAAAAGGCGATCGGCGCCTTGAGTTTCGCCTACACCGGGCCGGGACCGCTGACCGAGCGGGTGAACGGCTACTACAAGGAGTTCGAGGAGAACGGTGCGCCGGTCACGCCGGCGATCAACCCGAACATCCTGGCCATCGGCGGCGACCTGTCCATGATGGTCGCCAAGACCGACGAGCGGGCGTTGCAGCTGCTCGGGCAGGGCGGCGGCTTCTTCTCGTTCGGGATCATGCACTACTACATGACCGGCGTGCACACCCCCGGGCGGACCGGCGTGTGGAAGCGCTACCTCGAGGAGGTCGAGAAGGACCCGACGCTGGCCTACGGCCCCGGGCGGGGCGCGATCGGATCTCCCGCCACCGTCCGCGAATTCCTGCGCGGCTACGAGGAGAGCGGCGTCGACGAGATCATCCTGCTGCTCAATCCGCGCAGCCACGAGGGCACGATGGAATCCATCGAGCTGATGGGCAAAGAGGTGCTGCCGGAGTTCATCGAGCGCGACGCCAAGGCGGTCGCCGACAAGGCCAAGCGGCTGGCGCCGGTCATCGAGAAGGTCGAGGCGCGCCGGCCGAAGTCGACCGCACCGCTGTTCGACGAGACGTACGCCTTCGGCGGGCTGCCCACCGGGCGCGACAAGTTCACCGCCAGCGAGATCCCCGAAGCCATGGCGGAGATCAACGAGGGACGCGTCCAGGCCGCGCAGCGTCTCAAGGAGCAACAAGGCAAGTGAGACCGGGCGACCTGAGCTAGGGACAGCGATGGGACGACTCGACGAGCTGTGGCGCTATGACGGGCGCCGCGCCGTGGTGACCGGTTGCGCGTCGGGCATCGGGGAGCACGTGGTGCGCCAGCTCAGCGAACTCGGCGCCGAGGTTGTCGGCCTGGATAAGCGCCGGCCCTCCTTCGAGCCCAACGCGTTTCACGAGATCGACCTCGCCGACCCGGATTCGATCGACCGCGCGGTGGCGTCCATCGATGGGCCGGTCGACGCGCTGTTCAACGTGGCCGGCGTCTCGTCCGGGATCGGTAACCCCCCGCTGGTGGTCACCATCAACTTCCTCGGGCTGCGGCATGTCACCGAGGCGCTGATCGCGAAGATGCCCTCCGGTTCGTCGATCGTCAGCGTGTCCTCGCTTGCCGCCGCGGGCTACCGGGAGCATGCGGGGGTGGTGGCGCCACTGCTGAATACCTCGACGATGCAACAGGGGCTCGATTGGTGCCAAAGCCATCCCGACGCGCTGGGCAACGGCTATCAGGTGTCCAAAGAGGCGATCATCTTCTATACCATGCGCAGCGCTACGCCGTTGGGCGCCAAGGGCATCCGCATCAACTGCTCCGGCCCCGGGGTCACCGAGACCCCGATCCTGGATCAGCTCCGCGCGGCGTACGGGCAGGGCTTCCTCGATGACATCCCGAAGCCCTTGGGCCGGGTTTCCGACCCCGCCGAGCAGGCGGCGGTGCTGCTCTTCTTGAATAGTCGTGCAGCCAGCTACATCACGGGACAGATCATCTGGGTCGACGGCGGAAACGTGGGCGCCGCGATCGCCCGTGAGCTCGAGGAAGGAGCCCCGTGGCGGACTTGACTGATTTTCGGCGGGTCGCCCGTGACGTGTCCAACTGGGGACGCTGGGGAGCCGACGACGAGCTGGGCACGCTGAACTTCATCACCCCGGACAAGGTTGCCCAGGCCGCCGGCCTGGTGCGTCATGGGAAGGTGTTTCCGCTCGGGGTGGACTTCGGCGCGTCGGGCCCGCAGGGCGCCTTCGAGTTTCGGCACAACCCCGTGCACGTCATGACCGTGGACGGCGGCGACGTGAACACGCTGACCAAGTACGGGCCCCAGTGGCCGCGAAACCCGTTGGCGCATCAGCTGAGTGGCTATATGACCGCCGACAACCCGTTCCGCTTCAACGACGACATGATCATCATGCCGCTGCAGGCGGCGAGCCAGTGGGACGCGCTGTCCCACGTCTACTACGACGACCAGCTCTACAACGGCTTCCCGGCGGATTCGGTGACCAGCATGGGGGCCTTTCATTGCGGCATCGACAAGGTCGACGGCAAGGGCATCACGTCCCGCGGTGTGCTGCTGGACCTCGTTCGCCACCGCGGCGCGGAGGTCTTCCTGGAAGCCGGGAATCCGATCACGCCGGAGGAGCTCGACGACGTTGTTCGCGCACAAGGGGTGACGGTCGGCCGGGGCGACATCGTGTTGATCCGCACGGGCTGGTGGACGAGGTTCGCGCAGACCGGGAACAAGATGGAGGGCTACTCGGGCCTGGACTGGCGCTGCGCCTCGTGGCTGCACGATCACGAGGTGGCGGCGGTCGCGGCCGACAACCTCCAGGTCGAGGACCTGGTGTCCGGAGTCGACGGCATTACCTTCCCCCTGCATTGTCTTTGCCTGCGGGACATGGGAATGATTTTCGGCGAATACTGGGATCTCACCGCGCTGGCCGAGGACTGCGCAGCCGACGGCGTGTACGAATTCCAGCTCATCGCACCACCATTGAGGGTCGTGGGCGCCGTGGGCTCCCCGGTGAACCCGATCGCGATCAAGTGATGGAGATTCATCGCAAGACGACGCTGGTCGACGGACTGACCACCAGCTATCTGGAGGCCGGCGAGAGCGACCCGGTGGTGCTGTTGCACGGCGGCGAGTTCGGCGGCAGCGCCGAACTCGGGTGGGAACGCAACATCGCCGCGCTCGCCACGCAATACCGGGTGCTGGCGCCGGACCAGCTGGGCTTCGGGCAGTCGGCCAAGGTCATCGACTTCGTCGACGGCCGCGGCATGCGAATTCGCCATATCGCGCGGTTCTGTGAGCTGCTGGGCATCGACTCGGCCCACTTCGTCGGCAACTCGATGGGCGCCATCAACCTGCTCACCGACGCCACCTCCGAGAGCCCGCGGCTGCCGATCCGCAGCCTGGTGGCGATCTGCGGGGGCGGGGAGATCCAGCAGAATCGGCATTTCGATGCGCTGCAGCAATATGACGCGACCCTGCCGGCGATGCGCCGCATCGTCGAGGCGTTGTTCTGCGATCCCGGCTACCCGGCGGACGAGGATTACGTCCGTCGCCGCTACGAGTCGAGTACCGCGCCCGGTGCGTGGGAGGCGGTGGCAGCGGCGCGGTTTCGGCGCCCACAGAACACTACAGCCGCGCCGCCTTCGACCCCGTCGAGCGCGCGCGCCTACGAGCGCATCGGCGTGCCGGCGCTCGTCGTCGAGGGCGGCGACGACAAGCTCCTCCCGTCGGGCTGGGCCGAGCAGATCGCGAAACAGATCGAGGGTGGCCGCTCGGAGGTGATTCCGCGGGCGGGTCACTGCCCGCAGATCGAGCAGCCGTCGGCGGTCAACCGGTTGCTGCTGGACTTTTTCGCGACGGCATGAACTCAGAAGGTGTAGTCCAGCCGGGTCTGCATGCCGGCGTCCTGGTGGTAGGTGTTGTGACAGTGCAACTGCCACAGGCCCGGATTGTCGGCGACCAGCACGGCGACGATTTTCTGCCTGGGCAGCACGATGACGGTGTCCTTGCGGGCGCCGGGGCCGCCATCGGCATTGATCAGCTGGAAAGTGTGCCCGTGCAGGTGAATTGGGTGGTACATCATCGTGGGGTTGTCGAACGTGATGGTGGGCCGTTCGCCCTCTCGGACGTGAAGCGGATCCGTGTTGGCGTAGGGCCTTCCGTTGATCGTCCAGTTGTATTGCATCATGTTGCCGCCCAGCACGACGGGAAGGTTCAGGTCGGGCTGGGGCCGGCCCAGGTTGACGGGCGTTGTGGCCGTGAACATTCCGATGGTGCCCACCCGCTTGCCGAGTTCGGCCGGCTGAAACTCAGGGCCGGGTGGGCTGCCGGTTCCGGTGAACAGCAGCGCGCGCGCCAGGCTGTTCTTTCCTTCCGCGAGCGCGACCAGCGGGAAGACGCCGTCGGCCGCCGTCACAATCACGTCGTAGCGTTCCGCCATGCCGATCAGCAGGGCGTCGACCTGAGTCGGGACCACGGGATAACCGTCGGTGTGGGTGACGGTCATCGAGTGCCCGGCCAGCGCGACGCGAAACGCGGTGTCGGAGCCCGTGTTGATGAACCGGATCCTGATGCGCTGGCCCGGCTTCGCGTTGAACGTCGTGGGCGCCGTGGGGATCCGGCCGTTGATCAGGTAGTAGGGGTAGTCGATGTCCCCGGCGTCGCCGCCGAGCAGATCGCTTGTGCCGCCGCCGTTGTTGGACATCCCGGGCATGCCGGACGTCGAGGTCGTCGAAGTTGTCGAGATCGAGGTTGTCGAAGTCGTCGAGGTTGTCGAGGTTGGTGAGCTCGAGGTCGCCGATGTCGTCGGCATGCTCGAGCGGCTGGTCTTGTTCGGGCTGGTGAGCTCGTTGTAGAGCTGCTGCGGGCTCTTTCCGATGCCGTCCGTCCAGTCGTCAAGGACGACAACCCATTCGGCGTCGTAGTCGCCGTCGCTCGGGTCGTCGACGATGACCGGCAGATAGAGGCCCATGTCGGCGTCCAGGCCGGTGTGCGGGTGCGCCCAGTAGGTGCCCGAATTCGGCACGGAGAACCGGTAAGTGAAGTCCTGGCCGGCCGGGATGTTCGGGGTCGCAGGCGCGGCGCCGTCCATGTCGTTGCGCAGCGCGACGCCGTGCCAGTGCACCGACGTCGGATGGTCCAGCCGGTTCGAGACCGTGACGACCAGCTCGTCACCGACCTTGGCCCGGATCAGCGGGCCGGGAATGTTGTTGCCATAGGCGAAGGTACGCGCGATCGGGCCGCCGAGATCGACCTGGACCTGCTGGGGCGTCAGGCTGGCGGTCACGGTGCGCCCGCTGTGCGGCCGCGCCTTCTCGGCGGCGGCGATGGCCGCTGCCATTTGCGCCGCGGCGCCCGATACCTGGGAGTTGGAATGGCTGCAGCCCGCCAGCGCGAGGCCGCCCGCGATGCCGGCCGCCATGAAGCCGCGCCTGCTGAGCCGCGCGGCATCGAAGGGCACCCCGCTGGTGGGTAGCACGGGCATCGAGCGCTCCTCGTCTCCAGTCGAATCGCCCCCGGCGCCTTATACCGTGCTCGGCCGCGGGCCGGAACGCAAGTACCGGCGTGCCCGCGCTCAGGCGGGCTGGTAGATCTGGTCGGCCGGTGCCGAGGGCGCGCCGAGCTCGGCCGCGACGGCGTCGACCGCGCGGCGGGCGATGTCGAGATCCACCCGGCCGTCGGGGGTGAAGTACGGGCCGACGTAGCGCTCGTAGTGGCGTCGCACCTCGGCACGGGTCAGCCGGTTGAGAAACGACGCCATGTAATCGATGGTCAGATCCGGCCTGTCGGCGATGGTCCGAAGGGCGCGCTGGTTGGCCCGCACCACCGCTTGCACCGCGGGAGCGTCGATTCGAATTCGCGTCGCGTCGACCGCCACTCCGACGGTAGGGATCTGGAAGTGATCACCTACCCAGGCCAGCACGTGGCAGCCTTCCTCCGCGGCGACCTGCTCGGGCGCCAGGGTGCTGCCGACATAGGCCGCGTCGATCGAACCATCGCGCAAGCGGCGCAGATCCATCTGGTAGTCACCCGGTGGCCGCGCCATACAGTCCAGGTCTCGGTCGGGGTCAAGCCCGTGCTGGCGCAGCACGATCCGCGCGAAGCAGCCGGGGGCGGTGTGCGCCGCGTGCACGGCGAGCCGGCGGCCGCGAAGGTCGGCCATGGTCCGCACGCCGGGGCCGCCGAGGAACCAGAACAACGGGCGGTGGGTGTTCACGCTCAGCACCGTCCACTCGACGCCGTCGGTCAGCCGCGATAACAGCGCCCGACCCAGGCCGATCGTCGCGCAGGAGCGGAGCCGCTCTGTGTCCCATGCGATCCCGTCGCGCACGGCGACGTGGACGCCCTCGTCGCGGAAGTAGCCCTCCTGGTCGGCGACATAGGCGACCAGTTCCTCGTGGATGCCGCGGCCGGCGTAGGCCAGGTCGATGGTGTGCATGGCCGCCTCAGTCCATCGCAAGTCCGCCGTTGATCGGCAGGTAGTGCCCGGTGGTGAAACCGGACTCCTCGCTGGCCAGGAACGCGATGGTGTGCGCGATCTCATCCGGCGTGACCAGCCGTCCCATCGGAGCGGCCTCTCCGAGCGCGCGCACCCGGTCCGGCGTCAGTTGGCCGGTCACCGCCGTCCCGCTCACGGTCGCCGGTGCGACGAGGTTGGCGGTGATCCCGTGCGGGGCGAGCTCGAGTGCGACGTACCGGACGAACTGGTCCAACGCCGCCTTCGCGGTGCCCAGCGCGATCATCCCGTCGCGCGGACGCCGGGACAGTCCGGTGCTGAGATAGATCAACCGGCCGTAGCCGCGCGAAACCATGTGCGGCGCAACGGCCTTCGTGAGCAGGTATGCGGCATGCAGTTCCGCCTCCAGCTTGCCGCCGAGCTGCTCCCAGGTGAGGTCGGCGAACGAGGTGACGGCGAACGGGATCAACGCGTTGTGCACCAGCACGTCGACGCCGCCCCAGCGCTGGGCAATCTCGTCGGCCATGGCGGAGACGTCCCCGGGCACGGTGACGTCGGCCCGAACGGCGACGGCCTCACCGCCGGCCGCGGTGATGCCGGCAACCACCTCCTCGGCCTGTTGGCCGCTGGCGCGGTGGTTGACGACGACCCGAAATCCGCGGCCGGCCAGGACCCGCGCGGTCGCCGCACCGATGCCCCGGCTGGCCCCCGTGATCATCGCGACCCGTGGCATCGGTGACCCCCGTCGGCCCCGCGGGCGCTTAGAGCGCGCCGCTGGTCGCCCGCGCGGCCGCCCAGTCGCTGAAGCGGGTGGGGTAGATCGTCGGGTCCTCGCTGTCGAGGGGCACGATCGTGTGCTCGTCGAGCTTGGTGCCGAAATAGCGGGCCTCGGGATCCCCCATCACCTGACGTGGATCGCCGGCCGCCAAAAGGGCGGCCCGGATAAAGTCGTCCATTCCGCGCCTTTCGGGGCCGGCGATGTTGGTCATGCCGTTGGTCGGCTCGCTGATCGTCGCGCCGGCGACGGCGGTGGCGACGTCCTTGGCCGCGATCGGCTGGAACGCCCCGACCGGCAGGCGGACGGTGTCGCCCTCGGTCGCCGAATCGGCGATGGCCGTGACGAATTCGAAGAACTGCGTCGCCCGCACGATCGAATACGGGTTACCCGATTCCACGATCAGCTTCTCCTGGGCGACCTTGGCCCGCATGTAGCCGCTGTCCGGGGCGCGGTCGGCCCCCACGATCGAGAGGGCGACGTGGTGGCGCACGCCGGCCGCGCGCTCGGCGGCGAGAAGGTTTTTGGTCGACGCCGTGAAGAAGTGCATGACGGGGTCGTCGTCGAAGGACGGCGAGTTGGACACGTCCACCACCGTGTGCATGCCCGCCACCGCCTCGGCGAGACCCTCGCCGGAGACGGAGTCGACGCCGGAGCGGGGCGAGGCCGAGATCGCCTCGTGTCCCAGCGCGGTCAGATCGGCGATGACCTGCGAGCCGATCAGTCCCGTGCCGCCGATAACCAAGACCTTCATAGTCGAACCCTCCCGAAGTAGCCGATGAAGCGGTGCCCTCAGCCTTCCACTTTCGAAAGTGAATTGATATACGGCCTGCTCGCCCGAGGCTGCTTAAATCAACTGCTTGACTTAACGCGCCCGACGCCGATTAACTCGTCGTGTGGTCAACGAGCTGGCAGGCAAAGTCGCCATCGTCACCGGCGGGGCATCGGGTCTGGGTCGCGGCATGGTCGAGAGGTTTGTAGCCGAGGGCGCGCGTGTCGTCATCGCCGATGTCGCAACCGGCGACGGCGAAGCCCTGGCGGCGGCGTTGGGCCCGGATGCTGTCTTCCGGCATACGGACGTATCGGATCCCGAACAGGCCGGCGCGCTGGTGGCAGCGGCCGTCGAGAAGTTCGGCGGTTTGCACGTCATGGTCAACAACGCCGGGATCTCGAGCAAGATGCATCGCCGGTTCTTCGACGACGACCTGGCCGATTTCCACCGCGTCATGGCGGTCAACGTCCTGGGCGTGATGGCGGGCACCCGAGAAGCCGGTAAGCACATGGCCGAACACGGTGGGGGATCGATCATCAACGTGACCTCTATCGGCGGCATTCAGGCCGGCGCCGGCGTGATGACGTACCGCGCGTCCAAGGCCGCGGTCATCCAGTTCACCAAATGCGCGGCAATCGAATTGGCCCACTACGAAATTCGGGTCAATGCCATCGCACCGGGCAATATCCCGACCCCGATCGTGTCGAAGTCCGCGGTGGATATGGATCCCGAGCAGATCGTCCGGTTCGAGGCGCGGATTCGCCAGACGATGAGGGAGGACCGTCCGCTGAAACGCGAGGGCACCCCCGACGACATCGCCGAAGCGGCGCTGTATTTCGCCACCGACCGGTCGCGCTACGTCACCGGGACCGTGCTCCCGGTCGACGGTGGGACCTCGGCGGGCAAGGCGATCCGGTCCAAGAAGCCCGAAGGATGACCGCACCGGAGCGTCGGCAGGATTTAAATCAAGCGCTTGACTTAAAGCGAGGGACGGGGTTGACTAACGGGATGACGACCGCAGGAAGGGCCGTTCGCACCGAGCGGGCCAGCTCTACCCAGGAGGCGATCCTGGTGGCGGCCGAACGGCTCTACGCCGAGCACGGCATGTTCGCGGTGTCGAACCGTCAGGTCAGCGAGGCCGCCGGTCAGGGCAACAACGCCGCGGTGGGCTATCACTTCGGCACCAAGGCAGACCTGGTGCGCGCCATCGAGCAGAAGCACCGCGGTCCCGTAGAGCAGCTTCGCGAACGCATGGTGGCCGAGCTGCTGGAATCGGGCGGGTCGGCCGATATGCGGGGCTGGGTGGCCTGCCTGGTGCGCCCGCTCACCGACCACCTCGAGCAGCTCGGCAACCCCACCTGGTACGCGCGCTTCGCGGCGCAGGCGATGACCGATCCCGCGTACTACAACATCATCGTCAAGGGCGCACTCAGCTCGCCGTCGCTGGTTCAGGTCGTCGACGGGATCAACGATTGCCTGCCCAACTTGCCGGCCGAGGTGCGATTCGAACGCAACATCATGGCCCGCAACCTGTTGATGCACACCTGCGCCGACCGTGAACGCGCGCTGGCGGCGGGTTCGTCGATGCACCAATCATCCTGGCGCGCAGCGGCATCCGGCCTCATCGACGCGATCGTGGGCCTGTGGCTGGGGCCCGTGACACCGGACGACTAGGGGGCGCGGATGAAAGTCACGGTCGACCAGAACATTTGCGCGTCATCGGGCAACTGCGTCATGAACGCGCCCGAGGTATTCGACCAGCGCGACGACGACGGCGTGGTCGTTCTGCTCAATCCCCATCCAACGCCCGAGCAGGCCGACGACGCGCGACGCGCGGCCGCGGCCTGCCCCGCACTGGCCATTCACATCGAGGAATGAAATGTCGGACACACTGACGAGCACCAAGACCGAAGCGGCCCCGCACATTCCGGACTATCCGATGGCTCGGGATGCGGGCTGCCCGTTCGCCCCGCCGCCGGACGTCATGGCGCTCGCCGCGGCCAAGCCGCTGAGCAGGGTTCGGATCTGGGACGGCAGCACGCCGTGGCTCGTCACCGGCTACGACCAGGTGCGGGAGCTGTTCTCCGATTCGCGGGTCAGCGTCGACGACCGCACGCCCGGGTTTCCGCACTGGAACGAGGGCATGTTGTCCACCGTGCACAAGCGCCCGCGATCCGTCTTCACCTCCGACGGCGAGGAACACACCCGCTTCAGGCGGATGCTGTCGAAGCCCTTCACTTTCAAGCGGGTGGAAGGGTTGCGGCCGAGCATCCAGAAGATCACCGACGACCACATCGACGCGATGCTCGCCGGACCGCAGCCCGCCGACCTCGTCACCGCGCTCGCCCTGCCGGTCCCGTCGCTGGTGATCAGCCAGCTGCTCGGGGTGCCGTACGAAGACGCGGACATGTTCCAGCACCACGCCAACGTCGGGCTCGCGCGCTACGCGACGGGGGAGGACACCGTCAAGGGCGCGATGAGCCTCAACAAGTACCTCGCCCAGCTGGTCGAGGCCAAGATGGAAGACCCAGCCGAAGACGCGGTGTCCGACCTGGCCGAGCGGGTCAAGGCCGGGGAACTCAGCGTCAAGGAGGCCGCGCAGCTGGGGACCGGTCTCCTGATCGCCGGCCACGAGACCACCTCGAACATGATCGGGCTGGGCGTGCTTGCGCTGCTGCAGAATCGGGACCAGCTGACCGTCATCCGCGACGCCGAGGACCCCAAGATCGTCGCGAACGCGGTCGAGGAACTGCTGCGCTACCTGAGCATCATCCAGAACGGCCAGCGCCGCGTGGCCCTCGAGGACATCACCATCGCCGGCGAGGTCATCCGCGCCGGAGACGGCATCATCATCGACCTGGCGCCGGCGAACTGGGATGCACGCGCCTTCACCGAGCCGGACCGGCTCTACCTGCACCGGTCCGGCGCGGACCGCAACGTCGCGTTCGGCTACGGCAGGCATCAGTGTGTCGGGCAGCAGCTTGCCCGCGCGGAGCTGCAAATCGTCTACCGCACGCTGCTGCGCCGGGTCCCGACGCTGGAGCTGGGCATCCCGTTCGAGGAGGTGCCGTTCAAGCACGACCGGCTCGCCTACGGCGTCTACGAATTGCCGGTGACCTGGTGAGCCGACCTGATTACTCTCGAAAAAGCCGATCCGGAATGGAGGGTCAATGATGACGACTCAGACAAGCAGCGTTTCGCTTTATCCGCCGGGAGGCTTTGGCGCACCGAAGGATCGGCGCGGGCACGCCGTCGGCAGCAACGTGGGGCTGCCGGAAGGGACGGTGGTTTTTTCCGCCGACAACCACATCTCCCTGGCCGCAGATATCTTCTACGAGCGCTTCCCCGAGGAGCTCAAGGACAAGGCGCCGCGGATCTGGTACGAGGACGGCGCCTATCAGGTGGGTCGCAAGGGCCAGTCGTTCCTGCCGGGTGACTTCAGCGCGGTGCTGATGCAGTACGACGACCTGCCCGGGGCCGCCAGCACCAACATCGAGGCCCGCATCCAGGAGCTGCGCGAGGACGGCGTCGACAAGGAACTGGCGTTCCCCAACGCGGTGCTGGCGCTGTTCCACTACCCGGACAAGAAGCTTCGCGAACTCGCCTTCCGCATCTACAACGAGTACATCGCGGAGCTGCAGGAGCGCTCGGACGGCCACTTCTACGGTGCCGGGCTGATCAACTGGTGGGACCCGCAAGGCGCCCGGCAAACGCTGGAGGAGCTGAAGTCGTTGGGGCTCAAGACGTTCCTGATGCCGCTCAACCCGGGTAAGGACGACGACGGCAACCCGATCGACTACTCGAGCACGTCGATGGACCCGGTGTGGGACGAGATCGAAGCCGCCGGCCTGCCGATCACCCACCACATCGGGGAGACCCCGCCGAAAAGCCCGACCGAGTTCAACAGCGTGGTGGTCGGCATGATGATCAACATCGACGGATTCCGGGAGACGTTCGCCAAGTACATCTTCGGCGGCATCCTCGACCGCCACCCGACGCTGCGCCTCGGCTGGTTCGAGGGCGGCATCTCGTGGGTTCCGTGGGCGCTGCAGGACGCCGAGCACCTGGTGGCCTCCTATCAGCACATGTTCAACCGGCCGCTGGAGCACGACGTGCGCTACTACTGGGACAACCACATGAGCGCGTCGTTCATGGTCGACCCCCTCGGCCTGCAGTTGATCGACAAGATCGGTGTGGACAAGGTGATGTGGTCCAGCGATTACCCGCACAACGAAAGCACCTACGGCTATTCCGAAAAGTCGCTGGCCGCCGTCGTCGACGCCGTCGGGCCGGAGAATGCGGCCCGCATCGTCAGCGGCAACGTGACCAAATTCCTGGGGCTGTAAGTGACGGCTGTCGCGCCGGCCGGCGGGCTGGCGATTCCCGAAACACCTGACCTGACGCGGATGCGCCGCGAGACCGGGACTCGACTGCGGGCGGCGATGGCCGAACGCGGCGTCGACGCGCTGATCCTGCTGGGCAACAGCGCGGTGGTCTACGCCACCGGCACGAGTTGGCCGCTGGGCGACGCCGGCATGTCCTACGTCGAGCGGCCGGTGGCCGTGATCGTCGCCGACGACGAATGGCCGCATCTGTTCCTGCCCTTCCGGGCGGGCGCCGCGCACGAGTCGGAGCTGCCCGCCGACCACCTGCACGAGCCGGTCTACCTCGAATTCGACGAAGGCGTAGCCGATTTCGCTCGCCGGTTGGCCGATCTGGTACCGGCCGGCGCGGTGATCGCGGTGGACGAGTGCACCGGTGCGATGTCCCGCGCCGCGAAGTCGTTGTTCCCCAACGGCGGTCCCGCCGATGCGTCCGCCATCGTCAGTGCCGCCAAGGTCGTCAAGACCCCGGACGAACTGGCCTGCATCCGCGCCGCGGTTCGGATCAGCGACGAGGCGATGGTGGACGTGCAGAAGGCTTTGGCTCCCGGCGTCCGCCAAAGCGACCTGTCGGCAAGCTTTTTGCGGCGGGCCTTCGAATTGGGGGCCATGGCCAGCATGCTGGAGCCGATCTGGCAGGTGATGCCGCCCAGCAAGGCGGAGGGGGTGTGGACGACACACGGCGACCTGGCCCTGCCGCTGTTGAGCACCGAGCGCGCATTGGCCGAGGGCGACGTGCTGTGGACCGACGTCAGCATCACCTACCACGGCTATTGCTCGGACTTCGGCCGCACGTGGCTGGTGGGCCGCGACCCGGCGCCGCGCCAGCGGGCACAGTTTCAGAAATGGCAGGAGATCATGACCGCCGTCGAGGGCGTAGCTCGCGCCGGCGTTACCGCCGGTGATCTCGGCCGAGCCGCCATTGCGGCCAACGGCGGCAGCCGGCCCTGGCTTCCGCACTTCTATCTCGGCCACGGCATCGGCGTCAATGCGGCCGAAATGCCCATGATCGGGACGGATCTGGGACAGGAGTTCGACGACAATTTCGTCCTGCAGCAGGGCATGGTGCTGGTCCTGGAACCGGTGGTCTGGGAGGACGGCACCGGTGGCTACCGCAGCGAAGAGGTCGTGGTGATTACCGAGGAAGGCACGATTCGATTGACCGACTACCCCTACGCCCCCTATGGCAACTGAAGTCCTCCCCGACGCTCGTGACCTGCGCTTGGGGCGCCGCGAGCGCGCGCTCGAGCAGATGGCGGCACACGACCTCGACGTCCTGGTCCTCGGGCGCCAGGCCAACATCCGCTACGTCACCGGCGCCCCGCAGCTGTGGGTCGCCGGGACCCGGCCCTTCGGCCCGTCCTGCGTGCTGGTGCGCGAAACCGGCGCCATCCACCTGCTCAGCACTTGGGACGAAGGCGTCCCCCACGACATCCCGCACGAGAACCTCTATGGCATCTCGTGGAACCCGATGAACACGATGTCCGCGCTGCGGCGCATCGACGGTGCGGCCTCGGCTCGTCGCGTCGGAACCGACGCGCTCTCACCGGCTTTCGCGCAGCTGCTGCCCACGGCGTTCCCGAACGCGGAGCTGGTCGACGGGGAACGCGCCATGCGCGCCGCCCGGCGCATCAAGACGGACGATGAGGTGGCGGCGCTGCGGGCGGCGATCGCGGTGGCCGAATCCGGCCTGGCCGCCACGGTGGCCGAGCTGCAGCCGGGCGTGCGCGAACAAACGCTGGCCGGCGTCATGCTGGAGGCCATGGCGGCCGGCGGCGTGAGCACGCCGGCCAACCAGGAATTCGCCTGGATCACGTCGCCGGATCACCCGTGGCGGCGGGTCGACGGTGACGGCCGCGTGAAAGACGGTGACCTGGTGGCGTTCTCGGCCGGCGTGCTGGCCGGGGGCTACATGGGCGAGGTCGGCCGGACCTGGCCCGCGGGTGGTGCCGGCGGTGCGTCGGCTTTATACCGCCGCTGGGACAAGCTGTGCGCCAGGCTCTTAGCGGCATGCCAGCCCGGCGCCGCGGCCGGCGAATTGCTGGCCGCCTACGAAGCCGCCGGTGAGCCGGCGCCCCCGATGCCGGTGGCCCGGGGCCTGGGCATGGGCTTCGACCCGCCGGTGGTGTCCCAGCACCTGCCCCGCACCGCGGCCAACGAACGGCTCGAGCCGGGAATGGTCCTTGCCGTGACCGGCTACGTCTGGCAGCAGGGAGTCGGCGCGGTGTTCGGGCGTGAGGCCGTTCTGATCACCTCCTACGGCCCGCAAGTGCTGACGTCGAGCCCGCACTGGCAGGGGTAACGTGTCTGCCAAGCCAGATGACCGGGCGGAGAAGGTCATCCGGTACGAGAAGGATGCGAAGACCCGCATCGCCACGATCACCTTCGACCGGCCGAGCCACCTGAACGCGCCGACGATCGCGGCGCGGCTGCGCTATGCCGACCTGCTGCACCGGGCCGGCGTCGACGACGACGTCAAGGTGCTGGTGGTCCGGGGCGAAGGTGACGACCTGGGCTCCGGCGCCGACCTGACCGAGGAAATGCGGGTGCAGGAGTCGGTGGACCAGGGACCGCGCCTTGCCGAATACCGAATCGGCACAGACGAAGTGAAATTTCCGCCCGAGGGCTCGTTTCGGCGCGGCGCCACCCTCGGGCAGTGGTATGCCAACCCGAACTCCGGCATCCGCGGGCTGCAGGACTTCAAGAAGATCAGCATCCTGGAGGTCAAGGGCTATTGCTACGGATGGCACTTCTACCAGGCGGCCGACGCTGACCTGGTGATCGCCAGCGACGACGCCCTTTTCGGCCATCCCTCCTTCCGGTATTTCGGCTGGGGCCCGCGGATGTGGTGGTGGGCGCAGACCATGGGCATCCGAAAATTTCAGGAAATGGTCTTCACCGGAAGGGCTTTCACCGCCGCCGAGATGTACGACTGCAACTTTCTCAACAAGGTCGTCCCCCGGGATCGACTCGAAGCGGAGGTGCACAAGTACGCGCTGGCCTGCGCGCGCAACAGACCCACCGACACGGTGTTCATGCAGAAGGTCTTCTTCGAGATCATGAAGCAGTTTCAGGGTGAATACCTGGGCAGCATGCTCGGCGGCTTCTTCGAGTCGGTGGGCGGCAAAGCCCAGCAGGATGCCGAGGGCGACTTCACGCTCGGCGACGCCATCCAACGGGGACTGGGCGACGCGGTCAAGGACAACGACGACAAGTTCCCGCCGGAATGGCGTCTCAGCAAAAAGGGGCGCGGCAAGAAGGACTCCAAGGGGAAGAGAAAGCACTAGTGGCGCAAGCACTCCCCGAATTCCCGCTGGCCGGCTATGCCGTGGTCGACCTGTCCACCGGGATAGCGGGCGCCTACTGCACGAAGTTGCTGGCCGACGGCGGTGCCGACGTGGTCAAAGTTGAACCACCAGAGGGCGATCCGCTGCGTGCCTGGTCGGCCTCGGGCGCCGCCATCCGGCCCGGCGAGGATGGCGCGCTGTTCAGCTTCCTTGCCGGATCCAAGCACAGCGTCGTCGCCGATCCCGATATCGGCGACGACGTCACCCTGGTCGACGGGCTGCTGGCCACCGCGGAGGCGGTGGTGTGGTCCGGTGGTTCGAGACTGGCCGAAAGCCCGGACTTCACGCCGGCCGCCCTGCACGACCGCCATCCGCACCTGACCGTCCTGTCGATCACACCGTTCGGGCTGCAGGGACCCTGGCGAGACCGGGCGGCCACCGAGTTCACGCTGCAGGCCTGGTCCGGGGGAATCATCGGACTCGGACGCGGGGAGCCCGACCTCGCGCCGGTGTTCGTCGGCGGGCAGGTCGGGGAATACCTGGCCGGGGTCTACGCCAGTGCCGCCCTGCTGGCCGCGCGGTACGACCGATTCGGCGGCGGCCGGGGGCAGTTGCTGGACCTGTCGATGCTGGAGACGCAGATCCTTTGTCTGACCTACTATCCCGTCACCTACTTCGAAATGCTCGGGCGCCCGTGGCGCGACGCCAGACGGCTCACCGTGCCCGGCGTGGCCCGCGCCAAAGACGGACTGGTGGACCTCGGCTGTGGCACCGCGCAGCAGTGGTTCGACCTCTGCGCGATGGTGGGACACCCCGAGTGGATCGATGAGGAATCGCCGCTGACGATCACCGAGCAGGCCAACCTCCACGCCGATGAGATCTACGCGTGGGTCGAGAGCAACACCGTTGAGGATATCCGGGAGCTGGCGACGGCGTTCCGGATCCCGAACGCGCCGGTTGCCAACGGCGCCAACATCGCAACGCTCGACCACTTCCGCGAACGCGGATCGTTCGTGCGCAACCCGCGCGACGGGTTTCAGCAGCCAGGGCATCCGTACCGCATCGGACCGGCCCGCCTACGCCCCCCTGGCCCCGCGCCGCGGCTGGGGGAGCACACGTCGCGCTACCGGACCGCCGGCGCCGCCCCTCGGCCGGCGCCCAGAACCTCGGAAGAGCACCCAAAAAGACTGCCGCTGACCGGACTTCGCGTGCTCGACATGACGACGTTCTGGGCCGGACCGTGCGGCACCCACTTCCTGGCCATGCTGGGCGCCGAAGTCATCCACCTGGAATCCGCCCGCCGCCCCGACGGCACCCGCCTGATCGCCGGCCTACCGATCACCGAAGCCCAGTGGTGGGAGAAGTCGCCGATCTTCGCGGCGCTGAACACCAACAAGAAGGGGCTCACGCTGGACCTGCAGAGCCCGCGCGGCCGGGAGCTGCTGTGCCGGCTCATCGCGACGTGCGACGTGGTCGCGGAGAACTTCACGCCCCGGGTGCTGGACCAGGTCGGGCTGGATTTCCCCGCAATTCAGGCGATCAAGCCCGACGCCGTACTGCTGCGGATGCCGGGGTTCGGCCTGGACGGGCCGTGGCGCGACAACCCGGCGTTCGCCTATGTCATCGAGGCCGCGGCGGGCGTGAGCTGGCTGACCGGCTATCCCGACCGCACGCCGTACGACCCGTATTCGATCGGCGATCCCAACGCGGGCATGCACGCGCTCAACGGGTTGCTGCTGGCGCTGGAGCATCGTCGCCGCACCGGCGAGGGCGTCCTGGTGGAGGCGGCGATGGTGGACGCCGCGCTCAGCATCTCCGCCGAGCAGGTCATCGAGTACTCCGCTTACGGCGCGCTGCTGGAACGGGCGGGCAACCGCGGACCGACCGCGGCGCCGCAAAACCTTTACCGCAGCGCCGATATCGACGAATTCGGCCGCCTGGACAGTTGGGTCGCCATCGCCGTCGCGACGGACGACCAGTGGGCACGCCTGGGCAAGGCGCTGGGGTCGCCCCCGTGGGCGACCGATCCGAAGCTGGCCACCGCGGCCGGGCGGGCGGCGCACCACGATCTGATCGACGAACGCCTGACCGACTGGTGTGGGCCCCGCGGCCGCGACGAGATCGTCGCCACCCTCTGGGAGGCCGGCGTGCCGGTGGCCAAGGTCATGCAGCCCCACCGCCAAACGGAATTGGAACAGCTGGCATTTCGGCACTTCTTCGAGGAGGTCGAGCATCCGGTGAGCGGCCCGGCGAGACTGAGCACCGTGCCGATGAGGTTCTCCGCCGGACCCGGCGCGTTTCACACCCGGCACGCGCCGCTGCTCGGCGAGCACAACCGCGAATTGCTGACCCAGCTGGGTTTGACCGATTCGGAAATCGCCGACCTGGAAGCCGATGGGGTCATCGGACAGGCGCCGGCGATGCGCGCCGCGACCTGACCGGTGGTGGCCGAGGTGTCACATTTGTGACCGCTGCGGAGTCTAAAGGGCATGAACGCATTACTGCATCGAAGCGTATTGGCCCTGTTGGGCGTGAGCGGCGCGGTGACGGGCGGTTGGGCCTACGCGGCGCCGCGCCACTGGTATGACACCTATCCCGGTTTGGGTATGAGCTGGCTGCCTCAACTCGGCCCGTACAACGAGCACTTCGCCAAAGACGTCGGGGCGATGTTTCTGGCCATGGCGGCCGTCACCGCCGTGGCGTTCGTGCTGGTGGCCAACCAAACCCTGGTCAGGGTGACCGCGGTGATGTGGCTCGTCTTCAACACGCTGCATTGCGCGTATCACCTGTCGATGCTGCACATGTACAACACCCGGGATGCGACGGTGAACGGAATTCTGTTGTCGCTGGCCGTGTTGGCGGCGGCGGCATTGTTCATCCCCGTGCGGATCCCTAGTGGGCCCAGCCCTCGGCAGCCTGTTCGTCGAACGTACGGTCAATCCGCTCGAACCGACGCTTTACCGAGGCGCGCGCCGCCTCGTGCGGCAGGACGTACAGCCGGTTGGCCACGATCGCGTCGGCCGTCAGCCTGGCGACCTCGTCGACCCCCAGCGTCTGGTCCTGCGCCGGGAGCGGGCCCAGCGAGCCCGTCACGTCGGGCGCCGACGCCAGCCCGTAGTCCGCGCCGCGAATGCGTTCCGAGTTGGAGACCAGCTTGGTCTCGACGACCATCGGGCACAGCACCGATACGCCGATGCCGTTGTCCTTGACTTCGCGCGCCAGGGTCTCCGCCAGGCCCACGACGCCGTACTTGGCGACGCCGTACGCGCCCAGGCCCGCGTTGGGCACGAGCCCGGCGAACGACGCGGTGAACGCGATGTGGCCACCGGTACCCTGCTCGAGGAGTCTCGGCAGGAAGGCCTCGACGGCGTGGATCGAGCCCCACAGGTCGATGTCGATCACCCAGCGCCAGTCGTCGTGCGTCATCTGCGCGAGGGGACCCGCGACGACGATCCCGGCGTTACTGAACAGCACGTCAACCTGGCCGAGCAGGCGGAAAGCCTCTTCCGCGAGGTGCACCATCTCCTCGAGATGCCGCACGTCGCACATCACCCCGTGCGCGTCAAAGCCCTCGCCGCGCAACCGTGCGACGGCCTGCTCCAGCGCGGGCTGATCGACGTCGGCGAGCACCAGCCGGGCGCCGCGGCGGGCAAACTCGGTGGCGGTCGCAAAACCGATGCCGCTCGCCCCACCGGTGACCACCGCGGCGCGTCCTTCGAATCCGTCCATAGGACGGGACCCTATTTCAGGCAGCTACCCGCGTCGATGGGCAGGGTCACCCCGGTGACGTAGCGGGACTCGTCGGAGGCGAAGAACAGCACCGCGTTGCTGATGTCCACCGGTTCCACCCACGGGACGGGCAGCGTGTGGAACATCTGGCAAATCGGCGCCATGTCGTCGGGACCCGGGTTCTCCAGATCCGGCCGGAACATCCGCCAGGTCCCCTCGTTCATGATCATCGCGGTGCTCACGTGGGTGGGGTGCACGGAGTTGACGCGAATCATGTGCTGCCCCAATTCAACCCCGAACGCCCGCATCAGGCCGACCACGCCGTGTTTGGCGGCGACGTAGTGGCCGGTGTGCGGGTAGGCCTTGAGCCCGCCGACCGAGCTGGTCAAGATGATCGACCCGCCGCGGCCGCCCGCAAGGATGTGGGGGACACCGGCTTTCACCGATTTCCACACCCCGGACAGGTTGACGTCGATCATCTCCGTCCAGTCCTCTTCGCTGGTCTTGTCCAGCGTTTCACCGCCATTGCCGATGCCGGCGTTGGCCACGATGATGTCGAGCCGGCCCAGCTGCTCAACACCGCTGTCGACGGCGGCCTTGAGGGCGGCGTAGTCACGCACGTCGACTTCGGCCGTGAAGATGCGGCGGTTGTGGCCCTTGACGAGGTCGGCGGTCTCGGCCAGATCCTCGGGTGTCGACGCGGGGATCGCGGTGTCCGGAAGGCCGTCGCGGATCGGCTTGCAGATGTCGACGGCGATGATGTCGGCGCCCTCCTGCGCCAACCGCACCGCGTGGCTGCGGCCCTGACCGCGCGCCGCCCCGGTGATGAAAGCGACTTTGCCTTCAACACGTCCAGTCATTGGCTCCTACCTCATTTCCTCAACGGCTCAGCCGAGAACGGCCGGCATGGTCTCCCATCCCCGCACGGTGGAAGTCGGGGACAGCTTGGCGGCGGCAAGGTCGACGTCCCAGTCGGGAAAGCGCTTCAAGATCTCCTCGAGTGCGATGCGGCCCTCCAGGCGCGCCAGCGCCGAGCCGAGACAGTAATGAGTGCCGACACTGAACGTCAGGTGTTGGTGCGGTTCGCGCCGGATGTCGAAAACGTCTCCGTCCGGGGGGAATTGGCGGTGATCGCGATTGGCCGCACCGACGAGCATCATCATGACGCTGCCGGCGGGCACGCGTTGGCCGTAGTACTCGACGTCGCGGGTGACGTAGCGGGCGACGTGCGGCGCCGGCGGTTCGAAGCGCAGCAACTCCTCGATCGCCGCGGGGATCAGCGACCGGTCGGCGACCAACGCGCGCCGCTGCTCGGGGTGTTCGGCCAGCACCTTGCCGGTCCAGCCGATCAGCCGCGTGGTGGTCTCGTTGCCGGCCCCGGAGACGACGCTGATGTAGATGAGCAGTTCCTCGCGGGTGAGCCGCCGGGCGGTTCCCGTTTCGTCCTCGAACTCGGCGTGCAGAAGTTCGGTCATGATGTCGTCGGAGGGGTGCTCGGCCCGCCAGTCGATGAACTGGCCGAAGAATTCGCCGTTCATCATGTGGTCGGCCGTGGCATCCATCGGCTTGCCCGCTTCGGTGCGCAGGTTGGCGTTGGCGCGGTCGCGGGCGGCCTCCTGGTACTCCTCGGGAATGCCCAGCAGCATGCCGATCACCCGCATGGGCATCTGCGCTCCGAGGTCGGCGACGAAGTCGAACCGGTCCGTGCCGACCAGCGGATCCAAACTGCGAGCACAGAATTCGCGGATCTTCGGCTCGAGATCGTTGATCTTGCGCGGCGTGAACATCCGGGACAGCAGCTTGCGGTGGACGTCATGGATCGGCGGATCCTCGAACAAGATCACCCCTGGCGGGATGTCGATGTTCGCCTTGATCAGCTCGAGGATGGCGCCCTTCGCCGAGCTGAAGGTCTGGTAGTCGACCAGCCCGCGGTCCACGTCGTCGAACCGGCTCAGCGCGTAGAAGTCGTGCTGCTCGTTGTAATACAGCGGCGCCTCTTCGCGCAGCCGCCGAAACATCGGGTAGGGGTCGGCGTTCAGCCCCACGTCGTACGGGTCGAAGTGAATTTCGCTGGGCGCGCTGAGTGTCACGGGTGGTCAATCGCCTCTCGCCGGAACCGCGTTCCCCCCGGAATCGCGGATCGTGCCGCACGTGACTCTGTCATCACCCGCCAACGGGTGTCAACGACGAATCCGTTTCAGCTAGTTCTGGTTCTAGATATTAGAGAATCAGATTCTCGGGAGGCAAACGTCGTGCGCTATTTGCTCAGATTGCTCACGCCAACCGGGCGCCGCGGCGAAGGGTCAGCCGACGAATCCGCGTGAGCAGAAATCCCACACCTCATCGGCGGTGATGGGGTGGACCGTCGCGTCGTCGGAGCCGCCGCTGGATTGCGCGATGAACATGACGGTCTGCATGGCCATGGCGGCGACCCGCCGCGGGTTGACGCCCGCACGCAGCTTGCCGGCGTCGGAAGCCGCCTCCATGAGCTCGGTCAGCAACGCCAGCAGCGGGGCGTGCGCGACCTTGACCTCGGCCGGATGCGTAACCAGCAGGCGCGGCGCAAAGTCGGTGAACAGCGGCCGCTTGGCCGTCGGGTCGGGGCGTGACGCCTCGTACAACAGCTCGATGGCGACCTTCAGGCGCTCCAGCGGGTCGGTCTGGCTCTCGGTGGCCGCGCGGATCTGGTCGGCCGACCGGCTCAGGGCGTCTTCGAACAGCGCGAGCAGCAGCTCGTGCTTGCCGTCGAACTGCAGGTAGAAACTCCGCAAGGACTGGCGGGACCGGTCGACGACCTCCTGGACGGTAAAGTCCGTGCTGCCCTTCTCGATGATGATGGCCTGCGCCGCGTCGAGGAAGCGCTGAACGCGCTGCGCCGCCCGCAGTTTCGCGGTTTTGATGGAGCGTTCGACGGCGCGCTGCTTCCAGGCGGGTTCTTCGCTTGGGCTCGTCACGGTCGGCTCAGACGATTGCCGCGTGGGGAGAACATGATTGGACTCTACCGGAGAACGCCGTGCCATCGGTGCGCTCGACCCCCTATGGACGCCGTGTCGGAGATTGTAACTTTCTCACGACGAGAATACTATTCTCTTAGACGCGTGTATGGAAGCGCAATCGCAAGAGCATAACGCGCCGTGCCGGAGAATCCGGAAACCGCCATTCAAGGAGCGCAGTGCAGCTGACCTTTGACGCCGACGTCGAGGCGTTTCGCGCCGAGTTCGTGGCCTTCTTGGACGCACACCTTCCCGCCGAGGCCGAGGCGGTGGAGCGGCCGCGCTCGAGCTCGCACATCCCGGAATGGGCGCGGCGCTGGCAGCGGCTGCTCTTCGACAGCGGCTGGCTGCTGCCCGGCAATCCACCGGAATTCGGGGGCCGCAACGCAACGCTGCTACAGCAATACGTGTACCTGGAGGAATTGGGGCGCCGGCGCATCTATCAAAGCTTCAACCCGCAGGGCGTGGGCATCATCGCGGCGTCGTTGTTGACGTTCGGCACTGCCGAGCAGAAGCGGCGCTGGGCGGTGCCGATTCTGCGGGCCGAGATCACCGCGTCGCTGGGGATGAGCGAGCCCGGTGCGGGCTCGGACCTGGCGTCGCTGAGGACACGGGCGGTGCTGGACGGAGACCACTTCGTGGTCAATGGCCAGAAGGTGTGGACGTCGGGCGCGCACGATGCCGACGTGCTGCTGGCGTTCGTGCGCACCGATCCGGACAAACCCAAACACAAGGGCATCAGCGCGCTGATGATTCCCACCGATACTCCGGGTGTGGTGCGCCGCCCCTTCGCGTCGATGTGTGACGACAACGAAGTCGACTTCAACGAGGTGTTTTTCACCGACGCTCGCGTGCCGGCCGAGAACCTGGTGGGCGAGCTCAACGAGGGCTGGCGCGTGGCGACCGGTTCCCTCGGCCACGAACGGGTCATGCTGTGGATGGGCTACGTCGACCTATTGCACGAGCTCACCATCGATTTCAGCCCGTCAGGGTCGCTGGAGCGCGACCGCTACGCGACGCTGGTGATGGATTCCTACGCGCTGCGGCTGCTGGGGTCGGCGGCCCTGGCGCGCGCGGCCCGCGGGGAAGAGGACGTGCCCGCGCAGTCGGTGCTCAAGCTGCTCGGCTCCGAGGCCCTGCAACGCGCCTCCGAGGACGCGCTCAACGCCGCGGACGCCGACGGGCTGGTGTACCACGCGGTCACCGCCCCGTTCGCCCCGCTGAACCTCGACAGCCACTACCGCAGCTGGTTCGACCGGTACGCGCGCAGCTTCGCCGCGACCATCGCCGGCGGCACGTCCGAGATCCAGCGGAATATCATCGCCGAACGGGTGCTCGGCCTGCCGCGCAACTAGCGGGCGTCCGACCACGCGTAATAGCCGATCGCGACCAGCCCCGCGGCGATCGACACCGCCCCTAAAACCATGCCCGCGAGGGCGATTCGCGGATTGTTCGCCTCGCCGCGCTGCACCCGCCGGCGGGCGACGTCGCCGGTGATCACCGCGGCGATGCCGAAGGGGACCCCGATGAGCAGCCAGCAGGTGAGGAGCGCGACCAGGCCCACGAGCAGCGAGGCAACGCCGACCTCGTTGCGGGGTGCATCGGGCTGACTCATCGCGTCCCATCGTCGTGGTTGCCAGACGAGTGTACGCGCAGGAGCGTGGCCGGCCGTTACAGCTGAGCCAGCCGCGGCGCAAAGCCTTTGGCTCGCAGTATCGTTCCGGCCTCGCGGGTCAGCTCCCGGCTGCTGCCGAGCAGGCCGTCGAGGATGAGCGCCCGCTTGACATGGCGGTGCAGCGGGTGCTCTGCGGTGAAACCGATCCCCCCCAGCACCTGCTGGCAGTGGCGCGCGGCGGTCAGTGCGGCCTGACCGGCCGCGGCCTTGGCGAGCAGGGCGGCCAGCCCGTCCGCGTCGTCCGGCGGTGCGGCGGCGTGCAGGGTCGCCTCGGCACCCTCGATCGCGACGAGCGTCTCGGCCAGCCGGTGCCGGATCGCCTGAAAGGAGCTGATGTGCCTGCCGAATTGAACGCGATCCAGGGCGTGCTGGCGCGCCAGGGACAGCATCGCCCGGCTGGTCCCGATCAGCCACCAGCCCACCGCCCGCCGGCCGGCGGCCAGCGCGTCCTGCGGCAGTGGATCCCCTTGCGCCGCACGGTGTATGGGCAGCTCGTCATCGAGCGCCGAGCCGGGACCGTCGCCGCGCTCCCACACCACCCAGCAGCCGCCCGCAAACGGCAGCGGCGGGGTGCCGCCGGCCGCGCCCGTCACGACGTCGTTGAGCACGGGGGCGTGCGCGCCGGTCTCGCCCAGCAGCCGGAACACCAAAGGCACTGCGACGTCCGGTATTTCATCGAGCATGTCGCGCCAGCCGACGTCGTTCAACGCCGCGTCGAGCTTGGCGCCGCTCGCGGCGGTCATGGTGGTGCGCAGGGAATCGGCCAGCATGCGCAGCGCCTCGGGATCCACGATTCACTCCTTCCCGAGGTCGAGCAGCCGGCGGGCGATGATGTTGCGCTGGATCTCGGCGGTTCCGCCATAGATCGTGGCCGCGCGCGAGTACAGGTACTCCTCGCGCCATGGCGTGTCGTCGAGTTCCAGCGTGGCGGGCAAAAGGTCGCGCACGGTGTCGTAGAGCCGTTGCTCGGCGGTGGCCAGCAGCACCTTGTCGATGGAGGTGTCGGCGCCGAGCCGCGCACCGTCGCCCAGCCGGCGCTGGGTGTCACGGGACCGGCAGCGCACCGTGTGCAGCGCGAGATAGGCCGCGCCCAGGGCGGATTCGTCCGAGCCTTCGGCAGCTGAAGTCTCGGCGACGAGTTCGTCGAATCGCGAATAAAGGTAGGCGATTCGCTGCCAGAAGCAGGTGGAACGCTCATAGGGCAGCAGGTCCATCGCCAGTCGCCAGCCATCGCCCGGCCGGCCCAGCATCCGGCTCGCCGGGATCACCACGTCGTCGTAGTACACCTCGCAGAATTCGTCGACGCCGTGCATGGTGCGCAGCGGGCGAATCGTGATGCCCGGGGTGTCCAGGTCGACGAAGAACGCGGTGATGCCGTCGTGGCCCGGCGCGGTGCGGGTGAGCAGGACGCAGCGCGTCGAGAATTGCGCGAAGCTGGTCCAGACCTTCTGCCCGTTGATGATCCAGTTGTCGCCGTCGGGCGTGGCGCGGGTGGTCAGTGAGGCGAGGTCGCTGCCGGACCCCGGTTCGGAAAAGCCCTGACACCATTGCTCGCGACCGCTCAGCAGCCGCGGCACCATTTCGGCGGCGAGTTCGGGTGGCGCGTAATCGATCATCGTGGGCGCGAGCACCTCGAGCATGGAGTACGGGCCGGGTTCGGCGAGGCGGCGGCCGACGACCTCTTCGCCGACGATCGCGCGCAGCACGGCGGGCCCGCCCAGCCCGCCGACTTCTTTCGGCCAGCCGTAGCGCATCCACTCCGCGTCGTACAGCGCCCGGCTCACCCGGGCGAATTGCCGCATGTGGCCCTGCAGCGAGCGGTCGGGCCCTGGGGTCAGGTCGTTCTCGTCGAGCCACGCGCGCAGGCCCGTCCGGAACTCCTCGACGTTCACGGCTCGGCTTTCAGGGCTGCGGGCGGCCGACCGCGTGCGGGCGCCCGGAGTCGTGCACGCCGCTGCGCCGAATGAACGTCATGGCCCGGGTTTTCAGCCGCCACCCGTCGGGGGTGCGGGAGTAGGTGTCGCGGTAGTAGCCGATCCGCATGTCGTGGGTGGCGTGGTCGATGAAGCACAACGGCTGGGTGCCGCTGGCGGAGTCGCCGTCGATATTTTCGACCAACGCGGTTCCGGTGAGGAACAAGCCCTTTGGGGCGGCGGCCACCAGCTCGGGAAACCTGTCCAGCTGGTAGGTGGAACCGAAAGCGCTGTAGGTCCCGTCCGGCGTGAAGACGCCGATGAGCCCGTCGATGTCTTCCTGCGTGATGGTGACCGCGTAGCGGGCCAGCAGCTGCTGGATCTCGACCAGGTCGTCAGTTCTGCTGGGCTGACTTGTCGACATAAACCTTGCCGCCTTTCATGACGAAACTGACGTTCTGGGTAACCCGTATGTCTTCCAACGGGTTTCCCGGAACCGCGATGATGTCGGCGAGCTGGCCCGGCGCGAGCCGTCCCCGGTCGGGGGCGTTGATCAGCTCGGCCGCGGTCACCGTGGCGGCCCGCAGCACCGCCAGCGGCGGCAGGCCCCACTCCACCAGCGTGACGAGTTCGTCGGCGTTGCGGCCGTGCGGGATCGCGGGGGCGTCGGTGCCCACCGCGATCTTCACGCCCGCCTCGTAGGCGGCCAGTATCGAGGTGCGCGCCTTCGGGAACATCTCGGCCGCCTTGGCCTGCAGCTCCGGCGGGGCGTGCGAGACGTCCATCGCATCGCCGTCGGCCAGCCGCCGGGTGCTGACCAGGAAGGTGCCGTGTTCGACCAGCTGCGCGATGGCCTCGTCATCGATCAGAAAGCCGTGCTCGATGCAGTCGATCCCGGCGGCGACCGCGTGCTTGACCGCGTCGGCCCCGTGCGTGTGCGCCGCGACGCGCAGCCCGCGCCGGTGCGCCTCGTCGACGATCGCGCGCAATTCGTCGTCGGAATAGTGTTGCGCGCCCGGCGGTCCCGTCAGCGACATCACGCCACCCGAGCAGCAGACCTTGATCAGCTCGGCGCCGTGCTTGATCTGGTAGCGCACCGCCTTGCGGATTTCGTCGATCCCGTTGGCGATGCCCTCCTCGACCGTGAGGTCCAGGACGTGCGGTGCGAACGCGGCGAACATCGTCGGATCCAGATGCCCGCCGGTCGGCGTGATGGCGTGTCCGGCCGGCACCACCCGCGGACCGTCGATCCAGCCCGCGTCGATCGCCTTGCCCAGCGCCACGTCGAGCAGATAGCCACCCGTCTTGACGAAGAGCCCGAGGTTGCGCACCGTGGTGAACCCGGCGCGCAATGTGCGGCGGGCGTTGCCGACCGCGCGCAGCACGCGCGTCGGCGGGTCGTCCTGCACCTGTGACAGGCCGGGTCTCTCCCCGCGCCCGCCCATCAGGAGGTTGACTTCCATGTCCATCAGCCCGGGCAGCAGGATCGCGTCGCCCAGGTCGATCAGGTCGCCTTGCGGACCACCACCGTCGCCATCGACTCCGACGATGCGGTCGCCGTCGATGTGCAGGACGCCGGGCCGAACGATCTCACCGGCGTCAACGTCGAGCAGCCCGGCGGCCTTGAGCGTCAGCACCTCTTAGATCACCGGTTCCCTGATCAGTTCCACCCACGCGGCGCCGCTGTCGGGCACGCGCGGCTGCTTCCACGCCTCGATTGGGAACGAGACCATGACGAGCGACTGCATGATGTGCATCAGCGTGCGGGCGTCCTCGGGCAGGTCGTCCAGCGGGAACTTGTCGCAGTAGGCGATGGCGTCGTTGAGGCGGGGGAACGCCGCATCGTAGAACGCCTGCATCTCGGTCATGGTAGACGCCAACCGCTTGGCGTAGCGCTCGGGCTCGGTGGCCAGGTCCCACTCCAAAAAGGGCTCCAGGTCGGCGAATTCAGACGGTAACTTTGCCATTGCCCTGATACTCCTTCGCCCAATTAGCTACATAGTCACCGGTCGTCTTGTGCAGGTGGCGGATCAGGACCTCCTGATCGCACAACAGGAAGTTGCTGACGACCTTGGTGCCGATCATGGTCTGGGTTGCCTCGAGCGTGTTGGCGTCCTGCAGCGCGTATTCCTTGAAGGTGACGGCCGCCAGCTCCTGGGCCAGGCGTTCCCGCGCGTTGCGCGGCGGAACGAAATACAGCGTGCACTCGAAGATGTGCTTGTCGACGGCGGTCGGCCAATAGTGGTAGGTCAAAAACCAGCCCGGCTCCCAGATCAACAGCATGAAGTTCGGGTAGAACAGCCACGAGTCGATGCCCCACTGCGGCACCCGCTTGACGTTCACGCCCGGCGGCAACTCGAGTTTCTCGATGATCTCCGGCTTGTCCCACGGGCCGAACAGACCGCTGCGCAACACCTGATCCAGCGGCTTGACCATGGACATGTCCGGGGGCGGCGCTTGACCGCCCCAGGTCGACTGCAGGCTGTGCGGGCCGGCCAGTTCGTAGTGCAGCGCCTCGTAGCCGTACTTCTGGATCTTGGCGGCTTCTTCCTTGGTGTACTGCCCCTGGTGCAGGATCGGCGCGTGGTAGAACTCGACGAACGCGTCGATGAACAGCTTCCAGTTGCTGCCGACCTCGGCCCGATAGGAGTACGTCTCGGTCATCTCGCCGAAGGGGTAGCCCTCGATGCTCTTGGCCAGCGGCCCGAGGTAGTCGGTGAGCGGCGCCGCGTTGTTGTCGAAGTTGATGAAGATGAAGCCTTCCCACACCTCGCAGCGGACGGGCACCAGGCCGTATTGGCTCTTGTCGACGCCGAAGAACTCATCCTCCTGCTGGACGAACGTGAGGTCGCCGTCGAGGCTGTAGCGCCATGCGTGGTACTTGCAGGTGAACTGCCGGCAGGTGCCGGCGGTCTCCTCGTGCGGAAAGTCGTTCCACACCAACTTGTTTCCGCGGTGACGGCAGACGTTGTGGTACGCCTTGACCGCCCCCTCCTTGGTCTTCACAACGATGACCGACATGCCCTTGCCCGCCGAGGGCAGCTCCTTGGTGAAGTAACTGCCGGTGCGCGGCAACCGCTGGACCCGCCCGACGTTGAGCCAGGTCTTCTTGAAGATCGCCTCGCGCTCGGCCTCGAAGAAGGCGGGGTCGATGGAATCGGTGTAATCGACGGGCGCGGTGCCCAGTTCGGGATAGTTTTCTGTCCAGCTGCCGGCGGCCGGCTTGGGGAAGTGGGGCAAGGCTCTAACCTTTCTTGTTCTCGAGCTGTACGCCAAAAGCGTTGATGGCCATCGCGAGCGCGATGTAGCCGCCGATGGTGAAGACCAGGTCCATCCGTTGCCGCTCGTCAAGCCGTTCGCACAGGGTGGTCCACGTCTGGTCCGAGATGTTCGACTTGTCGTCGAGCTCGTCGACGGCGGTGAACACCGCACGGTCGAACTCGTCGTCGGCTTCGCCGGATCGCGCGGCGGCGATCTCGGCGTCGGTCAGCCCCGCTTTTTTCGCGATGTCGACGTGGTGTTCCCACTCGTAGGCGCATTCGCGCCGGTGGGCGACCCGCAGGATCGCCTGCTCGCGGACGCGCGCCGGGAGGGAGGAATCGAGCAGCAGGTAGGCGCCGAACCGCAGGTAGGCCCGGGCCAGCTTCGGGTGGCGCGCCAGCGTCGACATGAGCGTGCCGGCGGCCTCGGGATTACGCCGTTCGGGTGGCAGCATGCCGGACAGCGCCTGCTCGACGGTGTCGTCCCATTGGTCGGCAGGCAGCGGCTGCACGCGCATCCGCGGTCTCCTCTCGGCGTCCTCCCGACCAACTCTCGGCCAAGGAGAATCAGATTCTCATTTCTAACCAATAGAGTTGCACGATTCGGTCGGCGGGTCAATGCCGGCGGCGAAGACACGCACCGGTCGCCCGCCCGCGGCGCTGCGCCGGCGGCACGCCGGTCCCGGGCCCGCCGCGGGGGAGCGTCGGCCGCGCAAGTGCGGCATTTCCGCTGGCGCTTCGCCGCTTCCGGGTGTGCCACCCGGCCGGGCGCTTAGCCGCTGGTCAGGCGGACGCGGTGCGCCGCCGTCGCCGCTGGATGTTGATTCTCGCTGCGCGAGAAGATAGTTTTCAAAATAGTGATCTTGGCGCCGGGCGATGATTCGCCGATGCTGTGCGGGAGCGGCGCGTCCGAATCGCTCAGATGGATCAGACCTGGAGAGGACCGGCCATGAACAAAGAAGACATGATCCTGATCAGCGTCGACGACCACACCGTCGAGCCGCCCGACATGTTCAAGAACCACCTGGCGAAGAAGTACATCGACGACGCACCCCGGCTGATCCACAACCCCGACGGCTCCGACATGTGGAAGTTCCGCGACACGGTGATCCCGAACGTGGCGCTCAACGCGGTCGCCGGCAGGCCGAAGGAGGAGTACGGCATCGAGCCAACCGGGCTCGACGAGATCCGGCCGGGTTGTTACAACGTGGACGAACGGATCAAGGACATGAACGCCGGCGGCATCCTGGCCTCCATCTGCTTCCCGTCGTTCCCCGGCTTCGCCGGGCGGCTGTTCGCCACCGAGGACCACGACTTCTCGATCTCGCTGGTCCAGGCTTACAACGACTGGCACATCGACGAATGGTGCGGGGCGTACCCCGCGCGGTTCATCCCGATGGCCATCCCGGTGATCTGGGATGCCGAGGCGTGCGCCGCCGAGGTGCGCCGGGTGTCGAAGAAGGGCGTGCACGCGCTGACGTTCACCGAGAACCCGGCCGCGATGGGCTACCCCAGCTTCCACGACGAGTACTGGAACCCGCTGTGGAAAGCCTTGTGCGACACCAACACCGTGATGAACGTGCATATCGGGTCCTCGGGCCGGCTCGCGATCACGGCGCCCGACGCGCCCATGGACGTGATGATCACGCTGCAGCCGATGAACATCGTGCAGGCCGCTGCGGACCTGCTGTGGTCGCGGCCGATCAAGGAGTACCCCGACCTGAAGATCGCGCTCTCCGAGGGCGGGACCGGGTGGATCCCCTACTTCCTGGAGCGCGCCGACCGCACGTTCGAAATGCACTCCGCGTGGACCCACCAGAACTTCGGCGGCAAGCTGCCCAGCGACGTGTTCCGCGAGCACTTCCTGACGTGCTTCATCAGCGACAAGGTGGGCGTCGCGCTGCGCAACATGATCGGCATCGACAACATCGCCTGGGAGGCCGACTACCCGCACAGCGACTCGATGTGGCCGGGCGCGCCCGAAGAACTGTGGGACGTGTTGTCCCTCAACAACGTTCCCGACGACGAGATCAACAAGATGGCCTACGAGAACGCCATGCGGTGGTACTCGTTCGACCCGTTCACCCACATTTCGCGTGAGCAGGCGACCGTCGGTGCGCTTCGCAAGGCCGCCGAGGGGCACGACGTGTCCATCAAGGCGAAGGGTCACGACAAGGACTCCCGCGGCGGCTCGTCCTTCGCGGATTTCGCGGCCAACGCGAAAGCCCTTACCGGCAACACGGACTGACCGCACCCTCGGACCAGCCCGCGCGCCCGTGGCGGTCGCAAGCGCGGCGCAGCCGGGCGCCGCGGGCCGGCACCGAAAGCCGGTGCCTGTAACCGATTGAAGGAGATCCAGCCGTGCCCGGCGCAGGAATGAACTTTGAGCTGACCGATGATCAGGAGCTGATCCGCCGGTCGGTCGCCGAGCTGGCGCGCAAGTTCGACGACCAGTACTGGATGGAAAAAGACTCCGCGCACGAGTTTCCGACCGAGTTCTATCGGGCCATCGCCGACGGCGGCTGGCTGGGCATGACGATCCCCACGGAATACGGCGGGCACGGCCTCGGCATCACCGAAGCCACCATCCTGCTCGAGGAGGTGGCGAAGTCCGGCGGCGCCATGAACGCCGCCAGCTCGATCCACCTGTCCATCTTCGGCATGCAACCCGTGGTGGTACACGGTTCCGACGAACTCAAGGCGCGCACGTTGCCCAAGGTCGCGACCGGCGAAGTGCACGTCTGCTTCGGCGTGACCGAACCCGGTGCCGGCCTGGACACTTCGCGCATCACCACCTTCGCCAAACGCGACGGCGACCGCTACATCGTCAACGGCCGCAAGGTGTGGATCTCCAAAGCCATGGAGTCCGACAAGATCCTGTTGCTGACCCGCACCCAGAGCTACGAAGAAGTCACCAAGAAGACCGACGGGATGACGCTGTTCATCACCGATCTGGACCGCAGCCGCATCGACGTTCGCCCCATCCGCAAGATGGGCCGCAACGCCGTCAGCTCCAACGAGTTGTTCATCGACAACTTGGAAGTGCCGGTCGAGGACCGAATCGGCGAGGAGGGCAAGGGTTTCCAGTACATCCTGGACGGCCTGAACCCGGAGCGGATGCTGATCGCCGCGGAGGCGCTGGGCATCGGCCGGGTGGCGTTGGACAAGGCGGTGAAATACGGCAACGAGCGCGAGGTCTTCGGCCGGCCCATCGGCATGAACCAGGGCCTGCAGTTCCCTCTCGCCGATTCGCTGGCCCGCCTCGACGCCGCGGAACTGATGCTGCGCAAGGCCACCTGGTTGTACGACAACGGCAAACCCTGTGGCCGCGAGGCGAATACCGCCAAGTACCTGTGCGCCGACGCGGGCTTCACCGCCGCCGACCGGGCGTTGCAAACCCATGGCGGCATGGGATACGCGGAGGAATACCACATCACGCGCTACTTCCGTGAGGCGCGGCTGATGAAGATCGCGCCGGTCAGCCAGGAGATGATCCTGAATTTCCTGGGATCCAATGTTCTGAAACTGCCGAGGAGCTATTGATGACCAATCCGCTGTTCGACCTCACCGGCCGATCGGCGTTGGTGACCGGGGCCGGCAGCGGCATCGGGGCGGCGGTCGCGCGGGCGTTGGCCGCCGCCGGCGCCGCGGTGCTCGTCAGCGACATCGACGGTGACGCGGCTTCGACCGTCGCACAACAGATTTGCGCCGCCGGCGGCAAGGCCGACGGCACCGCCCTCGACGTCCGCGACCGCCAGGCCGCCGAGGCCGCGGCCGGGCGCGCCGCGGGGCTCACCGAGGGGACGCTGCACATCCTGGTGAACAACGCCGGGGTGACCGCGCCGGCGATGTTCGCCGACCTCACCGACGAGAGCTTCCACCGGGTGCTCGACATCCACCTGATGGGCGCCTTCCACTGCACCCAGGCGGCGCTCGATCTGCTGCCCACCGACGGCACCGGCCGCATCATCAACGTCGTCTCGTCGGCCGGGATCACCGGCACGCTGGGCCAGGTCAACTATTCCGCGGCCAAGGCCAGCATCATCGGGTTCACCAAGTCGTTGGCACGCGAGCTGGCCCGCAACAACATCCTGGTCAATGCGCTAGCCCCGCTGGCGGCGACGCGGATGACCGAGACCATCCGCACCAACGAGAAGTTTGCGGCCAACATGATGACCCGAATTCCGTTGAAGCGCTGGGCCGAACCGGAGGAGGTCGCGGGCGCGTTCGTCTTCCTGGCCTCCGATGCCGCGTCGTACATCACCGGGCAGGTGTTGCCGGTCGACGGCGGCATGGTGATGTGAGCAACCCCGGCGAGCCCGTGCTGCTGTCGCAGGACCGCGACGGCGTGCGCACGCTGACGCTGAATCGACCGCGCCGCAAGAACGCGATCAATCCGGAACTGTGGACCTCGTTGCGGGACGCCCTGGGCGAGGCGGGTCGCGACCGCAGCGTGCGTGCGCTCGTGATCACCGGCGCGGGCGGGAGCTTCTGCTCCGGCGCCGACATCTCCGTCCCCGACGACGTGCATCCGAAACACAAGCTGCAGCGCCTGACCGACGTGGCACTGGCCTTGCACGAGCTGCCGGTGCCGACGGTCGCCAAGGTGAGCGGGGTGGCCGTCGGCGCGGGATGGAACCTGGCGCTCGGTTGTGATCTGGTGGTCGCGACGCCGGAATCGGAGTTCTGTCAGATCTTTTCCAAGCGTGGCCTGTCGATCGACCTGGGCGGTTCCTGGCTGCTGCCGAAACTTGTTGGCCTGCAACAGGCCAAGCGGCTCGCGCTGCTCGCGGAGACGATCGGCGCCACCGAGGCCCACGCCCTGGGCCTGGTGACCTGGGTGGTGCCCGCCGACGAGATCGACGACTTCGTCGACGATCTCACCGAACGCCTGGCGGCGGGCCCGCCGATCGCGCTCGCCCACACCAAGGCGCTGCTGAACGAGGGCGTCGACCGCACCATGCGCGACGCGCTGGCCAACGAGGCCCGCGCCCAGGTGGGCAACTTCGCCACCGCGGACGCGGCGGCCGCCTATGCCGCCTTCGCCGAGCGACGCGAGCCGTCGTTTACTGGTCGGTGGGCGTTATCGAGATCTGATGGAGAACAAACGGAGTGAAGATGCGTGAGACAGTCATCGTCGAGGCGGTACGGACGGCGGTAGGGAAGCGCAACGGAGGGTTGTCCGGCATGCACGCCGCCGACCTGTCCGCGGTCGTCCTCAACGAGGTGCTGGAACGCGCCGGCGTGGGCCCGGACATCGTCGACGACGTGATCTGGGGATGCGTGTCCCAGGTCGGCGACCAATCCAGCAACATCGGGCGCTACGCCGTCCTGGCGGCGGGCTGGCCCGAGACCATTCCCGGAACCACGGTCAACCGGGCGTGCGGGTCCAGCCAGCAGGCGCTGGATTTCGCCGTCCAGGCGGTGATGTCGGGCCAGCAGGATGTCGTCGTCGCCGGCGGTGTCGAGGTGATGAGCCGCGTTCCGCTCGGTGCGGCGCGGGCCACCGGCATGCCGTACGGTCCGAAAGTCCTTGCGCGCTATGACGATTTCTCCTTCAACCAGGGCCTGTCGGCGGAGATGATTGCGAAGAAGTGGGGCTTTTCCCGCGGACAGCTCGACGAGTACTCGGCCCAGTCCCACGAGCGGGCGGCCGCGGCCCAGGACAGCGGCGCCTTCAGCGAGCAGATCGTTCCCGTGTTCACCGATGACGCGACCGTCGTGGCCGACGAGGGCGTGCGTCGCGGCACCACCGTGGAGAAGCTGGCCGGGCTCAAGCCCGCGTTCGTCGACGACGGCGTCATCCACGCCGGCAATTCGTCCCAGATCTCCGACGGGGCGGCGGCGCTGCTCGTGACCACGTCGGAGATGGCGGTCGAGCTCGGGTTGACCCCGCTGGTGCGCTACCGCGCCGGCGCCGTCACCGGGGCGGACCCGGTGCTCATGCTCACCGGCCCCATCCCGGCGACCGAGAAGGTGCTGACCAAGGCCGGCGTCTCGCTCGCGGACGTGGGCGTCTTCGAGGTCAACGAGGCGTTCGCGCCGGTCCCGCTGGCCTGGCTGGCGGAAACAGGCGCGGACCCGGCTCGGACGAATCCCCTGGGCGGGGCCATCGCGCTGGGCCACCCGCTCGGCGCGTCCGGCGCGGTGCTGATGACGCGGATGGCCCACCACATGCGCGACCACGGTATCCGCTACGGGCTGCAGACGATGTGCGAAGGCGGCGGCACGGCCAACGCCACCTTGGTCGAGCTGGTCTCCTAACCCTCGGCTCCACCGGTCCCCGCTGAGACCCTTGTCACAGCGGGCAAACCAACCTACTGTGTGTTCAGTAGGTTGACCGGTACCCAGGGAGCAACTTTTGACCGTCGCTCGGCGATACGACACGCTGCTCGCCAAAGGCGAGGACCGCAAGCAGCGGATTCTCGACGTCGCGCAGCGCCTGCTCACCCGCAACGGCTGGCGCAACACCACGCTCGCCCAGATCGCCGGCGCGGCCGGGGTGACCCCCGCCGGCCTGCTGCATCACTTCGAATCCAAGGAGCAGTTGCTGCACGCGGTGCTCGACGCCCGCGACGCCGACGACGACTCCCACGCCAACCGGACCGGCGATCTGATGGTCGAGATCGCGCGGGTCGCCGATCGCTTCACGCGGGCGCCGGACATGGTGGGCACCTTCACCGTGCTGCTGATCGAAAACATCGAGCCCGACGCCCCGCTGCACGACCGGATGCTGTCCAGGCAGCGCGAGGCGATCGAGATCGTCGCCGAGCTGATCCGGCGCGGCCAGGCCGACGGCCGGTATCGCACCGACATAGACCCCGCCGTCAAGGCAGTGGAAATCCTCGCCTTCGTCCACGGAATGGAAACAATATGGTTGCTCGATCCTTCGATACCGCTGACCGACGCGTTCAAGGAGTACGCGGAGGCGCTGGCACGGGACTTCGCGCCGCCGAAGAAGAGCGGCCCGACATGAGGTACCGGCTCGACGTCGTCGCCTCCAGCGTGGTGGACGTGGTGCGGTTCGCCGGCGGTTGGCTCTTCGACCGGGCGATGGCGGGCTGGGACGTCACCGTGCTGCTCACCGACCTGGCCGACCACGCCGACACGCGGCCGCTGCAGATCATCGGCGCGCAGCCGCTCGACCTCGAAGCCGCCCTGGCGGCGGTGGACTCGCGGCCCCGTCCCCAGGCGCTGGCGGCCGCGGCGGACCTGTTCGGATGCGACTCGCGAGTGCGGCAGGGCGTCCTGCAGGCGCTCGATCACGGCGTCACCGAGGTGACGCTGTGGGGCGAAAGCTGGCCGGCGGAGCTGGACGAGAGTGTCGGGCTGGTCCAGCATCGGCTGAGCATGGCCGCGAAAATCTTCAAGACCCAGGCGCTTGCGGCGGCGGCGGCGCCACACGGTTCGATCGGTTACCTCGAAACCTTCCGCAGCGGGCTCCTCGCCTGCCCGTCGGTCGCCGCCGACCTGGTTCCCGCGAGCTGATCGCCGCTTTCCTCTCGGCGGCCGCCGTCGTTTGACGACGCCCCGGCCGTGTGGAAATGTAATATTCATCTCTGAGAGGCTCATTCTCACTGCTGAGATTCGAATGGAGCGACACGGTGAACGACTTCGCCAAGATGGACTTCTTCCGCGGCAAAGAGCTCATCGATGACCCGTATCCCTACTACGAGGCGCTCCGGCGGCAATGCCCCGTCACCCGGGAGAGCCATCACGACGTCACGATGATCACCGGTTGGGACGAGGCCTGCGCGGTGCTCAATGACGCCGAGACCTGGTCCTCCTGCATCTCGGTCACCGGCCCGTTTCCCGGCTTCCCGGTCCCGCTCGAGGGGAACGACATCACCGAGCTGATCGAGCAGCACCGCGACGAGTTGCCGTTCAGCGACCAGCTGCCCACGCTGGATCCGCCGACCCACACCAACCACCGCTCGCTGCTGATGCGGCTGATCACCCCGAAGCGCCTCAAGGAGAACGAGGACGCGATGTGGGCGCTCGCCGACCAGGCCCTCGACGAATTCCTGGCGCCCGGCCACGGCGAATGGATCAAGGGCTTCGCCGGCCCGTTCACGCTGCTGGTCATCGCCGACCTCCTGGGCGTGCCCCTGGAGGATCGCGACAAGTTCGTCAAGGGCATCGCCGAGCATGCGGGTGGCGGCATCGGCGGCACCAAGGGGTCCCTGGCCCACAGCCCGCTGGAGTTCCTCTACGGCCTGTTCTCCGATTACGTCCGGGACCGCCGGCGTGAGCCCCGCGACGACGTGCTGACCGGCCTGGCCACCGCGACCTACCCCGACGGCTCCATCCCCGAGGTCGAAGACGTGGCCCGCGTCGCCAGCAACGTCTTCTCGGCCGGCCAGGAGACCACCGTGCGGCTGCTCGGCGCCGCGCTGCAGACGATGGGGGAGCGCCCGGACATCCAGGCGCAGCTGCGCAAGGACCGCAGCCTGATCCCCAATTTCATCGAAGAGTCGCTGCGCCACGAGAGTCCGGTGAAGGGCGACTTCCGGTTGAACCGGGTGCCCGTCAACGTTGGCGGCGTGGAGCTGCCCGCGGGCACCACCGTGATGATCGTGCAGGCGGCCGCCAACCGCGATCCGCGCCGATTCGACGACCCCGCCACGTTCGATCCGGCCCGCAAGAACGCCCGCCAGCACATCTCGTTCGGTCGCGGCATCCACAGCTGCCCGGGCGCGCCGCTGGCGCGCGCCGAAACCCGGGTGGCGATCGAGCGGCTGCTCGACCGGACCTCCGAAATCAGGATCAACGAGAGCGTGCACGGTCCGGCGAATGACCGCCGCTACCAATACGTTCCGACCTACATCCTGCGCGGGCTGACCGAACTGCACCTGGAGTTCACGCCGGCATGAAGGTCACTGTCGACGACCAGCGCTGCCGCGGCCACGGCGTGTGTACGACGCTGTGCCCGGAAGTTTTCAGCCTGACCGACGACGGCTACGCGGAGGCGATAACCTCCGAGGTCCCAGCGCAATTCGAGGCCGCCACTCAGGAGGCCATCCAGTGCTGCCCCGAGCAGGCCATCAGCGATCTAACGAAGGAGACGTAGTGCCAAAGGGATATGTCATCCTCACCGAGGCGATCAAAGATCCGGAGGGCATGAAGGCCTACGGCCAGGCCGCGGGGGCGGCGATGGGCGGCGTCAACATCCTCGCGGTCGACACCGCCCCCAAGGTCCTCGAGGGCAGCTGGCACGGCGACCAGACCGTCGTGCTGGAATTCGAGTCGGTGGATGCGGCCCGGGCTTGGTACGAGTCGGAGGCCTACCAGAAGGCGGCGAAGCTGCGGCAAGCGGCGGCCGACTGCAACGCGGTCATCCTGGCCGGCTTCGAAAGACCTTCGGCCGGTAGCTGATCGCTACTCGACGATGGAGATCGCCTGGCGGGGGCACTGCCGCACCGCCTCGCGGACGTCCGCCTCGGTTTCCGGTGTGACCTCCGGTTTCAGGACGGTCAGCATGTCGTCGTCGCCGAGGTGAAAGATCTCCGGGTTGATGCCCATGCAGACGCCGTTGCTTTCGCAAAGACCCCAATCGACTTCGATTCTCATTGCGGCCCCCTTACCGAAGCACCTTGACCGGCACGTTCTTCCAGCCGGCGACGTTTTGCATGTTCACCCGCTTGCACCCGGCCCAGTCCACCTCGTAGCGCGGCATGAAGTCGAGCAGCCTTTCCAGCGCGATCCTGCTTTCCATGCGGGCCAGCGCCGCGCCCAGGCAGCTGTGAATGCCGTACCCGAGGCCGAGGTGTTGCGCCTCGGTCTGGTCGCGCTCGATGTCGAATGTCTCGGCGTCGGTGAAGGCCTCCGGATCGCGGTTCGCCGCCGCGCCGCAGAGGAACACCGGCTTGCCGGCGGGGATCACGCCACCGCTGACGTGCGCCTCCTTCAGGGTGTAGCGGACGTTGTACTGGACCGGCCCCTCGTAGCGCAACAGCTCTTCCACCGCACCGGGGATCTTGTCGCGGTCCTCCTGCAGCTTCTGCCACTGCTCGGGGTGGCGGGCGAAGATGACGGCGGCGTTGCCGAGCAACTTGGTGACGGTCTCGGCGCCCGCCCCGCCCAAAAGCGTGGCGAAGGCGGTGATCTCGATGTCGTCGAGCTGGCGGGGCCGGCCGTCGTCGCCCGGGACCTCGGCCGCGATCAGCCTGCTGATCATGTCCTCTTGCGGCTCGGCGCGGCGCTCCTGGATCAGGCCGAAGTAGTACATCGCGGTGTCGATGTTGGCCTGCATCCCCGCTTCGCTGATCTCGATCTGGCCCGGCTCGTGGTGCAGGCTGGTGTCGATCCAGTGCCGCACCTGCTGGCGGTATTCCTCTGGCACACCGGCCATCCGGGTGATCACCTCCACCGGGAAGGGGCCGGAGAAGTCCTGGACGACGTCGAAGTGGTCGGGATCGGCCGCACTCAGGTACTTGTCGATCACCTCGACGACCGTGTCGCGCTGCGACTGAATGGCCCGCGGGGTGAACGCCTTGTTGAGCAGGCTGCGCATGTGGCGGTGCTCCGGCGGGTCCATGAAGATGATCGACTTCTGCTCGGGGGACAAGCCTCGCCGCACCATCGCGAGGTCGCAGCCGCGCGCCGAGGAATACGTCTCGAAGTCCTTGAACGCCGCCGCCACGTCCTCGTGGCGGGTCAGCGCGTAGAAGTCTTCCTTTTCGTCGTAATACAGTGGCGCGTCCTCGCGCATCCGTCGATAGATGTCGAACGGATTGTTGAAGTAGTCCTCGGAGAAGGGATCGAAGACGAGCTTCGGCTTGGTCACTGCATGCTCCTCATCGGCGGGCTGAAACCGTTACAGCGGATTGCCTGACTGTAACGCTAACGGTAGCGCTTTCGTGTGAAACCGGAAAGACCAAAACGCCCCCACCTCAGACCCTTTTCGCCGCATGTAAAACGGGACCGACGACGTCGATGACGTCGTCCAGCGCGCCCAGGTCACTGCCCAGTTCGGCCGCGCTACCGCGCGCGACGGCCACGTCCTTGCCGACGAATTCGCCGGCTACCTGGACGAACGAGGCGACCGAACCCCTGGCCGCGACGATGTCCAGCACCCGGCTCGCGGCGCTGCCGTGCGGCAGCGCGTCCAGCAGGGTCGATTCCGGCACGCCGAGGCGTTCGCCCAGCCGGACCGACTCCGCGAGCAGCCCGACGTGGCCGGCGAACAGCGCGTTGTTGACCAGCTTCACCTTCTGGCCGGCGCCGAGCGGCCCGACGTGCAGGACCGGATCGCCGTAGCAGCCCAGCACCGGTCGCACCCGCGCCACGGTCTCGTCGGCGCCGCCCACGAACAGCGTCAGCCGGCCCGCCGCGATGTCGTGCGGGCCGCCGCTGACCGGCGCATCGACCACCCCCACATCGCCGGCGCGTGCAGCGATGGCCTCGATCGTCGCCGGGCTCGCGGTGGTGTGCACCGCCAGCGTCGACCCCGGCGGCATCGCGGACAGCAGGGGCCCGTCCAGGCAGACCTGCCGCACCTGGTCGTCGGTGAACACGCAGACCAGCACGGCGTCGGCCCGCGCGCCCGCCTCGGCGACGTCGCCCACCGCGTGGGCGCCCAGCCGCCCGAGTTCTCGTCGCTGCTCGTCGGTGCGGCCCAGCACCCGGACCTCGTGGCCGGCCTCGACGAGGCGGGCCACCATCGGGCGCCCCATCCGGCCCGCGCCGACGAAGCCGACCTTCATCGCGGGTGCCCCATCGAAGCCAGCGTGGCGTCGGCGGCCTCCAAGACGGCGCCGGGGTCGGCCGCGGCCTGCTCGGCGAGCTCGGCGATCAAACGGACATCCTTGCGCAGCAGCGTCCCCGCCAGGCCGGCGAGGCGTTCCAGGCCGCCGGCCCCGCCAAGGGCGTTGAGCGCGAAGCTGTTTGCGCTCCCGCGGGAGGCGACCTCGGTGAACCGATCGGGGGAGACGCCGAGCGCGTCGGCGAGCGACAGCGCGGCGGCCGCCGTGCCCAGGTTGGCGGTGAACAGCAGGTTGTTGAGCAGCTTGGTGGTTTGCCCGGACCCCAGGTCACCGAGGTGCACGACCGGATCGGCGTAGGTTTCGAACACCGGACGGCAGCGCTCGACGACGTCGGCGTCGCCGCCGACCATCACCAGCAGACGGCCCTCCGAGGCCGCGCCGCCGCCCCCGCTGACCGGCGCGTCGACGACCGAAACGCTCCGGGCGCCGGCCTTTTTCGCGAGACCGCGACATGTGTTCGGATGCACGGTGCTGTGCACCGCGATGACGCCGCCCGGTTTCATCGCGCCCAGCAACCCGCCCTCGCCGCAGGTGATCTCCTCGATGTCGGCGTCGCCGACCACGCACAGGCAGACCAGGTCGCTGGCCGCGGCGAGGTCGGCCGGCGACGCGGCGACTCGGGCCGCGGTGTCGGCGAACGGCTCGAGCGTCGCGGACCGCCGTGCCCACAGCGTCGTCTCGTAGCCGGCCTCGACGATCCGCCTCGCCATGGGGCCGCCCTGGCTGCCCAGCCCGATGAATCCGACCCGCATCATCCGGCCTCCAGATCGTCTTGCGTGTCAACCGCTTTCGCTCGGGCCGCCACGCACTCGTCGGCGAACGCAAAGACCTCCGCGTGGTAGTCCGGGGCGGTGTGGCCGAGGCTGATGTTGTGGCCGGCGTCCGGCTGTCTGTGCACGACGAACCGGGTCGCACCGGAGAACAGGTCCGTGATCTCGGCGATCGCCGAATCATCGGTCTGCCAGACCTTTTCGTGCTCGGCGATGCTGAAGTGCACCGGCACGCGTACCGCCGGCGCGAGCTCCGGGAAGGTTTCGCGCGCCCATTTCGACACCATCCGGTCCTCATATGCCGGCGCCGACGGCGAAACCGTCGCACCGCCGAGAACCTCCGGTGGGTACAGCTCCGCCGGACTCCACAGCAGGTCGCGCATGCCGGGCGGGCGGCTTTCTCGGGTCGCCGTCTTCAGGATTTCCCGGGCGGCGGGGTGATAGTGCCGGCCGGTGCCGGCGAGCTCGATGCCCAGCAGGTCGGCGCCGCGCTCGTCGGCGGCCATCCGCATCGTCAGCTCGCAGCCGCCCGAGTGGCCCATCACGAACAATCCGGCGCCGCTTGGCCGTTCGCCGAGGATGCGGTCGATCGCCCCGTACGCCAGGTTGACACGCTGCTCGCCCTCGACCATCGCCTCGGGATAGGGCGCCGAGCTGCCATAGCCGGGCCGGTCGAGCGCCACCACGGTGAATCCTGCTGCGGCGCCGGTCCGTAACAGGGAGTAGGCCGGGTGACCCGGGCAATCGAAATAGACGGCGGTGGTGCCGCCGCCGTGGATGGCCACGATCACCGCCTTGGGCTCGGGCGCTTCGCAGACGAGTGCCGACATCGGCACGCCGTCGACGATCACGAGGCGGGGACGGGGGGCGGTACTCATGCTCATGCGTCCACCCGCAGCAGCAGGACGCCGCTGGGGGTCAGGCCACCGCTGCTGACCACGCCGACGCGGGCAGCGGCGACCTGCCGGTCGCCGGCCTCACCACGCAGCTGGCTGACCGCCTCGTGCAGCAGGCCCATGCCGTGGGTGCGGCCGTGCGATAGCTGGCCGCCGTGGGTATTGAGCGGCAGCAGGCCGTCGCGGGCGATGTTCTTGCCGCCGTCGAGAAACTCCTTGGCCTCGCCGATGCCGCAGAAGCCCAGCGCCTCGATCCAGGACAGGCAGTTCATCGTGAAGCCGTCGTACAGTTCGGCGACGTCGACGTCGGTGGGGCGCAGCGACGTGCGGGTCCACACGTGCGCCGCTTGGCCCAGCACCTGCGGCTCGTGGGTGAGAGTGCTTTGGTCCCAGTCGATTCGCTCGATGATCTGCGTGCCGACCGCCTCGACCAAGACCGGTGGCTTGGCCAAGTCGCGCGCCGCGTCGACGGCGGAGACGATGACGGCGATCGCGCCGTCGCACGGAACGTCGCAGTCGTACAGGCCGAACGGTGTGGTGATGGGCCGCGCGCCCAGGTAGTCGTCCATCGTCATCGGGGTCCGGTAGACGGCGGTCGGGTTGAGCTCGGCGTTGGCGCGCTGGTTCAGGGCGATCCAGCCGAGCGTCTCTCTCGTTGTGCCGTAACGGTGGAAGTGCCGCTGCGCGTTCATCGCCAGGGTGTGTGCGGCCGAGGTGGCGCCGAACGGGTATGTCCAGCCGGCGATGCGGCCCATCGAGGGTGTGATTTTGCCCTGCTTCATCAGCTCGTTGTGGGTGGCTTCCCACAGCGTTCGGAAGCACAGCACGTGCCGGGCCAGGCCGCCGGCGACGGCGAGCATAGCGGCGATCACCGAACCGCCCGGGCCGAAGGTCTCCATGGCACCGTTGTGCCACGTCGGGCGGATCCCCAGCGCCGCCTCCAGGGCGGTCACCCCGCCCTCGCCGAAGCCGCCGACATTGATGGCTCCGGGATAGGTGGACAGCCCGTCGATGTCGGCGATCGTCAACCCGGCGTCGGCGATCGCCGCCTCGCAGGCTTGGACGGTCAGCGCCAGCGGCTGCTGCATCAGGCGCCGCCCGATCGGTGACATGCCGATGCCCGTGAGCGCCACCTTGTCCTCGAACTTCTCCGCCGTCAGCATGGGGCGGACGTGTTCGCCGAAGCGCTCGGGCTCGATCTCGTCGGACGGCAGGGGGCCGGGTGCGGCGTCCGGAACCGGTCGGAACAACGGCAGCCAGACGTCCTCGATCTGCTCGAAGACGACCTCCACCTGTTGGCCGAGTTCGAGCCGATCGGGGTCGCAGTCAACGATATTGGTGGTCACCCGCACCCGCGGGTCTTCCGCGATCGCCACCTGGGCGACCACGTACGGCGCCGGCAGCCCGGGCAGGCTGAACCGGTGGTTCACCGTGAACCCCGCCAGGGTGGCGCGGCCGGAGACGGCCCGCACGCCCACGTCCCGCGAGCGGCAATAGCGGCACACCGGGGCGGGCGGATGGATCAGCGCTTCGCAGGCCCGACATTGCTGGAACCGCAGGGTGCCGTCGGCTCCTGACGTCCAGAAAAACTCGTTGTCCAGCGTGATCACGGGCAGCGGTCGTCCGGGTGCTGCTGACACGTCACCTCCGGAAGTCGGCCGGCTCGCCCGGGAGCCCACAGGTGTGGTACGCCCGTTATACAAATCGGAGAATTACGTTATCATTTCCAAGCGCCCACGAGCCAGGCCGTAGCTTCGGGTCAATTTGTTCGTCGGGTGGGTGTGGGCCAGGCGTTGGGTCCTCGTCACGATCGGAGGGCTGGTTGCTCGACGCGGAGAAGATCCTGATCACCGGGGCGACGGGCAAAATCGCGTTTCCCATCGCGCGCGCTCTGGCGGCGCGGAACGAGGTATGGGGCGTGGCGCGCCTGAAGGATCCCGCGGACCGCGAAAGGCTTGTCCGTGCCGGCGTCAAACCCGTCGCCCTCGACATCGGCGCGGGCGACCTTTCCGGTCTGCCCGAGGATTTCACGTACGTCTTTCACGCCGCCGTGGACGCCGGCGCAGGCGACTGGCACCGCTGCGTCGAAACGAACGCGCAGATGTCGGGCGAACTGCTCTACCACTGCCGCGCCGCCAAGGGTTTCGTGTTCTGCTCGACCGGCTCGATCTACGCGTACCAGGGACAGCGACCGCTGACCGAGACTGATCCGCCGGGGGTGCCGCTGCGCGCGAACTACAGCATCTCGAAGGTTGCGGCCGAGGCGGTGTGCACGTGGATCGCCCGGCGCTACCGGATTCCCTTGACCATCATCCGGATCTGTTCCACGTACGGGCCCGAGGGCGGTGCGCCCGCCGATCGCCTCGATGCGATGCTGGCGGGCAAGCCGATTCGGCTGCACCCCGACAAGCCGAACAACTACAACCCGATCTATGAAGACGACTACGTCGAACTGGGCATCCGGGCCATGGAGGTCGCCGCGACGCCGCCGGTCGTGGTGAACTGGGCCGGCAGCGAAACCGTCAGCGTCGAGGATTACTGCGCGTTCATGGGCGAGCTGGTCGGGGTCGAGCCGATCTTCGAATACACCCCGCAGGCGCACACGCCGCTGTGGCCGGACGTGACCCGGATGCACGAGGTGCTCGGCAGGACGAAGGTGCCGTGGCGCGAGGGCTTTCGGCTCATGATCGAGGCCCGCCACCCAGACCTTCCGCTGTCCGTGCCCAATTCGGCGAGATCCTAGGGAGCTGCGCGATGCAGCTTCCCGGCACGCCGTCCGACGAGGTCCCCGACGTCCTCGCCACCGGGCGAGGCGAGATCACCACGCTGTTCGTGTCGATGGCGACTCGCCATCCCGAGGGAACCGACGCCGAATACCTGCGCTGGCACACTCTCGACCACCGCCCGGAGCAACACCGCCTGGCCGCGGTGCGCGCCTCGCTGCGGTTGGTGTCCACCCCGGCGTGCCGCTCGGCACGCACGGTGACCGGCGGGCCGCTGGACGCGGTCGATCACGTGATGACGTACTTCTTCACCGACGTCGCCGGGCTGCGCGGCTTCAACGAGCTGTCGACGGCGCTCGGAAACGCCGGACGCAAACTCCCCTTGCTGCCACCGGTGGAGCGCGGCGTGTACCAGGTGCGTGGCAAAGCGGCCGCGCCACGGGTCAAGGTCGGCTCAGACGTGCTGCCCTGGCTGCCCGTGCGGGGCGCGTTCCTGTTGGTCGAGCGGGGATCCGCGTCGGTGGAGCCGCTGCTCGAAGTCGACGGGGTGGCCGGCGTCTGGTCTGCGCTGTCCCGGGAGGTCGACGCCCGGCTGGCGAGCGCCCAAGGGAATCAGTCGATCACCTATTGCTTCCTCGACGACGACCCGATCGCCGCGGCGGAACGGTTGCGTCCGGTGCTGGCGGCCCGTTGGGCCGCACAAAGCGCCGAACCCTTGTTCGCCGCACCGTTTTTCGCGGTGGTGCCGTACGAGTGGGACCGGTATGTGCCATAGGAAGCCGGACGCATGCGCATCGGCCTGATGGTCGGCTCCGACAAGGAGCGGTCGCGCGCCGAGCGGCTGGCCGGTCTGATCGCCGATGGTGTCGCGGCCGAAAGCGCCGGTTTCACAACGTTTTGGATGCCCCAGGTCCCCGGGTATCTCGACGCGATGACCGCCGTAGCGCTGATTGGACAGGCCACCGAGCGCATCGAGATCGGAACGGCGGTCGTTCCGATCCAGACCCGCCATCCGATGATCATGGCGCAGCAGGCCTTGACCACCCAGGTCGCATGCGGCGGGCGGTTCACCCTGGGCATCGGACCGTCGCACCATTGGATCGTCAACGGCCAGCTCGGACTGCCTTACGACCGGCCGGCGCGGTTGATGAGCGACTACCTGGATGTGCTCGAGGCGGCGTTCGCCGGACCGGGCACCGTCGACGTCGACAACGAAAGCTATTGCGTTCATGCGCCGGTGGATGTCACGGACCCGTTCGAGACACCGGTCTTGTTGTCTGCGCTCGGGCCGACCATGTTGCGGCTGGCGGGCGAGCGGGCGGGCGGCACCGTTCTCTGGATGGCCGACGAGCGGGCGATCGGTGACCACATCGTTCCGCGCATCAGCGCGGCCGCGGGGCGGGCCGGGAAGCCCGCGCCGCGCATCGTCGCGGGCGTGCCCGTCGCGCTCTGCTCGAACGACGAGACGGACGACGCTCGCGCCTACGCCGGCGAGGTGCTCGGCCACGCGGACTTCTCGCCGAACTACGTGCGGCTGCTGGAGCACGGCGACGCCGAGGACGTCGGGGACACCATGGCGGCGGGCGACGAGTCGGCGATCCTCACCCGGCTGCGCCGCTACCGCGACGCCGGCGCCACCGACCTGGCGGCGCGAATTGTGCCCTTGGGCAACGACGCAACGGAACGCACCAAGTCGCGGCTTCGGACCCAGGAGTTCCTGTCCTCGCTGTGTTCGGCCCTCTGATCAGTGCGACGGCAGACCCAGGACACGCTGCGCGATGATGTTGCGCTGAATCTCGGAGGTGCCGCCCGCGATGGTGCCCGCGTAGCTGCTGATGTAGCGGGCGAACCAGCTCGCGGTGAAAAGGTCTGGGCCGTAAGGGTTGTAGGGCGCGGTCATGGCTTGGTCGTGCAACCCGTCGACCCCGGCGGCGTCCAGCGCGTGCCTGAGTGCGCTCTGTTCGGCCTCCGAACCGAAGACCTTGAGCACCGACAAACCCGCAACATCCACCTCGCCGCGGGCCGCTCGCCCGAGCGCCGCCGAGCCGAGCAGCCGCAGCGCGTGGTAGTCCATCACGATGGTGGCGTAGCGGTCCCGATTCACCTCGTCCGCCGGCCGGTAGTCCTCGAGTAGCTGCTCGAGCCGGTTCGCGAAGGCCATCCACATCAGGGTCCGTTCGTGGCCGAGCGAGCCGTTGGCGACCCGCCACCCGCCGTTGAGCGGGCCGACCAGGTTTTCCGCGGGCACCCGGACGTCTTCGAAGAAGACCTCGTTGAAGTCGAGCTCGTCGCGGTCATAGACCGACGCGAACGGGCGGCGGACCATCCCGGGGGTATCGGTGGGGATGAGCAGCGCGCTGATCCCCTTGTGTCGGGGGGCGGTCGGGTCGGTGCGGACGAAGGTCAGCACGACATCGGCGTCGTGGGCGCCGGACGTCCAGATCTTCTGCCCGTTGACGATGAACTCACCGTCGACCAACTCGGCCTTTGTCCGCAGCCCCGCCAGGTCGGATCCCGCCCCGGGTTCGCTCATTCCGAGAGACGCGGTCATATCGGCTCGCAGGATCGGGACCGCCCAGCGCCGCTTCTGCTCGTCGGTCCCGAAGGAGAGCAGCGACGCCGCGATGATCCCGACGCCCTGCGGGTTGAAGCAGTGGTAGATCCGACGCCGCGAAAGCTCCTCGCGGTGCACGAATTGCTGCAGGATGTTGGCGTTGCGGCCGCCGAACTCGGGTGGGTTTCCCGGCAGCAGCCAGCCGTGCTCGAACTGGAGCCGCTGCCAGCGCCGCGACCATTCGGGCACATGCGCCGTCGACGAAGGCCGCTCGGCGGCCTGCGCCTGAGCCGGCAGATGTTCGGCGAGAAAGGCGACGAACTCCGCGCGGAAGTCCTCGACCTCGGCGTCGAAGGTGAGTTGCACGGCGCTACGGGTGCGGGCGGCGACGGGTCACCGCGTGAAGCCCCACTCCGCCTCGTTCTCTTGCGTCTTGAGGCCCTCGGCGGGATCCTCCGCATCGGCGAGCGGCAGCTGCGGGGCGGCGGAGATGCGCTCGCCGATCTCGGCGATGGCGTGCACCGGGCAGTCCATCAGCGCGCGCATGACCGCGTCGCGATCCGACTCCGCCACGGTGCCGTCGCCGATCAGGGACGCGTACCCCCAGTCGTCCAGCGAGAAGTATCCCGGCGCGTACTTGGCGCAGATGCCGAAGCCGTCGCACACGGTGCGGTCCAGCCGAATTCTCATGCGTGCCTCGCAGCTTCCGCCTCGTAGGGACGGTCGGCGCGGAATGCGCCGCGGGTGCAGTCGGGGCAGCTGCCACCGAGGTGCGCGGCGACCTCGTCCGGGAACTGATCGAGCAGGCTGGCGGCCGCGTTGGTGGCGGCGTCCAGCGTCGCGCACGCGCCTCGTCCCCGCAGCAGCACCGACCAGCGGCGCAATCGTTCGACGTCTTCGGTCGTCGCGGCGCCGTCGCGGAGCGCACCGGCGGCGGCGGCCATCGCCGCCGTTCCGTTGAAGCACGACCCGCATTGCCCGGCGTTTTCGCGGTCGAAGTAGGCGAGCACCGATGCCGCGACCGCGACGGGGCAGTCGTCGGTGATCACCGAGATCGCGCCGCAGCCCAGGCCGCTGCCGAGCCGGCGCATCGTCTCGTGGTCCAGGGTGGTCTCCAGCACGCGGCGGTTGAGCAGGCCGGCGAAATAGCCGCCCATCAGCGCCCCGCGCACGTGGTCGGGCGAAACGCCGTGCAGCACAAGCAGTTCGGCGAAGGGAAGGCCGTGCGGAAGCTCGTAGAGCACCGGCGGCCGGCCGGCCCCGGTGATGGTGGCCAGGAACGTTCCCGGCGACAGCGAGGTGCCCTGGGCGCGAAACGCCGCCGAGCCGTCGCGCTGCAGGAAGGGCAGGTTGGCCAGCGTCTCGACGTTGCTCACCAGCGTGGGCCGCTCGCCGACACCGGCTTCGAACGGGCGCGGCGGCTTGTCCGTCGGCTTCGCCGGGCCGCCGTTGATCGCGCGGACGGCGGCGGTTTCCTCGCCGGCCACGTAGCCGGGCTGCACCGTCGCCATCCGGACGTCGACGCCCTCCAGGGCGTCCGGCTCGAGCTCGCCGAGCGCGGCCTCGACGCCGTGCGCCGACTCCGGATCGGACACGTACACGTAGGCCCGGTGGGCGCCCACGATCGCCGCGGCCAACCGCAGCCCATCCAGCACCAGGTGCGGGCGGTTGCGCAGCAGCCACCGGTCCTTGATCGAAGCGGGTTCTCCCTCTTCGCCGTTGGCGACGACGACGGTGTCACCCGCGATGCGGCCGTTATCGCGCACCGCACGCAACTTCACCGCCAGCGGGAAGGCCGCACCGCCGCGGCCGACCAGCCCGCTGGATTCGACCTCGCCCAGCAACTCGTCGGCGTCGGCGAGCGGGCGGTATCCGCCGAGGCGTCGATACGCCGCGAGGTCCTCGCGCTGCTCGACCAGCAGCCGCGGTTCGAGTCCGGGCGGCGCGGCGGTGATGACCGCCGTGGATTGGGTGGTGTTCACGACTGGCCCGCCGTCGTCTTAGTTAGGCTTGCGCACATGCGAACTGCGGTGGTGCGCGTCAACGTCGATCCGGAAAGCGCGTTCACCGCCGCGCGGCTACGCGAGGGCATGGGTGCGCTCCTCGAACTCGCGGGTGAGGCCGGCGCCGACGTGGTCCGCGACGACCTCGCGGCCATGCCCGCGGCCCGCCGCGAGGTCGAACTGCTGATCGCGGCCGAAGACGGCGACGCGGCCAGCAACGCCGCGATTGAGTTGTGCGCCAAAGCATTCGGCACCAGGCCGGTACCCGGGGTGGTCACCTTCATCAGCCGGGGCACCGACGACGACGCCCACGGTGTGTTGTCCGGTTTCGGGCTCACCGGCGAGATCGAGCGGACCCCGGGCGACGACGGCTTCGACATCGTGTATGTGACGCTGCGCGAGAAGGACCTCGAGCGGATTCCGGAAAGCCGGGTTCACACCGCGCTGGAGGCGTCGCTCAACTGCGAGGTTCACATTCGTACCGTGTAGCGCCATCACGATCCCAGGAACTCGAGGATCGCGGGCGCCGCCTGCACCCACGTGTCGAACATGTTGAAGTGCTGCACCCGTCCCGCGGCGCGGTCCTCGGACGCGCGCTCCCAGGCGTCCTCGGGCCACGGCGGGTCGATCAGCTTCGATCCCTTGATCAAGCAACTGACCTCGAGCGACGTCCGCTTCGGGTGATCCATGTCGTTCTCGCCGCCGCGAATGACCAAGGTGGGCACCTTGATCCGGTCGAACATCTCGTCCTCGACGCCCGGAATCGTCTGCCCCGGCTTGGACACGAAAGCGTTGAGCCAGCGCAGCATCACCTTGAGGAACTCGCCAGAGTCGAAATCGAGGAAGCGCTGCTTGTTGTTCGGGTTCTCCTCGATGCGATCGCGCCACTCCTGCACCTTCACCACGCCATCCATCCCGGTGCCGCGCACCGCGAGAATGCTGGGGATGATGTAGAACGAGCCCAGCACGAAGGTGCCGTAGATGCCGCCGACGATGTTCCACACCACGAGCTTGGTGACCATCTCGGGATACAGCATGGTGGTCAGCATGGAATCCCTTGCGCCGCCGGATCCGCCGGCGAGAATGCAGCGCTCGAAGCCCAGCCCCGTCACCAGCTTGTGCAGCGTCTCGGCGCGCATGTGCGACTCGCTCTGGCCGTAGAACTGCACGTCGGAGGCGCCGCAATTGGGCCGGTCCCACAGCAACACCCGATAGCCGCCGGCGGCCAGCGCGTCGGCGAGCGGCCGCAGGCCCTCGATCTCCTTGCTGAACCGGCCACCCGGCGTCAGGGCGATGAGATCGCCTGAGCCGCCGAGGATTTCGTAGACTACGTTTCCCCCGTTGATCTCGATAGAAGGCACCCGATTCTCCTGTAGTTAGGCCTGCACCAGAACGTCGTTGCCGACGACGCGCACCGGATAGGTGCGGATGCTCCACTCGGGCTTGACCGCAGTCGTACCGGTGGCCAGCTCGAAACCCCATTGGTGCCAGGGGCAGTAGATGTACTCCTTGTCGCGCACCATCACCGAGTCGCCCGGCGCGGTTTCGTCGACGATCGTGCGCCCCCTCGCACGGCCCGAACACAACGGGCCCCCTTGGTGGGGGCAGTAATTCGCGATCGCATAGAAGCTGCCGTTGACGTTGTAGACTCCGACGCCGTGCCGCCCGATGGGGACCAGTTTGTGCTTGCCCGGCGGAATTTCGTCCACGGTGGCAACGACGTGCTCGCGGCCCTGGGCGAGACGGGGCTCGGGCCGTTTGGCTTCTTCGGTCAACTCAGAGCACCCGGGTCTGACCCTCGAGGACCGGGACGGTCTCGGGCAGGTGGTAGGTCGCGATGCCGTTCTTGTACATCACCGCATCGCGGGCCGCCTTGGGCAGGTGCTTGACCAACCAGCGGGGGTCGTCGAACGTCCAGTGCGGGTAGTCGGAGGAGAAGAGCAGGATCTTCTCGCACTCCATCCATTCCAGCGCGCGGGTCAGCTGCGTCTTGTCCTCTGGGTAGTCCAGCGGCTGGGTGGTGAACTTGATGTGGTCCTTGACGTACTCCGACGGCTTGCGCTTGATGTCCACCCACGGCTTGCGTGACTCGTAGATCGCGTCCATGCGCCACATCAGCGGCAGGATCCAGCTGAATGCGTGCTCGACGAAGACGATCCGCAGGGTCGGGAAGCGGTCGAAGACGCCGTCGAAGATCAGGCTCATCACCTGGTTCGCGGCCAGCAGCGAGTACGTGACCATGAAGTCGTGGTTGTAGCTGGGGAAGCCCACCGGCGGGATGGGTAGCTCGTCGTACTGGCTGCGCGACAGGTGGCAACTCACGGTGATGTCGTGCTTGGTCGCGGCGGCCCAGATCGGGTCGTACTTGGGATGGCCCCACGACGGCTTCGGCTCGGCCTTGATCAGGATCTGTGCCATGAACGGGTGCCCGGCCCAGCGCTCGATTTCGCGCACCGACTCCTCAGGCTCCTCGATGGCGAGGCAGATCGAGCCGCGCCACCGCTCGTGCCAGTTGTTGTGGCTGTCCAGCCAGTGATTGGCCTGCCAGTCGTTCAGCGCGTACGACATCGCGTGCTGGGCCTCGGGCAGCCGGGCCGGGTAGGCGGCCGGTTCCAGGATCGCGATGTCGGAACCCGCCTCCATGATGAGCTGGCGGAACGCCATATCCGGGTCGCTGCACGGGAATTCGCCGTTGGCGGGGAAGGAGTCCACGCGCATCGCGTAGGAGTGCGCGTAGTCCGGCGCGTCGTAGTAGATCAGCTCACCCACGTTGCGATTGAGGAAGTACTTACTGCGCCAGGGCTCGGGGATGTACGGGACGAGCTCGCCGCGCTTGGGCGCCGGGTGGACATCCGAGTCGACGCATCGGACGGCTATGCGCTCGGCAGCGGGAACCCGCTCCTGCGAATGGGTCAACGTCATCTGAATCTCCTCAGTCTGCCGTGTTAGCTCTACTGTGCGCCCACTCCGGCGGGGATGTCTATGCCGTACAGGCGCGCCGCATTGCGCCAGCACACTTTCTCGCGCTGCTCGGCCGATAACGCCGTGGGCAGCTTCTTGGCGTCGCCGAACTGCCAATGCGGGTAGCTGGAGCCGAACATCACCATGTCTTCCTTGCCGGTGAAGCCGAACCATTCGCCGGCGAAGTCGACGTCACCGGGGCCGTCGAGGCTGCCCTGCACGAAGTACACGTGGCCGGGCAGGTAGTCGCTCGGGATCCGCGGCGCCCACGGCGTCTGTTCGAGGTGCGGCCGGCCGAAGGTGTCCATCCGCCAGATGAACGGCGTCACGAAGTCCGCCGCGCCGTCGGCCCACACGAATTGGAGTCCGGCGAAGCGCTCGAAGACGCCCTCGGCGATCATGTTCATCAGGTGATAGATGTAGTTCAGCGCCATGAAGCTGACGTACTGCTCGTAGGTGCGCGTGTTCCCGGACGGCGTCGGCGGAAACATGATCCCGTTGCCCACTTCGATGTGCGCGGCCACCGGGAGACCGGCGTCGGCCGCGGCCTCCCACAGCGGCCAGAACTGCGGCTTGCCGTACACCTCGCGCGACTGCAGCGGCACGCCGATCTGTACCACTCGCGGATGCCCGCGCCATTTCTCGATCTCGCGGAGCGCCCCGGGGATGTCGTCGGGGTTGACCCGGATGGTGCCGCGGAACCGCTCGCCGAATTCGCTGGAATCCAGCCAGTCGGACACCATCATCTCGTTGTGCGCGGCGTGCAGGGCGCTGCCCAGGTGCCGGTCCGGCATGATCCCGCGCCCCATCGGATGTAGGACCGCCACGTCGACGCCGCGCTTCGAAAACAGTTCGTGGGCAACGAATTCGGGGTCCGAGCCGGGGTACTGACCGTCCGGGCCTTCCGTGTTGGGCGCATACTCGCCGCCCGGAGCGCCGTACCAGTCCATTTCGTAGTCCGGGAAGCCGCGGCTCTTGAACGGTTCGCGCAGCACCTTCCGCAGGTCTCGGTTGGAGGGGAAGAAGATGTGCACGCTCGCGTCGATCAACGGTGTGCGGCTGCCATCAGGGTGTTCGATCACGAAAGCCATCCTTCGGCCCGGTTAGCCAAAGTGAGCCCAGGCGGGTCATATGATAGATAATCTAACAGTCTCTTCAACGGTCAATCAATGGGTTTCCGGTAAGCGTTTCGTTTAATCATCTTCCCTGCTAACAGGGATTTCGTGGCCGCATTCGCAAGTATCGTTCTTGAAACTGGATAATACCATTCTCGCGTCTTGGCGAAGGGCGGGAGACCGGATCGACGGGCTAGCCGGGACGCCGGGCCACGGTCACGCCCGCCGCCCTTTCCAGCGGCTTGATGACCGTCGTGAAGTCGGAGTCCGGGCCCTCGTCGGCTGCGGACGCCTCCCAGAGCCGGCCGATCGTCGTGGCGATCTGGGCGGGCACGCCCAGCGCGCGGGCCTCGTCGAGGTAGAGCCGCAGATCCTTGACCATCAGCCCGGTGGCAAAGCCGTAATCGAAGGTTCGCGGGAGGATCGCGCGCGGGAACTTGTCGCGGCTGGCGCTCGTCCCGCCCGAGCCCGCGTTGAGCACGTCGATCATCACGTCGGGGTCCAGGCCGGCCTTGACGCCCATCACGACGACCTCCGCGGTGGCGGCCAAGACGTTGGCCGCCAGCATGTTGTTGGCGAGCTTCATCGTCTGTGCCGCGCCGGGCTGGTCGCCGACATAGATGGGCTTGCCGAGCGTTTCGAGTGCGGTTCGTATGACGTCGAATTCGTCGCGCGGCCCGGACACCATGAGGGCGAGCGATCCGTTTTGGGCCCCGCCGACGCCGCCGCTCACCGGGCTGTCGATCGCCGCGATGTTCCGCCGGCCCAGCCGGTCATGAATCTGGGTCGCCGCTTGGCTTCCGATGGTCGACAGGTCGACATAGCGCTTGACGCGCGACCCGTCGATCACGCCGCCGGCGCCGGTCGCCACCTCGAGCGAGGCGGCCGGCGACGGGAGGCTGGCCATGACCGTTTCGGCGCGATCGGCGACGTCCTTCGCCGACGAGGCGGCTTGCGCTCCGAGCGCCACGATCCGGTCGAGCGCGTCGGCGCGCGTGTCGAACGCGACGACGTCGTGGTTGTCCCGAACGAGGCGAACTGCCATGGGAAAGCCCATGTTTCCCAAGCCGATGAACCCGATCCGCATCGCGGTGCCCTAGGCCTCGTCCGCTTCGGCGAACGCCTCGCTCGCGACGCGGAAGCTGTCGACGGCGGCGGGCACGCCCGCGTAGATCGCGACCTGAAGGAATATCTCTCGGATTTCGTCGCGCGTGACTCCGTTGGTCAGCGCCGCCTTGACGTGCGTGCGCAATTCGTTGGGGCGGTTGAGGACCGAGATCATGGCCAGGTTGAGCATGCTGCGGGTCTTGCGGGCCAGCCCCTCACGGCCCCACACCGCGCCCCAGCAGTACTCGGTGACGAGGTCTTGCAGAGGCTGGGTGAAGTCGTTCGCGTTCGCCAGCGCCCGGTTGACGTAGTCCTCGCCCAGCACCGCGGAGCGGATTTCAAGTCCTCGTTGGTAAGTTTCGCGATCCACTGGTCTCTCCTTTGACGGCTCCGGGCGCTCTGCTGATATGACCTTCGTATAGCAGCACGGCCGCAAGGGAGAAGCGATGACCGGAGCAACCAACGACGTCTGGGAGGTGATGTCGACCGCCCGGACCATCCGGCGGTTCACCGACGAGCCGGTCGACGACGCGACCCTGGCGCGCTGCCTCGAGGCGGCCCGCTGGGCCCCCTCGGGCGCGAACGCGCAGGGCTGGCGGTTCGTGGTGTTGCGGTCACCCGAGCTGCGGGCCGTGGTCGCCAAGGCGGCGGCCCACGCCCTGGAAGTGATCGAACCCGTTTACGGGATGAGCCGGCCCGCCGACGGCGACAACAGCCGCCGTGCCCGCACCTACCGCGCGACCTATGAGTTGCACGACCGCGCGGGCGAGTTCACTTCGGTGTTGTTCGCGCAGCAGCACTACCCGACGGCTTCTGAGCTGCTGCTGGGCGGGTCCATCTTTCCCGCGATGCAGAACTTCCTGCTGGCGGCGCGGGCCCAGGGCTTGGGCGCGTGCCTCACCAGCTGGGCTTCCTATGGCGGCGAGCAGCTGTTGCGCGAAGCCGTCGGCATCCCCGACGGCTGGTTGGTCGCCGGCCATGTCGTGGTCGGGTGGCCCAAGGGCAAGCACGGGCCGCTGCGCCGTCGCCCGCTTGCCGAGTTCGTCAACCTGGACCGCTGGGACGGGCCGGCCCACGAGCTGGTGGCCGCTAGCGCCTCGGGTAACCCATAACCGGTTTCCGAGATTACCGCTTCCGCGAGAGAGAATGTTATTCTCGCGACGGCGGTGACGACAGGAGGCGGCCCGGATGCTGTTGGAGTTCGATGCCGATCAGCGGCTGTGGCAGAAGACCGTTCGCGACGTCGTCGCCAAGCAGTGCCCGCCGTCGCTGGTGCGCAGCGTGGCCGAGGACGGCGTCGACCCGAGCCCGCGATGGAAGTCGTATGTCGACCAGGGCTGGACCGAGCTGAACGATCCGGCCGGCGCCGTCGAGTTGGCCATCGTGCTCGAGGAGTTGGGGCGCGCGACCGACCCCACGCCCTTCCTGGCGACGATGAGCCAGTACGCCCCGTTGGCCGCCGACCGGTTCGACCCGCACGAGTCGGGCACGGCCGTGCACCGCGGGGTGACCGCGCACCGGGACGCCGACGGCTGGGTGCTGGACGGCACGGCCCGCCACGTCCTCGACGGCGATCGCGTCGACCGGCTGGCCGTGGTGACCGACGCCGGCGTATTCGTCGTCGCGGCCAACCAGGTTTCGGCCCGCCGCTCGGCGGTGTTCGACCCGGTCCTTCACGTCGCCGACCTGTCGTTCGGCGAAGTCCGCGTGCCCGACAGCGCCCGGCTCGTCGTCGACGCCGAGCGCGCGCACCACCTCGCGCTGACGGGCATGGCGATCACGACGGTCGGCGCCTGCCAGCGCATCCTCGACATGGTCCTCGACCACGTCCGCAACCGACAGCAATTCGGCGTGCCGATCGGCTCGTTTCAGGCTGTCCAGCACAAGGCCGCGGACATGCATGTCGCGGTGGAACGCGCCCGGGCGCTGGCCTACTTCGCCGCGCTGACCATCGCCGCCGACGATCCCCGGCGCCGGCTCGCCGCCGCGATGGCCAAGGCGTCGGCGGGGGAGTGCCAGTCGCTCGTATTCCGGCATGGCTTACAGCTTTTCGGCGCGATGGGATTCACGTGGGAGAACGACCTGCAGTTCGCGCTCAAGCGAGCCAAGGCGGGCGAGCTGATGCTCGGCGGCGCGGCGGAACACCGGGCGCGAATCGCCGAGGAGTACCGTGCAGCTGACTTTTGACCCCGACGTCGAGGCGTTCCGGGCGGAGTTCGCGGCGTTCCTCGACGAAAACCTGCCCGACGCAAGCGAAACGCTGGAGCGTCCCCGGTCGGTTTCCCACATGCCGCAGTGGGCGCGCGACTGGCAGCGCCTGCTGTTCGACAACGGCTGGCTGCTGCCCAGCCAGCCACCGGAATTCGGCGGCCGCAACGCGTCGGTCATTCAGCAGTTCGTCTATCTCGAGGAGCTCAGCCGCCGCCGGATCTACCACAGCTTCAACCCCCAGGGCGTCAACATCGTTGGGGCGTCGCTGTTGTCGTTCGGCAGCGACGAACAGAAGCGGCGCTGGGCGGTGCCGATCCTGAGGGCGGAGATCACCGCGTCGCTCGGGATGAGCGAACCCAGCGCGGGCTCGGATCTGGCGTCGTTGCGCACCCGGGCGGTGCTCGATGGCGACCACTTCGTCGTGAACGGGCAGAAGGTGTGGACCTCCGGGGCGCATGACGCCGACGTCCTGCTGACCTTCGTGCGCACGAACCCGGATGCGCCGAAGCACAAGGGAATCAGCGCCCTGATCATCCCCACCGACAGCCCGGGCCTGGTGCGCCGCCCGTTCCCCTCGATCTGTGGTGCCGACGATCTCGATTTCAACGAGGTGTTCTTCACCGACGTGCGGGTACCGGCGGAAAACCTGGTCGGCGAGCTCGACCAGGGCTGGCGCGTCGCCAACGGGTCGCTGGGGCACGAACGCACGATGATGTGGCTGGGTTTCGCCGATCGCCTCGACAACATGATCGACGACTTCCATCCCAGCACCGAGGTCGAGCGCGACCAGTACGCCAGCACCATCATGGACAAGCAGGCGCTGCGCCTGCTGGGTTCGGTGGCGTTGGCCCGCGCCGCGCGCGGCGAGGACGACGTGGCGGCGATCTCGGTGCTCAAGCTGCTCGGGTCCGAGGCCGAGCTGCGTGGCATGGAGCTCGCGCTGACGTCGGCGGGCTCCGACGGGCTCGTTCACCCGGGCCTGACGGGACCGTACGCGCACATGAACCTCGACCACTACTTCGCCAGCTGGTTCGAGCGTTACGCCCGAAGCTTTTCCGGGACGATCGCCGGCGGCACCTCGGAGATTCAGCGCAACATCATCGCGCAGCGAGTGCTCGGCCTGCCGCGCGGCTGACGTTTTCCCCGAGTGTGCGGCCAGCCGCACACTCGGCGCCGAGTGTGCGGCCAGCGTCACGCTCGTTGGGGTTGAGCGATCATCGAATGCGCGCTAGCTGTACTCGGTCATCAGGTTGGTCGCAGTCGGCTGATCGGGGGTCGTCCTGCGAGTGCGCTGTGGCGTCGTCG
>NZ_LQPM01000019.1 GCF_002101815.1 Mycobacterium paraense | reverse complement strand
GAGGGGGTACCGCCGGCGGGGCAGGCGGGAGCGGCGGCGCCGGCGGCGGCGCTGTTGTTGCCGCCAACAACCTCACCGTCGGCGGTGGGCCTGGCGGCACCGCCGGCAACCCCGGCGACTTCGGCGGCCTCGTTGGCATCAACAATGGCCTTGCCAGTCCCGGCCTCGGCGGTGGCGCCGGCATTGGCGGCGGCGGGGGAGGCGGCGGCGCCGTCAGCGTGGGCGGCGTGGTCGACGGTGGCAACGGCGGCACCGGCGGCAGCTAGCACCAACTCATCGGTGCGGCGGCGGCGGGCTGGTTGCGTCCCAGGTCAGTCGGGGTCCCCGTCAGTCGGTGCCCCTGTTCAGAGTCGGTTGATGGGTGACATTTCTGTTTCGGTTGATCCTTGACACTTGTTGTTGGGTCTTAGCTCCCGGCGCTGGTGCGCAGGGCCCGTTTGTTTCGTACCTCGCCGGTGGTGCGGCGGGCGGCGGTTTTGACCAAGTTTTCGCCGACCCAGAACCGCAGCAGCTGCCCGTCGACGTGGACATCGCAGCGCTGACCGGCGTAGTAGCGGCCGATGCTGACTTGTTGCCAGGCCACACAGACCACCCCGTTGGTGGTGACCCGACGACTCACCCAGTCATCTCCGCCGCGCTCGGTGCATGTGCTTGTCGATGTCGACGGGGCTAAGGCTGGCGCGCCGGCGCCGAAGCGTTGCGCCGGAGTCGCCATCTTTAACGCCTGGTGCGGTCGGTTGGAGTTGTAGTCACCCACCCACTCATCTAGGGCCCGCTGGGCTGTCTTCAAATTCGTGAAAGGTGCCGCACCGCTGAGGAATTCCGCGCGCAGACTGCGATGAAACCGCTCAATCTTGCCCGTCGTCGTCGGCGAACGCGGCTGGGTCAGCAAGTGTTCAATGCCGTTTTCGCGGCAGATCGCATCAAAGAGCACCTCCACCGGCGGATGACAAAACCGGCCGGTGAACACCTTGCCGTTATCGGTCAAGATCTGCTCAGGAACCCCGTAGCGTGCCAGCGCATCACGCAACCCTTCGCAGACCGCGCGGGTGCGCTCTCGAGCCATCAACCGCGCACACACGCACATCCGTGAATGATCGTCAATGCCGGTCAACGCCTTGGCCGAAGTCCCATCGGCCAACGGGAACCCGCCCACAATGTCCATTTGCCACAACTCCATCGGCGCCCCACGCTCCCAGCGCTTCCACTTACGCGAACGCCGATCCCGCACACTCGGGTCGATCAACCCGGCCCGCAACAACGCCCGATACACCGCCGAGGACGACGGCACCGGGGACACCTTGCGCTTGGCCAACTCGAAGACCAGCCGCCGCGGGCCCCAATACGGACGCGACCGCCGCAACTCCAACACCGCAGCCTCCACCGCCGCCGGCATCTGGTGCGGACAAACCACCGGCCGATGCGACCGGTCCACCAACCCATCCAGGCCCTCGGCCTCATAACGGGCCAGCCACCGGTGCAGCGTCTGACGAGCCACCCCGGTCTTTTCCGCGGCTTGGGACACCGTCAACCCGTCACCAATCACCGCCATTACGGCCTGATACCGCTGCTCAGCCACGCTCAACTCCCTCATTCCAGGAGTGTCGCGGATCAACCGAAACCACTGTCACGCATCAGCCGAAACACTGTCACCCATCAGCCGAAGACAAACTGTCACGCATCAGCCGAGGTCATACACGTCAGTCGGTGCCCCCGGCAGGATTCGAACCTGCGACACCGGCTTTAGGAGAGCCGTGCTCTATCCCCTGAGCTACGAGGGCGAGGAACGTCTTCGGATATTGACAAACCTCACGGGGCGGCGGTGTGAGTCTAGCGGGCGCGGCCAACGCCATGCGACGCGTCGGCGCCAGGGTCGGCGGCGGTCACTGCCATCTGAGATCTTGGTCGAGCGGTTGGGCCGGTTCGTCTTGCTCACCGGCGGGACGGGTGTCGATCGTGACCTCTTGCCAGTACGCCGGGCTGTAGAGGTGAATGTCCTTACCGCTGCTGACCTTTAGCACGCCGCCATCGAGCACTTCATAGGTCGCGCCATCCGGATATTCGTCGTCGTCATCGTGGCCGTCAATCTGGATCCACATCTTCATGGTGAAAGCCTCCGCATCGGTTGCCCGGGAAGGGATCTCGCAGCCCGGAAAGGTCAGCGCAGCTCCGCGATCACCTTCGCGAAGGCGTCCAGGTTGTTGTCCTGCACGGTGAAGCACGTCAGCCCGTACTTGTCGCGCAGCGCGGACAACGTGTCGGCCATCTCGCGCGGTGACCCGCTGAGCACCGACGGCATGGACAGCAATTGCTCGTCGGACAGGTCCGGCGCGTACTGCCGCGTCATTCTCAGGTCGGGCGCGGACTCGCCTTCGCGCGGCATCGCCGTGATCACCATGTTGAGCTCCAGCGCGTCGAACCGGTCACCCGCGGCCTTGCGCACGAACTCGATGCGCTCGGCGAGCGGGTCGTCCACGTCCCGCACCCGAGCCCCGGTCAGCCCGATGATGTCGGCCTGTGTCGCGGCGATCGTCAGCACCCGATCGCCGTTGCCGGCGATGAGGATCGGCGTCGACGGCTGATGCTGCTTGAGGTAGCTCGTCATGTGTTCGAGGTAGTCGACCCGGGCCCCGGCACTGGGGTAGGGGATCTCGGCCGCCTCGAATTCCTCTTTGACATACCCGGTCCCGAGGCCGATCTCCAGGCGGCCGTCGCTGAGCAGGTCGAGGGCCTGGAGGTCCCGGCTGAGCAGGGCGGGCTTATAGAACCCGGCGTTGAGCACATACATGCTCAGGCGGATCCGGCTGGTCACCATCGCGACCGCCGTCAGCGTCGGCGATGGCGCGGCCGCGCCCAGATGGTCGGGCACGCAGAGGATGTCGTAGCCGAGATCCTCGGCTCGTTTCACCTTGTCGACCAGTGCCGCACGCGACTTGAAGAATCGCATGCTCAGCCCGAAGCGAAAATCCTTGGCCACCAACAACCTCCGATCGACAGATAACACTTACCAGGAACGCGCCGCGGCCGCCAGGCCCGCCACCAGGGCGGTGGTGACCGGCGACAGGCCGTCGGCGCCGGGCAGCGGGCTACGCGGCCCAAGGCCCCTGACCCGGGGCGACAGCTCGAGCTGCGTCCCGCCGTCGCGCACCCGGTTCACCGGGTTGTCCGGGTGCAGGCCCCGCAGTTCCGGCGGGATGTCGTCGATGGCGGTGACGACCTGGTAGCCGGGCAGCCGGACGTGCCGGGCCAGGTGCGCCGCCAGGGCGCGGTTGCGACCACCGGCGAGCAGCTGGGTGCCGCGCCCGATGCGCCCGTAGCCGTGCAGCGAGACGGCGACGTCGACATGGTCGAGAAACTCGGCCAGCCGCGGCGACTCGTCCGGGTCATAGCGGGCCGACGGGAGGTGGTGCGGGTAGCGGTGGGGATGGCGCAGCAGGTACACCGACGCCTCGGCGGCCTCGGCGGCCCGTTCGGCGATGACGTCGGTCATCTGTTCCAGGCCGCCGCCGTGGATGGCGAGAAAGCCGAACCGCGACCGCAGCCGGCTCTCCTCGGTCACCCCGGGTTCGCGGAGCAGCGCGGAGAGCGATTGCGGCGCAGTGGTTTTCGCGGGGATCGGGCGCGGCCAGCGGGCGGGATCCCACCGCCGCAGGAAGTCGACCCAGCGCTGCGGCAAGCCGTGGTGGACGGCGCCGTCGATGACCCTGGGCAGATATCCCGGTCGGGGCGGGCCCGGATTCACCCGGTGGTCGATGTAGACCCAGGCCGGCGACGGCCCGTCGCAGGTGTGGACGGTCAGCCGGTCGCGCCGGTAGCGCACCGGCACGCCCTCGGCGCTGTCCAATGCCGCGAGGTCCTCATCGGAGATCAGCCAGAGCACCCCGTGCACCTGCGCGCCGGCGAAAGGCTCGACGGTGGCTACGCCGCGCTGGTTGATCAGCCAGTCGTGATCCGCCAGCACCGCCGGCAGGGGATCGGTCGCGTCCGGGCAGCGCAGCGCCATCTGCCTGACGCACAGATTCGACCCGTAGGCGAAATAGGGGTGCCGGCGGGCCGGCATCTAGGCCGTCACCGCCCGGGCGCTGAGATGTTCGGCCAAGCTAACTCCCGCGTGCCTCTCCACGGACGACGACGTTCCCATCCTGCCGTACCGGCTTGGCCGCGCGCTACGGACCGGTCACCTGAGGATCGGGGCTGGCGCGCTCGACGGCGGTGGTGGCGGCGGGACTGGCCGCGGCGGGGGGTACGGCCGACTTGGGGCGGCCGGCGGCGCGGACGGGGCGGGCGCGGACGGGGGCGGCGCTTTCGGCGGGGACGGCGGCGGATACCTCGGCGGCGACGGATGCACGCCCGAGGGCGGCGGCGGCAATAGACCGGCGGCGCAGGGAGATTCGCGGGGGGAGCCGGTGCGATTTGGTTCGCGGCCGGCGGTGACGCCGGTTTCATGGGAGCGGGTGCGATGCGGCTCAACTCGGTCGGCGTGATGGCCGTCTTGTGCTGGTACAGGAAGATGTACATCAGCCCCAGCGAGGCCAGGAAGGCGGCGGCGAACAGCGCGATCCACGGCACGACCCGCCGCACTCGCCCTTGTTGGGCGGCCTCCACATAGTCGCCGTCCTGGTCCGCGGCCACGGCCGCCGAGGGGACCGTCGGCGGGTAGCCGCCGTCGTCGGACCCGGGGTGGTCGCTGCGGCCGCCGTCGGTGCCGAGGTCGCTGTCGGCGGAGGTCAGCTGAATCCGGCCCAGGGTCTGATCGCGCAGCCAGGCGGGCGCGGGGATGATCACCGGCGCCGCACCCAGCAGGGCGACCGGGTTGACCAGGCGGCGCCGTTCTTCGTCGCAAACGGAGCACGATTCGATGTGGCGGGTGATGCGTTTGCGCATCAGCACGCTGAAGCGACCGTCCCAGCCGGCCAGGATGGTGCCCAGCTCGGCGCACTTGTCGGCCGTGTGTTGTGCGCGGCGCGCGACCAGCAGCGCACCCAGCGAAGTCTCGATGGTGGTCCGCAGGCGCGACACCATCTTGTTGGCGGTGCCGGGGCTGACCTCCAGCGCGTTGGCCAGCTCGGGCCCGTCCAAGCCATGCCGATAGGCCAGCTCCAGAACCATGCGGTCGCGGTCGCCGAGCCCACCGGCTGCCTCGGCGATGAGGTTGGCCAGCTCGTTGCGCGCGGCCAGCGTCTCCGGTCCCGCATCACCCGACGCCGCGTCGGGCAGCTCGTCGGAGACCTGCTCGCGGCGGCGGTTTTTGATGCAGCGCAGCGCCTCGTTGCGGGCAATGGCATACAACCAGGGGCGCAGCCGGTCGGCCTCGCGCAGCTTGGACAGCTGGGTCGCGGCGACGCAGAAGACGTCCTGTACGCAGTCGGCGGCGGCGTCGCGATCGCGCACCATGCCGATGCAGAAGTCGTGCAGCCGGTCGGCGTAACGGTCGTAGATCATGGCAAACGCGTGTCGATCGCCCGTCGCGGCCGCGCGGGCCAACTCCGCGTCGCTGACGATGTCCCAGTTGGATAGTGCGCTCGTCACGTCGCTTTCCCAGCCGATGAGGCGTCGGTGCCCCTCGCAGAACCGGCGCTGCGAATAAGTGTGCGCGCACAGCGGTCAAATAGCACGAGAAATTCCAGCTCCGTGGTCGATGCGTGGGAGGACAGCAGCGACACCAGCCTCATCCAGGCCCGCGACCTCATTTGCAGACTCCTTGCACGAGGTGATGCGGCGGCAGGCACAGCGACGGCGGCGGCGGGGGCGGCGGCAGCTTCGGGGGAGCCGGCAGCGGCGGCAGCTTCGGAGGCGCGGGCAACGGCGGCAGCGAAGGCGGGGGCGGTAGCTGCGGCGGCGGCACCGGCACCGGGACCCAGACGGCGGGCGGCGGCGGGACGTTCACCACGACGACCGGGCCCGGAGGCGCGGCGGGCGGCGGCGTCCCCGGGTCGGCCGCAGGCGCCGGATTGTCGGGCGGGGGCGCGACCACCGGCGCGGGGGCCGGGCCTTGCGGCGCGGGTTCGGGCAGCGCGACGACGGGGGCCGGCCCGTTGTCGGGCGGGGGTGTCACCGGGGCCGCAACGGCGGCGGCCGGAACCGGGGCCAGCGCCGCGAACGTCGAAGCCGCGGCGGGGGCGGCAGCGGAACCCGGGGTCACGGCCACGGCCTGCGGTCGGGGCGAGCTGGAGAACAGGGCGATGCCGAGGGCGGTGCCGGCGCCGATCACGCCGATCAGGCCCGCGGCCACCAGCACCTTGTCGATGGACTTCGCGCTTTTCGCCGGGGTGATCGATTCGGCCGGAAACTCGTGGCCGTGCGGGAGGTCCTCGGAGTCACGGGTCGGGTCACCGAGCGGGCTCGAGGCCCAGGCGTAGGCCGAGGTGGGGTCGTCGCCGCGCGGGGCCACGGCCGTCCGGTCCAGGTCACGTGGGGTGTTCATCGGGTGCTCCTTTGGCGCTGGTCGCGGCCCGGGTTGGGTCGCTGTCGTAGGTAGGAGGACCTACCGGGCCGGAGTCGGACACTTTTTTGAAGGCCTTTTTCGGCAGAGCGCCCGTGCTGGGCATGGATAGGTTCGCGCGCGCCGCTTGTCAGGTCTTCGCGAAGTTCTTGCGAGTTTCTTGCGGTCGGGCGACCGCGATCACCAAGCCGTGCGGCGCCGGATCAGCCGGTGACGGTCAGCCAGATCAGCACCAGGTTGAGCAGGCTGACGGTGACGGCGACCGCCCAGCCGATCGCGGTGGTGACGGGATGGTTGGCGTCGCTACCCATCAACTCGCGGTTGCTGGTCAGTCTGACCAGCGGAAGCACCGCGAACGGAATGCCGAAGGACAGCACGACCTGGGACAACACCAGCGCCCGGGTCGGGTCGAAACCGAGCGCCAGGATCGCCACCGCCGGGCACAGCGTCAGCAGCCGGCGCACCAGCATGGGGATCGACCGGTGGAGCAGCCCCTGCATGATCATGGCGCCGGCGTAGGCGCCCACCGACGACGACGCCAAGCCGGAGGCCAGCAGCCCGACCGCGAACAGCACCGCGATCAGCGGCCCCAACGTGTCGTGGACCGCGGTGTAGGCGCCCTCGATGGATGCGGTTTCTTGGCGGCCCTGCAGGTTGATGGCGGCGACCAGCAGCATGGCCGCGTTCACCGTGCCGGCGACGGCCATCGCCAGCACAACGTCCACGCGAGTCACGCGCAGCAGCCAGTGTCGGTCGCGGCCGGCCTCGGGATGCCCGTGCCGGTCCAGGACGAGGCCGGAATGCAGGTAGACGGCGTGCGGCATCACGGTGGCGCCCAGAATGGCGGCGGCCAGCAGCACGCTCTCGCTGCCGTGGAAGCGCGGCACCAACCCCCCGACCACGGCATCCGGCGGCGGGGTCGAGACGAAAAAGCTGGCGGCGAAGCCGACCGCGATGACGAGCAGCAGGCCCGTGATGACGCGCTCGAAAAGGATCTGGCCGCGACGGTCCCTGATCGCCAGGAGCAGCAGCGAGATCACTCCGGTGATGATCCCGCCGAGCGGCAGCGGCAGGCCGAACAGGATGCGCAGGGCGATCGCCCCGCCGATCACTTCGGCGACATCGGTTGCCATGGCCGTGATTTCGGCCTGGCCCCAGAAGGTCAGCCGCACGGGACGGGTCATCCCCTTGCCGATGGCCGCGGGCAACGACCGTCCCGTCACCAGCCCGAGCTTCGCGGACAGGTATTGCACCAGGCCCGCGACCACGTTGGCCGCGACAATGACCCACAGCAGCAGGTAGCCGAACTGGGTGCCGGCGCTGACGTTGGCGGCGACGTTTCCCGGGTCGACGTACGCGATCGCGGCGACGAACGCCGGCCCGAGCAGGTACCAGCTCGATCGGAGCGATGACTGGGTGCCTTCCGCCAACCTGTCGACCCTCGATCCATGTCCCCGAATAAAAAAGTGAGGTTATCCGAACTGGCGGGCCGCAATCCATTCGCGGGTCACCTGGATCGCGGCACTACGCGGCGGGGATGCTGCCTCCGCCGTCGACGCGGACGATCTGGCCCGTCATGTAGCCGGCGTCGTCGTGCAGCAGCATCGCGATCACGTGGGCGATTTCGGCGGGCCTGCCGACTCGTTGCAGCGGAATCGCCGCGAGCAGCCGGCCCTCGCGTTCCGATCCGGCCGGGCTGCGCTCACGGAACATCTCGGTTTCTATCGGCCCGGGCGACACGGCGTTCACGGTGATCCCGGTCGACGCCAGCTCACCGGCCCAGATGCGCGTGCAGGTTTCGAGCGCGGCCTTCGCGGCGGCGTAGGGAGTTCGCTCCGCGACGCCGAGCGTCGTCAGGCTCGTGACGTTGACGATGCGACCCCACCGAGCGTCGATCATGCCCGGCAGCACCGCCTGCACCACCTGGACCGCGGTGCGCACGTTCATGTCATAGGTGCTGAAAAGATCGTCGAGATCGATCGAGCCGATATGGCCGAACCGGGCGAAGCCGACGTTGTTGACCACCGCGTCGACGGGGCCGTCGCCGACGATCTTGTCCAGGGTGGCCGCCGTGGCGGCCCTGTCGGCCAAGTCGACCTCATGGAAGCGTCCGGGGAAGTCCGGCGGGGCGGTGCGGGCGAGCCCGATCACGTCGTATCCGCCGGCGGCAAGGCGGTCGGCGACCGCGCGGCCGATACCCTTCGACGCCCCGGTGACCAGAACCCGCCGCTTCGACATCGCTCTTCCCTTCGCGCCGGCACGTGTGATGGATAGCTCAACGCCGAAACGGGCGACTTCATGCCGTGCCGAACCTCACCCCGGGACGTACAGTCCCCGCCCGGTGACCAGGGGCAGGTCGAGCGTGGTCACGATGCCGGGCGGGGCGGCCACCACGGCGGGAATCGCGTTGACGACCCGCATCGCGGTGGCGACCAGCCCGGCGTGATTGTGGTCGCCCAGCCGGCTGCTCAGGCAGACGTCCATGGCGTACGACGGCTCGCCGGTGATCTCGATGCGGTAGGAGCCGCCGGGCTGGGCGGGTTGCGGCCACTCGGGGCACAGATCCTCGCGCAACCGGGTGACGTGCTCCAGGACGACGACGGGATCGCCGTTGACCATTCCGAACACCTCGAACCGCAGCGCCGCGGCGGTGCCCTTGGCGATGTGACCCGACGCGATGTCGAAGTCCTCGGGTGCCGGCACGCGCACGTACTCCTCGGCGACGTTGTCGAGCTCGATGCCCAGGCCCGCCGCCAGTTGCCGCACCACCGATCCCCACGCCAGGCTCAGCACGCCGGTCTGCAGCAGCATCGGGATATCGTCGAGCGGCTTACCGAACCCCATCACGTCGAACATGACGACGGCGCTGTCGTAGGTGGCGTAGTCGACGATCTCCATGCATCGGATCTGCTGGATGTTCTGACAGGTGCCGGCCAACGCCAACGGAAGCAGGTCGTTGGCGAACCCCGGGTCGATGCCGTTGACGTACACGCTCGAATTGCCTTCTCGCGCCGCATCTTCCAGCGGGGCGATGAGCTCTTCGGGGATCACGTTCCACGGGTACTGCAGAAAGACCGGGCCGCTGCCGACGATGTTGATCCCGGCCGCGAGGACCCGCCGGTAATCTTCCAGCGCCTCGGGCAGCCGGTTGTCGGCGAGCGCGTTGTAGACGGCGCACTGGGGGCCGGTCGCCAGCACGGCGTCCAGGTCAGTGGTGGCGATCACCCCGGTGGACTCCGGAAGCCCGGCCAGCTCCGCCGCGTCCTTGCCGGCCTTGGCGTCCGAGGAGACCCACACGCCGGTGAGTTCGAACTGCGGGTTGGTGATGAGCGCTTTGAGCGCGTGGACGCCGACGTTGCCGGTGCCCAACTGAACGACGGGGATGGCCATGGCGCGCTCCTTCAGCGGTCGGGGTTCACAGGTCCGGGACGGGGATGTCGAGGTTCGGGAAGGTGAGACCGCCGTCGACCTCCAGCGTCTTGCCGGTCAAAAAGCTGCCGGCGGGTGACGCCAAATACACTGCGGCGGCGGCGATGTCGACGGGGTCGCCGAGGCGGCGCATCGGCGTCACCTTCTCCATCGGTGCGCGCAGCTCCTCGTTGGAGGCCACCACGTCCAGCGCCGACGTCAGGATCGAACCCGGCGCGATGGCGTTGACTCGGATGCGTGGGCACAGGTCCAGCGCGGCGAGCCGGGTGTAGTGCGACAGCGCCGCTTTGGCGGTGCCGTAGGCGGCGAAACCGCGCCCGGCCAGCCGGCCCATGGTGGAGGTGATGTTGATGATGCTGCCGCCGCCGGAGTGCTCCAGCATCAACGGCACCGCCGCGACGGTGAGCGCGTGGGCGGTTGCCACGTTGAAGGTGAACGCCTCCTTGAGGTCCTTGGTCGAGGTGGTCAGCAGGGTGTTGGGCATCGTCCCGCCGACATTGTTGACGACGATGTCTAGTTTTCCGAAGGCATCGACGGCCTGGGCGGCCAGTTCCGCGGTGGACTCGGGGTGGGCCAGGTCGGCGGCGACGGCGTGGGCGCGGCGGCCGGTCGCGCGGACCTCTTCGGCGACGGCGTCTAGTTGGGATTGGGTGCGCGACGCGATCAGAACATCGGCGCCTGCCTCGGCGAAAGCCAGCGCGATGGCGGCACCGAGGCCACGCCCGCCACCGGTGATGACGGCGACTTTGTCGTCCAGACGGAACCTGTCAAGGATCATTGCGGCCTCTCTATTCGAGTCGTCGGCGACACGGTAACAAAACCCGCCAACTCCCATTCCGGCATTTCTGAAACAGGTTCTAGTTTGTCATACGGGCGTCCGGATGCAATGGCCGCGACGGCGGCAATTGCATGCCCGTTCACCTGGTGCTGAACGCCGGACAGAATTCTCCGAACGTTAACCTTGTTACTGTTAGCTACATGGCTGCGTGTGAAGGCTGGTTGCCGAGCCGCGGCCTCCCGGCGGCGGCGACGTTTCATCCCTACTGTTAAGGAAGAGAATTGAAACTGAACCGATTTGGTGCCGCGGTGGGTGTGCTGGCTTGCGCCGCACTGGTGGCGTCCGGGTGTGGCAATGACAACAACAACGCGAGCGGTGGCGGCGCTTCGACAAGCGCGTCGGGTGCGTCGACGGGCAACGTGAGCTGCGGAGGGAAGAAGACGCTGAAGGCCAGCGGCTCCACCGCCCAGGCCAACGCGATGACCCGATTCGTCAATGCGTTCGAACAGGCCTGCCCCGGCCAGACCCTGAACTACACCGCCAACGGCTCCGGTGCCGGAATCAGCGAATTCAACGGCAACCAAACCGATTTCGGCGGGTCCGACTCCCCGTTGGCCCCCAACGAATACACCGCGGCCCAGCAGCGCTGCGGCTCGCCGGCCTGGAACCTGCCGGTGGTGTTCGGTCCGATCGCGATCACCTACAACGTCAAGGGCGTCAGCTCGCTGAACCTGGACGGCCCGACCGCGGCGAGGATCTTCAACGGCGCCATCACCACCTGGAACGATCCGGCGATCGCGGGCCTCAACGGCGGCACCACCCTGCCGGCCGAGCCGATTCACGTCGTCTTCCGTAACGACCAGTCCGGGACCACCGACAACTTCCAGCACTACCTCGATGCGGCCTCCAACGGTCAGTGGGGCAAGGGCGCGGGCAAGACGTTCAACGGCGGTGTCGGTGAGGGCGCCAAGGGCAACGACGGCACCTCGGCCGCGATCAAGGCCACCGAGGGATCGATCACCTACAACGAATGGTCGTTCGCCAAGGCCCAGAACCTGAACATGGCCAAGGTCGTCACCTCGGCCGGCCCCGACGCGGTCGCCATCAGCGCCGACTCCGTGGGCAAGACGATCTCCGGTGCCACGGTCAAGGGCCAGGGCAACGACCTGGTGCTCGACACCAACTCGTTCTACAAGCCGACGCAGCCGGGCTCGTACCCGATCGTGCTGGCGACCTATGAGATCGTCTGCTCGAAGTACCCCGACTCGCAGGTCGGCACGGCGGTGAAGGCGTTCCTGCAGAGCACCATCGGGGCGGGCCAGAACGGCTTGGCGGACAACGGATACATCCCGATTCCGGACTCCTTCAAGTCGAAGTTGTCGACCGCGGTCAACGCAATCGCGTGATCCGAGGTGTCATGACTCGCGGAGCGATCGCCACCTCCTCGACGGGGGCTCAGCCTGCGCTGAAGGTGACCGACCCGCACAAGGCGCACCGCGGCGACCGACTGTTCAAGTTGGTCGCCGCGGCGGCCGGGTCAACGATCGTCATCGCGATCGGGCTGATCGCGGTGTTCCTGTTGGTCCGCGCCGTCCCGGCGTTGCGCGCGAACCACGCGAATTTCTTCACCAGCGCCGAATTCAACACGACCAAGGCCAACCATCTGGCGTTCGGTATCCGCGACCTGTTCATGGTCACGGTGCTCAGTTCGTTGAGCGCCCTGGTGGTGGCGGTGCCGATCGCCATCGGGATCGCCGTATTTCTCACCCAATACGCCCCCAAACGGCTCGCACGACCGTTCGGCGCGATGGTTGATCTGCTGGCCGCGGTGCCGTCGATCATTTTCGGGTTGTGGGGAATCTTCGTGCTGGCGCCCAAACTCGAACCCATCGCGGAATTCCTCAACCGCAACCTCGGCTGGTTCTTTTTGTTCAAGCAGGGCAACGTTTCCCTGGCCGGCGGCGGCACCATATTCACCGCCGGCATCGTGCTGTCGGTGATGATCCTGCCGATCATCACCTCGGTATCGCGGGAGGTGTTCCGCCAGACCCCACCCATTCAGATGGAAGCGGCGCAGGCCTTGGGCGCCACCAAGTGGGAGGTGGTGCGGATGACCGTGCTGCCGTTCGGCCGCAGCGGTGTCATCGCGGCGTCGATGCTGGGGTTGGGCCGAGCCCTGGGTGAGACTGTGGCGGTGCTGATCATCCTGCGGTCGGCCGCCCGGGCCGGCAACTGGTCGCTGTTCGACGGCGGCTACACGTTCGCCTCCAAGATCGCTTCCGCGGCAGCGGAATTCAGCGAACCGCTGCCCACCGGGGCCTACATCTCCGCCGGCTTCGCGCTGTTCGTCCTGACGTTCATCGTCAACGCGACCGCCCGTGCGATCGCGGGCGGGAAGGTCAACGGATGACGATCGACGCGCTCGACCTGCCGGTCAAACCCGACGTCTTCAGCCCCCTGAGCCTGCGGCGGCGGATCACCAACAACGCCGCGACGACGTTCTTCGTCGCGTCGTTCATCGCGGCCCTGGTGCCGCTGGTCTGGGTGCTGGGCGTGGTGGTCGCGCGGGGCTGGTACGCCGTCACCCGGTCGGGCTGGTGGACCCACTCGCTGCGTGGCGTGCTGCCGGAGCAGTTTGCCGGCGGCGTCTACCACGCGCTGTACGGGACGGTGGTGCAGGCCGGCGTCGCCGGGCTGCTGTCCGTGCCGCTGGGGCTGATGACCGCGGTGTTCCTGGTCGAATACGGCTCCGGGCGGCTGGTGCGGGTGACGACGTTCATGGTCGACGTGCTCGCCGGGGTGCCCTCGATCGTGGCCGCGCTGTTCATCTTCAGCCTGTGGATCGCCACCCTGGGTTTCCAGCAGAGCGCGTTCGCCGTGTCGCTGGCCCTGGTGTTGCTGATGTTGCCGGTGGTGGTGCGGTCCACCGAGGAGATGCTCCGGTTGGTGCCCGACGACCTGCGGGAGGCCAGTTACGCGCTGGGCGTTCCCAAATGGAAGACCATCGTGCGGATCGTCATCCCGATCGCGATGCCGGGCATCGTGTCCGGCGTCTTGTTGTCCGTCGCGCGCGTCATCGGCGAAACCGCACCGGTGCTGGTGCTGGTCGGCTACAGCCGCTCCATCAACTTGGACATGTTCCACGGCAACATGGCGTCGCTGCCGTTGCTGATCTACACCGAGCTGACCAACCCGGAACACGCCGGATTCCTGCGGATCTGGGGCGCGGCGCTGAGCCTGATCATCATCGTGGCGGTGATCAACCTGCTGGCCGCGGCGTTCCGCTTCCTGTCCACGCGGCGGCGCTGACGACGCAGGCGAGCGCCGTCAGGATTTCGACGCGGCTTTCTTGGCGGGGGCCTTCTTCGCGGTGCTCTTCTTGGCGCCCGAGCTGGATCCGGCCTTCTTCGCCGGCGCCTTTTTCGCCGCCGCCTTCTTGGCGGGCGCCTTGCCGTCGCCGGAGCGCGCCTTCACGCTCGCCTCGAGCTTGGCCAACAGGTCGGAGACGTCCTCGGTCTCGTCCAGTTCCTTGGGCTGCTCCTCGACGGTAAACGCTTCGCCGCCTTCGAGTTTCGCTTCGATCAGCTCCTGCAGCTGTTCCTGGTAGGTGTCGTGGTAGCGGTCGGGGTTGAAGTCTTCGGCCATGGACTCCACCACCTGGCCGGCCATCTTGAGTTCCGCCGGCTTGATGTCGACCTTCTTGTCCAGCACGGGAAAGTCGGGATCGCGGATCTCGTCGGGCCACAGCAAGGTGTGCACCACCATGACGTCGCGCTTGCCGAAGTCCTTGACGCGCAACGCTGCCAGCCTCGTCTTGTTGCGCAGCGTGAAGTGGACGATGGCCATCCGATCGCTCTCGGCGAGGGTTTTGGCCAGCAGCACATAGGATTTGGAGGACTTCGAATCCGGCTCGAGGAAGTAGCTGCGGTCGAACAGCATCGGGTCGACCTCGCTGGCGGGGACGAACTCGAGCACTTCGATTTCGCGGCTGCGTTCTTCGGGCAGCGTCGCGAGGTCGTCGTCGGTGATGATCACCGACTGACCGTCGTCGGACTCGAAGGCCCGGGCGATATCACGGTATTCGACGACCTCGCCGTCCTTCTCGCAGATGCGTTGGTAGCGGATGCGGCCGTTGTCCTTGGCGTGGACCTGATGGAACTTGATGTCGTGGTCCTCGGTGGCGCTGTACACCTTGACCGGCACGTTCACCAGCCCGAACGCGATCGAACCCTTCCAGATGGAGCGCATGCACTCAGTATGCCCATACCGTCTCTAGCAAAACAGCGCGGTGGGCCGCGCGGCGGGATATTCGGGCACAGCTAATTTCCCGTCCCGGTGGAATGGGCCTGCAGGGCGGCGCGGTCGGGGAGGTCGGCGCCGGCGCGGCCGACGGTGAGCGCCGACATCAGGCTGGCGAACTCGAGCGCCGCCGTCAGCGCATCGAGCCCGATCCGGCGCAGGGCGGCCCGCCGGTCGGCCCCGAGAAACCCCCAGAGCGCGTCGAGCAGGCCGACCATGAACGCGTCGCCGGCGCCGACGGTGTCCACCACCGCGACCGGCCTGGCGGCCACCCGGGCCCGCCCGGCCTCGCAGAACGCCAGGGCGCCCCGCTCACCCATGGTCACGACGACCACCGCGGGTCCCGACGCCAGCCACGCCCGGGCGGTCCACTCGGGTTCGTGCTCGGGATCGATCCACCTCAGGTCCTCGTCGCTGGCCTTGACGATGTCGCTGCGCTCGACGAGGCGGGCGATGCGGTCGCGAGCCATATCGCCGTCGGCGATGAACGACGCGCGCACGTTGGGGTCGAACGTGAGGGTGGCCGACACCCGGTACGCGTCGAGCAGCGCCGCGACCGCGAGGCAGCCGGGCTCACGCACGGCGGCAATCGATCCGGTGTGCGCAAACAGCGGCGGCGTGACTTCGGGAGTGCCGGACAGCTGCCAGTCCAGGTCGAACGTGTAGGCCGCCGACCCGTCAGCCGCGATCGTCGCCACCGCGGTCGGCGTCCTGTCCGCCGACGTGCTTCCCGGAACCAGTTGCGCACCAGAGCGTTTGACGTATTCGGCGATGCGGCGGCCGCGTTCGTCGTCGCCGATGCGCGTCAAAAAGTCGACACCGCGGCCCAGCCGGGCGAGTCCGACGGCGACGTTCAGCGGGCTTCCGCCGACGTGTTCGACGTGGTCGACGATGTCGATCAACGCCTCACCGATCACCAGCCCGCGGGTCATCCGCCCGACCCGTTCAGCAACCAGTCCAGGGTCGCCCGCGCCCCGCGGGCGTGCAGCGAATCCAGTGCCTGGCGGTAGGCCTCGACGAAGCGCGGCTGCCGCGCGAGGTCGCCGAACAGTTCCGCGTTCTCGATGAAGGCGGTCGGGTGCAGCCGCTGCGCCCGCGCTGCCGCCGTCACGAGCTCCGCCATGTTGTCGACGACCTCGATGGGTTCGCCGCGCTCGTCTACCCCCTCGGCGTAGCGCGCCCAACTCGCGACGGTCGCCGCCGCCAGCCGGATCGGGCCGCCGGCGCGCAGGTTGTCGCGGACCACCGGCAGCAGCCATTTCGGGATGCGGTCCGAGGAGTAGGCGCACAGCCGTGCCACGGTGTCGCGCACCCCGGGGTTGGCGAAGCGCTCGATGAGCCCGCGGGTATAGGCGCGCAGGTCGATACCGGGGACGGCGCGCAGCGTCGGCACCGCCTCGGAATCGAAATAGGCCAACAGCAATTCGGCCAACAGCGGGTCGCGTGCCGCGTCGTGCACCATGCGGTACCCGCACAGCGCCGCGAAGTAGCACAGGCACTGGTGTCCGGCGTTGAGCAGCCGCAGCTTCATCGCCTCGTACGGGGCCACGTCGTCGACCAACAGCACGCCCGCCTCGTCGAGCGGCGGCCTGCCGTCGGCGAAATCGTCCTCGAGCACCCACGCGGCGAACGCCTCGGCCAGTACCGGCCACTCGTCGGCGACGCCGAAGTCGCGCTCCACGGTGGCGACGATGTCCGGCGTGGTGACCGGCGTGATGCGGTCCACCATCGAGCAGGGGAACCGCGCGTGCTCGGCGACCCAGTCGGCCAGGCCGGGTTGCAGCGCCTCGGCGTGCGCGAGGACCGCGCCGCGCGCGACGTCGCCGTTGTGTTCGATGTTGTCGCACGAGACAATCGTCGGCGCCGCGATGCCGCGGTCCCGACGGCGGGCCAGCGCCTCGGCGACCAGGCCGAAAACCGAGCCCGGGTCCCTGATCTGGTAGCCGCCCTCGGTGATGGTCATCGAGATGATGCGGGTCGCGGGTGCGGCCAGTCGCTCGATCGTCGCCGCGGGATCGTCGGGTGCGTAGCGGTACTCGACGATCGAGCCGATCACCCGCGCCTCGCGGTTGCCGCCGGGATCTTCCAGCACCAGCGTGTACAGGTTGTCCTGGGCCCGCAGCACGTCGCGCATCCGGCGGTCGGCCGGCAGCACGCCGATGCCGCAGATGCCCCATTCCCGCGCCATCCCACGCTCGAGCAGGGTGTCGAGGTACGCGGCCTGATGGGCGCGGTGAAACCCCCCGACCCCGAAGTGGGCGATGCCGACCACGACGCCGTCACGGTCATAGCTCGGTGTCGCGATCGGCAGCCGCCCCAGGGTGGCGCTGCTCAGCCGGACCACGCTGTCGACGGTACCGGCGCGGGACGGGCGAAAACACGTAGGTTGAGATCATGGCTTCAACGGCGCCGGCGCGGGTCAAGCTGACCAACGCGGACAAGGTGCTGTATCCGGCGACGGGAACCACCAAAGGGGAGGTCTTCGACTACTACACCCGCATCGCCGAGGTGATGCTGCCGCACGTCGCCGGGCGCGCGGCCACCCGCAAGCGCTGGCCCAACGGCGTCGAGCAGGAGTCGTTCTTCGAAAAGCAGCTGGCCTCCTCGGCGCCGGACTGGCTGCCGCGCGCCAGCGTCACCCACCGGTCCGGGACGACGACCTATCCGATCATCGACAGCCCCGACGGGCTGGCCTGGATCGCACAGCAGGCCGCGCTGGAGGTGCACGTGCCGCAGTGGCGGTTCGTCGCCGAGTGGACCCGAAGCAGGGCCGAGGAGCTCAAGCCCGGCCCGGCAACGCGTTTGGTGTTCGACCTCGATCCCGGCGAGGGCGTGACGATGCCCCAGCTGTGCGAGGTGGCCCACGCCGTGCGGGATCTGATGAGCGATATCGGCCTCACCCTTTTCCCGCTCACCAGCGGCAGCAAGGGTTTGCACCTCTATGCGCCGCTGGACAACCCGGTCAGCAGCAAGGGCGCCACGGTGCTGGCCAAACGCGTTGCCCAGCAACTGGAGCAGTCGATGCCCAAGCTGGTCACCTCGACCATGACCAAGAGCCTGCGGGCGGGCAAGGTGTTCCTCGACTGGAGCCAGAACAACGGCTCGAAGACCACCATCGCGCCGTACTCGCTGCGCGGGCGCGAACAGCCGACCGTCGCGGCGCCGCGCACCTGGGAGGAGCTCGAGGATCCCGATCTGCGCCACCTGCGGTACGACGAGGTGCTCGACCGCGTGGCGCGCGACGGCGACCTCCTGGCGGCGCTGGATGCGGACGCACCGGTCAGCGACCGGCTCAGCAAGTATCGCAGCATGCGGGACGCGTCGAAGACTCCCGAGCCGGTCCCGGCCGGGAAACCCGTTACCGGCCAAGGCAATACGTTCGTGATCCAGGAGCACCACGCCCGGCGGCTGCATTACGATTTCCGGCTGGAGCGCGATGGTGTGCTGGTGTCGTGGGCGGTGCCCAAGAACCTGCCCGAGACGACGTCGGTCAACCACCTGGCGGTGCACACCGAGGATCACCCGCTGGAATACGGCTCGTTCGAGGGGAACATCCCCACGGGCGAATACGGCGCCGGCAAGGTCGTCATCTGGGACGCCGGCACCTACGAGGCCGAGAAGTTTCTCGACGACGAGGTCATCGTCAACCTGCACGGCAACCGGATCTCCGGGCGCTACGCGCTGATTCAGACCAACGGCGACCAGTGGCTGGCGCACCGGATGAAGGATCAGAAGGTCTTCGAGTTCGACACCATCACGCCGATGCTCGCCTCGGAGGGCTCGGTGGCAGCCTTCAAAGCCGGTCAGTGGGCGTTCGAAGGCAAGTGGGACGGCTACCGGATCCTGGTGGAGGCCGATCACGGCGCCTTGCGGATCCGGTCCCGCCGCGGCCGCGAGGTCACCAAGGAATATCCCCAATTGCGTTCGCTGGCGGCCGATCTGGCCGACCATCACGTCGTGCTGGACGGCGAGGCGGTCATCCTGGACGACAACGGGGTGCCCAGCTTCCACGAGATGCAGAATCGGGGCCGCGGCGCCCGCGTCGAGTACTGGGCGTTCGATTTGCTCTACCTCGACGGCCGCTCGCTGCTGCGGGCGCGCTACCAGGACCGGCGCAAGCTGCTGGAAACCCTTGCCAGTGCGGGCAATCTGATCGTTCCCGACCTGCTGCCCGGGGATGGCGCGCAGGCGCTCGAGCACTCGCGCAAGCACGGCTGGGAGGGCGTGGTCGCCAAGAAGCGGGACGGGACGTATCAGCCGGGCCGGCGTTCGGCGGCGTGGATCAAGGACAAGAACTGGAACACCCAAGAGGTCGTCATCGGCGGCTGGAAGGCAGGGGAGGGCGGACGCACCAGCGGCATCGGCTCGCTGCTGATGGGCATCCCGGCGCCCGGCGGGCTGCGCTTCGCCGGGCGCGTCGGCACCGGCTTCACGGAGCGGGACCTGGCGAAGCTGAAGAAGACGCTGGCGCCGCTGCAGACCGACCGGTCGCCGTTCGACCCGCCGCTCCCCAGGATCGAAGCGCGGGGCGTGACGTACGTCGAGCCGGTCCTGGTCGGCGAGGTGCGCTACAGCGAGTGGACCCCGGATGACCGGTTGCGCCAATCGAGTTGGCGCGGGCTGCGGCCGGACAAGAAACCAAGTGAGGTGGTGCGCGAGTGAAGTGGGTGACCTTCCACGGTGACGACGGCGAACGCGCCGGCGTCCTCGCGGGTGCGGACATATTCGCGGCGCCGCCGGAGTTGACGCTGCTCGAGCTGATCGGGCGCGGCACCGACGGGCTGCGCGAGGCCGGCGAGGACGCGCTGCGGTCGCCGTCGGCGGTGGTGCGGCTCGACCAGGTGAGGCTGGCGGCGCCGATCCCGCGCCCGCCGTCGATCCGCGACTCGCTGTGCTTTTTGGACCACATGCGCAACTGTCAGGCGGCGCTGGGCGCCGGGCGGACGCTCGCCGATACCTGGTACCGCATTCCCGCCTTCTATTTCGCCTGCCCGGCAACTGTTTTGGGCCCTCACGACGACGCGCCGATGGCGCCCGGGAGCGCTTGGCAGGACTTCGAATTGGAGATCGCCGCGGTGATCGGCACCGCGGGCCGCGATCTGACCGTCGAGCAAGCCGAACGCGCCATCATCGGCTACACCATCTTCAACGACTGGTCCGCGCGGGACCTGCAGCAGCTGGAGGGCCAACTCGCGATCGGGCAGGGCAAGGGCAAGGACAGCGGGGTCACGCTGGGCCCGTACCTCGTCACGCCCGACGAGCTGGCGCCGCACCGCCGCGACGGCAGGCTCGACCTGCAGGTGACCGCCATGGTCAACGACACCGTGATCGGTTCGGGGTCGACCGCCCAGATGGACTGGACCTTCGGCGAGGTCATCTCCTACGTCTCGCGCGGCGTGACGCTGACCCCCGGCGACGTCATCGGCTCCGGGACGGTGCCGACCTGCACGCTCGTCGAGCACCTCAATCCCGCTGCGCTGGAATCGTTTCCCGGCTGGCTGCGCGACGGCGACGTCGTCATCCTGCGCGTCGACGGCCTGGGGGAGACCCGGCAGACCGTGCGCTCCAGCGCAGCGCCGCACCCGTTGCCCGCCCGGCCCAACCCGGACGCCGCGCCCGCCCCCACGCGGGTCAATCACGCTCCCGCCAAGGTCCCGTACACCCGCGGACTGCACGAGGTCGCCGACCGCGTGTGGGCGTGGACGCTGCCCGACGGGGGCTACGGGTGGAGCAACGCCGGACTGGTGGCCGGCGACGGCGCGTCGCTGCTCGTCGACACGCTGTTCGACCTGGCGCTGACCCGCGAGATGCTCGACGCGATGAAGCCCATCACCACGGCCGCCCCCATCACCGACGCCCTGATCACGCATTCCAACGGCGACCACACCCACGGCAACCAACTGCTCGACGCGTCGGTGCGCATCCTCGCCGCGCGGGGGACCGCCGACGAGATCGCGCACGGGATGGCGCCCGAGATGCTGGCCATGGTGCAGACCGCCAACCTCGGTCCCGTCGCGACGCCGTACGCGCGGGATCGCTTCGGGCACTTCGACTTCAGCGGCATCACCGTGCGCAACGCCGACCAGACGTTCGACTACGAGCTGACGATCGACGTCGGCGGCCGGCGGGTCGATCTGCTTAATCTCGGCCCGGCTCACACGGCGGCGGACTCGGTGGTGCACGTCCCCGACGCGGGCGTGTTGTTCGGCGGCGACCTGCTCTTCATCGGCTGCACCCCCATCGTGTGGGCCGGACCGATCGCCAACTGGATCAGGGCGTGCGACGTGATGATCGCTCTCGACGCGCCAACCGTCGTGCCGGGCCACGGCCCGGTCACCGATCCCGACGGGATCCGCGCCGTCCGTGGCTATCTCGCGCACGTCGCCGAACACGCCGAGGCCGCCCACCGCAGGGGGCTGTCCTGGGCCCAGGCCGCGGACACCATCGACCTCGGCGAGTACGCGAGCTGGCTGGACGCCGAGCGGGTCGTCGTCAACGTCTACCAGCGCTACCGCGAACTCGACCCCGCCACACCGCAATTGGAGGTGATGGCACTGCTGGTCATGCAGGCCGAGTGGCTCGCCAAGCGGTCCGCGTGACCGCCAGAGTGCAACTACCGACGCGTTCCTCGAGAAGGGGTGTCGGCAGTTGCACTTTCGGGGCTAGGGCCGGACGGCCCGCAGGAACGTGATCCTCGCGGCCGCGCCCTGCTGCCCGTGCTCGTCCAGCGGCGGCAGGGCGGCCGCGGCGAACAGGTCGGCGAGCGAAAACGTGGTCGTGTCCCACCCGTCGGCGCGCAGGTGCGCGGCCACGTCGGTGTGCTCGCCCGGATAGGTCAGCGCGGCGATGTCCATGTCGAGCCCCTGCCGTCGCCAGCCCTCGGCCGTGCGCCGCGCCTCCTGTTGTGCCTGCTGCGAACCGTCATTGAGCGAGCCGAAGTCGGCGGCGAACCGGCTGCCCTCGCTCGACAGCGGGGTGATCGAGTCCAGCAGGCGGACTTCGGCCTCCGGCGGCAGCCAACCGATGAGCACGCCCTCGGCCAGCCACGCGGTGGGCTGGGCGGGGTCGAAGCCCGCGTCCTGGAGCGCCGCCGGCCAATCCTCGCGAAGATCGATGCCGATCGTGCGGAGTTCGGCGGTGGGGGCCGCGCCGGCGGCCGACAGCGTCGCGGTCTTGAAGGCGATCACCTCGGGCTGATCGATCTCGTACACCGTCGTCCCGGCCGGCCACGCGAGGCGGTACGGGCGGGCGTCCAGCCCGGAGGCGAGGATCACGACCTGGCGCACACCCTCCTTGCCGGCGGCGGCGAAGTAGTCGTCGTAGAACCGGGCCCGGGCCGCGAACGTGTCGACAATTCGGGGGAATCCGACGTCCCTCTCGATGTCGTCGGAATCCAGCTCGCCGCTGGCCAACTTGGTGAACACGTCGAGCCCGACGGCGCGGACGAGCGGCTCGGCGTACTCGTCGGTGATCACCGGCTGCGGCCTGCGGGTCGCGGCCGCTCGCGCGGCGGCGACCATGGTGGCCGTGGCCCCGACGCTGTTGGCCAGGTCCCAGGTGTCACCCTCGGTGCGTGCCATGGCTTCTCCTTCGTTAGGCGGCAAAACCACGGTATGCCTCCCCGATAAAAACCGATGTCCCCTACGGTTTGGGGATGCCCGCAGTGGAATTCGAAACTCTCGAGGACAACATCGCCCGCATCACGCTGAACCGGCCCGAGCGGCTGAACGCGATCGACGGGGCGCTGATCGACGGCGTGGACCAAGCCCTGGACGCGCTCGGCGGCGGTGACTACCGGGTCGCGATCCTGACCGGCGCCGGACGGGGATTCTGCGCCGGGGCCGACCTGAGCGGCACCGGCGAAGCCTGGACCAAGCCGAAAGCGAACACCCCGGCGTTCAAGGTCAACTACGACAGCCAGGTTCGCCTGGCCGACTTGTTCACCCGGCTCTACGAGCTGCCCACCCCGGTGATCGCCGCGGTCAACGGCGTCGCCGTCGGGGGCGGGTTGGCCTTCACGCTTGTCAGCGACATCCGCGTCGCTTCCGAGCACGCCCGGTTCGGATCGGTGTTCATCAAGGCCGGCTTCTCGTCGATGGACATGGGCACCAGCTACCTGCTGCCCAAGATCGTCGGCGCGGGCGTCGCGCGAGAGCTGATGCTGACCGGTCGCATCATCGACGCGGACGAGGCGTATCGCATCAAGCTGGTGCACGAGGTGGTGGCGGCCGATGAGCTGATGGCGGCGGCGCTGCGCAAAGCCCGCGAGATCGCCGCGAACAACGCGTATGGCGTGTGGCAGACCAAGATTGGGCTCAACGCGGCGCTGGACGCGCCGAGCCTGCGCCACGCCATCGAGCTGGAGAACCGCACCCAGATCCTCACCGGATTCACCAACAACCCGACCGAGGCGGCCAGGGCGCACATGGAGAAGCGCGCACCCACGTGGGATCCGCTGTGAGGTTTGGCGGCGGCCCGTCTCGCCCGGCTTCGCCGCGCTCGCGACCGCCGCTGTGAGGTTTGGCGGCGGCCCGTCTCGCCCGGCTTCGCCGCGCTCGCGACCGCAGCTGTGAGGTTTGGCGGCGGCCCGTCTCGCCCGGCTTCGCCGCGCTCGCGACCGCCGCTGTGAGGTTTGGCGGCCGCCCGTCCCCCAGCTCCGCGGGGGTACCCCCAGCGCCCGGCTTCGCCGCGCTCGCGACCGCCGCTGTGAGGGCTAGACTTTCGCGATCACGTTCTCCGCGAACATCTCCAGGTTGCGGATCTTGTTGTCCAGCGGCTCGGTGTCCTTGCCCATGATGTAGGGGATGCGGAAGCCGACGATCACGTCGGTGACGCCCTTGTCCTCGAGCCGCTTGACGCCGTCGACCGTGAAGCCGTCGACCGAGATCACGTGAATCTCGAACGGGCCGGTCTTGCCCTCCTCCTCGCGGAACCGCTTGAGCTTGGCGATCAGCCCGTCGAGTTCCGCCGGGTCGCCCCCGCCGTGCATCCAGCCGTCCAACCGCGCCGCCCGGCGCAGCGCGGCGTCAGCGTGCCCGCCGATCAGGATCGGGATCGGCTTGGTGGGGGCCGGGGTCATCTTGGTCTTGGGGATGTCGTAGAACTCGCCGTGGAATTCGAAGTAGTCACCCGTGGTGAGACCCTGGATGATTTCGATGCATTCGTCCATTCGCTTGCCGCGCTTGGCAAATGGGACGCCCAGCAGCTCGTAGTCTTCGGGCCACGGACTGGTTCCCACGCCGAATCCGACCCGGTTGTCGGTCATGGCGGCCAGCGAACCGATCTGCTTGGCCACCAGCGCCGGCGGCCGGATGGGTAGCTTGAGGACGAAGAAGTTGAACCGCAGCGTCGAGGTCACCGCACCCAATGCCGATGTGAGCACGAAGGTTTCGATGAACTCCTTGCCGTCCAGAAACTCCCGATTCCCGTCGGGCGTGTACGGATACTTCGAATCGGACTCGAAGGGGTAGGCGATGCTGTCGGCGATCGTCATGGCGTGATAGCCGGCCGCCTCCGCCGCCTTGGCCAGCGGGATGTAATAGCGAAAGTCCGTCATCGCCTCTGCGTAGGTGAACCGCACGTCATCTGCCTTCCTCGAGGGACCGTCACACCAGATTAGAACGTGTTCTACTTTTACCCGTGCGAGGGCTCCCGAACAAGGCGTAAGGCGGTCAGAGCTGGTTCTCGGGCCCGATGACGGCCCACACCGTCTTGCCCGACGAGGTGGGGGTGCTGCCCCAGGCGCGCGACAGCGCGTCGACGATAGCCAGCCCGGAGACGTCGATGCCCTTGTCCGGCGACGGCAGTCGCAGCGCGGGCGTGCTGCTGGCGTCGGAGACCGCGATGGTCGCGGTCGTGCCGTCGGTCTCGACCCGCATCATCGGCACGCTTCCGGTGTGTTCCAGCACGTTCTCGACGAACACGTTGACCACCACCAACGCCACCGGGATGAGCGCGGATTGCGACCAGGCGGTGAGCCACTCGCGGACCAGCCGGCGCGACTCGCGCAGGCTGGTCAGGTTGGCGGGCAACTCGGCGTCGGCGTGCTGCACGGTGCGGCTGGTGAGCCGGCCGAGCGCCTTCATCGCCCCCTTCTCGTTCGCGTACACCGGCATGAAGCGGGCCACGCCGCTGCGCGTGATCGCCTCGCGGGCGGCGCGATCGGCGCAGACCAGCACGATCGGGACGTCGGGCCGGGTATGAACCTGCCAGCGCACCCCGATGAAGCTCGACCACGTCGATTCCGCGGGCACGTGAAGTTTGGAGACGTTGACGATGACCGCGGACGGCTGGTCGAGGGTGGTCTTCATGATCATGTCGCGAAGCGCCGGGGAACTGCTGGCGTCGAGCTGACCCTCGACCGTGAGGATGACGACCGACTCGTCCGTTCGCGTCGCCACGGCGAGCGAACTCGGGGACTCAGCTACTGCGCTCAACGCAGCCACCCCTTTCGGTTCAGGGCTCCATCCTCGCCGATCTCGACGTCCGAAACAGCGCCACGCAAGTGCGCGTGTCTCAATAGCAATTTAGGCGCATGGAATCGGAACTGAAAAGAAGGCGGGCGCAATGTCGTAGTTCGGCCTTCCACTCCCATATCCCCGCTCCTCGAATTCCCGCCCGGCTAATTGCTGGAGAATCCGCCCCCCTCGGCGGCACACCCACGCCGCGACGGCTCGCCTGCCGCAGCACACACGCGCGCCGGACCAATCCGCTCAGCGCGCGTGCCAGCCTCCCCTTTGAGATGAAAATTAGAGTAAAAGGATTACCCGTCCGCCACCGTCGGCAAACCAGCGATGGTGCGGCGCGCAGCAAACGGCGCAGAATCCGTGGCTGCTAGCGCAGTGCGTACGGCGGGGAGCCGACCCCGGCGACCGTGTGCGTGCCCCACGGGGTCTGCTCGACGACGCGCGCAGCCGCGCTGCGCTCGCCGACCGTCAGGGTGGCGGTCCTCGTGTCGTTGAGGGCCGCCGCGCCGAAAACCGTGCCTTGCCAGTGGTAGCGGCCGTCGATCGGGTCCAGGTGGCCCGCGAGCCGCACCCGCACCGGGTGCTCGGCGCCGGCGATCGTCAGCGTGGCCGCGCCCTCATAGGTCGCATCCCGGCCGGCGCCGGCGGTCAGTTCGAACGCCGACGCCACCGGTTGGGGCTGGGCGGGTTGCAGGTAGGCGCGCTCGTTGAAGACCTGGTAGCTGCTGCGCCGCACCTCGATGCGAGTGCTGTCGGTGCGTTGCATCAGGCCGACGCAGTCGGCGATGTAGCGCGCCTGCGCGTCGACGCCGGGGCCGTCGATGAAGAAGTAGTTGGGCAGGCCGTGGACGGCGACCCCGAAGTAGGGCTCGGTGCCGTCGGCCCAGAGCTGGCCGGCGCTCACGCCGCCGGGGCCGAGCAGCGCCGCCTCCGGTGTGCGACCGGGGACGGCGAACCCGGTGCCGTAGACGATGGCGTCGACGCCGTGCTCGGCCCCGTCGCCGGTGCGGATGCCCGACGCGGTGACGGCGCTGATGGCCGACCGCACCAGCGCGACCCGCGGCTCCGAGGTGGCGGCCGGCCGGAGGCGCCGGCCCAGCCAGCGCCTGACGCGGGTGGCGGGGAGCGGCAACTCGTCGACTATCCGCCGCGGCGGGTGCGCGAACACGGTGACCGCGGCCGCCGACGCGGCCAGCCGGGGCAGGTGGTGACCGGCGGTGGCGTCGGCGCCGACGATCGCGACGCGCTTACCGGTCGCGTCGAAGCCGGGTGGCCACTGCGCCGCGTGAAACGATTCGCCGCGGAAGCCGTCGCGCCCAGGGATGTCGGGCAGCCACGGGGCCTGCGCCGGTCGGCTCGCGGCGATGACGACGCGGGCCCGCGTCGTTTCGCCCTCGGCCGTCGTGAGCACCCAGGTGTCGGTGTCGTCGTCGAATCGTGCGGCCGGGACGTCGCGCCCGAGCGTCGCGACATCGGCGACGCCCGCCGCCTGCAGCGCCGCCCGCGCGCATCCGCCGCCGGCACACTGGCCGACGACCATGACGTGGTGGGTCACAAAAACCTGCTGCGCTTCCAGCCGCGGCGCGCGATGGGCCCCAGCAGGCCCACCTCGGTCAAAAACGCCGCCAGGGGAGCGAACCCGGCGACCTGCATCTCGCGGCGGTGCGGGCTGGTGCGCGCGATCCTGCGGGCCCGCTTCGAGTCCAGACCCACCCGGGCGTAGGGGACAGGGTTGCTGAACAGGTAGTTGAAGAAGTAGCCGCCCAGCCCGTTGATGTTGGCCATGAACCACCGGTTGAGCCGTGGCATCTCGGTGACACGCTTGCGGGCGCCGTCCCGGGCGAACTGAATGTGGCGCGCTTCCTCGGTGACGTGAATCCGCATGAGGCGCTGGATGATTGGCTGCAATTCCGGGTCGTCCATCATCTGCCGCTGCAGCGAGTCGAAGATCTCCTCGCCGATCAGCGCGGCGATCCACAGCATCGAGCCGCGCTGGAACGCCAGCGGCAGGGCGTTGATGATCCACCGGTGGAAAAGCCGCGGCCGCACCGGCTTGGCGCCGACCCGCTCGATCGCCTTGCCGAACATGACCATGTGGCGGGTCTCGTCGCCCAGCTCGGTCAACTTGTAGTGCGTCGAGGAGCTCGTCGGGTCCTCGTGCAGGATGGTCCGCAACAACGACTGGTTGAGCATGTTCTCGAACCAGATCCCGGCCGAGAGCGTGTTGACCAGTTCCTGGCGCGACAAATCGATTTGTTGCTCGCGGGTCATTTCGTCCCACATCGGCGTGTTGTACAAGGACACCAGCCGCGGCGGCAGATAGAACTTGTCCGGATCCAGCGGGGCGTCCCAATCGATGTCCACGATGGGCTCGTAGGACTTCTTGACCGAGCCCTTCAGCAAACGGTCCGAGAACTCCTCACGACTCGGGCCGGTTGGCTTCACCACCGTGGTCATTCGCTGGCGTCCCTTCATTGGGTGCTTCAGACGGTACCCATGGTACTGGGTACTTGGGGTCCCGGCTAGGCCTTCGAGGTCTCGATTCGGCACCCTGATTTAAGCAAGAAGGAGGGTTTCTTGGCTCGGCATATTCACGTGATCGGCATCGGGGCCGGCGATCCCGACTACGTGACGGTCCAGGCGATCGAGGCGCTGAACGACACCCAGGTCTTCTTCGCGATGGACAAGGGTGAGGGGAAAAGCGACCTGGTGGCCCTGCGACGCGAGATCTGCGCGCGGTTCATCCGGGAGCCGGGCTACCGCTTCGTGGAGTTGCCGGACCCGAAACGCTCGACCGGGGCCGACTACCGCGAGGCCGTCTCGGATTGGCACGCCGCGCGGGCGCGGGTCTGGGCGGCGGCCATCGCCGCCGAACTCGGTCCCGACGGCGTGGGTGCCTTCCTGGCCTGGGGTGACCCGTCGCTGTACGACAGCACCCTGCGGATCCTGGATGCCATCACGGGCGAGGTCGAGTTCAGCTTCGACGTCATTCCCGGCATCACCGCGGTGCAGGCGCTGACGGCCCGGCACCGCATCCCGCTCAACGAGGTGGGCGAGCCGGTCCTGGTCACCACCGGACGGCGGCTGCGCGAGCACGGTTTGGCAGGCTCGGCGGTGGTGATGCTCGACGCCGACTGCTCGTTTGACGTGTGCCCGCCCGGCACCCGCATCTGGTGGGGCGCCTACCTGGGCACCGCCGACGAACTCTTGGTGGCGGGCTCGGTCGGCGAGGTCGGGCCGCGCATCGCGGCGCTGCGGGCCGAGGCCCGCGCGCGGCACGGCTGGATCATGGACACCTATTTGCTCAGACCGGCAGACTGAAGGGCGTGCCCGAACTGCCGGAGATCGAAGCGCTGGTCGACCATTTGCGGCGCCACGCCGTCGGCTCGACGATCGGCCGCGTCGACGTCGGCGCGCTGTCCGTGCTCAAGACCTTCGACCCGCCGACGACCGCCCTGCACGGCCAGCCCGTGACGGGCGCCCAGCGCTGGGGCAAGTACCTCGGGCTGCAGGCCGGGCCGCTGTTCTTGATCGCCCACCTGTCGCGCGCGGGCTGGCTGCGGTGGTCCGACAAGCTGGCCCCGGCGCCGCTGCGCCCCGGCAAGGGGCCGATCGCGTTGCGCGTGCACCTGGGCACCCCCGGCGAGGCGCCCGGGTTCGACCTCACCGAGGCCGGCACCCAGAAGCGGCTGGCGGTGTGGCTCGTCGACGACCCGCAGCTGGTGCCCGGCATCGCCGCGCTGGGCCCCGACGCGCTGGAGCTCAGCCCCGAAGACCTGGCCGGGCTGCTGGCCGGCAACGGCGGCCGGATCAAGACCGTCATCACCGACCAGAAGGTGATCGCGGGGATCGGCAACGCCTACAGCGACGAGATCCTGCACGTCGCGAAGATCTCGCCGTTCGCCACGGCGGGCAAGCTGTCCGCCGAACAGCTCACCGCCCTGCACGACGCGATGATCTCGGTGCTGACCGACGCGGTGAGCCGCTCCGTCGGCCAGGGCGCGGCGATGCTCAAGGGGGAGAAGCGCTCCGGGCTACGCGTTCATGCCCGCACCGGGTTGCCCTGCCCGGTGTGCGGGGACACCGTGCGCGAAGTGTCGTTCGCGGACAAGTCTTTTCAGTACTGTCCGACGTGCCAGACGGGTGGCAAGGTGCTGGCGGACCGGCGCATGTCGCGGCTGCTCAAGTAGCGCCCGCCGCTCTCGAGCGTCGACTTGTTGTGCGGAAAACCGCCTATCGAGCCCAACAACTCGACGTTGGGCGGGCACTCGCTATGCTGCCGGGGTGACTCGTCAGAAGATCCTCATCACGGGCGCCAGTTCCGGCCTGGGCGCCGGGATGGCGCGATCCTTCGCCGCCAAGGGCCGCGACCTGGGCTTGTGCGCCCGCCGCACCGATCGCCTCGATGAGCTGAAAGCCGAACTGACGCAACGGTATCCGGGCATCAAGATCGCCGTCGCCGCGTTGGACGTCAACGACCACGAGCAGGTGCCGAAGGTCTTCGCCGAGCTCAGCGACGAACTGGGCGGCATCGACCGCGTCATCGTCAACGCCGGCATTGGAAAGGGCGCCAAGCTGGGCTCCGGCAAGCTGTGGGCGAACAAGGCGACCATCGAGACGAACCTGGTGTCCGCCCTGGTGCAGATCGAAGCGGCGCTGGAGATGTTCACCAAGAGCGGCTCGGGCCACCTGGTGCTCATCTCGTCGGTGCTGGGCAACAAGGGTGTGCCGGGCGTCAAGGCCGCCTACGGCGCGAGCAAGGCGGGGTTGAGCTCGCTGGGCGAATCGCTGCGCGCCGAATACCGCAGCGGCCCGATCAAGGTGTCGGTGATCGAGCCGGGCTACATCGAGTCGGAGATGACGGCCAAATCCTCGAGCACAATGCTGATGGTGGACAACGAAACTGGAGTCAGGGCGCTCGTTGCCGCCGTTGAGCGCGAGCCGGGCCGCGCGGTGGTGCCCTGGTGGCCGTGGGCGCCGCTGGTCCAGCTGTTGCGGGTGCTGCCGCCCCGGTTCACCAAGGTGTTCGCGTAGCGGGCCGGTTGGTCAGTGTGGAACCGGCGTGTAATGCGCCGCGTCGGTGGTGAATTCGGGTTTGCCGTAGGTCGCCAGCCGCAGCCTCAGTAGTGCGATGACATAAGCGTCGGTGACGTCCCTCAGCACCGGGACGCGGCTGGCCTGGCTCACCGCGGTGAAGCGCCCGATGATGAAGGGCGCGGTGAGGGCGACCCGCAGCAGGTCCGTCGACCCGAGTGAAACGCCCATGGCCTCGGCCACCTCGCGATCGCCACCGCAGAACGTGCGGACGAAAGTGAGCTTGCTGAAACTCTTTTCGACCGCCTCGGCGCAGCGATCGAACAGGGTGGTGTCGGGCCGCAGGTAGGCCGCCATCGTGCCGCGGACCAGTTCCTGGCAGATGCTGTCGAAGCCGTGGCGCAGTAGCGCCGAGCGCGCGTGCATGACGTGGATGATGTCGGCGGGCTCCGCGGGCAGCAGCTCCTCGGGGAGGCCGAGCAGAAAGCAGCGATACCTGGCGAATTCGATGACGGCACGCTCTTCTTTGGTGAACTTCGTCCGGCCTTGTTGGCGCGCCTTGCGGGCCAACAGGTACTGGCCGATCATTCCCGCCGGCATCTGGTCGACCTGCGGCACCGGCATGCCGTAGACGGCCGTGTCCCATTTGTCCGATTTCTTCAGGGCGTTGTAGCGGACCATCGAGTGCATCAGCCGGACCATGGCCGCGGCCTCGAACCCCGGGCCGTACCGGTCCAGCGCCCCGGGCAGCGTCGTGACGGCGAAGAAACTCGCCGTTTCGTTGACCCGCCGTGCCGCGCGCTTCCCCGAGAGCGCGCCGGTCAGCGCCATCGGCAGCGCGGCATAGGTGTTGGTGAACGTCGCGATGAAGGCTCCCCGCGTGATGAAGGGGGCCAGCAGCGCCGCCGGAATGCGTTCTTGGCGAGCGCCCTCCCGAACGAGGTCGAAGTCGATCCACTCCGGGGTGGCCTCCATCGCGGCGATGAACGCGACGAGCTCGGGCGGCGCCTCGGGCACGGCGTCGAGCCCCTCCCGGCAGGCCCTCTTGACCATGTCGATGAGATCCGTGACGCTGCGCGTGGCCATCAGCGCCGCGTACGGATCGGCGACGACGTCGCCGAGCAGGGTGGCCGTGCTGATCAATTCGAGGACGCGGTCGTCTTCCAGGATCGGCGCGCGGTCGGCGACCCAGGCGGGCAGGGCGGAGTCGACGTCCGGCTCGGTGGCCAGGCGATCCGGCGCCCGGTCGAAGTCAAAGTCGCCGTAGAGATCGGGCTGCAAATCGCGCTGGCTGCGGACACGTCGCTCGAGCTCGGGGTAGTACGTGGCCTTGGACATCACCAGCCGCCTCCCGCTAACTAACAGTTAGTGAGTAATACTCACAAGGTGTTAGTTATGCTGTCAAGCGTGACCACGTCGTCGCTGTCGTCGCCCGCGAAGCGCCGCATGACCGCCGAGGGTCGGCGCGAGCAGATCCTCGACGTCACGCACGCGATCGTCGAGGCCGAGGGGTTCCACGCGGCCACACCGAACCGCATCGCGGAGCAGGCCGGCATCAACCGGTCGTTGATCTATCAGAAATTCGGCGACTTGGCGGGGCTGTTCGTGGAGCTGATCGACCGCGAGGCGGCCCGCGCGGGCGCGCAGTTCGCCGAGGCGATCTCGGGGTTGGATGCGGCCGCCGAAAATCAGTCGCTGGTGCTCGCGTTCGACGGGGTGCTGGCGGCCGTCGACGCCCACCCGGCGACGTGGCGGCTGTTCCTGTTCCCGCCGCAGGGCGCTCCGCCGGAGTTGTATGCCCGCCTGGCTCAATCGGAGGCCGCCGTCATCGACTTCTTCGTCCGCGAACTGCTGCGCATCAATCGCCAGTTGCACGATCCCGAATACACCGCCCGCGTCCTGCACGCCGCCGGCCGCGAACTGCTGCGGCTGCACCTCAGCGATCCGCAAACCGCGACCGTGGAGCGGCTGCGTACGTTTGTGCGGCGATTCGGTTCGGAGCTCGTCCCGACGGGTTGAGGGCGCGCCCCCCGCGAAAGGTCAGCTGGTGCGCCCTCTTTCGGTGCGGTAGCGGCGCACCAGGGCGTCGGTCGAGCTGTCGGACTGCGGCGCTGGCGAGGAGTCGGCGGTGATCACCGGAAGCAGCGCCTTGGCCTGCGTCTTGCCCAATTCCACCCCCCACTGGTCGAAGGAGTCGATGCCCCAGACGACTCCCTCGGTGAAGACCTGGTGCTCGTAGAGCGCGATCAGCTGGCCCAGCACCGACGGCGTGAGCCGGTCGGCCAGGATCGAGGTGGACGGCCGGTTGCCCGGCATCACCTTGTGCGGCACGACGTGGGCCGGCGTGCCCTCGGCCGCGATCTCCTCGGCCGTCTTGCCGAACGCGAGCACCTGCGTCTGGGCGAAGAAGTTGCTCATCAGCAGGTCGTGCATGCTGCCGGTGCCGTCGGCGGTGGCGAGGTCGTCGAGGGGCTGGCTGAAGCCGATGAAATCTGCCGGCACCAGCCGGGTGCCCTGGTGCAACAACTGATAGAAGGCGTGCTGGCCGTTGGTTCCCGGTTCGCCCCAAAAGATTTCGCCCGTGTCGGTGGTGACGGGTGTGCCGTCGGCGCGCGTCGACTTACCGTTGGATTCCATGGTCAGCTGTTGCAGATACGCGGCAAAGCGGGACAGGTCGTTGGAATAGGGCAGCACGGCGCGCGATTGGGCGCCCATGAAGTTGGAGTACCACAGCCCGATCAGGCCGAGCAGGACGGGCGCGTTGGACTCCAGCGGGGCCGTCTTGAAATGCCGGTCGACGATGTGGAATCCGGACAGAAAGTCGGCGAAGGCTTCCTTGCCGATGGCCGCCATCAGAGACAGGCCGATCGCCGAATCGACCGAATACCGCCCGCCGACCCAATCCCAGAACCCGAACATGTTGTCGGTGTTGATGCCGAAGTCGTCGACCAGTCGCTTGTTGGTGGACACGGCCACGAAATGCTTGGCCACCGCGGCGTCGCCCAGCGCGTCGGTCAGCCAGCGGCGCGCGGCGGTCGCGTTGGTCAGCGTCTCCAGCGTGGAGAACGTCTTCGACGCGACGATGAAAAGCGTTGTGGCCGGGTCCAAGTCGGCCAGCTTCGCGATCAGGTCGGCAGGGTCGACGTTGGAGACGAAGCGTGCCGAGATTCCGGCGTCGGCGTAGTGCCGCAGCGCCTGATACACCATCACCGGTCCCAGGTCCGACCCCCCGATGCCGATGTTGACGACCGTGCTGATTCTTTTCCCGGTGGCCCCGACCCATTCACCGCTGCGTAACCGGTCGGTGAAGTCGCCCATCCTGTCCAGCACCGCGTGCACATCCTCGACGACGTTCTGGCCGTCGACGATCAGCTCGGCGTCGCGGGGCAGCCGCAGCGCGGTGTGCAACACGGCCCGGTCCTCGGAGGTGTTGATGTGCACGCCGGAGAACATCTGGTCGCGCCGCTCTTCGAGATTAGCCGCGCGCGCCAACTCGACCAGCAGCCGCAGCGTCTCTCGGGTGACGCGGTGTTTGCTGTAGTCGATATAGAGGTCGCCGACCGTGACGGTCAGCTCGCGGCCGCGATCGGGGTCTTCGTCGAAGAACTGGCGAAGGTGGGTGGCGCCGATTTGTTCGTGATGACTGCGCAGGGCGTCCCACGCCGGGGTGGCGGTGATGTCGGGGATGGTTTGCACGGAGGTCATGATCCGACCCTAATGCGGTCCGACGGCGCCCGGCCAGGCCAGCGCGCCGCGCTCAGTGGCCGAGCCGGCCCCTGCCCAGCCGCAGCAGCAGCATCGCCAGGTCCTTGCCGTCGGGACCGAGTTCGCTGTAGCGCTCGATGACCTTCATCTCGCGGCTGTGCACCAGCCGGGTGCCGCCGGACGCCATGCGCACCTTGCCGATCGCCTGGGACACCTCGGCGCGCCGCTTCACCGCGGCGAGGATCTCGGCGTCCAATCGGTCGATCTCTTGGCGCAACTGCTCGATGTCGGTGGTCTCCTGGGACTCGACCATCTCGATGTTCATGTCTGTCAACTCCGCGTTCTCTTGATGTGGGGGTTCTGGTCTCATCCGTTATCGGGCCTCACAAAAGAGACGAGCCCCGAATCCGGAAGCGGACCACGGGGCTCTGCGAACGCAGCTACACCACGGGCACCGCTGGCCGGTACCCATAAAAAAATCGGCGCTGCATGTTGAGCACCAATCGAGTGTGCCACTAGGGGGCGCGACCACGCAAAACCGGGTCCGGCGCGCCGGGCCGCCTGGCCAGCAAAGTAGTCGGAGCCCGGCGGTAGATTTGGACCGACATGAGTGTGCACGTGACCGGTGATACTGAAGCCAAGTCGACCCCCGAGGCAGACCAGCTGCTCGATGGGCTCAACCCGCAACAACGGCTGGCGGTGGTCCACGAGGGCTCGCCGCTGCTGATCGTCGCGGGCGCGGGCTCGGGGAAGACGGCGGTCCTGACCCGGCGCATCGCTTACCTGATCGCGGCGCGGGGCGTCGGGGTCGGCCAGATCCTGGCCATCACCTTCACCAACAAGGCCGCCGCTGAGATGCGCGAGCGCGTGGTGCGGCTGGTGGGCAACCGCGCCCGGGCGATGTGGGTGTCCACGTTCCACTCGACCTGCGTGCGCATCCTGCGCAACCAGGCCTCGCTGATCGAGGGGCTCAACTCCAACTTCTCGATCTACGACGCCGACGATTCGCGGCGCCTGCTGCAGATGATCGGCCGCGACATGGGGCTGGACATCAAGCGCTTCTCGCCGCGCCTGCTGGCCAACGCCATCTCGAACCTGAAGAACGAGTTGATCGGCCCCGACGAGGCCGTGGCCAACCTGTCGGAGGACTCCGACGAGTTGAGCCGCACGGTGGCCACCGTCTACGGCGAATACCAGCGGCGGCTGCGGACGGCCAACGCCCTGGACTTCGACGACCTGATCGGGGAGACCGTCGCGGTGCTGCGCGCCTTCCCGCAGATCGCCCAGTATTACCGGCGGCGCTTCCGGCATGTGCTGGTCGACGAGTACCAGGACACCAACCACGCCCAGTACGTGCTGGTGCGGGAGCTGGTCGGACACGGGGACCAGGAGGATTCATCCGACGCAGCTGGTCGGGTGCCGCCGGCGGAACTGTGCGTGGTCGGCGATGCCGATCAATCCATCTATGCGTTCCGCGGCGCCACCATCCGCAACATCGAGGACTTCGAGCGCGACTATCCCGACGCGAGAACGATTCTGCTGGAACAGAATTACCGCTCCACGCAGAACATTCTGTCCGCCGCCAACTCGGTGATCGCCCGCAACACCGGGCGCCGCGAGAAGCGCCTGTGGACCGACGCCGGCGCCGGCGAGCTGATCGTCGGCTACGTCGCCGACAACGAGCACGACGAGGCCCGGTTCGTGGCCGAGGAGATCGATGCGCTCGCCGAGCGGGGCGAGATCACCTACAACGACGTCGCCGTGTTCTATCGCACCAACAACTCGTCGCGGTCGCTGGAAGAGGTCTTCATCCGCGCCGGCATCCCCTACAAAGTCGTTGGGGGAGTGCGCTTCTACGAGCGCAAGGAGATCCGCGACATCGTCGCCTATCTGCGGGTGCTGGACAATCCCGGCGACGCGGTCAGCATGCGGCGCATCCTCAACACGCCGCGCCGCGGCATCGGGGACCGCGCCGAGGCGTGCGTGGCGGTGTACGCCGAGAACACCGGCGCCAGCTTCGCCGACGCGCTGGTGGCGGCCGCCGAAGGCAGGGTGCCGATGCTGAACACCCGCGCGGAGAAGGCGATCGCGGGCTTCGTCGAGCTGCTGGACGACCTGCGGGGCCACCTCGACGACGACCTCGGCGAATTGGTCGAGCTGGTGCTCGAACGCAGCGGCTACCGCAGCGAGCTGGAGTCCTCCACCGATCCGCAGGAGCTGGCCCGGCTGGACAACCTCAACGAATTGGTCAGCGTCGCGCACGAATTCAGCATCGACGAAGCCAATGCGGCCGCGCTGGAGACTCCCGAGGACGAGGATGTGCCCGACACTGGCGCCCTGGCGGCGTTCCTGGAGCGGGTGTCGCTGGTCGCCGACGCCGACGAAATCCCCGAGCACGGAGCGGGTTTGGTCACGCTGATGACGCTGCACACCGCGAAGGGGCTGGAGTTCCCGGTGGTGTTCGTCACCGGCTGGGAGGACGGGATGTTCCCCCACATGCGGTCGCTGGACGACCCGACCGAACTGTCCGAAGAGCGGCGGCTGGCCTACGTCGGCATCACCCGGGCCCGGCAGCGGCTGTACGTCAGCCGGGCGATCGTGCGGTCCTCCTGGGGTCAGCCGATGCTCAACCCGGAATCGCGCTTCCTGCAGGAGATTCCGCAGGAGCTCATCGACTGGCGGCGCAGCGCCCCGCCGCCGTCGTCGTTCAGCGCTCCCGTGAGCGGTGCCGGTCGGTTCGGCGCGCCGCGTCCCTCGCCGGCCCGAGCGGGGGCCGGCAAGCGCCCGCTGCTGGTGCTGCAACCCGGCGACCGGGTGACTCACGACAAGTACGGGCTGGGCCGGGTCGAGGAGGTGTCGGGGGTCGGTGAATCGGCCATGTCGCTGATCGACTTCGGCAGCGCGGGACGGGTGAAGCTGATGCACAACCACGCCCCGGTCAGCAAGCTCTGACGCGCCGAACGTGACGTCAGGGCGAGATTTTCGCCAATTCTTCGCCGTCAGAACACGTTCGGCGCAACGGGCGCTTTAAAGGTGTCAGTCCGCCTGCAGCCAGCGTCTGGTTTGCGGGTGAAACGCCAGCGCCACGCTGGCGACCGGCAGCAGCCACAGCGTGTAGACGATCCACGCCACGCGGGCGCCGGCGATGAAGACGCCGCCGTAGGTCAGCACCGCGACCACCGCGCCGGCGGCGATGAGGTAACGGCCCAGCGGCCGATGCTGCAGCAGCAGGATCACCCCGGAGATCGTGGTGATCGCGAAGACCAGCGCGAGGAAGGCGACCGCGATGCAGAACAGGCGGTCGGTCCGCCACCACCCCGCGATCAGGTCGGTGGCCACCACCGACGTCGCCCAGCCGCTGACGATGGTGACGGCGCTGGCGGCGACGGCGGTCCGGCCGCTGGGCTCGTGGCCCGGCAGGCCCGCGAGCCCGCGCCGGACAGAGGACGTGCCCTGATCGGGGGCTGACTGCCGGGGAAGCTGCGTCGTCGGGGACTCCGGGACGACGGGCATCGGCCCGGTTGGTGCGCGCCGGATGATCCGCGTCTGCGATTCCGAGGGTGGTGCGGCGGCCTCGGGTGTGGGCGCAGGAGCAGCGGGGTCGTTGGGCGCGGTCACCTCAGCCAGCGTAGTTGCCGACGTTAAGACCCCGCTTAGCAAGCCATGGGACTGGGTCGATCCGTTCGGTTCCGCCCTGGAGCACCTCAAAGTGCAGGTGGGGGCCGGTGGAGTTGCCGCGGTTGCCCATGGTGGCGATCTGGTCGCCGGCCATCACGCGCTGGCCGACGCTGACCAGCGTCGTGTTGACGTGGCCGTAGAGCGTGACGGTGCCATCGGCGTGCCGCAGCTTGACCAGCGCGCCGTAGCCGGCGGCGGGCCCGGAGTCGATGACCACGCCGTCGGACACCGCATAGATCGGCGTTCCGATCGAGTTGGCGAGGTCGATGCCGGCGTGCAGCACGCCCCAGCGGTAGCCGAAGTTGGAGGTGAAGATGCCCTTCGTGGGCATGACGTAGAGCGGCTGCTGCAGCCGGGCCTCGCGCTGGGCGCGATCGTTGGCGTAGGCGACGCCCTTGGCGAGCTCCTCGTTGTGCACCGCCGCGTTCGCCGCGGGCTGGACGGCGACCACCTGGGCGCCGCGGATCGTGTTGCTGCCCGCCCCGCCGGACAGCGCCGACGCGTTGGCGGTCAGCACGGCCTCCGTCTTCGGGGTATCGGCGTGGCTGGTCGCCGTGTGGGCGGCGGCCGCCGCCGCGCCGGCGGCCATCGCCGAAATCAGCAGGCGCCCCCGGGCCGCGCTGGTCGGCTGCTTGCGGTGTTGCCCGCCGCGGCGGATGACGGGAATGACGTCGGTGATGTCCGAGTAGTTGGGGCGACGCGCCTCGGTCGCGGGGGCAGCGGGCTGGAACCGCGCCGGGACCGGCACCGCGGCCGGGGCAGCCAGCAGCAGCGGGCCCAAATCGTCCGTGTCGAGCAGGTCGTCGAGCTCGGGGGCGAGCAGCACCCGGGCTTCGTTGTCGAAGGTCGAGTCGTTGCTGAAGTCCAGATCATCGAGATCGGCGGACTCGTCGACGAAATCGAGGTCGTCGAAGTCGAACCCGTCGAGGGGCAGGATTTCGGTGACTTCGTTGCGGTGACCTTCGGTCCACCGGCCGCCTGCTGCGCGACCTACCCTCACCACGCCTGTTGTTTCGGCAGAAGGACGAGTCAAACGGTGCTGGGACAAGCTGAAATGTCCTCGTATCGTGACCATAACGTTATCTGGACCCTAGGAAGGTATCCGCTAACCGACGGGGCTGGCAACCTCGGGCCAAGAACCCAACCAATATTGTGATTCGCATCACTTTTGAGGGGTATCGGTACGCGGTGAGCTGCGCCACATCGGTGGACGCGACGGTAGCAGGCGTTCGACGGGTGGATACAGTGCCACCGTGCGAGTCGCCGATTCCGGCTGTCCCCAATGCGGGGCCCACGTACAGGCCTAGCAGCAAGTCGAGCGAAGACAGTGAGCCCATGGACCTTTTCGAGTATCAAGCAAAAGAATTGTTCGCCAAGCACAACGTACCGAGCACGCCCGGTCGGGTGACCGACACGGCGGAGGGTGCCCGGGCCATCGCCGAGGAGATCGGTCGCCCCGTCATGGTGAAGGCCCAGGTCAAGGTCGGTGGCCGCGGCAAGGCGGGCGGCGTCAAATACGCCGCGACGCCCGACGACGCCTACGAGCACGCCAAGAACATCCTCGGCCTGGACATCAAGGGCCACGTCGTGAAGAAGCTGCTTGTCGCCGAGGCCAGCGACATCGCCGAGGAGTACTACATCTCCTTCCTGCTCGACCGCGCCAACCGCACCTACCTGGCGATGTGCTCGGTCGAGGGCGGCATGGAGATCGAAGAGGTGGCCGCCACCAAGCCCGATCGGCTCGCCAAGGTTCCGGTCAGCGCCGTCAAGGGCGTCGACGAGGCGACCGCCCGGTCGATCGCCGAGCAAGGCCACCTGCCGGCCGAGGTCCTCGACGCCGCCGCGGTCACCATCTCCAAGCTGTGGGAGCTCTTCGTCGCCGAGGACGCGACGCTGGTGGAGGTCAACCCGCTGGTGCGCACCCCCTCACTCGGTGAGGACGACCCAGGCCGCATCCTGGCGCTGGACGGCAAGGTCACGCTCGACGCCAACGCCGATTTCCGCCACCCCGATCACACCGAGTTCGAGGACCGCGAGGCGACCGACCCGCTGGAGCTCAAGGCCAAGGAACACCACCTCAACTACGTGAAGCTCGACGGTGCCGTCGGCATCATCGGCAACGGCGCGGGCCTGGTGATGTCGACCCTCGACGTCGTCGCCTACGCCGGGGAGAAGCACGGCGGGGTCAAGCCGGCCAACTTCCTGGACATCGGCGGCGGCGCCTCGGCCGAGGTGATGGCCGCCGGGCTGGACGTGGTCCTGGGCGACCAGCAGGTCAAGAGCGTGTTCGTCAACGTCTTCGGCGGCATCACCTCCTGCGACGCGGTGGCCACCGGCATCGTCAAGGCGCTGGAAATCCTCGGCGACGAGGCCAACAAGCCGCTGGTCGTGCGCCTCGACGGCAACAACGTCGAAGAGGGCCGTCGCATCCTCACCGAGGCCAACCACCCGCTGGTGACGCTGGTGCCCACGATGGACGAGGCCGCCGACAAGGCCGCCGAGCTGGCGAGCGCCTGAGATAAGGAGACATGACCCAATGTCCATTTTCCTGAACGCAGCAAACAAGGTCATCGTCCAGGGCATCACCGGCAGCGAGGCCACCGTCCACACCGCGCGAATGCTCAAGGCGGGCACGCAGATCGTGGGCGGTGTGAACGCGCGCAAGGCGGGCACCACCGTCACGCACGAGGACAAGGGCGGGCGGATCGTCAAGCTGCCGGTGTTCGGCGGCGTCGCGGAGGCGATGGAGAAGACCGGCGCCGACGTGTCGATCATCTTCGTGCCGCCGAAGTTCGCCAAGGACGCCATCATCGAGGCCGTCGACGCCGAGATCCCGCTGCTGGTGGTCATCACCGAGGGAATCCCGGTGCAGGACAGCGCATTTGCGTGGGCCTACAACGTGGAGAAGGGCGGCAAGACCCGCATCATCGGGCCGAACTGCCCGGGCATCATCACCCCGGGTGAGGCGCTGGTGGGCATCACTCCCGCCAACATCACCGGCACGGGCCCCGTGGGGCTGGTGTCCAAGTCGGGGACGCTGACCTACCAGATGATGTACGAGCTACGGGATTTCGGCTTCTCGACGTCCATCGGCATCGGCGGGGACCCGGTGATCGGCACCACCCACATCGATGCGATCGAGGCCTTCGAGAAGGACCCCGACACCAAGGTCATCGTGATGATCGGCGAGATCGGCGGCGACGCCGAGGAGCGTGCCGCCGATTACATCAAGGCCCACGTCTCCAAGCCGGTCGTCGGTTACGTGGCGGGATTCACCGCCCCGGAGGGCAAGACGATGGGCCACGCCGGCGCCATCGTGTCCGGCTCGTCGGGCACGGCGGCCGCCAAGAAGGAGGCCCTGGAGGCGGCGGGCGTCAAGGTGGGCAAGACCCCGTCGGAGACGGCGGCGCTGGCCCGGGAGATTCTCAACGCGCTCTAGCGGCCGCCGGCGCTTGACCGGACCCGGTGGCGGGGCCGCAGTTCCGCTGCGGTAGATAGTTGAGCTATGAATCTTGACGCGCGCACGCCCGTCGTCGTCGGCGTCGGGCAGGCCGCCGAGCGCATCGACGACCCCACCTACCGGGCGATGTCGCCCGTCGAGTTGGTCGCCGCCGCCGCATCGGCGGCCCTGGCGGACTGCGGGGCCGACGTCGCGTCGGTGGCCGCGGCCGTCGACACCGTGGCCGGCGTCAGGCAATTCGAGATCTCCGGCCCCGTCGCGTCGGCCGTGCTCGGCCGGTCGAACAACTACCCGCGGTCGGTGGCCAAGCGGCTGGGGGCTCAGCCGGCGCGCGCGATCCTCGAGATCGTCGGCGGCCAGGGCCCGCAGCATTTGATCAGCGAGCTGGCGGCGGAGATCGCCGCCGGCCGGTCGCAGGCGGCGCTGATCTTCGGCTCCGACGCGACCTCGACGCTGCGACATTTCGCGAACGCCGAGCACAAGCCGGACTTCACGGAGACCGTCGACGGTGACCTGGAGGACCGGGGTCACGGCATCGAGAAGCTCATCTCGCGCTACACGGTCATCCACGGCCTGACCAGCGCGCCGATCCAATACGGGCTGCTGGAAAACGCCCGGCGGGCCGGGACGGGGCTGGGGCCGTTGGAGTACCGGCGGACGATGGCCGAGCTGTTCGCGCCCTTCACCAAGATCGCCGCCAGCAATCCGTTCGCCGCCGCGCCGGTCGAGCGCACCGTCGACGAACTGATCACCGTGACCGAGGCCAACCGAATGATCGCGGAGCCCTACCCGCGGCTGATGGTCGCGCGCGACCAGGTCAACCAGGGCGCGGCCGCGCTGCTGATGTCGGTCGAGGCGGCGCGTTCACTGGGGGTGCCGGAGGAGAAGTGGGTGTACCTCCATGGGCACGTCGACCTGGAGGAGCAGCCGCTGCTGGAGCGTCCGGATCTCGGGCATTCCCCGTCGGCGGTCATGGCGGTGCGCGAGGCGCTGGGCATGGCCGGCATCGGAGTCGACGACGTCGCCACCTTCGACCTCTACAGCTGCTTTCCGGTGCCGGTGTTCAACATTTGCGACGGGTTGGGGATCGCGCCCGACGACCCGCGGGGCCTGACGGTGACCGGCGGGCTGCCGTTCTTCGGCGGGGCCGGCAACAACTACTCCATGCACGCGGTTGCCGAGACGGTGGCCCAAATGAGACGCATGCCAGGGCAATTCGGCCTCGTCGGGGCCAACGGCGGCATCCTGAGCAAGTACTCGGTCGGGATTTACTCGACAGCTCCGGCGGAATGGAAGCCGGATCGCAACGAGGAGTTGCAGGCGCTTGTCGCCGGGTGGCCGACCCAGGCCGTGACGGAGACCGCCGATGGCCGCGGGACCGTCGAGACGTACACGGTCCGGCGGGACGACGGGCGTCCGACCGGCATCGTCATCGGCCGGCTCGACGACGGCAGCCGGTTCCTGTCGACCACCGAAGACGACGAACTGATCGCCCTGCTGATCGACGGCGACCCGCTCGGGCGCGAGGTCCGGGTGCGCTCGTTCGACTACGGCAACCGCTGCTTCGCCGGCTGAGCGGGCTACACCAGGGCGGCCAGCTTGCCGGCCAGTCGTTCGACGTAGGCGGCGACCTCGTCCTCGGGGCGGTCCGGCAGCCCGAACAGCACCTCAGTCACGCCGAGCTCCGCCCACTTGGCGAGCTTCTCGGGGATCGGCTTGAAGTCCAGCGCCACGATCTGCGGTGCGCCGTCGCGGCCGGCGGCCGCCCAGGTGTCCTGCAGCAACTTGACCGGTTCGTCGATGTCGAAGTCGCGCGGGGTGGTGATCCAGCCGTCGGCGCTGCGGGCGATCCACTTGAAGTTCTTCTCGTTGCCGGCCGCCCCCACGAGCACCGGAATGTGTGACTGCACCGGCTTCGGCCACGCCCAGCTGGGCCCGAACCGGACGAACTCGCCGTCATAGGCGGCTTCCTCCTCGGTCCACAGCGCCCGCATCGCCTCGATGTACTCGCGCAACATGGTCCGGCGCCGCCCGGGCGGCACCCCGTGGTCGGCCAACTCGTCGGTGTTCCATCCGAAGCCGACGCCGAGGCTCACCCTGCCCCCCGACAGGTGGTCAAGCGTCGCAATGCTTTTCGCCAGCGTGATCGGGTCGTGCTCGACGGGCAGCGCCACCGCCGTCGAGAGGCGCACCCGCGACGTGACGGCGCACGCGGCGCCCAGACTTACCCATGGATCTAGCGTGCGCATGTAGCGGTCGTCGGGCAGCGACGCGTCGCCGGTGGTGGGATGGGCGGCCTCCCGCTTGACCGGGATGTGGGTGTGTTCTGGCACGTAGAACGTCTGGAAACCGTGGTCGTCGGCGAGCTTGGCCGCTGTCGCCGGGGAGATGCCGCGGTCACTGGTGAAAAGCACGAGGCCGTAATCCATGCACAGAATTAGAACGTGTTCTACCTGCGCTCGGCAAGCGGGACACCTCGGCGCTGGTCGCGCCGACAGGCCGGTGGCTCCGGCACGGCCACCGGAAGGTGCGCTAGCGTGGTTGGTCGATCGTGCCGCATCGCAACATGGGGAAGGTGTTCCGCTGTGGCGCGCCTGGAAGCACAGCGTCGCACTGCAATGTGGCGCCGCTAAGAAGCAACAGGAGGAGTCATGACCTATTCGCCCGGTGGTTCCGGATATCAACCCGCGCAGCCCGGCGGCTCCTACGCAGGCGCCACACCGTCCTTCGCCAAGACCGACGACGGTGAAAGCAAGCTTCCGCTGGCGCTGAATGTCGCGGTCGTGGTGCTCGGCATCGCGGTCTATCTGCTGAATTTCGGGCCGACGTTCGTCATCGGCGCCGACCTCGGCCCGGGCGGCGGACGCGCCGGCGACGCCGGCACCGCGGTCATCGTCGCGGTGCTGGCCGCCCTGCTGGCGGCGATCGGCCTGCTGCCCAAGGCCAAGAGTTATGTGGGCATCGTCGCGGTGGTCGCCGTTTTGGGCGCGCTGCTGGCCATCACCGAGACCGTGAACACGCCCGCCGGATTCGGCATCGGTTGGGCGATGTGGCCGTTGGTCGGCTGCAGCATCATTCAGGCCTTCGCCGCCGTCGGCGCGCTGCTGCTGGACGCCGGCGTCATCACGGCGCCGACGCCACGGCCCAAGTACGACCCGTATGCCCAATACGGCCAGTACGGACAGCAGTACGGCCAGTACGGCCAGTACGGACAGCAGCCGTCGTACTACGGTCAGCCGAGTGCGCAGCAGCACGGCGGTCACCAGTCCCACCAGCAGGAGACGCCGCAGCCTTCCTCGTATGGCTCGCAGTACGGCGGATATCCGCAGAGCCAGGCCCCGACGCAGGCCGCGATCCCCACGTCGACGGGCGGATTCGGCGCCCAGCCGCAGCCCGGCGCGCAGCAGCACGGGCCGTCGACGCCGCCCACCGGCTTCCCCAGCTTCAGCCCGCCGCCGTCCTCCGCCGCGGGCGGCACGGAGTCGCCGGCCGGTTCGGGTCCGGTCGACCAGGCGAGCCAGACCGGTGGCCAGTCGGCCTCCGGCCACGAGCAGCAACAGTCGCCGTCGTCACCGTCTGGGCCGGCGCCCTCCTAAGCGCGCGCCCTCGCGCGTAGTCGGGCACGTGCGCCAAGAGTGACAAGGGTGTCAGCAAGCGAGGACCACCGGGCAGGTGGCGCTCGCCAGGCGCGCGACCTCGTCCGGGTGGCGTTCGGCCCGGCCGTCGTGGCACTCGGCATCGTCGCCGCGGTGACCCTGCTGCAGTTGCTGATCGCCAACAGCGACATGACCGGCGCGTTGGGCGCCATCGCCAGCATGTGGCTGGCGGTGCACCAGGTTCCTATCTCGATCGGTGGCCGCGAACTGGGCGTGCTGCCGCTGCTGCCGGTCTTGCTGATGGTGTGGGGCACCGCGCGCACCAGCGCCCGGGCCACCGCCGCCCAGTCGTCGTGGCTGGTGGTCCGCTGGGTGATCGCCTCGGCGCTGGGCGGCCCCTTGCTGCTGGCGGCGATAGCCCTGGCCGTCATCCACGACGCGTCGTCGGTGATCACCGAGCTGCAGACGCCCAGCGCCCTGCGGGCATTCACGAGCGTGCTGGTGGTGCACGCCATCGGCGCCGCGATCGGCGTGTGGTCCCGGGTGGGGCGGCGGGCGCTGGCGGCGTCCCCGCTGCCCAACTGGCTCGGCGATTCGTTGCGCGCCGCGGTGGCCGGCGTGCTGGCGCTGGTCGGCCTCTCCGGGCTGGTGACGGCGGGGTCGCTGATCGTGCACTGGTCGACGATGCAGGAGCTCTACGGAATCACCGATTCGATATTCGGCCAGTTCAGCCTGACCGTGCTGTCGGTGTTGTACGCGCCGAACGTCATGGTCGGCACGTCGGCGGTCGCCGTCGGATCCAGTGCCCATCTCGGCTTCGCGACGTTCAGTTCCTTCACCGTTTTCGGCGGCGACATCCCGGCGCTGCCGATCCTGGCCGCGGTCCCCACGCCGCCGCTGGGGCCGGTGTGGGTGGCGCTGCTCATCGTCGGCGCGTCATCGGGCGTGGCGGTCGGGCAGCAATGCGCCCGGCGCGCGCTGCCGCTGCTCCCGGCGATGGCCAAACTGCTGGTCGCCTCCGTCCTGGGTGCCTTGGCGATGTCGTTGCTCGCCTACGGCGGAAGCGGGCGGCTCGGCAACTTCGGGCATGTCGGCGTCGACCAGGGGACCTTGCTGGGCGGCGTGTTCTTCTGGTTCGCGGTCGTCGGCGGCGTCACCGTGGTGATGACCGGCGGGATCCGGCGCCGGCCCAGGCGCCGTAAAGCCGCGCCCGTTGCGGCGGCCGACGAGCCGGCGGATTTCGCGGCCGTCTTCGACGAGCCCGAAGGCGAGCCCGACGAGGAGGAGCCGCCGGTCAGCGAGGACGACGAGCCGGCCGCCGACGAAGAGTCGCCGCCAGCGTGATCGAGCCTGCGCTGAGCGCGCCGACACGCCGGACGATGTCGCGCTGGCCGCAGTCTCGGCGCATCGTCGCCGGACTAGGCTCGCCGTGTGCCCCAACCCCTCCAGGTGCCCCCGAGCGCGCCGGCGCGGGTGGTGGTGCTCGCCTCGGGCACCGGTTCGCTGCTGGGCTCGCTGATCGAGGCGGCCGCCGGTGACTACCCGGCGCGGATAGTCGCCGTCGGCGTGGATCGCGCATGCCCGGCTACCGAGGTCGCGGCGGCGGCGTCGCTGCCCGTGTTCACCGTCCGCCTCGGCGACCACCCCGACCGCGCGGCCTGGGACAAGGCCATCACCGAAGCCACCGCCGCCCACTCGCCCGACCTCATCGTCTCCGCGGGATTTATGAAAATCCTTGGGCCGCAATTTCTTTCACGCTTCTGCGGACGCACCCTCAACACCCATCCGGCGCTGCTGCCGGCGTTCGCGGGAGCGCATGCCGTCCCGGACGCGCTGGCTTACGGTGTGAAGGTCACCGGCTGTACGGTGCACCTGGTAGACGCCGGCATGGACACCGGGCCGATATTGGCGCAGGAGCCCATCCCGGTGCTCGACGGCGACACGGAAGAGACCCTGCACGAACGCATCAAGGTCGTCGAGCGGCGACTGCTAGTGGACGTGGTGGCCGCGCTGGCGACGCGCGGCGTGACCTGGACCGGACGAAAGGCGACCCTGGGATGAACGCAGCATGAGCGACGAGTCAAGAAGGGCGATTCACCGCGCGTTGATCAGCGTGTACGACAAGTCCGGGCTGATCGAACTCGCCCAGGGGCTGGCCGCGGCGGGCGTGGAGATCGTGTCGACCGGCTCGACCGCCAAGACCATTGCGGACAAAGGGATTCCGGTCACCCGCGTGGAGGACTTGACCGGCTTTCCCGAGGTGCTCGACGGCCGGGTCAAGACTCTGCACCCGCGGGTGCACGCCGGCCTGCTGGCCGACCTGCGCAAGCCCGAGCACGAAGCGGCGCTCGAACAGCTCGGGATCGCGGCCTTCGAACTCGTCGTCGTCAACCTGTATCCGTTCAGTGAGACGGTCGATTCCGGCGCGGGGATCGACGAGTGCGTCGAACAGATCGACATCGGCGGACCGTCGATGGTGCGGGCCGCCGCGAAGAACCACCCCAGCGTGGCGGTGGTCACCGACCCGCTCGGCTATGACGGCGTGCTGGCCGCGGTGCGCAGCGGCGGATTTACCCTCGCCGAGCGTAAAAGGCTGGCCTCGTTGGCCTTTCAGCACACCGCGGACTACGACATCGCGGTCGCCGGTTGGATGGAGTCGACGCTGGCGCCCGAGCACCCGCCCACCAACTTCCCGCAGTGGTTGGCGGGCAGCTGGCGGCGCACGGCGATGCTGCGCTACGGCGAGAACCCGCACCAGCAGGCGGCGCTGTACGCCGACCCCGGCGCGTGGCCGGGCCTGGCGCAGGCCGAGCAGCTGCACGGAAAAGAGATGTCCTACAACAACTTCACCGACGCGGACGCGGCCTGGCGGGCCGCCTTCGACCACGACGAGATCTGTGTGGCGATCATCAAGCACGCCAACCCCTGCGGGATCGCGATCTCGTCGGTCTCGGTTGCCGACGCGCACCGCAAGGCCCACGAATGCGACCCGCTGAGCGCCTTCGGCGGGGTGATCGCGGCCAACACCGAAGTCACCGTCGAGATGGCGGAGTACGTGAGCACCATCTTCACCGAGGTGATCGTCGCGCCCGCGTACGCGCCGGGCGCCGTCGACGCGTTGACGCGCAAGAAGAACATCCGTGTGCTGGTGGCCTCCGAGCCGCTGGCCGGCGGCACCGAGCTGCGCCCGATCAGCGGCGGCCTGCTGGTGCAACAGCGCGACCAGCTCGACGCGCACGGCGACAACCCCGCGAACTGGACACTGGCGGCCGGGGCGCCGGCGGACCCGAACACCTTGACCGACCTGGTGTTTGCGTGGCGCGCCTGCCGCGCGGTCAAGTCGAACGCGATCGTGATCGCCGCCAACGGCGCGACCGTCGGCGTCGGCATGGGTCAGGTCAACCGGGTCGACGCCGCCCGGTTGGCGGTTGAAAGAGGGGGCGACCGGGTCCGCGGCGCGGTCGCGGCCTCCGATGCGTTCTTCCCGTTCCCCGACGGGCTCGAGACGCTGACCGGCGCCGGGGTCAGGGCGGTGGTGCATCCGGGCGGGTCGGTGCGCGACGAAGAGGTGACCGCGGCCGCCGCGAACGCGGGCGTCACCTTATACCTCACCGGAGCCCGGCACTTCGCTCACTGAACGTTCGGCGCGTGGGCCGGAGAGGCAGCGCGTAGCGTGGAGTGGTGCTATCACCCAGCAATCTGCCCCGCACCGTAGGCGAACTGCGCGCCTCCGGTCACCGCGAACGGGGAGTCAAGCAAGAAATCCGGGAAAACCTGCTGACCGCGCTGGCCGAGGGCGACGACGTGTGGCCGGGCATCCTGGGTTTCGAGGACACCGTTCTGCCTCAGCTGGAGCGCGCGCTGATCGCCGGCCACGACTTCGTTTTGCTGGGCGAACGCGGCCAGGGCAAGACGCGGCTGCTGCGCGCGCTGACCGGGCTGCTCGACGAGTGGACCCCCGTGATCGACGGGGCCGAGCTGGGCGAGCACCCGTACACCCCGATCACGCCGGAATCGATCCGTCGCGCCGCCACGCTCGGCGACGACATGCCGATCGCCTGGAAGCACCGCAGCGAGCGCTACACCGAAAAGCTGGCCACGCCCGACACCAGCGTCGCCGACCTGGTCGGCGACATCGACCCGATCAAGGTCGCCGAGGGCCGCAGTCTCGGTGACCCGGAGACCATCGCCTACGGGCTGATCCCGCGCGCCCACCGCGGCATCGTCGCGGTCAACGAGCTGCCCGACCTCGCCGAGCGCATCCAGGTGTCGATGCTCAACGTCATGGAGGAGCGCGACATCCAGGTCCGCGGTTACACGCTGCGCCTGCCGCTGGACGTGTTGGTGGTCGCCAGCGCCAACCCCGAGGACTACACCAACCGGGGGCGCATCATCACGCCGCTCAAGGACCGGTTCGGCGCCGAGATCCGCACCCACTACCCGCTGGAGCTCGACGCCGAGGTGGGCGTGATCGTGCAGGAAGCCCACCTGAGCGCCCAGGTGCCCGACTACCTCATGCAGGTGATCGCGCGGTTCGCGCGCTACCTGCGGGAGTCCAACTCGATCGATCAGCGGTCCGGGGTGTCGGCGCGGTTCGCGATCGCGGCCGCCGAGACCGTGGCCGCCGCCGCCCGCCACCGCGGCGCGGTGCTGGGCGAGACCGATCCGGTGGCCCGGGTGGTCGACCTGGACACGGTGATCGACGTCCTGCGCGGCAAGCTGGAATTCGAGTCCGGCGAGGAGGGCCGCGAGCAGGCGGTGCTGGAGCACCTGTTGCGCCGGGCTACGGCCGACACCGCGGCCAGGGTGCTCGGCGGCATCGACGTCGGCGCCCTGGTGGCCGCGGTCGAGGGCGGCTCGGCGGTGACGACGGGCGAGCGGGTGTCGGCCAAGGACGTGCTGGCGGCGGTGCCGAACCTGCCGGTCGTCGACAAGATCGCGGCCAAGCTGCACGCCGAATCCGAAGGAGAGCGCGCCGCGGCGCTGGAACTGGCGCTGGAGGCCCTGTATCTGGCCAAGCGGATCGACAAGGTGTCCGGGGAGGGCCAAACCGTCTATGGCTAGAGGGCATTCGTCGCGATACTCGGCGTACACCGGCGGGCCTGACCCGCTGGCGCCGCCGGTGGATCTGCGCGAGGCGCTCGAACAGATCGGCCAGGACGTGATGGCCGGCACCTCGCCACGGCGGGCGCTGTCGGAGTTGCTGCGCCGCGGCACCAAGAACATGCCCGGGGCCGACCGGCTCGCGGCCGAGGCCAACAAGCGGCGGCGGGACCTGTTGCGCCGCAACAACTTGGACGGCACGCTGCAGGAGATCAAGAAGCTGCTCGACGAGGCCGTGCTGGCCGAGCGCAAGGAGTTGGCCCGTGCGCTCGACGACGACGCCCGCTTCGGCGAGCTGCAGCTGGACGCGTTGCCCGCGTCGCCGGCCAAGGCCGTGCAGGAGCTGTCCGACTACAACTGGCGCAGCGACGAGGCGCGCGAAAAGTACGAGCAGATCAGGGATTTGCTCGGCCGCGAGATGCTGGATCAGCGCTTCGCCGGCATGAAGCAGGCCCTGGAGGGCGCCACCGACGAGGATCGCCAGCGCGTCAACGAGATGTTGGACGACCTCAACGAGTTGCTGGACAAGCACGCCCGCGGCCAGGACTCGCAGCAGGACTTCGAAGACTTCATGGACAAGCACGGCGAGTTCTTCCCGGAGAACCCGCGCAACGTCGAGGAGCTGCTCGACTCGCTGGCCAAGCGCGCCGCCGCGGCGCAACGCTTCCGCAACAGCCTGAGCCCCGACCAGCGCGCCGAGCTGGATGCGCTGGCGCAGCAGGCATTCGGGTCACCGGCGTTGATGGAGGCATTGGGGCGGCTCGACGCGCACCTGCAGGCCGCGCGGCCCGGCGAGGACTGGACCGGGTCCGAGCAGTTCTCCGGGGATAACCCGTTCGGCATGGGCGAAGGCACCCAGGCGATCTCCGATATCGCCGAGCTGGAGCAGCTGGCCGAGCAGCTGTCGCAGAGCTATCCCGGCGCCACCATGGACGACGTCGATCTCGACGCGCTGGCCCGCCAGCTCGGCGACCAGGCGGCCATCGACGCCCGCACCCTGGCCGAACTGGAACGGGCGCTGGTCAATCAGGGGTTCCTGGACCGCGGTTCCGACGGCCAGTGGCGCCTTTCGCCTAAAGCGATGCGCAGGCTCGGCGAGACGGCGTTACGCGATGTGGCGCAACAGCTTTCCGGACGCCGCGGCGAGCGGGATCACCGGCGCGCCGGGGCGGCCGGCGAGCTGACCGGCGCGACGCGGCCCTGGCAGTTCGGTGACACCGAGCCGTGGAACATTTCCCGCACGCTGACCAATGCGGTGCTGCGGCAGTCCGGGACGGCGACCATCGATGGCCCCATCCGGATCACCGTCGACGACGTCGAGGTCTCCGAGACCGAGACGCGCACCCAGGCCGCCGTGGCGTTGTTGGTGGACACCTCGTTTTCGATGGTGATGGAGAATCGCTGGCTGCCGATGAAGCAGACGGCGCTCGCGCTCAACCACCTGGTGTGCACCAGGTTTCGCTCGGATGCCTTGCAGATCATCGCGTTTGGCCGCTATGCCCGGACCGTGACGGCCGCGGAGCTGACCGGCCTGGAGGGCGTCTACGAGCAGGGCACCAACCTGCACCACGCGCTGGCGCTCGCGGGTCGCCACCTGCGCCGGCACCCCAACGCGCAGCCCGTCGTGCTGGTGGTGACCGACGGCGAGCCGACCGCACACCTGGAGGACTTCGACGGGGACGGCTCCGCGGTGTTCTTTGACTACCCGCCGCACCCGCGGACCATCGCCCACACCGTGCGGGGATTCGACGACATGGCGAGGCTCGGTGCGCAGGTGACGATCTTCCGGTTGGGCGACGACCCCGGCCTGGCCCGGTTCATCGACCAGGTCGCGCGGCGCGTGGAGGGGCGCGTCGTGGTCCCCGATGTCGACGGCCTGGGGGCCGCCGTCGTGGGCGACTATTTGCGGTCTCGGCGGCGACGTTAGTAATTCCCTCAGTGGAATAGATGCTTCCCCGGCCGGGTTGGCCGGGCGAAGAAGGGGGAGATGCATGAGCAAGGTTCCAACGATCGAACTCAACGACGGTGTGAGCATCCCGCAGCTGGGCTTCGGCGTGTTCCAGATCAAGCCCGACGAGACCGCGGCCGCCGTCAAGCGCGCCCTCGACATCGGGTACCGGCACATCGACACCGCGGAGATGTACGGCAACGAGAAGGAAGTCGGGCAGGGCATCCGTGACGCCGGGCTCGACCGCGCCGACGTGTTCGTTACCAGCAAGCTCAACAACGGCTTTCACAAGCCCGACGACGCGCGGCGCGCCTTCGACAAGACGCTCGAGGCGCTGAACTCCGACTACGTCGACCTGTTCCTCATTCACTGGCCACTGCCCACGCTCTACGGCGGCGACTTCGTCTCCACGTGGAAGGTGCTCGAGGAGTTCGCCAAGGACGGTCGCGCGCGCAGCATCGGGGTGTCGAACTTCCAGATCGCACACCTCGAACGGCTCGCCGCGGAAACCGAGACCGTCCCATCGGTCAACCAGATCGAGGTGCACCCGTATTTCGGCAATGAGCAGGTCCGCGGCTACGGCCGCGAACATGGCATCGTCACCGAGGCGTGGTCGCCGATCGCCCAGGGCAAGGTGCTCGGCGATCCCGAAATCAACCGCATCGCCGACGCCCGCGGCAAATCGGCCGCGCAGGTGGTGTTGCGCTGGCACATCCAGCGCGGCGACGTCGTGTTCCCGAAATCGGTGACGCCGGAACGGATCCAGGCCAACTTCGAGCTGTTCGACTTCGAATTGGACGACTCCGACATGGCGGCGATCTCGGCGCTGGACAAGGGCGAGGCGGGCAGGCGAGGTCCCAACCCCGACAAGTTCGACTACGTGCCGGGTTAACCGGCGGCGCAACGACTATCCGCGCGGGCGGCGGGCCTTGCGCTTGATGCCCACACCGCCCCACAGCGAGAAGCCGTGGATGTTGACCTTGGGCGCGCCTGGCGTCCCCTCGCCGAGCACGCTCTGGTCGAAGCCGCCCATCACGCCGTGCCCGTGGATCTCGACGTTGACTTCCGGGGGCAGCAGGATGTTCTGCGCGCCCATGATCGAGATCGCGTGGATGTCGACCTCGGTGGAGGTGAAGTCGGCGTAGCGCAGGTCCACCACGCCGGTGCCCCAGAAGGTGAAGGTGGTGAGCTTCTTCGGGACGTTCCACCGGCCGCGCCGCTCGAAATTGCTCATCAACGCCAGCAGCAACATCGACGGCGCGGGGTTGGGCTTGCCGCCCCGGCGCGGGCTCAGCATCGCGCCGGGCAGGTCGGCCCGCAGCTCGTCGAGCTCCTCGTAGGTGGTGGCGGCGTACGCCCGCGTGAGCCGATCCTCGTAGTCCTTCAGCTGCAGCCGGCCCTGCTCGGCCGCGTACGCCAGCAACTGCGCGACCTGGATGCGATCCGTATCGGCCGCGCGCGACGATTCGTCACGCGTGTCCGGGGTATCGCGAGTGTCGCGCTGCGCCGAGTTGCTCATCATCCACGAGCGTACGACGTAGAAGTTTTGCTGCAAGTGGGTTGGCTAAACTGCAACGTTCTTCCCGGCTCGAGTCCTGGTCGCGGGGGCTTTTGCGCTGGTCGCGCCGCCCGTTAGACGCTTGCCCAACTAGGCGGGCGCTTCTGCAGAAACGCCATCATGCCTTCGCGCGCTTCGTCGGATACGAATAGCCGGGCCGACTCCTCGGTCAGCCGTTCGGCGTCGCGGTCGAAGCCCTCCAGCACGGCGGCGGTGGTCAATGCCTTGGACGCCGCCAGCCCCTGCGGCGAACCTCGGCTCACGTCGGCGACCACCTTCTCCACCGCGGCGTCGATGTCGTCGGCCGCCATCGTGATGAGCCCGATCTCCGCGGCGTCCGCCGCACCGAACGTCTCGCCGGTGAGGTAGTAGCGCGCCGCGGCGCGCGCCGACATCTTCGGCAGCAGCGTCAGCGAGATGATCGACGGCGCGACGCCGATCCTCGCCTCGGTGAGCGCGAAGGTGCTCCGCGGGCCGGCGACGGCGATGTCGCAAGCGCCGACCAACCCGAAGCCGCCGGCGCGGACGTGCCCGTCGACGGCGGCGATCACCGGCAGCGGAGCGGAGACGATGGCGCGCAGCAGCGCGGTCATCTCCCGCGCCCGGGCCACCGCCACGTCGAACGGGTCGCCCCCACCGGCCTCGCTCAGGTCGGCGCCGGCGCAGAAGGTGCCGCCCGTGTGACCCAGCACCACGACCCGCACCGCCGGATCCGCCGCGGCGTCACGCAGGCCCTGGTGCAACTGGGTGACCAGGGCCGTGGAAAGGGCGTTGCGGTTGTGCGGCGAGTTCAGCGTCAGCCGCGCGACCGGACCCGCGACGGCGTATTCGACGAGACGGTCTTCCATCAGTAAGACCGGGGCAGGCCCAGCGACGTCTGTGCGACGAAGTTCAGCACCATCTCGCGGCTGATCGGGGCGATGCGCCCGAGCCGGGCCGAGGCGAGCATGGCCGCCACGCCGTACTCCTTGGTCAGCCCGTTGCCGCCCATCGACTGCACGGCCTGGTCGACCGAGCGGGTGGCCGCCTCCGCCGCCGCGTACTTGGCCATGTTGGCGGCCTCGGCGGCACCCGCGTCGTCGCCGTGGTCGTACAGCGTCGCGGCCTTCTGCATCATCAGCTTGGCCAGCTCCACCTCAATGTGGCACTGCGCCAACGGGTGTGACAGGCCCTGGTGCGCGCCGATCGGGGTGGACCAGACCTGGCGGGTCTTGACGTAGTCGACGGCCTTGTTCAGCGCGAAACGCCCCATGCCCACCGAACTGGCCGCTCCCATGATGCGCTCGGGATTCAGCCCGGCGAAAAGCTGTGCGATGGCGGCGTCTTGGGCCCCCACCAGCGCATCGCTGGGCAGCCGGACGTCGTCGAGGAAGACCTGGAATTGGCGCTCGGGGCTGATCAGCTCCATCTCGATCGGGGTGTAGGTGAAGCCGGGCGCGTCGGTCGGCACCACGAACAGCGCCGGGCGGAGAGATTCGGACTTGGCCCCTCCCTCTTTGAAGGCGCGCGCCACCACCAGTACCGCCTGCGCCTGGTCGATGCCGGAGATGTAGACCTTCTGCCCCTTGAGGATCCAGTCGCTGCCTTCGCGGCGGGCGGTCGTGGTGATCTTGTGCGAATTCGAGCCGGCGTCCGGCTCGGTGATGGCGAACGCCATCGTCAGCGAGCCGTCGGCGATCCCCGGGATCCAGCGCTTCTTCTGCTCCTCGGTGCCGAACTTGCTGATGATGGTGCCGTTGATGGCGGGCGACACCACCATCAGCAGCAGCGCGCTGCCCGCGGCCGCCATCTCCTCCATCACCAGCGACAGCTCGTACATGCCGGCGCCGCCGCCGCCGTACTCCTCGGGCAGGTTGACCCCGAGGAAGCCGAGTTTGCCCGCCTCGGACCACAATTCGGTGGTGTGCTCGTGCGCACGGGCCTTCTCGAGGTAGTACTCGCTGCCGTAGTTGGAGGCCCACTCGGACACCGCCTTGCGCAGCGCCCGGCGCTCCTCGTTCTCGATGAAGCTGCTATCGGTCACTGTGAATCTCCTTCTCCTTCGGGCGCTTCCACTCGCGCCAGGATGGCGCCCACTTCGACTTGCTGACCGGTTTCGACGTTGAGCTCGGCGAGCACGCCGTCGGAGGGTGCGGTGATGGTGTGTTCCATCTTCATCGCCTCCAGCCAGATCAGTGGCTGTCCGGCGGTGACGGTGTCGCCGATCGCGGCGCCGAGGCGGATGACGTTGCCGGGCATGGGTGCCACCAGGGAACCCTTTTCGACGGTCGACCCCGGCTCCGGGAAGCGGGGCAGCGCGACCAGGTGAACGGGGCCGCGCGCCGAATCGACGTAGACGTCCTGGAGGTCGGGTCCGTGCCGGGCGATCGCGAACGTGTGCTCCACCCCGTCGTCGGCGAGGGTGACCCGGTCCGCCGCGGCGGAGACGAGCCGCACCGTCGCGTCGCCTGGCAGCGTCAATCCGTTTCTGGTGAAACGGTATTCGACGCTCTGCTCGGAACCGCCGCCGTCGCGGTAGGTCTTGACCTGATACCCCGACGCCAGGTTTCGCCAGCCGCTGGGAACCGGGCCGAGGACCGCGGCGACGGCGCGATTGTGGGCGGCGTCGGCAAGCGCGGCGGCGATCGCGGACAACCGGACGACCGCGGCGTCGGCCAGGGGCGCCGACAACTTGTCCAGCCCGTGTGTGTCGAAGAACGCCGTGTCGGTGGCGCCGTCCAGAAATGCGGGATGGCGTAGCACGTTCACCAGCAGCTCGCGGTTGGTGCGCACGCCGTGCAGGCGGGCGCGGGCCAGCGCGTCGGCGAGGACCAGCGCCGCCTGGCGGCGCGTCGGGGCGTAGGAGATGACCTTGGCCAGCATCGGGTCGTAGTGGATCGAGACCGCGAACCCGTCGACGATGCCGGAATCCAGCCGGATCCCGGTCCGCCGCCCCAGCGTGCCGAACTGTGTCCGGACCCCCGGCACCCCGATCGTGTGCATCACGCCGGCCTGCGGCTGCCAGCCCTGCGCGGGGTCCTCGGCGTAGAGCCGGGCCTCGATCGAATGCCCTTGGGCGGCGGGGGGTTCGGCGTCGAGCCGGCCGCCCTCGGCGACCGCGAGCTGCAGCTCGACCAGGTCGAGCCCGGTGGTCTCCTCGGTCACCGGGTGCTCGACCTGCAGGCGGGTGTTCATCTCCAGGAAGTAGAACTCGCCGTCGTCATCGGCGAGGAACTCCACCGTTCCGGCGCCCGTGTAGCCGATCGCGGTCGCGGCCAGCCGGGCCGCGTCGAACAGCTTGGCCCGCATCCCGGGGACGCGCTCGACCAGCGGCGAGGGGGCCTCCTCGATGATCTTCTGGTGCCGGCGCTGAATCGAGCATTCCCGTTCGCCGACGGCCCAGACGGTGCCGTGGGTGTCGGCCATCACCTGGACCTCGATGTGATGCCCGGTGGGCAGGTAGCGCTCGCAGAAGACGGTCGGGTCGCCGAACGCCGACTGCGCCTCACGCCGGGCCGCCTCGACTTCGGCGGCGAGAGAGGGCAGTTCGCGCACCACCCGCATCCCGCGGCCGCCGCCACCCGCCGAGGCCTTGACCAGCACGGGCAGCTGCGCCTCGGTGACCGCGTCGGGGTCCAGCTCGTCCAGCACCGGGACCCCGGCGGCGGCCATCAGCTTCTTGGACTCGATCTTGGAGCCCATCGCGCGCACCGCGTCCACCGGCGGCCCGACCCAGGTCAGGCCCGCCTGCTGCACGGCGGCCGCGAAATCGGCGTTCTCGGAAAGGAACCCGTAACCGGGGTGCACCGCGTCGGCGCCGGCGGCGCGGGCGGCGGCGATGATCGCCTCGGCGTTCAGGTAGTCGTACGTCTTTTCCAGCCGCACCCGCGCGTCGGCCTCGGCCACGTGCGGCGCGGCGGCGTCGGGGTCGGTGTAGACGGCGACGGTGGACAGGCCCAGCCGGCGGCAGGTGGCGAACACCCGCCGGGCGATTTCGCCGCGGTTGGCGACCAGCACTCGAGTGACCATGGGGCTCACATCCGGAAGACGCCGAAGTTCGACGTCCCCTCGATCGGGCCATTGGCAATGGCGGACAGACACATTCCCAGCACCGTGCGGGTGTCGCGCGGGTCGATCACCCCGTCGTCGTAGAGCATCCCGGACAGCACCAGCGGCAGCGACTCGGCCTCGATCTGCCCCTCGACCGCCGCGCGCATCGCGGCGTCGGCGTCCTCGTCGACCTGCTGGCCGCGGGCCTCGGCGGCGGCGCGGGCCACGATCGACAGGACGCCCGCGAGCTGGGCGCCGCCCATCACCGCGGATTTGGCGCTGGGCCAGGCGAACAGGAACCTCGGGTCGTAGGCCCGCCCGCACATGCCGTAGTGGCCGGCGCCGTACGAGGCGCCGATCAGCAGCGAGATGTGCGGGACGGTCGAGTTGGACACGGCGTTGATCATCATCGACCCGTGCTTGATCATCCCGCCCTCTTCGTAGTCCTTGCCCACCATGTAGCCGGTGGTGTTGTGCAGGAACAACAGTGGCGTGTTCGACCGGTTGGCCAGCTGGATGAACTGGGTGGCCTTTTGCGACTCCTCGCTGAACAGCACGCCGCGCGCGTTGGCGAGGATGCCCAGCGGGTAGCCGTGCAGCCGGGCCCAGCCGGTGACCAGCGACGAGCCGTACATCGCCTTGAATTCGTCGAATTCGGAGCCGTCGACGATGCGGGCGATCACCTCGCGCGGGTCGAACGGGACGCGCAGGTCCGCGGGCACGATGCCGATAAGCTCCTCGGCGTCGAACAACGGCTCGGTCACCGGCCCCGGGGCGGGCCCCTGCTTGACCCAGTTCAGCCGGGCCACGATGCGGCGCCCGATGCGGATGGCGTCGAGCTCGTCGGCGGCGAAGTAATCCGCCAAACCCGAGATGCGGGCGTGCATTTCGGCGCCGCCCAGCGACTCGTCGTCGGATTCCTCGCCGGTGGCCATCTTGACCAGCGGGGGACCGGCGAGGAACACCTTCGAGCGTTCCTTGATCATCACGACGTGGTCGGACATGCCGGGAATGTAGGCGCCGCCGGCGGTGGAGTTGCCGAAAACCAGGGCAATGGTGGGGATTCCGGCCGCCGACAGGCGGGTCAGGTCGCGGAACATCTGCCCGCCGGGGATGAAGATCTCCTTCTGGGTGGGCAGGTCCGCCCCGCCGGATTCCACCAGCGAGATGACGGGCAGCCGGTTCTCGAAGGCGATCTGGTTGGCCCGCAATATCTTTTTCAGCGTCCACGGGTTGCTGGTGCCGCCCTTGACCGTCGGGTCGTTGGCGACGATCAGGCATTCCACGCCCGACACCACGCCGATCCCGGTGACCGTGCTGGCGCCGACCGTGAACGCGCTGCCGTAGGCCGCCAGGGGGCTGAGCTCCAGGAACGGGGAGTCGGGGTCGACGAGCAGCTCGATGCGCTCCCGCGCGGTCAGCTTGCCGCGGGCGTGGTGGCGCTCGACGTACTTGGGGCCGCCGCCCGCCAGCGCTTTGGCGAATTCGGCCTCGATCTCGTCGAGCCGCGAGACCGCCGTCGATGCCGCGTCGGTGTAGGCCGCGGAGTTCGGGTCGAGGGTGGACTTCAGTGTGGTCACGACCACCGCCGACGATGCAGAGGGAAGTGATGAGGAGGCGGTGCAATCATGATTGGAATCCCAGGGTTTTGGCGGCCAGCGCGGTCAGGATTTCGGTGGTTCCCCCGCCGATGCCCAGGATGCGCATGTCCCGGTATTGGCGTTCGACTTCGGATTCGGCCATGTAGCCCATGCCGCCGAACAGCTGCACGGCCTGGTTGGCCACCCATTCCCCGGCCTCGACGGCGGTGTTCTTGGCGAAACACACCGGCGCGATCAGGTTGGTCTCGCCCGCGAGCTGACGCTCCACCACGTTGCGGGCATACACGCGGGCGACGTCGATGCGCCGGGCCATCTCGGCCAGCGTGTTCTGCACCGACTGCCGCGAGATCAGCGGGCGGCCGAAGGTCTCCCGGTCGCGGCACCACTGCACGGTCAGGTCCAGGCAGCGCTGCGCGCTCGAATACGCCTGCGCGGCAAGGCCGATCCGCTCGGACACGAACGCCTGGGCGATCTGGGCGAATCCGCTGTTCGGGGCGCCGACGAGGTTGGCCGCCGGCACCCGCACGTCGGTGTAGGACAACTCGGCGGTGTCGGAGGACCGCCAGCCCATCTTGTCCAGCTTGCGGGTCACCTCGAAGCCGGGCGTGCCCTTCTCGACGACCAGCAGCGAAACCCCGGCGGCGCCAGGGCCTCCCGTGCGCACCGCGGTGACGACGTAATCGGCGCGCACCCCCGAGGTGATGTAGGTCTTGGCCCCGTTGACGACGTAGTGGTCGCCGTCCAACTCGGCGGTGGTGCGCAGGTGTCCGACGTCCGAACCGCCGCCCGGCTCGGTGATGGCCAGCGAACCGATCTTCTCGCCGGCCAGCGTCGGCCGCACGAACTCGTCGATCAGCCGGGCGTCGCCGGAGGCGATCATGTGCGGCACCGCGATGCCGGAGGTGAACAGCGACGCGAACACGCCCCCGGGGGCGCCGGATTGGTGCACCTCCTCACAGATGACCACCGCGTCGGCGCCGTCACCGCCACCGCCGCCGACCGATTCGGGAAAGCTCGCGCCCAACAGGCCGGCCGCCCCGGCGCGCCGGTGCAGGTCGCGCGGCAGCTCGCCCGAGCGCTCCCACTCGTCGGCGTGCGGCAGGATCTCGCGTTCGGTGAAGGAGCGCACCGTCTTTCGCAGTTGCTCGCGCTCAGGGGTGGTCCAGATATTCACAACAGGCTCTCCGGGATGTCGACGTGACGGGCGCGCAGCCATTCGCCCAGCCCCTTGGCCTGGGGATCGAATCGCGCGTTGTACGCGACGCCCTGGCCGAGGATGCCGTCGACGACGAAGTTCACCGCGCGCAAATTGGGCAGTAGGTGGCGGGTGACGTCGAAGTCGGCCGCCTCGGGCAGCAGTTCGGTGAACAGCTCGACGGTCAACGTGTGGGCCAGCCAGCGCCACTGCTCGTCGGTGCGGACCCAGACACCGACGTTGGCCGACCCACCCTTGTCGCCGCTGCGGGCCCCGGCGATCCGTCCCAGCGGCGCCCTGCGCGTCGGTCCGGACGGCAACGGCTCGGGCAGCGGCGGGGGATCGGCGGGGGCCAGCTCCAAAGTCTCGGTGGCGCAGGGGATGTAGGTCCCGGTCCCGTCGGCGTGCACCGCGACGTGCGGCACCTTGGCGGCGTCGACGTAGCCGGCGGTGAACACCCCGTACACCTGGCCGTCGCCGGGCGGGGCGGTCACGTGAAAGCCGGGGTAGCTGGCCAGCGCCAATTCGACTGCCGCCGACGAGAATTGGCGTCCGACGTTGGCGGCGTCGGGGTCGCGGGCCACGCAGTGCAGCAAGGCGCTGGCGGCTTCCTCGGTGTCGGCGTCGGCGTGGTCGGTGCGGGCCAGCGTCCATTGCAGCTCCGCGGGCTTCACTGTCAGCGCGGCCTCCAGCTGGCGGCGCACCAGGTCGGCCTTGGCCTCGATGTCCAGTCCGGTCAGCACGAACGTCATGGCGTTGCGGAAGCCGCCGATGCTGTTGAGCGACACCTTGTAGGTGGGCGGGGGCGGTTCGCCGCGCACGCCGCTGATGCGCACCCGGTCGGGGCCGTCGGGGGACAGCGCGATGGTGTCCATCCGGGCCGTCACGTCGGGGTTGGCGTAGCGCGCGCCGCCGATCTCGTAGAGCAGCTGCGCGGTGACGGTGTCGACGCTGACCAGGCCGCCGGTTCCGGGATGCTTGGTGATCACCGACGAGCCGTCGGCGAAGACCTCGGCGAGGGGGAAACCGGCGTGGGTCAGGTCGGGCAGCTCGGTGAAGAAGGAGTAGTTGCCGCCGGTGGCCTGGACGCCGCATTCGATGACGTGGCCGGCGACCACGGCGCCGGCGAGCCGGTCGTAGTCGGTGGGGCCCCAGCCGTGGTGCGCGGCGGCCGCACCGACGATCACCGAGGCGTCGGTGACCCGGCCAGTGACGACGACGTCGGCGCCGCTGTTCAGGCAATCGACGATGCCCCACGCGCCCAGGTAGGCGTTCGCGGTGAGCGGCGTGCCCAGCCCGAGCTCGGCCGCGCGCGGCTGCAGGTCGTCGCCCTCGACGTGCGCGATGCGCGCGGGGACGCCCACGCGCTCGGCGAGGGCGCGGATCGCGTCGGCCAACCCGCCCGGGTTGAGGCCGCCGGCGTTGGCGACGATGCGCACGCCGCGGTCGTGGGCCTCGCCCAGGCAGTCCTCGAGCTGGGTCAGGAAGGTCTTGGCGTAGCCGCGCTCGGGGTGCTTCATCCGGTCGCGGCCGAGGATCAGCATGGTGAGTTCGGCGAGGTAGTCCCCGGTGAGGTAGTCGACGTCGCCGCCGGTCAGCATCTCGCGCATGGCGGACAGCCGGTCGCCGTAGAACCCGGAACAGTTCGCGATCCGGACGGCGTCATCGGTGCAGGAAGCACCGGAAGCAGAGGCCATGCAGTCCTCCAATCTGCGATTCACCGGTGAGCGCAAACCAACCAACCAACCGGTAGGTTAGCGGGTCGCGCCGGTGCCGCGTCAAGGACGTCCACTGGGCCGGGGCGGCGCCATTTTGGCGGCGAGCAGCTCACCCACTATCCTGATAGGCAATCGTCGCACGTTCGGCCCGACCGGCCACGCCGCGCGGCATACCCCCCGACCCGAGGAGTTAGGCCCGACCATGGCCGTACCCAAGCGCAGGATGTCGCGCGCGAACACCCGAAGCCGTCGCGCACAGTGGAAGGCCACTAAGACCGAGCTCGTCGGTGTGACGGTGGCGGGCCAGAAGCACAAGGTGCCGCGCAGGCTGCTCAAGGCCGCGCGCCTCGGTCTCATCGATCTCGACAAGCGTTAATCTCGGCAAATACGCGGCGCGCCTCTCAGGCGGCTCTCAGGCGCTAGTACGAAACTAGTGGCCGTGCGCATCCTTGTCGTCGACGACGATCGCGCCGTGCGCGAGTCACTGCGCCGGTCGCTTTCCTTCAACGGGTACTCGGTCGAGTTGGCCCATGACGGGCTCGAGGCCCTGGACATGATCGCCAGCGACCGGCCCGACGCCCTCGTCCTGGACGTGATGATGCCGCGCCTGGACGGCCTCGAGGTGTGCCGTCAGCTGCGCAGCACCGGCGACGACCTGCCGATCCTGGTCCTCACCGCCCGCGATTCAGTGTCCGAGCGGGTGGCCGGCCTGGACGCCGGCGCCGACGACTACCTGCCGAAGCCCTTCGCCCTGGAAGAGCTGCTGGCCCGGATGCGGGCGCTGCTGCGGCGCACCAAGCCCGACGACGACGTCGAGTCGGTGGCCATGAGCTTCTCCGACCTGACCCTGGACCCGGTGACGCGCGAAGTCACCCGCGGACAACGCCAGATCAGCTTGACCCGCACCGAGTTCGCGCTGCTGGAAATGCTGATCGCCAACCCGCGCCGGGTGCTGACCCGCAGCCGCATCCTCGAGGAGGTGTGGGGATTCGACTTTCCCACCTCGGGCAACGCGCTGGAGGTCTACGTCGGCTATCTGCGTCGCAAGACCGAGGCCGAAGGTGAGCCGCGCTTGATCCACACGGTGCGCGGGGTGGGCTACGTCCTTCGGGAGACCCCGCCGTGATGATTAAAAGCCAACGATGATCCGGCTGCATCGGCACCGGCGCGCACCGCTGCGAGCCACCAGCTCGCTGTCCCTGCGATGGCGGGTGATGCTGCTGGCGATGTCGATGGTGGCGATGGTCGTGGTGTTGATGTCCTTCGCCGTCTACGCGGTGATTTCGGCCGCGCTCTACAGCGATATCGACAACCAACTGCAGAGCCGGGCGCAGCTGCTGATCGCCAGCGGTTCGCTGGCGGCCGACCCGGGCAAGGCCATCGAGGGCACCGCGTACTCCGACGTCAACGCCATGCTGGTGAACCCGGGCCACTCGATCTACAGCGCCAACCAGCCGGGCCAGACCCTGCCCGTCGGCACCACCGAGAAGGCCGTCATCGCCGGCGATCTGTTCATGTCGCGCCGCACGGCGTCGGATCAACGAATCCTGGCCATCCACCTGCCCAACGGCAGTTCATTGCTGATCTCCAAGAGCCTCAAGCCCACCGAGGCGGTGATGACCAAGCTGCGCTGGGTGCTGCTCATCGTCGGCGGCATCGGCGTCGCGGTCGCCGCGGTGGCCGGCGGAATGGTCACCCGGGCGGGGTTGCGGCCGGTGGCCCGCCTCACCCAGGCCGCCGAGCGGGTGGCGCGCACCGACGACCTGCGCCCCATCCCGGTGTTCGGCAGCGACGAATTGGCAAGGCTCACCGAGGCTTTCAACTTGATGCTGCGGGCGCTGGCCGAGTCGCGGGAGCGGCAGGCGCGGCTGGTCACCGACGCCGGGCACGAACTGCGCACGCCGCTGACGTCGCTGCGCACCAACGTCGAACTCTTGATGGCCTCGATGGAGCCCGGGGCGCCGCGGCTACCCGAACAGGAGATGGTCGACCTGCGCGCCGACGTCCTTGCCCAAATCGAGGAATTGTCCACGCTGGTAGGCGATTTGGTGGACCTGACCCGCGACGACGCCGGCCAGGTGGTGCACGAGACCGTCGACATGTCCGAGGTGATCGACCGGAGCCTGGAGCGAGTGAGGCGGCGGCGCAACGACATTCACTTCGACGTCGACGCGATCCCCTGGGGCGTCTACGGTGACGCCGCCGGGCTGTCGCGCGCCGTGCTGAACCTGATGGACAACGCGGCCAAGTGGAGCCCGCCGGGCGCGCACGTGGGCATCACGATGCGCCAGCTCGACGCCACGCACGCCGAGCTGGTGGTGTCCGACCACGGCCCCGGTATCCCGCCGCACGAGCGCCGCCTGGTGTTCGAGCGCTTCTACCGGTCGACGACCGCGCGGGCGATGCCGGGTTCGGGGCTCGGCCTGGCGATCGTCAAAAAGGTGGTGCTCAACCACGGCGGGCTGCTCCGTGTCGAGGACACGGTGCCGGGCGGCCAGCCGCCGGGCACCTCGATCTATGTGCTGCTTCCGGGCCGCCGGATGGCGGACCCGACGGCCGTGGCCGACACTGAGGTGTTGACGACGGACACCGAAACCGACCCTTACGTGCCCGTAACGGACCGCGCGGCGAACTCTCGGGATTCGGCGAACGTTATCTCAGTGGACTCTCAGTCCGCGCGGGCAAGGTAGGTCTGCAGCTAGTGTTGGACTCGAGCCAAGTCGAGCCCAAAAAGCAGAAATATAGGAAGAGCGACGTAGCGACATGACGAATGACCCGAGGTATTCGCCACCGCCGCAGCAGCCGGGATACCGTACCGGGCCTAATCAGCCTGTGCCCCCCGCGTATGCGCAAGGGCGCCAGCAGCCGTACAACCCGCAGTACGACTGGCGCTATCAGCAGCCGGCCCAGCCGTCGCAGCCCCAGCAGACGGGCCCGTACCGGCGGCCCTACGAGCCCTACGAGCCGTTCAGTGGCACCGGGCCGGGCCGCATCCCCGCCGGCACCGGGCCGGGCCCGATACCGGGCGGCACCGGCGCGGGTCCCGTGCCCGGCGCAGCCGGCACCGGCCCCATCCAGATGTTGCCGCCGATGCCCCCCGGGCCCCAGAAGCGTTCCCGCGCAGGCCTTTTGACGGCGGGCGCGCTGGCCATCGCGGTCGTGTCGGCCGGCATCGGCGGCGCCGCGGCGACGGCCGTCGAGCTGGGCACCCACTCCGCGAGCAGCAACGGCCACGGAATAATCCCGGGGGCCGCACCCAGCGTCCCGGCCGCGAACATGCCGCCGGGCACCGTCGAACAGGTGGCCGCCAAGGTGGTGCCCAGCGTCGTCATGCTGGAGACCGACCTGGGCCGCCAGTCCGAAGAGGGTTCGGGCATCGTGCTGTCGACCGACGGCCTGATCCTGACCAACAACCACGTGGTGGCGGCCGCGGCCAAGCCCGGCGGCCCGGGTGGGCCCGGCGGGCCGGGCGGACCCGCCGGTCCGCCGCCGAAAACGACGGTGACCTTCTCCGACGGCCGCACCGCGCCGTTCACGGTGGTCGGTGCCGACCCCACCAGCGACATCGCCGTGATCCGCGTGCAGGGCGTGTCCGGCCTGAACCCGATCACGCTGGGCTCCTCGTCGGATCTGCGAGTCGGACAGCCGGTGGTGGCGATCGGCTCGCCCCTGGGCCTGTCGGGCACGGTGACCACCGGGATCATCAGCGCGATGAACCGGCCGGTGTCCACCACCGGCGAGTCGGGTAACCAGAACACCGTGCTGGACGCGATTCAGACCGACGCCGCGATCAACCCGGGTAACTCCGGTGGTGCGCTGGTCAACATGAGCGGCCAGCTGGTGGGCGTCAACTCCGCGATCGCCACCCTGGGGGCCGACTCGCCGGACGCGCAGAGCGGTTCGATCGGCCTCGGCTTCGCGATCCCCGTCGACCAGGCCAAGCGCATCGCCGACGAGCTGATCGCGACCGGCAAGGCGACGCACGCCTCGCTCGGCGTGCAGGTCACCAGCGACAAGGGCACCCCGGGCGCCAAGGTCGTCGACGTCGTGCCGAACGGCGCGGCGGCCAGCGCCGGAGTGCCCAAGGGGGTCGTCGTCACCAAGGTCGACGACCGCCCGATCAACAGCGCCGACGCCCTGGTGGCGGCGGTCCGTTCGAAGGCGCCCGGTGACAAGGTGTCGCTGACGTTCCAAGATCCCGGCGGGGGAAGCCGCACGGTGCAGGTCACCCTCGGTAAGGCGGATCAGTGATGAGAGTCGAAGAGCCCTCGGCGGCGGGATTGTCCGACCTCGGTTATACGGTGGCACCCATGGAATCGGGCGCGGAGTTGGTAGTCGGCCGGGCGCTGGTCGTGGTCGTCGACGATCGCACCGCGCACGGCGACGAGGACCATAGCGGGCCGCTGGTCACCGAGCTGCTGACCGAGGCGGGATTCGTGGTCGACGGCGTGGTGGCGGTCGCGGCCGACGAGGTCGAGATCCGCAACGCGCTCAATACCGCGGTGATCGGCGGGGTGGACTTGGTGGTCTCGGTCGGCGGGACGGGCGTCACCCCGCGCGACGTCACGCCGGAGGCCACCCGCGAGATCCTGGACCGGGAAATCCTCGGCATCGCCGAGGCCATCCGCGCCTCGGGGTTGTCCGCGGGCATCACCGACGCCGGGCTGTCGCGCGGTCTGGCCGGGGTGTCGGGCAGCACGCTGGTGGTCAACCTTGCCGGCTCCCGTTACGCCGTGCGCGACGGGATGGCGACGCTGAATCCGCTTGCCGCGCAGATCATCGGCCAGCTGTCGAGCCTGGAGATCTAGGCGCGCCTCACTGCGCCTCGGCGTCCGCGCGCGGTCCGTGATCGGGAGGGGGCGTCGTGGCGACGCCGCCGTGCCTGCCGGACGAGTCCCCGTTGGTCTGGGCGAGCAGGTCACGGATCTCGGTGAGCAGGACGACCTGGGCGTCGTCCGCCTGCTCCACCTCACCGCGCTTGCGCAGGGTGTTGTACGGCAGCACGACGAAGAAATAGACCACCAGCGCGATCAGGAAGAAGTTGATCGCGGCCGACAGCAAGATGTTGAAGTCGATGAACTGGCCGCCGCCGATGGAAATCTTCAACGCGCCGACATTGGTCTGCTTGTTGGCGCCGACCCGGTTGAGGAGCGGCGTGATGATGGCTTCGGTGAACTTGGTGACCAATGCGGTGAAGGCAGTACCGATGACCACCGCGACGGCCAGGTCGACGATATTGCCCCTTGCGAGAAACTCCTTGAACCCTTTGAGCATGCCGAGGTCCTTTCTGGACTGGACAACGTTTGCTATCGATCACGTGCCCAACAGCGGCCAGGCCCTCAGTGCAGGGTCAGGGTTACAGTCTGGCCCAGCGTCGAGCCTGCCACCGTGTTCGCCACGCGAGCCGGCAGCGCAACCAACACTACGCGGTCGCTATCGGCAGCCTGGACCTTCTGTTTAGCCGAAACAAGCACGACAACGGCGTCGGTTGCTACCACTTTGGTCACGGCCGGGGTGCCCGATGCCGGCGCGTCGGCGGCCGGGGCGGCCAGCACGTCCACGACATCACCGACCCGGATCAGGTCGATCAGGGCGCCGTCCGCCAGGTGCAGCGGCACGATGCGGGCGCCGGGTCCGGCGGTCGACTCGGCCAACCGACTGCCCAGCAGCCGGACGTCGGTGAGCACCTCGCCGCGCCTGGTGGGGCTTGCCAGCATCGACCCGACGACCGTGGCCACGTCCGACCGCGAGCCGTCGGGAATCGTTGTCGCCGAACGCTTTTCGAGCCGCACGTCATCCGCGGTCAGCGCGGCACCCGGGCGCAGGTCGCGCGCCGCCACCACCACGTCGGCGTCGTCGCCACCGGGGTCCGAGCGCAGCGTCGCGACGCCGGCCAGCACGACCAGCCCGGCCGCGGTCACCCGCCGGGCCAGCACCGTGCGGGTCCAGTCGGGGCGCAGCGATACCGAGATCCGCCTGAATAGGCTTGCGTTCAGCGAGGATTCGCGCACGCCGCAACGGTAGGCGCGGCGGGACGCCGGCGGTGCCGGTCAGGAATTGCCTTGTGGATAACCGCTCAGCTCGAGGCGGCCGCGGTGGCCGGCGCCGCGCTGGCGGTCGACTTGTCGCTCGAGCCGCTCTTGTCGCCGGACGCGCTTTTCTCGCTGGAGCCGGACTTCTCGCTCGACCCGGTGTCAGCGGACGACCCGTTGGTCGAGCTCGTCGACTTCTTGCCGTCCGCGCGGCTGTCGGTGCGGTAGAAGCCGCTGCCCTTGAACACGACGCCGACGGAATTGAACAACTTGCGCAGCCGGCCGGAGCACTTCTCGCACGTGGTCAGCGCGTCGTCGGTGAAGGCCTGGACAGCGTCGAAGCGGTCGCCGCACTCGGTGCACGCGTAGCTGTAAGTCGGCACAAAAACCTCCGAATCGTCTCGGGCTGCATTAGCACTCTACCGTGTCAAGTGCTAGAACCGCCACGTGATCGCGATCATTCCCGGCTCGGGAGGGCGATCAGGCCCCGGTTGGGCGTGAGCGCATCCGTCATCAGCACGTCGTGCGGTTCGGCGGGCAGCTCGTCCAGGACTTCCGCATCGCGCACCACCGCGACCAGCCGCGCGTGCGGGTTGCGCGCGCGCAGCGAGCGGTCGTAATACCCGCGCCCGCGGCCCAGCCGCACGCCCCGGCGGTCGACCGCCAACGCCGGCACCAGCACCAGGACCGCCTCGGCCAGGGCCGTCTCCGGCAGCAGCGGCTCGGGCGGCTCGAGCAGCCCCCACGCCCCGGGGACGAGTTCACCCGGCCGGTATTCGCCCCAACGCAGCGGCGCGGGCTTGTTCTCCGGGGTGGTGCGCGCGACCGGAAGCAGCACCCGGGCCGACCGGCGCAGCAACATGTCCAGCAGCTCCGTCGAACCCGGCTCGGTGCCCACCGGCACGTACGCGCAGACCGTGATCCCGGCGGTGATCATCGGCTCCAGATGGTCACTGAGCAGGCGCGCCTCGGCGCCGCGAACGTCGTCGGCAACGCAACGCCGCGCGGCCAACAGCTGCTGGCGCAACGCGTCCTTGCTTGCGGTTTCCACGCCTCAACCATGACAGGCCGGGATTTGGCGCCGCCAGACGGCGTCGGCGCACCTAACGAGGGTTATCGTTTGAACAATGTCACGCCCAGAAGTTCCGGTCCCCTTCACGGCGATCGTCCCCGCGGCCGGCCTGGGCACGCGTTTCCTGCCCGCGACCAAGACGGTGCCCAAGGAGCTGCTGCCGGTCGTCGACACGCCGGGCATCGAGCTGGTCGCCGCCGAGGCCGCCGCCGCCGGCGCGGAACGCCTGGTGATCATCACGTCCGAGGGCAAGGACGGCGTCGTCGCGCATTTCGTCGAGGACCTGGTGCTGGAGGGCACGCTCGAGGCCCGGGGCAAGAAGGCGATGCTCGACAAGGTGCGCCGCGCGCCGCAGCTGATCAAGGTCGAGTCCGTCGTGCAGGCCGAACCGCTCGGGCTGGGCCACGCGATCAGCTGCGTGGAGCCCACGCTGGCGGCCGACGAGGACGCCGTCATGGTGCTGCTGCCCGACGACCTGGTGTTGCCGACGGGCGTCCTGGAGACGATGGCCAAGGTGCGGGCCGACCACGGCGGCACGGTGCTGTGCGCGATCGAGGTGAGTCCCGAAGAGATCAGCGCCTACGGCGTTTTCGACGTCGAGCCGGTGCCCGGCGGTGACAACCCCAACGTGTTGAGGGTCAAGGGCATGGTCGAAAAGCCCAAGGCCGAAGACGCCCCCTCGATGTACGCCGCCGCCGGCCGCTACGTGCTCGACCGCGCCATCTTCGACGCGCTGCGCCGCATCGACCGGGGCGCCGGCGGCGAGGTGCAGCTCACCGACGGCATCGCGCTGTTGATCAAAGAGGGCCACCCGGTCCATGTCGTCGTGCATCGCGGATCTCGACACGACTTGGGAAATCCCGGCGGCTACCTGAAGGCTGCGGTTGACTTTGCATTGGATCGTGACGACTATGGCCCGGATTTGCGGCGATGGTTGGTGGCGCGATTGGGTCTGACCGAGAACTAGCCAGGCCCTAGCGCCGGTCCAGCACTCGACGGCAGAGAGGCGCGCTGTGCGTTCTGTGGAGGAGCAGCAGGCCCGGATAACGGCGGCCGCGGTGGCCCCGCGACCGATACGGGTGGCCATCGCCGAGGCCCAGGGATTGATGTGCGCCGAGGAAGTGGTCACCGAGCGGCCCATGCCCGGCTTCGACCAGGCCGCTATCGACGGGTACGCGGTGCGCAGCGTCGACGTGCTGGGCGTCGGTGAGGTCGGCGCCGAAAGCCTCGGCGAGCCGCCCGACGAATCCGGCGGCGACGAGGACGCGCGCGACGGCCTGCTCCTGCCGGTGATGGGGACCATCGAGGCCGGCTCGCGCACACCGAGCCGGCTGCAGCCGCGGCAGGCCGTCCGGGTGCAGACCGGGGCCCCGCTGCCCACCCTGGCCGACGCGGTCCTACCGGTGCGCTGGACGGACGGCGGGATATCGCAGGTGCGGATCCTGCGCGGGGCGCCCTCGGGCGCCTACGTGCGCCGCGCCGGCGACGACGTCCAGCCCGGCGACGTCGCCGTGCGGGCCGGGACGATCATCGGCCCCGCGCAGGTGGGGCTGCTGGCCGCGGTCGGCCGGGAACGGGTGCTGGTCCATCCGCGGCCGCGGTTGTCGGTGATGGCCGTGGGCGGCGAGCTGGTCGACATCTCGCGCACCCCCGGAAACGGTCAGGTCTACGACGTCAACTCCTATGCCCTGGCGGCCGCGGGCCGGGACGCCGGCGCGGAAGTCAACCGCATCGGCATCGTGCCCAACAACCCCAGGGAGCTGCGCGAGGTCGTCGAGGGCCAGATCAACCGCGCGGAGGTCGTGGTGATCGCCGGCGCGGTCGGCGGCGCGGCCGCCGAGGCGGTGCGGCTGGTGCTGTCCGAGTTGGGCGAGATGGAGGTCGTCCGGGTCGGCATGCACCCGGGGTCCGTCCAGGGTTTCGGTCAGCTGGGGCGCGAGGGCGTTCCGACGTTTCTGCTGCCGGCCAACCCGGTCAGCGCGCTGGTGGTCTTCGAGGTGATGGTCCGGCCGCTGATCCGGCTGTCGCTGGGCAAGCGGCAGCCGATGCGCCGGATGATCCAGGCCCGCGCCCTGTCGCCGATCACGTCCGTCGCCGGGCGCAAGGGCTACCTGCGCGGCCAGCTGATGCGCGATCAGGACACCGGCGAGTACCTCGTGCAGGCGCTGGGCGGGGCCCCGGGGGCGTCGTCACACCTGCTGGCCACCCTTGCGGAGGCGAACTGCCTGGTGGTCGTGCCCAGCGGGGCCGAGCAGATTCGCACCGGTGAGATCGTCGATGTCGCCTTCCTGGCCCAGCGCGGCTAGGCGAGGCGACGGCACATGCTCGTGAACCTGTTGCGCACCAATTCCCGTCATCCGGGTTGGCCCCTGGACGTGGGGCCGCTGCGCGTCCCCGCCGGGATCGTGCGGTTGCGGGCGGTGCGGATGCGCGACGGCGCGCAATGGAGCCGCATCCGGCTGGCCGACCGCGAGCATCTCGAGCCATGGGAACCCAGCACCGACGGTGACTGGACCATCCGCCACACGGTGGCGGCGTGGCCCGCGCTGTGTTCGGGCCTGCGCGCGGAGGCCCGCAAGGGCCGCATGCTGCCCTACGTCATCGAGCTCGACGGGCGCTTCTGCGGCCAGCTGACCATCGGCAACGTCACCCACGGCGCGCTGCGCTCGGCGTGGATCGGTTATTGGGTGCCCCGGTCGGCCACCGGCGGCGGGGTCGCGACGGCCGCGCTCGCGCTCGGTCTGGACCACTGCTTCGGCCCGGTCATGCTGCACCGCGTCGAGGCCACCGTGCGCCCGGAGAACGCCGCGAGCCGCGCCGTGCTGGCAAAAGTCGGGTTCCGGGAGGAGGGCTTGCTGCGCAGGTACCTCGAGGTCGACCGGGCGTGGCGCGACCACCTGCTGATGGCCATCACGGTCGAGGAGGTGCAGGGATCGGTGGCCTCGACGCTGGTCCGCGCCGGCCACGCGAGCTGGGCCTGAGCGGCCGCTACTTGGTCGCTGCGTCGCCGTGAGCTGTGGCTAGCGCGACACGAGTGACACTTGGTGCTTGTGAGAGGCAAATTACAGGTGTGTAATTGTGCTGGTCACCCTGCCCCGGCCGCGCCGGCCGCCGATGAGCCTCGCGGGGGTCAGGGCCAGTGAGGAGCACGTCATCATGCCAAGCATTCCGCAGTCACTGTTGTGGATTTCGCTCGTGGTGCTGTGGCTGTTTGTGCTGGTCCCGATGCTCATCAGCAAACGCGAAGCGGTGCGTCGCACCAGCGACGTGGCGCTGGCGACCCGGGTGCTGAACGGCGCCGGGTCCCGGCTGCTCAAGCGCGGTGGGCCCGCCGCCGGTCATCGCAGCGACCCGCACTGGAAGCCCGAGGAGGACGCGGCCGAGGGTGACCAGGACGAATACGAGGAGCAGGAAGAAGAAGCCGACACCGACGTGCACCCGGCGCGTCCGGTCGTCGTGAAGGTTGCAACCGTCGAACAGACCGAGCCCGACTACCTCGACGTCGACGTCGTCGAGGACTCTGGCGCGCTGCCGGCCGGGGCCGGCGCCGAGCTGGCCGAGCCCGACGAGGATGAGGCCGCCGTCGAGACCGAGCCGCAGGCCGTCGCCGAGCACACCGAGGCCGACGACGAGGACGCGGACCTGGACGACCACTACGAATACGTCGAGGACTCTTCGGGTTTGGAGCCCGAGGCGGACCGCGAGGAGGACGAGGACCCGCGGGCGTTCGTCGCTGCCGGTTCCTCCCGGCGGCGCCGGTTCGACCCGAAGACCGCGGCCGCGGTCAGCGCCCGCAAGTACGCCTTCCGCAAGCGGGTGCTGATGGTGATGGCCGTCTTCCTGGTCGGCTCGGCCACCGCCGCCTTCGAGGTGTCGCCGACGGCCTGGTGGGTGTGCGGCAGCGCGACCGCGGTGACCCTGCTGTACCTGGCCTATTTGCGCAGGCAGACCCGCATCGAGGAGCGGGTGCGCCGCCGCCGGATGCAGCGGATGGCCCGCGCCCGGCTCGGCGTGGAGAACGCCTACGACCGCGAGTACGACGTGGTGCCCTCGCGGCTGCGGCGTCCGGGCGCGGTGGTGCTGGAGATCGACGACGAGGACCCGATCTTCGAGCACCTCGAGTACGCGATGCCGATGCGCAACTACGGTTGGCCCAGGGACCTGCCGCGCGCGGTCGGCGAGTAGCGCCGGCGGTTCGTCGGTTCGCCCGGGGGCTGGTAGCCTGCTAGCGGTCAGGGGCTATGGCGCAGTTGGTAGCGCGTCTCGTTCGCATCGAGAAGGTCAGGGGTTCGAATCCCCTTAGCTCCACAAAGTTTGAGTGCCGAGGTAAGTGGGGGTCCAACAATTAGCTGCGTCACCGTCGGCGACGCCCGGTACGCAGCGGTGACGTAGGAGGGGCTGAAGAGCATGGCTGTTGATCCGGAAAGAATTCGCGAATGGCGTGATGCCGCCCAAAAGTATGCCGACATGGCGGTCAAGCTGATGCAGGTGTTGCCGGAGGAGCCGACCGACAGCGATTACGCGAAGATTTCTATGGTCGCGTCGATATCCTCGCTGTATTACGCGACGGCGTTGGATGCCGATCACTTCGGTGACGGGCCAGACGAAGGTGCAACGCCCGAAAAGTGAGGTCCTTGCCTCATCCGACCGGGCAGTAGCCGGCTGAATCGCTACCCCTAGGTCGCCAGCCGCACCGTCCGGGTCTTCATCGAGCAGGTCACGTCACCTGCGTTCGATTCGGCTTCCGAAGGCTTCCGCAGATCCTCATCGAAGGGATCGGCACAGATCGCGCGTCACCGACGCCTTGGCGTGTCCAAGCATTCCCTGAACCGCTTTCACCTGCGCCCGTGGAACGCCAGATCATCGCGGCCTTATTAACTCCCATCACGCCGGAGTCTGACAGGAAATGGCACTGACCTCCGTTCCAGGTGTGCTGCGCCCGCACTGCGGACGCCCCTTGAGAGAACGTATGACCATCGGCAGGCGGCAGACAGTTTAGCTGGGTAAATTTCGTTCTTCATTGACGCCTCCGCGATGATGGTCATACGCTTGGAGGGAATATGTCGGCATGCAGCCCGACGCAGGACCAGCGCAAAGGCGGGAATGTCAATGAACGTGAACAGCACCGCTCCCAACGTCTTCGAGGCCGGGCTCCCCACGCTCAGTTACGGCCTCACCGCCACTCCACACGACGTCGTGGAAGATGTCCGACTGGCGCAATCGCGCGCGCCCATCGCCATCGGGCCCCTCGGACCGGAAATCCTGTCCTACGAATTGGCTCGCGAGATATTGCGCGACAACAGATTCCGCCTGCCGCCCGGTATCACTCTGGCGGCGCAGGGCATCACGTCGGGTCCGCTGTACGACAAGCTGGCGAACAGCCTCCTGGGCCTGGACGGTGCGGCACACGTTCGGTTGCGCAAGCTGGTTTCCAAGGCTTTCACTCCCCGCGCGACAGCACGTCTCCAAGACACGATCCACGAGGTGGTGAACGGGCTGATCGACCGCGTGTTCGACGCCGGACGGTGCGACGTCGTGCAGGACATCGCGCGGCCCTACCCCACGCCGATCATGTGCGCGCTGCTCGGTGCGCCTCGCGAGGATTGGCAGCTGTTCGCGGACTGGACCGAGGAGATCTTCAAAGCCCTCAACTTTCAGCCAGACGTCAACTTCGACGAAGCTGCGATCATGCGCGCATGGGGCGAACTCGACGCCTACGTCGACGACATGGTCGCCGCCCGCCGAAACAATCTGACCGACGATCTGCTCTCCGAACTCATCCGCGCCGAAAGCGACAGTGACCGTCTCAATCTCGACGAACTCCGCATGCTGGTGGCCGGCTTCTTGATGGCGGGAACGGATACCACACGGAACCAGCTGGCGGCGTCGGTTCAGGTGCTCTGCGAGCATCCGGACCAATGGGCGAAGCTGCGCGACCATCCAGAACTTGCGATGCAGGCGGTCGAGGAGAGCATGCGCCACTCACCCGCGGCCTGCATCGTGCCGCGCGCCGCCACCGAGGACGCCGAGTTCGGTGGCTTCCTGTTCCCGGCGGGAACCTTCGTGTTCGCGAACACCTTTGCGGCCAACCGAGATCCAGCGATCTATGACGATGCTGACCGCTTCGACATCGCGCGCAGAGACGTTCCCCCGATTCTGACGTTCGGCGGCGGCGCGCACTACTGCCTAGGGGCGAACCTCGCACGCCGGGAACTGGCCGAAGCGCTCACCGTCCTCACTCGCCGCCTTCGCGCGCCGCATCGCGTCGGTCCGGCCCCGTGGAAATCCCTACTGGGAATGACCGGCCCGACAACGCTTCCGATCAAGTTCACTAGCGAAAGGCTTGTGACGGCGGATGCGTAGTCGTGGCTGGGCGGGTTCGACGCCCTCGTCGGACGAGGAAGCTATTTCGCGCATCCTGACTGCGGTCGACGAGGAGGTCGCCGAGCATGGAGCGGCGATACGCCTTGCCGACGTCGCCCGCCGGCTCGGAGTCACCCGCCAGACGGTGTACCGCTACTTTCCCAATGCCGACGCGCTGCTCATCGCGAGCTCGATGCGTGCGGTCAACGGGTTCATCGACCAGGTCGCAGAACACGCCAGCGGCCTCAACGACCCGGTCACTGCCATTGTCGAATGCGTTTCGTTCGGGATCGAGAACCTCTACGGTGACCCGCAGCTGGAGAGCCTCTTGACCCGGCGACATGGCGGCGAAACCGTCACCTCGCTGACCTCCGACACGGCAATCTCCTTCTGCCTGTCCGTTTTTCACCGCCTCGATGTCGATTGGACGCTGCACGGTTTCGACACGGCCGGGCTCCGCGAGCTTGCCGAGATCACTTTGCGCAGTGTGCAATCCGTCCTAACCGATCCTGGACAGGAGCCGCGCAGGGGACTCGCGCTACGCCGCTTCCTTGCTCGGTGGTTGGGCCCGGCCATCCTCTATCCGCGAGTGTCGTCGCTGTCGATCTACGAACAAGATGCAACATTCGACGCGGCTGAGGAGTACGCCCCTCGGCTTCCCTAGGGGCGCTGGGCGTCCAATCCGGGGGTCACATCATCGGGGGGAACGGCAGTAGCCAGATCACCGAGGGATCGACGGAGCCCCGGTATTGCGGGCAATACGACGCCACCGAATCGCCGACGAAGAAGCCGGCTTGCCGCTTCGTCGTAACCTTGATCTGCGGATCCTTGATCAGCTTCAAGGCGATAATGCTCGAATCTTGGCCCCTGTCAAGCGCAGCGCATACCCCGTGGCCATGCGCGATCGCGGTGTCGCGGTCGCTGGCGTCGATCCCGTAATTCTCCAGCGCCGCGATGAACGCATCATCGGTCGGGTCCGCGGATGCTGGCGCCGCGGGAAACACCGTGGCGGCGGCCAGCAGGAGAGCGCAGACTCCCAACCCGCTCCGAAGACCGGCGTTCATATCGTCGCGGCATCCTCTCTCTAGCGCGCGTACCGGCCGGTGACGCGATCAAGTCGATGTTGGCAGACGCGTTCGTGCCGTCGTCGAAGCTTCCTCGTCTCACTGTCGGCCCGGCGGTCCGACCAGAGGTAGGGGCCAAAGTCCTCCGCGTCGCACCCTAGGTCGCTTCCGGCGGCCGCGGTGGACCGGCGGGTTGTGGATCCCGGATGTTGGGTACTGATCCAGTTGTCACCCGTACGGCTGAGCTCTTGACCACGCGTGTCGACCCGCGGGTGCCGACGAGGAAGGACTCAATGGCGGACCCGGGCGCGACCGACGAGCTGCTGACAGAACTTTTGTCGACGTACGGGCCGTGCGGCCAGGAGGACGAGGTCCGCGCGGTGTGCGCGCGCGAGCTGCAACCCGTCGTCGACGACATGTGGACCGACGACGCCGGCAACCTGATCGGCTACATCGGCGCCGGCGGTCCACCGGACGGCACCGCGCACCGGCACCGGTCGACCGCCGGACAGAGCTCCGCCACGCGGGTCATGGCGCACATGGACGAACTGTCCATGCTGGTCAAGCGCATCGAGCCCGACGGGTCGCTGCACCTGACGCACCTGGGGACGATGTACCCGGGCAATTTCGGGCTCGGTCCCGTCGCCGTGCTCGGCGACAACGAGACGCTCACCGCAGTGCTGACGCTGGGCTCCGAGCACACCACCAAGGAGAGCCCGCGGATCTGGCAGACCAAACCGGATCAGGGCGACCAGGCGCTGGATTGGCACCACGTCTACGTCTTCACCGGGCGCACCGGCGACGAGCTCAAGGAGGCCGGTGTGCATCCCGGCACGCGCGTATGCGTCGAGCGCAGCAAGCGGACGCTGGTCGAGATCGGCGACTACGTCGGGTGTTACTTCCTCGACGACCGCGCCGCCGTGACCGCCCTGCTCAAGGCCACTCGCCGGCTGCGTGAGGGCGGGCAACGGCCAGCCGACGACGTCTACGTCGTGTTCACCACCAACGAGGAGATCGGCGGCGTGGGCGGCTCCTACGCCAGCGCCAACCTGCCCGGCACGCTCACCCTCGCCCTGGAGGTCGGGCCCACCGAGCAGGAGTACGGCACCAGCGTCACCGGCGGCCCCATCGTCGGCTACAACGACGCAATGTGCGTGTACGACAAGGACGTCGCCGACCGGCTGATGAAGATCGCCACCGACCACGGGTTCGAGCCCCAGGCGGCCGCGCTGGGTGCGTTCATGTCCGACGCCTCGCATTCCAAGGCCAACGGGCTGACACCGCGTGCGGGCCTGCTGTGCATGCCCACGCTGAGCACCCACGGCTACGAGGTCATGTCGAAGAGCTCCATCGAGGCGGTGGCCGCGATCGTCGTCGACTTCGTGCTGCAGCCCGACGAGAAACGCTCGGGCGCAACGGATTAGCCCGGCTTGGTGGCGGCGACGAACTGCAACACGCGCTGCGTCTGTTGCTCGATGTCGACCAGGCCGGCCGACGAGAACAGGTCCACGAAGGCATGCCGGTCGAACATGGTGAGGCCGATCACCTGCGCGCCGCCGCTCAGGACGTGGCGAAGCGGCGGCAGCCCGGCGGCATAGCTGGTCAGGATGGCGATGCGGCCGCCCGGCGCGAGAACCCGCACCATCTCGCGGGCCACCTGAAACGGCTCCGGCATCAGATACAGCGCGCCGAAACAGCAGACGGCGTCGAAGGTTTCGTCGGAAAACGGCAAGGTGCGGGCATCGCCGCGGACGTAACAGGTGCGCGCGCCGCCGTTGTCCAGCACGCCGCGCGTCAGCATCGGCTCGGAAATGTCGAAACCGACCGCCAGGCCGCCGTCGGGCAGTTCGGCCGCCAGCGGACCGGTGAAATTGCCCGGCCCGCAAGCCACGTCGAGCAAGCCTGACGCGGTCGCGAGGCGCAGGGCCGACGCCGCGCGGCGCCGCTCGGCGCGGGCGGTGACGCCACTGGCCACGTAGAAGGACGTGGGCCGCCACAGCCGCTCGTACACCGTCGCGACGAAGGGGCTGTTCATCGCGCGCTGCGCGAACGTCGGGGCCGGAGAGCTCGTCGCTTCGCCCAGCACGTCCAGGAAACCGTTGCGCAGCACTGCGGTCGTCTCGAGGAGACCGCGGGTCCGCTCGATCGGATCCTGGATCATGCGCGTGCTTTCGTGGAGTTTTCGCTGGGACAGCGCCGCCCCCAGCGTAGTGGGCTCCGCGGTAACGCTGGCTGGCCAGAGGTGTCTCGCAACCCCTCACGTCCCCTGCCGATATTACAGACCTGAGGACTGGTAAAAGCGTTGCAGACCAATCTGTGGGTATGTAAACTCCGCGAAGAAGTGCATATCCGGTATATACGGGCCGTGGCGCTGGTGGGTGTCGCGCAGCACTACACCGAAAGATTGGCGGCTGAAGATGACCAGCGTTTCCTCCCTAGACTCAGTCCAAGACTCGCTCGCACGGCGGCCTCGACCTCGCCCGAAACCGAGCCTCGCAGATCCAACGGTCAGCCTGGTCATTCCGGTCAGGAATGAGGCGCGCAACATCGCCTGGGTGCTCGAGCAGGTCGCTGACGAGGCGACCGAAATCATCATCGTCGACGGCGATTCGACCGACGTGACGATCATCACCGCGCGCCGGTCGCGGCCGGATATCCGGGTCGTGCCGCAGCAGGGTCCCGGCAAAGGCAGCGCGTTGCGCACAGGCTTTCTCGCCGCCACCGGCGACATCATCGTCATGATGGACGCCGACGGCAGCATGTCGCCCAGCGAGATCCCCCACTACGTGCATTTTCTTGCCAACGGCTACGACTTCGTCAAAGGGTCGCGGTTCATCAGCGGCGGATCGTCGCTGGATATCACCTGGTTTCGGCGCCTGGGTAATCGGTTCCTGCTCGGGGTGTTCAACTCGCTGTACCGCGGCCACCTGACCGACCTCTGCTACGGATTCTGTGCTTTCGACCGTCGCTATCTCGATCACCTCCACCTGTCGGCGACCGGCTTCGAAATCGAGGCCGAGATGACAGTGCGGGCCATGCAGGCGGGGTTGCGCATCGCGGAGGTTCCCAGCGTGGAATTGCCCCGTCGCAGCGGGGTCTCGAACCTGCATGCCATACGCGACGGCATCCGCGTCCTGCGAACGGTACTGCGTCATCACCGCTCGGGCGTTTCTGGGCACCTCTACCAGGCGGCGAGACATGCTGCAGGGCGACCAGCTGTGGGAATGTCAGCTGAAGTGACGGCGTGACTGGCACTTCTCGGCCATCCGACCGGCTGATCGACGTCAATGACCTGCCGATCGGTTTCATCGACGTCGCACTGAGCATGCCGCCGACCGAACTTGTCGGCGAAACGGTTGTGGTCCTGCTGCGTCGCGAGACGGGACCGCCCGCGGCGGTTTTGAAGGTGGCACGTGGCCAGCTGAGAGCCGCGAAATTGCGCACGCAGCGGCGCGTGCTCGCCGAACTGGCCGTCCACCACGGACTCGACGACGAATGGCGCAAACTCCTACCCCGGATCCTTGCATTCGACGAGCGCACAAATGCCGCCGTGTCCGTGGAGTCCTATCGGCGGGGAACGGATCTGGCGGAAATCTTGGAGCGCCGCCCCAATCGGGTCGAGGAGCTGACCGCGGCTGCCCTGAGGGCCATCGCGCCGCTGCACCGGGGGACGGCGACGCCCGTCGTCGTAGACAACTTCTGTTTATTGCGGGGGTGGGTCGTCGAACCACTGACGACCCTGACCGACGTGTGCCGGCGGCTGGATCCCCGTCTGGTTCGCGACATGAATCGGCTTGGAACGGTGCTACGGCAGGCCCTTGTCGGCCGGCGCATCCCGGTGGGCTGGACGCACGGCGACTACGTCCCCGCCAACGTCCGGGTCGCCGGTCTAAGGGGCTCGGTCACCGGCATCGTGGATTGGGGCGGGGCGCGGTCGGGACAGCCTGCTTTCCTCGACGAGTACACGATGATCTTGACGGCGAGCTGTCGGGTGGAGAGAACTGATCTGGGCATGCTCGTCGCCGACCGGCTGAGCGCGGGTGGTCTCTCCGGTCGCGAGCGTTCCGCGCTGCGTGCCGCGCACGACCGACCGGGCGGGGACGTCGAGGACCGTGAGACCATCGACGAGCGCATTGCCATCGTGTTGACCTGGCTGCACCATGTTGCCCACGCGTGGCGCAAGCGCCAAACCCCGCCGGACCACCACACCTGGTGGGCAAACAACGTGGCACCGGTACTTGACGCCGTCGCCGGATGGCGCGACGGATCCGATCTTTCAGGCGCGCGGGCCCGCCCGGGCGGCGCCGTAGGCGCCGCACCGATGACGGCGCCGCCGCCGGTAAAGGATGCCGCGCCGGCCCAGGGAGACCGATCCGATGGCTGACCATTCACAGCGGAGAACGAATTCTCGCGCAGTCGGCTGATCGGGGGTCGTCCTGCCAGCGCGCTGTGGCGTCGTCGAGTGTTTTAGAGCTCAGCAAGGGCGCAAGCCCGCGCGGTGTCGGAGGCGAAGACCTGGCGGTAGGCCCCCTCGGTTTGCAGGGCCGTTTTGCCATGGGCAGTGTGGCTTGATGAACTTGTGCGTAGCTCCCAGTTGGGCGACAGCGGTGGCCACCTGGGTCGATCGGCGGTAACCGAAGTGGTTGTCGGTTATCACTCGCCCGATACGCGAAACACCTTGTGCGGCAAAGTAGGCGGCGGCTCGGGTGATAAAGCCCGCGCAGGTGGTGGGCCCCTTCTCGTCGGCAGGATCTCTGAGTACGCCAGCCGCCTGTGGCCATCGACCATCGAATGGATGAAGTCATAGCCGAGGCTACGGCCACTTACTTCTTCGCTGCGCCCATGGGCTCGCCCCCGGGGTCCTCCTCACACCAAGCCGACACGCCTGCTACCAACGTCCTGGCCGAGTACAGCTAGCTCATGCTCGACGGGCGAGGCTCAGCAACCGTTTGCGAGGTCGTAGAGGATGATCCCAGCGTTGCCGGCCGGCTTGTCCGGCTCTGCGCTGGGCTAACTATCCGGCTGGCTAACCGTTGGTGGCCACCTGGTGAACGCGGCCGTGGCCATGGGGGCTGGTCGGCTTCGCTGCCCGCGCTGCAACGCCGGTGCCGGGCAGCGTCCGCCAGACGATCCGGTTGTCGCATTGCACTGCGACTGATCGGCGCCGCCGGCGTGCTACCCGCCAACGGCACCCGACGCGTCGTGCTCGACGCGCAAGGTGGCGGCATCGGCCGCCCTCGCCTGACTGCTACGCGTCGGCGTGCGCCGAGGCGGCGACGTGGAGGTCAAACGATATTTCCTCCGTCGAAACTCTTTTCACCGCGAGTGCGTGGCGGCGCTTCATAAACGAGGTGAAGTAGTCGATCCGATCGGGATTGGTGAAGCTGGGTAGTGACAGCATCCACGCTTTGTTGAAGTTGTCGAGGTAGTCGACGGGTTTGTCCAGGTTGCTGGTCCGGCGAATACCCACCCACAGCGCTACCAACATGTTGGCGATGTCTTCGGGATCCTGGTGGGCGACGATGTCACCCTCTGCGGCTGCTTTCTTGATGAGGCCGCTGACGAATTCCTTCCGTGATTTCCACAGTGCGCGGGGCAGGGGGCTCACGTTTTCCAGGGCGTCGAGCAGTCGGACGCCGGCCCGGGCGACGTCGTATTGAGTGTCGTGAACGGCGCGGACGAAGACGAATTCGATCAGGGTCTCTAGTCCCGACATGTTGCGGTCGACCAGCTCGGCGACTGCTGTACGGCTCATCTCGGTGAGGTCGTCAATGATCTTTATGGCCAGTGCCTGCTTCGACGAGAAGTGGAAGTACATCGCACCTTTGGTGAGTTCAGCTTCGGCCAGGATGTCGTCGAGGCTGACCGCGCTGTAGGGATGATGGGCGAACTGGCGCGCGGCGGCGGCGATGAGTCGATCGCGTGTGGTGTCTGGCCGTCGTTCGCCATCCTCAGTCATATACCCGCCTGTCTTGTCGCGATCGCAGCATAGTGGACCATCTCGTCACCCCAAGACCACAGCGCCGCCGTGTCGGTGCCTACGATGATAGGCCGCGGTGACATGACAGGTGTGCAGACCCGCCCGGCGCGGTGTCGAAGCGTCCACGCCATGACCTCGAGCACACTTCTCGCCCTTACCGCAGCAAACTCCGGCGACTACGCCTGGACGCGTCGGCGACAGTTGCTGGCACGTCACGCGATCCTGCGGCCGCAAAGCCGTGGAGCTGCCTCACGGGCGATCGGTACCTGTATCGCTGTCCGTCGGCGGACAGCGGTGGCTAGAGGGCAGGCGAGGCGGCGTGAAGTCGGTGTGAGAGTTGCGTTGGCAGAGAGCTTCTCACGCGAGTGCGTGGCGTCTCTGAATGAATTTGGTGAAGTAGTCGATTCGAGCGGGATTGGCGAAGCTGGGCAGCGCCAGAATCCATATTCTCTGCAGGAGGTCGAGGTAGTCCCCGGGTTGATCGAGGTTACTGGTTCGGCGGATACCCACCCACAGTGCCACCAACATTTTGGCGATGTCTTCGGGATCGTGGTCCTGGATGACATCGCCCTCCGCGGCTGCTCTTTCGATGAGAGAGCTGACGAACTCGATCCATGATTGCCACACCGTGGGAGGCAAGGAGGTTGGATTGTCGAGCGTGTCGAGCAGTCGGACGCCGGCGCGCGCCGCGTCGTGTTGGGTGTCTTGAACGGCGCGGACGAAGACGAATTCGATCAGGGTCTCGAGTCCCGACATCTTGCGGTCAAGCAACTCGACGACCGCTGAACGGCTCATCTCGGTGAGGTCGTCGATGATCGCTAAGGCCAGTGCTTGCTTCGAGGAGAAGTGAAAATACATTGCCCCTTTGGTGAGTTCGGCCTCTGCCAGGATGTCGTCGAGGCTGACCACGCTGTACGGGCGGTGGGCGAATTGGCGTGACGCGGCGGCGATGATTCGCTGACGTGTCACGTCGGCTCGCCGGTCGCCGTCCTCAGTCATTGCGCCGCCTGTCTCGTCCCGGTTGCCGCGCGACCTGCCATCGCCGCGTGGTAACGCAGTTCCGCGATCTGGTCAGACCCTCGGAGAACGGCGATGGCACGCAGAGTGCGCAGACCCGCCTGCGGGCGGCGCCGTGTCCGTCGAAGTTTTCCGTGGGTTTGGCCCGGTCTCATCTAGAGCTGCGTCCTGTGACTGTAATTCACACTTTAGCAGCGCGGGAAGACTCAAAGTGTGATAACTTGGCCGCTACCAAGCCAAATGGTATGTGATTTGGCAGGTCAGGTGCATCGACGGTATCACGCGATTGCACCTAGGCGCCGCGGTGACACGCCCGCCCTTAGGTCGGCTTGCTTCTAGAAGGAGGAGCACATGTCGGTCGTGACCAGACAACCGGATGTGTCGACGTGCGTGCGACCTCAGTCGAATGCGCCTCCACCCTCTGCGAGCCCGCCGTACCAACCGCGCGACGGCGCACGGATGGACGCCGGCGGCCCGGTTGAGCGGCGGCGCGGGGGAGGGCCCGGTGATTCGCCGATGGACGTCTTGAGACGGTTGCCGGCGGTGGTGGTGTTGGAGCGCCTGCCGGTCCCTTCGCTCGCCATGGCGCGGGACGGCATCATCTTGTTCGCCAATCCCGCGTTCGCCGAGATGGTCGGTTACGAGCTGGAGGGGTTGGCCGGGTCGGCGTTTCCAGAGATGTTCCACACCGTGCCGGCCGTTTTATGCGCGCTTTCTGGCGTCGATGCAGTCGCGAATCTGGTTGTGGAGCTGCGCCACTGTGAGGGTTGGACCGTCCGGGCCAGGATGAGCAGGACGGCGATGTTGCGGCAGGCCGATCCGGTCGTGCTGGTGACGTTCGACAATTTGACGGAGCGGCTGTGGATGGACGAGCGATGAATCGCCGATTTGGACGGTTGCGCGTCCAGGCAGCTACGACGACGCCGACCGGGACCTGGGTGCCGCGGTAACCGCGCACCTCTTTCCCGGCGGCGCTACCGGAATTGACGTCGCGCTCGAGCCCACGGATGTTCCGGACCGGCGCCGCGCTCCCAGGGGATTTTGGCGACGCGCTTGCCGCGCCGTTCAAGCTGTGTTTCCGATCGCCGGGTCCCTTCCGTGCCTTGTCCATGACTTTGCGGGCCGTGCCGAACGTGGCGTTGTTTCCGCCGGCCTTCGCTGGGTGGGGTCCGTTCGAGAGCCTCTGCGCGGGCAGGCGGGGATGCCTTACCTACGAACAAATACCGTAAGTTGACCAATTCGGCCACGAGTGCTTCCATTAGTACGTATTCTGCGGATTAAGGTACATAGCTGGTATCCCGAGGTCGCACCCAGGCGCCGCAGTCACTGCGGCCGGCCGATGGCTCGGCCCGCTTCCTTTAGGAGGAGCACATGTCTTTTGTGACCACGCTGCCGGCGATGTTGGCATCCGCGGCGGGAGAACTACAAAGCATCGGCGCTGCTGTAGCCGCCGGGGATGCGGCGGCGGCCGCCCCGACGACCGGGGTGGTCCCCGCAGCTGCCGACGAAGTGTCGGCCCTGACGGCGGCGCACTTCGCCGCGCACGGTGCCTTGTACCAAGAGGTGAGCGCCCAGGCCACCGCCATTCGTGAGCTGTTCGTCAGCACCTTGGCGACCAGCGCCGGTTCGTACGCGGCGACCGAGGCCGCCAACGCGGCCGCGGTCCTCTGACCTTCGCCGAGGTGCCACCATGGACTACGGGGCGCTACCGCCGGAAATCAACTCCGGGCGAATGTATGCCGGCCCGGGCGCTGGGTCGATGCTGGCCGCCGCAGCCGGCTGGGACGGGCTGGCCGCCGATCTGCGTGCCGGGGCGTCCGGGTACGAGGTAGTGATTTCGGCCCTCACCGGCGGGCCGTGGCTCGGGCCGTCGTCAATGGCCATGGCTGCCGCGGCCGCACCCTACGTCGCGTGGATGAACGCGACCGCCGGGCAGGCTGAGCTGGCTGCCGCCCAGGCTCAAGCGGCGGCGGCCGCCTATGCGGCGGCGTTCGCGGCGACGGTGCCGCCGCCGGAGATCGCGGCCAACCGCGCGCTACTGATGATGTTGATCGCAACCAACTTCTTCGGTCAGAACACGCCGGCGATCGCGGCCACCGAGGCTCAATACGCGGAAATGTGGGCGCAGGACGCCGCGGCGATGTACGGCTACGCCGCGGGTTCGGCGGCGGCCACCGCGCCGGTGACGCCGTTCACCCCGGCGCCGGAGACCACCAACCTGGCCGGGCTGGCTGCTCAGGGGGCCGCGGGCGCTCAGACGGCCGGCGCATCGACCGGCACAGGTGTGCAGCAGGCCCTGTCACAGTTGACCTCGACGATAACCGGGGCGCTCAACAGCCTCGCATCGCCGTTGGCCTCCGCGTTGGGCGGAACTTCCTCGGCGGGCTCCACCGTGACCGGCCCCTTCGGAACCCTGTTGTCCTCCAACGGGTTATCCGTCGGCGGCATCGCGTCCGGCCTGATCACCTCCTACGGCGCGATGCCGGGGTGGATGGGCTTGTCGGTGATGTCCACGATGTTGGGCACCACGTTCGGTCCCCTCATCGGTGGCCCGATGAACATCGGCTTCGCATCGGCAGCCGCGGGCAACGCGGCCGGCGCGGCGGGGGCGGCGGGAGCCGGGGCTGCACTGGGGCCGATTGGCGGAGGCTTGGGCGGTATTCCGGGCCTAGGCGGCTTCGCGGGCCTGGGCGCGGCGACATCGGTTGGCGGGCTGGCGGTGCCTCAGAGTTGGGGGCTCGCGGCGGCGGGCGCGCCGGCGGGGATCCTTGGCAATCTGTCGATGACGCCCTCGGCGGCGGTGCCGCTGGCGGGCGACGAAGTTGCGGCCGGACTCGGTTTCCCGGTGCCATTCGGGGGGCTCGGCCGAGCCGCAGCGGCGGGCGCCGGAGCCGGCGCGGTCGTCGCCGCCGCGAAGTACGGGCCGCGCCTCAGATTCGTATCGCGTCCGCCGGCCGCCGGATACTCTTCCGAGACGGAACTCCCGACGGCCCCGCCGCCGGCGGCGAAATACCCTGTGCCCGCAACGTTTCCGACCAACGGGCACGCACCGCCCGGATATCAGGCGGCGGTCATATACGTGCCGACCAACGGAAACACGTCGGCCAACGTATGACGGCAGGGATAAATCCATTGACTCGAGGTGTGCTGGCTTGCCGCACAAGCTAACCGGCCACCGACAGAACAACATCAACCAAGTGAGGTAAGGAGCCAAAATGGCAACACGATTTATGACCGATCCGCACGAGATGCGGGCGATGGCGGGCCGTTTCGAGGTGCACGCTCAGACCGTTGAGGACGAGGCTCGCAAGATGTGGGCGTCGTCGATGAACATCGCTGGTGCCGGCTGGAGTGG